>NZ_JBVJDW010000012.1:0-255667 GCF_055582085.1 Streptomyces sp. NPDC042259 | reverse complement strand
GTGTACACCGACTACGCATACGACGCCCACCTACTGGACACTCTCGTCGCCGAGCCCGGCGTCAGAGGCGCGATGGTGCTGACCCTCGACGGCCTAGCGCGCGTCCACAGCACCAACCTGGAGCGCCAGGAGGCGGACCGGCTCGCCGCCGCACTGGCCGCAGCACACAGCACCCACCGCGTGACCTCCGAATTCTGCACGCCGGGCGACGCCTCCTGGCGCATGACCCTGGTCGAGTTCGGCACCGGCTGTGTCCTCACCATCGCCACCGGAGACGACATGCTCGTGTCGGTCAGCATGAGCCGGGACGCGGACGTCGACGGCGTGGCCGACCGCATGCGCTCCCTGATCCTGCACAGGAACCGCGAGACCCCCAACAGACCCGCCTCCACGGAACCCACGCACAGCCAACCCGGTCAACCGACGTGACTAACCAGCCGCTCCCCCGCCGCCCCAGGACAGCACACGCGCACAACCGCCTCGCCAAGCCCGGTCCGAAACGCGGCACCGGACCCGCCATACGGATCCGTCCGGCGCGCCGACAGCCAGCACCCACGAGGGCCGCCCCGGCGGCCGGCCGCAGCCCGGTCAATGGCCGACTGCCACCGCCCCAGACCAGGCCCGACCACCTGACACCCCCCCAGCAGACACCCAACGGAGGCAAGGTGAACGGGGCACCTGCAGAGCGCATCACGGTCGACCTGAGAGCACAGGACCCCATCTCGCACGCCGGCGTGGCAAGCCAGCTGCGCCCCCGCCCCGAGGTACGACTCGCCGGCCCGGACGAAACGGAGGCCGCCCAGGTCGTGGTGATGGTCGTGGACGTCGTCGACGAGGATGTTATGGGCCAACTACGGCAGATCCAGCGGGCCGGCACCGCGCGCGGGGTGCTGGTCACCACGCAGATCGACGAACAGCAACTGGTGAGCGCGGCGGAATGCGGCTTCGTCGGAGTCGTACGGCGGGCCGAGGCCACCGGGGAACGGCTGGTGCAGGTGATAGGAGCCGTGGCGCGGGGGGAAGGGCATGTGCCGGCCGATCTGCTGGGCAGCCTGCTGGAGCAGGTCGGGCGTCTGCAGGGCGAGGTGCTCGGACCGCGCGGCATCAACTTCAACGGCCTCTCCGCCCGCGAGATCGAGGTCCTGCGCCTGGTCGCCGAGGGATACGACACCGCCGACATCGCCCTGAAACTCGCCTACTCGGAACGGACCATCAAGAACGTGCTCCACGCGGTGATGACCCGGCTGAACCTGCGCAACCGCTCCCACGCCGTGGCCTACGCGCTCCGCCAGGGCCTGATCTGACACCGCCTGGCCTGTCTACGCCATCCCCACCCTACGGAGACGCTCGGCAACGTGCGCGTCGCGTGCTGGAACATCGGACACAACGGCCGAGGCCGACACGGAGGTGACGACCACCGCGACCCGGCCCGCAACATCCTCGCTGCCATCGAACCGCACATCGTGCTGCGTCAGGAGCTGACCGGCCCCCGGCGACCTTCCACGCTGCTCGGAGAGCCCAGCTCTGCCCCTTGTGCCCTTCGAGAAGGGGGCATGCCCGACTTCACGCCTGCCCATAAGCTCCCCGCGCCACGCTGTTGCTCAGCCGTACTCGCTCACCGGATACACCGATCTCACCCTGGCCTACCGGGACGCCCACCCGAAGGCGTCCGCGGACGACCTCGTGTCCTCGCTTCGTGTCGGCTGTGCAGCCATGCTCTGCTCGGCCTTTCCGCTGTCGGTACCAGTGGAACGACCGCACATCGTCGACACCGCAATGGAGGCCGACGGACGGGTGCGGCACGAGGCAGCTCTGATGCTGCTGGACCGGCCACCTGCCATGGAGGAGGCCCTGCGTGAGGCTCTCCACTGAGTTCATGACCCTCATGGCCGGCGTACTCACGCAAGCCGCAGGCCCGGACAGCGAACTCGACTGTCCGGCCTGGTGTAGCAGCAGGGCACTCTGGGCCGGCCCGGTGGCCGTGGAGCCGAACAGGCCGGTGTACGCCTGCGGGGGGGGCAGGGGGTGAGGACCAGCTCAGTGGGCGCTTTGAACTCCCGTGTCCCGTCGGCGGACGACACGGTGATCCACGGCAGTGGCTGGTCGACGTCCACGTCCAGGTCCGGGCGGCGGGCACCACGCGCCGAGCTGGCCCCCTCCTGACGATGCTGACCCTGTCAGTCCGGCAAGGTCCCGGGCGGATATCCACCCAGTCCTCGCCCGCCGTCTGAAATCAAAGCAGCCGTGAGTAGTACTGCTTGAGTCGCTTTCCGGTTTCCATATCGATAGCTGTCCGGTCCGGATGAAACTCGATCGTGCGGTGCGGGGCTTTGGAGTCCGGTTTCCAGTGGGATCCGCCGACCGCAATCTGCAACCGGACAGGCTGATAACGGTCCTTTATCGGGACTTTCACTTCCAGCCGGATCGGCATGGGAAACTGCCCCGGCTTGAGAGGCTGCGTCTCTTCTTTTGCCGTCTGATCTCCCGAATCGATACGGACGATTTTCGGCTTGTCTTCCCAGTCTGCCGAAGTAGACAGGACAACAGACCGGCCGTCCTTACTCCACTCTGCCGATGATTTCGTCTTGACTCCGTCGATGTGTAGCTCTACGACGGACACGCCCTTGTAAGCGGCGGCCTTCTCCTGGCGTTCCTGGCGCTGCTGGTCGTCTTCCGCCTTCTGCCACACGCCTGCGGACGCGATGGCCAGGACCGCGATCGTGGCGACGTAGGGCCAGGCGCGTCGGCGCGGTCGCGCGGATTCATCGCCACCGTCGGAGGCCGGCGGGTACGTGGGCGGAGGCGGCTGGGGTGCCCCGTGCCACGCCGGTTCCGCGATGTCGGTCGCGGGCTGCTGCCACCATTCGACGTCCTTTCCCATACGGGCGACGGTAGCCCGAAGCCGCGCGGCCTGGGCGGGGTTGCCACACAGTTCCGCTACCCGGACTTGGGTAACTAGCCACGAAATGGCCTGATTTGAGTCAATTCCGTGAGCGTTGATGTCCTCGCGCTCGCCGATGGCCGCCATTTGAGCGGCCTCGTTGCAGCGGCCCTCCGTCGCGGCCTGGATTACGTCCTGATGCCGCGTGTCGGTGTCGATGACGTTCGGGGGCATCTCCCAGCCCCAGTCACCGTCAGTGGGGTCCTGCTCGATGTGTGCCTCCGCGTCCGCGAGGCTTTCACCGTCGCCGACGTGGTCAAGGTCGGGGCCGAACTCCGTTTCCGGCTCGGTTGCAAGTTCCAGAAGTTGGGTTTCGTCAGCCGCTTCTTCGTCGTGCACGCCGGCTACGGCCTGCTGGGCTTTGCGGCGCCGCGAGGAGGTGTCGGTGAGCCGGGCTTCTTCCTCGCTCAGGACGGTCTGCACGATGTCGATGTAGTCGGGGCCGACTTTCCAGACCGCTTGACCGGGGTCGAGCGTCGGGATTCGGTTCACCGCCCAGGCGGGCAGGCCGAGGATTGCGCCGACGATGGCCGCTTCTTCCGGGCCGAGGCGTCCGACGTGGGCGATCTCGCACAGGCGCGCCAGGTCTTGCGCCTTGCCGTCGCCCAGGTCGGACAGGGTGTGCATCACGACGTCGAGGGACAGTCCGACCCGGCGGCTGTATTTCAGCAGCCGCTGAATCAATGCGCTCGTGGCGGGGGAAAGCAGGATCTGCCACGCCTCTTCGAGCACCAGATGCCGGTGGACGGCGGTGGACTGGCGCAGCCACACGTGCTCTGCCCAGCACGCCACCGCGGCCATCAGCGAGGGGATGGCAGGGCTGTTGCGGTCCAGGCCGGAGAAGTCGAACGAGAGGATCGGCAGGTCCGTCTCCGGCAGACTCGCGCCCTCGCCGTCGAACAGCCCACGAAGGCTGCCTTCGGTGTAGCGGGAGAGCGCAATCGCAGGGCCCTCACCCCACTCGGCGATCCTCCTCGCGGGCCACCTGCCGTCCTGGGGGCGAACCAGCGCGTCCACCAACCCGTGCAGCGATGTCGCCTTCGGGTGGTTCAGGGCGTGTTGCAACGCATGGGTGGACTGGGGGCCGAGCGCGGCGGGTTCGACGGCGGCGATCAGCGAGCGGATGAGCTGCTCGCGGACCTCGGGCGGGAAGAGGTCGCTGCACGGGTTGAGGGTGAAGTCGCCGGCCTTGATGACCCGGCCGCTCAGATCGTGGGTGAGCTGTGCCCACTCTCCGCTGCTGGTGTCCTCCCCGAGGGAGTCGATGACGACGTACTGATGGGCGTGGTCGAGGATCTCGCGGCGGCTCCGTACCTTCGCGGTGGTGGACTTGCCGGAGCCCAGACCGCCCAAGGCCAGGCTGTTCGTGGAGGGCAGGATCGCGGCGTCTGCGAGGACGGGGGAGAGGTGGAAGGGGCGGCCGTCCAGCAGGGACTGCCCGATCGGGATGCCGGGGAACCGGGCGCTGGAGGCGACGAGCGGCGCCGTGATCGCGGCGTGGGTGGACGGCAGACGGATCACAGGATCGCCCCTTTCCGTGTGGAGGCTCCGTGCGGGGTGGTCATCACGTGGGCGCGGTGCTGCTGGCCCGGAAGCCAGTCGAGGTGGATGCGGTGCCGGTCGGCCGTGAGAGAGGCCTGCCAGCGGGCGTCCGTGACGGTCTCGGGGCACTCGCCCCACACCGTCAGGTAGGCGTCGAGGTCCACGAGGGTCGCACCTTGGACGAGTGCGCCGTGCGTGGTGCTGGAAGCGATCTCGTGAGCGTCCTGCTTGACCTTGTCGGTGGTGAACGCCTGCGCCGTGGCGCGCTGCCATTTCGCCGACCGACGGGACTGCCCTGCTGGCAGCGGCCGGTACAGCACCGCCAGTGAGCGATCGGAGTCTTGTCCCAGCAGCAGCCGGGGCATGAGGTCGTCGTCGCTCTCCTGAGGCCAGGCGGTGATCCGCGCGGTCGAGGCGTAGCGGCCGTCGTCCAGAGCAGCCCAGCCGGGGCTGCGGTCGGTCACGGCCAGGATCGGTTCAGGTGCCAGTGGCGTCAGGGCGCCCAGCGCGGAGAGTTCGCTTTCCAGGGTGTCGAGGATGCGGGCGGGCTGACCGATAAGTCCCTTGGGGATGTGCACGGACACCGTCTGGGTGTGGTCGGTGTACTCACCGACCGTGGCGTGGTGGGTGACGTGGACCTGGATGCCGGCGGTGCGGGCCTGGCCGCCGGCGAACGACAGGGTGCGAGCTACGGCGCCGTGGAACGCCGCCCGTCGCTGCGGGTCCTGCATGGTGCCGTGCTCCGGGTACAGAGTCCAGGTGCGGGTAGCGCCCGGACGGGCGAACACCGCGTCGGGCGCCGTCTTCTCCCGCAGGTGCCGGTAGCCGACGGCCGCCCAGCGGGCGATCGAGCGGGTCCCCGGTGAGGCGTTGAGCAGTGCCGCAGCCGCGCCCACCGCGCCGAAGCTCCAGACGGGTGGCGGGGTGATCATCGCCGACAGCAGGACGGTTCCCCCGACTCCGGCGTTGATCTTCGTCAGCAGGGTTTCGGCAGGGCTCAGGCCGCGCTGGACGGCGGGAACACGGAAGCCAGGGGTCAGGGAGTACACGGTAAAGCCTCCAAGGAGTAGGCCGTGCAGCGCGGCTGGCCCCGGCATCGCTGTGGCCGCCCAAGGGCGGGAACGCGAACGCCGGGGCCAGGCACGCGAGTCGTTCTAGGGGCTGGACGGGGGCCGGTTGGGCGCCGGCCGCGGATTCGGCACCTGGGGCCTGGGCACCTGCCAAGAGTTCCGCGCCGCCTTGGGCTGCCGGTTGGGTGCCGGCCGCGGGTTCGGCGCCTGCGGCGGGCGGTTGGCTGCCTGGGCTGCCCGAGCCTGTTGGCGTGCCTGGGTGAGCTGCGCCGTGCGGGCCGAACGTTCCTTGACCTGGTCGACGGCGGAGGCGGTAGTCAGCTGTCCCGGACGCTGCTGCGTCTTGATGCCGTAGGCAGCGAACAGCACGCCCTTGTCCTTGTGCAGCGCGCGGCCGGGCGTGTCCACCGTGCGCAGCACGCGCGCGGAGTTCTCCCGCTCGTAGACATCCGGTACACCGGCCCGCACCACGCTGCGGACAAGGCGGTTGTCCGTGTTGCGTTCCACCAGGGTGCGGGTGGCGCGGGCCACCCGGGGGCCGAAGTAGGGCACGCCGTGGAAGATCATCCGCAGCATGAGCACATCTGCGGCGACCAGCAGGGCGCTGTCCACCACGAGCGATCCCGCGGCCAGCTCCACGAAGGGGGACACCAGCAGCAGCGCGAAGGGGGCGAACATCAGCCCCAGCAACCGCATCGCCCACTGCTTGACCGCCGTCGTATCGCCGCCGCGTGCCAGCGACGCCAGCACCAGGGGGGCCATGCACACGAACGCCAAGATGCCGAGCTGGCGCATCATGAACACGAGCACCGCGAATCCGAGGGCCACCACGAGCGCGGAGACGATCAGCAGGATCGCCAGTGGGTTCCCCGAATCCGCCCCGTGCTTGAGGTCTTCGCGGATGGTGTTGAACAGGGTCGAGGTGTCGCTGTCGAACGCGGTCATGAACGCTTGGCTCACGGCGCGGTTCAGCAGCATCACGACTCCGGGCACCGATGCCATGCCGGCGACGGCCGCCAGCGTCCACCCGGTAGAGGCGCCCATCTGCTTCATGCGGGGGGCGCCCTGCCAGGCAGTCAGACCACAGACGACGACCACGCACACGAAAATGGCGACGGCCAGGTGCTGGCCGAGCCACAGGAACGGTTCGAACAGCGCGCTGTCGCTCTTCTCCGGCGCCCACGCATGATCCGGCGCCACCAGCCGCTCGATCTTTTTGATGAGCCAGTTAGCCAGTTCCTGGACGTGTTTGGAGGCGCCGTGGGTGATGTTGCCGTCTCCGCCGCCGCCTCCGCCGCTGGGATGCCCGGGAGCCTCCCAGCGAGGCGGCCCCCCCTCTCCTCGGCAGTACTTCCGGCCTTCTCCCTTGATCAGATCGCAAGGGTCTTTCGGCATGACCCTCAGCCCTTGGCGTCAGTGACGGTTGAGAACAGGGTGTCGCCGTACAGCGCCAGCACCACCGCGACGAACAGCGTGCCGATCGCCATCGAGCCCTTACGCAGCGCGCCCTGGGGGTCGGCGGAAAGCTGGAGAAGCATGCGGACGGCGATCACGGCGATCACGGCCGCAATGCCTTTGGTCACCAGGCCGCCGCCCGTGAGGCCGATGGTGTCAAAAAAGTCCTTGAACCCGTTGCTCATGTCGACGGGCTTAGCGAAAATGTGCAGCTTGGACACGGTCATGTCTCCTTGTTGTGGTGGGAAATGGGGCGGGCGATGGCGAAAAAGTCGCTCATCGATTTCAGGGGACTGAATCGGACCTGAGTGCCCGGCCGGGGAGCGTCGAGGATCCACCCGCCGCCGACGTAAATGCCCACGTGATGCAGGCTGGTCGGGCCGCTTCCGTAGAAAACGAGGTCTCCGGGCATTGCCTGTTCGGGCTTGACGGGCTCCGATACGGCGTACTGCTCAGTCGCCGTGCGGGGCAGGGAAATGCCGATCCGTGCGTAGGCGTACAGCGTGAGCCCGGAGCAGTCGAGTCCCTTCACGGAGGCGCCGGAGGATCCGTTGGGTGAGCAGCACGTACCGGTGGTGGGGCCGCTTTCGCTGCCTCCGCCCCACGAATAGGGGGTGCCGATCATGCCCTGTGCCACGTTGACAACTTCGGCGCCTTGCTCCGCCGTTGTCATTTCCCCGCCCGGCGCAGGCTTTCCAGCGATCGCCACGATGGATTTCACGTAGCTCTGCGTTTCCTCGTACGGGGGAATTCCGCCGTATTTGAGGACGGCTCCGCTGCCGGCGTTGTAGGCGGCGAGTATGTTGCTCTGCCCGTCGCCGGGCACGTCTTTGACTTCCTTCGCCAGGCTGCACAGGTATTTGGCTGCTGACGGGATCGCGTCCTCGGGATCCCAGACGTCACGCTTTCCGTCATGGTTCCCGTCGATTCCACTACTCTCCCAGGTGGACGGCATGAATTGCGCTATCCCCTGCGCACCAACCGGCGAAGCTGCCTTCGGGTTGAATTGGGATTCGGTTTCGAGAAGCGCGGCCAGAAGGTTTGGACTCACCTCCGGGCACGTGCCCCCCGCATCGGTTATCAGGCGCTTATAGGCATCGGGCACAGACACCGACAGGCCGGAACGCAGCGCCTTTCCTGCTGGCGTGTCTCCGGCGGCCTGGACGAGCGCGGCCACCATGACGGCCGCGGTCGCCCCCGCGCCGATCGCCCCTCCTACAGCGGCAGATCTCACGGCTCCCCCCTTCTTCCAGTCTTTTGGTGTTTTACCTGGTCAGCACCGCCATGAGCACCGCCAGGCCACCGCCACGGCACCGCCATGGGATCGGCCGCGTGGCGGTGCCATGGCGGTGGGCGTGGCGGTCTCCATGGCGGTCACGAACCGGACATCTCGGCGGCTGTGAGGTCCGCGAGACGGTAGCCCCTGCCCCGCGAGAGTTTGACGGCAAAAACGCCGCCCATAAGCTGACTCACCTGTTTCCCTCTCTCCGTCGGATTGGTCTCCGTGACGCCCATAGCGTCGGCCAGGTCCGGAGTGGTCATGAAGTCAACCCCCGCATCACGCATCAGCGCAATTGCTTTTTGGCGCGGAGACACCGGCACCTGTTCGAGAACCTTCTGCTGACGGGCGCGAACCTCGTCAACTACCTCCCAGATGAACTCATCCGTGAAATTGAATCCCCGGATGAGAGTGGAGACCCCGTGCGCGAAAAGCACAGCCTGGCCCTTGATGTTGGAGTCGAGAAGCGCGGGGTTGATCGGGGCAACCGTTTCGAAATACGTGTCCCCCAATGCGACCTTCGCGGTTCCTTCCGATGCCACGTACAGGCACATCCGGTACAGGAATTGATCCCGGACCATAACCGGGATTGCATTCTGCGCCGGACGCTGCGTCAGCATCACCACGGAAATGCCCGACTCCAGAGCCTTCGCAACCAAAGACCGCATCTTTTCCGCTACCCGCCGGGCCTGTTCCTTACCGGCGGGTGTTCCGTCATCGGCAAAGAAGTCAGCGGCCTCGTCCACGACGAAAAACACTGGCTTAAATTTCGGTACGGGTTTCCGGTTCCGGATGGCGTCCTGGATTTCTCCATAACGCCTCCCGACACGGCCGTTCAGCTCATCCGCCATGTCTTCCAGGACGGCCGGGCTGTCGGATGCCTCGTAGCGGGTGGCGATTTTCTCGAAACGGGTGAGCCCACAGTGTTTACCGTCGAGGAGATATAGATCGAAATCTCCGTAGGCGATCAGCAGACACGTAATGAGTCCGTTGATCAACGTGGTCTTGCCCATTTGGGTCATGCCACCGACCAGCAGCGATGCCTTCTCGAATGTCGGCACGCCGACAAGTTTACCGACGACGTCATGACCGAAAGGGACGCCGCCGAATGCCGCGATCTCCTGCCGGGACGGCGCCGGGAAAGGCCGGCTGAACGGCGGCTCATCGAGCACCAACAGTTGCACCCGGCGCTCGTTTTGACGGCTGCGCTCCAATTTGGTATGCAGACGAGTGACGCCGAAGGTTCCGGCGACATTCCCCAACCGCTTCTCGACGTGCGCGTACGTACGCCCCCTGGGCATCAGGAAGTCATACAGCACTCCCGTCTGCACCGGCGTGATAACGGCCTCGTCGGCGCGGATCACCTCGTCCCTGCCGATGGCGCCGGCCGTTGTGAGCGCCGCCGTCAGCTCCGGGTGCGCTTGGACGGCTGCCTCAGCACCGCCCGCAACTGCGGCAGGCGCCTCCTGGTTCAGCGTCGTCACCTCCTCGGCGGGCTGCGCGCGACGCGCCCACAGCCGCTGGACGCCCGAGCGGACCTTCCAGCCCAGGTAGCCGAGCGCGACCAGCACCCCGGCGGTGAGCAGCACAGTGGCCAACCAGGACAGCCCAAGCTTGTCTTTGATGGCGGCGAGGGCACCGAACACGATGGCCAGACCGCCGATCGCGCCCGCCACCTGCCCGTAACTGTCCTCATGATCACGATTTTCGGGTGGTCGTCTCTTCCTCACGCCCCCTCCTTCATGTCGTGGGCCCGCGATCGTAACCGACCGGTCACGCGGTTTCTGCGGGTTTTCCTGGTGCTCTGTGGTGCCGTAGTGCTCTGTGGTGCTCACCGGGTCTGCTTCCTGAATCTGTGTACGTACCGTGCGCTCGTCAGGTCACTGACTGGTTCTGTACCGTCCGTCGACTGCGCGACGCGCTTCCGGCAGTCGCAGCAAGGGCCAGCCCGTACGGGGTCGGGCTGGCCCTCACTGGTGGTGCCGGACGGGTGTGTTCAGGCGGCGTCCGCGTCCTCGGATTCCTCCTCGCCGCTGCGCGTTAGGACGCCGCGCATTCCAGCCCGGGCCCGGCAAGTACGACTTTGTCTGCGGTGAGCTTCGCGCGCTTCAACTTGGCGTTCGAGGAACACTCCGAACTCCACCTCCGATCCGGCCGGCAGCATCGCTACGTGGGCCCTGGAGACCTTCACGGCTCAAGGTTGCCGTGTTGCGCCGCGCCAACTCCTGCCGGATTGCCGGGGTCGCTGAAGGCGTCTACTGGATGCCGTTGTAGAGCAGCAGGTTGGGTGTGCCGGCAGCCCAGCTCGAACTTGTTGATCATTCCGCCCTGGCGGTTGTTCTCCCTGACCGGTACCCAGGTGATGCCCCGGCTGGCCGCGGGCAGCGCGGTGCCGCCCTCGCGGGTGGAGGCGAAGGGGTACTCGTCGCAGCTGGGGCCGGCCGACCCGAGAGGCGCGGTCTTGCCCGCGCACACGGCCCTGCGGTTCGCATTCGACTTGGCCTTGTCCGTCAGGTGGTGCAGCGGGTGCCCGGAGCCGGGCCGCCCGTAGTGGCCGCCGCGCGCCTGGATGTTCTTGATGCCGGGGCCAAGCGCCTTCCGAAGTGGTGAACCTTCGCCGTCCGTTCTCAGGTTCTGGCTCAACTTCACACACGCTGAGTGATGGCTGACGGTCGGAGTGGCTCCCGGGAAGTTGCCCGAAAGTGATCGTCAACCCGGTGGACGTGGCCGAAGTTCGGAGCCGTGCAAGAGGACGAGCTCCGGCTGGAGGAGTTGCTATTCCCGTCGATCGCGGACGTCGTGGTGCTGTCGGTCGTCGTGGACAAAGCCGTTGCCCGGGTCGACGCGAAGTCCGCAGCGGGAGGGGCCGAGTGCCCTGGCTGTGGTGACCTATCGGACCGGGTCCATGGCTCTTACCTGCGGTTTCCCGCAGATGTGCCAAGTGGGGGCCGCCGGGTGGTGCTATCCCTGCGTGTTCGCCGGTTCAGTTGTCGCAACGCGTTGTGCGGGCGCCGGACCTTCGTCGAGCAGATACCGGGGCTGACCCGGCGGTGCGGTCAGCGGACCGAGCGGCTGCGGTCCACGCTGGCGGACGTCGGGCTCGCGCTCGCCGGCCGCGCCGGTGCCCGCCTGGCCCGTGTCTTCGGGGTGCCCGTCAGCCAGAGCACGGTCCTGCGGCTGGTCGAGGCCCTGCCCGAGCCCGAGGTCCCGGCCCCGCGGGTGGACGGCGTCGACGAGTACGCCACGCGCAAGGGCCGCAACTACGGCACGGTGCTGGTCGATGTCGAGACACGCCGGCCGGTGGACCTGCTGCCCGACCGGGAGGCTTCGACGCTGGCCGCGTGGCTGACCGATCGTCCGGGCATCGAGGTGGTCTGCCGCGACCGGGCCCCGTTCTTCGCGGAGGGCGCCACTGCCGGGGCACCGCAGGCCGTGCAGGTCGCGGACCGGTGGCACCTGTGGCACAACCTGAGCGAGGCCGCCGAGCGGACCGTCTCCCAGCACCGCCGCTGCCTGCGCGTCCTCCGGCCACTCATTGGGATGCGCGAACACGATCGCTGTGTAAGGACACGTCGGCGAGGTCGTCTGCTGGGACCACGAACAGCTCTGGACGACGGGGGTACGCGTGCCTGAACCCTGGGCCGGCATGGACGCGGGTAAGAGCCACCACCACTGCGTGGTGATCGACGCCGATGGCGCCAAGCGCCTGTCGCGGAAGGTGCCCAACAATGAGCCCGACCTGCTGGAACTCATCCGCGACGTCCTCGCCCTGGACGACAACGTCACCTGGGCTGTCGACCTCAACCGCGGCGGCGGCGCCCTGCTGGTCAGCCACGGGCAGAAGATCCTTTACCTCTCTGGCCGGACGATTCACCACGCCTCCGGCTCCTACCGCGGCGACGGCAAGACCGACGCCAGGGGCGCCTACGTCATCGCCGACCAGGCCCGCATGCGCCGCGACCTGCAACCCATACGGCCGGAGAGTGACATCGCCGTCGACCTGCGGATCCTCACCGCACGCCGCACGCGAGCATGAGGGCGGTCAGCACCGCGTCGTAGGTGGCGGCCCAGCCGTAGCGCCGCAGGAGAAGCAAGTGGCGCCGCTGTGCGTCGATGATGTCCGGGAGTCGGGCGAGATCGACGGCGGGATGATCGACGTCGGGCGGCCCGATCCAGGTGCCGTGCCGCTGGCAGACGTAGGTGTGGTGGGGCAGGAGCCGGACCACCTTGCCGCCGGGGTGGCGGGCGTCGCAGCGGTGGCAGCCGGTCTGTGGCTGGTGGCGGAACATCTTCCAGTTCGACGCCGGGTCGCGCAGTTCCGGCATCGCGCCGGCCAGGGCGTGGACGCTGCGGCCGGTCAGCGCGGCGAGCCGTTCGGGGACGACGACGCGGCGGCCGGCGCTGGGATAGGCGGGCTGGGTGACCTGTAACCACAGGCCGTTGACGTCCAGGCCGCGGAAGGTGGTCAGGCGGGTGATGTAGGAGGTGGGGATCTCATGCCGGGCGGGCGGGACGGGATCGGGCAGCGTGCGGATGAGCATCAGACCGTGCGCTTCCGCCGCCTGGTCGCCTTGTACGCGAGGCGGAGTGTCGTCGCAGCTCGGAGTACCTGAGGCACCGGCCGTGTGTCAGTGGTCCATGACAGACTCGAAACCATGTTGCCCAGGTCGAGATTCACAGCGCTCCCAAACGAACAGTGGGAGCGCATCGAGCCCCTCCTCCCGCCGGCCGAGAGCTGTACAGGTCGAGCGGTCGGGGGCCTCGACGTGACCGTGGGCGGGCATTGAGATGGCCGATTTCAAAGATGAACTGTCGCCGGAGCTCATCCGGCGTCTCGCGGGTGACCTTGCGGGGGCCTCGGCCTCGTTCGACCGGGCGGCTTTCGAGCAGCTCGCGTGCACCGGCATCGGTGACCTGGAGCTGAAGGCCCGTATCGACTGGATCGCCCGCGCGCTCGCGGTGACGATGCCGACGTCCCCCGAGGAAGCCGCCCGGGTGATCCGCGCCGCCCTCGACAGAGGGGGGCTCACGGGGTGGGCTTCCATGCCCGTCAACGCCTACGTCGCCTCGGCGCTGCTGGACCGGCCCGACGTCGCGCTACCGCTGCTGGCCGCGCTCACTTCCCGCTACACCGCCGAGTTCGCTATCCGACCGTTCGTCGAAGCCCACTACGACGTCACGATGGGCCAGCTCAGGGCATGGACGACCGACCCGGACGAACACGTTCGGCGGCTCGTCTCGGAGGGCACGCGCCCGCGGCTGCCCTGGGCGTCCCAGCTCTCGCGGTTCGTCGCCGACCCCGCTCCCGCGCTGGCGCTCCTGGAGCCTCTCGTCAACGACGAGTCCCTGTACGTGCGCCGTTCCGTGGCGAACCACCTCAACGACATCAGCAAGGACCACCCCGACCTCGTCCTCGCCACCGCCCGGCGATGGCTCCGCGGCAGCACGCAGGGCGTTTTCGTCGTACGCCACGGACTGCGGACACTCATCAAGCGAGGACACCCGGAGGCTCTCGCGGTTCTCGGGTTCGATCACCACGCTCCGATCGAGATCACCGACCTCGCCTGCTCGCCCTCCACCATCTCCATCGGGGAGGCGACCACCATCACCTTCACGCTGCACGCTGCCGACGCGACGAGAGCGGCGATCGACTACCTGGTCCATTACCAGGGGGTTCGCGGCCCCAAGGCGGGCAAGGTGTTCAAGCTGACCGTCCGGGACCTTCCCGCAGGCCAAGCCGTCCGCTTCTCACGCCAGCACCGGTTCGTGAGCCTCTCGGTCCGCACGATCCACCCCGGCCCGCACCGCATCGAGGTCCAGGCCAACGGACGCGTTCTCGGCGCGACCGAGGTTCACATCACCGCCGCCGAAGTTCCAGAAGCCTCAGCCTGAGCGTCTGAGCTGAACCTAGACGGACCCACGCGGCCACCTGCACACCGGCCTGGACAGCCCGAAGGCAACAAACCGCCGTCGCGGACAGCCACGGGTACGAGAGCGGCAGGGCGGCCCGGCCGAACTACGGCCCGTCGAAAACGCTAAGTAGGACTTCACACCATCGCCGCACGCTCTGAAGACACACTCTTCACCATGCTGGCCACCCCCACCCGACGGCGCAGCCTCCGACTGCACCGGACAACCACGCGCCAAGGAACGCGCACCGCCGACGAGCACCGCCTACAGCAGCCCGGGCACTCGCCGGGGGCTTCGTCGTGCTGCCCGGAGGAGCCCACCGTGCCCACCTTCGAGACCCTCCCCCGCTTCACCACCGACCTCCGGCACCTCACCCCCGCCCAGCGCCAGCGCTTCCGCCGCGTCGTCCTGGACGCCTTCGTCCCCGACCTGCGCACCGGCCGCCAGTTCCGCCCCCGGCCTGCGCATCAAGGGCATCCGCTGCGCTTCCGGGCGTCTACGAGCTCACCTGGGCGCCGGCCGGGCGCACGACGTGGTCGTACGGCCGGGTGGTGGTCGCCGGGCTCCCCCACGTCATATGGCACCGGATCGGGATCCACACCATCCTCGCCCGTCCCTGGACGAACCACATACCAGCGGCTGCGCCGGGGGTGGGTTAGGACGGCCGCAAGACCTCTCTACGGGCTATGCCCTGTCGCCCGCTCCGGGCTTCGGAAGAGCGTTTCAGTCTTCGATACGCTCCGTCCCAACTTCGGACATAACCGCAAAACCGGGCTGAGTCTCCCCCGCTGGACCCAACGCCCCCGAACCGGGGTTCGGGAGGCCGGCGAAGGTCCGCAGGGCCCGCTCCCTAAGCATGTCGACGATGCTATGGGTGTCCTCCTGGTCTTGGTTGACGTCGTTAAGGATGACCCTCTGGCGCTCGCCGTCGTCTTCGTGGTCGACCACGGCGGTTTCCTCTCCGGTGTCGGCCAGGGCCGGTGCGGCAGTGGAAAGGGCACCGAGGGCCACGGCGAGTCCAACGCCTACAGCAGCAAGTTTCTTGTTCATCCCCAACTAACGATCTTGCGGCTGCCCCGTCACGCGACACAGGGAAGAACCACTGCTGCTCGCGGGACCCAGACCGCCAGACCGTAGTGCGGAGCATAGAGCGAGCTTCAGAAACAGGTACGTCAACGGGCATGCCGTCAACCCCGGGCTCTCTTGCCTCCCAGACCACTTCGCCCTGCCCGTACAGCTTTGTATCTGCGGCCGCGCTCAGCGGCCGCGGTGATCGAAGACCGTGAGGGACAGGGCCCTCATCGCGGCCTGGGCGCGTGCGGCGTCCAGGCCCTGGTCGACGGCTTCGAGGGCTCGGCCGCCGAGACCCGTACCGCCAGGGGCAGGCCGTCGCAGGCGGAGGCCCGGTAGGCGACGGCACTGCTGGGGGCGGCCGCCCCCAGCAGTGCCGGAACCACCGCGGCGAGCGGTGGCACCCGTCCGTGACACCACCTCGGGCGGGGGCGGAAACACTCGGTCAGTTGAAGTTGGGCCAGTCCCAAGGCGTCCAGCCCGCCCCGAGGGCGAGGCGCGTCCTGCTGACGACGGGGCCGTTGCTGTTGTTGAGGTAGATGGTCGTTCGGAAGTCGCCCGCCACCTGCTGATCCTCCACCTTGACAGCGTTCGTGGCGCGGGCAGAACCGAAGGGATCGGGCTTGCCCAAGGACACCCATCCGGTCCACTGATTGCTGACGGTCCAGCGCGTCCACACCGCATAGTCGAGGCCGACCAGGAACTGTTCCTTCTGGCCGTTCGGAAGCGCGTGGTTCGTTACGCCGTAATCACATATGTACTTGCCGCCGCCCCCCGCGGTGCAGGTGTCGGCTGCCTGAGCCGGCGTGACGGCCACGGCCAGTCCTGCGATGGCGGTGATGGCGACAACCGTAGCCTTGAACTTCTTCAACCTGAGCACCTTGTTCTCTCGATGTGATCCATGCGACTCGGACCTTCAGGCCCGGCCATGACACACCGTCACCCTACTGGCCGAATCGGCGAACCGCGCTCACGTACCGCCGTCGGCGCCCTCACCGCCGCCGCCGGCCCTCTCGACTACGCCCAAGTCGTCTGCCTCGCCCTCCTCGGAGCGCAATGGGCGCAGTAGCGGACTGGCTTGCGATGATGACGGCATGCCAGAGCCGGGAACCACTGCCGTCGTCATTGTCCTGCCCGATGCCGCCCCGCTTCTCGATGCGGCGTGGCGTATCGACCCTGCTCTGGTGCGTCGCGGGGTGCCGGCGCACGTCTCGCTCCTCTACCCGTTCGTGCCGGAATCGGCGCTGACGGGTCAGGACGAGAAGGGGGTGCGTTCCCTGGCGGCGAGTTTTCCGGCAGCTGATCAGCTCTTGGAGGAGGTCGTGACGGCGTCCGGCTTCGTCTCCGTCACCGCTCCGGGACTCCAACCGATCGTCGATGCGTTCCGCGCCCAGTGGCCCGGGTTACGCCCGTACGGGGGCCGCTTCGGGGCGCGGCCCGCCGCCCATGTCACGGTCGCTATGGGTGCAGACAATCCGACGGCTGCCGCCCATGTCCGAGCTGCGATCGGCAGCCTGCTGCCGCTGCGCACCCGTGCGGTGGCGGTCCAGCTGGTGGTGCTGACGAAGGAAGGCTGGCAGTCGCGGTTCACCGCGCCGCTCGGCGCCCCGGACAGGCCGTGAACACCGCCCGCCGGTCCTCCCCCCCCTGGCCGCGACCGGTTCGACGACGTGGCGCGGTGCTCGCCGTCGTTTCCCGGCCTTTGCGCCCCGTGTGCCGTGACTGTGGGGATGGGTTCAAAAGAGACTTCGGTCGGGGGTGAATCCTTTGGGGATCTCCCTGCCTCTTGTCTGTGTGCCGGCCGAACGGGCCGGCAGAACCGGGAGGAACCACCAAATGATGCTCACCAGCCTCGTAATGATCGGAGCCCTGCTCGTGGGCGCGTGCAGCTGGCATCTGATGCGGCGCTACAAGGGCCGAAGCTGACCAGCACCCTCCCGTAGGGCGCCTTCCGAGTAGGAGTCTCAGATGAACCAACGCTTCACTTGGCCGGACGAGCGGCTGGTCAAGGCCGCCCAGGACGGCGACGTCGCTTCGCTCACCACCGTTGTCATGGAATCGCAGCCTCATGTGCGCAGGTTCGCCCTGTCGCTGTGTTCCTCACCGCAGGACGCGGAGGACGCGGCGCAGGAGGCGCTGATCATCCTCTACCGGAAGATCGGCACTTTGCGGGCTACGGGCGCGCTTGCCTCATGGATGTTCCGGATCGTGCGCAACGAATGTCTTCGGCAGGTACGGCTGCTTGTCTCGCGGAGCGACGAGGCGACTGCCGAGCCGGAGGCGCCCGCGGAACCCTCCGCCGAGGACGCGGTGTTGCGCAGGCTGGAGGCGGAGCGCATCGCGGCTGCGGTCAGCGCCCTCCCCCGTGACCAGCGGCAGGTCCTGATCATGCGGGACGTACAGGGCCTGCCCGGCAGGACCGTCGCCGATTCGCTCGGATTGAGCAGCGCCGCGATGAAGTCGCGGCTGCACAGAGCACGCGCAGCACTGCGTCACTCCCTGGCAGTGGCAGGCCAACCACTCGATCAAACCGTCGGCCGACCAGTCGCAGGAGCCTCACATCAGTGAACCCCGTGAATCCCGTTAACCCCGTGAAGGACACCAAGGCCCGGGCCGCCGTACAGTCCGCCGCGCCCGGGACGGACTTTGCCAGCAGGTCCGTCCCGCGCCATCTGGCGCGCGGCGCCATCGGCTTCGGCCTGATCATCGGCTCGATCGCCCTGGTGCCCGTCGCCGGCCCGGCCACTCTGCTGGCGGCCCCGTTGGCGCTGATCGCCTTCCGCGGCTGCCCTACCTGCTGGATAGTCGGCCTGGCGCAGACCATCTCCCTCGGTCGTCTGGAGCGCCAGTGTGCAGACGGCGTTTGCACCCTCACCACGGCACACCGGGCGGCGAAGGCCACGAACGAGCCGACAGCCCATGCCAACGTCCCGGCCGCTTCCCGGTGACCACCGTCACTGATCATTCGCACAAGGCTCGTCCAGGAATCAGGAATCCCCCGTGAGCACAGCCTGGGGTCGGCAGGATGAGCGTACGGGTCAGGGAGAAATGAGTCCGGACTGGATGCGGCGGATCTCAGGGTCGGGTACGGAGGATCCGGGGTCGGTCGTGGAGGCCGACGCACTCGACGCCGCGCTGGACGTGAACAGGGTGCTGGTGCGGAGGCCGCCGTCCGGGGTGACCGCACAGATCGCCGACGAAGCACCCCGGTGGCATGTGGCGGTCGCGACGCAGGGCCGGCTGTCGGCAGGCACGGGGCAGCCTCAATACGCTGTTGTGATTCCATGCCAAGGACGAGGCGCAGAGCACGGCGGAGCGGCGTGCCCTGCTGGCGGCGGTAGCCCGGAGAGCGAGCGCGTTGATGAGCTCACCGTGCTCGGAACCGCTATCGGGTAGTGCGTGCTGAGGAGTACGCCGGGCTGGGGCGGAAGGCATCGAGCAGCCCCGGCCGACCAGCCCCGGGCGCCCGCCGTCCCCCACTGGGACCGCGGGGCCCGGGGACGCACGGATCGATGACGGTCTGATCCTGGACCCCGAAGCGCCGGTCAAGCCCGCCCAGGCCGCAAAACCGCCGGCGCTGCGCGATCTGGACCACGCGGAGGTCCGTTTCCCCGAGGACGTGAGCCGGGACTCCTCGAAGGCGCTTACGCCGCATCCCGGCCTGATGCTGCTGCCTCCGGTATTCAGGGGCGTGGAAAGGGACGGGCCGGGGTGGAAGGCCGACAGCGGTGCGCACGCCAGTGCCCACGACGCATGAAGGTCACTGGACTTCGCCCTGGCCTGGTCCGAACCCCGCCAGCGGGGTCTGGTCCCCTGGGATTGTGACGACCGGGCGGCCGACGCCCGCACAGCGGCCGCGGAAGGAACCGCTCCCGCGGCCGGAGAGCTGGCCGGGCACGTTCAGGCTGCCGACCGGTTGCCGACCCGAACGCGCGAACCAGCTCGAGGTCGGGGGCACCGTCCACCGAGCTGCCGCGCCCGCCGGCTGCTCCGCTGGGGCCCCGACGGGCCGGGAAAACCACGCCCGTCCGACGCCAACAGCCACCCTCCCTCGCAGCTCCGCCCCGCCCTCGATGAAGACGGCAACGTTCTCCCTCGATGAAGATGGCAACGTTCACTGCGGCCACGAGAACGAGGAAGCCTGCCATCACCGGCGTAGACGGCTGGGGTGTTGCCCCCTCGGACGGGCGCGGTGGCGGACACCGCTCCTGGCGCCTTCGAACGGTGCGGGCAGCCGGTCTTCTGCCTCGCGCCGGACGGTGCCGACGAGCGCCCGGGGCCGCTGTCCTTGGGCATGGAGGGCGATCTGCTCGCCGTCGCGTTCGGCGAGCGTGTCCGGGCCGGCCCAGGCGAGGACGGCAGGGGCGCGGGCCGGGTTGCAGGCCGTAGCCGACGCCGCCCGGGACTGGTCACGGACGGAAAAGAACGCGATTACAGCACACTTCTGTGACACAAAGCCGCCTTTCCGGGAGTTGCCGAAACGTCACTCCCGAAGGCGCTCCTGGATAACTGGCGTCAAACGCTTTTCACTTGAAATCACCAGATGGAGATAACTACAGAAGGGTGAGCAATTGGGGCGGCGCGTCACGCATATCCTGTGCACCGCGAGTTCCTGGACAGGACACCCGCGCTCCGCGGCAGCCGCCGCTTCGTCAGTTCAACGACAGGCGACCGACCAGTTCAGTACTGGCAGCCGCCCGTTGACTGCCGTACAGGCAGCTGGCTCGCGCACCCATCTGCCCCCCTTGGACCCGAGCGATTCCCGAGACCCTTGGCGCTGGCGGCGATCTCCGCTTCCAGCAGTTTCGCAATTTCGCTCAGAATCGGACATCGAATGATTACCGAACACTCCGATACGCCTCTCACGGCACGGCCGGCCGACGACGACTACCGGCTGGGTACCGAGGCCTACACCGATGAGCAGCGGACCGCGGTCCTTGCCAAGCTGGAGGGGTACCTGGGCGGACAGCGGAAGCGTTTGCTGGGCTACCAGGTGAACCTGTCGCTCGACGGCCACGCCGCGCTGGGCCGGTTCCTGGGCTACCACATCAACAACATCGGGGACCCGTTCGTCGACAGCAACTACAGCCTGCACTCGCGGTGGCTGGAGCGAGCGGTCCTGGAGCACTACGCCCGCCTGTGGCACGCCCCGCTGCCCGAGGACCCGGCCAGTCCCGGGGATGCGGACGGGTGGGGATACGTGCTGTCCATGGGCAGCACCGAGGGCAACCTGTACGCCATGTGGAACGCCCGTGACTACCTGGACGGCAACGCCCTGGTGCGTGACGAGGTCTCCGGCGAGGCCAGCTGCCGCACCAGCTACCTGCGGGCCCAGCACCCCGACGACAACCCCAACGCCTACCTGCCGGTAGCGTTCTTCTCGCAGGAGACCCACTACTCGCATATCAAGGCGATGCGGGTGCTGGACATCCCGACTTTCTACGACCTGGGCGGCAGTCTCTACCCGGGCGAGTGCCCCATCGACGTGGCCGGCACCGGCATGCAGACGTACAACGGGTGGCCGCTCGGCGGAGTCCCGACCACCGGCGGCGACGAGGGGCCGGGTACGGTCGATGTCGACGCTCTGGTCGCCCTCGTGGACTTCTTCGCCGCCAAGGGCCACCCCGTCCTGGTCAACTTCAATATCGGCAGCGTCTTCAAGGGCGCCTACGACGACGTCCAGGGCGCCTGCGAGCGCCTGCGGCCCGTCTTCGAGCGGCACGGCCTCGTCGACCGCACCGTGCGCTTCGACCCCGACGACCCCACCCGGGTCAGCATCCGCAACGGGTACTGGATCCACGTCGACGGGGCCCTCGGCGGCGCCTACGCCCCCTACCTGGAGAAGGCCCGCGACAGCGGACTCATCGAGACCGCGCCCCCGGCCTTCGACTTCCGGATCCCCGAGGTGTCCTCGATCGTCACCAGCGGGCACAAGTACCCCGGCGCGCCCGTTCCGACCGGGATCTACATGTCCCGCGCGGGATCCAAGCTGCGCCCGCCGTCCGACCCGGCGGTCGTCTCCTCTCCCGACAGCACCTTCGCCGGCTCCCGCAGCGGCTTCGCCTCCCTGGCCATGTGGAACCACCTCGCCCAGTTCAGCGAGGAGCAGCAGGTGCGGCAGGCCGCCGAGGTCCTGCGGATCGCCGAGTACACGGCCGAACGCCTGCGCCGACTGAGCGAGCAGTTGCGGGAACGCGGTGAGCCCTGGGCCGAGGACGGTATCGAGGTCGGTCACGGCGATCACGCGCTCAGCGTCTGGTTCCAGCAGCCGCGTGCGGAGATCACGCAGAAGTACTCGCTGGCCTGCGTGCCACTCAATCTCGGTGGGATCCGTCACGACTACAGCCACGTCTACGTCATGCCGCACGTCACCCAGGAGTTGATTGACGAACTCCTCGAGGATCTCGCCCGGCCCGGAGCGTTCGACCGTTCCGCGGACAAGGACGCGCAGCGGCCCCCGCTTCCCCACCAGCGCTGACCGCAGGCGGACAACCGAACCCCAATCACCCGCCCACCTCCTCACGATGCTGCCCCGTCGAGGCGGGCCTGGCCCGCCTGCGGGCCAGGCCCGACCGACACCTGCGCCGACACCTGCGCCGCCGCCTGCGGCCCGGCCTTCCGTACCCTCCAGGCCCGCACCTGTCACGGGGCGACGCCCGGCCGGGGCCCTGGCTCGCCTGACCGCCCCCGACGCACGCTTCGCCCACACCCCAAGCCACCCGGGCGCCGGCCGCCTGCAGCGCTACCTCATCCAGCACCGCTGGCAGCCCCAGCCCCTGACCAGCCCCCACCCTCGGCGGCACGCCGTCTGGCTGCTATCACCGAACCGAGAATCCCCACCCCTGGCACCGGTGCCTCGCCACAGCCCTCGCCCCACCCCCACGTACCTGCACCCGACTCG
The DNA here is from genome assembly GCF_055582085.1 of Streptomyces sp. NPDC042259. NCBI lineage: Bacteria > Bacillati > Actinomycetota > Actinomycetes > Kitasatosporales > Streptomycetaceae > Streptomyces > Streptomyces sp. NPDC042259. The sequence goes on along the minus strand of NZ_JBVJDW010000012.1, from coordinate 233,498 downwards.
TACTGGCCCAGGACGACAACGGCGACCAGATCCGCCGGGCCAGCGCTACAGCCCCGCACAAGAGCCGGCAGCCGTTGACCGACGCCTTCCTCACCCTGGAACCGCACACGGGCACCGGCGTCCGTACGCGATCCGGACTGGACCGCCAACCGCACCCGGACAGACAAGACAGGCACCGCGTGACCACCGGGCAACACGACGCCGACGCGTACGGCCAGAAGCCGGCCCGCATCCGCCACCAGCACCAGGCCACGGCGGCGCGGCCCACCGGGTTCCAGGCCCTGGCCGCCGTCGGGATCGGACACGAGCAGGCCGACGGCATCGTCTCAAAGCTGGAAGCCGGGGCGGTCGCCGGCGCCCACACCTGGATCTCCGAGAGCAGCACCCCCACACAACTCCGAGCAGCGCTTCGAGAACGGCCGGCACACCGCAGCCCGCGACGTCGCGACCACTGTCACGAAACCGAGACCGCATCTGCCGTGGCGGGTTCAGATCCACAGTTTGCTGGTGGGACAGCAGACCGACGACCGCTTGGATAGTGCCGCTCAGGTGCTCGCGGCGGCCGAGGCAGCGGATCAAGGCCCGCCAGTTGTACAGATGACAACGGCAACGACTGCAACGCAGAGATTTCAGGGATAACTGACGCAGTTAGCAGAGCAGTGGAAATCGCCGGATGCCGCGCACCAGATCATTATCCCTAAGAAAATGAGAGCCATGACGATCCAGGATGCATAACCCTCATTCAACCTGTCATTGTCCGGCGGGAATTTCGGAGCGCTGCTCTGCGGGACCTCATTGCGACTCTCGGGCCCGCCACCGGGCCCGTCGTGCCCCTCTGCCGCCATCGCGTCATCCCCCGTCGCGGTCTGCCCCCACATGACATGACACCAGGCCCCGTCCGTCAAGGCCTGCGGCAGGTGGTCACTCCCTAGAAGAGCCGCACCGGCTTGACGGATCATCGCGGACAGGCAGAGAGCAGACGTCACGCTCTGGCCGGCTGGCTCTGTTCACGTACGACTCGTGAACAAAGCCAGGAAGTTGGTGCCCGAGAGGGCGATCGCTCTCCCGGCCGCGATGCTCACCAGTTGATACTGCGTGTCACCGGGCGTTACTCGGCAGCCCCGTCCGGTTCCGTGCTCGGCCCGTTCGCGGATGCCCGGTCGGGCGGTCATCTGCCTAAGAGCTGTCCCGTTACTGACCTTTCAGCGGTGTTGTCGTCGGGTCGAGAGGTGGGTTGCTGTCATGCAGCCGTCGATGAGGTGGCTGCGGTATTGGATCTGGCGGAGGCCGTGTCGCAGTACTCGGACGAGGTGGTTGGGGTCGGTGAAGGTGGTGTTGGCCTGGCTGCTGCGTCGCAGCAGTGACCAGATGCCCTCGACGGGGTTGAGTTCCGGCGCGTAGGGCGGCAGGTGGAAGGCGGTGACCCAGTCGTGAGTGGTGACGAAGTCCCGCAAGCCGGCCGCACGATGAGTGTTGAGGTTGCCCCAGACGAGCACGATCGGGGCCTGGAGCTGTTGATGGGCGGCCACGAGCAGGTCCCGGAAATCGGTCCAGGCGAAGCTGCGGCGCTCTTTCGTCTTGTGGTCCTTGTGGAACATGGGCCGGTAGATGAGGCGGGAGCGTTCGCCGGGTTTGTAGCAGCACATCGCGGCCAGGGAAACCCGGCGCTGAGAGCGCCCCCGGACCCGGATCACGGGGGTGTTCCAGCGCCGGGCCCAGGTGCGGGTGGTCGGCGGCGTCATCGAGAATCCGGCCTCGTCCTCGAAGACGATCCAGGCCCCGAGCGCCGCCGCGGTGCTTCCACCTGGGGCCACGTCTCCTTCACCCACCCGCTGACGGCGTCCTCGTTGCGCTCGAGGGCCCGTCGTGCGGGGACCTGGTGGCTCCATCCGTGGCGCCGGAGCATCTGGGCTGTGCCGGAGAGGGTGAAGCTCTTGTGGAACCGGCGGCCGATCAAGGTCTTGATCCTCGCCAGGGTCCACCTCTGGTCCGGCCAGCCGTGCGCGACAGGGCCCTTGTCCAGCTCTGCCTCCAGTGCCGCGAACAACTCGTCGCCGTTCATCAGCCAGCCCACCACCCTGCGGATACCTCACCTCCCTGGCATACCGCGACGACCACCGCCCGTCAGCCCTTACGACAACCCGCCTTCAAAGTCAGTAACGAGGAGTACACCCCGCGATGACCTGCTGCGCGTCGCGGAGCGCCTGGGCGAGGACTTCCTCGCCCAGGCGTTACACCGCGACTACCGCCACGTGCCCGCCGCCGTCGAGGTGTCCGGGCTGCTGACCTGGGACGTGCTCAACACCATCCTGGCCAGCCAGGGCCTCGAGCCCCCGCGACTGCGCCTGAACCGCGGCGGCGAGACCCTGCCGGCCCTGGCCACCAGCGCGCCGGAGGTCACCCGCCGCCACGTCGTCTGGCACCGGCTCCACCCCGTCCCCTTGCACGCCCACCTCGCCGACGGGGCCTCCCTGGCCCTGGACAATGCCGACGGGCTCCACCGGCCGCTCGGCGAAGTCGCCGAGGAGCTGGAGCGGTGCTTGCGCACCCGCTTCCAGGCGAACGTCTACGCCTCGTGGACGGCCACCGAGGGCTTCGGCTGCCACTGGGACACCCACGACGTCGTCGTCATCCAGCTCGACGGCGCCAAACACTGGAGGATCTACGGCCCGACGCGGCCGTACCCGCTGCACCGTGACACCGAGGAGCCGCCGGAGCCGACCGGCGAGCCGAGCGCGGACCTCGAGCGCGACCTCCAGCGCGAGCTGACCTGCGACGGGTTGCGGGCCGCCGAGGCCAAGGGCAGCAAAGGCGGACGGCGACCGGCCCTCACCGCGGCGAAGACCGACGCCGTCCGCATCGCCTTCCTGGGGGGCCGTTCGATTGCCGCCCTCGCTCGCGAGCACGGTGTCAGCCGCGGCGCTGTCCGTACGGCCGTCGCCGACCTCCTGTCCGACCATGTCGTCATCGAGGGGGACTTCCCGACGCCGGAACTGCCGGTCACCCTCGACATGCCCGGCAAGGTCGCCGATTTCCTCCGCGCCGCCGAGGTGGACGAAGCCGAGCGGGCCGCGCTCGACCACGGCGTCACCGTACGGCGCGGCCAGGGCTACACCTTGCGTGTCGCCGCCGTCCCCTCGGTACCCCGTCGGCTCCTGGCTCGCTGCCATCCCCTCGACGGCACCCAGGACGTCCCCGTAGTCCCGGCGCAGCGCAAGGCCCGCCGCGAGTACGAGAACCGCGTCACCGCCCTCGCGAGCAACACCCCATAGCGCGAATCCTCCGGTCTCCGAGATCATCCCGTGGCGGGTTTCTGACGTATCTGGGTCATGCCCCGGTCTCTCTCACCGCACCCCTTCGCGGCCAAGCCGCCACCCTGGAACAGCTCCGCGTCGACCGGCAGCTCGAAGAAGCACTCGCCCACGGCCCCGACGCACTCCACCTCGCGGAGGTCGTCGGCCTGGACGAGAAGACCGCGATTCGGTACGCGAACTCCGCCCGCGCTCTCCTGCAACGGCCGCTGGAGAACCACCCCGCGACTTCACCACGAACCCACGGGTCCACCCCCTGGCATCGGGGCATCGGACCCTCGGGTTCCTACCGAAGAACCTTCAGTTTTCGCGAACTCGCGGGGGTCGAGGGGTGTGGCCCAGATACGCGTCAAAGGGGCAATGGATTGATCTTGAAGGCCTAACGGGGCGACTCGTAGCGGACAGCGCGGGTGGCGGGGGCACGTTCTTCACCGTGCTGAAGGCGGACCCGGGCGCGCGGGAAGCGGTCTTCCGCCTTGAGGTTTCCATCCTTGAAGCTTCCACGCTCTCCGTCCGGCAGTCGCTGCTAGAGCCGCTGAGCGGCCGGCGCGTTCGGGGGCGGTTCCTGGGCGCGCTCGGTCTTGGCCCATCCGTTGCGGCCGAGGGCGATGCGGTAGGTGGCGCGCCAGCAGGCGATGAAGCTGACGTACAGCCAAGGCGCCAGGAGGTGCGCGCAGGCGAGGGACTTCCACAACGGCAGGTCGTCGGCGCGGCGCCAGTAGACCACCGCCCAGATCAGATGGGGGCTGAAGGCCAGGAGGTAGCAGGCCAGGGCGTTGGTCCAGGCCGGGCCGGCCAACTGCCCGGGGTCGGTCACCAGGCGTACGAGCAGGAGCTGCTGGACGACCGAGCACGGCAGGGTGATCACGTAGGGGACGAGCAGGTATCCCGTGAGCTCCAGTCGGCCGGGCAGGCCCACCGAGCCCCGCCGCCACAGCTCCGGCAGCCGGGTGATGGCGCTCATGTGGCCCTGCGCCCAGCGGGTGCGCTGGCGCAGCAGGCGGCGTGGGTCGGTCAGTCCTTGCTGGGAGACGAACGCCTCGGGAGTGGAGACGACCTGCCAGCCGCGGGCCGCGAGGCTGATGCCCAGGTCGAGGTCCTCGGTCAGCGACGCCGACCACGGGCGCGGGCCGATGCTCTCCAGCGCGGACAGGCGGGTGAACTGGGCGTTGCCCGCCATGCTCACCGTGCGGGTGGTGACCCGGCCCAGCTGGGTCAGCGCGCTCAGTCCCCAGAACTCGACGTCCTGTATCCGCAGTGCCCAGTGACGGCGTCCCCGGATGCCGACGGCCAACTGCACGCCGCCGATGCCAGGTTCGGCGAACAGGGCGGCCACCCGGCCGGCGGCCCCCGGGGACATGCGCCCGTCGGCGTCGAGTACGCACACCAGCACCCGGCCGGGATCGAGGCCTTCCTCCGCGACGGTCCGGCGCACGACGGCCAGTCCGGCGTTGAGCGCAGCACCCTTGCCCTGCCGCGCCTCGGGCGGCGCGCGCCGCACGAGGATGATCCGGCCCGCACCGGCCGCGTCGGCGGCCGCGGCGGTCGCGTCGTCACTGCCGTCGTCGACGACGACCACCCGGACGCCCGGCTGGTGCGTCAGCAGGGACCAGACGGTCGCCCCGACGACCCGCTCCTCGTTGAGGCACGGCACCAGGGCGAACACGTGCCACCCCGCCGGGACCGCAACGACGGGGCTGCTCTCCAGTGTGGTCCGGGACCGTAACGAGGAACCGGACCGGCGGACCGTCCGGATGCCCAGAACGGCGAGCGGAACGTTGTACAGCAGCGCACAACCGACGATGACGCACGCCGCGGTGTCCAGAAAAGTCTTCCCGAACCCCATGGACCGCACCTCCCGAGCCCTCGCGCTGCATCCGCCTCAACGAGGGCACCTTGCACTTGTGCGGCAATTCAGGCAATAGCGCACTGGTATGCATCGAACCTGCGCACCCTGGAGCCCCCCGGCCCTGCCGGTCTTCCTCGGCCCGACAGGGGACGGGGCCCGCTGCGACCGGGCGCCCCAACCTCCGGTTTCGGCGGCGGTTCCCGCCGATGGACGGCCGTTGCACCGGCTCAGGAGTGGCCGCAGATGCCGTCGAAAGCCGGACTGCGCAGAGACAGGCGGCTGAGCCCGGGGAAAACCCGTCGCCGTCATCGAGGGCCAACGCCTGCACGCCCGCCCAGCCGACGCTCTCGGGCCGGCCGCCCTGGTCGAGCCGGTGCTTGCGGCCTGGCGTTTCGAGCGCCGCGGCAGGGCCCTGGACTTCGGCCGGCCGCCGGAGCATGACCTGCGCGTCATCATGGACGCGATCTTGTACGTCGACCGGACCGGGGTGCAGTGGCGCTACCTCCCGCGCGACTTCCCGCACTGGAACACGGACTACGGCTACTTCGCCAGGTGGGCGGACGAGGGCGTGTTCGCCCACCACAGCGGCCTGCTGCGGCAGCTGCTGCGGGAGAAGGAGGGCCGGGACGGCGAGCCGTCGTCCTGTGTGATCGATGCTCAGAGCGTCAGGACCTCCACCAGCGTCCCGGCTGCCGGCCAGGGCATCGATGCCGGAAAGAAGACCGTCGGCAGGAAACGGAGCATCGTCACCGACACGCTCGGACTCCTGCTCGCCGTGCTGGTCACCGCGGCGAGCGTGCAGGACTCCATCGCCGGCACCCGGCTCCTGGACCAGGTCGCCGCCGACCACCCGGGCATCCGCAAGGTGTGGGTCGACGGCGGCTACCGCCAGCACCTCGTCGAACACGCCGCATCCCTGGGCATCGACATGGAGATCACCGCCCGCAAGCCCGGGACCAGGGGATTCAGTCCGATCCCGAAGCGGTGGGCAGTGGAGCGGACCTACGGCTGGCTGATGCTCCACCGGCGCCTGGCCCGCGACTACGAAACCCTGCCTACCCGCTCCGAGGCCGTGATCCACATCGCCATGGCCGACCTCATGGCCCGCCGCCTCACCGGCGAGAACACCATCTCCTGGCGCGACCCGAAGAAGGCCACTTAACAGCCCATCCCGGGATGAAACATCGGTCGAAAACGACCTCTGAGGCCGACGGCCGACGGCAAGGGGGTGACGGGGACCGGCCCCTCATGACCTTCACGGCGTCATCGGTGCCGGGCGGGCGTACACCCGGGATGTGCGTCGGCTCCGGTGAGGTCCGGGGCCGGTGGCATCTGTCTGCCGACGGTCAGTTGGTGCGGTCGGACCAGCCGGCCGGGAGGTCCTCGGGGGCGACGGAGATGACGGAATCGTCGTCGGCGCCTACGTACTCGAAGAGGGTGATCTTCGCGAACTCGGGGACGACGTAGATCGGGTAGGTGGGCCCCTGGTCGCGGTAGCGGCGCATGGTGTCCAGGTGGTCGTTCTGGAAGCAGACGGTGCGTTCACCGTGTTCCTCGACCCAGTGCGGGAAGAAGATCACACCGTGCAGGCGCCGCTTGCGGGGCATGACGTTGACCGCGACGGAGGTGCCGGTGGGCTCGTTCCAGGAGACCTTGAAGTGGTCGTTGTCCAACTGGACGAGGTCGACCGGCTGGTCCTTGACCCAGCGGCCGCCGACCATTCCGGAGTGGATCCGATAGTCGATCGTGTGGTCGTTCTTCACGTACATCTCGTACTGCCAGCCGTTGGCGTAGGTGTAGATGAAGCGGTGGCCGACGATCTCGGACAGGTCCTGTGGTGGGACGGGCTGCTCGACGGTGGTCTGGAAGGCTCCGTTGCCGGTAGTGGCGGCGTCGTTTGTCATGTGCGACCTCCTTGGCGGTGCTTGTCGGCGTGGCGCGTCCGACCACCTCAGTTTGTCACAAAACTATTTTGCGTCAAAATTATCCGTGCGAGAGAATCAGCCCCATGGACACTGCCACCGAGTTCGGCCGCCTCATCGGCCCGCTGCGCCGGGCAATACTGCGCACACGGCGCACCGCCGGCCTCCCCGATCTGTCCGAAGCCCAGATCGAACTACTTCGGGCACTCGCCGAAGCCGGACCGTTGTCACCTCGCCAGGCAGCCGACCGACTGCGCCTGGCCCCCTCCACGGTCAGCAACCTCCTCCGCACCATGACCGCCGCCGGTCTCGTCGAGCGGGAACCCTCCACGACCGACTTGCGCACCGTCCGCCTCACCGCCTCGCCCACCGCACTGGAGATGCTCCACGCCTACGACCGCACCAGCACAGCCGCCCTGCACCGCGCCCTGGCCGATCTCGCCCCGAACAACCGCGAAGCGATCGAACGCGCCCTCCCCGCCCTCGCCGAGCTGCTCACCGTCCTCGAAACCGAATAGTGCTCCTGGTGCCGGAACTCCCGGGCCGTTAGCTCGATCGGGGCGTGAGCGCGGGCGGAAGGTGCCGGCCGGGCGGGGCGCCGGGATGCCGAACTGGCGGCAACGGCGGTCAGGGATGCCGGAGCAGGCCGGCCCGGTATTCGCCGCGACCGGTTCGAGAGGCGTGTGATCAGGACATCGCCGGGCCGGCACGTCGACCACGGAAAGAGTGCGGCCCAGGCCGCCCTGTGTGCATGCAGGGAGGAGAGCGGGCGCGCCAGGGGCGCCTGCTGCCACCGGCCGGGCTCCAGATCTTCACTGAGAGCCCCGCACGCGTGGCGAGTTCCCCGATCGACCAAGTGACGTCCATCTCATCCCCTTGAATCTCCCGTGCGGTGGAGGCCCTAGCGTATGAAGCATCGGCCCGACGCCACGAGGTACCGGGCCGGTTGCCCGGCTGCGGTGAACGGCCGGAGAGTCCACCGGAGCGGGGCAGGACCGGCCGTACCGGAAGGGCCGGCAGGACCGGGGAGCCGAAGCCCAGCCCCCGATCACGGCCTCTCCTCGCACCGAGCCTCACCCCATGGAGGACCAGCATGACGCTTCCCCCAGGTCAACGCGCCGTCGATGGATTCCCACGCTTCGGCAAGCATCTCCATCACCCGCCGCCACCCGTCCCTGCCGACCCGGTGATCGAGATCGGCGGAGCCCTGACCGAGGCCCTCACGCTGTCCGTGGCCGACCTCGCAGAGCTGCCACGACGAGAACTCGGAGCCGACTTCCATTGTGTCGCCGGATGGTCGGCGACCGGCCTGCTGTGGGAGGGAGCCCCGTTCCGGACCCTCTACCGCACGCGGGTCGAACCGCTGCTCGAGCCGGGCACGTCGATCAGCCATGTCGTCTTTGAAGGCCTCGACGGCTACCGTTCGATCGCGTTGCTGGAGGACGCCTTGGCGGACGACGTGCTGATCGCCGACCGTCTCGACGGGCGGCCGCTCGACAGCGACCATGGCGCTCCGTTGCGGCTGGTCAGCCCCGGCCAGTACGGCTTCGTCAGTACGAAGCACCTCTGCCGCGTCGAGTTCCACACATCCGAACCCCCCGATCCCGACCGGTGGTCGCCCATCGCGTCGCACCGCAGGGCGAGGGTCTGGCACGAGGAACGTCACCGCCACCTTCCCGGCCGTGTGGTGCGGCCGGTCTACCGGGCGCTGATCGGGCCGATCCGCGCACTGAGCGCCCGGGGCAGCCGCGGGGAGCCGCGGGGAGCCGCGGTGAGGGGCGCTGCTTGGACCGGAGCGGACCGGACCGGACCAGGAGCCGTCGGGACCGAGGCGGCCGGTACGGCGAATGGACGCAGCGCACTCCGCGGTCTGCGCGGTATGCGCCTGAATGTCAATGTTTGACGCTCCGTGGTCAGCACCAAGCCGCCACGGAAATCGACGACACCTCCCGAGCACAGCGGGCTGTCCGAACGACCGGAGATCTGAGTCCCGACAAGGCACACCGCAGGGCGGTACAGACACGCAGTCCCCATTCCCGTCGTAACCGCCCGGCTCGGAAGACGGGAGTGTGCGGGCTGCCACGCCGCCCGACGGTTCGGCTGTCCACCCGGAAAGTTCCGGGGAGCCAGTCCTGCGCATCCTGGCTACCGTGCGGATCGATCGGCTCGCCCAATCGTCCCAAGGAGGAGGCATGGCAAGCGAGTCCGGCCGCGCAGGACTGGCGGCCGCAGCACTCGGCGCGGCGTGCGCGGTGCTGGTCGTGCTCCCTTCGGCGGCGCAGACCGCGCCCGCGACCGCCCGATCCCCACGCCGGCATGCCGGCGGCCGTGAAGACGTTCCAGTCGGCGCAGGCCCGGGCGCAGCCGTCTATGCGGGTGACGCCATGAACTCCCGGAGCCTCTCCGTCGGCACCGGCCAGTGCGACGGTCACCTGAAGGCCCGTCGGCGCGACCGCCGGCACCGCTGCCGACCTGGCCGTATGCAGTTTTCAGGCGCATACGGTCCCCTCCACACCCCGCAACCCGCCCCGCACCAGAACACCGGCCCTATACAGGAGTCATCACATGTTACGAGCGATACGCGCCCTCGGCCTCGCCGTCCTCGCGGCGGCCATGTCCATCAGCGCGGTTCCGTCCGCGAGTGCGGATTCCCGTACGGACACGCGCACCCCCGTCGGCGGCGGCACCGGGATCGTCTTCCGGATGAGTCCAAGCCCGGAGACGCCCACGAGCCTGTTCATCTGCACCCTCACCGCGGTAGGCCGCGACAACGCCGGCAATCTGGTGGCGTTGACCAATGCACACTGCTTCATCGACGACAAGGGCAACAAGCTCGTCGGGGAAAAGGTCTACCGGGACGCCTCGCCCGCGGGAACAGCACAGGCCCCGGCGCCGATTCCCAACACCCGCCCCGATCTGGAGACCGGGCCCATCGGCACGGTGACGTACGTCAGCACGCCCAACAACCTTCTCAACAGCGGCCCTAAAGGCCTTGACTACGCGGTGATCCTGCTGGACGAGACCAGAGTCGCTCCCACCAGCACCGTCGGCGAGGTGACCATCTCATCGATCGGAGCCCCGCCCGCCAACGGGGTCCGCATGTGCAAGCAAGGCCACCGCACCGGCCTCACCTGTGGTATCAAACTGGGCACCCACAACATGTGGTTCACCCATCTCATCTGGACCAACGGCGGCGACTCCGGTTCCCCGGTCGTCGTCGGACAGACACTGGTCGGCAACGCTTGGGGCGCCCAGCACAGCTCGCCCATCCTGAGCATCATCGACGAGATGAACGCCAACGGTGGAGTCGGCGCCGGCTTCCACCTTGCGTACTGACCGACTGTCCGCCCCGCCGCCCGTGGGAGCCTCGGGCGGCGGTGTGCGCCGGGCGGATCGCCAGGCGCGGGTCGGTGTCCGGGAACCGCTTCCGGGGCCTGTTTGATGGGCCGGTGACCAGGCACGGAGCAACCTCCGGGCCCAGCTTGCGTCCCAGGCCCCCGGCATCAATCTTCACATGAGCATCTGCCCCGTCTTCCGGCGCAGCGCCAGCCCCTGACCGCTCCAGCGCCGCGACCGGACCCCGGGCTTCTTGGAGGCCCGGGGTCCGGTGCTGCCACGACATCCGGCAGCCGAGCCACGGCCACGGATGTGGCGCAGCCAGCCAGCCGTTGGCGCCGCTCTGCCGCGCGAGGGGTTTCAGGCGGTGGTGCGGTTGCTTTGGCGTGCGGCAAGCGCGGCGTCGGCGCTGGGAAAGGTGGGCAGGAAGGTGTCCATCCCGGTGACGCTGAGCAGGCGGCTCAGCCGGTCGGGGATGGCCGCCAGGGTCAGCGAGCCGTCGGCGTCCTTGGCGCAACGCCATATGCCGACGAGGGCGCCCAGCCCTGAGGAGTCGCAGAAGGTGACGCCCGACAGGTCGGCGACCAGGTCGGGGTGTCGGGCCGCGATGAGTTCCAGGGCGCGGGCCCGCACGGCGGGTGCGGTGGTGACGTCGAATTCGCCGGACAGTGCGATCACGGCCAGCGTGCCGTCGGTGTGCGGGACATCGATGTGGAATGCGTCGGTCATGGGCGTCGGTTCTCCTGCCCGACGGAGACGTCGGTGGTCGGGGCGGCGGCGCTGTGAACGGTGGTGGTGATACCGGCGGGAGCGTCATCGAGGGTGGGGACGGACAGGGCCAGCAGCGCCACGTCGTCGCGTTCACTGTCGGGGAGGGTGTCCAGGAGTGCGACGGTGTCGCCGATCAGGGAGCCGGCACTGACCGGCGCCGGCCGCCGGGCCAGGAAGTCGAGCAGGCCCGTGTCGGCGAGCATGTGGCCATCGGCAGTGCGTGCCTCGGTCAGACCGTCGGTGTACAGCAGTAGTCCCTCGCCGGGTGCCAAGTGCAGGGTGCGCGAGGCGAAGGAGGCCTCGGCGAACGCGCCGACCAGCATCCCGCCCTTGGCGTGGACCGCATCGACCTGCACACCGCCGTCCTCGGCGGGGCTGAGGTGGTAGGCGGGCGGGTGGCCGCCGGTGGCCAGTGTGACCGTGAAACCGCCGTCCTCGGCGGGATCGAGCAGGCCGAAGACGGCGGTGCAGAAGCGGGTACCAACCGCCGCGTCCAGCAGCAGCGCCGTGTTCAGCGCATTCAGCGCGGCCGTCGGGTCCGCGTCGACGAGGGCTGCGGCCCGCAGCGTGTAGCGGGTCAGTGAGGTGACCGAGGCGGCTTCGGCGCCCTTGCCGCACACATCGCCCAGGAAGAACGCCCACCGGTCCCCGCCGACAGGGAAGACGTCGTAGAAGTCGCCGCCCACTTCCTGCGGGGAGGCGGTCTTGTAGTGGCAGGCCAGTTCCAGTCCCGGTACCGCGGGCAACGCGGGAGGCACCAGGGTGCGCTGCAGGGTGGAGGCGAACGCGGCGATGGCCGCCTTGTCCCGCTCCGCGCGCTGCCGGGCCTCTTCCTCCGCCTGGCGCTTCTCCTGCTCGACCTTGCGGCGCTCCTGCTCGGCGCGCACCACGTGCAACGCCGACAGCCGCAGCTCAAGCTGGTCGCGCACCACCGCCGCCAGGTCCGCGAGCGTGGCCGAATCCGCCTCGCTGATCTCGCGGGGGCGGGTGTCGAGGACGTTGACCGTGCCCAGCCGGTACCCGTCGGCGGTGATGATCGGAGCAGCCGCGTAGAACCGCACCCCCATCGGGCCGGCGACCAGCGGGTTGGAACAGGCGACCGGGTCGAGCAGGGTGTCGGGGATGACGGTGGTGTCATCGGTCAGGACCGCCGAGGCGCACAGGCCCGGGTCGCGGCCGATCTCGGTGACGCCTTCCAGGCCGTGTGTGGCTTTGAACCAGATCCGGTCCTCGTCCACGATGGTCACCGTTGCCACCGGCACCTCGAACAGGCGCGCCGCCAGCGCTGCGACTCGGTCGTAGGCGCCGTCCGGAGGCGTGTCGAGAATGTCGTAACGGCGCACCGCCGCCAACCGTGCCGCCTCGGCCGACGCGGCCACAGACCCGCTCGGTGCTATCGCAGGCGGACTCGATTGCTTCGGCATAACCCTCGTCTCGCTCATCCCCGGGAGGCGCCGACCAGACAGTCAGCCCACAGGCACTGTACCGAAATGCCTCAGCGCACCCGACCCGACGATGAGCTGCGCGGAAACAGCCGCAACTCGGCGCGTGGTGCGCCAGCTCATCGACCGCTGCCTCCTGGTCGATCTGAGCGCCACTCCGGACGGAACGCTGCACCACCCTGGTCAGGTGGCGGAGGTCTGCCGGCGTGAGGACCTGGCGGGCCTGGTCGCCGCCGACACCCCACTCGGACCGGAGCAGGCCGCCGCCCGGCTCCGGATGCGACGTGCCGACTTCAACCACATGGTCCGGCTCAGATGGGTCCGCTCCCCGCAGTCGATCGAGGTCCGCTTCGGCACCAGCCGGGCCGGGGCCGTCGACGCCGCGCTCTACACCACGGCGTCCGTCGACACGGTCATCCCCGCCCACCCCGAGGTCGACTGGGAGCAGCTGCGCACGGTGGATAAGGGCTGGTGCTCTCCGCTCGCGGCGCTGCGCCCGGAGCCGGCGCCTGTACCGGCGTAAGCCTCCGAGCCCCTTCCGCCCGCCCGTGCCACGCGCCGTCCAGAAAGGCGGCCCGTGGCGCGGCGGTTTACTGAGCTTAAGGAGGAGCCAGACGGGTGCAGGAGGCGTCTTACTGCGGGATGACGGCCCGTGCCGGCTCGGGCCAGGGCGCGCCCGGCCCTCGGGCTAGATTCGCTGACGCAGAACGTCTCCGGGCCGAATCCCTGTCAAGGGGCTCCATTGGATGACAGAGGACAACAGGTGGCTTTGTCCATGAGAACGGGCTCTGGCTCAACTCCTGTGACACGGTCACGCTGAGCAACAGTCGGGTCCTTTCGTGCCGTACGCAAAGTCGCCCGAAAATGGTCCGTGGACAAGGTGGCTGGGCCGAGAGTTCGGGGCCGTGGAAGAGGTCGTGCTCTGGCTGAAGGAGCTGTTGTTCCCGTTGGTCGCGGACATCGAGGTGCTGTCGACCTGCTACCGGACAGGGAAGCATCCAGCCTGGCGGCCTGGCTCGCCGACCGGCCGGGCATCGAAGTCGTGTGCCGGGACCGGGCGCCGTTCTTCGCCGAGGGAGCCGCCGCCGGCGCCCCGCAGGCCGTCCAGGTCGCGGACAGGTGGCACCTCTTCGATGTCCGGTTCAGCGATGACGGCTGATTAACATCCTGAGCCATGCTCTCGACCTGGCCCCCCAGCCCCGCAGTTGATCCGACACACCGCACGGATGGTGTGATACAGATCCGCAAGACGAGCGTCACCGTATGCCCATAGCAGAACGGGTACGGATCCGTGGGACAGACGATGACGGCCCCGGAGTCCTATCCCTGACCCCGGCCGCAAGGTAGCGGTCAGGGCTTCGCAGGCGCGGTACCTTTGGGCTGCCGGGGCACGGTCTTCTCGCGGTCTAGGTGGCCGTAGACCGTGGAACGGGGTACCCCGAACAGGTCGGCGATCTGCTGAACGGTCTTCTCCCGCGCGTCGTAGAGCTGCTGGGCGAGCGCGGCACGGTCCTCGGTGAGCCTGGGGCACCGGCCGCCCTTGCGCCCGCGCGGCGGCGAGGCGGCGAGGCCGTCCAGCGTGTTCGCCACGATGAGCTCGCGCTGGAGCTCTGCCAGTACCGACAGCATTCCGCACATGGCCCGGCCCTCCACCGTGGAGGTCTCGATGCCCTGCTCAATCACGTACAGCCCGATGCCTCGCTCGCGCAGGTCGGCGCCGAGGGTGACGAGGTGGAGGACGGAGCGGGAGAGGCGGTCGAGCCGGGTGATCTTCAGGGGGCCGCCGGGCCGCAGCAACTGCAGCACGAGGTCGAGCTTCGGACGGGACGCCTTCGCGCCACTCGCAGTGTCGACATGGATATCGTTCCGCTCCACCCCGTGCCGCAGCGGTGCATTGATCACTTGAGGGTGCCTTCGTTTTCCGACACTGATCGCCATCTGCCTATCGTGGGACCGGGTACTCATCCCTGTCGGTGCAGGCGGTCGATCCGGGTGAGCACCTCGTCTATGAGCGGGCGAACCTGGGCCTTCACCCTGTCGCTCCAGACCTCGTCCTGGTAGTGGCAGGTGAGGTACAGCTTCCGTGCGTGTTCCAGGGCGGGGCGGTGTTCCGGAGGGAGGTGGGCAAGGGCCCAGCTGGCGGCTTCGTCCTTGGTCTTGATCTCGCCGGTGGCGAGGGTGGTCCAGATGCGGGCGAGGGTCAGCAGGACGTTGCGGGTGTCGTCGTCCAGTTCAACCAGGAGTTCGGGGATGCCTGCGACACTCGCCCGGACGAGGTCGGCATGCGGTACCGGGTCGAGGAGCTTGGCGGGAGGCGGCCCGGTCAGGGGATGGTTGCCTGACAGAGTTACGGTGAGGACCAGGGCCAGGTCCGGCATGGGGCCGGGCTGCGGCGGCTCGCCAGTCCGGAGTTCGTCGCGCAGCCATTCGCCGTAGAGGAAGTCTCCGGTCGGCGGGAACCGCCAGGGGCGGACCTGGGACTGGACGACGACGGTGAGTTCGATCGGCCGGACAGTGGGAGTGAGGCCGGAGATTGCAAGCAGGCCCTGGGTAAGCGCACGCCGCGTCGGCTCGTCGAGACTGCGCCGGGTGACGGCCAGGACGTCGAGGTCGCTGGCCGGGGCGAGGCCCCCGAGCACGGCGGAGCCGTGGAGGTACGTTCCCAGGAGCTCTGGTCCCACGACGTCGCGGACGAGTCCAACGGTCTGCTCAAGCTGATCCACCACACCAGTGTCGGATACGACCTCAGGCGGCACGGCCACTGCTCAGACCTGCTCGACGGGGGGTTCGGTCCTCGACGGTCGGTGTGCCTCCCGGCTGCGGAGCAGGGTACGGAGGACGGTGTCGGCGTGTGTCCACAGGAGGCTGCCCGCGGCGTCGGGGAGCAGGTGCAGGGTGGCGGTGGGGATGCGGTGGGCCAGGGTGGCGCCGTGGTCGGGTGAGTGGACCGGGCTGGTGTCCTGCTGCCCGTACCAGAGGCCGGCCGGGACGGTGATGCGCTCGACGTCGAAGGGCCAGCGGCCCATGGCCAGCACGGTGTCACGGGCGTAGCCGTCCGGTCCCTGGGCGAAGGCTTCCCGCATCGCGCGCTGCAAGGCGGGCTGGAAGACGGGATCGGTGTAGACGGCGCGGTCCGTCTCGCCGACCGTTGCCGTGATCAGTTCCCAAAGCCGGTCGGGGCTGCCGAACTCGGCGAAGGACGCGGCCGCATGCTCGGGGCCGGAGGCGACCGCGTCCACCATGGCCTTGACCTGCGGTTCCAACAATGAGCTGAGGCAGGGGTGGGCCAGTTCGTCGCTGCCGGAGACCACGGCCACGGCGCTCACGACGCCGTCCGCGGCCAGGGAGAGGGCGAACGGTGCGCCCTGGGAGAAACCCACCGCCATCGGCGCGTCGAGCTTTCGGACCTCCGCGAGGTGGCGGAGGTCGGTTGTCCAGCTCGACAGGGTCCGATCGGGGTCGGGGTCAGAGGCGCCCAGGCCGGGGCGGTCCACGCTGACAAGCCGGATCCCGAGCTCGTCGACCAGATCGCCCGCGAAACCGAGCGAGCGGCTGGTCGCAGCTCCCGGGCACAGCAACACCGCCGTGCCGTCCTCCGGCCCCCACTCGGCCCAGGCCAAGCGCCGGCCGCCGGGAAGCAGCGTCTGACCAATCCGGGCTGGGGCCGTCACACCGTAGTTCATGATCCTCATTTTCCACTCCGCATGACAGGCATGGAAGGACGGATGGGCATGGATGACGGTGTGGAGGCGGGGGCGCCGGATCCGATGTGTCTGCATCCGATGCCGGGCCATCCGCGGGCAGTGTTCCTCAGACCGCTGGTGACCTCGCCGTTCACCGAGGTGGGCGAGTACAGCTACTACGACGACCCGGGCGAGCGGAAGGCCTTCGAGCAGGAGAACGTGCTATACCACTACGGGCCGGAGCGCCTGCTGATCGGCCGGTACTGCGCGTTCGCCGCCGGGGTGCGGTTCATCATGAGCAAGGCCAACCACCGGATGAGCGGCGTGTCTACCTACCCGTTCCCGATCTTCGGCGGCGGGTGGGCCGGGGCGATGGACCTGATCACCGACATTCCCAGCCGTGGCGACACCGTGGTGGGCAACGACGTGTGGATCGGCTACGACAGCATCGTCTTGCCTGGCGTGACGATCGGCGACGGCGCGGTCATCGCCTCCGGTTCGGTCGTCGTCTCCGACATTCCTACCTATGCCATCGCCGGTGGCAACCCCGCCCGGCGTCCCTACCTTCGAGAGGATCACCGGCCGCGCCGTCCTTGGTGAGGAGCCCCTTCAGCAATTCATCTAGTACGACAAACCACCCACCAGCTACCTCGCCGGGCTCCACCTACGTGGATCGATCATCTGGCTTCGGAGCCTCCGCCCCACCACCTGTTCCGAACCTAGAACGTGCCTTAAGGCCAAATTTTGCTTAAAAGGCCTGTTTTGAGCTATTGGATCATTGGGTGCAATATTGGGGTGGTGTGTTGTGCGTAGGTTGTGGGTGTTGGCCGTGGAGCATCTGCGGCCGCGCACTTCGAGAGGTTCCCTCATGCGCTTCATGCGCACCACTGCTCTTCCCCGGACTCTCCTGGTCTCCATGATCGCTGTGGCCGGTATCACCGTCGCCCCTGCCCTGGCTTCGGCGTCGGCCGGTGCCTCCGCCCTCGCCTGCACCGCCGGCACCGCGGGCGTCGCCGGTGCCAACGGCAACTCCTCCCATCCCAACGGCTTTCCCGGCACCACGGGCGGACCCGCGACCGGAACCGGGGACTGCGCCGGCGGCGCCGGGGGTCCCGGCGGCAACGGTGTCCTCGGTGGGGTCGGCGGTGCGGGCGGTAACGGCGGTGCCGGCCTCGGCGGCGGTTCCGGCGGGGCGGGTGCTCTCGGCGGCAGCGCCGGCCCCAACGGCGCCGCGGGCGGCAACGGCGGCAACGGTGCGGTCGGCGGCCTGACCGGTGCCGGCGGCTCTGGCGGAGCAGGCGGGGTTGGCACCCACGGGGGTGCGGGTGGCGTTGGCGGCTCCGGCGGCACCTCCGGTGCCAACGCCGGCATAGGTGGCCGCGGCGGCATCGGCGGCACCGGGGGATCCGACGGTGGTGCGGGCGGTAACGCGGGCAACGGCGGCATCGGCCACGGCGGTGGCGCGGGCGGTAACGGTGGTGGCGGCGGCATCAACAGTTCCAGTAACGGCGGCCAGGGGGGGAGGGCCGGAAACGGCGGCAACGGCAGCTCCGGCGGCGCTTACCCGGGCGGCGCCGCAGGCATCGGCGGGGCGGGGGGCCTGAGCTCCGGAGGCATCATCAACTTCGGCGGCAATGGCGGCGCCGGGGGCAACGGCGGCGCCAAGTCGGGCGCCAGTGCCGATGGCGCTTGCGGTATCGGCGGCGCCGGCGGCAACGCCACCGGGGGCCTCCTCTTCCACGGCGGCGTTGGCGGGACCGGCGGGACCTTCGGCTCCGGCAGCCCTTGCGCGAACGGGGCCAACGGAACACCGTGACCTGCCGTAATCAGTGTCCCCCGCTATCACGCTGCAGCCCCACCTGGCTCACCGCCGCGACCAAAGCCGTCCTCATCTTGGAGAGATACCGCTGAAAATGCTCAGTAGTTCAGAGAAGTCGGAGGCCACGTCCAGGCGGCCGGTGTCCGTGTCGAACTTCACCGCCTGGACGTGACCGGCGAGCTCGGGCGCGGCCGCGGCGAGCATGTCGTCGAACTGGGCGAGGACGCTGCCGCCGACGACCGGGGCGACCAGGCCGCGCTCGGTCACCATCATGCCGATCGCCGCACCGAGCCCGAGCGGCTCGCGCCCGTCCCGCCGTACAACCTGCCGGTGCGCCGCTTCTGCTTCGCTGTACGGGCGCCGTTCTTCTTCGCCGCTTCCCGGGCAGCGACCAGGGCCCGGCGCGCGGTCGACACCACTCGGCTCGGTCATGCGATTACCGCCCGGGTGGCGTCGTCGTTCAGCGGGCGGGCGGCGAGCTCGTGACCTGGATCAAGGACCTCACACGAACCGCTTGATCACGACTCGATACCCGCCCTGGCTGGGTGCCGCCGTCCACGCACCTGCTGCCCAGGCGCGCAGACGTTCTGGGCGCTTCACCAGAGGGCGTCTTCGACGCGATGGGCCCGGGCGAGGTTCTCCGCCGTGTCAGTCGCGGAAGGCCAGTGCCGCGCCGAGGCTGACCAGGACTACCCCGGAGACCCCGGTGATGCCGCGCTCGACACGGCGGCGGCGCAGCAGGGTCTGGATGCGGCCGAGAACAGTGACGACCACGGCATACCAGAGCAGGGCGAGTGCCCAGAAGAGGCCGGCCAGGACGATGTGCTGGGTGAGGGCGGGCATGCCCGGCAGGGCGAACTGCGGGAAGAGGGAGAGGTAGAAGGCGGCCACCTTGGGGTTGAGCAGGTTGCTGACCAGGCCTTGGCGAAAGGCCTTGGCGGTGGGGTGGTTCTGGTGGTCGGCGGGCGCCGACGTCGGCTGTGCTGCCTGTGGTGACGGAAGAAGTCGATCAGGGCGCGTACACCGAGGTAAGCGAGGTAGACGGCGCCGGCGGCGCGGATGGTTGTGTAGAGCATCTGGGAGCTGGTGAGCAGGGCGGTCAGGCCGGCCACCGCGGCGGTTGCCAGGACGGCGTTGCCGAGCATGATGCCGGCGGCGGTGGCTCCCGCGCCGCGGCGGCCGGCTATCACGGCGTTGCGCAGCAGCAATACAAGGTCGGGGCCGGGGACCACGATGATGGCGAGTGATGCGGCTATGAAGCCCATGAGCTGAGTGGCCATAGCACTTCAGGATGCCACCGGTAAAGGCGAGTTACGCCTGCGGGATGTTCATACGCCCGTGGCGCGTATACGTGTTGAGGCATCGCCTGTGGCTGACCTTCGTGGGTTGCGCAGATCACATTCCGTTTCTCCGTGCCGCGATTGTCCTGGTTACCCAGAAGGTATCGGCAGTCGCGTTCGCGGCTATCCGGAAACCGGATACATGTCGGCTGATTTTCAGCACGCGATCAAGCCAAAGGGTCGGTGTAACAAAAATTTCATTGTTGACTCTTCAACAGTCGATCTGTGCATCTTCAAAGCGGTCGTATCCCGCAGGTGCCGCAGTGGAATGTCCTGTCCGC
The DNA here is from genome assembly GCF_055582085.1 of Streptomyces sp. NPDC042259. Taxonomy (NCBI): domain Bacteria; kingdom Bacillati; phylum Actinomycetota; class Actinomycetes; order Kitasatosporales; family Streptomycetaceae; genus Streptomyces; species Streptomyces sp. NPDC042259. Next base: position 213,744 of record NZ_JBVJDW010000012.1, on the reverse strand, counting down.
GAGCGTGAGGCGTGGGTTTTGCCATCCGCAGCCGGAACAGGTCTTGCTTGAGGGCCACCAGCGGCCCAGGACCGCCAGCTTCGCCCCATACCAGTAGGTCTTGTAGCCGAGCTGCCGCCGAAGCTCGCCCGGCGCGGCGTCCAAAACGGCGCGGTTGAGCCCCGTCTTCTGCCGCACGCGCTTGCCCGGTGCGTCCTTCGTGCCGCGGGCCGAGCGCGTCATCCCAGCGATGTTCAGGTCCTCCACGGCCACCACCGCGAACCGGGTGACGAGCCGTTTCGTCACCAGATGCAGAGCACTGTCGCGGCGCACCGCCACCTCGTGATGCAGCCGGCCGACCCGCCGCTTCGCCTTCCCCCGGCGGGCCGAACCCTTCTGGGTCCGCGAGAGGGCCCCCTGCGCTTTCACAAGCCGCTTCTCGGCCCGGCGCACGTGCCGTGGATTGGCGAGGTACTGGGATGCCGCGTCGTCGGGGTCGACACCACTCGCTTCCTGCGCGCCCCGGAAGGCCAGCAGACCAGCTCTTTGACCTGTGACTTCGATGTGTCGGAGGCTCAATCAAGGGTAGGGCCGGGTGAGGTATCGGCAGCGCTCACGCAGACCCACATGCCCGTTCGTGATCCGTCGCCGGGGATTTCCGGATCGACGCGATCTACTTCAACGGCCCGTGTGGTGGTGGCAGCTTCATGGGCGGCCCCGATGTCACCGCAGGCCGTACCGTGTACGGCTCCGGCGGCGAAGCGGACGGCAAGGACGACCCCCTGTATCACCACGCCGTGGCGTTCCTGCGGCCCCGGTTGGAACCGGGCCCGCGCCTCCTTCGCCATGGCAGTCCTCGCCCTGGCGGAGTCCGAAGAAGAGAAGAAACGCACGGTGCACTCATTTGAGGGCTGCCGGGCCTGGGGGTCGACGTGCGAACGGCTGCGCGGTACACCACCGGCCTCGTGCCGCGCGCACCTGCACCAGACTGGGCGTCCTGCGGGATGGCATCCGTGTAGTTCCTCTTGAAAGCGCCGGGTAGCGTGGGCGTGTGACGAACAGATGGACGGGGGTGCGCGAGCGCGTGCTCGCGCTGCGTACAGCCCCAAGAATGAGCGAGGTCTTCGGCGCTGTCTGGCTCGACGACCAGGGCCACCGTTTCGAACTCCAACCGCCGCTCACCCCCGGCGAGCTCGAGGAACTGGAGCACGAGATCGGTGTGCGGCTGCCCGAGGAGTACCGCACCTTCCTCGTGGAGGTGGGCGCCGGCGGCGCCGGCCCCGACTACGGCATCTTCCCCCTGCGACCCGGCACCGAGAGCACCAAGGCACGGGCGAAGGACCTGGCCGTGCCGTTCCGCCCCCAGGAGGTCGGCGCCCTCTTCGACGAGCACCAGTACAACGAGCCAGCCGGCGAGAACTTCACCAGTGCCGAGGAGTTCTCCGCCGCCTACCGCGCCTGGGACGCCCGCGACGACGAACTGCGCGAGGAACTTTTCGCCGGCACGCTCTACCTCAGCTGTCAGGGCTGTGGCTACTACACGGTGCTCGCCGTGACCGGCCCGGAGGCGGGCACCGTGTGGGACGACGTCCAGGCCCTGGGCGAAGGCGTGGCCCCCAAGCGTCACGAGGGCGCCGAGCGCTTGACGTTCGCCCAGTGGTATCTGGACTGGCTCGCTTACGCCGAACGCACAGCGTGGAAGGACCCTCAGCAGACGGCGTAATGGCAATCGGTCCGTGAAACCCCCGCAGGAGTATCGTCAACGCCCGGCATCGCACAGACGGCTGAGGCGCGACTGTGCCCAGAGATCGCCCGGGCAGCCGGACAATACATCCTCTCCCCTGAGTCGTACCACCGCCGCCATGACCGCTGCCACGACGCCGGTCGCCGACGAAGGGTGGCGGAGAAGCCCTGCTCGTGATCTGGCCCAGGGCCTGCGTGCCGTCGGCGCCGTCGGCCCGACCGCCGGGCTCGAATCGGCGTGCGTGTCCTGCCGCCCCGGGCCGTAACGAACCCCGTGCGGGACAGCCCGGAGTTTCACTTTCGTGGGCGACGTGGGCCGAGTCCGGCGCAGGCGGGGGGCCTGATTAGGGTGGCGGCTGTGAAATCGAAGATCGTGTCATTGTTCATAGCCGGTTCGGCGTGCCTGCTCGCTGCGGGGTGCGGGAGCGACGAGTCCAGCGGAGGAGGTGCCAGCGCCAAGCCCAAGCCCTCGGTCACCGTGCTGCCGCAGAGGCTGGAGAAACCGCCGGCCATGCCGGACGAGAAGCTGCAGCCGTCTCCGGCCGCTGATGCTCCGTTCAGCGAAAACCTGCAGTACGAGTTGCGCCGCAAGACCCAGGGGTTGGCCGGTGCACCGGGCAAGATCACTGCCGAGTGCCCGGCGGACATCTCCTCCAAGAGCGGAACGAAGGTGACCTGCAAGACCACCTACGAGGGCCTGGAGGTGAAGTGGGACGTGACCATCGGCGACAAGTCCGTCTTCAACACGGTGGAGTACAAGGCGACCCCACACCAGGGCATCCTCACCCGCGACGGCGTCGCCCGCCTGCTCTACGGCAACTACCGCGGCTACATCGACTACGCCCTCTGCAACAACATCCCCAAGGCTGTGCTGGCGCCCCTTGGTACCCAGTCCAAGTACGTCTGCGAGGTGGTCAACAAGGGGAAGAAGCCGTCCGGTTACGGGCAGCCCGTGCGGGCCACCGACTCCGGGCCTCGGTACTACTGACGAGCCGCAGGCCCGAACAACTTCCATTAGGTCACCGGCCAGCCCGACCGGTCCCGTGTCGGGCGCGTGGAATGACGCTGCCCTGCCCGTGCCGAGGCGCGGGCAGGGCAGCGGGCCGTGCGGTGAGGGTCAGTCGCCCCACCCTCCGGCCAGCCCTTCTGTATCCACGGCACCACGTGGCGGACCTCCTACTGCCCGGAAACACGGCTCTCGCCCCTGCCGCCCGGACCGCCGCCGTCAAAGACGCCGACCACCGCGGGGACGCTCAGCGCACGCTGCGTGAGGAACTCGGCTGGGGCACGGTGCGCTACGCCGAGGTGGAAGAGGCCGTTCTCGCGGTGCGGGGCATACCGGCCCCGAACGCTGCGCGACGTGCGCGAACAGATGACGTACGCGCGGCGCAGCGCTGGCCTGTCCACCTGAAGCGCTCAGTCACATCGCCAGCAGCCAGCCAGGCAGCGACTTCCTGTTTCAGGAGCCCAGGTCGATGTAATCGATGTCGTTGATGGCGACTTCCGAGAGTCCGGCAGCGCGGACTCCGCTGTCCTGGAAATATACTTCTTTGAATCCTTCGGCAATGATTTCGCGCAGCCTCTGATCGCTGGCGCCTTCACCGCGAGCGTCGAACAGGCGCTGCGCGAAGGCCGCGGGGAGATGGACGGTCAGGCGGCGGAAGCGGCCGTCGTCGGTGGTGCCGATGGGCGCGGTGTAGCCGAAGCGGGCCCGGGTCTCCACGGTGATGCCGGTGGTGGCGGCCTGCTTGCGCCAGCGTTGGCGGACCTGGGGCTGCCAGCGGGCCCGTACGGCGGTGTCGATCTTCGCGGCGATGTCCTTGGGCGGGTTCTTTCGCGCGCCGCGCCGGTAGCGGTTGACGGAGTCGGCGGTGACGCCGAGTTCTTCGGCGACGGCCTTCGCGGTCTTCATCTGCTTGAGCAGGAAGCCGATCTGGGCCTTGAGCGTCTTGGGTGGTTCCCGGGTGAACGCTTCCTGGTCGGCCCGCTCGATGGCGTCCTCGATCTCCCCCACCGGTCAGCTCCCGTCTGTGAGTGGGCTGTGGTCACGCTGAGGGAGGAGGCGGGCATCGACAGCCGGAGCGAGGTCGACGATCAGGCGCTCGCCCACGCCGGAGACCGTGGTGGCGTCGGGGGTGAGGTAGCCGAGCGCGCGCAGCTCGCCGACCACCTTGCGGAAGGCTTCGCGGCCCTCGGCGGCCAGGCGGTCGTGACGGGTGAGGGCGATCAATTCACTGATGGTGGGGGCCTGTCCGGGGGTGTAGCCGGTGGCGAGTTCGGCCAGGACGCCGCGGGCACGCCAGGTCAGGCGCATGTCCCGCATCGCCCGCGCGAACAGCGCCGGGTCGTGGGCGGGCGGGGCGCTGGGCACGGGCCACCGCGGGGCTGTGGCGTCGGGGGTGTTCATAGGTGTGACTCCTCGGATGCGGTTCGGGCCCGCGCCGGCCTTCCATCGGGACGGCGCTGGGGATCGGCGCTGTGCGGGTGTCGGGGTTTCGGCGTTACTCGCCCTCGTCCAGGACGGCGTCGCCGCCCTTGATGTGGCGGGCGGGGTTGAGGCCCTGCTCCATCAGGTCGACCGCCCACAGCATGGACTGCACGCCTTCCAGCTTCGCCAGGCCGGGCGTGGGTCCGAGGCGGAACCCGCCGGGCTGCGGCTTGCCGGACGCGGCGTAGGGCAGGAAGTCGATCGGGTTGTCGCCGGGGCTCGGGTAGACGACGCAGTCGGACAGCACGGCGAGCGGGAACAGGCCCGTCATCCGGGACATGTTCAGCAGCTTGCGGTGCATGTTGACCCGGGCCTTGCTGATGACGGCGGCGCGGATGTCGGGGCGCCAGGTCGGCCGCTCCAGCGCCGGCCACCTCTCCCCCTGCTGGTAGTGCCTGCCCTGTGGGCGCTCGCGCAGCTTGCCCACGCCGCCCTTCACCGTCGCTTTGACGGCCGAGAGCACGGCGGCCAGGGCCGGGTCGGCCTGCTTGTGGTGCTCCATCGCCGTGAGGAACTGCCGGTCGTCCAGGTCTTTGGTGACGCCGAGGTCGGCGAGGGTGTCGACGTACGCGGTCTTGAGCCGGTCGTGCCAGGGGTCCAGGTACGCGCCGGTCTCGCGACGCAGGTACGCCTCGATCGGGTGGACGTTGTAGCCGAGCTCCTGGGCGTAGGCGACGGTGTGCGTCTGATACCAGGAGGGGCCGTCCGGGCGGGTGCCGTCGGGGGTGAACGGGGACGGCAGACGCGGGTCCAGCTCGATGTGGGACAGGTCGACCAGCCAGGACCCGGGGATCTTGGGGTTGAACTTCGGGGCGTGGAAGTGGTCGGGGGCGGACAGGCCGACCACGAGGCGGGAGGCGGCCGCGAGGAAGGCGGTGTTGAGGTCCAGGCCGACCGCGAAGGGCAGGGTGCACTCCTCATCGGTGAGCGTCTCCACCTGCCGCACCCACTGGTACGCCTCCTCATTGAGGAAACCGCCGGTCCAGCCGGACTGGACGACGACGGGATGCTCCGGGGTGGCTTCCGGCGGCGCCGGGTCCATCGGCTCCGTGCCCAGCGAGCCGGGGTTGTGGCCGGATACCCAGTTCCCGGTGGCCGGGTCCTGCACGGCCTTTGTCGGCGGGCGCAGCGCCGTCATCAACTCCAGGCCCGATACGGCTGTCGATCCGCGCGGGGTGATGACCCGCTGGGCGTACACCCCGAGGACTCGGGCGATATCGGCCGGCTCCATTTCCGCCACGCCGGGCCAGGACCGCTCATCGAGGGCGTCCCACGACAGGATCGCCAGCTGCACGCATTGCCGCTCACGCCCCTGGGCCTTGCGGTAGATGCGGGCCCAGGGCCCGAACCCGCGCTGCGTGAGCTGCCACTTCGCCTTCGTCACCTGCTTGACCACCGGGTGGTCGTCCGGCAGGCGCAGGGAGCGGCGTTGCTCATGGCCCTCCAGGCGCTCCGGCAGCCCGAGTTTCACGGCGGCCGCGGCGGTGAGCACGAGCAGCGGGTCGCTGTCCTTGCCGTAGCGGTTGAGCTTCGGCGCGCCGAGACCGGACTGGCGCAGCGTCCACTCCACCAGCTCCGGGACGGTGGTGGCCGGGCAGTCGAGCACGAGGCCGTCGACGCCGTATGCGGAGCCGTCGCCGTCCAGCACGGCGAGGGGGCCGTGCGGGAAGCGCGGGTCGACGGCGGGCTGCGCGGCCTTCTTCGGGACCTTCTTTACCGCCGGGCGGCGAGACGATGTCGGCGGGGACGCGGGGCGCCGGTCCGGCGCGACTGCGGCAACAGGTGTCTGCACCGGCGCGGCGGTCTCCGTCTCGGACACGGACGGGCCGGTGAACGTCGGCGGCGGCGCCGGGGCCGGCTGCGGCACGGAGGCCGGGGTGGGCGCCAGGGCGGGGAGGCTGTTCGCGGGATACTTCGCCGCCCAGCCGTTCAGCAGCCGCTGGTACGCCTCCAGACGCGGCGACTTCGGCTCGGAGCGGCCGTTCTCGTAGTTCTTGATGCTCTGTGTCGACGTCTTCAAGGCGACCGCGAGGCGGGCCTGAGTGATGCCGGCTGCCTCGCGGAGCCGGGCGCGCTCCGCCGGGGGCGGGAGCTGCGGCTCCTCCTCCAGCAGAGCGTCGATGTTCGCGAACAGCTCTTCCTCGGTTGCCATATCCGTACTACCTCCACCCCGCACACTAGCAGTGCTTTATCTCGTTGTTTACCCCATTCCTTTAACCCGATCGGATGCGTTTGGAGGGGAAGAGAAGGGGTCCGCCTACGCCCCGGCCTTGGTTCGGTCAAAGAGCACCCGGGCGATGTCAGCAGACCGGTGGTCGGCCGGCGCGCGTCAGCCGGGCGACGGTGCGCCAGCTCATGGGCGACCGGCTACCCGGATCCTCGCGTAGGCCCTCGCGGAGGCCGGATAGCGTGGCACGCCAGGCGTCACGGCCGCGCACCCGCCAGGCGGCCAGCAGAGCCCAGGTGGCCAGGTTGAGGGGGATGAGCGCGGCGGGGAGATTACGGCGGGCGAGCCAGACCCGGTTCCGGGCGGTGAGCCGGTAGAACCCGGTGTGACGGGTCGGGTTGGTCGCCGGGTGGTGGACGACGATCTCCGGCCGGTACAGGCCCTTGGCGCCGAGGTTCCACAGCCGCCAGGCGAGATCGATGCCCTCATGAAAGAGGAAGAAGTCGCCCGGCCAGCCGCCGACGAGTTCGAATGCCGAGCGGCGCACCATGACGACGCCTTCGGCCATGACGGTCACGACACCGGGGCGGGCCGTGTCGGCGGCCCGCAGGCGGGGCACCCAGCGGCGCAGCGTGATCCCGGTGTCGGGGTCGGCGATGCGCGGCTGCACGTACGCCAGGGACGGGTCACGGTCCAGCTCGGCGGCGAGCCGGGCCAGCACATCGCGTTCAGGCAGGACAGCGTCGTTGTCGAAGAAGAAGATCAGTTGGCCTTCGACGTTCAGGGCGCCGACGTTGCGGCCCTCGGGGATGCCGAGGTTCTCCGGTAGCGCGACCGTCCGCACGCCGTCGGGAACCCGCTCGGGGACGACGCCGTTTCCGACCACCACCACGTCGAGGTCGACGCCTTCCTGGGCCAGAAGCGATGCCATGGCTTTGGTGAACTCGGCCGGCCGGTCGTTCATGGTCAGGACCACGGCTCCGACAGCGGGGCGGAAGGCTGCAGTGCTCACGAGTGCGGAGTCCTTCGGTAGCGGCAACGTCACCTTGCGGTTGCCTCACCGTAATGCACCTCGCGCGGCGGCTTTGTGCTTCGACGGGCGCTCACCTTGCGGCGGAGAGACGCACGGCATTCGGCCGGGGCCGGTGGGGGTGACGTCCACCTCCAGGGCCAAGCACCCATGGGTGGACCGGGGTTGCGGTAGCGCGGACGCCGGCAGAGGCCGCGCCGCCCCCGTCCGACCACCCGGCGAGCGCCGCGACTGGCCATCCAGGGTCTATAGCGGATCCAGGACTCACTTGTCCACGGTTTCGGCCTTCCCCTCTCCTCCTTGGTGATGCTTCGTCACGCTAGTGGCCCATCGAGTCACTGGACGAGAAGTTCCTGCCGACGACAGGCGGTCCCCCCGGAACGACCCTGCTGTGATCTGAATCACCAAGGAGTGCCTTACGGGGCGCGGCGGACGGATGTCGCGCGGACGCGAGGAGGGGAATTCCCGCCGGTCGGGGCCTTACCGGAAAGTAACTATCCGACTGCGGAGCGAATTGGTCTACGCCTTTAAGTGATGAGGTGATCACGTGTCGTGAAAAAATTGGGGAGCGCGGTACGCGTTCGGGCGTCCTCTTCCGAAATCCTGCGGGTGAGGGCGAACGTCCTCCGGCGCCCTTAGGGGGATGGGGAGTTGGGCGCCGCCCGCAGGACTTGAGGATGACTCGTGACTGTTAACGACGCGCTGCACGCGCTGGTAGTGGCCATCGCGGTGCGAGTTTTCGCTCCGGACGTACGCGCGCTCATACGGCGTGGGCTCGGCGCCGGAGTACGCGTCGGCACCGCCGAACTGCTGGAGGACGCCTCCCGCACCCCACGCACCTTGCCCCTGCCGTCGGCCTCCCGTGACGAGGAGGTCTGATCATGAGCATCCCGTCATCCGGCGAAGCCGACGGAGGCGACACCCAGTTCACCCTGTCCAGCGGCTTCCTCAGCGAACTCAACTCGCTCGAAGGCGTGCAGTACCAGATGCCGTCGGACCTGGAAGCCTTCTACGATCTCTACGCCAAAGCACACCTGCGCTACGCCCACACCATGCTCGGCGACAAGAAGGCCGCCAGATCGGTCGTCCGCCGCGTGTATTCCCACCTGGCGCTCAACTGGGTGGTCGTGCTGAAGGAAGAGAGCCCCGAAGCGTACGCCTTCGCCCTGCTCAAGCAGCGCGTCGAGACGCACCTGCGGTGCACGGGCAGCGTCTCGCAGATGGTGCAGACCGCCAGCTTCCAGCAGGCCGCCCGCGCCACTTTGGAGGCCATGCGAAGCCAGCTGCAGGTCATGGAGTCCTCTCTCGGCCTCTTCACCGCCATCGCCTCGCTCCCCGCGCGGCAGTATGACGTCATCGTGCTGCACTACGTGCTCGGTTACCCCTGCTCCCGCATCGCCAACATCATGGGGATCAAGCCCGACACCGTCCGCTCCCACCGCCGCCTGGCCCGGGAACGCATCGCCACCAAGCTCGGCCTGTCCATGAAGCCGACTGCCGACGAAGACAAGGAGTAACCCCGTGCCACGCAGGATTGACCGAGCCCTGGCCGGAGCCGGCTTGCCCGACCTCTTCAGCGAGGAGGACATGGACGACCTGAAGCAGGAGATCGTCCGCGACGTCACCTCCAGCATGATGTTCGGCGCCCAGCCCGCCCCCGTTGGGCACTTCCCCACCACACATGACCGGGCGAACAAGGAACTCCAGGCACTGGCCGCCCAGTTACTGCACCACGACGACGTCGGCCACCGGCTGACCAAGCTGTGCGACGAGGGCATCGACCCCGACGGCGCCCTGCACTTCGCCTGCCTGCTCAGCCTCGCCAGCGAACCGACGAGCGCCCAGTTCTGGTGGCAGTTCTCCGCCGGCGCCGGCAACGCTCTCGCCGCCTACTGCCTCTACCTGCTCCATCTCGGCCGGGGCGACCTGCGCGACGCCGATCACTGGGCCTACCAGGCCGTCGCCCTCATCGACCATTACCCCAGCCCCATCTTCGAGCGCGTCACCGGCCCGCTGCCGCACTTTCCCAGCGACGCCCTGCGCAAGGTCGTCGGCCGGCTGAAAGCCGACGACGTCGAGGAGTTCGGTTTCGGCCGGGTCCTGCACCCCGACCCCCGCCTCGCAGGCCAGATCGAAGAGCTGGCCGACGCGCTCTGACAGAGCCGCGCACACAGCCGGTTGCCTTGTGGGAGGCGACCGGCTGTCCGGCACCGTGACGAGGCCGACGACGCCTGGCTGCCTTTTGCGCTCCCGGCGCCGGAACCAGCTGCCATGCGTGAGGCGAATCAGGGCCGACTGGCGTTGAGCTGGTACAGGTCCCAGATTCCGTCGTCGAAGTACGGGGAAAGGATGATGTTCAGGTTCGATGTGGGCGCTCCGCTGAGGACTCCGTTGACGAAGCCGGTCTGCGTGCTGGTGCTGTAGCCGTCGAGCCACGGGCCGCCGCTCGACGACCGCTCGTACCTGCAGTCGATCCTGAGCCTGTTCTCCGGCGGCGGTGCGTAGACCCGCGTCTGCCCGAAGCACTCGGCCGGGGTGTCGTCGAACAGATACGACCACACGGTCCGCGAGGCGACCATAGGTTGGTTGACCTCGAAGCCGTTCTCCCCCACCGCGCTCCCGGCCTGCTTCCCCTCCGCGTTCGGCTCCAGAGTGAGGAATCCGAAGTCGTTGCGGTCGTCCCCGTCCCGGCCCCACGCCCGGTTGACCGATGGCTTCTTCCCTTTGAACTCACCGTACGGGGCGGGCCGGCCCTTTTGGTAGGCGGGGACGAAGCGGAAGTCCGTGTAGTAGGCCCCGCCGCCGCCCGGGCTCAGGCAGTGCCCGGAGGTGACGACGAGATTGTGGAACTGGCTCGGGACCGTCGCGGCGACGCATCGGGCGCCGGGCCCGGCCGGCGTCGTCACGTAGAGGCGTCCGATCGTACGGTTCGGTCCCGCCGACCAGTCGGCGAACCGGTGGGCCGGCGGTGCGTCCGACCGGCCCTTCGCGGGTGTGGATTTCGGCTGCCCGTCAGGCGGAACATGGGGAATCGGCGCCGCCGAACCGAACTCGTCCAGCCGGTCACCGGGGAGCGCGTGCTGGGCAGCGGATACGGGTGCCATGGACAATGCCGCGACGGCGACCACGCATGCGGCAACCTTGGTGATGAGTCGTCTCATACGGCCAGTGTGTTGACGGGTGTGGCTCCTGACGGGCTCATGCCGTCCGAAACCACCCTTTGCGGGCCGATGCCGACAAATGCACAGATCAGGCGTTCGATGTTACATACGGATGAGTGATCCCCTGCGGCATTTATCAAGAAAATCTTTGAATAGTCGGATCCTGGTGCCCCGAGGAGAGTCACACCTCGGTTGTCCGGCTAGACAGGGGGTCTCATGCACGTTCTTCAGCGCGCCCGGCGCACGGCCTTGACCGTGAGCGCGGCGCTCATCCTGTTCACAGGGCTGTCCACCAGCGCCCAGGCAGCGGCAGGCGAGTTGTCCTACCGGTCGACGGACGGGGAGGAATTCTCGCTCACCGACCCGGACAACGGCGAGTGCTTCCTTCTCCTGGGCGGGGCGGACCGTGTGTCCAACATGACGGATACCAGGGCGACCCTGTACACGGACCAGGGGTGTGAGGAGAACCCGACCTCACTGGCGTCCCATGCCTCCAGGGACTTCCAGCCCCCTGTCCCCCACAGCATCCGGTTCGGCTAGCTTCCGCGCACCGCATGGGCCTCGCCGTTGAGGGCCCGGTGTGGTCGGAAACAGATCTCGCGCGGGAAGGGGACGGATGGGGGCGGGGATGGAGCTGGAGCGCTGGCTCGAGCGGGGCGCCGTGGCGTTCCGGGAGTGGGCCCGGACGTACGAGGAATTTTCGGGCCACCCCGCGACGGCGGTGGACGAGGCGGCGTTCGAGGTGGCCTTCGAGGAGCTGGCCGCCCGGCTGCGCGGCAGCTACCCCTTCTTTCATCCCTGCTATGCCGGGCAGATGCTCAAGCCACCGCACCCCGTCGCGGTCGCCGGCTATGTGGCCGCCATGTTGGTCAACTCCAACAACCACGCCCTGGACGGCGGTCCGGCGACCTCCGCCATGGAGGAGGAGGTGCTCGGACAACTCGCGGCCATGGCCGGATTCGCCGACCATCTCGGGCATCTGACCAGCAGCGGTACACAGGCTAACCTCGAGGCGCTGTTCGTCGCCCGTGAGAGCCGGCCGGGCACGGGCGTGGCCGTCAGCAGTGACGCCCACTACACGCACACCCGGATGTGCCACCTCCTGGGCATCCCCGTGCACATAGTGCCGGTGGACGACCGGGGGCGCATGGACGTGGGCGAACTGGAACGACTGCTGTCCGCCGGGGACGTCGGGACGGTCGTCGCCACCACGGGGACGACGGCGCTCGGGGCCGTCGACCCGCTGCACCACATCGTCCCGCTGGCGCGCCGGTACGGGGCGCGCGTCCACGCCGACGCCGCTTACGGCGGGTTCTTCAGATTGCTCGCCGACGGTGACGCGCGGCCGTTGGCCGCGGAGACCGGTGCCGCCCTGCGGGCGCTCGCCCGGTGCGATTCGGTGGCGATCGACCCGCAAAAGCACGGCCTGCAGCCCTACGGCTGCGGGGCGGTACTGTTCCGGGATCCCGACGTCGCCCGGTTCTTCCGGCATGACTCGCCCTACACCTACTACACCTCCCACCGGCCGCATCTGGGGGAAATCAGCCTTGAGTGCTCCCGCTCGGGTGCGGCCGCCGCCGCCCTGTGGCTGACGCTCAGACTGCTGCCGCTCACCCGTGAGGGGCTCGGCGAAGTGCTCGTCGCGGGGCGGCGCGCGGCCGTTCGCTGGGCCCGGCTGATCGGCGCCTCCCCGTATCTGGAGCTGTACCAGCCTCCCGAACTCGACATCGTGACGTACCACCCGACGTCTTCGGCGGACGCGCCGCACCGGCTGTCCCACATCGCCGCGAGGAGCGACGAAGTGCTGCGCCGGGGGATGAACTCCAAGGAGGAGCCGGTCTTCCTCAGCGTCGCCCGGATTCCCGCGGCGGAGTTCACCGCGCGGCACGCGGATGCCGTCGTGGACAGCGACCACACCAAGGTCCTGCGCAGCGTGCTGATGAAACCGGAGAGCGAACCGTATCTGGAGCACCTGCATCACCGGGTGGAAAAGCTGGCCAGGGCGGCATGCGTCGGCGCGCGGGAGGACGGCCCGTGAGCGGGGAGCGGAGAGGCGGGACCCCGTCGGGGACAACGCCGTCGGCGCCGCTGTACTTGGCCTCGTCCCGGGACGCGACCGCAGTGCACACGCCCCCGGCCACGCGGTCACCCGGGGAGTGGCCGTGGGAGAGCTGAGCGCACACACGAGCGTCGCCGCCGACGCCGTGGGGGACATCGAAGGCATCGACGCGGACACCGGTCTGCGCCTGCTGGCCGAGCTGGTCGACGAGGCCGTATGGCTCGACCACTGCCCGTTCCTGAGCGCGTCGTTCCGGCCTGTGCCCGACTGGTTGCGGTTCGAACCGGTGTCCGCCTGGCAACCGCTGCCGCTCCCCCCGCCCGGCCACCGGCCGCCTCCATCCGGCCCGCGTCGCGTCTGTGTGTCCTTCGCCCCCGAGCACGGGGACAACGCTCGCACCTGGGCCCGGACGCACGGTTACCGGTTGCTCGCCCCGGAGCCCGCCATCACGGCCCGGGCGGCCGACAAGATCAGCGTCACCGGGCTGTTCGCCGAGGCCGGCGTCCCCGTGCCACCGTTCCTGGTGATCCCCGCCACGGGCCGGGCGCCGGCCGGGAGTTACTGGGACGGCCGGTGGTCCCGGGCGGTCGCCCAGCGCAGGGAGAACAACCTCATCGGTCGCGGTACGGTGCCCGTCGCCGGGTTGCCGGGGCTGCGGGCCCGTCTGGAGGCGTGGCCGGACGAACCCGTGAAGCTCAGCCGGTTCGCCCCCGGCGTCTCCTTGACGGTCAGTGCGTGCGCCGGCCCGGACCGGACCGTCGTCTCGGCGGTCTCCCACCAGCTGGTCGGGCTCCCCGAGACGGCTGCCTCCTGGGGTGCGCACTGCGGCAACCAACTCGTCGGCCCGGACGATCTCCCTGCCGGGATGTACGCACAGGCGCGCTCGGCCGCACGCCGCGTCGGTGACGTCCTGCGGGCGCGCGGCTTCCGCGGCGTCTTCGGGCTGGACCTCGTGGAAGACAACGGCCGACTGCTGGCCATTGAAGTCAACCCGCGCTTCCAGACGGTGGTCTCCCTCGTCCAGGCAGTCGAACGGGCGGCAGGGTTACTGCCCTCGCTGGGGCTGCACATCCTGTCCTTCCTCCTGCCCGCCCTGCCCCCTGTGGTGACCAGACCCTTCCCGCCGGTGCAACGTCCCAGCCAGCTCGTCGTGCACGCCGACATCACCGTGCACCGCGCGCCAGCCACCGGGCGTTATCGCCGGGACGGTGCGAAGGTGGCCGGGCCGCTCCCCGGCCCGGCCGACGTCACCGGGCTGGCCGCCGGCGAGGCGCTGTGGTGGCCCATCGCCCGCCCGGGGCCTGTCACCACCGGGCAGGAGGTCGCGCTCGTCCAGTTCCCCGGACCGGTCGCCGACCTGGAACCGCGCCCGCGCCCACGGCCCGGTGCCCTGGCCTGGATCGCCTTCTTCCGCCGGGAGACGGTGGGCGGTCCGCCGCCACTGCGGCTGGACGAACGGCTGATGCGCGAGGCCGGTCATCACGCCGTCGAACTCGTCATCGAGCGGATGACCTCGCCCGGCTCCCGGCCGCCTCTGCACGTTCCTTCGCCCGGCGCCCTCCGTGCCGTGCTCGACGAGCCGCTCCCCGAGCACGGCACGCACGACGTGCCCGCTCTCCTCGACCACGTGACCCGGCAGGCCCTCGCCCAGGCGACCCGTCTCGACCACCCCCGGTGTTTCGCCTTCGTACCGTCGACCGGCAATTTCCCGGCCGTCCTCGCCGACGCCCTCGCCTCCGCCCACCTGTCCGTGCCCGGGGCCTGGCTCGTGGGCGCGGGGCCCACTCAGCTCGAACTGACCACCCTCGGCTGGCTGAAGACCTTCCTCGGCCTGCCGGACGGCCATGGGGGTCTCTTCGTCAGCGGCGGGTCCGCGGCGAACCTCACCTGTCTGGCCGTCGCCCGCGACCACCACCTCGACGGACGGCTGCGCGACGCCCGCCTCTACTGCTCCTCCCAGGCCCACCCCTCCGTCGCGCAGGCGGTCCACCTGCTGGGGTTCACCCGCGAACAGCTCGTCGTCCTGCCCGTCGGCGACCGGCTGCGCCTGGAGGCCGACGCCGTGGCCGACCGCGTCCGCCACGACCGGCACGCCGGGCTGCGGCCCTTCGCCGTCGTCGCCACGCTCGGCACGACCGGTACCGGGACCGTCGATCCGCTCGACGACCTCGCGGACCTGTGCGAGGCCGAGGGCCTGTGGCTGCACATCGACGGTGCCCATGGCGCGGCCGCCGCGGGCACCCCCCGTGGGCATCATTTGCGAGGCGCACTCGGCAGGGCCGACTCCCTCACCGTCGACCCGCACAAGTGGCTCTTCCAGCCTTACGAGATCGGCTGTGCGCTGCTGCGGCGGCCGGAACTGCTTCCCGCCACCTTCGGCATGGCACGCCACGCACTGGACGACGGCTACCTCCAGCCGGCCCACGCGCCCCATCCCGACGGTGCCACGGACGGGGAGATCAACCTCTCCGACTATGGACCCCAGCAGAGCCGCGGCCTGCGCGCACTGAAACTCTGGCTGTCCCTGAAGACCTTCGGCGCCCAGGCGTTCCGGCAGGCCATCGAACAGGGCATGGAACTGGCCGAGTACGCCGCCGCGCTCATCGACGCCCACCCGGACCTGACGCTGGTCACACCACCGAGCCTCGCCGTCATGACGTTCCGCCACCACCCGCACGACACACCTGTGGGCTGGGATGCCGATGCCGCCCAGAGCCGCATCAGCCGGAAGGTGTGCACAGACGGCCGGGCGATGCTCCTCACGACCACCGTGCGCGGCGCCACCGTGCTGCGCATGTGCACCATCAACCCGCTCAGCACCCGCGCGGATGTGGCGCACGTCCTGGACCTGGTCGCCCGGTACGGCCGCGAGGATGCGCGGGCGTCAGACGATCAGCAGCGTTGACGGTCCGGTGATCCGCTCGACACCGCCCTTCGACGCGCATTCCAGCGGGTTCAGCACGGCCTGAATACCCGGCGAGGCCACCGTCCGGCCCTTGAACCTGCCCTCCACCACCCGGCCCACCACCAGGACGACCGCCTGGCCGGCGACCTGCTGGACGGTGCCCGCCTGGTACACGACCTTCGTCTTCTCCCCGGTGTTCCACGTGATGCGCTCCACCGTGGTCGCGTCGGAGAAGAAACAGCCGTTCCGTCCACCGCCGCTGATCGAGGATCTTCCCCACTTCAGCGCCGGATCCGTGGACAGACAGCTGTACTCGCCGCTTCCGTCGATCCGGGTGCGCCGCGCGGCCAACGACAGGCCGGGTGAGAACGAGACGGTGTTGCTTCCCGTGCAACTCACGACAGCGTCGGACGAATGCGCCGACGCCGCCGGTACGGCGGTCCCCAGCACGGTCAGCGTGACCGACGCGGCAACGCCTGCGAAGCGCCGGATCCTTGAAGGCTTCTCTGACATGGTCGCCCACCCCCTCCTTCTGCGTTCCCCTGCACCAACAGCCTCATCTTCCCGGCTCGGGGCCTGTGTGTTGGGCGGTGTGGGACAGAACGCGGGGGCCAATCGCAGCGCGACGTGCACGGCAGGCGCGAGTCGCCGTCGACGCGCCCCGCGGTCGGTCGTTCAACGCACGCGTAGGATCCGACCCATCAGGACCCGGCCCGTTCCAGCATCCGACCGACTTCGTTCCTGGAGACGACATGAGCAGCGCCCTTCTCGTGATGGACATCCAACAGGCCATCGTGGACATCGTCGACGCCGACTCCGGATATCTGCGGCGCCTGCGCAGGGCGATCGACGGGGCCCGGGAGGCGGACATCCCCGTGATCTATGTGGTCATCGCGTTACGCCCCGGATTCCCGGAAGTCGGCACGCGCAACAGGGCTCTCGCCGCCATCGCACGGGCCGGCCTCTTCGTCGAGGGCGCCCCGGGCACCGGGATCCACCCCGAGGTCGCGCCCCGGCCGGGCGACGTGGTGGTCACCAAGAGGCGGGCGAGCGCGTTCTCGGGCAGTGACCTCGACGTGGTGCTCAAAGCGCGCGGTATCGACAGCCTCGTTCTCACCGGCATCGCCACCAGCGCTGTGGTGCTGTCCACCCTGTGTCAGGCGAACGACCTGGACTTCGGCCTCACCGTCCTCTCCGACGCCTGCCTGGACACCGACCCGGAGCTGCACCGGGTCCTCGTCGAGCGGCTGTTCCCGCAGTGGGCGGACGTCGTCACCGTCGGCGACTGGCTCGAGACGACCGCATCGCGATAGCGGCAGACTGCAGAGTCGGCAACACACCGGCAGCCGGCTCCAGTGGGCCTGCCGGCCCTGGCCGGGGGGCCGTTCCTCCGGCCCGGGAGCCAGGTCCGATTGTCAGTGGTGGGTGAGACGGTAGGAGCATCACTTCGGAAGAGGGGGAGCTTTCATGTCCGGAAGCCAGAACTACATCAATCACGTTGCCCTTGTGCTGGACGCCAGTTCGTCCATGTCGCACCTGAATCGCAAGGTCGTCGAGGTCGCCGATCAGCAGATCGCCTACCTGGCCCGCCGGTCGCAGGAACTCGACCAGGAGACCCGGGTCACGGTCTACGTCTTCGCGAACGAGGTGGAATGCGTCATCTACGACAAGGACGTGCTGCGGATGCCGTCCCTGCAGCAGCTGTACCGGGTCGGTGGAATGACGGCTCTGCTGGCGGCCACCCTGAGGTCGCAGCGCGAACTGGCGCAGACGGCCCAGCTCTACGGTGACCACAGCTTCCTGACGTTCGTCCTGACCGACGGGCAGGAGAACGCGAGCCATCGCTGCCCGGATGCCCCTGACAGCGACCCGCGCGCACTGGTACGGGCCGTGTCCGAGATGATCGAGACGCAGCAGGACAACTGGACGCTGGCCGTCATGGTTCCGGACCAGATGGGCAAGCGCGAGGCCATGCAGTGCGGCTTCCCCAAGGACAACATCGCCATCTGGGACGCCACGAGCACGCAAGGGCTGGAGGAGGCGGGACACGTCATCCAGCAGGCCACCGAGAAGTTCATGGTGGGCCGCTCCCAGGGCATCCGAGGATCACGCGCGGTGTTCTCGACCGGTGCGGACACGGTCAACAAAGACACCATCGAGGCCGTCGGCCTGATCCCGGCGGATCCGTCCTCGTACCAGCTGATCCCGGTGACCCGCGCCGCAGCGATCCGGGACTGGGTCGTCGAATGCGGGCACACCTATCGGACCGGTGGCGCGTTCTACCAGCTGAGCAAGTCGGAGAAGATCCAGGCGCGGAAGCAGATCGCCGTGCTGGAGAAGAAGACGGACCGGGTGTACACCGGGCCCGAGGCCCGAGCGCTCCTCGGCCTGCCGGATGTGGAAGCCCGCGTCACACCGGACCACAACGACGACTTCACCATCTTCGTGCAGAGCACCAGTGTGAACCGCAAGCTCGTGCCCAACACACGGCTCCTGCTCATGGCGTGACCGTCCTGGCCGGCGCCTTATGGCGTTGTTCTCGCCCCCGCCGCTCGCGTGAGTGCGGCGACCGTCTCCCGCGCATCGTCGGCGTGAAACCGAAGCGTACGGGCGGATCCTCGCGCGCCAAGCGGTCGGACGAGCTTCACCGGATGCGTCAGTTCTACCGTCACCGTGGTCTGGCCGCCCACCGCGAGGTCGAGCACCCCGTCCGCGCTCAGTCGCACCAGCCCTCCGTCGGGGCAGCGTCGCTCGACCCGGGCGGTGGCGATGGCCGCGGCCGGCACCCCCAGGTCGAACAGCACGCCGTACCGGATGCGCAGCGAGCCGTCGGGTCCCACGAGGTGAGGCCGGACCACGCAGGCCGCGTGCAGGGCGAGGACCAGCACCACTGTGTACCCGTCCGCGACGAGCAGGATCGTATGAAGGAGCGGCCACGTGATCACCAGAGCCAGCACCACCGTTTCGATGACGGAGACGCAGAGCAGCGCGTACATCGTGGCCGTCTGGGGTGCGGTGTACGCGATGGCCAGATGGCCGTCGGGGACCTGGCGGCGGCGTAGCACCCACAGCCCGAGGCTGTGCAGGGCCCGCAGTTCGTGCGCGACGAGCCGGCGCGCGGCCACCGGGACCAGGTGGTGCAGTGCGGCCCGTGCCATGCGCGGACTCATGACGGCCTCTGGTTCGTCCTGGCGGTGAGGTGCTGTATCACCTGGCGTACGACCTCGGCCTGGGCGGGCGGGTAGTCGGCGAGCAGGGCCTGTCCGAAGCCCGGCACCACGGGGCCCGTGGCCGGGATCGCCGCCAGTACCTCGTCCGGTACGGCGGCGGCCAGGTCATCGGCCAGCGGCACGATGCGCGGATCGTCCGCTGCGGCTTTGTCCAGATCGTCGAGCCGTTCGTACAGGCGAAGCATCGCGGGGTCCTCGGTCAGCGGCCGCAGAGCCGCATACACCGCGTCCCCGTTGGTGGTCGCGTCCAGCAGCGTCAGGTGTTCGCGGTCCTTGGCGGCGGCGGGTGATGCGGTGGCGGGGGCGGCCTCCAGGAGTTCCACGAGCGTGCGGGAGAGCGGCGCGTCCGGCGTGAGCGGGCCCTTCAGCAGATCTGCCAGCACCCTGCGGCGCTGTCGGATCTCGTGCTCCTGGCGGGCGAGGTCGGCGTCCAGTTCGCCGAGCACTTCGGCCAGTTCGCGCCCGGCGTCGTCCGCGAGGACGTCCCGTACCTCGTCCAGGGTGAGCCCGAGTTCCGTGAGGCGCCGGATCCGGGCCAGTACCACCGCGTCCCGAAGGCTGTAGGCGCGGTATCCGTTGGCCTGCCGTGACGGCTCGGGCAGGAGACCGATGTGGTGGTAGTGCCGCACGGCTCGGGACGTGACTCCCACGAGCGCGGCGATCTCTCCTCTTCGCATGCGGCCAGTAGAAACCCTGCCGTCGCGGCAAGGTCAAGCGTGGCCGTTCTCTCGGCTCGGGCGGGGAGTCCACGAAGCGTGTCGCTGTCCCTCTGGCACCAGATCGAAGGAGGTCGGCGCGGGGGCCGGCGCCCAGATCCGGCTGGAGGCTTGTTCGGGGTAGGGCACGGTCGTCGATGTCGCGTCCAGGACGCGGGTGAGCTGCCGGCCGGGGTGATGGGCGGCCCAGCCGGGGTCGCCGGTGGTGGCGAATCGGAGCCAGGCCTGCTGGAGTTCGCCGGATACGGCGAGGGCTTCCGGGCTGGGCGGGTCGCCGAAGAGTTCCCTGCCGGTGGGGCTGTCGAGCGTGCCGAAGGCCAGGGGGACGTCGAGGCTGTGGCAGGCCCCCAGAATTCCTCCGGAGGCCGGTGACGGCAGTCGCAGTTCGAAGAGGAACGAGGTTCCGCCGGCCAGTGCGTTCGCCCGGGCCAGCTGCTGTGAGGGCATCCGGAACAGTGAGTCGGAGTACACCGTCTCCAGCAGCTCTTCCGGGCTTGCCTGCGGGTAGGCGGCGCGGTAGGCGGAAGCGCCGTGCGGTGCGGGGGCGAACAGGTCCAGGGCGGTGCGGGCCTCTCGTTCGGTGAACGTGCCCAGTCGGCCGGTCATGACGCTGAACAGGCGGAATTCATCGCGCGTGTGGCCGACGAGGAGGTCGATGCCGCTCGTACGGCCACTGGTCAGCGCGGGCCAAGGCGTCTCGGTGAGGACTTCGCCGTCGACGACGGGGCACAGGGCGACACCGGTCTGGGAGAGACGGCCCCACCTCGCGTGGTGGCGGGGAAGGTCGGCGCCGAGGGCGGCCACCTCTTCGGCCAGCCGCCATGGGTCGATGTCACGGAGGCCCTCGGCGGTGGGCGGTCTGCCGCAGCGGTCCGCGAGCGTGGCGGCGACGTCTTCGGCCAGTGCGCGGGTGCAGTGCCAGCCCGGCACCGAGTGCGTGATGGCCCGTCGGAACAGGTCGCGTGCCGGTTTCATCGTCAGCAGGGCGGCGACCGACCCGGCACCGGCGGACTGTCCGGCCAGGGTGATCCGGTCGGGGTCTCCGCCGAAGGCGGCGATGTGACGTCGCACCCAGCGCAGGGCCGCGATCTGGTCGAGGAATCCGCGGTTGGGCGGAGCGCCGTCGAGGAGGGCGAATCCCTCCGCGCCTACGCGGTAGTTGACGCTCACCACGACCAGTCCGCCCCCGGCCAACGCCGTCGGGTCGTACACCGGGTCACTGGAGGCGCCGGCGATGTAAGCGCCTCCGTGGATCCACACCAGGACCGGCAGCCCGGCCGCGCCCGGATCCGGAGTGCAGACGTTGAGCGTCAGCCAATTGGTGCCCTTGGCCGGACTCGCGAGAACGGGTACGGACTGCGGCGCCGGGGGACCGAACGTTGCCGCCTGCCTCGTTCCGTCCCATGGCCGGGGCGGGACGGGTGCGGCGAAGCGCAGTTCGCCTACGGGTGGTTGGGCGTAGGGGATGCCGCGGAACACCGCGTGCCCGTGCCACCAGCGGCCCTCGACCGCACCCACCGCGGTACGGACCCTTGGCTGTCGCAGCATGTCGCTTCCTTTCTCCCGTCGGACCCCCAGCGTTACCATCCACGTGTAATATGTCAATCGTAATGTCACACGTCCCCGGAGACCGACGATGCCCAAGCAGGTGGATCACCGCGAACGCCGGGAAGCCATCGCCCGTGCGCTCTGGCGGGTCGTCGAGCAGCGCGGTTTCACGCATGTGACCATGCGTGAGGTCGCACAGGAGGCGGGCGTCACGCACGGCGCCCTGCAGCACTACTTCACCTCCCGGCAGGCGATGCTGACCTTCGCCATGGACTTCGCCTCCGAGCAGGCTTCCCTGCGCGTCGGCCTCGGCCTCCGGAAACTGGGCGACCGGCCGCACCCGCGCGAGGTACTGCGGTTGATGCTCACCGAGATGCTTCCCTTGCACGCCGATGCCCGCGCGACCAGCCGGATGAGCGCCGCCTACGTGCTGGAGGCACTGCACGACGAGGAAATCCACGCGCGGGCGCACGGCGGCCTCGCCCAAGGGCGCGCTCTGGTCGAGCAGTTGGTCCGTCAGGCGATCGCCGACGGGTACATCGACCGCGACCGGGACCCGGTGATCGAGAGCAACCTGCTCCTCGCCCTCACCGGCTTCACCACCTTCATCGAGCTGAACGTCATCGAGGCTCAGGACGTGCTCAACGCCATCGATGCTTATCTGGACAGACTGTTCACCGCGAATGGTCAGAACGACTGAGAAGGGATAGGCCAGGGGTGGACGACAGGGGTATCGATCCCGGCAGTGCGACCGTCGGGTCACTCGCCGGGTTACCGAGCCCGGCCGCGGCCGGTGCCGGGGAGTTGTTACGCGAGCTGCGACGTCGACGGGGCATGACGCTGGCCGAGCTGGCTCGCCAGGCGTTCTACAGCAAGGGCTATCTGAGCAAGGTCGAGAACGGCGAGAAGCCGCTGACCATGGAGCTGGCCCGAGTCTGCGACCAGGTGCTGGCTGCCGAAGGCGCCTTGGAGCGGCTGGTGCCGTCGGCGACCTGGGGTCGCAAACGCACGACACGGGAGGAGGCCTGTCCGTATCCGGGCCTCTCGCCGTACGGGGCCGGGGACGCGCGGTGGTTCTTCGGGCGGAGCGAGGCCACCGCGGACCTGATCGCGCAACTGACCGAGCGCCTCGGATCACCGGGGCCCCTGCTGGTCATGGCCCCGTCGGGAGCGGGGAAATCCTCCCTGCTCAGAGCAGGGTTGATACCGGCTCTCGCGCACGGAGTGCTGCCTGTCCCCGGTTCACGGGACTGGCCGGTGGCGCTGTTCACCCCGGGCGACCATCCTCTCGACGAGCTTCTGACGCGTATCACGCTGGCCACCGGAACGTCCCGCCGCCTGCTGGACAAGGCGCAGGAGGAGGGCGCGGCCGCTCTCGCCGCAGCGGTGCGTGCCGCCATGGACGGCCTCCGGCGGCCCGCCGGCCACCCGGACGCGGAGGTCGACGGCGCCGCGGGCGGCCCGGGCGCCGGTGAGGCCGCTGCCGTGATCGTCGTGGTGGATCAGTTCGAAGAGACCTTCATGCTCTGTCAGGACGAGGACGAACAAGCAGCCTTCGTGGAGGCCTTGACGGCCCTGACGGTGCGGCCGGAGGGGGACGCGGACCGCATTCCTCCCGCGCTGGTCGTCCTCGGGGTCCGGGCCGACTTCTACGATCGTTGCCTGGCGTTCCCTGGACTGGCCGCGTCCCTGCGTCGCGGCCATGTCACCTTGGGGCCCTTGGGTGATACCCAATTGCGTGCCGCCATCACCGGGCCGGCCGGCAAGGCCGGCCTGAAAGTGGAACCGGGGCTGGTGGAAATTCTGCTGCGCGACGTCGGGCTCGTACCCGGTCGCGCGGCGCGAGGCGGTGCACCCCGCGACGGAGCGCTTCCCCTGCTGTCGCATGCCCTGCTCGGCACCTGGCAGCATCGTGAGAACGCCACCTTGACCGTCGAGGGCTACCGGCTGACCGGCGGCATCTGCGGTGCGGTGACCGCCACGGCCGAGCGCGTCTACGCTTCCCTCTCCACGCGGCGGCAAGTAGTGGCGCGGGAGCTGCTGTTGCGGCTGATCCAGGTCGGTGCGGACAGGGAGACGAGCCGGCCGGGAAGGCACAGCGATCTGCTGGAGGCCGGTGCCTTCGAGGCCGGCGATCCGGAGGCGGTCATCGAGGCGTTCACCCGGGCCCGCTTGCTTACCGTGGACGCCGACCACGTCGAACTGGCCCATGAAGCGTTGCTGCATGCCTGGCCCCGCCTACGCCAGTGGATCGATGACGACCGGACCAGTCTGTGCATCCGCCAGACCCTCACCGAGACCGCCGCCACGTGGGAGAACGAGGGGCATGACACGAGCCTGCTCTATCGTGGCACCCGTCTGGCCGCGGCCCTCGATGCGGTGACGAGCCTCGGCGAGAGAGCCGCTCTCCCCCCGGCGGCGCAGGCGTTCCTCAGCGCCAGCACCGGACTGGAGAGAGCCGAGAAGCTGAGAGAGAAGCGGCGTCTGCGGCGCCTGCGCATACTGACCTCCGGTCTGGCCGGTCTGCTCGTGCTGTCCCTCACGGCTGGTGCCATCGCCTTTCAGCAAAGTGGCGCGGCGCAGGAGCAACGCCGTATCGCCGTTTCCCGGGAACTCGCCGCCCGGGCCGACGTGATGCTGCGCGACCGGCCGGAGACCGCGATGCTCCTCGCGCTCGGTGCCTACCGGCGTTCCCCCACGGTGGAGGCCCGCAGCAGTCTGCTCAGCACCTACGCCCAATTTCCCGGCAGTCAGCTCACCAGTCATACGGATGACGCGTGGGGCCTGGCGTTCAGCCCCGACGGCCGCCGCGTGGCCACGGTGAGCGACGACCACACGGCGAAAATCTGGGACACCGCCTCACGCCGGCTTCTCGCGACCCTGACCGGGCACACCGACAGAGTCGCCGGCGTTGCCTTCTCGCCCCATGGGCGCACGCTCGCCACTGCCGGCAAGGACGGAACGGTCAAGCTGTGGGACGTGGACACCCACCGTCTCATCACCACGCTTACCCGTCACTCCAGCAGTGTCAACAATCTGGTTTTCAGCCCTGACGGGCGAAACCTGGCGGCGGTGAGCGATGACGGCACCGTGCGGGTGTGGGACGTCGACACCCACCGGCAGACGGCCCTGCTCACCGACGGCACCAGCTCCGTCTCGGGCATCGCCTACGCACCGGACGGGCGCACGCTGGCAGCCACTTACCGCGACCGGAAGATCCGGCTCTGGGACATGGTGTCCCATCAGGAAAGCGCCGTCCTCGAAGGTCACACCGAATCGGTGGTATCGGTGGCCTTTTCCCCCGACGGGCGCACCCTCGCCTCCGGAAGCCAGGACAGAACCGCACGGCTGTGGGACGTACGGTCCCACCGCTCGATCGCCACCTTCACCGGATATGGCGATGTGGTCATGTCGGTGGCCTTCTCTCCCGATGGCCGCACGGTCGCGGCCGCCAGTCATGACGGCACCGCACGCCTGTGGGAAACGTCCACGCACCGGCCCGTCAGCACGCTCAGTGGGGCAGGCATGCTGACCGGAGTGGCCTTCAGCCCCGACGGGCAGACCATAGCCACCACGGCGATGTCGGGTGAACGCGGCACTCCCCCGCCCTTGCAGCTGTGGGATGCGGCCACCTTCAAGAAATCGGGCACGCTCACAGGCAGCGAGGGAAACGCGACCGCCGTGGCGCTCTCCCCCGACCGGCGCACTCTGGCCTCCGGCGATTCCCACGGCGGGATCATCATTTGGGACACCGTTGCCCGGAGTGTCGTCACCCGCCTCACCGGCCATTCCGACGCCATCACCAGCCTGGTCTTCTCACCCGACGGCCGCACCCTCGCCTCCGCGAGCAATGACCGGAGCGCCCGCCTCTGGGATATGAGGAACCATCGGGAAACGGCCGTCCTCACCGGCCATACCCGAGAACTTCGCGCCGCCGCTTTCAGCCCAGACGGCCGCATGCTGGCAACTGCCGGCAGCGACCGCAGCACCCGCCTGTGGGATGTGCGTTCGCATCGTGCGATCGCCGTTCTCGGCGGTGAACCCTACGGCGTGGCCTCGGTGGCGTTCTCACCGGACGGACGCACCCTCGCCACCGGCAATTATGACGCGACCGTCCGGCTCTGGGATCTCCGCTCCCGCACGGTGACGAGCACTCTGCCCCGCAACGGTCAGTCCTGCAGGGCTTACTCTCTCGCGTTCAGCCCTGACGGCCGCACACTGGCTGCCGCGATGTGCGACATCATTCTGTGGGATACCCAGACCAAGCGGCGCATCACCCGACTTACCGGCCACACGGAAAACGTGAGTCAACTGACGTACGCTCCCGACGGGCACACTCTGGCCACCGCGGGATATGACCGCACCATTCGCTTGTGGGACACCCGAAGCCACCGGGCCGTGGCCACGCTGACGGGAACGGGCGGTTACGTCACCGGACTGGCCTTCTCGCCGGCAGGCCATACCCTCGCCAGCGTCAATACGGACCGCACCGTCCGGTTATGGGAACTCGATCCGGAAACCATCGCGGACCACATCTGCACTCTCAGCACGACGCACCAATGGAAACGGACCATCCCCCGTCTGCCCACGGGAACTCCCTGCCCCTGACATTCCTTCGCTACCCCTTTGGCCTCCGGGGAGCCCTTGCGCCCGCGAGTCTGAGGCAGTTGCTCACTACGACGCGTTGGTGAAGGAACGGCGGTAGGTACGGGGCGGCACGCCGCGGCGGCGCACGAACTGTTCGCGGAGAACGGCCGCGCTTCCGTAGCCGACCCGGTGGGCGATCTCCTCGATCGGCAAATCCGTGGTTTCCAGGAGTTCCTCGGCACTGCTCAAGCGCAGTGCCCGGAGCCAGGCATGCGGGGTGGTGCCGGTCGCGGCGGCGAAGCGGCGGGCGAAGGACCGTTTGCTCATCACGGCGCGTCGGGCCAGTTCCGCGACGGGAAGCGCTTCGTGGAGATGCTCGCGGGCCCAGGCGAGTACCTCGGCGAGTCGCTCGTCCTGGCAGTCCTCGGGGACGGGGGAGGTCAGGTACTGGGCCTGACCGCCGTCCCGGTGGGACGGCAGCACCATGTCGCGGGCCACGGCGTTGGCCATCGCGGCCCCGTACTCCCGCCGCAACAGGTGCAGACACAGGTCAAAACCCGCGGCGGCTCCCGCACCGGTGACGATCCGCCCTTCGTCGATGTAGAGGGCGTCGGGGTCCACGACGACGTCCGGGTAGCGGCGGGCCAGCAGCTCCGCGAACCGCCAGTGGGTGGTGGCCCGTCGGCCGGCGAGCAGCCCGGCGGCGGCGAGTGCGAACGTACCGACGCAGTGGGCCGCGACCAATGAGCCGCCCTCATGCGCGGCCGCCAGCGCCTCCAGCACGGCGGGGCCCGGCGGTGTACGGAAGCCGGCCCATGGCAGCGCGATCACCAAATCGGCGGCAGCCAACCGGTCCAGGCCGTGCTCGACCATGAGCGGCACACCGAGGTCGGTGGGAACCGGCCCGGGCCGGTCGGTACAGAGCGCGAAGTCGAAGCCGGGCAGACCCTCCCCGTGCGGACCGAACACCTCGGCGACGATGCCGACGGCGAGCATGCCGGCACCCGGGGGAACGTACGCGGCGACGGTCACGAAGGGTGGCATCGCAGCAGTGTCGCACGGGTGGCACGAATCCTGCGATGAGAGGCAGTAGCGCCACTCGTCGGCGGTCGCGTCGGCACGGAACGATGGGGGCATGACAGACGCACCGCTCGGCCGCAGCGCCAAGTACACGATCCTCACCACCGGTTACGTCGGCTCCACCGGTCCCGGAGTCGCCGCCACCGTCTCCTACGTCACCGATGGCGACCGGCACGTGAT
This sequence comes from Streptomyces sp. NPDC042259, assembly GCF_055582085.1. Taxonomy (NCBI): domain Bacteria; kingdom Bacillati; phylum Actinomycetota; class Actinomycetes; order Kitasatosporales; family Streptomycetaceae; genus Streptomyces; species Streptomyces sp. NPDC042259. The sequence goes on along the minus strand of NZ_JBVJDW010000012.1, from coordinate 186,871 downwards.
CTTCGACCCCGGCATGGTGGCGAGCCGCGACCACATCCTCGGCCCCCTCGCGGAGTTGGGGCTCGGCCCCGACGACATCACCGACGTGGTGCTCAGCCACCACCATCCGGACAACACCATGAACGTGGGCCTGTTCGGACGGGCCAGGGTCCACGACCACAAGGTGGAATACCTGGGCGACCAGTGGAGGAACCGGGACGCGGAGGGTTACGCCCTCACCCCGTCGCTTCGGCTGATCCGCACCCCGGGACACAGCCTCGAGGACATCACGTTGCTGGCCGGCACGGACACGGGTGTGGTGGCGTTCGCCGGTGACCTGTGGTGGCACTCGGACGGCCCCGCGGACGACCCCGTGGCCCCGGATCGCGAGAGACTGCGCGCCTCCCGGCTCCGCGTCCTGGCCGCCGCGGACCTGATCGTTCCCGGACATGGCGGCCCCTTCGAGGCGGATGCCACCGTGCCACGCTGATGGACACTTCGGGATGATGTGACTTGTCAGGTCGAAGCCACGTGCGGCCGGTGTTCGGCCAGCCAGATTTCGGCGTATGCGACGGCGTCGGCCAGGGGGAACAACCGGGCCTCGGCCGCGCCCACTGTGGCCCGCACCACTGGGCGTTCCTTCTCGAAAGCCGCTCCCAGGTCGTCGAAGCGGTCTGAGGTGATGGCGGTGTCGCGGACGGTCGTCCAGCGGCGGCCCTGCGGGGTCGTGACCGCGAAGGAGTTGTCGACCTGCGGCGCGGCAATCCGGTACTCGGCCAGGTGGAACGCCGTGCAGGACTCGAAGCCCGCGCCCAGGAGAAGGACCCTCGCTCCGGCTTCCTCCAGCCGGGCGAGCGGGCTGCGCTCGCCGAGTCGGCAGTCCAGCGCGTGGCCGTCCGTGATCGCGGCGGCGCGCGGGCCGACGGCTGCGAAGGAGGTCTGCGGATGAGAACTGCGTACGGCTCCGGGCCAGTTGCGGACGGTCTCCGGAATGGTCCCGACGCCGTAGGTGGGTGTGGTGCGGGAGTCGTAAGGTGGGAGGGACGCGCGGATGTCCGCCCACCACGACTCGGGCACGGGTGGGTTGTTCCACTCGGCGGGGTCCGAGTTGTCTCCGGAGTGCGCGGGCACCACCAGCGTGCCGTTCTCGCCAAGGGCATCGAGCAGTGCCAGGACGACGGCGCCGGGGCCACCGCAGACCCAGCCGAGGGAGCTGAGAGAAGAGTGCACGAGGAGGGTCTCACCAGCGCGTAGGCCGATGTCTCGCAGTTCGGAGGCGAGCGAATCGCGCGTGCACATCGGGCCGGTAGGGGGCGTCATCGACATAACCGTCGAGTGTGCACGGGCTGAGCGTCGCGTACCAGTGGTTTTCACCGCGCCGGACAGTGGAGTCCGGCGGTCGAGTCGCCGGGTTCTCGTCACGGAACTGGGCGAATGATGGCTACCTCTTCCGGAGATCACCGTCATCCGGTGACAAGTCCCGTTCCACGGCAGCGGTCCGGCCCTTGAGCCGGTAGCTGTGCCGTTAAGGCGTGGGCGGAGACGCCGGTACCCGCGGTGACGGCAGGGCTCCGCTGAGGACGCGTCGGATGAGCCTCAGCCGAACTTGACGTACGTCGGGAACGGGGCCGCGTACTCGTCGGATTGCCGGGAACCGAGGAACCTGCTGGAGGATGTGCAGCTGCTGTTCGTGTACAGGTGGGCATCCGTGTCGGTGTCGTTGGTCGCCTGGCGGACGCCACCCGGGGTGGCAAGGCACGGGCCGGTCGGCGTCGAGCCGAGGAAGGTCTCGGCTCCCGTGTCGGCACGAGTGTGAAGAACGTCCCTTCCGCCGCCCGGGCGGATGTGGCCGTACCGGTCACCGCCATCAGCGCCGCCGCGGCGGTGAGCGCGGCAACCCTTACCGAACGCCTCAGTGCGTGCATGGTCGGATCCCCTTCCCCCAAAGGGCCGCTGGCCCGGAGAAAGCCGCCACCAGCCGAACAAGCGTCTCCCGTTACCCCCTGAAGGGGAATCACCCACAAGAGGGGCGTTGCCTCTGGCTGGATCTGCGCGACGGACTCTTCGCCAGCGCGGCGGCGGAGCGCATGTGGAGCAGCCGCGTAGCCGAGGCGGATGACCGCACCGCGCTCGGCGAGCCCGGGTCCGTCGGCGCCGGGGGCGGCGCGCCGGGCCGGGCCGCGCGGCACACTTCGGACAGGCGTGCCGCCCGACACCGTCACCGTCCGATCCGTCGGCCGGGTGCCACTGAATCATGGACCCGACCGGTGCGCGGCGGAGTGGGCCACACCCCTGTTCCGAGAGGTCAGGGGCGGACGGAAGCCACCAGCTCACCGGTCGTCACCACTCGGGCGAAACCCCCGCCGTGCAGGGAGACGGCGCTCGCCCGGGCCAGTTCGTCGGCTGTCAGGCGCCAGCCGTTCGGGCCGGTCAGATCGAAAGTGTGGGTGGCGTCGAGGGCGACCACCATGTCGTAGCCGAGGTTTCCGCCCATGCGGGCGGTGGTCTCCACGCACATGTTGGTCTGGATGCCGGTCAGGACGACCTGGGTGATGCCCGCCGCCTTGAACCAGTCGTCAAGGTCGGGGGTGCCGTAGAACGCCGAGTTCACGGACTTGGTGACCAGCAGCTCCGGCCCGCCGCCCTTGCCACGCCGTTCCTCGACGTACTCCTTGAAGCCGTTGCCCTCATACCCGGTCCGCAGGGGCGAGCCGGGCTTGCTGGAATCGTGGCGTACGAAGACGACCGGCCGGTCCGTGTCCTGCCAGGCCGCGATCAGCGCAGCGATGTTCTCGTCGGCGGCCGGGTTGTTGCGCGGGCCCCAGAACTCCGAGTCGTCGAAGCCCTTCTGCACGTCCACCACTACCAGCGCCGCGTTCTGTGTGATCTCCATGCCCACGATCCTGCCGCCGGGCCGAGCCGGTTCACAGCAGGCAGAAAGACAGCGTTCGATGGTTTACTGCCATCGTGACGCAACCAGCCCCCACCCACCGCATCGCCCTGCTCGCCTTCCCCGGCATCCGGGCCTTCGACGTCTCGGTGATCACCGAGGTATGGGGAGCGGACCGCACTGACCGCGGGGTGCCCGCCTTCGAGCTGCGCCGGGTGGCCGCGGGCCCCGAGCCGGTACCGATGCGCGGCGGGCTCGCGCTCACACCGGACCGCACTCTCGCCTGGCTGCCCCGTGCCGAGCTGATCCTGGTGCCGGGTCTGGACGACCACGACACCCCGGCACCCGATCCGGTCCTCGCGGCACTGCGCCGCGCCCACGCCCGGGGCACCACCATCGCCGCGCTGTGCGGCGGGGCGTTCACTCTCGCCCAGGCGGGCCTGCTGGACGGCCGCCGGGCACTGACCCACTGGGCCCTGGCCGACCTGCTGCGGACCCGGCACCCACGGGTGCGGGTCGAGCCGGACGCCCTGTTCGTCGAGGACAGCAACCTGTGGACGGCCGCCGGCACCGCTGCCGGTATCGACCTGTGTCTGCACCTGGTGCGCACCACGCACGGCGCGGAAGTGGCCGCGACCATCGCCCGGTCCATGGTCACCGCACCGTTCCGGACCGGCACCCAGGCCCAGTTCATCGAACAACCGACGCCGCACGCCGCACGCGACGCGGACGCACTGGCCCAGGTCCGCGCCTTCGCCCTGGCCCATCTCCACGAACCGCTCACCGTATCCGCGCTCGCCGCCCGCGCCGGGATGTCACCGCGCTCCTTCGCCCGGCACTTCACGGCCGCCACCGGAACCACCCCACTGCGCTGGCTTGTGGACCACCGCATCGCGAAAGCCCAGAAACTCCTCGAACGCACCGACCTGCCCATGCCCGAGATCGCCCGTCGGTCGGGCTTCGGCAGCGAGGTCACCATGCGTCAGCACTTCGCAGCCCGCCTGGCGACCAGCCCACGCGCCTACCGCACCTCGTTCGCCGAACAACCGCCCTCCGGACAAAGACGTTCATCGCGGGCCGGCCATGACGCCCACCCTTCGGCAGCCGATCGTTGATCCGGCTCGCGCGAGGGACCGTTGGTGAGGGGCGCGTGACATCGGAAACGCAACTCTCCTCGGCAGCGACGGCGCCCATGCCGCTCCCCCGCCCCGCCCTACCGTGCCCGGGATCGCTGGGCATGTCTGTCGGCGCCCGGCTTTTAATGTCAGTGCCTGCTGGCAGGATCATCGGCATGACACCGTTGCTTCTCACCGACATCGAACGAGCCGTTCGCGGCAGTTGGAGTGCCGAGACATGCACGCCTGAGTTCCGGTCGCGCTGGACCGAGAACAATCCGGCCCGGGACCAGTGCGGGGTGACCGCCATGGTGCTCAACGACCTGCTGGGGGGCGAGTTGATCCGGGGAGAAGTCCACGTCGGCGGTGAGCGGGTGGACTACCACTGGTGGAACCGTCTGGGCATGGGCATCGAGATCGACCTCACCCGCGAGCAGTTCGGGCCGGAGGAGATCGTCACCGGGGGCATCGTGATTCCTCGCCCGCCCGTGACCGAGTGGTGCAGGCTCCGTGAGGAGTATGAACTTCTCCGTGAGCGTGTGTTGGACAAGCTCAATGGCCGGCACGCTACCCGACCGATGCCCGTCGGCTGCCGCCGGTCGGAAAACCGGTGGCACGTCCGGTCGCCCCGTGGTGAAGATCGCGGCATGACCAGCTTCCTGGAAACCGACCGGCTCATCCTGCGTGCGTTGACAGCGGCCGACACCGACTACCTGCTCGCCCTGGACAACGACCCCGAGGTCATGCGCTTCATCAACGGTGGCCGTCCCACCACACGCGAGGCGATCGAGACGCGGACCCTGCCGCGACTCCAGCACGACTACCCGTGCTGGGGAACCCGCGGATACTGGGCCGCGCAGGAGAAGACCACCGACGCCTTCCTGGGCTGGTTCGAGTTCCGGCCGCTGGAGGAGCACAGTCCCGCCGTGGTGGAACTCGGCTACCGGTTGAACCAGGCGGCCTGGGGAAACGGCTACGCCACCGAAGGCTCCCGGGCCCTGATCCACAAGGGGTTCACGGACCTGGAGGTCGAGCGGGTCACGGCGAACACGATGGCCGTCAACACTCGTTCCCGCCGCGTGATGGAGAAGTCGGGCCTGTCCTTCGTCCAGCACTTCACCGGGGACTGGCCGGAGGCCATCGAAGGCTCCGAGCACGGTGAGGTCGAATACGAACTCAACCGGACCGAGTGGGAACAGCGACGCTAGACGTCAACCACCTTTCTCCCGGCAGTGCCGTCGCCTCCTGGCTGCCCCCGCTCACCCGATTACCCGATGTAGTGGTGTGCTACGGGGGCCGTACCGCCTCTGCCGCCCTGGCCGCCGTACCCACCGATGCCGCCGTTCCCTCCAATTGCTGACCCTCCGGCACATTCCTCCTTTGCTTCACTCTTTACGCCTCGTTCTGGGCTTCTACTTCTCTCCCGGAGAGCGTCGGAGGGTCAGATAGAGGCCGAGCCGTCCGTGGCGCCGCGGCTGAGCAGGTGGTGCACCATCTGTGCCTGCCCGAACCTGGCCGCGGCGGACGACATCGAAGTGTCCTCGCCACGCCGCCATATCCAGCGCCGTACGCCCTCCGGCGTCCGGCGCATCCACCACAGCACCCTGCTGCAGAAGTCGCGTTACCGAGTTCACGCCGCCAGCAGCCGCGGAGGTTTGGTACTCTCCCCGAATGTTCATCGTGATGTTCATCTGACGGTCCTGGGTCACTCCCGCCCAGGTTCTGATCCGTTGAGGGTGCGGTCCCGCACGCCTCCGGACTTCGGCAACTGTCAGCCTTCGGCGGCCGCGCCATAACGCCGGTCGCACATCACCGGAGACCCTTCGTGCTCGCGATACTTCTGCTTCCTGGTGCGCTTCGCACCTTCCTCCCCGCCCTGATCGGGCGGTCCGCTCTGGCAATGGGGGGTCTCGCGCTCCTTCTCGCCGTCCGGCAAAGTACGGGGTCGTACACACAAGCCGGCTTCGCCACAGCGGTGTTCGGAATCGCGAACGTCATCGCCGCCCCCTGGCGTGCCCGGGCCGTCGACCGGTTCGGGCAGCGCCTCGCGCTCACCGTCATGGCGGCGGCCCAAGCTGCGGGTTACATCACTCTCGCACTCCTTACGGACGCGGCCAAGGCCACGGCCACGGGCACGGGCACGGGCACGGGCACGGGCACGGGCATCTGGATTTTCGTGCTCAGTGCGTTGGCTGGCCTGACATCACCACCCCTGGGCGCGGCGATGCGCACGATCTGGGCATCACTCACGACGGCCGGCGACCAGCGGACGAAGGCATTCAGCCTCGACGCCGTGTGTGAGGAACTCCTCTTCGTCGGCGGCCCTGTGGTCATAACGGCGATCATCACGGTCACTTCTCCCAGTACCGGGCTCTGGGTCACCGCGGCAGCGGTCATGCTCGGCACGGCGGCCATGGCGTCCAGCGCGTTGTCGGGTGCCCTGCGCGGTACGCGCGAGAGCGTCGCACGAGCGGATCGTCCGCTCGGCCAGCCGGGTTTCGCACGGGTGTTGTTCGTCCTCTTGGGCGTCGGCGGCATACTCGGCGTCGCCGAGATCGCCGCGCCGGCAGCAGCCGCGCAACGCGATGCCGCCGCGCTTTCGGGCTGGCTCCTGGCGGCCTTCGCCGGGGGAAGTGCTCTTGGAGGATTCGTCTACGGCCAGCTGAAGCTCACGTCGGGGCTCGGGCCGCGGCTGTTCGCCCTGTGCGTCGCGATGGCGCTGGCCGCGGTTCTCGTGTCCCAGCTGCACACACTCGGGCTCTTCGCCGCCGGTCTCGTCGTCGTCGGTCTTTTCGTCTCTCCGTCCCTCATCACCGGGTACCTCATCGCCGACACCATCGTTCCGGAATCGAGCCGGACGGAAGGGTCGACATGGATCAACACTTCCGTCAACCTCGGCGCATCCCTGGCGTCCGCGGCAGCGGGAATCGTCATCGACCATTCCGGTGCGTGGTTCGCTCTCCTCCTGGGAGGAGTGGTCGCTCTCTCGCTCGTCCCGGCCGTGCCCTTCGCGCGGCTACGCGAGGCCGAGGCACCGACGCTCCCCGGCCCCACAGGCGAGCCGACCTCGCCGTCACCCTCTGCCGACCCTCAGGGCGACCTAAGGGAAACCGCCTAGGTGTATTGATCAGCAGCCCTTTCCGGCTGCCTCGCTCTCCCTTTCAGCCCCGGGCGCGCAAGTCCTGAAACACGTCTACGGTGTGCGCCCGCGCACCTCCGTGACCCGCGTGTGTTCCTGTGCGCTTCTTGCTCCTGACCGTCAAAACGGCCTTGATGGGATACGCCCAGCGTCTTTCCCTCAGAACGTCCCGCATCTCTCGGAGGTCAGATGACGGCGTCAGCAGCCGCAGAGGTCGCCCAGCAGCAACGTGCCCGGGAACGCAACCTGGTCGACCTGGTGGACGCCGCGGGCACCTCGATCGGGCAGACGACGGTCGAGGATGCCCACGCGAGGCCCGGCCGGCTCCACCGGGCCTTCTCCATCTTCCTGGTCGACTCCTCAGGCGGCATCCTCCTGCAGCGCCGCGCCACGACGAAGATCCGCTTCCCGGGCATCTGGGGACCGTCGTGCTGCGGGCACGCCCTGCCGGGCGAGGACGTCGTGCTGACTGCGCGGCGCCGTGTCCGCGAGGAACTCGGCGTCCACCCGGAGGAGGCGGACCATGCGGGGCCTTGCACCTATTGGGTTCCCGACCCCGCGTCCGCTCAGGTCGACACCGAGTTCAACCACGTTCTGGTCGGCCGCATCCCCACCGACCCGGTGCCCGATCCCGGCGAGATCGGCGCATGGCGCTGGGTCACTCCGGGCGAGCTGGACCGTCTCACCGCGGTCCCGGGCGAGGGCTACGGTGCCTGGCTCGGTCCGACCTGGGCCGTGGCCCGTACCCACCCGCGGTTCGCGGAGCTGATCTGACCCAGATGCCGCCCGCTGCCCCTGCCTGCCGGAGGAGGTCTTCACCACCGGCGACGACCGCGGCGTCCTGACGACCGAGCACGGCAGGCGGGACGCCGCCATCCTCGCCGGGCTCCACCGCATCGGGAATGAGCAGGTCGCTCTCTTCCTCGACTAGGCCGTGTCCGGCGGATCATGTGGGCGGACGCTGCGGCCCGTGGCGTCCGCACCACCGCTGCGCGGCGGTGTCCTCAATCGCCGGACGGGCTGGTATTTAGCCCGCTGGGGGAGCTTGACGACGCGCCCGCAGGGCGCTCGCCGCCGCAGGCGGCAAAGACGGCCGGTAGCCGAAGATCCGCCGGACACGCCCTAGGCCGATGCGCCCCGCATCCACCTTCATGCACCGTGTGTACCCCCGGAAGACACTCATCACCGTGCGCCCGTCGGGGGCCTTGCCGGTCACAGTCTGGTCGCGGTGACGTGTCGTGGGGTCTGTGTGAGTGAGACTGCCTCTTCGGACCTACGACCGCTGAGTTGTCTGCTCATCGCGTCGTTCGCACGTGGGGAACGTCCCCCCCTCCGTGCCTGCGGGAGGCCGGAGACGAGATGGCAAGGAGCGTGCACACCGTGGACCAGGAGAACGTGAGCGCCACACTGACGGTCGCCGTGCCCGCCGCCAAGGTGTTCGCGGTGCTGGCGGACCCGACGGCCCATTCCGCGATCGACGGCACCGGCTGGGTCCAGGAAGCTGTCGACCGGGCGCCCCTGACCGAGGTGGGGCAGATTTTCCGGATGGACATGTATCACGCCGACCATCCGAACGGTGACTACCAGGTGGCCAACAAGGTCCAGGTACTGGACCCGCCGCACGCCATCGGCTGGCTGACAGGGCAGGAGAAGAGCGACGGCCGGTTGGAGTTCGGCGGCTGGTTCTGGCGTTACGACCTCACGCCACTCGGGCCGTCCGAGACTGAGGTGACGCTCACCTACGACTGGTCGGCGGTGCCGCAGTCCATCCGTGAGTATCTCCGGTTCCCGCCGTTCGGTCCCGGGCATCTCGGCGACTCGCTGCACCACTTGGCCGGGCTCGTCGCCGGTAGGTAATGTCGTCCGACCTGGATGACCATCAGTACCGGAGCCACCGGTTGCGGGCGGTACCGGTCGACGCCCGCTTCGCCCTGAGCAACGCCCAGTGAGCCCCCGGCCGAACCGCTGCCGTCGGTCCGCGACGTGAAAGGCCTGACCCCGGTGGACGATGGACAGCAACACCGAGGAGCAGATGTGACGTCCGTCAACGAGGTCGACTTCCTGGCCGACCGCGCGCACGCCGGTCAGGTCGACAAGATCGGCGTGCCGTACATCGAGCATGTCCGCGCCGTGGCCGCCGGGCTCGAACCCTTCGGTGACGAACTCGTCATGGCTGGTCTCCTGCACGACATCATCGAGGACACCGACTGGACCGCGGAGCAGTTGCGGGCCGTCGGTATCCCCGTACGGGTCGTGGAGATCGTGGAGACGGTGACCAATCAGCCGGGCACCTCCTACGCGGAGAAGATGCGACGCATCACGGGCGACGCCCAGGCGACGCTCGTGAAGATCGCCGACAACGCTCACAACTCCCACCCCGACAGGTCTGCCCAGCTGCCGCCCGTCCGACAGCGAGACCTCGCCGACAAGTACCGAGCCGCGCGCGCCGTGCTCTGGCCCGCCGCGCGTAAGGCGGACATCGAAGCCATCGTCCGCATCGTCAACCCCTCGCTGCTTTCAGAGCTGGACGCATGCCCATGACCGGAGGATTGGCTCAGCCGGTTCCCACTGGTCGTCGGCCGCCGACGGGACTCCCCCGGACACCCGTTAGCTCACAATAAAGCCTGATATCCGATTTTCCACCTTATTCATCCGTTCGAGTAATTACGCATCAAATCGCTTCTGAATTAACCCTCAAATGGGGGACTCTTCGCTGGGGTGCCGGAACTTCGAGAGTCGGCGCCACGCGGGGAAAGGGGACCTCTCCCATGTTCACACTCGCACGCTCGGGCAAGCTCGGCATGGCGGTCGGCATGGCAGTCGTGCTGGTCACGGGCCTGTCCACCAACGCGCAGGCCGCCACAGGAGCGATCCGGTACTTCCGCGACAGCCAGGAGTTCCGGATCAACAACCCGCAGGACAACGTCTGTTTCAACCTGCAGGTCCGGCCGGATTTGATCGCCAACGAAACGAACAAGACGGTGAGCGTCTACTTCGAAGCGAACTGCGTCAACTTGATCACGAACCTGGCCCCTGGCCGCGCGGTGTCTCATGTGGGAGGCCCTCGCTCGGTGCGGGTCATCGGCTGAGCGAGCGACAAGAGACCGTTTCCCGGCGCACCGCCGACCAGTAGCCGTCCAGCGGGTGCGGTGGCCGGGGACCGGCGGGCACCTTGATGCGGGGATTCACGCCTGCGCGTGGCCTCTGCCGGGAAGCATGACACTGCCCGGCGAAGAGGGAAGGCCATCATGGTGATGCTCACGGTACGGACCGGACTCGCCGCGATAGTGGCGGCAGTCACGATGACCGCGGCGATCGGGCTGACAGTGCCGGCGAAGGCGGACGATGCGCCCGCCGCGCCTGCGGGTCACAGACTCACCCAGGCCGCCTTGGACTCCGCCGTCAAGGGCGGCGTTCCGGGCGCGTTCGGACAGGCGCATGACGCGCACGGCATCTGGTACGGATCCAGCGGAGTCGCCGACCTCACCACACGACGCCGTCCCCTGCCCCCGGACCGATTCCGGGCCGGCAGCATCTCCAAGACACTCATCGCCACCGTGGTCCTCCAGTTGGAGGCCGAGGGCAAGCTCGACATCGACGACACAGTGGAGAAGTGGCTGCCGGGCGTGGTCCGGGGTCACGGTCACGACGGTGGCAAGATCACCCTCCGTCGGCTGCTCAACCACACCAGCGGCGTGTACGACTACACCGAGGATCCGGCGCTGCACCTGCTCGGGAAGGACTTCCTGGCGCACCGCTACGACACCTGGGCCCCCGAGCAGTTGGTGGGTGTCGCCATGAAGCACCGGCCCAACTTCGAGCCGGGTGCCGGCTGGAGTTACGGGACCACCGCCTTCACCCTCGCCGCGATGATCATCGAGCGGGTCACGGGGCGTTCCTACGCCTCCGAGGCCAAGCGGCGGATCTTCACACCACTCGGACTGCACGCGAGCACTTTCCCCGGTACGTACCCCAGGATCCCGGCCCCCAGTGGGCGGATGTACACCGTCTTCCCGGACGACCCGGGGCAACGAGTGCATGACATCACCGAGTTCAACCCTTCCTGGGCCTGGTCCGCGGGCGAACTCATCTCCAGCCCCTCCGACCTCAACCGCTTCTTCACCGCGCTCCTGGGCGGGAAGTTGCTCCCCCGGGCCCAGCTCGAGGAGATGACCGCCTCGGTTCCTGCGCCGAACTTCCCGGCGGGCCAGGAAGCCGGCCTGGGCATTTTCCGCCTCACCCTGCCCTGCGGCACGGAACTCTGGGGCCATACGGGGTTCCTCCCCGGTTCACAGAGCGTCGTCTACACCACACGGGACGGACGGCACGGCCTGGCGTACAACTTCAACACCGACTGGGCGGGCGAGACGGACGCCGCCGCGTATGTACTACTCGCGGAGTACTGCGGCACGACACCGCCATCGGTGCCGGCAGCGCCACGAGCGAACAGCCCCAGCCCGTCATAAGTTCACGGCGCCTGCCCGCGCGGGGGAAGACCCGCGCGGCAGTGCAGTCCCTGGAACTTCGGCGGGACGTCGATCATTCTCAACGGCGGTGCGTGCGAGAGCGGCAACGGCCGTGATTATGTCGGTGAGTTCACCGATTGGGGGTTGCCATGAACGACCGGGCGAGTTCGTACGTCCTGCTGTAGCCGTACGCCCAGCTCGGTACGCTGGAGAAGGACCGGTTCGCGATGACGTTGCCGTGTGAAGCGTCCGGTGCGGCCCCTCAGGCCCCTCAGCCCGCGCCCAGGCGGCGGGCGGTCAGGAGGAGTCGGGCGACGACACTCTCGTAGGTGGCTTGTGGCATGAAGGCAGGGGCCCGCAGGGGGACGAGGCGTTGTGCGGCGATCGTCTGCGCTTCGGTGTAGGCGAGGATTCCGTCCCGCCCGTGCCGGCGGCCCACGCCTGATTCGCCCATGCCGCCCATGGGGGCGTCCACGGAGGAGTAGGCCGCCGCGTACGGTTCGTTGATGTTGACCGTTCCGGCCCGGATCCGCGTGCCGAGGCAGCGGGCGCGGGCGGTGTCGCGGGTCCAGATGCCGGCGTTGAGCCCGAAGCTCCCGGTGTTGGCCTGCCGCACGGCGTCCTCGTCGTCGTGGAACGGGTGTACGGCCGCCACGGGGCCGAAGATCTCATGCGTGTGGAGCGTCATGGCGGCGGTCACGCCGGTCAGGACGGTGGGTTCGTAGAAGTACGGGCCCAGGTCCGGGCGGGGGCGGCCGCCGGTGTGGAGGCGGGCGCCCTTGGCGACGGCGTCGCGGACGTGACGGTCGACGGCCCGGAGCCGGGTGCGGGACACCAGGGAGCCCATGTCCGCCCGGTGGTCGAAGGACGCTCCCAGTCGCAGGGCGCGCACTCTGCTCGTGAACACGCGCAGGAACGCGTCGTGGAGGCTGTGGTGGACGAGCACGCGCTCGGCCGACATGCACAGCTGCCCCGCGCTGGTGAAGCAGCCCCGGACCGCGCCGTCGGCGGCCGCGCGGAGGTCCGCGTCGTCCAGCACGATGAGGGAGTTCTTCCCGCCGAGTTCCAGGGTGCAGCCGATGAGGTGGCGGCCCGCGAGGGACGCGACGGACCGGCCGACCGTGGGGGAGCCGGTGAAGCACACGTGGTCGCTGCGGGTGACGACCATCGGCCCGACCCGCTCGCCGGGGCCGCTGACGAGCTGGAAGAGACCGGAGGGCAGGCCCGCCCGTTCCATCAGGTCGCGTGCCCACACGGCGGTGAACGCACCGAGGAAGTCCGGCTTGCAGACGACGGCGTTACCGGCCAGCAGGGCGGGCACGGCGTCACAGACGGCGAAGGTGAGCGGGTAGTTCCAGGGGCTGATGATGCCGATGACGCCGCGGGGATGGCGGTATTCGACCGCGTGGGTGAGGCCGGGGAGCGCGCCGCGGCGGCGGCGCGGCTTCAGCAGGGCGGGGGCGTGCCGGCCGTAGTGGCGTGCGGTCAGGGCGACGTCGACGACCTCCTCGAAGGCGTCACGCCGTGCCTTGCCTGTTTCCCGCTGGATGAGGTCCATGGCCTCGTGTCTGTGGTGCAGGACGAGGTCGTGCAGCCGCAGGAAGACCTTGGCCCGCTCGTGCACGGGCCGTTGTGACCATACGCGCTGGGCGGCGTGGGCCCGGTCGAAGACGCGGGTCACGTCGCCGGGACCGCAGTGGGGCACCTGGCCCAGGGGGCGGCCGGTGAAGGGGGCGATCGTGGTCGTGTGCTCGTCCGGGCTGCCCTCGATATCCGCCCGGCCCAGAGGCACGGGGGACTCGGAGCACCGGCCCCCGCCCCCCGAGTGGTGTGTTGGCACGGCTGGGGCGGGTCAGTGTGTGTGCCGCGGGCGTCCGTCGTGGTGTTCCACGATGACGCAGTGGGTGTGGGACAGGATCTCGATGGTGCTGCCGCAGGCGTTGCTGTGGTCGCTGGCGTTGGTAGAGCCGATGTTGGACAGCAGACCGCCGAAGCCGCCCCCGCCACCGGAGTGGGAGTGGTGTGTGTCGCCCCCGGCGCAGGTGCGGGAACTCAGCAGCTGCAGCCTGCCGGAGCAGCTGTTCGCGTGGGAGGTGGCGGACCGTGAACCGATGTTGGACAGGAGACCGCCCAGGGGCAGTCCACCGCCGTCCGGGCCGGTGCCGGCGGTCGCCGGGCCGGCCATGGCGAATGTGGCCGCCACCACGGCGGCGGCCACGGATGCCGCCTTGCCGAACCTACGCATCTTCTCTCCTTCGCCTGGTCCGCCATCGGTGCAAAGCGGAAGCTCTCATGAGGTGATAGCACCAACGGACGATCGGCTGAGCGGATGTGGCGGATCAGGGAAGAGCACCCGAACCGGTTGCCCGGTGGGAACGGCCGCCGCATCGACCCCTCGTGTGGGTGACCGCGCCCTTCCCGGCAGGCACCCGGGACACGATCATGCGACGGTATGGACATCAGCCCCGGCTTCCCCGCCCGCTACGCCCGTGCCCGGCACCTCGCCACGCTCGACGGCGCCCGAGACCACGCGGTGATCTACCGGATCAGCACGGGGCTGGAGTTCCCCTGGGACTACCAGCGGTCACTCGAACTCGCGCTGGTGCGCATGTTCGCCGTGCCGGAGGTCGCCGGGCTCATCGACGCCACCGGGCACTTCGCCCGTGACGGACAGCGGCGCTACGACGACACGCTCGCTCTGCTGGCCGCCCTCGCCAAGTTCGGGTACGACTCCCCCGAGGGGAAGGTCGCGCTGCGCACGATCAACCGGGCCCACCGTTGGTACGCCATCCGCAACGACCACATGATCTACACGCTGTCGGCTCTCGTCTGCGAACCGGTCAGATGGATCGGCCGCTACGGCTGGCGTCCGCTCCTCGAACAGGAGAAGACCGCCGCTTTCTGCTTCTACCGCGAGATCGGCAAGCGCATGAACGTCAAGGACATCCCCGAGGACTACGCGGCTCTGGAGCGCTACAACCGGGAGTACGAGCGGTCCCGCTTCACCTGCACGGAGACCGGCCGCAAGGTTGCCGACTACGTGCTGGGCATCGCTTCCTCCTGGGTGCCCGCGCCGATGCGGCCGATCGCCCGGAAGGGCGTCGTCAGCCTCATGGACGAGCCACTGCGCGAAGCCTTCGCCTGCCCCGAGCCGACGTTCCTGCGGCCCCTCGTCGAGCGGGTGTTGCGCCTGCGGGCCATGTGCCTGCGGCTGTGCCCGCCCCGGCGTGATTCGTACTACGACGCCCCTCCCCGGCTGCGGAGTTATCCCGGTACCCACCACCAGTACACCGTCGCCGACTTCGGCGTCACCGAGCCCAGCGCCGTGGAGGAGCGATGGCTCAGGAAGCGGTGACCGGTCAGGCGACGCGTGCCCTGTTCACCGTGTAGCGGGCGACGGCCCGGATGAAGAGGGCCGCCCGGGTGCGGGGCATGTCCCGGCGCAGGGCGGCCCAGGCGGCGTCGAGGAGCTGCTCGGATTCCTCGACGCACGCCTCCAGCGCACCGCACCGCCGGAGCACGGCGACGTCGTCCCGCAGTGCTTCCTCCGTCGGCCGGCCCGTGCGCAGGCGCTGCCACATCGCCTCCATCCGCTCGCGGGGCAGCAGGGAGACGGCGTGGGCCAGTGGCATGGTGACCTTGCCGTTGCGGAGGTCCTCGGCGACCGCCTTGGTGGGGGCTCCCCCGTGCGTCACCCCTCGGAGGTCCAGCACGTCGTCGGTGATCTGGTAGGCGGTGCCGATCGCCTCGCCGAAGCGGCCCAGGGCCTGGTGCAGGCCGGCGGGTGCGCGCGTGAGGAGGGCTCCCACCTCGAACGCGGCGCGCACGGGAATACCGGACTTGAGCCGGTGTGCCAGCCGGACCCGTTCCAGGAGGAGGCCCGCGTCACCGGTCGCGACGGCGGCGCCCATCTCCGCGTCCAGCCCGGCGATGTCGAGCCCCTGCCCGGCGTGCGCCGAGCGCAGGGCCCGCAGATAGGCGTCCTGGACGGCGGTCCGCAGGGGTGGGTCGTCGGGCAGCACGGTGTGCAGGGCGCGATGGAAGGCGAAGTAGGCGGCGGTGCCGGCGTTGAGGGCGACCGGCATGCCGAACGCCAGATGCGCGGCCTGACTGCCCCGGCGGAGCGCCGCGTCGTCCTCGATGTCGTCGACGATCAGAGAGCCGGTGTGCATGAGTTCACCCGCCGCCAGCAGCGGGCCGAAGCGCCGGCTGTCACCGCCCAGGGCGTCGATCACCTTGGCGAGCAGGTAGGGGCGCCATCGCTGCCCGCCGCCGTCGACGAGGTGGCGTACGGGCCGCACGAGTGCCGCGTGCAACCGGGGAGCGACGTGGTCGAGGAGGGCGGGGGCGAGGAGGAGGTCTTCGGGCAGTCCGAGGAGGTCCCGCACGGTGTCGGGCCCGAGGTCCTCGGGATCGGGGTAGAGGTCCGCGATGTGGGCGCACAGTTCGGCGGCGAAGCGCCGCATGTCCCCCCGTACCGGACTCGGCAGCCGCGGCGTCCGACGTGCCGCGGCATCCCGGGGCGCGGGGACGGCGGGGCGGCGGCGGACGGGGGTGTGCCGCGGTGAGCCGTCGGAGGTGGAGGTGACGTGCATGGTGGGCCTTTCTCGTGGCGGCGGCGCGGCCCGGACCGTGGTGGAGGACCGCGTGGGGTGAGGCGGGGGCGCGCGCCGGGGGTATGTGGCTGCCGGGGGTCAGATCGCGATGGCCAGTGCCTGTCGGACCGACGAGAAGGACACGGTGCTGCGGGGGGACAGCGGTTCGCCGTCCACGTGCAGCGCCGTCTTGCCGTCGGCGTCGACCGACAGGGACTCCACTCGCGGGAAGCGGGTCACGGGACGGCCGTGGTGTTCGCGCTGTGGGGCGAGAAGCATGCGGGCCGCCAGCAGGGCGCAGTGCGGGACCGAGGCTTCGGTGAACGCCAGCACTTCCAGGTCCGTGGTCCAGGTGGCGGCGGGGCACGGGTTCAAGGGCCAGGCACCCAGGTAGGCGTAGGGCGAGGCGTTGGCCACCAGGACGGCGAAGGCCCGCTCCGTTCGCTCTGCCGAGGTGACCCGCAGGTCCGTCCCGCCGCGCCGTGCTCCGCGCGGGAAGACGCGGATGCCCTCGGCGACGGAGCGCAGCACCGTCGCCCTCGTGCCGTGGCGTCGTGCCCGGGAGACGCGGGCCATCAGCTCCGCGCCGAAGCCGATGCCGGACGCGCAGAGGAAGTACCGTTCGTCGGCCCTGCCCACGTTCACGACCGTTCGGCGTTCCCCGTTCACGGCCGCTGTCAGTCGCCGGACGGCGTCGGGGACCGTTCGGCCCGTGCCGAGGGAGCGCCCGGCGATGTTGATGCCGCCCGCGGGAATGATGCCGAGCGCGGTCCGCTCGCGGGGATCGCCGTGGGTGCCGTCGGCGAGGAGGCCGTTGACGGCCTCGTTGAGTGTCCCGTCGCCGCCGGCCACGACGAGCAGGGGCAGGGCGTCGCGCCGGGCCGCCCGTGCCAGTCGCGCGGCGTGCCCGGGTGAGGTGGTGACGGCGACGCTCACCTGTGCGGCCGTGGACAGTGCGGTCACCACCGCGGCGATGTCGGTCCGGCCTGCCCGGGTGGCGGCGGGGTTGACGACGAGGAGGGCGCGCGGGGCCGTCATGGGCGGCCGGACCGGGTCATCGCGGGCCCCTGGGCCGGTTTTCGTCCGTCGGGGCGCCGCACTTCCCGCAACAGGTACAGGGCCGTGCCGGCTCCGGCGAGACAGAGCACGGCGGACAGGTACGCGGTGTGCTGCAGAGCGGAGACGAACGCCGTCCGCGCGTCGCGCGCCAGGGATCTCGCGGCCTCCAGCTGCCGCGCGCCCCGGGCTGACGCCGGTCCTCCGGCTGCCGCGGCCTCGGCCGCCATGCGCCGCGCCTGCGACAGGGCGGACAGGAGGTGGTCGCGGGGCCCGGGCCCGCCGGGCGTGTTCCGGTGCGTCGCGTCGGACATCGCCGAGGAGTAGAAGGTGTTGAAGACGGAACCCATCGCGGCCACCCCGGACGTGCTGCCCACGCTGCGCACCGCGTCGTTCACGGCGGCGCCGACCCCCGCTGTCTCCCCGGGGACCGCACCCATGATCAGGCCGGTGGCCGGTCCGCCGGCGAGCCCGGTGCCGGCTCCGACCAGCAGGAGGAAGACGTGCAGCCTGCCGTCACCCGGGCCCGCCGACAGGCCGGCCAGGACGAGGAAGGCGCTTCCGCACAGTGCCAGGCCGGTGACCATCATGTGCCGGGCCGCCACGTGGCGCGCCCCGGCGGCGGCGAGCGCTCCCCCGCACGTCACGCCCAGGCCTCCGAGCACCATCGTGGACCCGGCCGCGAACGGCGACATTCCGCGCAGCCCTTGCAGGTAGAACGTCAGGACGAAGGTCGAGCCCACCAGCGTGAAGAACAGCACCGACAACGTTCCCACCGCGACCGCGTAGGCGCGGTCGCGGAACAGCGCCAAGGGAAGCATCGGCGAACGGACGCGGCCCTCCCAGCGCACCATCGCCACGAGCAGCGCCATGCCGTCGGCCGCGACGCCCAGGACCCGTCCGTCGGCCCAGCCGTGCCGCGGTGCCTGGATGAGGGCCCACATCACCGCCGACAGCCCGGCGCAGGACAGCAGGAGCCCGACCGGGTCCGCCCTGGGCGCGCGGGCCGGCCGGCAGGCGGGCACCACCGCCATGACACCGGCCAGGGCCAGGGCGACCAGCGGCACATTGCCCCAGAAGCACGCCCGCCAGGAGTACCGCTCCACCAGCCACCCCCCGAGGACGGGGCCCACCAGGACGCCCACGCCCGCCACCGTCGCCCAGAGGGTGACGGCGAACCGCTGACGGGCGGGGCCCGTGAAGACATGGACGAGGACCGACAGCGTCGACGGCATGACGAGGGCGGCTCCCGCTCCCATCAGTCCGCGTGCCAGGACGACCTGCGCGGCGTCGTCCGCCAGGGCCCCGAGCAGGGATGCGGCCCCGCACACCCACAGTCCCGCCACCAGTGCCGTGCGCCGGCCGTGGCGGTCGCCCCAGTTGCCGGCGGCGAGGACTCCGGCCGCGAGCACGAGCATGTAGGTGGCGACGACCCACTGCAACTGCGCGGCGCTCAGCCGCAGTTCGCGCTGCATCCGCGGCAACGCGGCGTTGAGAACGGTCTGGTCGATGCCCAGCAGCATGAGGGCCACGCACAGGGCGGCGAGCACCCGCCAATCGCGCACCGGTCACTCCCCCGGGAGCGGAAAGGCGGAGCGCACCATCGCCTCGAACCACGCCCGTGGCAGCACACCGTGCAGTCCCAGACACAGGTGCGCGGCCGCGCCGACCCCGTAGCGGGGCCTGGGGTCCCTCGCGCTCAAGGCCCGTTCCACGACGGCGGCCACCGCCGGTGTCGCACCGACGCCGTAACGGCGCGGTCGTGCCCGCACCTGTCGGTAGAAGCGGTCCAGCTCCGCGCGGAACGCCCGGTAGGCCGGGAGGCCCCGGCCGCTCGATGCGAGGGTCCGCAGGGCGGTGTCGATGAACGCGGTGCGCACGGTGGCCGGTTCCACGGTGCTCACCCGGATGCCGAACGGGCGCGTCTCCATGCGCAGTGTGTCGCTGAGGCAGGTCAGCGCGTGTTTGCTGGCGTGGTAGCAACCGCCCCCGGGGAGGGAGAAGCGGCCGGCCACGGAGGAGACGTTGACGATGCGTCCGGTGCCCGCGGCCCGCATTCCGGGCAGGACGGCCTGGGCCATGCGCAGCGCCCCGAAGACGTTGACTTCGAACTGCCGCCGTACATGCTCGACATCGATGTCCTCAAGGGGGCCCGGCAGGGCGTAGCCGGCGTTGTTCACCAGCCCCCAGACGGTGCCGTGAACGGCCTCCACCTGCCGGACGCACTCCTTCACGGCCGTCTCGTCCGTGACGTCCAGGCACGCCACCCGCGCCCCCGCGGAGGCCAGTTCCTCGACGTCCTCGACACGGCGGGCCGTCGCGTGGACCGCGTAGCCACTCCGCAGTAAGCGCAGGGCGACGGCACGGCCGATGCCCGAGGAGCAACCGGTCACCACGACGGCTCGTGGTTCGGCTTCGGGGCCCATTCCTGACGCGCGTACCTCGTATGACGTTCCCACGACTGGTGGATCCTGCCCGTGTGCCGGCCGAGGACGACGCGGTCCTTCGGTCATTAGCCCATTCGGGGCGTGGACGTGTGCCTTCGGAGACCTGGGGGTCAAAGGGGTGTTCGTCGCGGGGAGTTGAGTTCCCACCGGGCACGGCCGGCTCGCCTCCCCCACCCGGCCGGGGCGGGCGGGGGAGGGAGGCGGCCGAGGCGGGGGCGAGGTGCCGCGACCCCATTCCCTTCCGTGGCCGCCTTGTCGGCCCTTGTCGGCCCTTGCCGACCGGACTACGGTGCCGGTGTGGATCTCTTCGCACGTTCGTGGACGGCGTTGCGCACGGCGGTCGCCGGGCTCGCCGACGATGACTTCGCACGGCCGTCCGGCTGCGCCGGCTGGCTCGTACGGGATCTGGTGTGTCATCTGATCATCGACGCCCAGGACGTCCTGATCACCCTCGCGACCCCCGCCGATACCGAACCGACCCGCGACGCCGTCACGTACTGGGACGTCACCGAAACGCCGCCGACCGGCGACGACCCGCTCGACGCGCTGACCGTCCGGCTGGCCGCCGCGTACGAGGAGCCGGGGCTGCTCACGTTCCACCTGGACGACGTCGGCTCCGCGGCCGGCCGCGCCGCCGGACTCGTCGATCCGGGCCTTCGGGTCGGCACCCGCGACGAGGTCCTCACCGCGGGTGACTTCCTTTCCGCGTACGTCCTGGAGTGGACGCTGCACCACCTCGATCTGGTCGCACACCTCCCGCACGTGGCGGGGCCGCCCCCGGAAGGGCTGGCCCGGACCCGCGAGATGCTGGAGAAGATCACCGGAGCCGCGTTCCCGGCGTCGTTCTCCGATGAGGACGCGCTCCTGGTCGGCACCGGGCGGCGCGCCCCGACCGACGCGGAGCGGGCCGAACTGGGTGCGCTGGTCGCGCGTCTCCCGGTCGTCCTCGGGTGACCGTCTCCGCGTGTCCGTCGCGGGATGGCAGCGCGTGACGCGCGGGATCCGGACGGTTCGGGCCGCGAGGACCGGAGGGCCGGTTGCAGGCCGGGAGCGGACGCGCCGGGCTCAGCCGCCGCAGGCACAGCCCGCGGCCGCCGGCCCGGTTGCCGGCAGCCTCGCCGGTGTCGTTCCGTCCGGAGCAGCAGGCGTCGCCGTCCCGGGCGTCCGACGTGGTGATCACCATGGGTCGCGGCGACATCTGCCCCGTCTTCCCCGGTCAGCGCTCCCTCGACCGGCGGCTCGACGACCCCGCCGGGCAGGGCGTCGAGGCGGTCCGCCCGATCCGGGACGAGATCGAGCGGCGCGTCTGCGGCCTGCTCGCCGGACTCGGCATCGAGACGGCCTGACCGCCGCCACGCCGGTGGCGCGACGTCGTCCTCGTCGAACGCCGCGGCCCGGTCTCACCGCACGCCGCGCGGCCGGAACTGGATGCTGATGCGCGGGCCCACGGGCTTGGCGGTCTTGGGGATCGAGTGGTCCCAGGTGCGCTGGCAGGTGCCGCCCATGACGATGAGGTCGCCGTGGCCCAAGGGCTGCCGGACGTGGGGGGCGTCGCCCTCGCGGGGGCGCAGCGTCAGGGGGCGCGGGGCGCCGAGGGAGAAGATGGCGACCATGGTGTTCTCCCGGTCGCCACGGCCGATGCGGTCGCCGTGCCAGGCCACGCTGTCGCGGCCGTCGCGGTAGAGGCACAGACCCAGGGTGCGAAACGGCTCACCGAGTTCGGCGGCGTAGTGCGCGCTCAGCGCGTCCCGCGCGGCGGCCAGGGCCGGGTGCGGGAGTTCGTCGGCCTCGTCGTAGTGGGCGAGGAGGCGGGGGACGGCCACCACGTTCTCGTACATGTGCCGCCGCTCGGCCCGCCAGGGCACCGATGTCATGAGTGCCTCGAAGAGGAGGTCCGACCCCTGGAGCCAGCCGGGCAGGACATCGATCCACGCACCGTGGGCGAGCGATGTGCGGCGCGCCTCGTCGATCGGGCGGCCGAGTCGGACTTCGTCCGCGAGGTCGAAGAGGGATCCCTGGAGCTGGACTGCCATGGGTGCAGTTTACGCCACATATAGAACGTGCGATCGAATGTGCGGGCGCATGGCCCGCCCACGGTTCCCGGCGGGCGGTCTTCCCGGGCCGCATTAGGCTGACCGGCATGCGGTTGCTGTTGACGTCCGACACGCACGTCCCCCGGCGCGCCCGCTCGCTGCCCGACGCACTGCTGGCCGAGGTGGCACGTGCCGAGGTGGTGATCCACGCCGGGGACTGGACGGACGTCCCCACCCTCGACCTCCTCGCCTCGCGCGCGCGACGACTCGTCGCCGTGTACGGCAACAACGACGGTCCCGAGCTGCGGGCCCGGCTGCCCGAGGTCGCCCGGGCCGACGTCGGCGGGCTGCGGTTCGCCGTGGTCCACGAGACCGGGCCGGCCCAGGGGCGCGAGAAACGGTGCGCCGAGCGTTTTCCGGGCGTGGACGTGCTGGTGTTCGGGCACAGTCACATTCCCTGGGACACCACGGCCCCCGGTGGCCTGCGGCTGTTGAACCCCGGCTCCCCCACCGACCGGCGGCGTCAGCCGCATCACACGTTCATGACCGCCGAGGTCGACGGCGGGCAGCTCACCGAGGTGACGCTGCGCCGTCTCGGCTGACTTCCCGGCCTGGCCCTCAGTGTGCGGTCCGGCCCGCCTCCGGCGGGCCCGGCCGATGCTTGCCGGTTGGGGCGGGTGAGGAGGACGATGGGGAAGGGGCGAGAAGGCGTGTGCGATCGCCGCCCGGCAGGGATCGGCGGGAACGTGGGCGCCGCCTCGGCGGCCGGTGTCCGGGCGCAGCGGTCGCCGTGCTCGGGGAGCATGCGGCTACGAGCGGAGGATGCCATGTCCCTCATCACCATCATCATCATCGCCGCCGTGCTGGTGCTGCTCGTATGTGCGGTCTCGGCGTGGACGCTGACCGCGCGCCGCCGGAAGCTGCGGGAACGCTTCGGTCCCGAGTACGAGCGGACCATGGAGGCGGAGGACAGTCGCCGGGCGGGCGAGCGCGAGCTGCGCGAGCGCCAGGAACGCCACGACGCGCTGGACATCAAGACGCTGCCGGCATCTGTCCGCGACCGCTACGCGCAGGACTGGACGCGCGTGCAGGAGCGGTTCGTCGACCGGCCCGACGACGCGGTCCACGAGGCGGACCGGCTCGTGACCTCGCTCATGGGCGAGCGCGGGTATCCGACCGAGGGGTACGAGCAGCAGGTGAAGGACCTGTCCGTGGAACACGGACGCACTCTGGAGCACTACCGCGCCGCCCACGAGGTCAACGACCGCAGCAGTCGCCACCAGGCGACCACGGAGGAGCTGCGGGGCGCGATGGTGCACTACCGCGCGCTGTTCGAGGAGTTGCTCCACGACGGCGACCGGCCGCGTGAGAGCCGGGGATGAGAGGGCGGCCGGGCCGCCTCCGGGCGGTGCGCCGGCCCCGTCGGTGTCCGGACGGACGCATCGGTGTCCGGAACGGACCACGATGACGGACGGAAGTGACGAGGAAATGCACGACCACGACACACCACGGGACGACGAGGGCGTTCTCTCCACGGAAGACCTGGCCGGTGCCCGGCAGGGCATCGGAGGCACCGGGAGCACCGGGGACGAGGCACCGGATCCGGCTGAGGCGCCACCGCGCTTCCCCGGGGAGGCCACAGACCTCGGCCAGGAAGAGCGGGAGGAACAGGAGGGCCGGGAGGATCAGGAGGACGGCGGCGTGACGTCCGCAGGCGACCGCCGCGAAACGGAACCGGCCGAGGAGAACGAGCCCCTGCTCGGCGCGGAACAGGAGGAGTTCCGCGCCAGGTGGCAGAAGGTCCAGAGCGACTTCGTCGACGATCCCAGGGACGCCGTCAACGCGGCCGACCAGCTCGTCGCCGAGACGATGCAGGCTCTGGCCTCGACCTTCTCCGAGCACAAACGAGGTCTCGAGGACCAGTGGCAGCAGGGCGGGGAGGTGGCGACCGAGGATCTGCGCGTCGCCCTCCAGCACTACCGCTCCTTCTTCAACCGCCTGCTCAGCACCTGAAGTCCGCCCGCCGCCCGCCCTTGGTGCGGTGCGGGCGGCGAGACGGCGTGGGGCTCTCGCACGCGGTCTCGGTCCGGAGGAGTGAACCTCGGTGAAGGCGGGGCGCGTCACCTCCGGTGGACGCGGCGCACCGGGCCACACTGCCGGGGTGTCCGTCGAAGAGAACAAGCAGCTCGTCCGCCGCTTCTACGCGGAAATCGACCAGGGCAACGTCGACGCCTTGGACGACCTCGTCGCCGAGAACTACCTGGACCACTCGCCCCCGCCGTTCCCGGGTATGGGCACCGGTCTGGCGGGGTTGAAGCAGATCTTCCAACTGTTCTGGGAGGCGACGCCCGGCACACACGAGATCCAGGACCAGGTGGCGGAGGGCGACAAGGTCGTCACCCGGCTGTTGTGCCGGGGTGTGCACGAGCGCGATCTGCCGGGCATTCCCGCCACGGGCAACCAGCTGGAGATGACGGCGACGGTCGTCCACCGCGTCGAAAACGGCAAGCTGGCGGAGAAGTGGTCCGACAAGGACCTGCTCGGCTTCCTGCAACAGCTCGGGGTCCTTCCGCCACTCGGGGAACCGACCGGGTGAACGACATCACACCCCCCACCGCCGGACCGCGCGGACTGAACGCGCTTCCGGCCTCCGGCCACCGCTGACCCCACGGCGGTGGCCGCCGCTTTGTGCCGTTCCGTTGTCGTCGCTCCCTCTTCGCCCACCGGGCCCGCCTCCCGCTGCCCCGTGCGGCCCGACCGGGGAGAGGGCACCACTTGGTTGATCAAATGAGTGGCGGGTTAGCATATGAGCACCGCCTAGCTCGAAAGATGGACCTGTGACTGTCAATGACGACGCGTTCACGAACTGGAAGAACCGCGAGGAGATCGCGGAGTCGATGATCCCGATCATCGGGAAGCTGCATCGCGAGCGGGACGTGACGGTCCTGCTGCACAGCCGCTCCCTGGTGAACAAGTCGGTGGTCAGCATCCTCAAGACCCACCGGTTCGCCCGGCAGATCGCCGGCGGGGAGCTCTCGGTCACCGAGACGCTGCCGTTCCTGCAGGCTCTCACCACGCTCGATCTCGGCCCTTCGCAGATCGACATCGGCATGCTCGCCGCGACGCACAAGAGCGACGACCGCGGTCTGTCGGTGGAGGAATTCACCGCCGAGGCGGTCGCCGGTGCCACGGGTGCCAACAAGATCGAGCGCCGCGAACCGCGCGATGTCGTTCTCTACGGTTTCGGCCGCATCGGCCGCCTCCTCGCCCGCCTGCTCATCGAGAAGGCCGGTTCCGGCAACGGCCTGCGGCTGCGTGCCATCGTCGTCCGCCAGGGCGGCGACCAGGACATCGTCAAGCGCGCCTCGCTGCTTCGCCGTGACTCCATACACGGCCAGTTCCAGGGCACGATCACCGTCGACGAGGCGAACAGCAAGATCATCGCCAACGGCAACGAGATCAAGGTGATCTACGCGGGCGACCCGTCGGAGGTCGACTACACGGCGTACGGCATCAAGGACGCCATCCTCATCGACAACACCGGCAAGTGGCGCGACCGCGAGGGTCTGTCGAAGCACCTGCGCCCCGGTGTCTCCAAGGTCGTCCTGACCGCGCCGGGCAAGGGCGACGTCCCCAACATCGTGCACGGTGTCAACCACGACACGATCAAGCCGGACGAGCAGATCCTGTCCTGCGCCTCGTGCACCACCAACGCGATCGTCCCGCCGCTGAAGGCGATGGCGGACGAGTACGGCGTACTGCGCGGCCACGTGGAGACCGTTCACTCGTTCACCAACGACCAGAACCTGCTGGACAATTACCACAGCGCCGACCGTCGCGGCCGCTCGGCGCCGCTCAACATGGTCATCACCGAGACCGGTGCCGCGTCCGCCGTCGCCAAGGCGCTGCCCGACCTCAAGGCCAGGATCACCGGCAGCTCGATCCGCGTCCCGGTGCCGAACGTCTCGATCGCGATCCTCAACCTGCGGCTCGCGCGCGAGGCCACCCGCGAAGAGGTTCTCGAATACCTCCGCGACGTGTCGCTGACCTCGCCGCTCAAGCGCCAGATCGACTTCATCGGCGCCCCGGACGCGGTCTCGAGCGACTTCATCGGCTCGCGCCACGCCTCGATCATCGACGCCGGCGCCACCAAGGTCGAGGGCGACGACGCCATCCTCTACCTCTGGTACGACAACGAGTTCGGCTACTCCTGCCAGGTCATCCGTGTCGTCCAGCACGTGTCCGGGGTGGAGTACCCGACGTACCCGGTTCCCGTGGCCTGATCCCGCCTGATCCCGGCGGTCCGCTCAGTGCGGTACCCCGCTCGGCGGGCCATGCGGCCGGTCACCGATCCCGATCGGTGACCGGCCGCTGTCCGTCGGCTGCCGCCCCGACCGCGTAAGTGCGGCCGTCACCAGGAAAGACCGTGGGGTCTTCCTGGGCACGCCGGGTGGCGGCGGTCGTCCGGGTCAGTCCGGTGGCTCCGCGTACGGGGACGGCTTCGGGGTCGCCGCGGGCGGGGCCGGTGCTCCGGAGCGATCCGTGTCCGCTTCCTCGTCGCCCTCGTCCTCGTCCTCGATGTCTTCGGGTTCCTCGGGGCCGGTTTCCGCGCCGCTCCAGGGGTCCGGCTCCCCCGGTGTGCCGCCCGCTTGCTGGTCGGGCATGTCCCGGGGCACAGCGGCGCCCTGGCCCGCGGGCTCCTCGCTGCGACGGTCCGTCATGGGTTCTTCCTCTCTCCGGTGCTGTTCAGGGGAGGTCAGGTGTCGTCCCCTGGCGGGCGGTCCCCTTTCGCGGCCTCGCCACCCGTCCGTCTTCCCTTTCCGGCCTGGTGCCGCCGGGCGTCGACTCCCTTGAGCGCCTCGTCGTCCGCCGTGCCGCCCGCGGCCCGGTAGCCCTCGCCACCGCTGGCCGTGCCGGGCACCCAGCGTTCGCGCGCTGGGCTCTCCTTGCCGGAGGCCGCCCCCGGTTCCTTCTCGTCCCGCGCCCGCTCGTAGGGGTCGGCGCGGTGCTTTCCCGGTTTCCGCTGGGCCATCTCGCTCGCCTCCGCGTTCGCTGGCAACCCCACCGGCTGGGGCTGAGGCCCGTCGGGTACCCGGTTACCGGTGGCGCATGCGGCCGGGTGGTCCTCGATGTGCTCTCCCGGTGCCCGCGACGGGTGCCCCTCCATCGGCGGGAGCCGGGCCGAGACGCAGCAGAAGGTCGTCGAGAACGGTGTTCTCGGCGGGACGGGGGTGGGCCCGGAGGAGGTCGGCGGCGCACCTTCGGCCTTCGGGTGACAGGCACCAGCGCAGGAGCCGGTCGAGGTGGCAGGGGTGGGCGCGGTCGCACGGCAGGACGGCGGGCCAGCCGAGCGCGAGGGCCTGAGCGGTGACTTTCGCACCGCCGGCGACGGGGTCGACGGCCAGGGCGGGAACGCCCGCGCGCAGGGCGAGGACCATGCCGTGCAGCCGGGTGGTGACCACCGCGTCGAGGCGGGTGAGGACGGTGTGCAGTTCGTCGGGGGTCGCCGGGAGCCGCCAGTCGCGGGTGTCGAGGCGGGTGTCCAGCGGCAGACGGGCCGCACCGGTGGTGGGCAGCCACTCCCACAGGGCGCGGGTGACGGCGGTGTGACGCCGCCGCGGCCCGTATTCGCGCTGGCCGTGGGTGAGGACGACGCCCAGCAGCGGGGGACGGCCCGGCAGGGGCGCGTGGAGGCTGAGGTCGGTGGCGGGGGCGGCTCCCACCAGGTCCCGGCACAGAAGATCGTCGAAGAGGGTGACGGCCGGATCGGCCGGATCGGGCACGGAGACGCCGACGGCGATGCGGCGGCACCGGGAGAAACGGGTGTGCAGGTCGAGCAGGGGGCTGGTGCCGTCGGGGGCGGGCCGTGAGTGCAGGGGGCCGCAGGCGAAGACCAGGTGGGTGTAGCGGGCGGGGTCGGTGGCGGTGAGGTGGAGGGCGGCGGGGCGGAAGGCCGGGGACCAGGCGGTGTCGTGGTCGATGCCGGCCCGGCGCAGCGCGTGCTGCACCGCCCGGGCCGCGAGCATGTCGCCGGCGGTGACCTCGCCGTGCAGGAAGCTGAACCACCCGGTGAGCAGTACCCGGCGGGCGGGCCGCCCCGGTCCCGTGGTCGGCCCGGCGGCTGATGGTGTGTCAGCCGACATAGCGGCGGGCGGCCGAGTTCTTCTGCGGCGCTTCGAGCAGGCGCAGCCGGTCCTCGACGGGACGGGGCAGGGGGCGGCGTTCCCGCAGGACCCAGGGGGTGCCGGCCAGGGCTTCGGCGAAGGCGCGCAGGGAGGTGGCGTCGCGGGGCACGGTGCGGGCGAGGTGGGCGGTACGGCGTACCGCGGCGGGGGCGGAGCGGCGCAGCCAGGTGGTCCACAGGGTGTTGCGGATGCCGTGGCGGCGTCGCAGGCGGGCGTCGCGGTGGGGTGAGGGGCGGTGGTGCGCGGTCAGATGGTCGGCGTAGCCGAGCCACCAGCCGCGGGCGGCGAGGTCGGCGGCCAGGAGTTCTTCCTCACCGCCGAGCCACAGACGCGGGGAGAATCCTCCGGCGGCGCGGAAGGCGTCGGTGCGCAGGACGGTGGCGGCCGCGAGGAAGGAGCCGAGGGCGGGGCCGGGCAGCCATGAGGGGCGCGGAAGCGGGGAGTCGCGCAGTTCCGTGACGATGGGGTCCTCGAACGGTTCCCCGCCGGCTGTCGTGTCGGCGTGCTGTCCGGGGTGGGGGTGGACGAGGATGCGGGCGGTGACGGCGGCGAGGCGGGGGTGGGTCTGGAGGAGGTCGGCGGCGCCGGTGAGCGAGCCGGCCTCCCACCACGAATCGTCGTCGCAGAAGGCCAGGTAGGGGGTGGTGGCCAGCCGGGCGGCGAGGTTGCGGCCCGTGGCGCCGAGGTTGCGGCCGGGGGTGAGCAGCGTGACGGCGGGGTGGTGGGCGCGCACGGCGTGGGCGGTGTGATCGCTCGACGCGTTGTCGACGACGGTCACCGGTGGCCGTTCGGGCAGGGCCGCCAGCCGGTCGAGGGTGTGCAGGAGTTCGTCCCGGCGGTCGCGGGTGATGACGACGACGGTGGTGCGGGGGTCGGTCATGGCTGTTCTCCCTTGGGGCGCCGCGCTCTCGCGGTGACGGGCGGGACCGTGGGGTGGGTCCCGGGGGCCGGGGAAGCGGGGAGCCTCGCGCGAAGGGAGGGGGCGAAGGCGGTGGGTGTGCTGTTCTCCACCGTTCTGACGCCGCGTTCGACGGCGGGCGGCAGGCGGCGTCGGCGGGCGAGGGCCGCGGGCAGGCGCCCGGCGGTGGCGGCCAGGGCGGTGCGCGCCTGGGGGTCGGCGGGGCAGGCCCGGGCCAGGTCCCAGGTGCGGGCCAGGGCGTAGGGCAGCGGGCGGCGCATCCACGCGGTGAGCAGTTCGTTGCGCAGTACCCGGGCGCTGCGTCCGGTGCGGGGGGCGGGGTCGGGGTCGTGCCAGGCGATGACCTCGGGGCAGTGGGCCAGGCCCCAGCCCCGGCCGGCCAGGTCGAGGGCGAGGAGGGTTTCCTCGCCGCCGAAGTGCAGGAGGGGCTCGAAGCCGCCGACGGACAGGAATGCCTCCCGGCGCACGACGGCGGCGCAGGCGAGGAAGCCCAGTACGGAGGGGCCCGGGAGGTCGGGCTCCCGTCCCAGGGGTGCGGCGGCCAGGACCGCGTTGAGGGGGTCGGGGCGGCCGGTCCGGCCGACGCGGGTCGCGGCGGCGATCAGGCCGAGGCGGGGGTGGGTGTCGAAGAGCCGGGCGGCCCGGCCGAGGGCGCCGGCCTCCCACCAGGAGTCGTCGTCGGCGAACGCCACGTAGGGGGTGGTCAGGACGGCGGCGCCGAGGTTGCGGCCCGTGGCGCCGAGGTTGCGGCCGGGGGTGAGCAGCGTGACGGCGGGGTGGTGGGCGCGCACGGCGTGGGCGGTGTGATCGCTCGACGCGTTGTCGACGACGGCCACGGGCGGGCGTTCGGGCAGGGCGGCCAGTCGGCTGAGGGTGTGCAGCAGGCGTTCGCGGCGGTCCCGGGTGATGACGACGACGCCGACGCGGGCGTCGGTGGGGCCGGTCACGGCACGGGCTCCGCGGTGGGCCGGGGGTCCGGCAGCCGTTCGACGGCGGCGAGGACCTCGGCGGTGGTGACGCGCAGCAGCCGGGGGTCGGGGACGGGTCCGTGCGCGTCGCCGGGGCGGGCGCGGTCGTCGGGGCCGGGGTGCCACAGCACGTGGTGGTGCGGGGTGGGCGGTGGTCCCCACAGGCGTGGGGCGACGGGGCCGAAGAGAACGACGGAGGGGGTGCCCAGGGCGGTGGCGAGGTGGGCGAGGCCGGTGTCGCCGACGACGACGGCGCGGGCGCGGGCCACGAGGGCGGCCAGGTGGAGGAAGGGCAGGTCGGCGGTGCCGCCGAGGACCGTGGCGGCGGGGAGGCCGGCTTCCCGTGCGACGCGGTGGGCCAGCGGCCCTTCGCCGGTTCCGGCGGTGAGGACCACCTGGTGTCCGGCACGGTGCAGGGCCCGGGCCACGGCGGCGAACCGTTCGGGGGGCCAACGGCGGGCGGCGGCGTCCGCCCCCGGGTGGATGACGATGGCCCCGGGGGCGGGTGACGGCGCGTCGGGCGGGGGGATGCGCAGGTCGTCGGGGTCGGCGGTGATGCCGTAATGCCGCAGGAGCCGGCACCAGCGGGCGCGCTCGTGTTCGTCCTCGCGCCACTGGGGGCCGGGGAGCCAGGGGGTGCCGGGGTGGGCGTACGCGTAGAGACGGCGGGGGTTCAGGGCGTGCAGCAGCAGGTGGCTGGGCGGTCCGTTGCCGTGCAGGTCCACGGCGATGTCGGGGGGCGGGCCGGCCCAGTCCAGAGCCGTGGGCACGGCCCTGGCGGGTGCTTGCGCGGGCAGCAGCCGGTCGACGGTGCCGGTGGCGGCCGCGGCCTCGGCCAGCCGGGCGGGGGCGGCGAGGACGAGGGTGTGGCCGGGATGCGCGCGGCGCAGGGCTCGCAGGGCGGGCACGGCGGTGAGGAGGTCACCGAGGCCGAGGGCGCGCAGGACGAGCAGGCGGGGCCGGTCGGCTGTCATCGGCGTACTCCCCGGGGGTGGTGGACGCGGGCTGTGGGCAGGTGCCGGGCGAGTGCCGCCGGGTACCGGGCCATGCGCCGGCGCGACCGTGGGCGGAAGGCACCGGCGGGGCCGGCCGGTGCGGGTGCGGTGCGGGAGTGGTGCGGGCCGGGCGTCACGGGCGGGGTCCGGGGGCCGGGCGGGAGCGGGCGGCGCGGCGGGCCAGTTCGGTGGTCGACCGGCCGGCGAGATAGGGCAGGGTGACGGCTTGTCCGCCCCATTCGCGCAGGGCGGCGGCCTCGGGGAGGTTTTCGGCGGTGTAGTCGCCGCCCTTGGCCCAGACGTCGGGGCGCAGGGCGCGCAGCAGGGTCTCCGGGGTGTCTTCACGGAAGACGGCGACGGCGTCGACCGAGCCGAGGCCGGACAGGACGCGAACGCGGTCGGCTTCCGGGGTCAGGGGGCGCCCCGGGCCCTTCAGCCGGCGGATGGAGTCGTCGGAGTTGAGACAGACGATGAGACAGTCCCCGATGCGGCGGGCGCTTTCGAGCAGTCCCACGTGTCCGGCGTGGAGCAGGTCGAAACAACCACCCGTCGCGACGACGGTCCCCCCCCGGGCGCGGACCGATTCGGCCAGGGCGAAAGGATCACCGGAGTGGTGGGAGGCGGGCGGCAACGGGCCCTGGGGATCCCACAGGTGGTGGTTGCCCGCGCCGCCCGCCGCGACGAACGCGGCGGCTTCGGCGACCGCCCGCTGGACGGCCTCTTCGGGCAGGGCGCCGTCGGCCAGGGCGGCGGCCGCGATGGCGGCGAAGCAGTCTCCGGCACCGCAGGGGTCACCGGCGGCGGGGTGCGGTGGGGGGACGAGCATGGGGCTGTCGCTGCCGTTACGGGTCAGGATCGCCCCGCGTTCCCCCAGGGTGACGGCCACGGCCGCGGCCTCCCAGCGGGCTGCCAGGCGGGTACCGCGGGCGGCGTGCGCGCGCAGTGAGTCGTCGTCGGGGCCGGGAGAGCCGGGGTCCGGGGGTGCCAGGGCGCGGGCCTCGGCCGCGTTGGGGGTGGCCAGCCGTACTCCGGGAACGGGAACATCGCCCTTGGGGTGGGGGTCCCAGAGCACCGGGGCCCGGCGGGCGGCCTCGGCCAGCAGGGCGCGCACGGCCCGGGCGGTGCCCCGGCCGTAGTCGGCGACGAGTACGGCCCCGGCCTCCTGGAAGGCCTCCCGCACGGCGTCGCCGGGCTCGCCGGGTATTCCGCCGCCGTCGTCGATGCGGACCAGCGGCCGGTCGCCGGCGCGTACCCGTGTCTTGACGGGCAGCGTGCCGACCAGGGGCAGTTCCACGACGTGCACCCGGGGGGCGAGGGCCTGACGGACGAGGTCGCTGGCGCGGTCGTCGCCGAGCGCGGTGACCAGCACGACGGACCGGCCGTCGCGGGCCGCCAGCGCGGCGGCGAGCCCGGCGCCGCCGGGGTGGGCGCGGTGGTGCACGACGTCCACGACGGGGGCGGGGGCGTCGGGCGCCAGGCGCGTGGCCTCGCCGTCGATGTCCCGGTCCAGGAGGGAGTCGCCCACGACCACGAGCGGCTGTCGTTTCTTCATGGCCTCTTCCTTCGCTTCCTTCGCTTCACCCCGGGCCCGCCCGTCCTGGGGAGTCCTCGCAAGTCCGGGTGCTCGGTGCGTGGGGGCGGGGGCGGTTCGTGAGCGGCGCTCGCCTCAGCCCGCGGGTACGGCCGGCCCGGCCGGGCCGTTGGGCGGGACGAGCGACGGCGCGACGGCGGGGGCGGCGGGGGCGGCGGCGGTCCCCCGGCCGGTCAGCGGTGCCGACCTTCCGTCCCGGGCCGGCGCCGGTGCGCTTTCCACCGCGTCGAACGACTCGCACACCAGATGCAGCACCACCAGGTGTGCTTCCTGCACGGTGGCGGTGTTGTCCGCCTCGATGCACAACGCCTCGTCCGCCCGGGCGGCCAGCGGGTTGGGGCGCGGCCCGGTCATCGCCCAGACCCGCAGCCCCGCGGAACGGCCCCGGTCGGCCGCGGCGAGCAGGTTGGGGCTCCGTCCGGAGGTCGACATCAGCAACAGGACGTCACCCGGCCGGCCGTGGGCGGCGACCTGGCGGGCGTAGAGCTCCTCGAAGCCGTAGTCGTTGCCGATCGCGGTGAGGCTGGAGGTGTCCGCGTGCAGGGCGATGGCGGAGTAGGCGGAACGCTCGGCGCGGTAGCGGCCCACCAGTTCGGCGGTCAGGTGCTGGGCCTGGGCGGCGCTTCCGCCGTTGCCGGCGGCCAGCAGCCGGCCGCCCGCGCGGAGGACGGTGGACAGTTCCCGGCCCCATGCGGCGGCCTGGCCCAGGCCGCGGTGGCGGAAGCGGTCCAGGGCGTCCAGTAGGCACTGGCAGTGGGCGTGTGCGGCGTGCAGGGTATCGGTCATGGTGTGTCGGGCCTGCCCGGTGATGTCTCGGCGGGCCGTGCCTCCTTGCCTGTCTCAGCGGTGCGGTCCTGCCGGTGCGGTGCTCCTCGGCGATGCCGCCGGGTGCTGCCCCACGGGTTCCCGCCGGTACGCGGCCTCCGGGCGGAGCGGGCCCGTCGGGGGGACCCGCGACGCCAGTACGTCGCGGTAGACGTCGTCGGTGGTCGCCGCCACCCGGTCCCAGCCGTACCGGGTCAGTACCCGGCGGCGGCCGGCGACCGAGCACGCGGCGCGGCGCGCGGGGTCGGCGAGGAGGGCGGCCACCGCCGCGGCCAGCGCCGCGGGGTCGCCCGGTGCGACGAGCCGGCCGGTGGCGGGGTCGGCCACCGTGTCGAGTTGGCCGCCGACGGCGGTGGCCACCACGGGGGTGCCGCAGCCCATCGCTTCCAGGGGCACGATGCCGAAGGGTTCGTAGTCGCCGGGGCACAGCACCACATCGGCGCTGCGCAGCAAGGGGGGAACGCTCTCCCGCGGTATGGCCCCGGTGAAGCGGACCCGGTCGGCGACACCGGCTTCGTGGGCCAGCGCGCGCAGTCGTCGTACTTCGGGGTCCTCGTGCAGACGGTCGGGCGGGGGGCCGCCGGCGATGACGAGTTCGGTGGCGGGCAGGGCGGCGAGGGCGGTGACGGAGAGAGCCGCGCCCTTGCGTTTGACGAGCCGTCCGATCTGGAGGATCCGGTGGCGGCGGCCGCGGGGGGCGACGGGCCCGTAGGGGGTGAAGACCGAGGGGTCCACACCGCAGGGGACGATGACCGTGTGCCGGCGGGGCACGCCCATGGCGGCCAGTTCCCGGACCTCGTCGCGGCAGGTGGCGATGACGCGGTCGCAGTGCCGCCCCAGTGTTCTCTCCACGGCGATGCGGGCGGGAGGGCTGGTGTCCTCGTGCCGTTGGTGACGGCGCTTGACGGTGCCGAGGGCGTGGTAGGTGTGCACCAGCGGCAGACCGAGTTCGCGGGTGGCGGTCAGGGCGGCGAGGCCCGACATCCAGAAGTGGGAGTGCACGATGTCGGGCGGGTCCTGACGCCACTGCCGTATCAGGAAACGCGCGAAGTGCTCCATGTGCGGCAGGAGTTCGTCCTTGGGGACGTGCCGGGGCGGGCCCGCGGGTACGTGGCAGACGTCGACGCCCGGTCGCAGCGGTACCCGTTCGGGCAGCTGGGGGTCGTCCCGCCGGGTGTAGACGGTGATGTGGTGGCCGCGGTCGGCGAGGGCGGCGGAGAGGTGGGCGACGTGGACGTTCTGTCCCCCGGCGTCGACGCCGCCCAGGGCCGCGAGGGGGCTGGCGTGTTCGGAGACCAGCGCGATGGTGCGCGGCACCGTCGCGGCGGGGCGTGAGATGGTCATCGGCTCACCTCCTCGATGAGGTGTTCCCAGTCGCGCAGGAAGCGTTTGAGTCCGTAGCGGGCCAGGGCCGCGCCGCGGGCACGCGCCCCGTCCTCGGCGGCGGCCTGGGGGTCGTCGAGGTAGCGGCGGGCGGCGGCGGCCAGGGCCTCGGGGCGGGTGGAGAGCACACCGGTGCCCGCGGGCACCGCTTCGACGACTTCGGTGGTGGCCAGGGCGACCACGGGCATGCCCAGGTGCATGGCTTCCAGCAGGGACAGGCCCAGGGAGGTCCAGCGCACGGGGTGCAGATACAGGCGCCGCCGGGCCATCTCGGCGTGCAGCCGGCTCTGTGGCAGATCGGCGCTGCGGCACTGGGCCGCCGGGAGGCCCAGGTGCCGGGCGAGGTGTTCGGTGCCCATGCCGAACACGTCGAGGGGGACGGCCCCGCCGAGGGCGGGCAGCAGGTCGGTACCGGTGGTACGGCCGCGCCGGACGGGCTCGTTCACGACGACGGCGGCCCTGGCGAGCTGCCCGGTGTAGAGGTGGCCGGGGTCGACGACGCCGTGCTCGATCACGGTGGTGCGGGTGGTGCCGTTGTCCCAGAACAGCCGGTTGAAGTGGGTGACGTGAACGAGGGTGAGGTCGTCACGGTCGGCACAGGGGTGACGGGTGTCGGGTATCGCGCCGTGGGGGGCGTTGTGTTCCAGGTAGACCGCCGGTATGTCCCGGCCGGGGCGGCGGCCGAGCCAGCGTTCGGCCAGTTCCCCCTCGTGGGGCCGCTGGAGGACGACGAGGTCGATGTCGGTGTCCCGCAGTTGCTCGGGGGTCAGCTCCAGCACCGACTCCGGCCAGGGGTAGGTGACGGCCCGGCCCAGCCCGTCGGGACCGCGGTCGGCGGTGACGGGAACGAGGTAGGTGTGCGGTCCCTGGACGAACGCGGTCGTCCACGATCCGTGCACGTGCCACAGCAGGATGTTCATACGGTGACCTCCTGGTCGGGGCCCCGGTCGGAACCGGGGCCGGGGTCGGGTGCGGGGCCGTGGTGAACATGGCGGCCGGGGCGGTCGTCGCGGGTGTGGTCGCGGTGGAGCAGGGAGTCGACGGCGTCGAGGAGTTCGGCATCGGTGACCGAGTCCAGGCAGGGGTGGCCCGGGACGGGGCAGACACGGGCTCTGCTGCCGGCGCAGCCGGCGTCCTGGCGGCCGAGGAGGATGTGCGGCACCCCGTAGGGGGCCCAGCGGTGGGCCGGTACGACGGGGGCGAACAGACAGATGACGGGGGTGCCGACGGCGGCGGCAAGGTGGGACGGGCCGGTGTTGCCGACGATGGCGGCGCGGGCTCCGGCGAGCACGGCGGCGAGTTCGGGGAACGTGGTGCGTCCGCCGAGGTCCAGGGCGTGGCGTCCGGCGACGGCCGCGGTGAGTCGCCGTTCGCCGGGGCCGCCGGTGACCACGACGCGGTGGCCGGCCGTCGCCAGGGCGGCGACGGCGCGGGCGGCACGGGCGGCGCTGAAGGCACGGGCGGGCACCGCGGCGCCGGGGTGGAGAACGAGGTAGGGGCCCGCGCCGGTCAGCCGGGCGCTCGGCCGCATTCCCTCGATCCGCAGGGTGCCGTCGTCGCCGGGGGGCAGCCGCATGCCGGCCGCTTCGGCGAGGGCGAGGGCGGCGCGGGCCTCGTGCTGGTGGGGTGCGCGGTGGTGGCGCAGGTCGAGCAGCGAGCCCGGGTAGTCCTCGCTGTCCGCGGCGATCCAGGGGACGCCCGCCATTTTCAGCAGGAGGGCGGTGGGCAGGGGGCTTTGGTGGTACGAGGTGAGGATCAGTGCCCGGTCGAAGCGGCGGGCGGCGATCGTGTCGACGAGTGCCTCGATGGCCGCACGCCGGACCGGTGGGGGTGTGAGGCCGACCCAGGGGGCCTCGTGCCGCAGGATCTCGTCGACGCCGGGCAGCAGCAGGGCGGCGGCTTCGCCCTGGGGCCCGCACAGCAGGGCGGTGTGCCGGGAACCCGCCGCGGCGGCGCGGACCGCCGGCCCGGCCAGCAGCACGTCGCCGGCGCTGTCGAGCCGTACCACCAGGGTCCGGGCGCGCGCCGTCACCATGAGCCCTCCCCGGCCGGGCCGGGGCCGACCCGCGCGGGCCCGTCCCCCGGCGGGACGGCGCCGCCGGACCGGCGTTCGGGGCCGGGGCCGGCGTCCTCGTCCGGCAGGAGTGCGCGGACCGCTGCCAGCAGGTCCGGGGCCCGTTCGGGGGCGGCGTCGATCTCCTCCCCGCGGGTGACGGGCGTGGGGACGAGGACGCCCCGGGCGCCGGCGGCACGGGCGGCCGCCAGGTCCGCGCCGATGTCGCCGATCACGGCCACCCGGCGGGGGTCGGCGCCCAGTCGCCGGCACGCGGCGTGGATCAGGCCGGGGGCGGGTTTGCGGCAGGCACATCCGTCGCCGGGGCCGTGCGGGCACACGGCCCATACGGCGAAGGGGCCGAGCAGCGTCTCGACGCGCCGCTGGACGGCGCTCACCCGCCGGTGGTCCAGCAGTCCCCGGGCGACGCCCGACTGATTGCTCACCACTCCTACCGGTACGCCCCACGAGCGGACGGCGGCGACCGCCTCACGGGCCCGGGGCATCAGGCGCACCCGGCGGGGGTCACCGTTGTAGGGCACGTCCTCGATGAGCGTGCCGTCCCGGTCGAAGAGCACCGCCTGCGGCCACGCCGTACGGCGTGGCAGGACCGGGGCGCCGGCGGGCGGACACGCGGGGAACAGCCACGGGCCGCCGTCGGCCGGGTCGGTCGGTGTCTGCGGAGCGGGAGTTGTGAGCACCTACCCCGGGTATCCCCGGCGAGTACGTACTAAACGGGGCAAATCGGTTACTTTCGGTGGCGGGTCACCTCTCGCCTGGCCGACGGACCTTTTGACTGCGGGCCGTCTTTGCCGCCTGCGGCGGCGAGCGCCTCTCGCCTGGCCGGCGGACTTTTGGCTGCGGGCCGTCTTTGCCGCCTGCGGCGGCGGGGCGCCCTGCGGGCGCGTCCTCAATCGCCGGACGGGCTTGGTTCGGGCTGAGCCCAGCCATATCAAGCCCGTCCGGCGTTTGAGGACACAGCACAGCAGCCCGTCCGGCGTTTGAGGACACAGCACAGCAGCCCGTCCGGCGATTGAGGACACCGCCGCGCAGCGGAGGTGCGGGCGACACGGCCCGCCGCGGCAGCGGCCCGGCTCAGCCCAGACCAAGCTCGTCCGGCGTTTGCGGACACCGCCTCGCAGCGGAGGCGTACACGACCCGCCCGGGCCGCGGCGGTTCCGCGTCCGGGAGCCGCCACCCGGTCCGGTCGGGGGCGGGCGGCCGGTAGGGGGCGGCGCGGTGGTGGCGGGCCAGGCCCCGCAGCCAGTGGAAGACGGCGACGGGCGGGATGAGCGCACTGGTGGCGGCCATGACAGCCACCTCCTGCCGGGTGCGCGGGCCCGGTGCGATGCGGGCCCAGGCGAATTCGGCGGTGCCGGCCAGCCACAGTGCCGCGCAGCCGGCCGCCGCCCGGGGCCGGCTCGCGGCGGCCCCGGCCGCCGCGAGCGCTCCGGCGGCGGTGACCATCAGATGGACGGGCAGCCGGCCGCGGGGGGCACCGGCCCGGGCCCACCAGGAGCGGCCGTGCAGCCGGTTCATCAGCACGTCGTCCGCGTTGCCCGCCTGGGTCCGCACCGAGACCCAGCGGTCGGCCGGGCGGACGGGGTGGGTGGAGCTGCGGTGGCCGCGGCTGATGGTCCAGCCCGCGTCGATCACTCGCAACGCCAGGTCGGCGTCCTCTCGGAAGGCCCGGGGGAACCGTTCGTCGAAGCCGCCGACCGCTTCCAGGGCGGTGCGCCGGTAGGCCATGTCGGCGGTGATCCACCGGGCGTCGGCCAGGCCCGCCGTGGTGCGTTCCCAGTCCGTCGGCCGGCGGTCGGGGGGCAGGGGGACCGTGACCCGGGCCTCGACGGCGGCGGTGCCGGCGCCGGCCGACGCGAGATCGGCGGCGAGATCGGCCGGCCAGGTGGGGCCGGGCACGACGTCGTCGTCGAGAAACGCGATCCACGGCTCGCGTGCCGTCCGCCACCCCGCGTTGCGGGCGGCGGCCGGCCCCGCGGCGCAGCCGGGTACGACGTGCACCAGGTCGCGCAGCGACGCGGGCACGCTCACGGGCAGCGGGGTGCAGTCGCGCAGTGGCCGGTCGTCGACGAGCACGATCCGCCCGGGGCGCGGGCCCTGGCCCTCGGCCAGGGCCCGCAGGCAGTCGGTCAGGCTGGGGCGGCCCAGGGTCGGGATCACCACCGCGAACCCTTCGTGCGGGGCCGCGGGGGTGGCATCGAGGTGGGCCGGGGTGTCGGTCACCGCAGGCATCCCTTCTCCTGGGGGCGGGTGGCGTCCGGCGCGGGCTCGGTGGTTTCCACGGCCCGCGCCGTCTCGGGGTGCTGGACGGTGGCGGCCGCGCCGGAGCGGCTCGCGGCGAAGAACTCGCCGCGGCGGATGACGAAGGGGCCCATGGCCAGGAGGTCGACGGGGGCGGAGCCGAAGCATTCCAGCGCGTCGCGCGGGTCGTCGACCATGGGGCGGCCGGCGGTGTTCAGGCTCGTGTTGACGACCACCGGCAGTCCGGTGAGCCGTTCGAAGGCGCCCAGCATCCGGGCCACCAGCGGTTCGGTGGCCGAGTCGACGGTCTGGATCCGGGCGGTGCCGTCCACGTGCACCACGGCGGGGATCCGGTCCTGCCACCGGGGGTCCACATCATGGACGAAGAGCATGTACGGGCTCGGCAGCGGCCCGTCGAAGATCTCGGCGGCCCGTTCGGCCAGCACCATGGGGGCCACGGGCCGGAACTGTTCCCGTCCCTTCACGTCGTTGAGCCGCTCCAGATTGCCCACCCGCCCCGGGTGGGCCAGCAGGGAGCGGTGGCCCAGGGCGCGGGGGCCGAACTCCGCCCGGCCCTGGAACCAGGCGACGATCGCGTCCTCGGCCAGGGCCCGGGCCACGGTCTCGGCGATGTCGGCCGACCGTTCGTAGGGCACCTGGGCGGTCTTGAGCCAGGCCTCCAGCTCCGCGTCGGACCAGCCGCGCCCCAGGTCGGCACCGGCAGGGGGTTCCGGTGTGCGGCCGGCGTCGGCCGCCAGCAACAGGGCTCCGCCCAGTGCCGTTCCGGCGTCGCCGGAGGCCGGCTGTGCCCACACCCGGGCGAAGGGGCTCTCGCGGGCCAGCCGGGAGTTGGCGACGCAGTTGAGCGCCACCCCGCCGGCCAGGGTGAGCACCGAGTCGTGTGTGCGGCCGTGCAGCCAGCGGGCGAGGTCCAGCAGGGTTTCCTCCAGGACCGCCTGGGTGCTGGCGGCCAGATCTGCGTGCTCCTGGGTCCATGCCTCCCCCGCGCGCCGGGCCCGGCACAACTCCTCCCACGGCACCCCGGCGGCACGGAACCCGCCGTCACCGGTGGCGTGCACGTAGCGGCGCAGTTCGGTCCGCATCCGTGGGGTGCCGTAGGAAGCCAGAGCCATCACCTTGTACTCGTCGCTGGAGCGCAGGAAGCCCAGGTGCTGGGTGAGTTCCTCGTAGACCAGCCCCAGGGAGTGCGGCAGTTCCTGCCCGTGGAGGGGCTCCAGCCGGTTGCCCGTGCGGCGGGCCGCGAGGTGGGATGTGGCCTCGCCCCGCCCGTCCAGGACCAGGACCGAACAGGACTCGGCGCCGGGGGCGGCGAAGGCGCCGGACGCGGCGTGGGCCATGTGGTGCGGTACGAAACGCACCAGGTCCGCGTCCAGGCCGGGCAGCGCCTCGGCGAGGAGCCCGGGGGCCTCCCGGGCGTACATCAGCCGCACGTGGTCCCACGGGTCGTGCAGTCCGAGCGCGTCGGCGGGGCGGGAGAGGCCCGGGTCGAAGGAATAGGCGACGGCGTCGAGGTCCTGGGGGCGCAGCCCGGCCTGGCTCAGACACCAGGAGGCGGCCTGCCCCGGCATCTCCCAGGCGGAGAAGGGCACCGGGCGCTTTCCGTGTTTGCGCCGGGAGAAGCGTTCCTCCTCGGCGGCGGCGACGGTCCGCCCGTCGATCACCAAGGCGGCGGCGGGATCGTGGAAGAGTGCGTTGATTCCGAGAATACGCATGGTCGAGAGCCCCTTTCGTGCTCTGTCCCCGCCCCGCCGGCTCCGGGGACGGCCCGTGTCGGCGCGCGTGTCCCGCCCGGTGGCGGCCGGGTGGTCGGGGTGGGAGTCAGGCCGGGCGCTGCTCCCGGAACCAGCTGATGAGCCGGGCCAGCCCCTCGACGGCCGGGATCCGGGGCTCCCACTGCAGCTTGCCCCGCGCCAAGGTGATGTCCGGGCAGCGCACACAGGGGTCGTCGGTGGGCCGGTCGATGAAGCGGATGGTGGAGGAAGAGCCCGTCAACTCGATGACGGTGCGGGCCAGTTCCAGCATGCTGATCTCGTCCGGGTTGCCGATGTTGACCGGCCCCCGCAGCTCGGAGGCCGCCATGGCGAGGATGCCGCGCACGGTGTCGTCGACATACGACAGCGACCGTGTCTGGCGTCCGTCACCGGTGACCGTCAGCGGCTCTCCCGCCAATGCCTGGGAGATGAAGGTGGGCACCGCCCGTCCGTCGTGACCGCGCATCCGCGGCCCGTAGGTGTTGAACAGCCGTACGATCGCGGTGTTGGTGCCGTGCACGGCCGCCTCCGCGGTCACCAGCGCCTCCGAAAACCGCTTGGCCTCGTCGTACACACTGCGCGGGCCCACGGGGTTGACGTGCCCCCAGTACCGCTCGCTCTGCGGGTGCTGCTGGGGGTCGCCGTAGACCTCGGACGTCGAGGCGAGCACGAACCGGGACCCGTGCCGCCGGGCGAGCGCGAGGACGTTACGGGTGCCCAGGCTGCCGGTCTCCAGCGTATGCAGCGGCAGCCGCAGGTAGTCGGCGGGCGAGGCCGGGGAAGCGAAGTGCAGCACCAGATCGGGTGGCCGGGGTATCTCGAACGGCTCGCAGACATCGGCCTCGACCAGGGTGAAACCGGTGTGTCCGCGCAGGTGGTCCACGTTCCGCGCGGAACCGGTACAGAAGTCGTCGACGCAGGTGACCGCGCTCCCCTGTGCCACCAGCGCGGTACACAGATGCGAGCCCACGAAGCCGGACCCGCCGGTCACCACTACGTGCTCCCACCGGGGAACGGAAACCGAAGCCATAGGACCTCTCCTCACTCGTCCCCGAGAACATGGCCACCCGTCGAGTCCCGTCGGGTGGCCCACACCCGGGCGGGCCGGGGCGGCCGGTGCCTTGCCGGCGGTACCCGGGTGCCACCGGGCGGCAGCCCTCGAAGTACCCCCGCCCGCGTCCGGCAATCGGACAAGCCGGCGCATGCACCCCAACGGCCCGGGCCGCCGTGCGGAATCCCGCTCGCCGCGTACCCTGGCGGCCGCCCGCCGACGGGACGGCGAGCTTCCGGCGCCCGGTGGGCCATGGTGCGGTTCCGCGGCGGGACGTTCCCGCGATACCACAGGCCTGGTCCGGCCGTGTGAGCAAGCCCACCCGGCGGCCCGGCCCCTTGTCCCGTAAGGCCACGAGAGGCCCCGAAGATCCAATTTCCTTGATCACCACTGCGCCGGGGGCCGGAGTCTGTGACGATGGGACGTCGCCGTCACCGGCAGCCGTCCCGCTCGTCGGGCGGCCGCCGGACGTCTGACGTCCGCGAGGGCACCGCGCACCGCCGCCGGTGCCCTTCGTACGGCCCGCATCCACCTTTCGAGCCTGCTGGGCTCTTCACGAAGTCGTTTCGCCGTGCCTTCTTCCGCTCCCGCGCCCACCACAGCCGTGCCGTCACCGGCGGTGTCCCCGGACGCAGCCGCCGTCCGCCGTTCCCCGCTCGCCCGGCTCCCCCGCCGTGCCGCCGGCGGGGGTCACGCCCCGTGGCGTTCCCTGCGCCATCGCAGCATGCGCTGGTGGTCGCTCGCCAACCTCGTGTCCAACGCCGGCACGTGGATGCAGCTGACCGTGCAGAACCTGCTGGTCCTGCAGATCACCGGTTCCGCCGCCGCCACGGGGCTGTCGCTGTCCGTCCAGGTCGCCCCCGGCTTGCTCATGGGCCTCCTGGGCGGCGCCGCCGTGGACCGCTGGCCGCGCAAACTGACCGCCGCGGTGAGCCAGGCCGTGCTCGGCCTGATCGCCTTCACCACCGCCGCCCTGGTGGCTTTCGGCGAACTCAACGTGGGCATTCTGATGGGCCTGGCGGCCGTCACCGGACTCATCGCCACCATCGACGGACCGGCGTGCGCGCTGTTGGGCAACGACCTCGTGCCCACCAAGGACGTGCCCTCCGCCATCGCGGTCGGCTCCCTCGTCCACAGCGCGGGCCGGCTCCTCGGCACCGCCCTGGCCGGTATCGCCACGGCCTTCCTCGGTACCGCCTCGGCCTACGCGGCCAACGGCCTGTCCTTCCTCTTCGTCGCGGCCGTCATCCCCTTCCTCCGCCCCTCCCCGGAAGCCCGGCTCGCCGCCGCCCCGGTCACGCCGGACCCCGAGCAGGCAACTGAGCCGGCTCGTGAGCGGGCCGGTGGACGCCGCACTCGCCAGGGCACCGGGGCCCGCGAAGGCCTGGCCTTCTTCCTCAAGCGTCCCCGGCTGGTCGCGCTCGCCGCGGTCACCGGCCTGAGCGCGATCTTCGGGCGCAACTACGCCCTGACCCTCGCCGTCCTCGTCGCCGGCCCCCTGCACGCCGGTGCGGGTGCCTACAGCACCGTCTCCACCGTGCTGGCCGTCGGCGGTACCGTCGGCGCGGTCCTCGCGGCCCGGCTGCGCAGCCCCTCCGTGCGTCTGGTCGCCGCGCTCGCCGCCGCCGGAGGCCTTCTCCAGGCCGTCGCCGGGTTCTCCCCGTCGCTGACCATGCTGCTCGTCCTCGTCCTGCCCATGGCCGTGATCGAGTCGGTCTCCGACACCGCCGGCACCACCGTCCTGCAGACCGATCCCCCGCCCCATCTACGGGGCCGTGTGCTGGGGGTGTGGCGCAGCGCCAGCACCGTCTGGGGGCTCATGGGGCCGCCCCTCCTCGGCCTCCTGATGGAACTCGCGGGCCCGCGCGGAACCCTGGTTTCCGGTGGTCTCGTGATCGCCCTCGCCATCACCGCGGGGGCCCTGCACCACCGCGGCCGCACCGCTCGCGCCGCCGAGCCGTCCGTGGCGGCCGGCCCCGTGCCCATCCCCGTTCCCGTGCCCGCGCAGCCGGCCACCCTGGCCGCCACCGCCTGACGCCGCTGCCGCGCCCCGGTCGGTGCGGTGTGGTTCGGTGTGGTGTGGTCCGGGGCGGTGGTGGTCCGGGGCGGCGGGCCGCCTTTTCAGTCCCTCAGGAGGGCCACCGCCATCGCGGCGAAGAGGCCGGCCACCAGCAGGACGAGCAGCACCAGCACCGCCACGGGCATCTTCGCCCACCCGGTCGTGGGGTTGTGCCGTTCGAAGGGGCCGGATTCCGAGGTGCTGCCTTCGGCGGGCGGCGTCTCCCCCGGAGGCACACCCCCGCCCGGCTCCAGTCCGGGGGTCTTGTCAGGATCGGGGTCCATGCTGGGGGTTGTCATGGCGTACGAGTATCAGGAGCGGCTCCCGCACGCACCCCACGAGCCCGCGTTTTGCCTGTTCTCACCGGGAAGGCCGCAAGCGCGGCCGTCCGGTCGACGGGGCCGGGCGGCGGAGCCGGACGGGTGAAGCCCGGCCCGAAGCCCGGGCCTCCTCAAGGGGCGAGGTATGGATACCGACGGCGCCTCGGTGGTGAGGTGCCGTCGACCGCAGGGAGCAGATGTGACAACGGCGCGAGAGATCATGACCGAGGGCGCGGAGTGCGTCGGGGCCGAGGACAGTGTCCTGTCGGCGGCGAAGCAGATGAGCCGGCTGGGAGTGGGGGCGTTGCCGATCTGCGGCAGCGACGACCGGCTCAAGGGGGTGCTCACCGACCGGGACATCGTGGTGAAGGTCCTCGGCCAGGGCAAGGACCCCGGGCAGGTGACCGCGGGGGAACTCGCCCAGGGCGAAGCCGTCACCATCGGTGCCGACGACGACGCCGGGGAGATCCTGCGGACCATGGGTGCGCACAAGGTCCGCCGGCTGCCGGTCATCGACGGCCACCGGCTGGTCGGCATGGTGGCCTTGGCCGATGTCGCCCGCGCCCTGCCGGACCGCCAGGTGGGGGACCTGCTCGAAGCCCTGTCCACCGACTGAACCGACCCACCTCCGCTCCGCACACCGGGCCGGCCTGTGGGGTCCGTGAGCGGATCGCACCGGCGGGCCGGGCTCAGCCCGCGAGCAGGGGCCGGAGGTGGGTGTAGGCCCAGGCCTTCAAAGGGGTGGGGGTCGTGGTGGTCACATCACGGGGCTGCTCCGGCACGAGGCCGCGCGTTCCGGCCAGCATGCCGACGATGCCCTCCACCGCCTTCGGCGGCAGGCCGGCCGAGCCGAGCTGGGAG
Source organism: Streptomyces sp. NPDC042259 (assembly GCF_055582085.1). Lineage (NCBI taxonomy): Bacteria > Bacillati > Actinomycetota > Actinomycetes > Kitasatosporales > Streptomycetaceae > Streptomyces > Streptomyces sp. NPDC042259. Next base: position 141,907 of record NZ_JBVJDW010000012.1, on the reverse strand, counting down.
CGCACGTCGTCGTCGGTGACGGACCGGAGGCGAATGGGGCGCCCCACTGCCTCGGTGAGGATCCGCGCGACCTGATTGAACGTCAGGTCTTCGGGTCCGTGGACGCCCTGGACCACCCGGCCGTGCCAGCCGTCGTGGAGCAGTCGGGCGGCGGCCACCTCGCCGATGTCGCGGGGGTCGACCCACGCCATGGGCCGGTCGGGGTCGGCCGCGGTCGTCAGCACCCCCTGGCGCAGTTCGTCCACGCCGAGCAGGAGGTTGGTGAAGAAGTAGCCGCAGCGCAGATGAAGGACGTCGGCGCCGGTGGCGTCGAAGAGTTCCTCGATCCGGGCCAGACCGTCGATGTGGCCCACCCCGTGCCGCTTCTCCGCCCCCACACTGCTCAGGAACACGATCCGCGCCACCTCCCCGGCGCGGGCGGAGTCGGCGAGGGCGGCGGCGGTGCGCTGTGACGTTTCGACCGGCTCCTCGACCGTGTGCGGTGTGGGGTCGACCCAGAAGACGGTGCGTGCTCCGGAGGTGGCCCCGCGCACGAAGCCGGCGTCGGTGAGATCGCCGCACCGCACCTCGACACCGCCACGGGTCCGTGCGTCCAGGCGCGCCGGATCCCGCACGAGCACCCGGGGCCGGACACCCGCCTGGATCAACAGCCGTACCACCCGCGATCCCACGTGTCCCGTGGGTGTTGTGACAACGATGGTCACCGTGAAGCTCCCTTCGCGCGTGCCCGTCCCGTGCCCCGGAGCCTCAGCGCTCGGAGCGCGGCACCGGTTCGCTCTCCTCGGACGGGCCGCTCTCGCACGGGGTCAGGCGCTGAGGACGGAGTCGTCCAGGGTCCGGGCCCCGGGAAGCCGGTGGCGGGCCGCGATCAGGGCGGCGTCCACGTCACGGGTTCCCGTGGACACGCACAGCGTGTAGGAGACGTCCTCCATACGCCGGCGCACCTCTTCCCCGCCCTTCTCGGCGCCGAGGGCACGGAGGGTCTCGTACTCCGCGATCAGGTCGGCCAGCACTGCGGGGTGGGCCATCAGCATGTTCGGGCTCCTCTCGACTGCCGTCTCTTCGGGCGTCCGCCTACCCGCGATACGGGGCTTCACCCGTAGGAAGGTGCCCGCGGTTCAGGGAGGTTCCGGCGGTTCGCGGGGTCGCGGGTCCGGGCGTTCACGGGATCCGGCCGAACGGGCTGTCGTCCAGCCCCGCGAGCAGGGCGGCGGGGTCGCGGTAGACGGCCAGTGCTCCCGCCTCCCGCAATTCGGCCTCGCCGATGCCGCCGGTCAGCAGCGCGACGCACCCCACTCCCGCCCGCCGCGACGCCCGCACGTCCCAGACCGTGTCGCCCACGAACACCGCCCGCTCGGGCTCCACGCCGGCCTGTTCGAGTGCCTGGAGCACCGGGTCGGGGGCGGGTTTGGTGGCTTCGACGTCGTCGGCACTGGTGGCGTCGAGGATGGCGTCGTCGGCGTCGATGGCCCGGCGCAGCGCGGTGAGTTCCGATCCCTGCGCGGAGGTGGCGAGGACGACCCGCCAGTCGCGGGCGGCGAGGGCGCGCAGCAGCTCGGCCGCCCCGTTCAGGGCGGGCAGCCGGTCGAACCACGTGGCGTACAGGACCTTGTGCGCCGTGCTGATGGTCTCGTCCTCGTCGGTGTCGCGGTCGGCACCGAGCAGCCGTTCCAGGAGCCGGCCGGAGCCCATGCCGACGGTGTGCTGGATGTCGGTCATGGCGACGTGGTGGCCCGCTTGGCGGAACGCCTCCCACCAGCAGACGGTGTGCAGGTAGTTGGTGTCCACGAGCGTGCCGTCGACGTCGAAGACGGCCGCGCGGGGACGCGTGTCGCCACGTTCCTCGTGGGGGGTCGCGGGATGCGCCTGAGGGCACACGGTTCAGCCCTCCTCCGGGTCGTGGGCGAGGTCGTCCTCGACGGCGTATTCGGTCAACGGGCTGGTGGCGGGCCCTTGGAGGAGGGTTCCGTCGGTGTCGAAGCGCGAGCCGTGGCAGGGGCACTCCCAGGTCCGCTCGGCGGCGTTGAACGCGACCAGGCAGCCCATGTGGGTGCAGCGGGCGGACAGGACGCGCGGGGTGCCGTCGTCCTGCCGGTAGACCGCGCACCGGCGGCCCTTCACCCGGACGAGGGCTCCGGTACCGGGCGCGACGTCCGTGATGGAGTCCACGTGGGTGGGCCTGAGCCGGTCGCCCAGGAAGTGCCGGCCGACCTCCGCCTGGTGTTTGAGGAAGGCGGGAGCCTCGCGCAGGGTGCTCCACAGCCGCCGGGGGTCGTACAGGCCGGCCCACGAGGGGGCGCGGCCGGTGATGAGGTCCGCCAGCAGCCGGCCGGCCATGACGCCGCCGCTCATCCCCCAGCCGCCGAAGCCGGTGGCGACATAGGTGTGCCGGGCGCCCGGGTGGAAGGGGCCGACGAGGGGGACGGTGTCGGTGGAGTCGTTGTCCTGGGCGGCCCAGTGCCGGACGATCTCGGTTCCGGGGAAGTGTTCGCGGGTCCAGCCGGCCAGCTTCTCGTAGCGTTCGGTGACGCCTCCCGCTCCGGGGGTGAAGCCTTCACCGGTGACGATCAGCAGGCGTTGCCCGTCGGTATAGGGTGCGGTCCGCACGGACCGTTTGCCCGACTCCTGGGTGATGTACATGCCGCCGGGGTCGAGATCGGCGGGGATGGGGGCCGCGACGACGAGTTCACGGCGGGGCGAGAGCCGGGTGAACAGCAGTGCGCGGTCGAAGACCGGGTAGTGCGTGGCGACGACGACGTCACGCGCGGTGACGACGGTCCCGTCCTCGGTCGTGACGCGGCACGGTGTGCCTTCGGTCAGCCCGGTGACGCGGGTGCGTTCGTGGATCCGTCCGCCCCGGGCGCGGATGTCCTCGGCGAGGGCGAGCAGGTATTTGCGCGGGTGGAACTGGGCCTGGTCCGCCACCTCGACCGCGCCGGCGACGGGGAAGGGCAGCCCGGTCTCCTCGACGTAGGTCGCGGGGAGCCCCGCCTCGCGGGCCGCCTCGGCCTCGGCCCGGACGCTTTCGCGTGCTCCCGGGTCGGTGACGTAGGTGTAGGCCGCGAGGCGTTCCAGCTCGCAGTCCGCTCCGAGGGCGGCGGTGATCTCCGCGACCCGTTCGACGGCTTCCTGCTGGGAGCGCGCGTACAGCCGGGCCGCCTCGCTCCCCCGGGTGCGGCGCAAGGTGCCGTAGACGAGGGTGTGCAGGGCCGTCACCTTGGCGGTGGTGTGGCCGCTGACGCCCGCGGCCAGCCGGTCGGCCTCCAGGACGGCCACCGAGCGGCCGGCGTCCACCAGTTCCCAGGCGGCGCTCAGTCCCGCGATGCCGCCGCCGATGACGACGACGTCGACCTCGAGGTCGGCGGTCAGGGGAGGGTGGGTGCCGGCGGGTGCCGTGGCCATCCAGTGGGATTCCGCGGTGCCGGGGGGCTCGGGGGCGGGCTCGGAAGGGGGAGAAAGGGGTGGCATGGCAGACCGGGTTCCCCCCTTGGCCCGGCCGAACCGTCCTCCGCCGGTATTAGCCCGGACGGCCGGTTCCCGCCGGACCCCACCGGTCGCGGCGGGCCCCCGCCCGTCTCAGCCGGCCGGGGGCCCGGCGGCCGAGGGCCGGTCGTGGCCGCGCTGGTTGAAGCGGTCGGCGGCCTTGTCGTTGAGCGCGCTCAGGGCACGGCGCAGCCGGGGCACGGGCCCGGCGGGCGGGGTGTCGAGGGTGTGGCCCTCGACGGTCTCGCTCCGCCCGCCGTCGGGGCGCGGCAGGGTGCGGGCGAAGACCGACAGGAGACGGGTGGTGGTCGCCGGGGCGAGTCCGTGGGCGGTCGCGGCGAGCCGGGCGGCGGGGGTCAGGACGATACGGGGCCGGCGGCGCTCGATGCCGGAGACGATGCGTTCGGCGGCCCGCTCCGCGTCCATGGAGACCAGGGGCGCGCCCGCGAGCGCGGAGAACCAGGCGAATTCCCGCTCGGCGGCTCCGGCGAAGCGGGCGTGCAGGTGGGAGCCGGTGCGCATCAGTCCGGGGTGGACGGCGGTCACCGTGACGCCGCGCGATGTCTCCTCCGCGCGCAGGCCCTCCGCCAGCGCCGCCACGGCCGACTTGGCGCACGAGTACGGCAGGAGGTGTGGGACGGCGACCAGACCGCCGACGGAACCGATGAGCGCCAGCCGCCCGCCGGCCCGGCTGCGCCGCAGGTGCGGCAGGGCCTCGGCCGCGGTGTTGAGCGCCCCCTCGAAGATCGTGGACATGGCGTCCCGGAAGCCTTGGGTGCCCACCGATTCCCAGGGCGCCACCTGGATGACACCCGCGTTGGCGATGGTGAGGTCCACGCTTCCGTGCCGGGCGGCGACCTCGGCGAAGAGGTCCCGTACGGCGGCCTGGTCGCGTACGTCGCAGACCGCGCCGTGGACGCGGTCCGCCGGGCCGGTCCCGGTGAGGATCGACTCGGCGTCGGCCAGTTCCGCCGCGTCCCTGGCCGCGATGGTGACGGTGGCCCCGCGTGCCAGCAGCTGACGTGCCATGAGCAGGCCCAGACCGCGGGAGCCGCCGGTGACCACGGCGGACAGCCCGTCAAAGGGGCGGTGGTGGGGTGCGGGGCGTTGCATGGGGGCTCCTTCTCCCGTGCGCTCCCGTGCGGCGGGCTCTCCCGCGCGACGGGAGCCGTGTGATCGTCCGAGGAAGTGGTCACGGGTGCAGAAGGATTTTCAGCACGCCGTCGGTCTTCTTCTGGAACAGCTCGTAGGCCTGTGGTGCCTCGTCGAGGGGGAGGTGGTGGGTGGCGAAGGTGTCGACGCCGAGGACGTCCTCGTCGGTGAGGAGCGGGAGGATCTCGTCCGTCCAGCGGCGGACGTTGGCCTGGCCCATCCGGAGCTGGATCTGCTTGTCGAAGAGGGTGAGCATGGGCATCGGGTCGGTCATGCCGCCGTACACACCGCTGATGGAGATGGTGCCGCCGCGGCGCACCAGGGCGATGGCCAGGTGGAGGGCGCTCATGCGGTCCACGCCGGCCTTGTGCATGAGCTTCTCCGCCCAGCGTGGCGGCATCAGACCGGCGGCCTGCTGGGCGAGCCGGCCGGCGGGGCTGCCGTGGGCCTCGGTGCCCACCGCGTCGACGACCGCGTCGGGGCCCCGGCCGTCGGTGAGGTCACGGACGGCGGTCAGGAGGTCGCTCTCGTGGTCGAAGTCCTCCAGGTCGAAGACGTCGAAGCCGTCGCGGCGTGCCCGCTCCAGCCGGTCGGGCACGTGATCGATGCCGATCACCCGCCCGGCACCCAGGTGCCGGGCGACCCTGCAGGCCATCGTCCCGATGGGGCCGAGCCCGAGGACCGCGATGCTGCCGCCCGGCTCCACACCGGCGTACCGCACGGCCTGCCAGGCCGTGGGCAGGACGTCGGAGAGGTAGACGAACCGGTCGTCGCTCGGCCCGTGCGGCACCTTGATCGGGCCGAACTGTGCCTGCGGCACCCGGAGGTATTCGGCCTGGGCGCCGGGTACGGCACCGTAGAGCTTGGTGTAGCCGAACAGCTGGGCGCCCATGCCGTGTTCGCGGACCTGGGTGGTCTCGCACTGGGTGGGGAGGCCGCCCCCGCACATCACACAGCTGCCGCAGGCGATCTGGAAGGGGACCACGACCCGGTCGCCGGGCGACAGGCCCGGCACCTGGGATCCGGTCTCTTCCACGATGCCCATCGGCTCGTGGCCGAGGATGTCGCCGGGCGTCATGAACGGGGTGAGCACCTCGTACAAGTGCAGGTCGGAGCCGCACAACCCGGTCGAGGTGATACGGATGACGGCGTCGGTGGGTTCTTGGATCACGGGGTCCGGGACCTGGTCGATCCGGACGTCGCGCTTGCCGTGCCAGACGGTGGCCCGCACTGCGGATCATCTCCTTCGGGGGGCGGCGGGGAACGGGGAGGGCGGCGTCGGCGGGCGGCCGCGGCTCCTCAGCCGGTGAGCGGCGGGCGGTCCCAGTGGCGGTGGGCGGCGACGGCCTCGGCAAAGGCCCTCGGGAAGTCCCCGTTCGCGTCGTCGCAGGTCACCACGCCGCGGTCGGCGACGGACTCGCCCGCCTCCGATGCCGTCCGCAGGTCGTCCGGGAGCAGCGCGGCCAGGTCCCGTACGGCGGAGCCGGTCGCGCCGATCGCCTTGCCGTGCCGGTAGGCGTCCCGGATGAAGCGGCGTGCGGTGTCGGCGTGGAGGGGGGTGGGGTCGAGTCCTCCGGCGGGCAGCAGCACGGCGTCGTACAGCACCGACGCGACGGTGGGCAGCGCCCGGTCGACTTCGGTTTCGGTGCCGTCGGCGGCGGTGACCGTGCCGTCCTGCGGGGCGATGAGTTCGACGATGGCGCCCTGCGCGGTCAGGGCGGCCCGTACCGCGGCCGCCTGGCCGGCGTCGACACCGTCGGAGACGAGGACGGCGATCTGGCGGGTGCTGATGGAGGGGGCGCCCTGGTTGTTCTCGAAGCTCAGTGCCGGCGAGGGGGCCGGGCGGGGGGTGTCGGGTGCCTGTCGCGGCGGGGCCACGCCCACGCCGGCCGCGACGGCCACGGCGAGGTCGTGGTCGACGTGGGCGAGCTGCTCGACGGTGCGGGCCCGTACCTCCTTGGCCGACACCTTGCCCAGCTCGAAGCGGAACGCGTCGATGATGTGCTGCTTCTCCCAGTCGGCCATGCTGTGCCAGAACAGCGCGGGCTGGGTGTAGTGGTCGTCGAAGCTCGGGCTGCGCCGGCGGATCTTGGTGCCGTCGACGCGTTCCGTCAGATGGCGGTAGGCCGCCGGATCGCCGGTGGCGAGCGCCGGGCATCCGCCGCCCAGCGAGTTGGGGCTGTAGTTCGTGCCCCGGTGGATCTTCCCCTGGTGGTAGCCGTCGCGCTGGTTGGTGCGCACGGGCGCCACCGGCCGGTTGACGGGGATCTGGGCGAAGTTCGGTCCGCCGAGCCGGATCAGCTGGGTGTCGAGGTAGGAGAAGTTGCGGGCCTGGAGCAGCGGGTCGTTGGTGAAGTCGATGCCCGGCACCACGTTCGCCGTGTGGAAGGCGACCTGTTCGGTCTCGGCGAAGAAGTTGTCGGGGTTGCGGTTCAGAACCATCCGGCCGATCGGCCGGACGGGTACCAGCTCCTCCGGGATGATCTTGGTGGCGTCGAGGAGGTCGAAGTCGAAGGAGTGCTCGTCCTCCTCCGGTACGAGCTGCACCCCCAGCTCCCACTCCGGGAAGTCCCCCGCTTCGATCGTGTCCCACAGATCACGGCGGTTGAAGTCCGGGTCGCGGCCCTGCGTCTCCTGTGCCTCGTCCCAGACGAGGCTGTGCACGCCGAGCTTCGGCTTCCAGTGGAACTTCACGAACGTGCCCTTCCCGTCCGCGTTCACGAACCGGAAGGTGTGCACTCCGAAGCCCTGCATCATGCGGTAGCTGCGCGGGATGGCCCGGTCGGACATCAGCCACATGATGGTGTGGAGCGTCTCCGGCTGCAGGGAGACGAAGTCCCAGAGGGTGTCGTGCGCGGAGGCGCCGGTGGGGATCTCGTTGTGCGGCTCGGGCTTCACGGCGTGGACGAAGTCCGGGAACTTGATGCCGTCCTGGATGAAGAAGACCGGGAAGTTGTTCCCGACGAGGTCGTAGTTGCCTTCCGAGGTGTAGAACTTCGTCGCGAAGCCGCGGACGTCCCGGACGGTGTCGGCGGAGCCGCGCGGGCCCTGCACCGTCGAGAAGCGCACGAAGACCGGTGTCCGGACGGACGGGTCCTGGAGGAAGGCCGCCTTGGTGAACTCCGCGCACGAGGCGTAGGGCTCGAAGTAGCCGTACGCGCCCGCGCCCCGGGCGTGCACCACCCGCTCCGGAATCCGTTCGTGGTCGAAGCGGGTGAGCTTCTCGCGGAAGTGGAAGTCCTCCATCAGGGTGGGACCGCGGTCGCCGGCGCGCAGCGAGTCGTCGGTGTGGTCGACGACCACCCCCTGGTCGGTGGTGAGCGGTCCCCCGGCCGGGTCCTCCGCGCGAAACGCGTCACGCTGCTGCTGCTTCGGGTCAGTCATCGAGTATTCGACCTCTTCCTGCCTGCTCGTTCCGCCGGGCCGTCCCTTGTGTCCTCGTCCCCGCTCGTGCTCATCGGGGCTCCTGCGTACCGAGTGACCAGACAGACGCACTTGAAACACGGCCGTTCGAGGGCCATGTGACAGGTGTGGTCGTCCCGCGTCGGCCGGGGCCGCCCTCGCCGGTGATTCGAGGAACGGCGGCCGGGCGGCTTGGGTATGTTGTCCCGGTGCGGCAGATCGGGGGGTTCACCCTGGAACGGCGGCTGGGGTCCGGGGGCATGGGGGTGGTGTACCTGGCGCGCAGCCCCGCGGGGCGCCGGGTGGCACTGAAGGTGATCCGCCCCGAGTACGCCGACGACCCCCACTTCCGGGCCCGGTTCCGGCGCGAGGTGGCGGCCGCCCGCAAGGTCAGCGGCGCGTTCACGGCGTCCGTGGTGGACGCGGCACCCGACGCCGATCCGCCCTGGCTGGCCACCCAGTACGTGCCCGCCGCGTCGCTGGCCTCGCGGGTACGCTCCGGTGGCCCGCTGCCGGTGGCGGACGTCGTGCGGCTGGCCGGGCAGTTGGCGGAGGCGCTGCGCGACATCCACCGGCAAGGGCTGGTGCACCGGGATCTCAAACCGGGGAACGTGCTGTTGGCGGACGACGGCGCCCGGGTGATCGACTTCGGTATCGCCAAGGCCGTGGCGGAGAGCCGGGCCCTCACCCGCAGCGGCAGCATGGTCGGAACCCCGGCGTTCATGGCGCCCGAGCAGATCGCCGGGCCGCACGGCATCGGTGTGGCGACGGACGTGTTCGCGCTGGGGTCCGTACTGGCCTTCGCGGCCATCGGCCGCAGTCCCTTCGAGGACCCGGCGGCGAACGGCGCGGAGCCGATCGCCGCCGCCTTCGCCGTGGTCCACAAGGAGCCGGACCTGACCGGCGTGCCCGGTCCGTTACGCGGGCTGATCACCCGCTGTCTGGTCAAGGACCCCGCCCGCCGGCCCGGCCTGGACGAGGTGCTGCGCCTGGCCGCCCGCGCCGGGGAGGGCGCGCACGCCCCCGTCCGGTCCGGCCGGGCGCGCGGAGGGCGGTACGCCAGGGCCCTGGCCGCCGCGCTCGCCGTGCTCGCGGCCCTGGTGGTCCAGGGGGACGGCCCGCGATCCGCCGGATCGCCGGGAAACGGCTGCGCCGACGGCTTGCGGATCATCGGGGAGGAGGGCAAGGCGCGCGGCTGTGTCGGACTACTGGCAGGCACCTCGTTGTCGCCGGGGCCCTCGGGCGGCAGCCTGACCCCGGTGCTGGAACGCCTCTCCGCGGAGAACCGGCGGGTCGTCAAGGCGGCCGCACGGCCGGGCGGGCGGCCGTTCGTGTCCATCGTCTATCTGACACCGATCACCGTGGAGTACGACGGCACCAGTGTGATGGAGAGCGTCCGGCACGACCTGGAGGGCGCCTACCTCGCCCAGCGCCGGGCCAACGGCGAGGCGGGGCCCCGGATCAGGGTGCTGTTCGCCCAGACCGGTGGCACCGCCGAGCAGCGCGAGTACACCGTCGGCCGGGTGCTGGACCGTCAGCGTGCGGAGCGGATCGTGGCGGCGGTCGGCCTGGGCGGCAGCACGGCCTCCAGCCAGGACATGATCGGCAGTCTGACGGCCGGGGGCCTCCCCGCCTTCGGGTCGGTGCTCACGGCCGACTCCTGGGCGGGCACACCCGGCCTGGTGCGCATCGCGCCCGCCAACGCCGACCAGGCCTCCGCCGCCGTACGGTTCCTGTCCTCGGGCGCGAACGCCGGCGCCGGTGTCCTGCTCGTCCAGGACGTCGCCGCGGGGGACCAGTACACCAGCACTCTGGCCACGCAGTTCCGTGCCCGCGTACCGGCCGAGCGGCTGGTCGGCGACGGACCGAAGCTGTTCGACTCCTCCCGGCCCGGTCTGGCCGGTGTCTTCCGCGCCCAGCTCGCCGGGCTGTGCGCCGCGGGGCCGGACATCGTCTATTTCGCGGGGCGCGGCACCTCCCTCCCCGCCTTCCTGACCGCGCTCGCCGACCGCCCGTGCCGGAACCGGCCGCTGACGGTGTTCTCGGGAGACGACACCACGCAGATCACGCGCACCGACGGCTTCGGCCCGAAGGAGCTGGCCACGGTACTGCGCACGGGCCGGATCGGCCTTCTCTACACCGGGCTGGCCCACCCGGGGGCCTGGTCGGTGTCCCCCGGGGCGTTCGCCCCCGAGGCCGTCGCCCCGTTCCGCGACGGCACCTTCGCCACCGCGTTCCCCGGCAGCGACCTCGACGACGGACGGGCGATCATGATGTACGACACCCTGCTGACCGCGACCCAGGCCGTCCGGAGCGCCCCGGCGGTCTCCGACCCGACCGCCACCGACGTCTACCGGACCCTGGCCGCGCTGCGTGCGGGCAAGGGCCTGCCGGGCGCGAGCGGCTGGATCGCCATCGGCGGTGACGGCGGCCCGCGGGACAAGGCCATTCCCGTCATCCGTATCGAGCCGAACGGCCGGACTACCACCGTCGCGGTCACCTCGGCCGACGGAACCCCCTACACCCCCGCCGGGCGGTGAGACAGCGGCGTCGTCTTCATGAAGGCACACGCGTCGCACGCTCCGAACTCCCGCTTCCCGTCCCGCCGTTGGCTCGGTTCGGGGGTTACGGCACTCCCCCGGCCCCGGCCGGAACCCGCCCCGCGAACGGCAGTGGTGTCCGCCTCCGGTAAATCACCCTTCGGCACCCATATACGATCTTGGTCCCCCGCACATGACGAAACCGGGACCAGAGACAAGTCACCGGGAGACAGAGGTATTTATGGTGAGAACCAGGCTCACGCGTTCGATGACCACGTTCGCGGCCACCGTGGCGCTGGTCGCCGGAGGCGCGGTGAGCGCGTCCGCCGGGCAGAACCCCGCCACGCCGGACACGTCCGCGGTGCGGGCCGCGCTGCAACGCGTCGTCGACTCGGGCGCACCGGGCGCGTTCGCCGTGATCCGTGATCACGACAACCCCGGGCTGGACCGGTCGCTGGCCCTCGGCAAGGCCGACCTCGACGGCACGCCCATGAACACCGACTGGCGGTTCCGGGTCGGCAGCAACACCAAGATGTTCACCTCCGTCCTCGTGCTGCGCCTCGCCGAACAGGGCCGCATCGACCTGGACAAGCCTCTGCGCGACTACCTGCCGCAGGGCACCCTTCCGCAGAACTGGCCCATCACCGCACGTCAGGTGATGGAGCACCGCGCCGGGGTGTACGACCACACCAACGCGCTCCTCGAACAGAGCGGCGAGGAAACCACCGACGCCTTCGAAAAGCGCATTCGCGACACCGTCTACGAACCCAAGGACCTCGTGGGCATGTCGGTCGGGCGAGGGTTGCAGTACACCCCGGGTGGCTCGTACGCGTACTCCAACACGGGTTTCGTGCTGATGGGCCTGGCCGTCGAGCACCTCACCGGCCGCCCCTACGCCGACGTGCTGCGCGAGCAGATCCTCACACCGCTGAATTTGCGTCAGACGTCCTTCACCGTGCCGGAGAAGACCATCGCCGGTCCGCACATCACCGGCTATCTGACCCATGACGACCGCCGCAAGCCGCTGCTCGACTCGACGGAGCAGACGGCGTCGTGGATCTGGAGCGCGGGAGGCGTCGTCTCCTCCGCCTCCGACCTCGACCGTTTCCTGACCGCTCTGCTCGCCGGAAGTTCCGGAGGGCTGGTCTCCGACGACTCGCTGCGGCAGATGGCGAGTGTGCTCCCCACTCCCACCGCGAAGGTCGGCTACGGGCTGGGCCTGCGGGAGATCACCCTCTCCTGCGGCAAGGTCCTCGGCCATGGGGGAATCGTCCAGGGCTATCAGACCCAGACCTTCGCCACCCCCGACGGCAAGCGCACCGTCGCCCTCTTCGCCAACGCGTCCAACAACGGTGCTGTCACCCAGAGCCTGACGAACACCCTGGAGCCCGCGTTCTGCGACAAGGCGACCGCGGCCCCCGCGCCACGCCGCTCACTCACTCCCCGGAACGGGAACGGCCATCACTTGGTCCCGGCCGTCGAGGACACCCGTATCTGAGGCCGCGGAGATCACGGGGCCTTTTCGGCCCCGTGCTCGAAGCCGGGACCTCCCGGTACGGGCGGTCCCGCTCCCCCGTCCTCTGCCCCGGATCCCGTCTCCCGGTCCCGTTTGCCGTCGTGGCGACCGGCGCGTTTGATGGAAGGAGAGCCCAGGGCGGGTAGCAGCTCCGGCAGAACCCGGAAGGAGATGCCATCGTGGAGCTCATAGTGCGCCCCGGAAGGGCGGACGACGCCCGGGAGTGCGGTCGGATCTGTTTCGAGGCCTTCTCCGGGATCGCCCGCGAGCACGCGTTCGCCTCCGACATCCCCGGTGCGGAGGAGGCCGCGGGAATGTGCGGGACGCTGCTGAACCACCCCGGCTTCTACAGCGTCGTCGCCGAACTCGACGGCCGGGTCGTGGGCAGCAACTTCCTCGACGAGCGGTCGGCCGTGGCCGGTGTCGGGCCGATCACCGTGGACCCGGACGCTCAGAACAGCGGCGTCGGACGCCGTCTCATGCAGGACGTCATGCGGCGGGCGGCCGAGCGGCGGGCACCCGGCATCCGACTGCTGCAAAGCGCCTACCACACCCGGTCGTTCGCGCTCTACGCCGACCTCGGTTTCGTCTTCCGGGAATCGGTGGCCTGCCTGCAGGGGCCGCCGATCGGAGGAAGCGTGCCCGGGTACGGGGTACGCGCGGCGACGGAGGAGGACCTGCCCGCCTGCGACGAGGTGTGCCGGAAGGTGCACGGGATCGATCGCGGCGGCGAGGTCGCCGACGCCCTCGCGATGGGCACGGCCCGGGTGACCGAGCACGACGGGCGCGTCACCGGCTATGCGAGTGACCTGTCGTTCTTCGCGCACGCGGTCGGTGAGAGCACCGAGGACATACGGGCACTCATCGCCGCGGCTCCCGCCTTCGGCGGCCCCGGCATCCTCGTCCCCGCGAGCGACAGCGGCCTGCTGCGGTGGTGCCTGCGACGCGGTCTCAAGGTGCAGCAGCTCATGAGCCTGATGACCGTCGGGGTGTACAACGAGCCCGACGGGGCGTATCTCCCCTCCGTCCTCTACTGAGCCGCCGAGGACGTCGTCCGGAGACCGATTGCCTACGGCCTGTCCGGCGGATCATGCGGGCGGGCGCTGCGGCGCGTGGCGGACGGGCTGGATTCAGCCCGTCCGGCGATGGAGGACGCGCCCGCAGGGCGGTCAGGCGGTGGTGCCGAGACGGCGGCCCGGCGCGGTGTCCGGGGACGGGTCGCCAGGCGGGATCACCGCGTCCCCGCTCGGCTCCAGGGAGACGGTGCGTGCCGGAGCGGGGATCCTGATGCCCTCGGCGCGGTACCGCTGGTGCAGACGCTTGATGAATTCATGCTTGATGCGGTATTTGTCGCTGTACTCCCCGACCCCGAGGATGACGGTGAAGCCGATCCGGGAGTCCCCGAAGGTGTGAAACCGGACGGCCGGGTCGTGGTCGGACACGGCGCCGGTGATGTCCTTCATCACGCTCTCGACGACCTCGTTGGTCACCCGCTCGACGTGTTCCAGGTCGCTGTCGTAGCCGACGCCCACCTGCACCGTGACGGTCAGCTGCTGTTCGGGCCGGCTGAAGTTGGTCATGTTCGTGCCCGCGAGCTGGGCGTTCGGGATGATGACCAGGTTGTTCGAGAGTTCCTCCACGACCGTGTTGCGCCAGTTGATGTCGCGGACGTAGCCCTCCTCGCCACTGCTGAGCCGTATGTAGTCCCCGGGCTGCACCGTCTTCGAGACGAGGATGTGCACGCCCGCGAAGAGGTTGGCCAGGGTGTCCCGCAGCGCGAGGGCGATCGCCAGACCACCCACGCCGAGAGCGGTGAGCAGGGGCGCGATGGAGACTCCGAGGGTCTCCAGAATGATGAGGAAGCCCATCGCCAGGACGAGGGCGCGGGTGATGTTGACGAATATCGTGGCCGATCCGGCCACGCCGGACCGGGACTGCGTCACGGACCGCACCAGCCCGCTGATCACTCGGGCAGCGGTGAGCGTCGCGGTCAGCATGACGAGGGCCGTCAGCGTCTGGCTGACGATGTGTCCGACCTGCCGGGTCAGCGGGAGGGCGGCTGCCGCCGCCGCGACCCCGGCCGCCACCGCGGACCAGGGGACCAGGGTGCGCAGCACGTCGACGATGATGTCGTCGCCGCTCCACCGGGTTCTGCGGGCCCGTTCACCGAGCCAGCGCAGGATGACCCGCAGTACGAGGGCCACGGCCAGGCCTGCGGCCACCGCGATGCCCGCGGCGATGATGTCATGCAGTGTCAGATCCCGGTTCATCGGCGTGCGCCCTCCGTTCCGTGGAGCCGAGCGACGGTGTCGCACGCTGCCATGAGCCCGGAGTGATGTCTCGTCACCTTGTATGTCCTGCCTGTCCCGAGGGTTTCACCAGTGCGCCGGATCGTGAGGTGACCCGGCGCGAGAAGTCATCCTCCCCCCACCTCCGTCGGGCCGCTCGGCTAGGGTCTGGTGCGAAACGGATGTCGAGGTGAATCGGACCGGCGGAGCGAGGAAGAGGAGCGGCCCCGTGCGCATCGTGGTCACCGAGTTCATGAGCTTGGACGGCGTCGTGCAGGCGCCGGGCGGGCCCGAGGAGGACACCGAGGGCGGCTTCGCCCACGGCGGCTGGTCGCACCCGTTCTTCGATCCGGAGGTGATGGGCGGTGCCTTCGACGACGCGCTGGCCCACGCCGAGGCCCTGCTGTTCGGGCGCCGCACGTGGCAGACGATGGCCGCGGCGTGGCCCGGGCGGGCCGGTGACCCCTTCGCCGACCGGATGAACGCCATCCCGAAGTACGTGGTGTCCAAGACGCTGGGCGACGACGAGCTGACGTGGGATCACACCACCCGCATCCCCGGCGACGAGGCCGTCGCCCGTATCCGCCGGCTGCGTGAGGCAGCCGGTGGTGACCTGGTGGTCATGGGGAGCCCCACGCTCGTCCGCACCCTCCTGCGGGAGAGCCTGGTCGACGAGCTGCGGCTCATGATCGAGCCGGTGCTTCTCGGCGGCGGGAAGACGGTCTTCCCCGATGACGGGGTGCTGCGCACCTTCGAGCTGGTTTCCACGGTCACCAGCGGCACGGGCGTGCAGGTGTGCACGTACCGGCCGGTCACCCGGAGGTAGCTGCCGCCGACGCGCCCGCGGGTGCCCCACCGGCACCCGCCGGCCGGATCCCCTTAGGCGGTGGCGTCGAGGCCGTCGACCAGACGGTCGAGGAACCGGGTGAAGGTGGTGGCGGGGTCCAGGGGACGGCCGGGCGCGGAGAGGGCTTCGGCGAGTTCCGGGTGGTTCCCGTCGGCGGCGACGGTGGCGAGGTAGCGGGCTTCGGCCGCGGCCCGGTCGGGCTGGTCCGCGGCCGCGGACTGGGCGATCTCGTAGCCAACGTGTCCGGTGACGAAACCGGTGAGCTGGCTGAAGACCTCCAGCTTCGCGGCGCCGTCCAGCCGGGAGGGCCGCAGGGCGGCGAGCGCGCGTTCCAGGAAGGCCAGCGCGTTGGGGCCGAGTGTGCGGCGGGTGGACAGCGCGGCGGGGAGCCAGGGGTGCCGCAGCATGAGGGCGCGCTGGAGGTGGCCGATGGCCTTCAGGTCGGTACGCCAGTCGCCGGTCAGGGGATCCGTCGTCGGGAGTTCCCCACTGACGTGGTCGACCATCAGTTCCAGCAGCGTCTCCTTGTCGGGGGCGTAGCTGTAGAGCGACATGACACCGGCCCCGACCCGGGAGGCGACTCGTCGCATGGTGACCGCCTCCAGCCCCTCGGCGTCCGCCAGGGCGACGGCCGCGGCCGTGATCGCCGCACGGCTGAAGGCGGGCTTGCGCCCCCGGCCGGGCCGGCCGGGGTTCAGCCAGAGCTGCTGGGGGTCGACGCCCGTGGCGCCGGCCCCGTCACGACGGGTCATGTTCTTCTCGTCCCTCTCCTGATCGCCAAGGGGTGCGGAGAACATCCAAGCATCCGCTATTCTCGTACGACGTACGGGAATAGCGGAGGGGAAGCCATGCCACCACACGCGCAGGACGTCGTGTCGAAGCCCGACCGGACCGCACCGACGGGGAAACCGCCGTGGGCCGCACGACTGATGCGGGCCACCTGGCGCGGCCTCCCGGCCGGACCGCACGAAGTCGGCTGGGAGCAGGGGCTCGCGGTACCGGGCGCCGACGGCAGCCCCTTGCTGACGGACCACTACTTCCCGCGAACAACGGGTGATTTCCCTACCCTTGTCGTGCGCTCCCCCTACGGCAGGGGCTTGCCGTGGTCACCCATGTACGGGATCCTCTTCGCCGAACAGGGCTTCCACGTGATCCTGCAGAGCTGCCGCGGCACCGGCGGCTCGGGCGGTGCGTTCGCCCCATGGCGCAACGAGGCCGCCGACGGTCACGCCACGGTGGCGTGGCTGCGCGCGCAGCCCTGGTTCGACGGCACCCTGGGCACCGTCGGCCCCAGCTACCTGGGCTACGTCCAGTGGGCACTGGCCCAGGACCCGCCACCGGAGCTGAAGGCGATGGTGGTACAGGCCGGGCTGCACGATCCCCATGCCTTCTTCCACGCGGGCGGCGCGCTCAACCTGGAGAACGCCCTCGTCTCCGGCATCGGCGTGACGTACCTGCACCAGGGGTGGGCACCCATGATGAAGGCGACGCTGCGGCTGCAACGGCGCCTGCGCGGGATCACCACGGCGCCGCCACCACGCGGGGCCTTCGCCTCGGTCTACGGTGACGTGCCCTGGCTGGACGATGCGCTGACCCACCCGGACGCCGATGACGCGCACTGGCACCGCACGTCCATGGGAGAGGCCGCCACGCGACTGGGCGTGCCGACCGGGCTGGTCACCGGGTGGTACGACGCGCTGCTCGACCAGACCCTCGAGCAGTACGGCCGACTGCGCCGGGCCGGATGCGACACCGCCCTGCTCATCGGCCCCTGGACCCATACGTCCGCGTTCCAGAAGGGCTGGCCCGAGGTGTTCGCCGAGAGCCTCGCGTGGCTGCGCGCGCACCTGTGCGACGATCCGTCCGCACTGCGTCCCACTGCGGTGCGCGTGCACGTCGGTGGTGAACAGGCCTGGCGGGACCTCCCCGACTGGCCGCTGTCCCCGGGCACGGTCTCCTGGTACCCCACCCCGGACGGGCATCTCACCGCGCAGCCGCCCACGGACTCCGTACCGCTGGCGACCTTCCGCTACGACCCGGCCGACCCCACCCCTTCCGTGGGCGGCCCGCTGCTCTCCCGGACCGCCGGCCCCCGTGACAACGGGCCGCTGGAGGCACGCGAGGACGTTCTGACGTTCACCGGACCGCCGTTGACCGAGCCGCTGGAGGTTCTCGGCCCGGTCTCCGCACGCCTGCGGATCTCGACGGACACCGGATACGCCGACGTCTTCGCCCGTCTGTGCGACGTCGACTCCCAGGGCCGTTCCACGAATGTCTGCGACGGGCTGGCGCGGCTGCGGACCACCGGGCACTCCCCCTCGGACGTCACCGTGGCCATGAGCGCCACCGCCTACCGTTTTCCCGCCGGTCACCGGATTCGTCTGCAGATCAGCGGGGGTGCCCATCCGCGCTACGCCGCGCACCCCGGCACCGGGGAGCCGGCGGCCGACGCCACCGGCCCCCAGCCGGTACACATCACCCTGCACATGGATTCGGCGTTGCGGCTTCCGCACGGCACGTAGGCCGCGTCCGGCGCCACGGCGTCGAGCGATAATGCGGTCATGAGTTCCACCGCCCACGGTCCGCTCCCCTCCGGGGCGTCGGTGCCGCATCCCGTTTCCGACGCGGTGGCCTACCTGGACGGGCAGTGGGCGGTCGACCGTACGCTCCTCGATCTGGCCACCGGTATCGAGGGGACGTTCCACGGCACGGCCGTGTTCCGGGCGTCCGGTGACGCCGGGTACGTCCTGCACATCGAGGACGGCGAACTGACCTGGAACGGCACCGTCAACCGGGCGGGCCGGACGCTGCGGCTGTACCCCGCACCGGACGGGACCGCCGAGGTGACCTTCGCCGACGGCCGAGCCTTTCACGCCCTGGACCTGCGCACGGGCCACTGGGACGTCCGGCACCCTTGCGCCGCCGACGTCTACGACGGGACGTTCACCGTCGTCTCCCGCGACGAATGGCGGCTGCGCTGGCGCACCACCGGCCCGGCCAAGGACCAGCTCCACCGCTCGGTGTACCGGCGGCGGGGCGCCCTGCGGGCGCGTTCACAGCACAGCAGCCCGTCCGGCGCTTGAGGAGACCACACAGCAGCCCGTCCGGCGCCTGAGGACACCACACAGCAGCCCCTTCGTCGCTTGAGGAGACCGCCGCGCGGCGGTGAGGCGTTCGGGGCCGGTCAGGCGAGGGCGTCGAGCAGCTCACGCTCGCGCTTCGGGCTGAGGCCCGCGCGCCTGGTGCGGTCCAGGCCGCGCTCGCGTTCCCAGCGCAGCGTGTCGGCCAGCAGTTCCGCCCGGGGGCGGTGCCGCAGGCCCGCGGCGCGGGCCGCGGAGCCGTTCCGGGCCGACCACCCTTCCCAGCCGGGCTCGGCCAGCCACATCGGCAGTGATTCGGGGCCCATGTACCCGGCCACGCCGTTCGCGAGCAGCCATGCCCCGTCGGCGGGGGTCACCGGCCCGGTATGCCCGCCGATGTCGCGGGACAGCCGGAGCCAGTCCTCGAAGGGAACGACCGGGCCGACCGCGTCGTAGATGCCGGTGGTCCCCGCCTCGGCGGCGTCGAGCAGCCAGGCGGCGAGGTCCCGCACGTCGACCACCTGCGTCGGCAGGGCCGGCGCGTCCGGCACCAGCATCCGCCCCCGCGGGTCCCGTGCGGCACGGGCCACCCAGTATCCGGAACGGTCGCTGTGATCGCCGGGGCCGCCGATGAGGCCGGCGCGCGCGATGAGCAGCCGGTCGTGGACGACGTCCGTCGACGCCTGCTCACAGGCGGCCTTCGCCTCGCCGTACAGCTCGCGGCCGACCTCATGTCGATCGGTCGGGGCAAGGAGCGCCGCGGACTCGTCCGCGTCCGGCAGGGCGTGGGAGGCGTAGGCACTGACCGAGGAGACGTAGGTCCAGTGTCTTGCCCTGTCACCCAACGCGTCGAGGGCCTCACGAACGAAGCCGGGCTGCCACGACACCTCGAAGACCGCGTCCCAGACACGGTCGAGCAGCGGCTCGTAGGCCGAAGGGGAACGCCGGTCGGCGCTCAACAGTGCTGCTCCGTCGGCGACTTCACCGCTTTCGCCGCGCGCGAGACACGTCACCCGGTGACCGCGCTCGACTGCCTGCCGCGACAACTCCCGTCCCAACCACGCCGTACCACCCAGAACCAAGATTTCCATGCCCGCACTCAAGCACCGCGCGTCCCGGGCACCAACAGGGTTCGCGGAGAGCGGATCTTCGCCCCCGGTGCCTCGGGGAGGCTTGACGCCCGCCCGCACCCGGCGGTCGGATGGCGGTCCATGAACACAGCGCATCCGCATCCCGCTCGGCCTTCCCTCGACGAGGGCCTCGTACGACGGCTGGTCGCCGGACAGTTCCCCTCCTGGGCGGGACTGGCGGTGGAGCGGCTCACCTCCGGTGGCACGGTCAACGGCGTGTACCGGCTGGGTGACGACATGGTGGTACGACTGCCGTTGGCGGAGGGCGGAGCCGAAGACACAGCGATGGAACGGCGGTGGCTGCCCCGCCTCGCGCCCCTCCTGCCGACGGCCGTTCCCGAGGTGCTCGGGGCCGGGGAGCCCGCCGACGGGTACCCGTGGCCATGGTCGGTCTACCGGTGGCTGCCGGGCGTGACCCCCGAGGCGGGAGCGCTGAGCCGCCCCGTGCTGCTGGCCGAGGACCTGGCCGGGTTCGTGACGGCCATGCGGAGCATCACCCTGCCGGAGGCGCCGACGGCCCATCGAGGTGGACCGGTCACCTCGCTCGACGCGTCGACCCGGGCGGCGATCGAGGAACTGCGCGGAATCCAGGAGGAGGGCGTCGACTGCGACGCCGCGGCCGCCGTGTGGGAGGAGACACTGCGGGCCCCGGCCTGGGACGGGCCGCCGGTGTGGCTGCACGCCGATCTGATGCCGGGCAATCTGCTGGTGGACGACGGCAGACTGACCGCGGTGATCGACTTCGGGTGCATGGGGGTGGGCGATCCGGCCTGTGATCTGTTCCCGGCGTGGAATCTGCTGCCGGCCGACGCCAGGGAGGTCTTCCGCGAGGCACTCGGCGTGGACGACGCCACCTGGGCCCGCGGCCGCGGTCGGACGCTCTCGCAGGCACTGATCGCGCTACCGTACTACCGGCGGACGAACCCGGCGATGGCGCGCACCGCCCGGCATGTGATCCGGGCGGTGCTGGGGGAAGCCGGTGCGTAGGCCTGGCCGGCGGTTCTTCGGCTACGGGCCGGTTTTGCCGCCTGCGGCGGCGAGAGCGCCCTACGGGCGCGTCCTCAATCGCCGGACGGGCTTGATTCGGCTGGGCTCAGCCAAAACCAGCCCGTCCGGCGATTGAGGACTACCGCCGCGCAGCGGTGGTGCGAACGGCACGGCCCGCGGCGGGTCAGACGCCGACCGCTTCTTCCATCTCCTCCTCGGAGTCGGCGGCGGCGGCAGCCGCAATCGCAGGCCCGGGCCGTCGCCGGCTCTCGGCTGCCCACGCGAGGCCGGTCACGGCCAGGCCGACGGCCAGCCACAGGACCAGGGTCCACAGGTGCCCGCCGAAGCCGGCGTTGTCGAAGTAGGCGAGGCTGCGGGTGCCTTCGACGAAGGCGGCGCCGTTCCAGAAGTCGTGCAGGGGGGCGAAGAAGCCGTTCTGCAGCTCGGGCCGGAAAATACCGCCGGAGCTGGTGAAGTTGAGCATCACGAACAGCGCCATCATCGTCAGCGTCGTCCATCGCTTGAGGAAGGTGTGCAGCCCGGTGCCGATCAGCAGCACGCCGGCGGAGTAGAGCCACGCCATCCCCCACAGTCCGCCCAGCCCGTGGTCGACGAGATGGAAGACGGGCCCGGCCAGCATCACGCCGATCACGCTGACCACGAGCGAGGTCGCCGCGGCCAGCAGTGCCCGGATCCGCATGGGCAGGACCGCGCCGGCGCCGCCGATGACCGCCACGGAGGCGTAGGAGCCGATGCTGATGGCGACGAGCAGGAAGAAGATGCCCTGTCCGGTCGGGTCGTCCTTGGCGGGCGGCGCGATGTCGGTGACCTTCAGCGGGGCGCCTTGGCGGGCGGCCACAGGTGTGAAGACCTTCTGCACGACGGAGGCGGTGGTGTCCGATCCGGCCGAGGCGACCATCAGCTCGGGCGCCTTCGCGTCGGGGACGAACGCGCCGAAGATGTCCTGGTGACGCAGCTGGTCCGCGGCTTGCGCCCGGTCGCCGACGGTACGGACGGTGAGGGCGTCGCCCGCCTTGTCGGTGATGCTCCGCGCCAGGGCCCGGGCGTCGGGGCCGGATCCCACCACGGCGACCGGCAGGTCGTGCGGTGCGGGATCGGCGAAGGCACCGAGGTAGGCCATGCCCATGCCGATACACATGAGCAGCGGGGTGAGCAGATGGGTGAGGACATGGCGCAGGGCGCCGCCCGTCGCGGATTTCATGGTGGTTCCTCGACTCCCCGAAGGGATGGTTGGTATCTACAACTATTCCATCTGGTTGTACTCTACATCTAGATAGGGAAGAGAGGCCACCCCGTGTCCGACCGCGACGATTCCACCGAGATCATCCAGCGTGAGCTGACGGCCTTCGCCCGGCGCTCCCGGGCCGCCGCCGCCCGCATGCACCCCGAGTTGTCGCTGGTGTCCTTCGCCCTTCTCGCCCACCTGGAGGACCGGCGCGGATGCCGGGCGACCGACCTCGCGGACCGGTTCCTGCTCAACAAGTCCACCGTCAGCCGGCAGGTCGCCGACCTCGAACGCCTCGGCCTCGTGGAACGCCGCCCCGACCCGCACGACCAGCGGGCCCGCAACCTCCATCTGACCGCCCGCGGCGTCGCCGCCCTGACGCAGGTCAGCGGCAACCGCCGGGCGGCCTTCCGTGAGCGCCTCGCCGACTGGGACGAGGCCGACCTCTCCCGCTTCGCCGCCTATCTGCTGCGTTACAACGACCAGACGCCCGGGCCCCCGCCCTGCCAGTCGATGAACGCCGGGTCCTCGAGTCGCACGTCATCCCCCGGCACACCGGCCCGGCGCAGGAACTCATAGAGATCGATCACCCCGTACGCCGTGCCCAGGACCTCCCGGCCGACCGTCACCTGGCGGCCGCCCGACGGCGACGGCGGGTGGACGACGATCCGGGCGGTTCCGGGCATGGTTCCAGCGTCCGTCCGAAAAGGCCCCGGCGCATCCCGGCGGCGGCACCACCGCTCCCGTTCGCACGGGTCGCGCGTTACGGGCGGGTCATGAGCGTGCCGGGCCCAAACACGATTCAATGCATAAACCGCTAAATACGGCCCATGAGTATGTGAACGCCCCAGGAGCCCCAGCGGCACCTGGAACCCCGACCTACCGGCAGGTGACCGTGAGCGCCGATCGCAAGAAGACTCCGAAGCCCGGGCGCACCGCCCCCTCCCGCGGTGGCGCGGTGGCCACCGACCGCATGCTCCGCACCTTGCTACGGCGCCGCAAGAAGTCGCTGGACATCACGGACGTCACGGTCACCGACCGCCCCGAGGTCCGACGCGCGGTGCTGGCCGCCGCCCTGGGCAACATGATGGAGTGGTTCGACTTCGGTGTGTACGCCTATATGGCTGTCACCCTGGGCAAAGTCTTCTTCCCTTCCAGCTCGCCCGGTGCGCAGGTCGTCGCCGCCTTCGCCACCTTCGCGGCGGCCTTCATCGTCCGGCCGCTCGGTGGTCTGGTCTTCGGTCCGCTGGGTGACCGCATCGGGCGCCAGCGGGTGCTCGCCGCCACGATGATCATGATGGCGGTGAGCACCTTCGCCGTCGGTTTCCTGCCGGGCTACGCGACGGCCGGGTTCGTCGCACCCGTGCTGCTGCTCGTCTGCCGTCTGGTGCAGGGCTTCTCCACGGGCGGCGAGTACGCCGGGGCCACCACGTACATCGCCGAGTACGCACCCGACACCCGCCGTGGATTCCTGGGCAGCTGGCTCGACTTCGGCACGTTCGTCGGCTACGCGCTCGGGTCGGGGCTGGTGACGGTGCTCACCGCGGCCCTCGGTACCGACGGCATGACCGACTGGGGATGGCGCCTGCCCTTCCTGGTCGCCGGGCCCCTCGGGCTGATCGGCCTGTACATGCGGATGCGGCTCGAGGAGACGCCCGCCTTCCGCGCGGAGACCGAGGCGGCCCAGGCGCGGACCCAGGGTGCTTCGGGTTCCCATGAGGACGAGATCGAACAGGCCCGCCAGTCCGGCCGGGGACGGCTGAAGGAGATCTTCACCGAGCACTGGCAGGCGGTGCTGATCTGCATGGGGCTGGTGGTCGTCTACAACGTCACCAGTTATCTGGTCACCTCGTACCTGCCGACGTATATGACCGAGACACTCGGCAAGGACCCCACCACCGCGCAGTTGCTGATCCTCGGCACCATGGTCCTGGTGGCCCTGACCATCACCGTCGTGGGCCGGTCCTCCGATGCCTGGGGACGGCGGCCGATGTTCATGGCGGGCAGTGCCGCCCTGATCGCGCTCGCCATCCCCTCGATGCTGCTGGTCCGCGCGGACGGCGCTCTGCTCCCGGCGTTCGGCTGCCTGATCCTCGGGCTGCTGTTGGTGTGCTTCGCGGGCACCGCCGCCGCGACGCTGCCCGCGCTCTTCCCGACCCGGCTGCGCTACGGGGCGCTGTCGGTCTCGTACAACATCTCCGTGTCGCTCTTCGGCGGTACCACCCCGCTGGCGGTGTCCGCTCTGCTGGAAACGACCGACAACCCCATGATCCCCGCGTATTACCTGATGGCCGCGGGTGCGGTCGGGCTGGTCTCGGCGTTCTTCCTGCACGAGACGGCGGGCAAGCCGCTGCGCGGTTCCGGACCGATGGTGGAGACGCCGGAACAGGCCCGGCTCCTGGTGGCCGACAGCCGGACCGAGGCCGGCCGTCGCGCCAGGGACATCTGGATGCGTCTGCGGCACCCGGGGCACCACCACCACGAGGAGCGCTGAGCACAGGCGGGCCCGCGCGTCGGCTACGCGTACCGGTACTTGAGGGACTCCTCCTCGCTCCGTCGCACTTCTTCAAGGGTGAGGTCGGGCAGGCGCAATTGGGCGAGCGTCACTTCGGCGGAGGTGGGCTGCGCGTCGGGCGCGAGCCACTCGTCGGGCTTCCAGGCGGCGCCACGCAACAGGGCCTTGGGGCAGTGCGGGTACACCTCGTCGATCTCCACCACCAGCGCGCTGACCGGCCGCTTTCCCACCGCGGTCAGCCGGTCGAGGAGTTCGGGCCGCGCGGAGACGCACGCCCGGCCGTTCACCCGCAGCGTGGTCGTGCGGCCGGGGATCACGAAGAGCAGACCGACATGGCCGTTCTCCAGGACGTTCAGCATGCTGTCGAGGCGCTTGTTGCCGGTGGCGTCGGGGATGACGAGGGTCCGCTCGTCGAGCACGGCCACGAAGCCGGCCGGCCCGCCGCGCGGGGTCGAGTCGCAGCGGCCGTCCGCGTCGGCCGTGGCGACGAAGACGAGGGAGGAAAGGCCCACCAACTCCCGTGTCTTGTCGGTGAGGTGATTCATCTCCTTGCGGAGAGCGGCGGCGCCCGGCATCTCGTACAGCGAACGCAGCCCCGCGACGTCTTGTAGGGAATCCTTGCGCAGCTCGTCGAACAAGCTGGTGGTGACGGCGTCAGTCATACGGCGAACCCTAGAACACGCACTCGAACCTGCCCAGTGAGTCCGCCGCCGCGGGCGACGGCCGAGGGCCGTACGGTGGCGGGGTGACCGACACCGTCGAGGCCATCGAGGCCGCTCTGCGCCAGCGGGACTGGGTCCCGACCGAGAACGAACAGGCACTCGGCGGGGAGTTCCTCTTCCGCCGGGGCGAACTGCAGCAGACCCCCCGTCCGGTGATGCCCGTGCGGCCGGAGCCGTGGGGCCCCTGGACGACGCAGTACCTGGCATGGCTCACCGACCTGGTGAGCATGGCGGACGGACTCGTCGAGCGGTGGCCGGGCCTGTCCCCCGCCGGCAGCCCCATGGTGACCCTCATACGCGCCTACGTCGCCCCGGCCCGGCCCTTCGGCCCGCTCGCCCATCACCTGGAGCTGGCGTGGGTGACCGACCCGCCGGAGCTGCCCGCGCCGGACGAGGTCGCGCGGCACGCCGAACGGCTCGGGTGCTCCCCGGAGGAGGCCGGGCGGAAGCTGAGCGACCGCGCGGTCAAGGCATGGGAGGACGATTGCCTGCCGGTCGTGGCGCGCAGGCAGATCGACGACGTCACGCGCGGCATGATCAGAACCGGGTCCGTGCTCGCCGCGGCCGTCATCGGTGACCCGGGCCACTGATCGCGGGCCCGCCGCCGGGGCGGCGGCGGATGGCGGGCGTCGCGCCCGGCGCGCCTTCGGCCCGAGGCACCCGCGAGGCCGCACGCGGGCGCGTGCGGCCTCGGGGTAGGCGGTCAGCCGCGGAGGGGGCCTTCGCAGGTGAAGTCCGCCGAGCCCGCGGGGCGGTCGGGCCAGATGTCGACCTTGCCGAAGGAGCAGTTCATGTCGGCGAAGTTGTTGGTGCCCTTCTTCGCGCGGCCGAGAATGAAGTAGTCGACCGTGTCGGACATGTCCTTGAAGACCAGGTCGGCGTTGCCCGGGCCGCTCAGATTGGCGGTGATCCGGCCCGTGCAGGTGAAGCGGGGGCGCCGTGGGTCTCCGTCGGTGCGGCAGTCGGGCTTGTTGCCGGTCGTGGCGGCGAAGGACGCCCGGATCGTGGCGGGGTGGCCCGCGTCCAGCCGGCTGATGGGAGTGAAGGTGGTGTTCGGCACGTACAGGTCCTTGACCTTGGCGATCTGCCGGTCCAGGAAGGCATCGTAGGCGCGCTGCAGGTTCGCGTCCCCGCCGAGCCGGTGACGCCAGGCGTCGAAGCCCGCCGGGTCGTCGGCCCGGGTGTAGCCGTACATCTCCTTGAGCAGTGACGGGCGTTCGGCCCACAGGAACTCGAAGAACGTTCCGGCGTAGGAGTAGAAGCGGAAGCCGTCCCTGTCGTACTCCGCGTGCAGCAGTTGGTCGACGGTCATGCGCGGTTTGCCGCCGGACGTGTCGTTGACGATGCTCTGGACGAGCGACTTGCGGACCTTGATGCCGCCGTCGCGGGTGGAGCCGTCGAAGAACTCCGCCGTGCCCTCGTCCATCGCGGTGGTGCGGTCGCCCTGGTACCAGGGGCCCTCGCCGAAGAGGCCCGGTACCGCCCAGCGGCCGTTGAGGTAGTGCGTGTACTCGTGGCGGAACAGCTCCTCCAGCGTGAGGGTGGAGTCCTGCGGGACCCGGCGCTCGTAGGTGTAGAAGGTGGCGCCGTTCTCGATGTAGATGCCGCCGTTGTTGGTGCCCATGCCCGTCAGCAGCGGGTGGTAGATCTCGTAGTCGGCGCGCGAGGCATACAGCACGATGTTGAGGGTGGTGTTGGTGTCGCCCGCCAGCGGCTTCTCGGTGCCCAGGACCCGGTGGAACTGGGCCTTGACCTGCTTGCTCGCGTAGTAGAGACGGTCGACGGTGGACCGTGGCAGGGCCGTGCGGACCTTGATGCCGCCGTTGTCGTACGTGTAGGTGGAGGGGAAGATGCGACGTTCGATGTCGGCCTTGCACACCCCGTACTGCTTGCAGGCGTCGAACTGGTTCAGCCAGGTGACGACCTTGGCCCAGGGTTCGCTGCCCTCGCCGAAGTTGCCGGCGGTGGTGGACAGCAACCGGCCGAGGTCGGAGGTGATTTCGTCCTTGAGGGCGTCGATCTGGCCCATCCGTCCGTACTCCCCGACGGCGTCGCGCACCACCCAGGCGTTGGACGTGCCCTTGAGGTGGGTGTAGCCCGCGAAGGCCTTGAAGGCCGCACGGTAGGAGGAGTCGGCGGTGACGGCGGCGTGGAACGCGCTGTCGTGGTTGCCGGGGTAGACGCCCAGATAGTTCAGGGAGAGCGCGGCGAGCGCGGCACCGGCCCAGGAGGTGTCCTTGGCGGTGTCGGGGTGAGCCGCGTCCATCGTGGTCAGGACGTTTTTGACGAGCGGCAGTTGGTGCTGGCGCAGGCCCGGTGCGGTCGCCGCGTAGAGGGCCTCGCGCAGGGATTCGGCGTTGGTGCGGGTGACGTCGAAGGTGTGGGCGGCCGAGCCGAAGGAGTACACCGCGCGGCGCATGGCGTCCACGGTCGGTGCGTCGGTGACGTCGATCTCGTCGCGTGAGAAGTCGTGGTAGGCGACGGCGTGGAGGTAGGTGAACATCTCCAGCAGGTGGCTGTCGTTCTTCCCGTCGTGCGTGGGCGCCACGCGTTCTATGCGGCGGGAGACGGCCTGCACATGGGCCCTCGACATGACGGGGGCCAGTCGCTGGTCCCACGTCCACAGGATCTGGCGCAGACAACCGTCGGCGGTGACGGCCGGGTCGGCGAGGAAGTCGGCGAACTGCTCGGGGCCGAGACCGGTGACACCGTCGAGCGTGCAGGCAACGGTGGTGTTCCCGAGGGTGACGGTGGGGGCGGGGGACGCGGCCTTCCCTTTGCCGGTCTTGCCCTTGCCGGCCTGTGACGTGCCGGTGTGCGGACCCGGCACGCGCCCGTCGGTGAGGCCGCCCGGCGCGGACGGGGACGCCATCGCGGGGCGCGGGGCCTTGGCCAGGCGGGTGACCTCGTCGAACGGGTTCGGCGTGGGGGCGTCCGGGCGTGCCGCTGTCGAGGGGGACGCCGTGGACGAGGGCGACGAGGGCGCGGGGGCGTCCGCGTAGCCGGTCTGTACGGCGGTGGCGCAGAGCGTCGCCGCTATCGCGGCGGTGAGCAGGGATCTGCGCAGGGTTCTGGACTGGGACACCGATGACTCCTGTGTGGGAGGTGTGAGTGAGGCCGCACGCGAGAAGAGCGGCGTGCGATGGCGGCGCGACGGTGCTTCAGCCGCCTTCCGACAGGCGGGACGTGGGGGGCCGTTGCGGCGCCATGTGATGTGTAACGTAGTAATGTGAAATGTTACTGACAAGCCCTCAGCGGCCCCGAGTTCGGTAAAACACCCGGCGGGTGCCCGGCCCGGCCACGGGAGAGAAGCGCACGGCACCCCGGTGCGCGGACCGCGTTCCCCGCCGTCAGCCAGGGGCCGGGGCGGGCAGGCTCCGCAGGCGCGCGATGCCCTGGTCTAGGGCGGCTTCCAGGTGTTCCGTGCCTCCCGTCATCAGCAGGATCATCACGCCGCCCTGGATCCCGGCGAGGAGGGCCGCGGCCTCACGGTCGGCGTCCAGTTCGGGGGTCACCTCGCCGATGTGCTGCATGTGGCGGATGCCCGTGGCGAGTTGGCCCTGCCAGCGCCGCAGGAGTTCACGGGCCACAGCCCGCGCGGCGTCCGTGGCCGCTCCGAGCTGGGAGACGGCCGCGTGCAGTGGGCAGTTGTCGCCTTGCGCGCGGTAGCGGGCCACCACCTTGTCCCGCCACTGCCACCATGCGGCCCAACTGGTCAAGGAGCCCAGCTCCGGCTGTTGGTCGTCGATGACGCGGGCAGCCTCATGCCGGGCCACGGCCAGCAGCAGTTCGTCCTTGCCGCCGGGGAAGTAGTGGAACAGCTGGCTCTTGCTGGTCGCCGTGCGTGCCATGACGTCCTCGAGCCGCAGGAAGAAGACACCCTGATCACGGATCTCCTCGGCGGCACCCTCGACGATGCGCTGCTTGGTCGCGGCGCCCTTGCGGGTCAATGACACATGTCCTCCCGGGTGAGGCGTCGCGCCCGGCGTCATCCGTCCGGGCGCGCTTGCTCGTGGCTGGTCAGGGCAGGAGGAGCAGTTTCCCGGTGGTCCGGCGCGACGCGAGGTCCGCGTGGGCCCGTGCCGCGTCCGCCAGGGGGTAGTGACCCCCGATGCGCGGGGTGAGCCGACCACCGAGGACCAAGTCGAAGATCTCCCCGGTGCGGTGGAGAAGGGCCTCGCGGGTGGACACGTGATGGTGCACCACCGGGTAGGTCAGCATGATGCTGTGCGGCAGGTCGGTCGGCCGGAACAGGGGAACTCCCATGAAGGGGCCGTAATAGGCGTGCACTCCGTGCGGACGCAGGGCCAGCTGTGAGGAGCGGAACGTCTCGGTGCCGCCGCCGTCGTAGACGACATCGGCTCCCCGGCCGCCGGTCAGTTCCCTGATCCGCTCCTCGAATCCGGCACCGGACCAGACGAGCACGTGGTCGGCGCCGGCCTCCCGCGCGGCGGCGGACTTCTCCTCGCGGGAGACCAGGCCGATCACCTCACCGCCACGGGCCTTGACCATCTGGGTGAGCAGCAGGCCCACGCCGCCCGCGGCCGCGTGCACCACCGCCGTGTCGCCGGGACCGATCGCGTAGGTCTGCGTGCTGAGGTGGTTGGCGGTGAGCCCCTGGAGCATGACGGCGGCGGCGGTCTCGTCGGTGATGCCGTCGGGCACCTTGACCAGCGAGTCCGCCGGAACGGCGAGTAACTCCGCGTAGCTGCCCGGGTGGTAGAACCACGCCACCCGGTCTCCGACGGCCAGGCCTTCGGTGCCCTCCCCCAGCGCGGTGACGTATCCCACCCCTTCGACGCCCAGGACCGCGGGGGCGTCCCAGCCGGAGCCGCCCTGCGCACGGGCGCCGATGTCCATGTAGTTCACTCCCGCGACACCGAGCCGGACCAGCGCCTCACCGGGCCCGGGGGCCGGGTCCGGCAGCTCCATCCAGCGCATGACCTCGGGACCGCCGTGTTCCTCGATACGGATCGCGTGCATGGGCAGCACCTTTCTGTGCGGGTGAGCGTGGGGTGATGTGGTGCGAACGGAACCTGTGGTGCGAAGGGAACCGTAGGCAGCCCGAATTGGACCGGCAAGTCCAAAGGGGCCGCGGGCCAGGCGGGATCGGGCCCGTTACCCGGTTCATATCGATGCCCACGGCCGGCACCCCACCGACCGCATGCGGGGGGGCGCGGGGCCCGCGGTCAACCCGCGGGGGTGACCGCGGTCTTCCTGCGGGCGCGGTACGCCGCGGCCTTGATCTTGTTGCCGCAGGACTCCATGCCGCACCACTGCCGTCGTTTGCCGCGCGAGCGGTCGAGGTAGACCCGGGTGCACTCGGGGTTGCCGCACTCCTTGAGCAGGGGGACGTCCGGGCCGCTCAGCAGCTCCACCGCGTGCCGGGCGACGGCGGACAGCGCTTCGCGCTGCGTCGCCGCCGTCCAGCGGCCGGAGTGGGTCAGCCGCGGGGCCGCGGGCGCCACGCGGGCCGCGTCGTTGAGCACGGCCAGCGCCTCGTCGTCGAAGTCCGAACCGAGGCGCCGGGCGGTGATCAGCCGGTAGAGGGCTTCGCGTACGGTCCTCGTCCGCTCCACGTCGGCCTGCCGGGCGGGCGAGACGGAGTCGACGATGCCGGATTCCACGTACCACGCGTCCAGACGGTCCGGTGCCGCGAACATCTCGAACCGCGCCGTGCGCCGGGCCCGGAGCGTGGCCGCGAAGTCCAGGGCCGGGTGGCCGCACACGAAGACATGTTCCAGGTTCACGTCACCATCTTGGTGGGTGACTCCGGGCACGTGCAAGGAACGCCGACCGCACCCGGAGGCCCCTCCCCGGGCCCACCGGGTGCGGCACGTCGGCGGCTCAGGCGTGCGGTGCCCCCGTCTCCGTCAGCCGGCCGGCGTCGACCCGCAGCCAGCGGTCGACACCGATCCGTTGGAGGAAGCGCTCGTCGTGGCTGACCACCACGAACGCGCCGCGATAACACGCCAGGGCGCTCTCCAGCTGTCCCACGCCGACCAGGTCGAGGTTGTTCGTCGGTTCGTCCAACAGCAGGAGTTGTGGGGCCGGTTCGGCACACAGGACGCAGGCAAGGGTGGCGCGCAGGCGTTCACCGCCGGAGAGTACGCGCACGGGCAGGTGTGCCCGGGGGCCGCGGAACAGGAAGCGCGCGAGCAGGTTCATCCGCTCCGCCTCCGGCCGGTGCGGGGCGGACACCGCGAAGTTCTCGGCCACGGTGCGGTCCGGGTCGAGCAGGTCCAGTC
Organism: Streptomyces sp. NPDC042259; assembly: GCF_055582085.1. NCBI lineage: Bacteria > Bacillati > Actinomycetota > Actinomycetes > Kitasatosporales > Streptomycetaceae > Streptomyces > Streptomyces sp. NPDC042259. The sequence continues at coordinate 110,751 of NZ_JBVJDW010000012.1, read as the reverse complement.
GCTGTGACAGGGACGCAATCCGCCCCTCGGCGCGCTTGATGTTCCCGCTGTCCGGCGCGAGGTCACCGGCGATCAGCCGCAGCAGTGTGGTCTTGCCGGCGCCGTTGGGCCCGGTGAGCGCGATGCGTTCGGGCCCGCGGATCGTGAGGTCGACACCGGCGCCCGCGAACAGGTCGCGCTCGCCGTGACGGATCCGCATCCGCTCGCCCAGGATGACGGTGCGCCCGGCGGGGACGCCGGTGTCGGGCAGCTCCAGGACGAGCCGCTGTTCGTCCCGCAGGGCGCGTCCCGCTTCGTCGAGCCGGGCCTGTGCCTCGCCGACGCGGGTGGCGTGCGTCTGGCCCGCCCGGCCGGCGGATTCCTGGGCGCCGCGCTTCATGTTCCCGGCGAAGATGCGCGGCAGGCCGGCGTTCTTGAGGTTGCGGGCGGCGTTGCTCGCGCGTCGCTCGGCCCGCTCGCGGGCCTGCTGCATCTCGCGTTTCTCCCGCTTCAGCTCCTGTTCGGCGTTGCGTACGTTCTTCTCCGCGACCTCCTGCTCGGCTCGTACCGCCTGCTCGTACGCGGTGAAGTTTCCTCCGTACAGCCGCAGTTCGCCGCCGTCGAGTTCGGCGATGCGCTCCATGCGGTCCAGCAGGGCCCGGTCGTGGCTGACGAGCAGCAGACTGCCGCTCCAGTCCGCGAGCACGTCGTAGAGCTTGTGGCGGGCTTCGAGGTCGAGGTTGTTGGTCGGTTCGTCCAGCAGCAGCACGTCGGGGCGCTTGAGCAGCTGAGCCGCCAGACCGAGGCTGACGATCTGCCCGCCGCTGAGGGTGCCCAGGGTCCGGTCCAGGGCGAGATGGGCGAGGCCGAGCCGGTCGAGTTGGGCGCGGGTGCGTTCCTCGATGTCCCAGTCGTCGCCGATGGTCGTGAAGTGTTCCTCACTCACGTCACCGGACTCGACGGCGTCGATGGCGCGGATGACCGCGTCGACACCCAGGACTTCGGCCACCGTCGGTTCGCCCGCGAAGGGAAGGTTCTGCGGGAGGTAGCCGATGGTGCCGTGCACGGTCGACGACCCTGCGGTGGGGCGCAGTTCACCGGCGATCAGTTTCAGCAGGGTGCTCTTGCCGGATCCGTTGGGCGCGACAAGGCCCGTGCGGCCGGCGCCGAGGGTGAAGGACAGGTCCGCGAAGACCGGGGTGCCGTCGGGCCAGGAGAAGGACAGCTGGGAGCAGATGACGGAAGCGTCGGACATGGGATGACCTCATGAGGGAAAGAGGGCAGGCCGCTTCGCTGAAGAAACCGCGTGTGCGGAAATCAGCGGAAATCGTCATGCGAAGGCACTGCCCCTGAGACAGGGAAAGAGGGGACGACGAGATGACCACCGCGGCGGCGCCGCCAAGAGTGGGCGCCTGCCGGTGGTCGATCAGCTCCGGGTATCACCCGGAGATGTCGTCGTCACCCGCCATGTCTGGACTCCTCAACGAAGGATCACTGCCGACGTCACCGTATCAGGCCGCGCACGGCAGCCGGCAAGCCCTTTTTTACGGCGGCGGCACGTTTTTCAGAGCGCCAGGTCCCATGCCAGGCAGGGAAGGAGATTCCTCATTCCCTCGGGGTCGCCGGTCTCGTGTGCGGGGCCGCTTGAGGAAGCCGCCTTCGTCTTCACCATGTCCTCGTAGGCGATCCGCTCGGGCAGTGCGCCGAACCGCGCGTGGCGCGTCACCGAAGCCCTGTCGTGCGTGCCGTGGTCGTTCATCGTTCTTCTCCCGCCCTCTCGGTACCGCTGTGCTTTGACCGCACCTCTCGGCCGTGCCGGTCGATCCGCAGCCGGTCCCCAGACCGAGCGCCGATCCGCGCCCCGCGGGGTCGTGACGACCGTCTTGAGCGTGCCAGACGACTGTGGCACAGCGCGCGTCACCGGTCAAACAGGTGACGCATCAAGTCGGCACACGCCAGGGGTGATTGATCACCCCAGCGATCCGAAACGGAGCCGATAGCGCTCGGCGGGGCGGGCGCCCTGCGGGCGCGTCCTCAATCGCCGGACGGGCTTGATTGGGCGCCGCGCCGGCCCCGACGGATCCACCGGGCGGGCCCTAGCGGCAAAAGACGGCGGGCGGGCGGAGTTGCCCCGCGCGGCTTGGCCTCGAAATGATGAATTTCGAGGATGGCGGTTGACCAAATCCCTGCCGAATGGGCCTGACAGGCGTATCACCGCAGGTAGACGCCCGGGCAGCCCGCGACGGGTGGCGGTCGCGCGGGAGCGTCCGTCGGCCGGAAGCCCGGATTGGCCGGGTTCGCCGGGGGGAAGGACGGCACATCGGTTCGTACGCCCCGTACCCGATCCGCCGCCGGTCGCGCGAGCCGGACACGGCTTCCTCCGTCCGGCCGGGTGCCGGCGCCCGCGCACAGGGGCCCTGGGGCTGCCGCCTATGACATCCTCAGTGACGTGACGAGCGAACCTGTCAAGGACGAGGAGTCCGGTATCGCGCCGGACGTCGTCGCGCTGGCCAAGGTCGTGGCCGCGTTGCGCGCCGAGAACGAGCGCCTGCGCCAGCAGGCGTCCACCGCGGCCGTACTCGAGCGTGCCACAGGCCTCCTGATGGCGCGGTCGGGATGCTCGGCCGCGGAGGCGCACGAGGAGCTGACGCGACGGGCGCGCGCCGAAGGCCGCACGCTGACCGAGGAGTGCTGGATCGTCCTCGGTGACGCCCCGCAGGCGGCCCGGCCGCCCTTCCTCCCCGTCCAGAGCGTCACGGACGTTCCCGAGGTCCCCGGACAGGGATCGGCGAAGCCGGCGGGCGCCCGCCCGGCCCCCGCCACCGGCCGGGCCGGGCGGGCGCCGGAATCCGGCACGGAGCCGCGCGTGCCCTCCGGCGCCGCGCTCCTCGGCAGCCTCGGCAGGGCGCTCACGGGTGCCACCTGCCCGCAGGACGTCGCGGAACGGCTGCTGGACCACCTGGCCGGGCCCCCGGTCGGGGCCGACGCCGTTCTCCTCTTCTCCCGCACCGCGCACGATGCCCTGGAGCTCGTCGGGCACGCCGGCGCCGGAGCCGCCGTCGCCGCCCAGTGGCGGTCCGTGCCGCCCATCGGGGGCATCGCCGCCCTGGACACCGTCCGCCGCGGCGAAGCCATATGGCTGGAGGACCCGGCGCAGGACGCACAGCGCTACCACCTGATCGGACAGCCGCCGCAGAAGTGGCGCACCCGGGCCTGGCTCCCGGTCACCACCGACGGCAGGGTCACCGCGGCCCTCGGCGTCCTGCGCACGGTGGACGCCCCCTTCGGCGAGGACGTGCGGGAGCTGCTGCGCTCGGTCGCCCGGTTGTGCGCCGGCGGCCTCCGCGCGGGGAACGCGCCCCCGGGGCCGCTCCGGCCGGACCAAGGCCCCGGCCCGGCCGCGAGGTACGGTGCCCCGGAGGTGTCCGGATGGTGCGTGCCCGCCGGGCGGCCCGCGCGGCCGGGCCGCGCGGAAGGCTCCGAGGCGGGCACGGCCGCGCTCGTCCAGGCCGTCTTCGACGTCCTCCCGGGGCCCGCCATACTCCTCACCCCCTTGCGTTCACCGGCGGGTGACGTCGAGGACTTCCGCATCGACGCCGCCGCGCCGCGTTCCGTCGACATCGCCGGCCGACGCGGCCGCCGGCTCGTCGGGCTGCGGGTCCTGGAGTGCTACCCCACGGTGGCCGGCGCCGACGTCTGGCAGGGCTACCTGCGGACACTCGCCACGGGGGCGATCTACGAGGGCGAGCCCTTCGCCTATGAGGAGGTCGTCGCCGGCCTGCCGCAGCGCTCCTACTACTCCGTTCGTGCGGTGAAACTCGGTGACGCCCTCGTGGTCACCTGGACGGGGCACGACGACGTCGCCCGGCAGCAGGCACTCCTGGCCGACCTGCAGCGGCTCGGCAACCTCGGCTGGACGGACTGGAACCTCATCACCGGCGCCATCACCTGGTCACCGCAGGTCCACGCCGTCCTCGACCGTGACCCGGAGTGGGGTCCGCTGCCCCTCGACGCGTTCCCCGGGGACGTCCTGCCGGAGGACGCCCCGGACTTCGACCGCGCGCTCCGGGACCTCCTGGAAGCGGGCACGCCCGTCGACCACCAGGTCCGGATCGCGACGCGGGATGGTGTCCGGCATCTGCGGGTCGTCGCCGAAGCGGTGCAGGACGCCCACGGCACACCCGTCGAAGTGCACGGTTTCGTCCAGAACGTCACAGCGCAGCGCACCGCCGAACTGGCCCTGACGAAGTCCCGCCAGGCCGTGCTGGCCCAGCGCAACATCCTGCAGGTGGAACGGACGGTCGCCGCCCGTCTGCAGCACGCCCTGCTGCCGCTGCCCGGGCAGTCGCTGCACCTGGGCGATCTGCGCGTCGACGTCGCCTACCTTCCCTCCCACGACGACCTCAACGTGGGCGGCGACTGGTACAGCGCCCTCGAAATGCCCGGCGGCGGTGTGCTCTTCGCGGTCGGTGACGTGGCCGGGCACGGCATCGACGCGGTGGCCACGATGGCCCAGCTGCGCTTCACGGCCAAGGGCATGATCGTCACCGGTTCGTCGCTCACGGGCGCGCTGCACCGGCTCAACACCCTGCTGCTGCACACCCGTGACCACCATGCCACCGCCACCCTCGTGCTCGGCCGCTACGACCCCGCCGACCGCTGCCTGACCTGGGTCCAGGCGGGCCATCCGCCGCCCCTGCTCGTACGCGACGGGAAGGCGGAGTTCCTCGCTCCGCCGGAGGGCATGCTGCTCGGCGCCACGCTGCGGCCCACCTTCGGCGAGGCCGTGTGCCAGATCGCGCCCGGCGACCATCTGCTGCTGTACACCGACGGTCTGATCGAACGTCCCGGGGAGCACTTGGACGAGGGGCTCGACCGCCTCGCCCGCGCCGCCGAGACCGAGCTGTCCGCGGGCGGCCCCGGCTCGCTCGACGCCCTGCTGTCCCGTCTCCTCCTCCCGGACGAGCAGCGGGACGACGTGTGCCTCCTCGACATCCACCTGCCCGCGTCCTCGTGACGGACGGTCTGTGCGAGGCTTCGGCGACACATCGCAAGCGCGTCCCGTAGCCGCCTGTTCTGCGATGTCGGGTGGTTGTCGGTGGGGTCGGTGATGTGTCGGTGCCGTGTCGGTGATCCGTCGACGGCCGCGGGGACAGTGGATCTCGTCGGCGCCGGTCATCAACGGCACCGGCCACCGGCTCACCCGCTCCCGACGTGCTGGAACCGCGCGCCCGGGCGTGACCCGCCGGTGTCCGTCCAGCGGTCCACGATCCAGAAGGTACTCCCACCATGTCCACTCACGTCACGATCATCGGCGCCGGGCTCGGCGGCCTCACGCTCGCGCGCGTTCTGCACGTCCACGGAATACCGGCCACGGTCTACGAGGCGGAGCCCTCCCCGACCGCGCGCGCTCAGGGCGGCATGCTCGACATCCACGACTACAACGGTCAGATCGCCCTCGAAGCGGCCGGTTTGATGGACGAGTTCCGCGGCCTGATCCTGGAGGGCCGCCAGGCGATGCGGGTCCTCGACCCGGACGGTACCGTCCTGTTCGACAAGGCCGACGACGGTACGGGGGGACGCCCCGAGGTGCAGCGCGGTGAGTTGCGGCAGATCCTGCTCGACTCGCTCCCGGCCGGCACCGTCCGGTGGGGGCACAAGGTCACCGGTACCCGTGCCCTCGGCGAGGGCCGCCACGAGGTGACGTTCGCCGACGGCGGCACCGTCGTCACCAGCCTGCTGGTCGGTGCGGACGGCGCGTGGTCCCGGGTCCGGCCGCTGCTGTCCCCCGCCACACCCGCGTACGACGGGAAGTCGGTCGTCGAGACCTTCCTGTTCGACGCCGGAACCCGGCACCCCGCCGTCGCGAAGACGGTCGGCGGCGGGTCGATGATCGCGGCCGCGCCGAACAGGGAGATCTTCGCCCACCGGGAGAAGGGCGACACCCTGCACGCGTACATCGGGATATCCGAGCCGCAGGACTGGTTCGCCGCCATCGACTTCACCGATGCCGCCGCGGCCACCGCGCGGATCGCGCGGGAATTCGACGGCTGGGCGCCGGATCTCATCGCGTTGATCACCGATGGTGACATCGCGCCGGTCCTGCGTCCCCTCTTCGCTCTGCCGACCGGGCACCGGTGGGACCGGGTGCCGGGGGTGACCCTGCTCGGTGACGCCGCCCACCTCTCGGCCCCGAACGGCGAAGGCGCCAACCTGGCCATGCTCGACGGCGCCGAGCTCGGCCAGGCCCTCGCCGCGCACCCCGACGACATCGAGGCCGCGCTCACCGCGTTCGAGGAGGCCATGTTCCCCCGCAGCGCCGCGGCTGCCACCTTCGAGGGGGCCGAGATGCACGGGGACGGCACCACCACGCCCCACGACCTGGTCGCCGCGTTCACCCGGCATGAGCAGTCCGCGTAGCAAGAACACACGGTGCGGAGCGCGTGGAGCCCCGGTTCTACGCCTGCCCGGTCTCGAAACGGCTCACCTTGCCGCCGTCGACGGTGAACGCCCACGTGGTGCGCATCGCGCCCCAGGTGTCATTGCGGTAGTCGGCCACGAGCGAGCGCCCGTCGTCCGCCTCGGATTCGACATCCATGTGCCCGTTGGAGGAGAAGATCTCGCGCTCCGCCCAATCCCGCACATCGCGGTCCGAGCCGTCGTCGGACATCGTCGCACCCGGCGTCAGGGCGTCGTAGAACGCTTGCTGGTCGTTGGCGTTGAGAGCGGTGACCAGGGCGCGGACGGCCGGGTCGCTGAGTCGGTCGACGGGGATGCTCATGTTTTGTCTCCGGGTAAGAAGGAAGGGGGCGGGGCGGCGTCCGGGTCTTCCGCCGCCCGATGAGGCTGCCCGGGCGGGCCGCCGCGTGAACGCGCCATCAGGATGAACCGGATCTTCACCGGCTTGTCCGCCGTCGACGGCCACGGCCCGCCGTGCCCCGCGCTCAGGGCTCCTCGGGGAAGTGGCAGGCCACTTCCCGCGCCTCGCCCGGTACCGCGATCCGCAGGGGCGGCGCCTCGCTCCGGCAGATGTCCCGTGCCTTGTGGCAGCGCGGGTGGAAGGTGCAGCCGGGCGGGGGTGCGGCCGGGCTCGGCGGGTCGCCGAGGAGGGTGATCCGCTCCCGTTCGCGTTCGGCGGCCGGGTCGGGCAGCGGCACGGCCGACAGCAGGGCCCGGGTGTAGGGATGGGCCGGGGCCGCGTACACCCGCTCCTTGGTGCCCAGTTCGACGATCCGCCCCAGATACATCACGGCCACCCGGTCGCACACCCGTTTCACCACCGACAGGTCGTGGGCGATGAAGAGGTAGGCGAGCCCGAGTTCCCGTCGCAGCCGTTCCATCAGGTTGACGATCTGGGCCTGTACGGAGACGTCCAGGGCCGAGACGGGCTCGTCGGCGACGATCAGGCGGGGGCCGGTGGCGAGGGAGCGGGCGATGCCGACGCGCTGCGCCTGCCCGCCGGAGAACTCGTGCGGGTAGCGGTCGAGGTGCTCGGGGATCAGTCCCACGAGTTCCATCAGCTCCGCCGCCCGGGCGCGGGCGCGCGTCGCCGCATGTCCCTGTGCGAGCAGCGGGTCGGCGATGATCCGGGCCACCGTCTGGCGCGGGTTGAGGGAGGAGTGCGGATCCTGGAAGACCATCTGCAGGTCCCGGCGGAGCGGTTTGAGTTCGCGCGGGCGCAGATGGCTGATGTCGCGGCCGTCGTAGGTGATCGATCCGGCGGTCGGTTCCAGCAGTCGGACGATCATGCGGCCGGTGGTGGACTTCCCGCAGCCGGATTCGCCGACCAGCCCCAGGGTCTCCCCCGCCGCCACGTCGAAGGTGACGCCGTCGACGGCTCGTACGGGGGCCGAGCGGCGCCGCTTGCCGGGGAAGGTCATGGTGACGTCCCGGACGGAGAGCAGGGGTTCGGCCGGCGCGGTCATCGGGTGCCTCCGCACGGGTGGGCAGCGGTGTGCCGGGACAGGTGACAGGCGACCAGATGGCCGAGGGACGGCGTGAGTTCGGGTCTGCTCTCCGTGCAGCGGGCGCGGTCGGACGGTGTCGCGGCCGCCGCGCGCGGGCAGCGCGGCGCGAAGGCGCACCCGGGGGTGGGGGCGAGCAGGGAGGGCGGGCTGCCGGGGATGGTCCGCAGCGGCTGGTCGTCGCCGTCGTCGAGGCGGGGCAGGGAGTCGAGCAGACCCCGGGTGTAGGGGTGGGCCGGTGCGGCGAAGAGGGAGTCCACCGGGGCCTGTTCGGCCGCGCGGCCGCCGTACATCACCAGCACGTCCTGGGCCACGCGGGCGACGACGCCCAGATCGTGGGTGATCATGACGACGGCGAGTCCGCGCTCGGCCTGCAGGCGGGCGATCAGCTCCAGGATCTGTGCCTGGACGGTGACGTCGAGTGCGGTGGTCGGCTCGTCGGCGATGAGCAGCTCGGGTTCGCAGGCGAGTGCCATGGCGATCATGACGCGCTGGCGCATGCCGCCGGAGAACTGGTGCGGGTACTCCCCCGCCCGGCGTGCGGGCTCGGGGATGCCGACCTCGCCGAGCATCTCGACGGCCCGTCTGCGGGCCGTCGCGCGGCGGGAGCCGAAGTGGACGCGGTGGTGTTCGGCGATCTGCTCGCCGACGGTGTAGTAGGGGTGGAGGCTGGAGAGCGGGTCCTGGAAGATCATCGCCATCCGGCGGCCGCGCAGCCGGCGCAGCTCCCGCTCGGGGAGGCCCACGAGTTCCCGGCCGTCGAGGGTGATGGAGCCGGTGACGTCGGCGTCGGTGTGCAGGCCCATGACCGCCATGGAGGTGACGGATTTGCCGGAGCCGGATTCGCCGACGATGCCCAGGGTCCGGCCGCGGTGGACCGACAGGCTCAGGGAGTCCACGACGCGTGCGGGGCCGTGCCGGGTGGGGAAGGTGACGTCGAGGTCGCGCACGTGGAGCAGCGGCGGTTGTCCGGCGGCCATCAGTACCTCACTCGCGGGTCGACGACGGCGTAGAGCAGGTCGACGGCCAGGTTGGCGACGACGATGAAGGCGGCGGCCAGCAGGGTGACGCCGAGGATGACCGGTTGGTCGCCGGTGGACAGCGCGCCGTAGAAGAGCCGTCCGATGCCGGGGAGCCCGAAGATGGACTCGGTGATGACCGCTCCCGCGAGCAGTCCGCCGAGGTCCATGCCGAAGAGGGTGAGGATCGGGGTCATCCCCGCCCGCAGCCCGTGCTTGACGACGACGGTGCGGCGCGGCAGGCCCTTGGCGCGGGCGGTGCGGATGTAGGGCTCCGCCATCGTCTCGATCATCGAGTTGCGGCTTTGTCGCGCGTACATCGCGGCGTACAGCACGGCCAGCGCCAGCCAGGGCAGGAGCAGGTTCGACGCCCAGTCCAGGGGGTCGTGGCCGAAGGGGACGTAGGTCGGGTAGGGCAGCAGTCCGGCGACGCGGATGAGGCCGTAGATGAGCATCATCGAGGTGAAGTAGACCGGCAGGGAGGCGGTGGCGACGGCGCCGACCATCAGGGCACGGTCGGTGAGGGTGTCCTTGTGCAGTGCCGCGGTGACCCCGGCCGTGAGGCCGAGCAGCAGCCAGAGCAGGGCCGCGCCCAGGGCGAGGGACGCCGAGACCGGCAGGCGGTCCATGAGCAGGTCCCAGACGGCCTGTGAGTTCTCGTAGGAGTAGCCGAGGCAGGGGAAGTCGCAGTGCAGGGCGTACTGGCCGCTGCCCACGGTCCGGCCGGTGAAGATGCCGGTGGTGAAGTCCGCGAACTGCCGCCACAGCGGCCGGTCGAGGCCCATGTGGGCGCGGATGGCGGTGAGCCGTTCGGCGCTGCACGACTTGCCGCAGGCCGCGGCCGCGGGGTCGGAGGGCAGTACGTAGAAGATGGTGAAGGTGACGGCGGCGATGGCGAGGAGCACCCCGATGACGCCGAGGAGCCGGCGGCCGATGTAGAGGGTCATGCGCGGCCGCTCCGGGGGTCGAGGACGTCGCGCAGTGCGTCGCCGAGCAGCGTGAAGGCGAGGACCGTCAGAAACAGGCAGCCGCTCGGGACGACGAAGTACATGGGGTCGGTGTCGTAGAAGGCGACGCTTTCGGCGATCATCTGCCCCCAGGAGGGAGTGGGCGGCCGGACGCCGACGCCCAGGTAGCTGAGGGCGGCCTCGGTGGCGATCATGCCGGGGACGACGAGGGTGGTGTACGCGATGACGGGTCCGAGCACGCCGGGGAGGATGTCGCGGGTGAGGATGCGCCAGGGGCCCGAGCCGCCGACGCGGGCGGCGTCGACGTATTCGCGGTGTTTGAGGGAGAGGGTCTGCCCGCGCACGACGCGGGCGATGCCGGGCCAGCCGAACAGTCCGATGACGGCGGTCATCAGCACGATCCGGTTGACGTCCTTGGCCACCGACATCGTCGCGATCATGAAGATGAGGGAGGGGAAGGACATGGTGAGGTCCATCAGGCGGGACAGGACGGTGTCGGTGCGGCCGCCGAAGTAGCCCGCCGCGATGCCGGCCGCCGTTCCGGCGACGACGACGATCGCGGTGGCGGTCAGGGCGATGAGCAGCGATACCCGGGCGCCGTGCACGACGCGGGTGAAGAGGTCGCGGCCGGTGACGGGTTCCACGCCGAGCCAGTGGTCGGCGGAGATGCCACCGAGCGGGCCGAGGGGCTGGCCGCCGAGGTAGGGGTCGACGGCGCTCTTGTCGAATTCCTCGGGTGTCCAGCCGGCGAGGGCGCTCAGCAGCGGGGCGCCCGCGGCCATGAGCAGGAAGAGCGCGACGACGAGGAGGGAGATCCGCACCGAGGTGCGTCGGAGCAGTTCGGTGCGGGCGAGCCGCCAGGGGCCGCTGCTTGTCGCATGGCCCGTGGGGGCGCTGGTCGCGGTGGGTGGGGTGGTGGTCATGGTGTGCCTCAGCCCTGGCTCTTGGCGGGGTCCCCGAGGCCGACCGTGGCGTAGTCGATCTGGCCGCCGAAGGATGTGTGCCCGTAGGCGCCGGCGATGTTGGCGCCGAGGACCAGTGGCCAGCGGCGGATGAGCACCGGCACGGCCGGGGCCTTGGCGAGGATCTCGCCGTCCAGCCGCTGCCAGGCCCGGCCGGCTTCTTCGGTGTCCGTCATGGCCGCGATCGCGTCGATCCGCCGCATGGTGGTGTCGTCGCGGAAGAGCGAGTGGTTGCCGGAGTTGCCCTTCTCCTTGATGAAGCGGGCGTCGAAGACGAAGGGCAGGAAGGTGGAGCCGGAGGGGTAGTCGGGGCACCAGCCGGTGTAGACTATGTCGGTGCGGTTCTTGGTGTCACCGATGGTGGCGTAGAACGCGGACGGGTCGACCGTTTCGATGGTGACCTTGATGCCGGCCCGGCCCAGGGACTGCTGGATCGCCTCGGCCCGGCCCTTGTCACCGGCCGAGACCGTGATCGTGGTGGACAGGCCGTCCGGCTTGCCGGCTTCCTTCAGCAGTCGTCTCGCCTTCTGTGTGTCGCCGGTGGCGGGGATCTTCAGGGTGTCGGGCTGCTTGCCGCCGAACAGCGCGGACGGCATGTACGCGGTCGAGAGGTCGTTGAAGGCGGGGCCGCCGGAGGCGGTCAGGACGGCATCCCGGTCGAGGGCGTACTGCACCGCCTGTCGCACCTTGACGTCGTCGAAGGGGGCGCGGCCGGTGTGCATCTGGACCATGTCGGTGCAGTTGGTGGACTCGGCCAGGAGTCGTTTGCGCACCTCGGCCCTGGGCAGCACCTTGGCGGCGCTCTCCGGCCGCAGGGCGCCCCAGGAGACGGCGGAGGCGTCGGCGCCCTGGCTCGCTATGAGCCGGTCGTCGATCTGGTTGGCCTTCAGGCCCATGAGGACGACCAGCTTGTCCGGGTACGCCTTGCGCACCTGGTCGGTCTTCGGATCCCACTGGTCGTTGCGGACGAGGACGAGCTTCTTGCCCCGGTCATAGGAGTCGATCTTGTACGGCCCGGAGGAGAAGGGCCGGTTGTCGTAGCGCGGGCCCTTGTCCTGGCCTTGCGGTACGGGGGCGAAGGTGGGCATCACCGTGGCGTTGGGGAACTCCGCGAAGGGCTTGTTCAGTTCGAAGACGATGGTGTGGTCGTCCGGTGTTCTGACGGAGTCCAGGTGTCTGCCCTGGGCGGGGCCGTGATAGCCCTCGGCGCCGGCGAGGTAGCGGGCCGCGTAGTCGGCGCCGCCGGGGAGGTCGGGAGAGAAGGACCGTTCGACGTTGTATTTGACGTCCCGGGCGGTGACGGGCGAGCCGTCCTCGTACCGCACCCCCCGTTTGAGGTGGAACGTCCACGTCCTGGCCCCGTCGGAAGGGGTGCCCAGGTCGGTGGCCAGATCGGGTACCAGCCGGTCGCCGGCTTTCCCGGGGGCCGCCTTGTAGGTCACCAGGGTCCGGTAGAGCAGCCGGGTGCCGAAGTCCATGTCGTTCATGACCCAGTTGCGGGCCGGGTCGAGGTGGGTGAAGTCCTGGTTGGACAGCACGGTGAGCGTGCCGCCCCGCCGGGGCGTGCCGCCGATCACGGAGCCCTCGCCGGCGACGACGCTGTTCGTGCCCTTCCCGCCGTCGCCTCCTGCCCGCTTTCCGCCGGAGCAGCCGGCCGTGGCGAGGGCGAGGGGAACCGCCAGAAGGGCGGCGACGGCGGTACACGTGCGCTTGTTCATCAGTGGTCACTCCGTGAACAGTCGAACAGCCGAGGCTGAAATGTGACCCGTAACATAGTAATGTGAAATTGCACTGACAAGGCATCAGCCGCTCCGTTATCCACCTGTGTCCGAGGAGGAGTCCCCATGAACGAACCGTCGGCCGCCGCGCTCCGCACGGTCAGTCACGACCTGCCCGTCTCCCCGGAGTTCGAGGCCTTCATGGCCGACGGCTGGGCGGCGTCCCCGCTGCCCGGCGAGATCCGGCTGCCCGTGGCGGACGCGGCCGCCGCACGCCGCGGGCGGCTCTCCGCGCTCTTCCCGGGCGAGCGGCTGATCGTGCCCGCGGGAGAGTTGAAGGTCCGCTCCAACGACTGCGACCACCGCTTCCGGCCGCACAGCGGCTATGCGTGGCTGACCGGGCTGACCGGTGAGGAGCAGGCCGGTCATGTGCTGGTCCTGGAACCGGACGGCCCGCACCGGCACGAGGCGGTGCTGTACGTGCGGCCGCGTTCCCCGCGTGACGGCGCGGAGTTCTACCGCGACCGGCGCTACGGGGAGTTCTGGGTCGGCCGGCGCCCCGACCTCGCCGAGGCCGAGCGCATGACCGGCATCCGCTGCGTCCACCGGGACGCCCACGGCCAGCTGCCGCCCGGGCGCGACGCGTCCCGCGACAACGAGCTGGCCGCCGCCCTGAGCGAACTGCGGCTGGTCAAGGACGCCTGGGAGGTCGCCCAGCTGCAACTGGCCGTGGACCACACCGCCGCCGGCTTCGAGGACGTGGTGCGGGCGCTGCCGCGCGCCCTGGCGCACCCGCGCGGCGAGCGGTGGATCGAGGGCGTCTTCGGTCTGCGCGCCCGGGCGGAGGGCAACGGCACCGGCTACGAGACCATCGCCGCCTCGGGCGCGCACGCGTGCGTGCTGCACTGGATACGCAACGACGGACGGCTGGACCCCCGCGAACTGCTGCTCCTGGACGCCGGCGTGGAGACCGACACGCTCTATACCGCCGACATCACCCGCACCCTGCCGCTGTCCGGCCGCTTCTCGCCCCTCCAGCGCCAGGTCTACGAACTGGTCCTCGCCGCCCAGGAGGCGGGCATCGCCGCGCTCAGGCCCGGTGCGCGCTTCCGCGACTTCCACCGGGCCTGCATGCGGGTGATCGCGGAGGGCCTCGCGGACTGGGGTGTGCTGTCCGGCGCCGAAGGCGACCTCCACCGCCGCTACACCCTGTGCGGCAGCGGGCACATGCTCGGCCTGGACGTCCACGACTGCGCCCAGGCACGGGCGGACGCGTATCTCGACGGTGTCCTGGAGGAGGGGCAGGTGCTCACCGTCGAACCCGGGCTCTATCTCCAGCCCGACGACGAGACACTGCCGGCCGCGCTGCGCGGGATCGGGGTGCGCGTCGAGGACGATCTGGTGATCACCGCCGACGGGGCGCGGCTGATGTCGGGGGCGCTGCCGCGGACCCCGGACGCGATCGAGGCGTGGATGGGCGAACTGATGGAAGACTGAGAAGAGTTGCCCGGCGGAGCCTTGGCAGCAGTTGTGCAATGTGAAATATTACTGCTGTGCCCACGAGAAACTCCCCGGACGTCGTCGTCGTCGGAGCCGGTGTGGTCGGCGCCGCCTGCGCCTACTACGCCGCCCGCGCCGGCCTCTCCGTCACCGTGATCGACCGTGGTCCCGTCGCGGGCGGGACCACCGGGGCCGGCGAGGGCAATCTGCTGGTCTCCGACAAGGAGCCCGGACCCGAACTCGATCTGGCCCTGCTCTCGACGCGTCTGTGGCGGGAGCTGGCCGGCCGGCTCCCGGCGCGGACCGAGTTCGAGGCGAAGGGCGGCCTGGTCGTCGCCTCCGGCGCCCCCGGGATGGAGATGCTGCGGGACTTCGCCGCGGCGCAGACCAAGGCGGGCGTCACGGCCGACGAGGTGCCGGCGGACCGGTTGCGCGATCTGGAACCCCACCTCTCCCCCGCCCTGGCGGGCGGCTTCCACTACCCGCAGGACGCCCAGGTGCAGCCCGCCCTCGCCGCCGCCCACCTGCTGCGCGCCTCGGGCGCCCGCGTCCGCACCGGCGAGGAGGTGACCGCGATCCTCACCGGCGCGGCCGGTGAGGTGCGGGGGGTGCGGACTTCGGCCGGTGACGTGCACGCGCCGTACGTGGTGAACGCGGCCGGCACCTGGGGCGGCGAACTGGCCCGGCTCGCCGACGCGTTCCTGCCCGTCCTGCCCCGCCGGGGATTCGTGCTCGTCACCGAACCGCTGCCGCGCGTCGTGCGGCACAAGGTGTACGCGGCGGACTACGTCGCCGATGTGGCGAGCGGCTCGGCGGCCCTGCAGACCTCGGCCGTGGTCGAGGGCACCCCCGCGGGGCCGGTTCTGATCGGCGCCAGCCGGGAACGGGTCGGCTTCGACCGCACCCTGTCGGTGGACGTGCTCCGGCGCCTCGCCGAGGGGGCCACCGCCCTCTTCCCCGTGCTGGGCAAGGTGCGGGCGATACGGGCGTACACGGGGTTCCGTCCCTATCTGCCCGACCATCTGCCCGCGATCGGGGCCGACCCCGGCGTACCCGGCCTGGTGCA
Organism: Streptomyces sp. NPDC042259; assembly: GCF_055582085.1. Lineage (NCBI taxonomy): Bacteria > Bacillati > Actinomycetota > Actinomycetes > Kitasatosporales > Streptomycetaceae > Streptomyces > Streptomyces sp. NPDC042259. The sequence goes on along the minus strand of NZ_JBVJDW010000012.1, from coordinate 95,575 downwards.
CGCCTGTGGCCACGAAGGAGCGGGGATCGGCCTCGCACCGGCCACGGGCCTGATCGTGGCCCGGCTGCTGACGGGCGCCGAACCGCCGCTGGACATCGCGCCCTTCGACCCCGGCCGCTTCGCACCCGCCACCTGACACACCCCCTGTTCCGCCCTTGTCCGCATCTGTTCCCCGTCTCGCCCCGTGAGGAGGCCCGTAGTGGCCCGTACCCCCGCCGGCCTGGTCAGGGCGGAGCCCGGCCCGCCCTTCGAGATCACCTTCGACGGCCGTAGGGTCACCGCCCTGCCCGGCCAGTCCATCGCCGCCGCGCTGTGGGGGGCCGGCATCCTCGCCTGGCGCACCACGCGCGACGGCGGCCGCCCGCGCGGGGCGTTCTGCGGCATCGGGCAGTGCTACGACTGCCTCGCCACCGTCAACGGGGACCCCAACCGACGGGCCTGTCTGCTGCCCGCCCGGCCCGGCGACGCGATCACCACCCAGGAAGGACACGGCCATGCCGGGCTCGGTGTCTGATCCGTACGACCTCGTGGTGATCGGTGCGGGAGCGGCCGGTCTCGCGGGCGCCGAGGCCGCCGCCCGGCTCGGCCTGTCCGTCGCGCTCCTGGACGCCTCGGGGCAGCCGGGCGGCCAGTACTTCCGGCACCCGGACGCGGCTCTGGGCGCCCGGCGGCCGCAGGCCCTGCACCACGACTGGTCCGCCTTCACCCGGCTGCGCCGGGGCCTGACGGCCGGGGACATCGACCACCTGGCCTTCCACCACGTCTGGGCCGTGACCCGGGAGGGCGACGGCCTGTGGAGCGCGCACGCCCTCACCGGCGCCGACGGTGACGGCGACCGCCCGGTCCGTGTGCGCGGCCACGCGGTACTCCTGGCGGCCGGCGCCTACGAACGGCAACTGCCCTTCCCCGGCTGGACGCTGCCCGGTGTCGTGGGCGCCGGCGGCGCGCAGGCCATGCTCAAGTCCGGGCTCGTGCTGCCGGGCGGACGGATCGTCGTCGCGGGCAGCGGGCCGCTGCTGCTCGCCGTCGCCTCCTCCCTCGCCGGGGCGGGCGCGGACGTCCCCGTCGTCGTCGAGGCCTCCGGCTATCTCGGCTACGCCCGGCATCCGCGAGCCCTGGCCACCAACCCCCACAAGCTCCTCGAAGCCGCCGTGCACGGCGCGGCGCTGCTGCGGCACCGCGTCGCCCTGCGCACCCGCCACGCGGTGACCGAGGTGCACGGCACCGACCGCGTGGAGGCCGTCACCATCTCCCGCGTCGACCGCCACTGGCGGCCGGTGCCGGGCACCGGCCGCCGGGTCGCCTGCGACGCGCTGGCCGTGGGGCACGGGCTGATACCGCGGACCGAGCTGGTCACCGGGCTCGGCTGTACGACGCGGCGCACACCGGACGGCACCCATGCCCTCGCCCTGGACGACCTCCAGGAGACGTCGGTCACGGGCCTGTGGGCCGCCGGGGAGACCGGTGGCATCGGCGGCTGGCAGCTGGCGGCCGTCGAGGGCGAGCTGGCGGGCATCGCGGTGGCCGCCCGGCTGCGCGGCGAACCGGCGCTCACCGACGGCGCCCGGGTACGGAAGCTGCGCCGCCGCCGCGACCGGATGCGCGCCTTCGCCGACGCCATGGGCTCCGCCCACTCCCCGGGCCCCGGCTGGGGCGACTGGCTCACCGACGCCACCGAGGTCTGCCGGTGCGAGGAGGTGACCGCGGGCCGGATCCGCGAGGCGGCCGCCTGCTTCGGCGCCCATGACGCGCGCACCGCCAAACTCCTGACCCGTGCGGGCATGGGCTGGTGCCAGGGACGGATGTGCGCGACGGCCGTGGCCTGCCTCGCCGCCGGGGGTACGGCGCAGGGGACCGTACCGCCGTCGGCCGAGCGCAGGCCGCTCGCCGTGCCCGTCCCCCTCGGGGTGCTGGGCGCCCTCGACGTGCCGCGGACCACCGAGGAGAACACCGGCCGACCACCGCGGCACCACTGATCGACTCTTTCCGCACCGATGACATGTCACAGATCAGAAGGGTTACCGGCATGACCGCCACCTCCTGGCACACCGACCGCCCCTGGCGGGGCATCATGGTCGCCACCGCGCTCCCGCTGCGCGCGGACCTCTCCGTCGACTACGACGCCTACGCCGAGCACGTCCGGTGGCTGCTGGAAAGCGGCTGCGACGGCGTCGTCCCCAACGGTTCCCTCGGCGAGTACCAGACCCTCACCGACGAGGAGCGCGCCCGCGTGGTGCGCACCGCCGTCGAGGCGGCGGGCGACGGCGCGCGGGTGATGCCCGGCGTCGCCGCCTACGGCAGCGCCGAGGCGCGCCGCTGGGCCGACCAGGCCGCCGAGGCGGGCTGCGGTTCCGTCCTGCTGCTGCCGCCCAACGCCTACCGCGCCGACGAGCACGCCGTGCGCGCCCACTACGCCGAGGTCGCGGCGGCGGGGGTGCCGGTCGTGGCGTACAACAACCCCATCGACACCAAGACCGATCTGACACCGGCGCTGCTGGCCCGGCTGCACGGCGACGGCAGCATCGTGGCGGTCAAGGAGTTCAGCGGCGACGTCCGGCGCGCCTACGAGATAGCCGAACTCGCCCCGGACCTCGATCTGCTCATCGGCGCGGACGACGTCCTGCACGAGCTGGCCACCGCCGGCGCCGTCGGCTGGATCGCCGGCTACCCCAACGCGTTCCCCGCCACCTGCGCCGAGCTGTACCACGCGGCGGCCGCCGGGGACCTGGAGACGTCCCTGCCGCTCTACCGGTCACTGCATCCGCTGCTGCGCTGGGACTCCAGGACCGAGTTCGTGCAGTCGATCAAGCTCTCGATGGACATCGCCGGCCGCCACGGCGGGCCGACCCGCCCGCCGCGCTTCCCGCTCACCGGCGAGGCGGAGGCCCAGGTCCGCGCCGCCACCGAGAAGGCCGTCGCCGACGGACACCGCTGACCGTCGCCCGGCCCCCTGCCGAGAGGCCCCCTTGCCGAAAGGACGCTCGTGCGTACCCGTCATGTCTTCCACGCCGTCGACTCGCACACCGAGGGCATGCCCACCCGCGTCATCACCGGCGGCGTCGGGGTCATACCCGGCACCACCATGGCCGAACGCCGGACGCACTTCATCGAGCACCTGGACCATCTCCGTACGCTGCTGATGTACGAACCGCGCGGTCATGCCGCCATGAGCGGCGCGATCCTCCAGCCGGCCACCCGGCCCGACGCCGACTACGGAGTGCTGTTCATCGAGGTGTCCGGGCTGTTGCCGATGTGCGGACACGGCACCATCGGGGTCGCCACCGTGCTGGTGGAGACCGGCATGGTGGCGGTCTCCGAGCCCGTCACCACCGTGCGGCTGGACACCCCGGCCGGGCTGATCACGGTCGAGGTGCGGGTCGAGGACGGCGCCGCGACGTCCGCCACGCTGACCAACGTGCCCGCGTTCTGCGTCGGGCTGGACCGGAAGGTGACCGTGCCCGGGTACGGGACGGTCACCTACGACCTCGCCTTCGGGGGCAACTTCTACGCCTTCGTCGAACTCGACGCACTCGGCCTGCCCTTCGAGCGGTCACGCAAGGACGACCTCCTGGCCGCGGGCCTCGCCGTCATGGACGCCGTCAACGCCTCTTCACACCGGCCCGTCCACCCCGAGCGGCCCGAGATCAACGGCCTCAAGCACGTCTACCTCGCCGCACCCGGCTCCGACGCGTACCGCTCCCGGCACGCCATGGCCATCCACCCGGGCTGGTTCGACCGTTCCCCCTGCGGCACCGGGACCTCGGCCCGGATGGCCCAGCTGCACGCCCGTGGCGCGCTCCCGCTGGGCCGTGACTTCGTCAACGAATCCTTCATCGGCACCCGGTTCACCGGCCGCCTGGTGGGAGAGACGGAGGTCGGCGGGCTGCCCGCGGTGGTGCCGGCCATCACCGGCCGCGCCTGGATCACCGGCACGGCCCAGTACTTCCTCGACCCGGACGACCCCTTCCCCGGAGGCTTCCTCCTATGACCATCCAGCGGACACCGGCCGACGCGGCCTCCTTCGTCTCCCGCAATCCGGCCGACCCCTCGGACGTCGTCGCCGAGTTCACCGCGCCCGGCGCCTTCGCGATGGCCGACGCCGTCGAACGGGCCCGCGCCGCCCAGCCGGGCTGGCTGGACGGCGGAGCGGCCGCGCGCTCCGCGGCGCTGTCGTCGATCGCCGGGGCGGTCGAGGGCGCGGCCGACGAGCTGGCCGCGCTCGCCGTGCGGGAAGTGGGCAAGCCGGTCACCGAGGCGCGGGCCGAGGTGGCCCGGACCGTCGCGATCTGGCGGTACTACGCCCAGGCCCCCTACGAGCCCACCGGTGCCGTCCACGAGACGGCCGCCGGTCCCGGGCTCCTGCTGACCCGGCGCCGCCCGCACGGCGTCGCGGGCCTGATCACCCCGTGGAACTTTCCCTTCGCCATCGTGAGCTGGAAGGCGGCGCCCGCCCTGGCGGCCGGCAACACGGTCGTCCTCAAGCCCGCGCCGGAGGCCACGGCCTGCGCCCGGCGCCTCGCCGGCATCATCCAACGGGCCGTGCCCGAAGGAGTGTTCACGGCTCTTCCCGGGGGTCCGACCGAGGGCGGTGCCCTGCTCGCCGCCGCCGATGCCGTCTCGTTCACCGGCTCGACGGCCGTGGGCGCCGCGGTGGTCCGCGCGGCCACGGCCCGGGGCATCCCGGTCCAGGCCGAGATGGGCGGACTGAACGCGGCGATCGTGCTGCCGGACGCCGACATCGAACGGGCCGCGGCCCACATCGCCTCGGCCGTCGCCGGATACGCGGGCCAGAAGTGCACCGCCACCAGCCGGGTCATCGCGGTCGGCACGGCCCTGGAACCCCTGCGCGAGGCCCTGGCCGAGGCCGTGCGCGCCCTCCCCGTCGGCGACCCGGCCGATCCGGCCACGGTCTGCGGGCCGCTCGTCTCCGCGGCGGCGCGCGACCGGGTCGACGCGGTCCTCGACCTGCCGGTCCTCGCCACCGGAGCCACCGTCGACGGGCCCGGCTGGTACGCCGCCCCGACGCTGGTCGAGAAGGTACCGCCAGGCCACCGACTGCTCGGCGAGGAGGTCTTCGGCCCGATCGCGGCCCTGGTGCCGGCGAACGACCTGGCCGACGCGGTACGGATCAGCAACTCCGTCCCGTACGGCCTGGTGACCTCGGTCCACACCGCCGACCTCGGCACGGCCCTGCACGGTCTCGACCGGCTCGACACAGGCATGGTCCGCGTCAACGCCCCGTCCACCGGCGTCGACTTCCATCTGCCCTTCGGCGGCGCCAAGGCCTCCGGCCACGGCCCGCGCGAACAGGGCCACGCGGCAAGGGAGTTCTACACCTCGAGCCGGACCTACACCCTGACGCCCTAAACGTAATGTGACATTGTACGCTGGTGGTCCAGTCCATCGGGGCACGAAAGGGACACCATGGGGCACCTCAAGCAGCGCAACCTCATCACCGCCACCGAGCGGCTGCGCGACCAGGTCGCCCACGCCCTGCGGGCCGCACTGATCTCCGGGGAACTCCGCCCGGGCCAGGTCTATTCGGCACCGGGCCTCGCGGAGGACTTCGGCATCTCCGCGACCCCCGTGCGCGAGGCCATGCTCGATCTGGCCCGTGAAGGCCTGGTCGAGCCGGTGCGCAACAAGGGCTTCCGGGTGACCGAGGTCAACGAGCGCGATCTCGACCAGTACACCGAGATCCGTACGCTGATCGAGGTGCCGATGGCGGGCCGGATCACCCGCAGCGCGGCGCGCGAGGAGCTGGAGGCCCTTCGCCCGGTGGCGGAGGAGATCGTGCGCGCCGCGCGCGAGCACGACCTCATCGGCTATCTGGAAGCCGACCGGCAGTTCCATCTGTCCCTGCTCGCGCTCTCCGGCAACGAGCGTCTCGTCGAAACCGTCAGCGACCTGCGCAAGCGTTCGCGTCTGTACGGGCTGACCGGCCTGGACGAGCGGGGCGAGCTGATCCACTCGGCCGAGGAGCACCTGGAACTTCTCGATCTGATGCTCGCCGGCGACGCCAAGGGGGCCGAGAAGTGCATGGCCCGGCACCTCGGGCATGTGCGCTCGCTCTGGGCGAAGGGGGCGAGCGGCGAGCGGCCGGCCGAGCAGCGGAAGGGGCGGGCCATGGCCGTCCGGCCGTAGCGCGCGAGAGCGGCAAAAGTGTCGTACCGGGCGGGTCGACGACCCCGCCCGTAGCGCGCGCCGCCGATATCCGGGGCCCACGGCCCGGGGCCACCGGCCGGAGTCGTCTCCGGCCGGTGGCCCCGGGAACCACCCTTTCGGGGCAGGTGGTGTTACTCGCCCACGACGCCCGAGGCGGCGATGACGATCTTGGCCTTGGGGGTGCCGGACTGGCTGCCCAGGGACTCGATCTTCGTCACCAGCTCCTGGCCCTCGACGACCTCGCCGAAGACCACGTGCTTGCCGTCCAGCCACGACGTCACCACGGTGGTGATGAAGAACTGGGAGCCGTTGGTGTTCCGGCCGGCGTTCGCCATGGAGAGCAGGAACGGCTTGTCGTGCTTGAGCTTGAAGTTCTCGTCGGCGAACTTCTCGCCGAAGATGCTCTTGCCGCCGGTGCCGTCGCCGCGGGTGAAGTCACCGCCCTGGAGCATGAAGTCCGGGATGACCCGGTGGAAGCCCGAGCCCTCGTAGCCGAAGCCGTGCTGGCCGGTCGCCAGCTCGCGGAAGTTCTGCGCCGTCTTGGGAACGACGTCGTCGTACAGCTTGAAGACGATCCGCCCGGCCGCGGCGCCGTCAATGGTGATGTCGAAGAAAACGTTGGTAGACATACGGACATCCTGTCATGGCTCCGGCCCCGTGCTCGGCAGCCCCCGGGTGCGTCGCCGATGACCGGGCCGGTGCGTTGCCCCACACGGCCCAGGTGGCGACGGCGTCCGGGGTTCCGACGGCCCGGCCGGATGGGCGGCCGCCCGGCGGGCGACCCGCTGCATGGGTGACCTTGCCCGTGCCGCGACGCTCCCCGACCGTGGCGGCTGCATAAGGTCGTTCGGGTCGTACCGCCCCGTCGGGGTCGCCTGCGCGCTTCTCCCCCGCCGGGCCCGTTCATCACATGAGATTCTCGTCGAGACAAGGATATTCACCTCATGAAATCCCTTCTCCGAAGCCACACCCGGCTCGTCGCCTCGACTCTCCGCACCGGGGTGACCGTTTCCGCGCTGACGTGCCTGGCCGTCACCGGAGTTCCGGCCGCCGCCGTGGCCTCCCCGGCCGGTCACCCGGCGGCCGCGGGGACCACATCGGCACGCGACGGGTCCCCTGCCGAACGCGCTGTGGCGATCTTCAATTTCGTCTGCAGCCCGAAGGACCGCACCAAGACGTGGTACGAGAAGTACTCGGCGATCGAGGACCGCGTCCCCCACACGCTCAAGGACAAGACCAAGACCATCTCCGGCGAGGCACGCCAAAGCCTCTACGGCACACGTGAGTTCAACCCCGTCACCCGGCGGAAGATGTGCAAGGACCCCGTGGCCCACTCCAAGGCCATCGAGGCGGCCAGCCTCAAGCTCAAGGGGAAGATCAAGGACGAGTACGCCGAGCGGGCGAGCTTGGAGAAGTTCACCAACCAGAAGCTCACCGACTTCGAGAAGCTCAATCTCGACGAGACTCAGGGGAAGTTCGGCCGCAAGCTCTGGATCATGCCTGACCCGAAGTAGTACAGGGGGACCGGGCAGGCCTTCCGGGGGGGGGCGGCGGCCCGTCGCTCATCTGAGCAGGCTCAGTACGGACAAGGCGCCGGACGCGCGCCGGGCGGCTCCGTTGCCGTGCGGCCGAATGCGGCACATAGTGGAACTGAGCCCGTACTCGCGAGATCGGAGGACACCGTGATCGCCCTCGGAGTCATTCTGCTCATTATCGGCTTCCTCGCCCACATCGCCATCCTGTGGACCATCGGGATCATTCTGGTCGTCATCGGCGCGGCCCTGTGGATCCTCGGTGCGGTGGGGCATGCCGTCGGAGGACGGCGGCACTACTGGTAGCCGCGGCACCACCGGTGGAGGACCACCGGCCGCCGGCCGGTGAGCGCTGACGCCCGGTCCGGTTTCCGCTTCGCTCCGCCGTCGCACGGCTTCGACCCCTCGGCCGTGCGGCGGTGAAGCGTGCGGCACTCCGGGTACAGAAGCCCCTACGGCATGCTGCCGAACCTTTACCCGCGGCCTGTAATATATCTACCTCAGTTGAGGCAGATATTCAGGGGTCGCGGGGGATGCTTCGTCCTGCTCTCCGGCTTGGCCCCAGGCGGACAGCCGGAGGGCGCTGTGCTGTGAGGAATCACGAACACCTCGCAGTCGCCCAGGCCCCGTCGGACGAGGAGGCAGGAGCGGTGAACACCAGGCTGGTGGTCCTCCCCGCGAGCCGGGAGCAGGAGGGGCAGGCCGTGCTCCGGCTGACCGGTGAGCTGGATCTGAACAGTGAGGGCGTATTGGCCGCGGCCATGACCGAGGTGCTGGAGACCGGGCACCGGTGGGTCGTGCTGGACTGTTCTCGGCTGGCGTTCTGTGACTCGCGCGGCATGAACGCCCTCCTCGGTGCGCAGCACCGCGCCCGGGCCGCCGGCGGCGGGATCGCGCTGGCCGCGGTCGGTGGGCACGTCCGGCATGTCCTCGCCCTCACCGGCATGGACGAGGCCATCACCTGCGCCGTGTCGGTGGAGGCCGGTTTCGGCCTGCTCGCCCCCTCGTCGGCCGACACCACACCGGAGCAGCCGGAGCCCACCGGCTGACCACGTTGGCCGCGGCGGGGCGGCGTTCCAGGCCGGAGGGTTTCCGGCTGCCGCATGCGGCGGGGCCCGGCCGTGAAGGCCGGGCCCCGCGGTCTCCCTGGGGAGGGGGACGTCTCTCAGTGCTTGAAGGCATCCTTGGCCTTTTCCTTGGCTTCGCGCAGGTCGCCCTTGGACTTGTCGGCCTGGCCCTCGGCGGTCTTGCTCTCATTGCCGACCGCCCGGCCCGCTTCCTTCTTGACCGTGCCCTTGACCTGCTCGCCCTTGGCCTTGGCCTTCTCGCTGGCGCTCATGACGCGATCACTTCCTTCTCGTCGCTCCCGTTGCTGCCATCCCTCCGGCTTCCCGCGCCCCTGGGGTGTAAACACCCCGATACGCGGGAGCCGGCCGGCGGTGAGCGCCGGCCGGCTCGTGGGCGGACGGGGCGGCGAGTGGTTACGGCTTCATCTCGTACGCCCCCGACAGCGCCTCCACGCGCTCCCAGACGCGTGCCGAGCGGGCTTCGTCGACGACCGGGCGGCGGACCGCGTCCAGTGCCCAGCGCTGCTGGGCCTCGGTGGCGGAGTCCTTGCCGTGCAGCTCGACGGCGTGCGCGGAGAAGTCGCGGACGAGGACGGCGAACAGCTCGTCGAGCACGTCCTGGTCGAGGCCGGTCAGCTGGGCCTGCTCCAGGATCAGCTGGCCGTGGACGACCAGGGCGAAGAGCTGGCCGACGGCGAGGAGGAGGTCGAGGTCGCGGCTCTGCTCCTCGTCGGGCGCGGCCGTGGTGACGAACGCGCACAGCGCGTCCGCCTGCTCCCGGAAGCGGCCGACGTTGGGCACCTCCGCGTACGCGTCGTAGGCGGTGCGCCAGTCGTGGAAGCGGATGGCGCCCAGGCCACGGGCCGGTCCCTGCCGGAAGAGGAAGTCGTCGTCGGCCGCGTCCAGGCGGGTCGGCACCGGGGCGTACTCGGCCGGGTTCAGCAGGTGGTTGCCCATGAACTTGAGGATCAGGGCGAGGTTGACGTGGACCGTGCCCTCCAGCTTCGGCAGCCCGCGGATCTCGGTGGCGGCCTGGGCGAAGTAGGTGTCCTTCTCGAAGCCCTTGGCCGCGATGACGTCCCACATCAGGTCGATGACCTTCTCGCCCTCGGTGGTCACCTTCATCTTCGTCATGGGGTTGAAGAGCAGGTAGCGGCGGTCGTCGGGGCCGGCCGAGCGGAAGTAGTCGACGGCACGGTCGCTGAACAGCTTCATGCCGACGAGGCGGACGTAGGCGTCGGTCAGCTCGCGGCGCACGTGCGGGAAGGCGGTGACGGGGCGGCCGTACAGGACACGGTTGTGCGCGTGGGTGACGGCCTCGTACATCGCGTGCTCACAGATGCCGATCGAGGCGGTGCAGAGGTTGAACTTGCCGACGTTGACGGTGTTGAGCGCGGCGTCGAACGCGGCACGGCCGGTGTGCAGCACGTCGTCGGGACCGACCGGGTAGGCCTCCAGACGGAACTCGCTGACGTACTTCGAGGAGTCGACGACGTTCTTCACCAGGTGGTACGTCGGGTGACGGCTGTCGGCGGCGAAGAAGACGTAGCCGTCGGGGCCCTCGACGTCGGTGCGGCGGCCGAAGACCGAGACGAGCCCGGCGGCGTTGCCGTTGCCGATGTAGTACTTGGAGCCGGTGGCCCGGAACCCGCCGTCGCCGTCCGGCTCCAGCAGCATGTCGGTGGAGTAGATGTCCGCGCCGTGGGACTTCTCGGAGAGGCCGAAGGCGAACACCTCGCCCTGGGTGAGGAGTTCGGCGGCGCGGGCGCGGGCGGCGGCGTTGTCGCTCTGCCAGACCGGGCCGAGGCCGAGGATGGTCACCTGCCAGGCGTACCAGTAGTCGAGCCCGTAGAAGCCGAAGATCTCGTTGAGGGCGGCGATCCGGGCGGTGTCCCAGCGCTTGTCCCGCTGCCCGCCGTCCTGCTCCGCGGCGGCGGAGGACGGCGTCAGGAAAGTCGCGAAGAGCCCCTCCTTGGCGGAGAACGCGAGGAAGTCCGCCAGCCAGGCGCGGGAGCGGTAGTCCTCGATCAGCCGGCGCTTGCCGCGCTCCTCGAACCAGTCGACGGTGGCGCGCAGCAGCCTGCGGGTCTCGGGGTCGAAGTGCGCGGGGTCGTAGGTGCGCGGGTTGAACAGAAGCGGGTCAGCCATGGGTGTTCGCCTTTCCTGCTGGGCGGTTGACGGATGACGCATGCGGTGGTGAGGGCGTCGCGGGGCCGGGCCGGTGGTGTGCCGGTTCAGTGCTCGGGGCGGAGCCGGTGGAGGGTGGCGAGTACGTCGTCGAGCCAGGCGAGCATCATCCGCTCGTAGGCGATGCCGCCGCGCAGCACGGCGTGCTGCAGTTCCCGTCCGGCGTCCGGCGTGCGGGGGGCCTCGGGCCCGGTGAAGTCCCGCAGTTCCCCCGCGAGGTAGTGCGCGAGCCGGTCGGTGTGCTCCCGGTGGTGTCGCTCGACCTCGTGGATCAGCGCGGCCGGGTCGTCGAAGGCCGCGCCGCGGATCTTCACGGCGAGGTCGTGCCGGACGCTCTCGGGTTCGATCGGCTCGTGGAGCCACCGGGAGAGGACGTCCCGCCCGAGGGGGGCGACGGAGTATTCCTTCTTGTCCGGCCGGCCCTGCTGGGGCACCTCGCGGACGTCGATCCAGCCGTCGCCCTCCATGCGCTTGAGGACGCGGTAGATCTGCTGGTGGGTGGCGGTCCAGAAGTAGCCGATGGACCGCTCGAAGCGCCGGGCCAGCTCATAGCCGGAGCCCGGCTTCTCCAGCAGGGAGACGAGGATCGCGTGCTCGAGCGCCATAGCCCGGATCTTGCTATGCAACTCGTTGCATAGGCAAGACCGCGTGGATGAGACACGGCTCACCCGGCGCCCGGGGCCCGGCGGGAAAGGCACCTCGGACGCGTGGCGTCAGTCGATGGAGAGCCCGGCCGCCGATGCGGCCAGCGCGTCGAGCACCGGCCTGATCAGCGGGTGGTTCTCGGCGCCCCGGCGGACGGCGGCGAAGACCCGGCGGGTCGCCGCCGGGCCGGTCACGGGGCGCACCACCGTGTCCTTGAGTTCCATGCCGCGCAGGGCCGAGCGCGGTACGAGCGCCACTCCGGCGCCCGCTCCCGCCAGTGCCACGACGGCGCGGAAGTCGTCCGAGGAGTGCACGAGGCGGGGCTGGAATCCCGCGAGTTCGCAGGCCAGGAGCATGACGTCGTGGCAGGGATTGCCGGGGTAGGGGCCTATCCAGTCGCTGTCGGCCAGCTCGGCGAGGGCGACGTGCGCGCCCTGGCCAAGGGGGTGCGAGGTGTGCAGCACGGCGTCGAAGGGCTCGGCGTAGAGCGGTACGCGTGCCAGGCGCCGGTCGTCCTCGGCCGGCGAACCCCGGTACTCGACGGCCAGCACGACGTCCGCTTCCCCGTCGAGCACCAGCCGCAGGCTTTCGGCTCCCTCGGCGTCCCGCACCCGTACCCGCAGGTCGGGGTGGCGGTCGGCGAGCCGCCCGATGGCCGGGGCCAGCACCTCCGCGATGCCCGTCGCGAAGGCCACCACCCGTACCTCACCGGCCGCCCCGCCCGCGTACGCCGCGAGTTCGGCCTCGGCCCGCTCCAGCTGGGCGAGGACGGCGTTGGCATGGGCGAGCAGGATGTCGCCGGCCGCGGTCAGCCGTACGCCCCTGCCGCTACGGGTCAGCAGGGCGTGGCCGGTCTCCTGCTCCAGCGCGGCGAGCTGCTGGGACACGGCGGACGGGGTCAGATACAGCGCTGCGGCCGCGGCGGTCACCGTCCGGTGGTCCGCCACGGCCCGCAGGATACGCAGCCTTCGGGGGTCGATCACCCCGCCATTGTCTCCCGGGCGTCGATGAAGGCTGCCACGGCCCGCTCCACGTCGGCGGTGGAGTGCGCGGCGGAGAGCTGCACCCGGATCCGGGCCGCGCCCATCGGCACGACGGGGTAGGAGAAGCCGATCACGTACACGCCGCGCTCGAGCAGCAGCTCGGCCATCCGGCCGGCCTCGGCCGCGTCCCCGATCATGACGGGGGCGATGGCGTGGTCGCCGGGCAGGATCTCGAATCCGGCCTCGGTCATCTTCGTGCGGAACAGCTTGGTGCTGGCGTCGAGGCGCTCGCGCAGCTCACCGGCCGACTCCAGCAGGTCGAGGACCTTGATCGACGCGGCGGCGATCACCGGGGCGAGGGAGTTGGAGAAGAGGTACGGGCGCGAGCGCTGGCGCAGCAGCTCGACGATCTCGGCGCGGGCCGCGACGTAACCGCCGGAGGCGCCGCCGAGTGCCTTGCCGAGGGTGCCGGTGATGATGTCGACGCGGTCCATGACGCCGTGCAGCTCGGGGGTGCCGCGTCCGCCGGGGCCGACGAAGCCGACGGCGTGCGAGTCGTCGACCATGACCATGGCGTCGTACCGGTCGGCCAGGTCGCAGATCTCGGCGAGCGGGGCGATGTAGCCGTCCATCGAGAAGACACCGTCGGTGACGATGAGCCGGCGGCGGGCGTCCTGGGTGTCCTTGAGCTGCTGCTCCAGATCCGCGAGGTCACGGTTGGCGTAGCGGTGCCGGCGGGCCTTGGACAGGCGGATGCCGTCGATGATCGAGGCGTGGTTGAGCGCGTCGGAGATGACCGCGTCCTCCGGGCCGAGGAGCGTCTCGAAGACGCCGCCGTTGGCGTCGAAGCAGGAGGAGTACAAGATCGTGTCCTCCTGGCCCAGGAAGGCGGAGAGCCGCTGCTCCAGCTCCTTGTGGATCTCCTGGGTGCCGCAGATGAAACGCACGGAGGCCATGCCGTAGCCCCAGCGGTCGAGCGCGTCCTTGGCGGCGGCGACGACGTCGGGGTGGTCGGCGAGGCCGAGGTAGTTGTTGGCGCAGAAGTTGAGTACGTCGCCGGACGCGACGGCCACGGAGGCGCTCTGCGGGGTCCCGATGACGCGCTCGGGCTTGTAGAGACCGGCGGTGCGGATCTCGTCGAGGGTGGTGCGGAGGTCGTCGCGGACGGATGCGTACATGCGGGGGTTCTCCTGGCGGTGGTTCTGCGGGACCGGGCGTCCGGGGCGCGGCCCGGTGGCGGGGGGACGGCTCGGGGCGGGGCCCGTCGGTGGCTAGGCCGCCGTCCAGTCGAGGATGATCTTTCCGCTGCGGGCGGTGGCGGCCTCGTCGAAGGCCGCGTCGAAGTCCTGGTAGCCGTACTTGCCGGTGATCACGGGGCTGAGGTCGAGGCCGCCCTCCAGCAGGACGGTCATCGCGTACCACGTCTCGAACATCTCACGGCCGTAGATGCCCTTGACCGTGATCATCGAGGTGACGATCTTCGACCAGTCGACCGCGAATTCCTCGGCGGGCAGACCGAGCATGGCGATCCGGCCGCCGTGCGTCATGTTCGCGACCATGTCCCGCATGGCTTCGGGGCGGCCGGACATCTCCAGGCCGATGTCGAAGCCCTCCTTGAGGCCCAGCTGCCGCTGCGCGTCGGCGATGTCCGACTGGGCGACGTTGAGCGCCAGGGTCGCGCCGACCTTGCGGGCGATGGCCAGCCGGGACTCGCTGACATCGGTGATCACGACGTTGCGCGCGCCGGCGTGCCGGGCGACGGCCGCGGCCATGATGCCGATCGGTCCCGCGCCGGTGATCAGGACGTCCTCTCCGACGAGCGGGAAGGAGAGCGCGGTGTGCACGGCGTTGCCGAACGGGTCGAAGATCGCGGCCACGTCCAGGTCCACCTCGGTGCGGTGCACCCAGACGTTGGACGCGGGCAGGGCCACGTACTCGGCGAAGGCACCGTCGCGGCCGACGCCGAGCCCGACGGTGGAACGGCACAGGTGCCGGCGGCCGGCCAGACAGTTCCGGCACTTCCCGCACACCAGGTGGCCCTCGCCGCTCACCAGGTCACCGACCGCGATGTCCGCCACGTCCGCGCCGACGGCGGCGACCTCTCCCACGAACTCGTGACCGAGCACGAGCGGGGTGGCGACGGCCTGCCGCGCCCAGCCGTCCCAGGACCGGATGTGCAGGTCCGTGCCGCAGATGCCGGTGCGGAGCACCTTGATCAGCACATCGCCCGGGCCCGTCTCGGGCTCCGGCACGTCCATCAGCCACAGCCCGGGCTCGGCGTACTGCTTGACAAGTGCCTTCATGTGCTGTGGCTCCAGGCGGGGTGAAAGAAGAGACGACGAACGCGTACCAATGTGACGGGCCGCGGGCGCGCAGTCCATCGAGGTTTTCTTAACCGGGCCAACAGCGGAGCTTCACGCGCGCGGGGCCGCTTCCCGGGGTGCCGGCCGCCGCCGCGGTCCGCGGGTCGGCCGAGAGCGGGCCGGTGTGGTCGCGTGGTTCGCCGGAGAAGCGGAGCTGTGTGGCGGCCGCGTGCTCCGGTCTCAGCGGCCCTGCAGAGCCTTGACGTTGTTGCCGAACGTCCAGCCTTTTGCGCCGTCCCAGTTCAGTGACCAGGTCATCAGGCCTTTGAGCCGGTTGTCGTAGCGGTTCCAGGCCTGTGCCACCAGGTTCGGCGCCATGTGGCCGCCGCCGGCACCGGGCTGGGCCGGCAGGCCCGGGACCTGTTTGTCGTAGGGAACCCTGATCGTGGTGCCCTGGACGACCAGCCCCTTGTCGAGGCAGTCCGTCTGTGCCGTGAACCCCTGCACCGTTCCGGCGGAGTAGGAGTCGCCGGAGCAGCCGTACATGTTGCCGTTGTAGTACTGCATGTTCAGCCACCACAGACGGCCGTTGTCCGCGTACTTCTTCACCACGGGCAGGTAGGCGCCCCAGATGGAGCCGTAGGCGACGCTGCCCCCGGTGACGTAGGCGGTTTCGGGTGCCATCGTGAGGCCGAAGTCCGAGGGCATCCGGGCGAGCACGCCGTCGATGATGCGGACGAGGTTGGCCTGCGAGGCCGACAGCTTTTTGATGTCGCCGCTGCCGGTGAGGCCCGTCTCGATGTCGATGTCGATGCCGTCGAAGTTGTATCTCTTCAGGATCGGTACCACCGTCTCGACGAACCGGTCGGCGACGGCCGGGGAGCCGAGGTCGATTCCGGCGGTCGCGCCGCCGATGGACATCAGGATCGTGGCTCCGGCCGCCTTGGCCCGGCACATCTCGGCCGGGGTCGCGACCTTCACCGTCGCGTCCATCCCGTTCTCCCACAAGGCGGTGCCGTCCGAGCGGATCACCGGGAACGCCGCGTTGACGACGTTGTAACCGTGTTCGCGGATGCGGGGGTCCGTGATCGGCGTCCATCCGAAGGGCGGGTGCACACCGTTCGCCGCGCCGTCCCAGTTCTCCCAGTACCCCTGGAGCACCTTGCCGGCGGGTTTCGGCTTGACCGCGCAGGTGTCGTCGGCCGGCGTGCTCGCCGTCGCATCGCGTGGTGCGGGCGCGACGAGGGTCACGGCGACGAGGGCCCCCAGCAGAAGTGACGTCCGACCGGCCATGGCCCTTCTCCCTTCCACCCGGAGAGGCAGCCGATGGCGGGACGAGCGGTGTGCGTCCGGATTTCCTCGAACGTAGGACGGCCCCGACAGACCGTCAATAGGTCTGTACCAACTCGGTGGTCAGGCCAGTTCCACCGGTGGCACACCGGGCGGGTCGAAGCCGAGGGTCCGGCCGTAGAAGGCCAGTTCCGTCTCCAGGGCCCGGGCGATCGTCCCGGCCTTGCGGAACCCGTGGGACTCGCCGGCGAAGGCCAGATGCACGTGGCCGACGCCGTGCGCTCCCAGCTCCCCCACCAGCGCCTCCGCCTGGTCGGGCGGGACGACGGGGTCATCGGTGCCGTGCAGCAGCAGCACCGGGCAGGTGTCGTCGGTGACATGGCCGAGGGGTGACCGCTGCCGGTAGCGGTCGGCACAGGCGGGCAGCGGGCCGATGAGGCCGTCCAGGTAGCGGGACTCGAAGTCGTGCAACCCCGCCACCAGGAGCCGGGGGTCCGCTACCCCGAAGTAGGAGGTGGCGGCCCGGAACACCGGCCCGTGTTCCGCGATGCCCGTGGTGACGGCCGCGAGTGCCGTCCAGCCTCCGGCCGACGGACCGCGTACGGCCAGGCGCCGGCCGTCGGCCTCACCGCGTTCGGCCAGGTGGCGGGCCGCCATGACGACATCCGCGACGTCCACCACGCCCCACCGCCCCTTGAGCCGTTCGCGGTAGGCGCGGCCGTAGCCGCTCGATCCGCTGTAGTCCACGGCGACGACACCGATGCCACGGCTGGTGAAGTAGGCCTTGGCCAGGTCCACCACCGCGGACTCGCTGCCGGTGGGCCCACCGTGGACCCACACCACGTACGGCGGCAGCTCGCCCTCGGGCGCCCGGGCCGTGGGGTGCGACGGCGGGTAGACGGACGCGTGCACCACCCGGCCGGACGCGTCGTGGAACTCGGCCGGGCGGGGGGTGGGCAGATAGGCCGGGGCGGGGAGGACGTCGAGTTCGCGGCGCAGTTCCTCGGCCGCGCCGGTGCGGGTGTCGACCCGCACGACGCAGGGCGGTTTCGTGGGCCCCCCAGCCAGTCCGACGACGAAGGCACGGTCGGTGGACAGTGTCGGACAGAACACGGGGTATCCGCAGTCGAGGTCGGTCAGGGTGCCGGCCTTCGGGTCCAGCAGGGCGAGCCGCTGGTCTCCCCGGCCGTGCACGACGGCGAGGCGCCCGTCGGCCAGCGGGGCGAAGGGGCGGCCGCCCAGGTCCCAGAGGGGGTGGCCGAACTCCTCCTCCGCCGGGTACAGGGCGCGCGGCGGCGCGTCCCCCGCGAGCCCCACCTCGTAGAGGTTCCACCAGCCCGAACGGTCGGAGACCGCGTAGAGGGTGTGCGCGTCGCGCCAGCAGGGTGCGAGGACGGACTCGCGGGCGGGCCCGCCGCCCATGACCGGCCGGCCCTCGGTCGCCGCCGCCCGGTCGGCCGGGCCGACCCGTAACTCGGTGGCGTCCCAGGGCATGTCGGGATGGTTCCAGCAGATCCATGCCAGGCGCCGGCCGTCCGGCGAGGGGGTGGGGAAGGCGAAGAAGTCCGCGCCTACGGCCAGTTCGCGCAGGGCGTCCGGCGTTCCGGCGGCGGAGCCGTCGAGCGGGACCGCCACGATGGAACGGGTGATCCGCCCCGCGTCGCCGTGCCGTTCGCGCACGCACCACACCTCCCGTCCGTCGGGCGCGAGGGCGAAGTCCGCGTAGCGCAGCGCGGCGGGCGTGCCCGGTTCGGGCGTCAGGGGCACCGGCGGCCGCCCGTGCGGTGAGGTGAGGTAGAGCCGCTGGTCGGGGTAGTGTGCGAAGACGATGCGCCGGCTGCCGTCCTGGGGTGAGCGCACGGGCAGGTAGGACAGCCCGCCGTACTCGTGGACGCGGCTCCGGGCGTCCCACGGCGCCTGGAGCAGGCGCCGGTCGCCACCGCCGGGGGTGTGCTCGACGACCGTCGTCCGGCCGCCCTCCTCCGGGCGGGTCTCCTGCCACCACACACGGTCACCGGCAGCCAAGGGGAAGTCCAGACGCAGCCGGGCCCGGGCCACGGTCGCGGCGGTCAGCGGCGAGGGCCAGGCGCCGTAGGGAACGGGGGCGGGGGTCGGGAACGCGGCCACGGCTTCTCCTGTGGGAAGGCGCATGGAATAATCCACGCTGTTCACAGCAGGTCATGTGCACCGCGCTCGCCGGGGACCGCCCCGGCTCGACAAGATCCTCTTTTGAGGGAGAGTCCCGTGCACCTGAGCCCCAAACAGGAACAGATCCTCTCTTTGATCGCGGCGGGCTGTTGCAACAAGGAAATCGCCCGGCGGCTGGAGATGTCCACGCGCACGGTCGAATCGCATCTGCAGCGTCTCTACGACAGACACGATGTCCACAACCGGGCCGCTCTGGTGGCCAAATGGCTCATCGAAGGCGGAATTCCCGGCGGCGTGCCGGACGCCCGCGAGGGCTGAGCCGGCACGCCGTCATGAGCGGCGGGAGGGACGGCCGGTGCGTGCGCCGCCGCTCCCGTGCGTCTCAGCAGAGGACCAGCACGGTGGCCCGGACGAACTTGTCGTGCTTGAAGTCCCGCAGGAGCGGGGTGAACGCCTCGGCCGTGGACCTGGGTGCGGGCGCCGGGGCGCCGGCGCGGACCTCGCGCTTGTTCTCGAGAGTGGCCTTGACCTGCTCACCGGGACAGTGCACGCCACGGTTGGCGACGAGCACGTCGGTGATCTGGCCGAGCAGGCCGTGCGTGTCGTCCTCGGCCCAGCTGGAGACGGTGGCCTCGGTGTCCTCGAGGTCGAAGCGCTCGAAGAGACGGGCCTCGCAGTGGCTGTCGCCCTGGACGAGGAGCATGTAGACCCGCCGGCCCACGAGCTCGTCGGGCAGACCGGACAGGTTCTCGATGACCGTTTCCGGCGAGCCCATGAAGACGTGCGACTGGCAGTCCCACGCCGCCGTCTTGCACGCCTGGGCCGTCGCGGCGGTGCGGTGTTCGGACGCGCGTACTGATTCGGTGGTCATTACGGCGGTACCTCCGTGGTCCGGATGTGTCCGGATGTTTCTCGGATGTGATGCGGATGTGTTTCCCGGTGGATGGTGCGGGTCGGTGATCCGGATGAGCTTTCCGGATGGTCCGCTTGAGGGGCGTCACGCTAGTCGCCATCCGGGAGACAGGCGATGCCCGGAATTTCCCCGTCCGTGACCTACCGGTCCGTGAACGCACCCGGCCCGTCTCACCGCTCCGTGACATCACCCGTCACATCACCCCCAGCACTTTACGTACGCCCTTTCGCGTATCTGCCGCGGGGACGAATTCCGTCGGGGTTCCGCGCCCGCCTTCCCGGATCACCGCTCGCCGAGTAGCGTCCGATCGTCGGCAGGACACCGGCCCGGTGGCGGAGGTGGCCAGAAATGGCAGTCATGGCGCGGTACCGAACGGCGCTCGCCCACCCGGGTATCGCCCGGGTGGTGGCGGCCGCCTTCGTCTGCCGCATGCTGTCCGGCATGGTCAGCCTGGCGCTGCTGCTCGTCGCCAAGGACGCCAGCGGGAGCTACGCCAACGCGGGTTCGGTTTCCGGTGCCTACGCCGTGGCGCTCGCCTTCACCTCACCGCTCTGGGGCCGGGTCGCGGACCGGCGCGGCGCCCGGACCGCCCTGGCCTGGTCGGCCTCTTTGCAGTCCCTTTCCTTCGGCCTGTTCGTGGCGCTCGTCGCCGCTTCGGCGTGGCCCGCGCTGCTGGTGCCGGCCGCCTTCCTCGCCGGTGCCGCCACTCCCCCGGCGGCCGCGATCTCCAATGCCGTGTACATGGCGGTGGTGTCCGAGGAGGAGGACCGCAGGACCCTCTTCGCCCTGTGCGGGCTGCTGACCGAGAGTGTCTTCGTCTGCGGCCCGTTGCTGGTGGCCGCCACCGTCATGGTGCTGCCCGCGCTGTACGCCGTGGTCGTCACGGCCGCCGTGTCGGGCATCGGGGTGCTGTGGCTGCGCGCGGCACCGGCCGTGCGGCTGGTGGACCGGGAACGGCCGCCGCTGACGGGGCCGGGGATGCGCATCGACTGGAACCGGCGTCAGGTGCACATCCAACTCGTGGTCGCGGCGGCCGCGTTCGCGATCGGCGGGGTGCAGGTGTCGGTGACCGCGCACGCGGGTGAACTCGGCACCAACGCCGGGCTGTTCCTGGCCGCGCTGGCCTGCGGCGGCGTCCTGGGCAGCTTCCTGTACGGCGGGCTGCGGCTGCCGGGCAGCGGACCGGCGCAGCTCACGGTCGCGCTCGCCCTGTACGGCGGGTGCATCCTGGCCCTGGGGCCGGGCCCGGGTCTGCTGCTCACCCTGGTCCTGCTGGTGGCCATCGGTTTCGTCAACGGGCCGGCCGACGCCATCGAGTCGGTCCTGGTGGGTGAGTACGCTTCGGCCGCCACCCGGGCGCAGGCCTTCGCGGTTCTGGTCGCGTCCAACTGGGTGGGCTTCGCGGCGGGGAGCTTCGTCACCGGGGTGCTCGTCCAGCACGTCTCCACCGGGTTCGGCGCGCTGACCGCCGCCGCGGCGGCGCTGCTCGCGGCGGGTTCCATGGCCCTGTCCGTGCTGAGGAGAACTCCGCGGCCGCGATCGGCGGCCGCGGCGGAGTCGGTGGAATCCCCCACTGGCCGCCCATGACGTGGCCCACCCGACCCGAGCGAGGCGGATGAGCATGACCGTCGCACCACCCTCTTCGACCGCCGGGAGCACGGACCGCCTTCTCCCGGCCGAGTTCCATGCCTTCTCCGGCTCCGACGGCGCCGTTGCGCGGCAGTTGTTCGCGCTCCCGCGCGATGTCGTGGAGCACCCGTTGTGGGCGCTGCTCCTGCAGAGCCCCGAGGGGGCGGGCGTCCTGGTGCAGGAGCGGAACGCGCCGGAGGACGCCGTGGCCCGGGTGTTCTCGTGGACGGGTGAGGACCTCGGTTCCCTCCCGGCCCGGCTGCTGGCCCTGCTGCCCACCGGCTCGCGCCGGGAGCTCCGCGCGGCCCTCCTCGACCACGGCGACTATGTGGACCTGGGCACGGTCCTGTGCCCGCCCACGCCGCGCGGCGCGTTCGGTCACCCGCTCAAGCTGCACCCGGGCGCCGGGGTGCGGGCGTACGTCGTGGCTCGTTGACGAAGCCTCGGCCCGGCGTGCCGGCCTGCGGCGGCTGTGCGCCCGGCAGGTGATCCCACGCGCACAGCGGGTCCGAGGCTGACCGCGGGCGCGCGGATCGATGCGGTGTGGCGCAGATCGCACGGCTTTCCCGTCCGGGCCGGCAACTTCGTGGCGTGTGGCGGCAACTGAGGACCGACAGAGCAGCACCCGTTCCTCTCCGTACAAGGAAGACCACACGATGCCTCCTTCCTCCCACCGCCGTCCGCACGCCCGGCGCCGTATCGCCCTGGTCTCCACGGGACTCGCCACCGCGGCGGGGCTCGGCGCCCTGCCGTTCGCCGTGCGCGCCGACGCCGGTGCCGTCGATCTCGCCCACACCACCCTGGCCGCCCAGGACGGCTGGGCGTCGAGCGGTGCGGGCACCACCGGTGGACAGGCCGCCGACGCGGCGCACGACGTCACCGTCACCACACGGGCCGAACTGGTCAAGGCGCTTCGCTCGGGCCCGTCCGGCGCCCCGAGGATCATCCGGGTGAAGGGCCGGATCGACGCCAACACCGACGACCAGGGCCGCCCCTTGACCTGCGCCGACTACGCCAAGGGCACGGGTTACTCGCTCTCCGCCTATCTCAAGGCGTACGACCCCGCGGTGTGGGGACGGTCGAAGCTGCCGTCCGGCACGCAGGAGTCGGCCCGGGCGGCGGCCCAGGCGAGACAGGCCGAGCGGGTGGGCATCTCCGTGCCGTCGAACACCACCGTCGTCGGCGTGCCCGGCACCGACGCGGGCATCAACGGGGGCAGTCTGCTGGTGCAGAAGGCGGACAACGTCATCATCCGCAATCTGACCTTCGCCGACACCCGGGACTGCTTCCCCCAGTGGGATCCCGAGGACGGCTCCGAGGGCAACTGGAACTCCGCGTACGACGCCGTCACCCTGCGCGGGGCGACGCATGTCTGGGCCGACCACAACACGTTCACCGACAGCCCTCACTTCGACGCTTCGAACCCGCGCTACTTCGGCCGCGAGTACCAGGTCCACGACGGAGCCCTCGACATCACCAACGCCTCGGACCTGGTCACCGTCTCGTACAACCGCTTCACCGACCACGACAAGACCATGCTCATCGGCAGCAGCGACAAGGACACGAAACTGCGTGTCACGCTGCACCACAACGTCTTCCAGGGCATCGTGCAGCGCGCGCCGCTGGCCCGGGTCGGTCAGGTCCACCTCTACAACAATCACTTCGACACCACCGCGCGTGACGGCTACGTCCACAGCTACAGCGTGAACGCGCGGGCCGGCGTCCAGATCGTCGCGCAGAACAACTTCTGGACGCTCTCCTCCGACCGGAAGGCGTCCCAGCTCCTGTCGGGCGACGGTACGGGGGCTTTCGCCGGCAGCGGGAACATGGTCAACGGCTCGGTCACCGACCTCGTCGCCGCCCACAACGCCGTGCACAGCAAGAAGATCAAGCCCGGGACACCGTGGAAGCCGGTACTCGCCCGGGGCCTGGAGTCGTCCGCGGCAGGCCTGCCCGCCTCCCTCGCCCGCCGTGCGGGCTCGGGCGTCCTGAAGTGATCCGCCGCCCCGGTGCCCGGGCGTACCGGCCCCGCCCGGGCACCGGGGCGGGCCACCGCGGACGAAGCGACCACCCCGCACGACCCCGTACGACAAGGAGAGAGCTGACCGCATGCTTGGTATGCTCACCGGCCCCGTCCCCGACGGCGGGCACGAACACCCAAGCCGGCTCGGGCCGGGCACGGGCACCCCCCACGGAGACCACGGCATGGTCCTTGACGACGCGTCCGTGGAGTTCCACGACTTCTTCGAGCGTCACCACACCGAACTGTCCCGCCTGGCCTACTTGCTGACCGGCGAGGCGGACACCGCCGACGACCTGGCCGCCGACGCCTTCGTCGCGCTCTGGCACCGATGGGACCGGGTCCAGGGCGCCGACCATCCGGTGGCCTACGCGCGCGGCGTGGTCACCAACATGGCTCGTGCCCGCATCCGCGCTCTCACCCGCGAACGGCGCCGCGTCCACCTCTTCTGGGCGGCCCTCCCGGGCCGTGCGCAACACCCCGATGTGGATGCCGTCATGGACGTGCGGCGCGCGCTGGCCCGGCTGCCGTTCCGCAAACGCGCGTGCGTCGTGCTCCGGCACGCGCTGGACCTGTCGGAGAAGGACACCGCCCTGGCCCTCGGGACATCCGTCGGTACGGTGAAGAGCCAGACCTCCAAAGGCATGGCCGAGCTGCAGCGCCTCCTCGGGGCGCAGGCCTCCGAGGAACTGACCGGAACGAGGAACTGATGGAGGACTTGAAACGCCGGCTCCGGGACGCGGCGGCCGCTCACGAGCCCGACCGGGACGAGATGCTGGCGCGCGTCCGGCACGGTGTGACCCCCGGCTCCCGTCCCGGCCGGCGTGCGGCCGGGCCCCTGTCCTGGCCCCGCGTCACCCTCGCCACCCTTGCCTCGACGGCGGCGCTCGTGGCGGGCGGATACGCGCTCACCACCACCGTCCCCGCGAGCGCTCCCGGGCGGGAGGCCGCCACCGCTCCGGCGGCTCCGCCGCCCCCTTCCACACCTGCCGCCCGGCCCCGCGCGCAGGACGGGCCGCTGCGGGCCGACGGCTCCGTAGACCCCCACTCCAACGCCTACTGGGCCCAGAGCGACGTCACCCTCCGGACCGGCGTTCCCCTGGGGGCGCTCACCCTCGAGGTCCGCGTCGCCCCGACGGGCGGCGTGGCTTCCACCGGTGCCTGGCGGACCCTGCCCGAGGGCGACTTCACCCTGACCACCACCGACGAGGGCGGCACCCTCACCTACCGGTGGGCCCTCAAGCCGGGCCGGACCGTCCCCGCGGGACAGCACGTCTTCGCCGTCCAGTACAACCACGCCCCGGGCTCGCGCGCCGTGACCGCCGATGCCTACACCGTGACGGCCACCACGACGAAGGGGCGGCAGTACACCGTCACCGGAGGATTTCAGGCGGCGCCGGGCGTGGCGGGCTGACGCAGGCCCGGGCCACGCCGGGCGAGCCCCCTCCCCTGGGCCGGGGGCCCGGGAGCCGCGTGACGACGCGTCTCCCGGGCCCCTGCTCCCCTGATTCACGGGGTCCAGTCGCCCAGCCAGTCCGAGACCTCCTGGGACGCGGCCTGGGGGTCGGTCAGGTGGGGCCGGTCGGTGCTCTTCGGACCGGCGCCCGGACCGGTGTTCAGGTACTCGGCGAAGCGGTCGTCCTTCCAGGAGAAGCCGCCCATGTCGCTCCAGGGAGTGCGTTTGATCGCGGCACCGAGGGTGCAGTTGCGGACGGTGGCCTGCGGATCGGCGGTCTTGTCACCGCCGGGATGCCAGTTCCGGCCGAGGAAGAAGGAGGAGGCGGCCACGTCGCCGTTGATCGTTGAGCGGTTGATGAGAATGCCCTTGCGGCCCGTCTGAGTGCTCGGGGCGGCGATGTAACCGGCCGAGGTGCCGTTCCAGCGCTTCTTGAGGGTGATGACCGACTGGTCGACGACGGCGGTGGCACGGCCGAAGATGAAGTCGACGTTGCCGACCACGTAGGAGTGGGTGACGAGGACGCGGCCGGGCTTGTCCTTCGCCGCGGTTTCCAGCTCCAGGGTGTCCTGGTCGCCGGTGACGATGAGGCCGTCCAGCACGATCTTGTCCGCGGTCGTGAGCAGGGCGACTGCCTGGTGGTCCTTCAGCCACCGGTGCGCGGCCTCGTCGAAGTCGTTGGAGACGGTGAGGTTGCGCAGCCGGGAGTCGTCCGACCGGATGGCGACCGTGGCACTGCCCGGAGTGCCGTACGTGCCCGAACCGTCCGGCTTCCGCAGGCCGGCCGCGTTGCCGTACACGATCACCGTGTCCTTGCGGCTCGTGCCCGAGCCCTGGATGGTGACGTGCGGTTTGTCCGCCGGAACGTTCACCGTCTCGCGGTACGTACCCGGCTTGACGGAGATGACCACGCGGGAGGGGTTGCCTGCGGGCACGGCGTCCACCGCGGCCTGGACCGTCTTGTACCGGCCGGTGCCGTCCTTGGCGACGGTGAGGGTCCTGGTGGGCGCGGCGTCGGTCACGGCCGTCTTGCCCGGGGAGCTTCCGGGGCCGGCTCCCGACGTCACCAGCGCGGGCACGTCGACGGCGGCGTCCGGCGTGTAGCCGTAGTACTTCTTCGGGTCGAAGGCGGTACCGCCGCCGCTCTCGTTGCGTCCGCTCGTGCCGGAGAAGAGATTGCCGCGTTGGACGAGAGCGGCGGTGGCGTCCCTGATCACGGGGTTGTTCACGCCCTGGAAGTAGGAGTTCTCCAGCAGCATCCGTGTCCTGCCGCGTGCGTAGTTGCCGTAGGAGGACGTGATGGACGTGCCCGGGGTGTCCTCTAGGAAGTTGTTGTAGAGGTGCGCGTGGGCGGCGTTGTCCGTGGACGGATTGCGCTGCTCGGTCTCGCGGATCCAGTTGTGGTGGACGGTGATGTCGGTGACGAGGTTCGGGGTCCATCCGATGCCGAAGGCCTTGTTGGCGTTGCTCAGCCTGTTCCAGGACACCGTCACGTACGTGCTGTCCTTGCGGACGTCTATCAGTCCGTCGGCAGTGTGCCGCAGGTCGTTGTGATCGATCCACACATGGTGGGCGCCGTCCATCTGGATGGCGTCGAAGTCGTGCTCCTTGTCGTTCCACACGCCCTGGTACGAGTCCCTGATCGTCAGGTTCCGGATGATCACGTTGTGCACGCCCCGGCCGAGGAAGAAGCCGCCGCCGACGATGTGCCCCAGGGATCCGGAGCCGATGATCGTCTTGTGCGAAGCGACCCTGATCTCCTTGCCGGCAGGGGCCACGTCGATCGTGCCGGCGACGACGATGACGTACGGCTCGGGGGCCGTGGCGTACTTCTCCAGGTCGGCGAGCGTCCGGACGGTGACGGCCCTGCCACCCCGTCCGCCGTACGTACCGTTCTGCCCGAGAGCGTTGACCGAGGCGAAACCGTCGGCGGCGGCGGTCCGAGCCGGAGCCTCCGCCGCCGCTGCCTTCTCCTCTTCGCCCGGTCCCAGTCCGCACACCGACCCGTACGCCAGGACTCCGGAAGCGGCCAGTGCCAGCGGCACACCGATGGCCAGGCTCCTTCGCTGTCTGCGATGACGGGCCGTGCGGTGGGTCGACCTCATATGCCTTTTCCGTTCCGTGAAGGGGGAAGCGTTCGGTGTCAGGTTGCCGCCGGACCCGAAAGGGTTGCCGTGCTCGACGAGGAACACGAAGGCTGTCAGGGGGCGTGCCGTCGCACCGCGCGGCCGGCTGCGGTGGTCGCGGACCGGTACCGGGCCGGTCAGGATGCCGGTGGGGCCGGGGCGGTCGCCGAGCCCGCGGTCCGGCCGTCCAGGGCGGCACGGAGCCAGTCGTGTGCGGCACCGGGGGTCGGTGCCGACGGGCCCGCCAACTCGGCGGCCAGTTGCCAGTAGACGTCGATACGGGGGTCCGTGGCGAGCTGGCCGCTGAGCCGACGGCGGAAGGCAGGAGTGTCGCGCGCGCCGTAGGCGTGGGCGTACGCGGAGACGAAGCAGTCGAGGGCCTCGCCCTGGTGCGGTGCCCGCCGGGCCCGCAGTTCCGGCGCCGCCAGCGCGAAGGCCTCGACGAGACCGTCGTAGAGCACGGCCGGCCGGCAGCCCTGATCGGTCCGGTGGGCCGCGGGCTGTCCGCGATCGGTGCCGCGGCAGTCGCCGGAGACCAAGGCGTGCAGCCGGGCGAAGGCCAGGACCTGGGGAGGGCTCGGATCGGCCGGCGGTTGCGGAACCGCTTGTTCGACGATGGTGGAGGCCAGTCGGGCCGGGAGCCGAGGGGGCAGCCAGCGCCGCCAGAAGCGCGCCAGCGCGGCCGTGTCGGGCGGGGTGGTCATCGCCCCGATCAGCCGCAATCGGTCGACGCGTTCCGCGGGGGCGCAGTCGTGGATCAGTTGGAGGGCGGCCTCCTGCCAGCGCAGGGCGGTCATCCGGGTGCCGATCTCCCGCAGCCGTCCCGCGATGACGTCCTCCAGCGTGTCTTCCCGGTCGAGGATCCGCCCCACCTGCGGGACGGGCAGGTCGAGGGTGCGCAAGGAGCGGATCAGGCGAAGCCGTTCGAGCGCCTCGGGCCCGTACCTCCGGTGGCCTCCGGCGCTGCGGCCGGCTTCGGGCAGCAGTCCCCGGTCCGAGTAGAAACGGACGGTCTTGACGGTGACGCCCGCCCGCTCGGCGAGTTCCCCGATGCTCCACGCGCTGTCGGAGCGTGGCGTGCTGTCGGACGACACGACTTGAACCTCCCCCAGCAGTAATT
Source organism: Streptomyces sp. NPDC042259 (assembly GCF_055582085.1). NCBI lineage: Bacteria > Bacillati > Actinomycetota > Actinomycetes > Kitasatosporales > Streptomycetaceae > Streptomyces > Streptomyces sp. NPDC042259. The sequence goes on along the minus strand of NZ_JBVJDW010000012.1, from coordinate 67,991 downwards.
CCTACCGTACCGGTGAGCGCGGGCGGCCGGTCGGTCGACCGCGCGGGCCGACGCGTACGAGGAGGGTTTCATGACGGCGTTCATCCTGGTGTCCGGCGCTCACACCGGCGGTTGGGTGTGGCGGGATGTGGCAGCGCTGTTGCGGGAGTCGGGGGCCGAGGTGTATCCGGTGACGCTCACCGGCATGGGCGACCACCGCCGTCCGGCGGGCCCCGGCACGGATCTGGAGACGCACATCCGGGATCTGGTGGAGCTGATCGACCGCGTGGACGTGCCGGAGGTGGTCGTCGTCGGCCACTGTTACGGCATCCATCCGGTGCTCGGCGCCGCCGACCGGCGGCCGGAGCGGATCGCCCGGGTCGTCCACCTGGATACGGGCATTCCCCGGGACGGCGATCCGGCCGTCGACATGGTGCCCGACCGGGCGGAACGAGCCGGGGGTGACGGGCTGCTCGCCCCACCGGCTCTCGACGAGTGGCAGCGCTGGGGCAGCACCGCCGGTATTCCCGCGCAGGCGCTGGATCGGCTGACCCGCCTTGCCGTACCGCAGCCGCTGGGCACGCTCACCCAGCCGCTCCGGCTGTCGCGGGCGGTGGCCACGCTGCCGACGACCGGGGTCCTGTGCACGGCCAACGGTTCGAGCATCGCCATGGTCGAGGCTCTGGTGCGCTTGGGCGACCCCCGTCTGCGGGTGCTCGCCGAGCCTCGGGTGAGCTTCTTCGAACTCGACACCGGGCACTGGCCGATGCTCTCCGCCCCCGACGCGCTGGCCGAGGTGCTGCTGCGGGCCGCCGCGGGGGAAGGGCACCGGCTGGCGGCCGAGGGCGAACAGCCCGCACACCTTCGGCCCTTCCTCATGGAGGTCGCGGAGGGGCCTCGTGAGCGGGTGGGGCGGGTCGACCTCTATCTGCCCGATGCCGACCGCCCGCGTCCGGCGGTGGTCTTCGTCCACGGCGGCCCGGTCCCCGAGGGCGTGCGGCCGACGCCGCGCGACTGGCCGGCCTACGTCGGCTACGGCCGGTACGTGGCGAGCCAGGGGGCGGTCGGTGTGACGCTGGACCACCGGCTGCACGATCTCGCCGACTTCCCGCGTGCCGCCGAAGACGTCCGGGCGGCGGTCGAACTCATACGGGCCGATCCGCGCGTCGACGGGGAACGCGTCGCGCTGTGGTACTTCTCCGGCGGCGGGCTGCTGTCGGCCCACTGGCTCGCGGTTCCCCCGCCGTGGTTGCGGTGTGTCGCGGCGACCTATCCGATTCTCGCGCCGCTGCCGGGCTGGGGGTCCGCCGGTTCCCGGTTCCGGCCCGCCGCCGCGGTGCGTACCGCCGGGCGATTGCCGATCGTCTTGACCCGGGTGGGCCTGGAGGCGGCGGGCATCGCGGCGACGGTCGGGGAATTCCTGTCCGCCGCCGCGGAATGCGCGGCCGACGTCGAGGTCATCGATGTACCGCTCGGTCATCACGGGTTCGAGACGATCGACCATACCGAGCAGGCGCGCCACGCCGTGGACCGCGCGGTGCGGTCCGTGCTGGGGCACCTTTTCGGCTGAGGGCCCGCCGCCGCCATGCGGGCCGGGGCGGCCCGCATGGCGCGTGAGTGCCGGTCAGAAGGGCTTGGTCGGCAGGTACTTGCCGTCCAGGGTGATCACCGCGCGCTCGCCGCCCTCGGGGTCGGCGACCTTCTTCACGTCCAGCTTGAAGTTGATCGCGCTGATGATGCCGTCGCCGAACTGCTCGTGGACCAGGGCCTTGAGCGTGGTGCCGTAGACCTGCAGCATCTCGTAGAACCGGTAGATGGTCGGGTCGGTCGGGACGGCGCCGGGGAGGGAGCCGCGCGTCGGGATGGTACGCAGCAGCATCGCGGCGTCGTCGTCCAGGTCCAGGAGTTCGGCGACGGCCTTGGCCGAGGTCTCCGGCAGGGGGTGCTGGCCGAGCACGGCGGCGGTGACGAAGGCGACCGACAGGCCCGCGGCGTCGGCGATCCGCTGCCAGGAGAGGTCCTTGCGCACCTTGGACTCGACGGCCTTGACGGCGAGGGCCTGACGGGCGGCGGGGTCGAACTGGGCGTGCACCATGAGGAGGATTTCCTTTCGGGGTGTGCCGCTCTTGAGGGGGAGGGAGAGCGGCGGATTGTGAGAGGGGTCCTGGGCCGTCGGCACGGCTCTTCCGGGGATCGGGCTGGGGGCCGGCTCAGGCGGCGGAGGCGGCCGGACGGCCGGGGGCGGCCACGTCCTCGACCGCGCCGGTGGGGATGTCGTAGACCCAGCCGTGCAGGGTGACCGCGTTCCCGGCCAGGGCGCGGGCCACCGAGGGGTGGGTGGCCAGGTTCGCGAGCTGGGCGCGCACGTTCTCGCGCACCAGGGCGTCCACGGTCGGCGTGCCGGGTTCGGCGGTGGTGCGGGCCCGGGAGGCGTCCGCGTGGCGCAGCCAGCCGGCGATCGCGGGCGCACCGCTGAGGTCGTGGTTCTCGGCGAGGGCGGTCATCGCGCCGCAGGCGGAGTGCCCGCACACCACGATGTCCCGCACGCCCAGGACGGCCACGGCGTATTCGATGCCGGCCGCCACCGCGTCCGGGCCGGGGGCGTAGGCGGGGACGAGGTTTCCGGCAGTGCGGATGACGAACAGCTCGCCCGGCTCGCTCTGGGTGAGCAGCTCCGGGACCACGCGGGCGTCGGAGCAGCTGATGAACAGCGTCGACGGGCGGTGGGTCGTGGCCAGGTGGGCGAAGAGTTCCGCCTTAGCCGGGTGGACGTTCCGCTGGAACCGAGCGACACCGTCGATGAGGTCTTGCATGGGCATTCCCTTCGGTGACTGTCAGGCCCCGTGGGGCTGACGAGATCCACCCTGCATGACCTGCGTCTATAGCGTCCAATACCTCTTACCCATGACTGTCATTGATGACATCTATAGTTGTCCTCATGGCTTTGGAACTGCGTCATCTGCGTTACCTGCTGGCCGTGGCCGAGCACGCCAACTTCACCCGTGCCGCCGAGGATCTGCACATCTCCCAGCCCACGCTCTCCCAGCAGATCAAGCAGCTGGAGCACACCGTCGGCGCCCAGCTCCTCGACCGCACCGGCCGGACCGTCCGCCTCACCGACGCCGGTGAAACCTACGCGCACTACGCTCGCCGCGCCCTGCGTGACCTCGCGGCCGCCGAGCGGGCCGTGATGGACGTGGCCGACCTCTCCCGCGGCCATCTCCGCTTGGCCTTCACCCCCACCTTCACCGCCTACCTCATCGGCCCCCTCACCGCGGAGCTGTACGCCCGCCACCCCGGCATCACCCTGGAGGTCAGGGAGACGACCCAGGACCGCATGGAGGCGGGTTTGCTGGCCGACGAACTCGATGCCGGCATTGCCTTCCACGGGCCCCACCTGCCCGGCATCACGGCGACCGCCTTGTTCACCGAGACCCTCGGTCTCGTCACCGGCACGACCCGGCCCGGCGCCGAAGGGCGGGGGCCCCTGGCGGTCCGCGACCTTTCCGAGCGTCACCTCGCCCTGCTCAGCGGAGACTTCGCCACCCGGGGCCACATCGATGCCTACTTCGCCGCCCATGGCGTCACGCCGCGCATCGCGGTGGAGGCCAACTCCCTTCAGGCGCTGACCGAGATCGTCCAGCGCACCGCCCTCGCCACGGTGTTGCCCGATGCCATCACCCTCGACCACCCCCGCCTCTCCCCCGTCCCCCTGGAACCGCCCCTGCCCGCACGCACGGTCACCCTTCTGCACCGCGAGCACGCCTACCGCAGCGCCGCCACCCGCGCCTTCACCGACCTCGTCCAGGACCATGTACGGTCCCGCGGCTACACCCCCGCCTGAGCGGCCACGGCCACGGCCACGGCCCGAACGTGGCAGCGGCCGCGGTACCGGCCGGTGCGCTCATTCGGCCCGGTAGCCCGGGACGGACGGCCAGCGGACCGTCAGCACCACGGATTCCTCCTCGGCATACCAGGAGTGATCGACACCCCGGCCCCAGACGACATAGTCGCCCTGCCGCTCCAACAGCACGCTGCGTCCGGGGAGTTCCACCCGGAAGCGACCACTGATGAGGACCAGCAGGGCGGTACGCTCCTCGCCGTTCACCCACCGCGTCCGCTCGTCGCCCCGTGGGTGCACACCCCACTTGATCTCGACGTCCTCGCTGTGCCGGGGATCCGCGGTGTCCTTGAAGTGCCCGAGGAGCCAACCTCGGTCCAGCGCCGCGTCCTGTCCCGCGTTGCCCACATACACATGATCGTTCATGCCATCGGAAGGTAGCAGCGGGAGTCGGCCGGGTGATGCCGGTGTAGAGCAGTGTGTCCCGCTGTACGCCGAAGGCGGTTTTTGATCAATAAACCGCGGCCTGAAACCTCAAGCCGTTTTGTGGCCCTTTCGTTTCGCTTAGCTACGAATGCCGCGAGAGGCCCCGACTCGGCATCAATACCGCGCATCAACGGCCCGGAACCGGGCACGCCTCTGGTGTGTCGATAATGGGTGCGCCCCGCGCTGGCGAGGCGTACCGAACCATCAGAGAACCGATACAGGGGGCACGCGAATGAAGAGCGAGCAGCAGCACGAGGGAAGGCGCCGACGGCGGCCGGCCCGCAAGATTTCCCTGCTCATCGCCCTTACGCTGGGCGCCACCCTGCTGGCGGCGCCCGCGGCGGTCGCCGGCCCGCAGACGGTGGCCGCCCCCGGGCAGCACTCCCCCCTCAGCAGCACGAACGTACGTCCGGCAACCCTCGGCGCGGTGGAGACGGGAGCGTCCCAGCACGGGTTCACCTCCTCGTCCGACCACAAGAAGTCCGATCACAAGAAGCCGTCCAAGGACAAGGACAAGAGCAAGACCAAGGACAAGAGCAAGAAGAAAAAGAGTAAGAAGAAGGGCTTCTTCCGTAAGCTGGGCGCCGCCCTGCTGGTCGCCATGATTCTCGGCACCCTCTTCGTGGTGGCGCTGATCGTGCTGGTGATCTTCCTGATTCGCCGGGCTACCCGGCGCCGTCGTTCCGCATAGCCGGATGCGTGGAGGGCCTGCGGTGAAACAGCAGGCCCTCCACGCACCGGCTGTCCCCGCATCACGGGAATTCCCACACGTACAAATGCGGCGGGCAGAAGGCTTTCCGCCTCCGCAATACAGCCCGCCCCGGGACCACACACCGCCCCGTTCCGGCGTGCGCACCGCACCCGACCGCACATTCTCCCGCGACGGCCGCTCGGCGGCCCCCTCCCCGGCCGGCCTCTTGCCCAGCTGACGGATACGCGACAAGATGCCGATGAACGCACAACCGCTCACCGTGCACAGCAGCACCGCCAGTTAACCGGAATCATCGTCTCCCTTTTGTCGTCATTCCCGTTTTCCCACTCCGGCCCCCGTTTGCTTCCGAGCGAGAATCCCTCATTCTTCGGCGAGGCCGAGTAGGGCGTCTCCTGCTGTGCCGCCAAGGTGTTCGCGGTTTCGAGACATATCACGTGCACATGTCGATAGGACTGGTGTGAATTGAACAGCCCCTTACGTCAGCTGTGGGAAAACCGTCCGGCGATGGCGGCCGTCCGAAGACGCGTCGCCGCGATGGCGGGAGCGGTCGCACTGTTCGCGGCCGTCCTCACCGGTGCCGCCACCGGCACCGCCACCGCCGCGCCCGCCGCGACCAAGGCCTCGGCGGGCGGGTGGTCCTGCTCCGGCACGCCCGTTCCGGCCGGCTACGTCATCACCATGTACGACCGGAACGGCTGCCAGGGCAAGGGCTCCTGGTACCAGCAGCCCGTGCGCGACGGGATCTGGACCTGCTCCGGCTCCCCGATCGTGACCGGGTACGTCATCACCATGTACGACCGCAACGGCTGCAGCGGCATCGGCGCCTGGTACCACCGGGTCGCCCGTGACGGCACCTGGACCTGCTCGGGCTCGCCCATCGTGTCCGGGTACGTGACCACCATGTACGACCGCAACGGCTGCAGCGGCATCGGCGCCTGGTACCACCAGACGGTCCGCAACGGCATCTGGACCTGCCCGGGCTCCCCCATTCCGGCCGGCTACCGGAGCACCACGTACAACGCGACCGGGTGCAGCGGCCTCGGCGCGTGGTACACCGTGCGCGCCTGACGCCGAAGGCACCGGAACCAAGGAACACGTACCCCGAGGGCACCGCGTACACCGCGGTGCCCTCGGCACGTACGCCGTCGTGTCCCGTCAGCCGGAGACCCCCGACGCCTGCTCCCTCGCCCGGTGCCGGGCGGCGGCCGCCCGGGCCGTTTCGCCGAGGTGGTCGGCGAGCCGCGCCCGGGCCGCCCAGTCGTAGGGGCTCACCGGCCGCAGGCCGGTGCGCTCGCTCAGCAGCGTGCGTGCCACGTCGTGCCGTCCGGCGCGGAGCGCCGCCTCCACCAAGGTCCTCTGCACGGCGTCCCGCTGGGCGTGACTGCCGCCGAAGGCGTGCAGGCGGTACCGCAGCGGAAGCAGGAGATCGACGGCCTCGTCGTACCGCTGCCGCCCGTACGCGAGCAGTGCCCGGCTCACCGGCAGTCCGATGTCGGCGGTCATCGCCACGTTGGAAACCTCCGGAGGCGTGGACCGGACCCAGGCCTCCCGGTCGCGGATGAGGCGTTCGGCCTCGCCGGTCCGGTCCGCGCCGACGTAGGCCATGACGGCGTGGACGTCGTTGAAAGCGTAGTAGGCGCCGTCCCGGCGTCCGGCCCAGGCGTCGGCGAGTGCCGCCCAGCGGCCACCGGTGTCGGTGCCGGCCAGATACAGCCGCCACAGCAGGGAGGACGCGTCCAGCAGCTCCATCGCCACCCCGGCCGATCCCTCGGGGTGGACGGCGGCGTCGTAGACCTCCAGCACCTGGTCCGTCCGGCCCGTCTCGAGTACGTACAGCGCGTAGTGCCACCAGTTGTGGACATTGAGGTAGTTGCCCTGGGCCCAGTCGCCCGTTCGGTCGTCCAGGTAGCGGATGCCGTCGGTGAACCGGCCTTGCATCTCGTAGGCGTGGACCACCGCGTGGATACCCCATACGTCGCGCGGGTTGCGTTCGACGGCTGCCAGCCCCACCTGCTCCGACCGGTTGTAGTGGCCGGCCTCCTCCAGGCCGAACGCGTACATGCCGAGCAACAGACCGAAGTGCGGGTCGTCCTCCTCCCAGGCGGACAGCGCCCCGCCGACGCGGTCCCGCAGCGATGCCGCGCTGCCGGTGAAGAAGTCGATCTGATGACCCACCGCCAGGGCCAGCGCGTCCCGCGGATGCGCCACGCCGATCTCACCGAGGACGCGGCCCGCCCGGTGGATGTCGCCGTCCAGCCAGGAGGAGGCGGCGGCGAGGTGCATGCGTTCCCGGGGCGTCATCTCCGACGGGCACGCGGCCTCGAGGAACGCGTCGAAGGACGTCCGGGCCCCGGCCGCGTCCCGCTCCTCCGTCCCGAGCAGGCCGAGGTACGCCATGAGGACGTTGCCCATGACCGAGTGCGGGGAGGCTTGGACCGCCGCCTGGGCCTCGGCGGTCACCTCCGCACGGAAGAAGAGCAGATGTTCCAGTGCCTTCTCGTAGTGCCGCACCGCGTCGGCGCCCGTGTGCGTCATCGTCTGAGCGTGCCGGTCCGTTCCCACTCCGGTTTCCTCCCCTGCGATCGCCGCGTCACCACGGCGGGCCCCTCGGCGTACGGTCCGCCGCGTTCCGGGTCGCGCGGGCGGCTTTCCATGCCTGCCCTCTCGCACGGATGGGGAAGCAACCGGATTTCCCGGCCGTCGCACCCGTGCGTGCGCGGCATGCCCCGTCGGCCGGTTCAGTTCACGTCGACGTCGTCGAAGAGTTCCACCATCCGGGCGAGGACCCGCACACATGTCGTGACGTCGCTGTCGGTCAGGTCACCGCCGACGTGGCGCAGCAGGGCGTGTTCCCGGTCGAGCACGGCGGTGATGGCCGCCCGGCCGTCGTCGGTCAGCGAGATGAGCGAGGACCGCTGGTGGGCCGGGTTCGGGAGGATCTCCACGAGATGCCGCGCCGCGGCGTCGTTGACCATGCGCTGGACGAACTGACGGCTCAGCGCCTGGGCGCGGCCCATCTGCGGAACGGTCATGGGTCCGTGCTCCCGGAGCAGCTCCAGGACGCCGCGCACTCCGACGGAGATCCCCTGGATCGGCGCGTCCTGTTCCACCTTGCGCTGGACGCGTCGGTACAGCGGCCCGACCAGGGCGAACACCTCCATGAGCCGGGGGGCGAGAACGTCGGGCGGGAGGGGCGGGTCGGTGTCTGCCATCCGACCATGATGACACCTCAGGTGCCGCCTCTTGGGAAAATATGACAACTCAGTTGTCAACACCCGGGGAGTGTGACACCTTGGTTGTCATGAACAACGCCTCCGACCTCCGTACCTTCGAGAGCCACGACGGCCCGCTCGCCTACCGCGACACCGGCAGCGGACAGCCGTTGGTGCTGCTGCACGCGGGTTTCATGGACCACACCATGTGGGACGACCAGATACCGGCTCTCGCCCGCCACCACCGGGTGATCGCACCCGACACCCGTGGTCACGGGTGGTCCGCCAACGCGAGCGTCCCGTTCCGTCAGGCCGACGACGTCGCCGCGCTGTTGCGTCACCTCGAGGTCGGTCCCGCGGTCCTCGTCGGAGTGTCGATGGGCGCGCACATCGCGGTCGACACCGCGCTGGAGCACCCCGCCCTGGTGCGCGCCCTGGTCCTGAGCGGTGGCGGCGCCCCCGGTCCCGGCCACCCCTGGACCGAGGCCCTGCGGGACGCCCAGTTCGGCGCGCTGGGGGCCGGTGACATCGAGGGCTGGCTCGACACCTTCGCCGTCTGCGCGGCCGGCCCGCTCCGCACACCGGACGATGTGCGCCCCGACGTCGTGCGGCGGCTGAGGGAGATGGCCGGGCGGACCATCGCCAAGCACACCGCCGCCGAACCGGACACACGCGTGCCGGTGCCGGACACCGCGGCGCGTGTGAAGGAGATCGCCGTTCCCGTTCTGGCGCTCAACGGCGCACTCGACGCGTCCGACCTCATTGGCATGGCCGAACGCGTCGCTCATGCGGTCGCCGACGGCCGTGTTACCGCCATCGAGGGTGCCGGGCATTTTCCCAACATGGAGGAACCGGACGCCTTCCGGCGGGAGCTTGAGGAGTTCCTGCGTAGTTTGTAGGCCGACGACCTGCCGGGCTTCGGCCGCGGGCCGGGTGCCTTCTTTGGCTGCGAGCCGTCTTTGCCGCCTGCGGCGGCGGGGCGCCCTTCGGGCGCGTCCTCAATCGCCGGACGGGCTGGAATGGGCTGGGCTCAGCCGCAATCAGCCCGTCCGGCGATTGAGGGCACAGAACAGCAGCCCGTCCGGCGTTTGAGGGCTCGGTGAAGTCCGGGTCAGACCTTGGGGACGCGCAGCTTCGTCCAGCTCGTTTTGCCGGGGGTGCCGTCCGCGTCCGAGCCGGAGTAGCCGAGTTTGTGTTGCCATGCCGCGTACGACTTTCGGTCGGCCTCGGTCCATTCGGGGCCGGGGCCCTCTTCGTAGCGGCCGCATCCCTCCGCCACCAGGCGTTTGCCCATCGCGGTGACGACGGGGCTGTTCCGGCCCGCGCGGAAGAAGTCACTGCCGGGGAAGGGTTCGTACTGGGGTGGTTTCGGCTGAGGCCCCGGCTTCGTCTTGAGGCGGGCGGCTATCCGGGTGCGCATCGAACTCATCGTGAAGCCCTTGGGGTCGATCTTGTTGTTGGTCCACTCCTTGTGGCCGATCACCGAGCGCTCGGTCCAGCCGTGGGCGCGGCAGATCGCCGCCGACACCTTCTCGATGGCTTCCAGCTGGGCGGCGGGCCACGGGTCCTGTCCGTCGCCGAGGTTGATGCATTCGAATCCGTAGAAGCGGGCGTTGCCGTCGGTGTCGTTCTTGTCGGGGGCGGGCAGCGACCGTTCCTCTATCACCGCGTTGAGGACGTCACCGTCCCCCAGCCCCGCGTGGTTGGCTCTGCCGTTGCCGACGAGGTGGACCGTGCCGTCCTTGGCGATGACTCCGTGGCACAACGGCCCGGGGAGTTCCTCGTACCCGTCGTAGCAGAGATCGACCGACCCGTCCGTTCCCGAGGTGACGGTGTGGTGGACGACCACCCCGTGCACGGGACCCCACGCTCCCTTGCCGTTGCGGTTGTGGGTACGCCAACTGCGGACTTCCAGGACCTTCACACCCTCCTGGCGAAGGGCCTCGACCAGTCGGTCGGCGGACAAGGGTTGTGCCATGACTTCCTCCTTGACTACTTCACACGTCGTACGCACCGGCGGAACAGCGGACCGTCCGTGTGGTCACTCCCGCGCGGATCCCTCGATCGGCGCGGCCAACGGCCGGAACGTGTACCGCAGGTCGGTCACCGCGCTCTCGCCCCCCACCACCCAGGCCAGCGGGGCGTAGTGCGCGTCGACACCGGCCGGGGGCTGGAGCAGCGGGCGGCCGTCCGCCGCCGCGGGCCACTCCACGGTGCCCGTGGTGGTGCGGGCGGGCACGGCCCAGTAGTCCCCCGTCCGGTACCGGCCGCCGGGTTCGAACCACAGCTGTATGCCGTCCTCCAGGTTGATCCAGGTGCCCTCGGCGAGCTTCAGGGCGCCGTCGCGGTGGTGCCGGGCCGTGCCGCGGCCGCCGGGGGCGCGGTGGTCCCAGCGGCGCAGGAAGGGGTGCAGACCGGGCAGCCGGCCGGTGCCCGGGCCGGGCTCGGTGTTCAGCCGCACCCGGCGGCCCGGCAGGTCGACCTCCTCCACCCGCAGCAGCGCGGCGGGTTCGCCGCGGCTGGTGTAGGCGGAGTCGGCGAGTTCCACGCGGTCGCCCGCGCTCAGTTCGAGCTTGTCGTCGTGGCCGAGCGTGGCCAGCTCCACCCAGGTGCCGTCGAGTGCGGTCACGGGGAAGACGACGGATCCGTTCTCCCTGGACCATTTGAAGGTGGCGGTCTCGGCCGTGCCCCCGGTGTGGATCTCCACGCGGTACAGCTGGTTCTCCGGGCCCCGGTAGCGGTGGTCGGGCCGGGTGAGGCAGGGGTCGTCGTCGGAGCGCTCCGGGCGTTCGGTGCGGAACGCGGCCGTCGCGGCCGGGGTGCGGTGCGTGTCGGCCCAGGTGCGGAACGCCTGGCGCACCTGGTCGGCCGACGGGTTGGCCGGGGTGTCCAGATCGGCGCCGGCCAGGGGCAGGACCTGCCAGACGGTCTTGATCCTGGCCGCCGTGTCCGGCAGTGCGGCGCCGAGGGCCACTTCCCGGATCTCGGGGTCCTCGGCGGCGGTGACCGTCCGCTCCCACACCTTGAGGTAGACCAGGTAGGGGAATCGCGTGGGCAGCCGGTCGGCGGGGTTCTCCGCGTCCCGGTAGGCGTCGGGCTGGTCCCAGTACGTCCAGACGCTTCCGTCGGTGCAGGGGCGGGACCCGTCGGAACCGTCGGGGTCCGTCCCGTCCGGGGCCGCCGAGCCGTCGCGCGGTGTCGCAGTGGGTTCCTGGCCGGCCGGTGTCCCCACCGGCGGCCGGTCGGCATCGCACAGGATGCCGTCGACGTAGTAACGCCCGCCGTGGACGGCCAGGTTGTCGAGTGTGTTCTCACCCGGGCAGTAGTCGATGCGGAAGCCGGTGGCGCCGTGCGGGCCGCCGTGCTGCCCGATCAGGTCGGCGGCCAGGGTGCGTGCCTGGTGCTGGGTGATGGCCGTCTGCTCGTTGGCGTCGGCGTCGAGCTGGACCCGGCCCTGCTGGGCGAGCACACCGGAGTAGTGCTTGGCGGGCCGGAAGGTGACGCGGGAGAGATCTGCGTGCATGAGTTCGTTCCCCTTGTGTTCGTTCCCCTGGGTCCGTCGGGCGGGGTCAGGTGACGTGGATGATCCCGGCGTCGGTGCCGGCCGGTGCGAACTCCTCCAGCCGGGCCCGCAGACTGTCCTCGCGCTGGGGCTGGAAGAGATCGTGGAAGGCGCCGGATTCGGAGCCGTCCTCGGCCCCGCGGGTGATCTCCGGCGGGCAGCCGTCGGCCAGTTGGCCGTAGGCCGGGGTGCCGTAGCGGACACTGGTGAACACCGGCCGGACGCGGGCGGCTTCCGCGTCCTGGAGCTCCGGAACGTCGGCCGGGTCGATCGCGCCCCGCGCGGCCCGCTCCCGCACCGCCTCCCGTACCCCGTCCGGCTGGCAGCGGTAGCGGCGGGGGGTGCGTGAGCCGGGCGGCACGTAGCAGAACCGCATACAGCCGATGGCGCGCCGGGCGGTGTGGACGCGGCCGGTGAAGAGGCTGTCCTCGGCGATGCCGATGGCGTGGACGTGGACTTCCCCGAGCACCGTGGTGCGGTGGGCGCGCAGCACGGCGTGGGCGTGCCGGCACTCGGGCCCGGAGAGGGCCTCGCGGTCGGAGCCGGTGGCGTCCAGGACGCTGTCGGCGATGTGGATCTCCAGCGGGTCGGTGCCGGCCTCGTCGCCGACGACCTCGATGGAGCCGAGGACGCTGCGTTCGATCTGCACGCAGGCCGTGGTGCATTCCAGGACCAGGCTGGGCTCCTGCGGTGAGTGCGGCTCGCAGCGCGGCTGAAGCGACCAGCCCGGCACCAGGGTGCAGTGCCGGACGACGAGGGAGCCGACGGGTCCGGTCACGTTGATGCCGCGGCCGGTGACGAGCAGCCCGTCCAGGACGACGCGCGGGCCCGGACCGTCGCCGGGGTTGCCGTGGATGTTGAGTGCGTCGGGCCGGTTGCTGTACCAGTCGAGCAGGCGGATGACCGGCCGGGCGCCCTCGGCGGCGCGCAGCTCCAGCCGCTCCCCGCATGACAGGTCGAAGTCCAGCTGCTCCTGGTGGGCGCCGCTGTGGGTGAGTTCGATGACGGCCTCGGCGCCGCCGTCGGAGCGCCATTGTTCGTAGGCGTCCATGATGCGCTCGTGGGGCTGGCCCGGTCCGACCCGGTAGACGGTGGACCGCGGTGGTGTGTCGCGTTCGCGCGGGTACTCCCCGCCGCCGGTGTCGTCGCTGAACGCGTAGTGGTAGCTGACCCATGCGCCGTGCCGGGGCGCGCAGCGGGTGCCGAACGCGATGCGGCCGAGTTCGGGGTCGACGACGACCTGCCCGCGCCGGGCCCGGTAGGTCCAGTCGGACAGGTCGGCGACAACGATGTCGGCGGGCGGCACCGGGTCCTCGTCGTCGTCACGCCAGAGGGTGAACGAGCGGCCGGGGCCGTAGGCGTCGGTGAGCCGCCCGGCGAGCTGCCGGCGGCGGATGAGGGCGGGGACGTTGTCCATGGTCGCCAGGTGCGAGGCCGAGGGCTCGGGTTGGGGCTTGGCCACCAGCGGGCTGTCGTTGCCGAGGATGGAGAAGGTGTAGAGGTTGCGGGCCCGGTCGACGCAGTACGCGGGGGCACGGGTGACGGAGTAGGGCTTCAGGCGCCAGACGAACAGGCCGACGCCCGCCGGGGTGTATCCGCCGTGTCGGCGGGCGGATCCGGCGCGGCGTACGTCGGCGCTGTGCGCGGCCGGGTCGAAGGCACCGCCGAGGAGGTCCAGCGTGTCCCCCTCGCGGACGTCGAGCAGCCGTCCCCGGGCCAGCCGGGCCGCGGTGGCCGCTTCCTGGCCCGCCCCGAACAGGCGCGCCGGCTGGTGGGCGCTGAGCAGCCGGGAGAACTCCACCGCGCGGGCGGGCCAGTCGGCCACCGATGCCGCGAGGTGTTCCAGCAGCGCCAGGGTGCCCTTGCGCCGCCGGTTGGCGACGGTGTCGGCCACGTCGCGGCGGGGGGCCAGGCGGGCGGCGAGGCGGCGGCGGGACTCGGCCCGGCCGCCGCCGGGGCCGCCCGGGGACAGGCCGGTGGCCAGCACCTCCTCGTAGCCGGGCAGCATCCGGTAGCCGACGAGGTCGCCGAGGTAGGGCACGGCCCAGTCGGCGCAGGTCTCGATGAACCAGTCCTCGTAGCCCTGCTCCACGCCCGAGCGCACCAGGTCGACCTGCTCGGCGATCACGGCCAGCAGGGCGCGCAGCGGCTCCCCGGCCTCGGCGTCGCGCAACTGGTGCCACTGCGGGAGCAGTTCCAGCAGGCCGTCGGGCTCACGGTTCACGCCCGTGCCTCCTTAAGGATCAGTGTGTCCGGCACGTCCGGGGAGAGCAGCGCGAACTGCGCCGGGCGGATGCCGCGGAAGACGAACACGGTGCGGCCCTTCGGCAGCGGCCGGGTGTCGGTGATGTCGGGGTTGAGCCGCAGCAGTTCGGCGACGGTGATGCCGTTCTTCGCGGCCACCGCGGTGAGGGTCTCGGTGGTCTCCTGGCCCGGGGGCGCCACCCGGTAGCGCTCCTCGGCGTAGGCGGCGAGCCGGGCCCCGACCGACGCCTGCGGGCGCCTCAGCCGCTCGGGCAGTCTCTCCAGGCCCTCGGGGGTCAGGCTGCCGGGCACCCCGGTGAACGCGTCGACGTCCACGTGGTCCACGCCCGGTACGGACTGGGCGGTCGCCAGTACCTCCGACAGGTGGGCGGGCCGGCCGAGTTCGCGTGCGGGATAGCCGAGCCGGGCCAGCAGTGCGCGGCGCAGGGCCGGTTCGACCAGGTCCCACGCGTGGTCGGGGTGCACCCGGACGTTGGCCGCGACGATGAGCAGCACCAGTTCCCGCACGGCCACGGTGACCGGCACCCGGGGGTCGCCGTGGGCGGCGAGGGAGGACCGCAGGGTGCGGACGATGTCGGAGTCGTCGCCGAGTGCGATGTCGTCGACGCCGGCCACGGTCAGGTGCACGACGCGCCGGGTGCCGTCGAAGATCTCCCGGGCACTGGCGCGGCCGATGCCGGCCCGGGAGCGGGCGAAGTCCTCGTAGTCGGCCACGGAGACGAGGCGGTCGAGCGCGGTGACGGCGAGGGGGATGGTGCGGCGGGCGAGTCCCGGGCCGTCCGGGTCGGCGCCGCCGGTGGCGGGCAGCGGGTTGACGACGGCGGTGACGCCGAGGGGCCGCGTGGTGGGCTGGGTGATGCGGCCGGCCTTGACGTTGGCGGATCTGCCGACGCCGATGCGGTAGCGGGCGCGGACGTTCTCGTGTCCGGTGGGCAGGCGCGAGCCGTGCACACCGTCGCCGAAGGTGATGGTGGTGCGGCCGGCGGTGGCGTCGGACGGATCGGTCGCGGCGATGGTGCCGGTGACGAAGACACGTTCGCGCGGGCCGCGTCCGGCGAGGCTGTCGACCTCCCGCCAGCGCACCCCGTCCACCCTGATCTCCAGGGTGCTCTGCGCGCCCTGCGCGTTCTCGGCGGTGAGCCAGGTCAGCGGGGACTGCCAGAGGGTGAACGTCTGGTTGGCCCGGCCCGCGTCACCGCTGCCGATCGGCTCGTCGCGGGTGGCGCCGTGGGTCGCCCGTGCCACGTTGCCGTGGACGCGCACGGTCTCGCGCCGGTAGCGGTGGGCCAGGTCCGCGGTGAGCACGAGCGTGGTGTGCACCGCGTCGCCCGGAATCGCGGGGTCGACGCTCTGCCGGGCGCCGGCGACCATGGCCAGCTCCGTGCCCCGCACCCCGGTGGTGCCGGGGATGTCGGTGCGCTCGCCGCTGACGACCAGCCAGCGGCCGGGTGTCAGCCCGTCGTACAGCCCGGCCAGCTCGATCTCGTTGCCGTGGACGTCCTCGGTCACGGTCTCCTCGGCGAGGCGGAGCGCGTCGCCGCGGGCGTGGACGGTGGCGTCCCTGATGTGGGCCAGGGAGACGTCGTCGGCGTCGAGCCAGTCGTCCTGGAGGGTGAGTTCGGTGACCTTGCCGGTGATGCCGAAGGCGGCCCGGGAGAGGACCCGCACGCCGGTGACGCGGGTGACGACGAGGGCGAGTTCCTTGCTGCCGGGGATCTGGCCGGGGCTGCCCTTGCGGGGGCGCTCGACGGCGACCCAGCTGCCGGGGCCGATGCCCTCGTAGACGGCGTCGAGGGCCAGCTTGTTGCGGTCGGTGACCTCCAGTTGGGTGCCGATGGTGACGCTGACGGTGGAGGGTTTACCGGTGGGGGTCCTGCGGGCCACGTTGATCGTGAGCCGGCCGAGCGTCCGCTGCTGGACGGATTCGTCGGGTCCCAGGGGGTATTCCACGGTGGTGGCGCCGTCGGTGACGGTGACCAGCACCCGGTTGTCGCTGTCGGGCCGGGAGACGAAGACGGTGGCCCTGGGCAGCTTGGGCAGCAGTTCCGCGCGGACCCCGAGCGTGTGCGGGTCCGGCGGCGGTGCCGCCGCCCCGGGCCCGCCCTCCGGGCCGGGATCCCGTTCGGGGGGCGGCAGTTCGGTGCTGACCTGTACCGCGCCGGGGCCGACGTCCTCGACCTTCTCGTTCGTCTCCTCGTCACTGCGGAGGGTGAGTTCCCTGGTCGGCGAGGAGGAGTCGGCGACGGAGTGGGTGAACGTGATCTTCGCCGGGACCGTGCCCGCCGTGTCGTAGGTGACGGTGGTGTCGAGCGAGGTGCTCCCGCTGAGCGGCCAGTCCTCGTAGTAGTCGATCTGGTTGTTGTTCTTGTAGTGCGGCTTCATCGGCGCGGTCGCCCCGAACGGGGTCGCGGTGGCCCGCATCACCTGGACCGTGGCCAGCGCCAGGGGCGCGGTCAGGTCCACCTGCCGCCAGGCCTCGTGCAGACCGTCCCGGACCCTGGTGTCGAGCGCGGCCAGCAGTTGGGCACCGATGTCGGAGCCGGGAGCGTAGATCCGCTCGGGATCCCGGGCGAGATGACGGGCGTTGAGCGGCGGCCGTACGGGTGCGGTCCGCAGGGCGGGCAGCAGGGCGCCCAGACCGCGGAAGGCCGCGCCGGCGGGTGCGGCCGGTGCCTGCGGTGCGACGCGATGCCCGCCGTACTCCGGGGCGGGGCCGGGCCCCAGCCGCAGGCCGGTGAACAGCGGTTCGCCCTTCCCGCCGCCCGGTGGTGCCGGGGGCTGCGGCGGCTCCAGCGCCCGGGCCTGCCCGGTCAGTTCGGTGAACTTCGCGGCCAGGGCCTCGAACCAGCCGGCGATCTCCTGGTACCGGCGGGTGAGGTCGGCGGCCTCGTGGACCCGTTCGACATCGCGGGCCAGCCGGTCGGCGAACGCGGTCGCCGTCTTGAGGGAGTCCAGGTCGCCGCGCAGCGGGGCGAGGACGTCCCTGTCGAACCGCTCGACGAGGCGGCTGCTCCTGGGGCGGGGGTTGGGCGCGTCCTTCCCGGGCGTGATCCATTTCCCGAGGTCCTCGCGCAGCCTCGTGAGCGACGGCTGCGCGGCGGCGGGCAGGCCGATGGCGGTGACGTCGTTCTCACGGTCGAGGCGGACATGGGGAACGGTACGCAGAAACCTTTTGCCCCGGGCGGACTCCTCAGCGCTGAAGACGAACAGCAGCTGGTCGCCGGGCTTGACGTTGTTCGCCGTGCCCGCGACGAACAGCTCCGTGCGCTTCTCCAGCCGGTCGGGCGTCACCTGGTAGGGGCGGCGGCGCAGCACGGCGAGCTCGTTCCACGACCAGCGGGCGGTCAGTTCCTCCGAGGTCTCGAAGGACTGCGGCTCCTCCCCCGGTCCCGGCACGCTCTGGCTGCGGGCGCCGCGCGGGATCAGCACGGACGTCTCCGGGCCGGGGCGCGGGTCCCGGTCGAGGGTGTAGGCGAGGAAGGTGTCCGCGGCCACGCCGGGGCGGGGCCGGTGGCCGACGAGCCGGCCGAGGAGGGTGAGGGAGCCGTCCTCGGTGGCGGTGCGCAGATATCCCTCGTTGGCTATCCGCTCCGAGTAGAAGGTGAGCAGGTCGCCCAGGACGGCCCAGGTGTCGAGCAGGGCGATCGCCGGGTCGTCGGGGGTGCGTACGGTCAGGTCGCGCAGCGCCGGGTAGGCGGGGCCGGACAGCCGGGCGAGCATGGAGGAGAGGAACTCCCGGTGGGTGCCCACCCGGTAGCGGACGGCGTCCTGGCCGGGCGGGTTGGTCACGTCGGCGGGTGTGGCCACCGAGGTGCCCCGGCAGCCGCAGTCGCATCGGCCGCTCATCGGCCGCCTCCGATCTCGATCGCGAGCCGGCCGTTCTCCGGCCGGTCCGGGTCGTTGTCGCATTGGGCGATCTCCAGCGGGCCCAGGCGCAGCACCCCGGCCTCCAGTTCGCCGTCGTCGTGGTGGTGGAGCCGGCGCAGCCGGGTGAGGTGGACGCTCAGCACCCCGGGTACCGCGGCGGCCGTGGCGATCAGTCGGCTGACGCGGACGGGTTCGCCGAAGGTGAGGGCGTCCGGGTGGAAGAAGCCGAGCCGCCCGTCGGGCAGTACCCCGGTGCCCAGGGCCCGGCGCAGTGCGGCGAGGACGTGCCCGCGCTGGTGGCCGGGGGCGGCGCACACGGTGAGGGAGATGTCGAGCGGGATCAGGCGGGCCGGGTGGACCACCACGTCGTGGCCGATGCGCCGGTAGCCGTCGAGGACGTGGCCGACGGTCTCCAGCAGAGCGGCGCCGGGGTCGGCGGCGCCGAGCGGGTCGACGGCCACGTGGACCTCTTGGGCGGCGCCGGTCCAGCGGATATCGGC
Source organism: Streptomyces sp. NPDC042259 (assembly GCF_055582085.1). Classification (NCBI taxonomy): domain Bacteria; kingdom Bacillati; phylum Actinomycetota; class Actinomycetes; order Kitasatosporales; family Streptomycetaceae; genus Streptomyces; species Streptomyces sp. NPDC042259. Next base: position 49,567 of record NZ_JBVJDW010000012.1, on the reverse strand, counting down.
GGCGGCGCGCTGCACGCCGGGGACGCGGGCGGCCAGTTCGGCGTAGTCCCCGGCGGTGACGGCGCGCAGCCGGGACCGCTTCAGGGCCAGGGGGGCGAGCTGGCGGACGTCGTCGAGGGACTCGGGGCCGGTGCCCCCGGTGGCGGGCAGCGGGTTGCGGACCCGGGTGACCTCGCAGGAGCCGGATCCGGAGCCGCACAGGAGAAGGTGGTTGACGGCTTCCGCGCCGACGTTGCCCGCCGGGCCGTTGCCGATCCGGTAGGCGATCTCCAGCCGGGAGCCGGGCGGCGGGGCGGCGCCGTGCCGACCGTCGCCGAACCGCAGGGCGAGCCGGCCGTCGTCCTCCGGTTCGCCGACGAAGTGGTGGTCCCTGGGGCCGCTGGAGAGCAGGTCGCGACGGGGTACCCAGCGCGGTCGGCGCCCGTCGGTGCGGGCGGTATCCGTCCGTTCGCCGACGGCGTGGACGGCCGGCAGGGCCAAGCGGGGGTCCTGCCCGGTCGCCGCGGCGGCGGGCCCGGCGAGCCGGGCGTCGGCGGGGTCGAGGCCGTCGGCGTATCCCTCGCCCCAGCTGTGCCGCACCTCCCAGGCGGTGTGCCGGTCGAGCACCCCGCCGGCGCGGGCCCGGGCCACGAGCACGGACAGGCGGCGCAGCTTGGCCGCGAGCAGCCGTTCGCGGCGGGCGATCAGCTCGCGCAGGGCCTGGGCGGGCCGTTGGCCCAGCTGGAACCGGTCGAGGGTGCGGGCGCCGAAGAGGACGGTGAGTTCGGCCGTCTGCTTCGCTGTCAGCTCTTCGCCCCTCTGGGCCTGGCGCCACAGTTCCTCCAGCCGTACGCGCAGTCGCTCGGGGAGGGTGGCGAGGAGGTCGGCCTGACCGTCGGCGACCCGCGCCGGGTCGGGGTAGAGGGCGGCCTGGGTGACGGGCGCGTAGGGCAGCACGGGCCGGAACCGTACGGGCGGGCGCGGGTAGCCGGTCTGGGCGAGCAGGGTCCGCAGGGCGGCGGCCTGCGCGTCGGCACCGGGCGGCACCACCTGCTCCTCGCCGTCGGGCCCGGGGGCCAGGTGGATGTCGAGTCCGGCGCGGGCCACGGCCGCCTCGCCCACGAGGTCGTGGAGGTCGCGGACGTGCCCGGGCTCCAGCTGGTGGCCCGAGCGGGTCAGGTCGAGGAGGTCGTGCAGGGCCGCGGCGGGTCCGGTGGTCTCCGCGCGGTCGCCGCAGCCGAACTCCGGCGGCTCACACCCTGCGACGACGACGGGGGCGGGAGGCACCGCAACACACTCCGGGTCGCCGTCGCAGTGGGTCAGCGAGCGGCCGTGGTCGACGAGGACGACGTTCGCGCGGGCCACGCTGACGTCGGTCAGGAGCGCGCAGTCGGTGCCGCCGCGACTGGACAGGCACACCGGGAAGGTGAGGGCGTCGGCCGCGGCCCAGGTCACCTCGACGACGGGCTGGTCGTACAGCTCGTCCACGAGGGGGGTGACGGAGGTGAGCCGGACGGCCTGGCGGTGGGCGGGGTCGGCGTCGGCGGGGGCGCCGGTGCGCGGACCGAGCACCTCCTCGATCAGCAGGGTGTCCCCGGGGCGCAGCGCGAGGGCCCGCTCCCGGTGCGCGCCGTCCTCCCCCTCGCCGTCACCGCCGCCGTCCCCATCCCCGTCCCCGTCTTCGTGCCGCCACGCGTCGCGCAGGGTCGCCGCGGTCGCTCCCGCGGGCAGGTGGCACTCCTCGTCGCCCCAGGTCCACAGGCCCACGGCGTTGTGTTCCGGGCGCAGGTCGACGTCGCACCGGCCGAGCGGTTCGAAGACCTCCACCAGGGCGTGTTCGGCGATCGTGTCCAGTTCCCCGTCGGGGATCACGGTGCCCAGGTCCGGTCGTTCCTGCGGCTGGAGGCCGCTGACGTCCACGGCGGCGAAGCGGAAGGTGCCGGCCTCCAGCGTCAGGGGGCCGTCCACCTCCAGGGCCACGAAGGCGCGGGCGTTGCAGCCGTCGTGCATCGGGTAGTCGATGAGCCGGACGTGGCGGCGTACGGAGACCCGGCGCCGGGCGGTGTCGAGGTAGGCCTCGGTGGCCACCGCGTCCTGCTGGTAGCCGATCCGGTCGGCGGTGTGGGCGAGGAGTTCGACGAGCGTCACCCCGAGGTCCGGGACGTGCCGCTCGGTCCAGTCGGGCGTGGTGAGCGTCATCCGGTCCAGGGCCAGGCGCCGCAGGCTCTCGTAGTCGCGGGCGGTGTAGTCGATGACCGGGCGCGCTCCGGGGCCGGGCGGGCAGGGCTCCTGGGGGAGGCAGTCGAAGGGGGTGGGGCAGGAGCGGTCGAAGCCGAACTCGGCCTGGTGGTAGCGGGGGTCGAAGCCCCGGTACGGCTGTTCGCCGGGCCGCCCGTAGGCGTCGGTCTCGACGACGCCCAGCCGGTAGCGGGAGGTGTCCCCCGCCTTGTCGACGGTGACCAGCATGCGGTCGTCGAGCTCCGGATCCTCCTCCGTCTCCACCGTCACCTCGACGGCGCGGATGCCGGTGACACGGCGTCCGCCGTCGATGCGGATGTTCCGCGGCCCGATGTGGCACGGCGAGGGTGCCTTGCCGAGGAAGGTGACGGTGAGGGTCAGGCCGTCGTCGCTCACCTCGATCCCGTCGACGCCGTTGGATTCCGCCCGCCGGACGTCGTCCCTTCTGCGTTCCGTGGCGCAGTCGTGCGCCGTTGCCCCGCCCGTCACGCCGCTCCCCGTCCTTCGAACTCCTCAACGCGGTGCGAGCCGGTCCGGCGCACCACGTAGACCAGGTGCACCCGCACCACGTTGTCCTCGCTCACCACGTCGAGGGACTCCACCTCGATCACGTCTCCGAGCCAGCGCTGCAGGGCCGCCCGTACGGTCAGCTGGAGGGCGGAGCCCAGCTCGGGGCTGTTCGGCGCGAAGACCAGGTCGAGCAGCCCGCAGCCGAAGTCGGGGCGCATGACGCGTTCGCCGGGGCTGGTGAACAGCAGTTGCTCGACGAGGTCGCGTACATGGTCGTCGTATCCGGTGTCCGCGGTACGCCCTCGGCTGTCGACGCGAAAGGGGAACGCGATGTCGGTCCGGCGCGGGCCCGCCCCGGGGGCCCGTGGGCCGGCCGCCGTGCGCCGCCCGTTCACCGTCCCACCGCCCGCTGCTGGACCACGGAGATGGTGGGTGGTCCTTGTGGTGCCTGGTCGGCGGCCAGGCACAGGCCCGTCGAGGAGCGCGTCACGGCCGGTGAGCCGTTGATCCTGATCCGGGTGGAGGGCACCACCCAGCGGATCGTCACGCAGGGATGCGGCACGTTGGCCACGGTGAACGGGCAGCCGGTGACCGTGTAGAGGTCGGCGACGCAGTCGGCGACGTCGCCGCCTACCACGACCCGCGTCTGTGCGGGCAGGACCGTGGCCCGTGCGCCGTGCGGACACGTCACGGTGGCGTTGACGTGCAAGAGATTCCCGGACATAAGAACCCTCCCCTCTCAGGTCACGCTCAGGGCGTCCTGGTTGATGGTCACGGTCGGGCCGACGAGCGTGATCTTCGCTCCCTGGCCGTTGTCGATGTGGATCCCGGAGTCGTTGATGACGATGGAGGCGCCGTTCGCGGACGAGAGGGTGATCCCGGTGACCGGGTCGTCGGAGAGCACGAGGGCCCGTCGGCCCAGCGTCGTCCGCATGACGTGGTTGGGGGCGCCGGGGAGGCCGGTGAGTGCCTGCGCCGGCAGTTCGCTCTCGTGCCCGTACCAGCAGCCGGACCAGATGGGGTCGCTGGGGTTGCCCTGCTCGAACTCCATCCACACCCCGGAGCCGACCGGGGGGACCGCGTAGTGCCCCATCCCCCGGCCGGCCACCGGGAAGCAGGGCATGGCCCAGTTGGACGGCGTCTCCCCGAGGACGTCCGTCACCAGGGCCGTGATGCGGCCTTTGCGCTCCGGATCGGTGTTGTTCACCACGGTGCCCCGGTACTTGCCGAGGTAGCGGGTGGGTTCAGTGGCCATGCGTCTGCTCCTGTGCTCCTGCTCTGCCGGGTTCGGACAACTCGGTCGGGCTCCTCGCGCCTCAAGGGCGCACGACGGGTGTGCGGGAGATCAGTCCTTCGCGGGCGAGGGTGAAGTTCTGTGTGTAGGCGCCTCGTTGGAGGTTGTGGGTGACGCTCTTGACGAAGTAGAGGCCGTCGTAGGTGATCCCCGCGCCGCGTACGCCCACGAGTTCGCGGGGGCGCAGCACATGGCCGTAGCGGACGACGTCGAGCTGCCCGGACCCCGATACCGCGTCGGCCGACTCCATGGCCTTGGCGAGGGTCTCGGCGAGGGCCGATCCGGTTTCCTTCTTGGCCGCGTCGTTGACCGTCGTCTTCTTCAGGGCGGGGGCGGGCTTGAGGGCCAGCGGGGGCCGCAGGATGCTCACTTCGGGGATGGGCAGCAGGGTGGAGATCTTGGTGGCGGGGATCTGTACCCGCGCCCGCGGTTCCTCGCGGGCGGTGCCGTCGAAGGCGAAGGTGAGCTGGTCGACGTTGGACAGGGCGTCCATGTTCACGTTGAGCGCGTGCTGGGGGACGCCGAGCCGTACCTCCGGCCCCCAGTAGGCCCGGCTCATCCCGGGAACCGGTCCCGGGTCGAGGTAGAACACATAGCCGTTGGCTTTCGCCAGTTCGCTGATGTAGGCGAGGTCGGTCCCGTTCTGCGCCTCCACGCGGTGGGTCGGCATCGACATCTGCGGGATCAGTTCGGGGACGACCAGGGGGGTGATGCCGTACTGGGCGTACCGGGTCAGCATCACGGCGACCCGCCCGGCGGGTGACATCGCCGGATAGTCCGTGCCGGTCCGGTCCTCCAGGTCCATCAGCACGGTCAGGTCCTCGCCGGTGACGGTGAGGGTGGACTGGCCGGGCTGGTTGCTGACCCCGACCTCCTGGCGGATGAGGACGCCGTCCATGAGGACGGTCGGGGTGCCCTGGACGGTGACGACGAGCACGACCCTGATCTCCGGGTCGAAGAATCCCCCCGGGAGCAGGGCGGTGTTGATCAGCCCGTTCTTCGACAGGTCGAACGCCAGCTGGAACCCGCTGCGCTGGCCGCTGGCCACGGTGACCTGGGCGGACAGCAGCGCGTCGGTGACGGGCTGCGGCACGGGTACGGGGATTTTGGGCCCCATCATCAGGGTCAGCCGGATCGGCCCGGTGGTGACCGCGGCGTCAGCCATTGGCGGCTCCGGGTACGCCCGCCGGGAGCGCGATCTTGAGCCTGCGGCCCGGCGTCCGGGTCAGCTCCCCGGGGTCGAGGACCGCGTTGGCGTCCGCGATCTGCCACCACTGCTCGGCGCTGCCGAGGTAGCGGTACGCGAGCAGGTCCGGCCGGTCGCCGACGCTGACGGTGTGCTCGGCGAGCGTACCCAACCGGGCGGGGTCGGGCAGCAGCCGCCGCCGCAGATACGGGGTCTGCCGCGTCAGCGGCCCGTCGGTCTCGGTGTGCACGGCGACGGGTATGCCGTGGTAGCGGCTGGAGCGGGGATAGGCCGAGGGCGCGGGTATCGCGTCCGGGGTGTGGCCGTTCCCGGTGTCCTGGGTCATCAGAATCCCCCCGCGTTGCCGAGCCCGAGCGCACCGCGGCTCCCGCCGGCGGCGGGCCCGACGAGTTGTTCCTTCTGCGCGAGATGCGCGAGATAGAGTTCCGCGCCGCGATGCCCGGTGGGCAGATCGTTGACGGTCAGTACGCGCAGCCCGATCCCGACCGAGGCCCGGATGGGGTTGAGTTCGACGTCGAAGGCGTCCTCGGTGATGGTGAGTTCGGTGAGCCGGACGGGAAGCACGCGGCTGCGCCCCCAGGTGAACAGGGTGAGTGGCGCCTCGATCGGTGTGATCTCCAGCGTCCCCAGGGACGCGAGGTCTTGATTGCGCCGCAGCAACCCGCTGGCGGGGTGCAGCAAGGTCTCCAGCGCGGCCAGTTGCGGCTGGATCCCCTGCGGGATGGGTAATTCCATCTGATCGGTGGCATCGATCTCGGCGGTGAACTTCCACGTCTCGGCGGCGGGCCCCTTGAGCCGCAACGCCTCGGTCCGGTCCCCGGCCCCTTCGGCGCCGGCGCCTTGGGGGGCGAGGGAGCGTTCGAGGGAGTCGGGGTTGAACTGGAGGACGATGATGCCGCGGGGGGTGCCGCGTTGGGGGTCGATGATGACGATGCCGGAGCGGATGGGTTTGGGGAGGTCGGCGTAGCGGGTCATGAATCCTCCTGATGCGGAGCACCGTCGCCCGGGGGTACGTCGTTGAGAGCGTCGCGGACCGCTGCGGCAGGCCAGGGGGCGTCGTCGGGCCACAAGGCAGCGACTGCCTCGACCGCGGCCCGGTGGGTGACCATGTGATGGGTGACCAAGGTGAAGGCGGCCTCGGCTTGGAGTGCGAACTCACCCGACCGCAACGCCCGGTCGAGAACGTCCACCGCCTGCGGCGCTTTGACGTTGTCGAATGCCTTGAGCGCGTCGACACGCTGGTCGGTCTCCCTGGACTCGTCGAAGACGATGTCAGTGAGTGCGCGGATCAATGGGTCATGAGGGGTGGCCGACCGCTCCAATGCCGTTGCCGCAGCCATGGTCGCGGCTCCCACCGCGTTGGCGGTTGTGGCATGCCGAAGGGCTGACGCGATCAGCTCCGAGTCCTCCGGGGCGGCCAGGTTGAGCAGGGCGAGCAGGGCACTGGCGTGATCGGCCCCGTCTTCCTCCGCCCCCGTCTCGTCGGCCGGGGCCGGCGGGCGCGCCAGAATCTCCCGAGCCCGCGCCAGGACTTCCGTGGCATACGGGGCGAAGGGGTCGTTCCCATCGTGACGGCTGGCGGAGCCCGCATGGCGGAAGTGGTCAAGGGCAATGCCCACAGCTGCCGTTCGGCCACTTCGCAGGAGAACGAGGAAGGCATCGACATCACGCTCTTCGACAAGCCTGTCACGGGCAGATTCAAGCTCTTTGTCAGGGAGTGAACACCCCCACCAGTGATACGAGTTGAATGTCATCATTTCCCTAGCTGGGATCGGAATATACGTATGCGTCTGCGGGGATCTCTCCCTTGATCAGCACCTCGCGAGTGCGGATGACATCCTGGAGAGCCTGCTTGGTCGTTTCCTTCTTGGGATGGCTCAGATTCCACATGTCCTGAGCCTTCTTGGTGGTCAAGTCGAAAATGTTCTTCGGTGAGATCTGGAGAAGGTCGATGCGCACCTTACCGAACTGGCCGCCGAGGGGAGTTACCTCTTTGCCGTCCTCATTCTTCTTACCACTCGTAATGTCCGCCTTGCTCCTTTTGGTAGTCGAGATGAACGGCGACTTCTCCTTCCCCATCACATGCCCAGGGATGTCCGGCTTGGCGTCCGGCCCCCTCGGCACCAGCGATTTTCCCTCACCTATCCGTTTTCGGTCCTCCGCGGACACATTCCTCCTGAGGTAGCGAGGAACGAAACCTCCAGCAGATTCCTTGACGTACTGGGAACCGAGATCATCCTGGTACAGCTCCTGATCCTCGTGCTTGCCTATCAACGTGTACGTCTTCGCCTTACGGAAGTCCGCAATGGCAAGGCTGACAATCTTCTGCCCTGGGCGATCGAAGTAGAGCACCGTCGAATCAGGCTCACCATCACGCTGGACGTCCTCGCCGGCCACCCAGCGAAGCCGGCCGGACACTCCCGTCTCATCCGGCTTGGGAGCCTTGCCCCGCTGACCCGATCTGGCCTCCCGGGAGCCCTTGCCGCCACTCCTTCCCCCCTGGCTCGCGTTACTTCCCTTGCCTGCTACTCCGCCCTTGTCCTTCACCTTCTTGGCCGCGGCTTCGCAGAGGCTCATGACTTCCGAAAGCTTCGTGACCTTGCGCCCCGCGAAGGCCGCCTCGATTTCCTGACGGAGCTCCGTTGTCACCTTTTCCTCCGGCCCTACGGAGAACAAGTCGAAGTGCGCTTCGGTGACGGTCGCTTCCGGATTCAGACTGGCGACCAGGTTGAAGTTCTCGCCGCCCACGGGGGCGAGACCGGTCAGCCGGTTCCAGATTCTCAGACCACGGAGTACGGCGTTGAAGATCTTTTCGAGGAGACCACGCTTGAGCAGGCTGACCAGCCTGGGCCGGATCCGCGCGACGATCAACTCCAGGCGACGCCTCTTCGCCTCGGTCGAGTTCTCGCGCTTGTCGCGCTCATCTCGCTGCCGCCTGCGCTGCTCCTGCCGCTTCCTCCACCTGTCGCGCAAGCGATCCCGCTGCCGCGTAAACGCCTCGCGAATCCTCTTCGCCCCGTTCGTCAGCGACTTCCCCAGCTTGCTGTTCTTGAGCTTCCGGCCCAGCGCCCGGGCCGCGTTGTTCACCTTCTTCAAGGCACCCTTCACCGCCGCCTTGGCGCCGTTCAGCGCACGGCCCGCCGGCGACCGGCGGGTCGGCGTGCCCCTGGCCGGGGTCGCCTTGCCCGACGGCCTGCGTTCCGGCTGAGTCGGCCGCTTCGCCGAGGTCGGCCGGGGCCGCCCCGGGCGGCGGGGGCCCTTCAGAGCCTGTGCCGCACGGCCCAGGCTCGCCTTCGCCCGGTTCACCGCCGCCCCCGCCGCCTTCCGCGGGCCCTTCGTCGCCTTCGCCAGGCCCTTCATGATTTTCTGGGCCATCGCCTTGAGCCGCCCGCCGACCCCCTTCGCGGCCAGCTTCAAGCGGCTCAGCAGGAAGTTGGTGATGAATTCCAGGAGCGCGACCACACCCGCCGCCACCGCCTGGGCGAACAGGCAGGCCGCCCCGGCACCGCTCTTGACCGCCTTGAGGAAGCCGAAGAACTTGCCGAACGCGGCGATGATCTTGCTGATCGTGCCCCAGGCCGCCATCAGGCCCTGAATGATCGTCATGATCGCCCCGGCGGCCGGCACGATCATCGAGACGACCTTCTCCACCACGATCGAGATGATGATCGCGGGCAGCGACTGGACCAGCGCCTGCCAGGCCATCCGACCGATCTGGGCCATCGAGACACAGCCCTTGACCAGGACGTTGATGATGGTCTTGCCCAGGCCGAGCACCGACTCGACCTTCTCGTTGAACCACGACTTCACCGCCGTCTTCACGGCGCCCCACAGGTGGTTCTGGATGCCCTCCTTGGCCGCCGCGCCCAGCTTCGACAGCCAACCGCCCGGGTCCGGGGCGATGTCCGCGACCAGCGCCGCGAACTGGCCCAGCATCGCGATCGCCTTCTGTGCGAAGTCGAGCGCGGCCACCACCGCGTCACGGACCATGTCGACGGCGGCCTTGAGGCCCTTCTCCAGCAGGTTCAGCAGCTTGTTCAGACCGGCGGCCAGCAGGTCGAGGAGCTTGTTGACCGCTGCCTTGAGCTTGTCGGCCCACTCGTTGACCTTGGCTATCGCCTGGTCACGCCACTGCCGGATCTTGTTGCGGAACTTCTCCCGCAGCCCGGGGAACGCCGCCAGCAGGACGTCGCCGATGGCGATCAGCGCGTCCGCGAGTTTCTTGATCAGCTCGACCGCGAACTTCCTGGCCTGTTCGATCGCCCAGTTGGCGAACTCCCGGAACTTGTCGATGATCCCGTTGACGATCTTGCGGAAGAAGTCGAAGATCCCGGTGATCACACTCAGCAGCGCGTCGAACGCCGCCTTCACCTTGGACTTGACCCAGCCCCACCAGCCGGAGGATTCCTCCTTCTTGCGTTCCTTCTCCTTGCGGGCCTTCTCCTCCGCCTCCTTGCGGTTGTCCTGGATTTTCTGGTTGTCCTCGTCCTGGCGCTTGCCGACGTCCTTGTCCGTGTCGGTGCGCTTGGTATCGATCTCCTTGTTCTTCTCGCCGTGTTCCTTCGCCGCGTCGGTGTCGGCCCGGCCGATCTCCTCGTCCTGCTCCGTCCGCCACCGCGTGCGCTCGGCCCGCACCTGCTCGGCGGCCTGGCCGCGTTCGCCCGTCTGGGCTTCGGCGTTCTCAACGACGGCCTGGTCCTGGGCCTCCTGGCTCGCGCGCCGCTGCTCGGCCTCGGCCTGCTGCTGCCGGGACTGCTCCTGCCCCATACGGCCCTGGCCCTGGCCGACCGCGGCCTGGATCTGCGGGCCCCGCTCCTGCTGGGCGACGGCGGCCACACCCGGCTTGGTGCCGGCGGCCGCGCCGGCCCGGCGGCGGCCGCCGGTACCGCCGGCGCTCCCGGGCACCTCGGCCCGGAGCGTCTCCCCGGGCACGTCGGGGTAGATCTGGTCCTCCCCCATCGGCTTGGCCGCGTCCTCGCGGCCGACGCCGAGGATCTTCGCCGAGGAGGCCTTGAGGTTCTCGGCCTGCTTGTCGGTGCGTTGGGGGTCGCTCTCCCCGCTCAGCTGCACCTTCGGTGCCTTGACCGTGCGGTTCAGGGAGTCGTCGGTGACGGGAACCTCCCTCACCGCGCCTTGCATGTTCTGGACGTCCTGGGCACTCACCTGGTTCGCCGGATCGTCCGAGACCGCCGGCCGGGGCACGTCGGCCGTCGGGTTCGGCCCCCCGGCCTTCTCGCCCTCGGCCTTCTTCTGCTCCTTGCCGCCCTCCGCGCCCTCCCGCTCGACATGCTCGGTGACCTGTTGGGCGGGGGCCGCCTCCTCCGGCGCACCGGAGAGCGTGCGCGGGGCGCCCGAAGGGCGTTGCGCGGCAGGGGCGTCGGCCTCCAGAGCGGCGTGCCGCTCGCCGACCGAGCGGTCGACGGCCCCGTCGACGCCGTCGAGCGTGGCCTCCATCCGGTCGGGCGGCAGGGTGCCGGCCGTGGCGAGGGCGCTCGGCGGGTCCTGGCCGGAGACGTCGGGAGGTGCCGGTTTCTCCGCCTCCTTCTCCGTGCCGCCACCGCCGCCCCCACCGCCTCCGCAGCCGCCCTCGCCCCCGCCGGCCTCCTCGGTGGTGGGCTGCGGGGCACCGGCACAAGCGCCGCCGCCCTCCTCCATGGAGGCGTCCGGCCCGGGCGGGGCGCCGGGAGCGCCCAGAGCGCCGGGCGCCTCGGTCTGCTCGGCGGCCGGGCCCATGGCGCCGAGGCCGGGTCCGGCTTCCTCGGTCTCGCCCATGGCGCCCGGGGCTCCGGCGGGACCCGAAGGACCCGGTCCTCCCGGCTCCGGCCGGGCCCGCTCGGAGCGGCCACGCCCGCCCGCCGGTGCGGCCACGGCGGCGGACGGTTCGGGGTCCCGCCGCCCGGGGCCGTCCCCGGAGGATGCCTCGGGCGCCGCCTCCTCGTCCGCCTCCGGGCCCGGCCGGCCCGCCTCGGGCCTGCCCGCCTCCGGGTCCGGCCCGACCTCCTGCTCGACCGGCTTGTCCGGCTGGAGGTCCCGCGCCGTACGGCTCTCCGCCTCCCGGTCGGCCTCACGGGCCGAGGCGTCGGTCTCACGCCGGGCCGAGACGTCGGCCTCGGGCGCCGGTGCGGGCCGGCCGGACCCGGCCTGCCGAGGAGCGGACGGTTCGGGGGCCTCCTCGGTTTCCTCCTCCGCCTCGTTCTCCCGGGCCTGCTGGATCTCGTCGGCCTTGGTGCCCGGCGGCTCGGGGAACGAGGGGGCTTCCTGCTCCGCCGGCCCACCGGCGGAGACGTCGAGCCGGTCGGCGGTCGGCACGGACGAGACATCGAGATCGGTGCTCGGGACGAAGTCCTCCGGACGCAGCTCCGGGCCGACCGGCTCGACGGCCTCCGGCTCCTCGTCCTTCGGCGTCTCGACTTCCTTCGCGGCCTCCGCCCCCACGCCCAGCGGCTCGTCCTCCGCCTTGCCCTTCTCGTCGTCGAGCAGACCGTGCCGGGCGAGGGGGCTGTCCTTGGCCTCGGCGAGCCTGTCCACCTGCTCGGGACGGGCCGGGCCCGGCTGATTGTCCTGACGACGGTCGACCGCCCGGGGCCGGGAACCCTCGGCAGGGCGCTGCTGCCCGGCCACTCGCTGCCGCTCGGGCGCACCGGGGGCCTGCGCGGCGGCCGCTGCCTGGGGTGGTTCGCCACCCACCACAGCCCCGGCGGCGGCGACAGTGGCCTCTTCCCGGTGCCCGGTTCCGGCCGGGGCCGCCTCCCCGGGCCCGGGCCCTGGCTTCTCGTCCTTGGCGGGCGGTTCCTCCTTCGCCTCCTCCTCGGATTTCTCGTCCTCGTCTTCGTCCTTGCCCTTGTCTTTTTCCTTGCCCTTGTCCTTCTGCTCCTCTTCGTCCTTCTCCCCCGCCGGTTCCTTCGGCGGTTCCTTCGACGGGGGCTCCGGCTCCTCGGCCGGTTCCTCGGCCGGTTCCTCGGCCGGTTCCCGCGCCGGCTCCGTCACCGGGCCCGGGATCCCACCCGCGTCCGTCTCCGCCGGGCCGCGTTCGCTCCGTTCCACCAGCTCCAGCAGCCGCTCGTGGTCCGACGACGCCAGACGAAGCGCGAGCCTCTCCAGCACCGAAGCCTTCAACTCGGGTGCGAAACGCGCCAGTTGCTGCCGTACGCGCCCGGACGCGTCCGTCGGGTCGCCGCGCAGCGAGCGGAGAATGCCCGCGGTGAGGCGGTCCACCAGCGTCGCCGGGTCCAGCAGCTCGGTGCGGAACTGATCGGCGCGCACCCGTGCGTACCGCAGCCAGCCCGGGGTGGCGCTCGGTGACACCTCGGGGCGCGGGTGGTCCGCACGGGCACCGTCCTCGGCCTGCCGTTCCACCGCGTCCTGCGGCTTGCTGACCGCGCCCAGGTCGCGGCCCGCCCGTAACGCGCCCAGGGCGTACGGTGCCTGGACGGTGTGCAGTAGTTCATGGGCGACCAGCCGCCGGCCGTCCTCCGTCCCGGGGTGGAATGTGCCTTCGGCGAAGAAGACGTCCTCGCCCACGGTGACGGCGTCCGCGCCCAGCAGATCGGTGAGCAGTGCCGCGTCCCGGTCGGTGTGCACCCGGACGCGGCTGAAGTCGTGCCCGAGCCGCTCCTCCAGCTCGCGGCGCACTCCGGGGTCGAGCGGCTGGCCGGCCCCGGTGATGATCTCCTTGGGCTCGGGGGTCCGGGACTTGGGCGCGCGGGCCTTGGGCTTGCGCCGGTGCGCGGCGGCCTCGTTCGTCTGCTGGTGTCCGGCGGACACCTGGGCCCGGCTCATGCGCCCCGCCCCCGGATGTCCGTACCGCGCGCGGTCGTGTCTCCCCCGCCCGTCAGACCGGTGTGCACCGCGCGGGCCAGGGCCGCGCCCAGTCGGTGCGGGGAGGAGGTGGCCGGCAGCGGTGGCAGACCGTGGACGAGGTCCAGGCGGATGCCGCCGTCGTCGGCGATCGGGACACCGTGGTCCCGCACCAGCCGGTGGAGTTCGCGTCGGAAGGCGTCGGCGACGCGTTCATGGTCGATGTGCGCGAAGCCGCGCAGGGCCAGTTCGCCGATCTCGACATGAACGCGCCCCGGACGGTCGCGCCCCGGATCCGTCACTCCCATCCGCGCACCTCCGATGGGGTCAGCGAGCGCTCCAGCTTCGCGTATTCGGTTCGCGCGGCGGCCAGCATGTGCCGCATCCGCAGGGGGCCGCCCTCGTCGGCGGCAAGGAACGCGGCCGACAGCGCGATGTTCCTGATGGATCCGCCCGCGACGGTGAGCTGGGCCAGCCGCTCGGGGTCCAGTGCCTCGCTCGGTGTCTGCCGGGGGATGACACGGCGCCAGATCTCGGCCCGCTCCGGCACCCCGGGGAAGGGGAAGTCGACGATGAAGCGGATCCGGCGCATGAACGCCTGGTCGAGGGCTTGTTTCATGTTGGTGGTCAGGATGGCGAGCCCGCGGTACGCCTCCATGCGCATCAGCAGGTAGCTGACTTCGAGGTTGGCGTAGCGGTCGTGGCTGTCCTTGACCTCGCTGCGTTTGCCGAACAGCGCGTCGGCCTCGTCGAAGAGCAGCAGGGCGCCGCCGCGTTCGGCGGCGTCGAAGACCCTCCGCAGATTCTTCTCGGTCTCGCCGATGTACTTGCTGACGATCTGGGAGAGGTCGATGACGAACAGGTCGACGCCCAGTTCGCCCGCGACGACCTCGGCGGCGAGTGTCTTGCCCGTTCCCGAGCCGCCGGCGAACAGGGCGGTCACCCCGAGGCCGCGCCGCAGCACCGCCTCGAATCCCCACTCCTGGTAGACGGTGGCGCGTCGGCGCACATGGGCCACGGCTTCGCGGAGCGCGTCGCGCTGACGGTCGGCGAGGACGAGGTCCTCCCACCCGGCGCGGGGTTCGATCCGGCGGCCGAGTTCGTCGAGGGACATCCGGGCCTCGGCCAGGCCCGCTCGCCACGCCAGCCGCTTGGCATCACCTTCGGGGGCGTGGCGCACCGCCGCTCCCGCCGAGCGGATGACGTGCGCGGGCAGGGAGAACTGGGCGACGAGGTCCCGCACGTCCTGTTCCCGGATGCCCGGGAGCCCGTCGAGTGCCCCGGTCCACAGCCGTAGTTGCTCGTCGGGGGTGAGGGGCGGGACGGTGACGCGTGGACGGCGGGCCGTGCCGCCCGGCCGGGGTTCGTCGCTGGAGAGGATCACGGGTACGGGCAGTGCGGCGAGGAAGGTCTCGGTCGCGTCGCGGTGGGTGCCCGCCCGGTCGCCGTCTTCGACCAGGAGGGCGGCCGGCAGGAGGATGGCTTCGCGCTGCCAGAGCCGGGCGAGCCGGTCGCGGTCGGCGGGCTCGGTGGGCAGGTCGTCCGCGAGGACGGTGTACAGGGCGAGGCCGGCCCGGTCGGCGGCGGTGGCGGCGATGTCCCAGCGGGTGGCGCGGTCCGCGCCGACGAGTTCGGTGTGCGGCGGCCCGTCGGATCCGGGGCCCGACCAGGCTCGGGCGATGTGCTCGGCGGTGTCCTGGTGGCCGGGGGGCGGTTCCTCCCGGCCGGGGGCCCGCAGCCCGAGCAGTCCGTGCAGGCGGGCGTCCAGGTAGGGCACGCCGACCAGGAAGTGCAGGATGCGCTCGTCCAGGCGGAGGCGGGAGGTGGTCGGGGACGTTTCGTCGTCGAGTTCGACCAGCCGCCAGCGGCGTAACGGCCCGATGGGGGTCAGCGCGCTCCAGTGCGGGTCGTCGAGGGCGGCCAGGGCGAGGGCGAAGGTGGGGTGGGGGCGGGCCGGGTCGCCGCAGGCGGCGGCGCAGCGGGGGCCGGTGGTCGGGTCGGTCTCGGCGGCGGCGGCCAGGACCAGTACGTCGCGTTCGAAGGGGGTGAGGCCGAGGCAGGAGACGATGACCGCCAGGGCGTCGAGGGGCGGGGCGCCGCTGGCGGGGTCGGGCGCGGAAGCGGATCCGTCCGTGTGGCGGGCGGCGGGTCCGCCGGTCGGTGCGTCCGGGGCGGGGGGTGTCACGGCGTGCGGGCGCGTGGAGGCGTGCGCGTCCAGGCGTCGCAGTACCGCCTCCACGGCGGCGGTGAGCGCCCGCTGGTGTGAGCCGTGCCGTTCGGTCATGTCCTCCCCCGGTGTGTCGGTGCTCGGCCCGGCCCCGGTCCCCCCTCTCGTCACCGTCCGGCCCCCGTCAGCGCGTCTCGCCGAGGTCGACCGCCGGGCCGTCGAACGTGCCCCCGGCGGAGAACGTGAGGGCGCTCGGCACCCCGTCGACCTGGATCCGGACCAGGTAGGCGACCGGACGGACGTGGGCGATCGCGATTTTGAGCCGTTTCGGGTCGGGCCGTTCGCCGAGCGGGAAGGGCGCGCGGAACTGGTATCCGGCGGCGCGCCGGCCCGGTGGTGGCCGCAACTCGTCGAGCAGGAGCAGCACCCGCTGGTCGGCGTGGAGGGGCATGTCGAGGCGGAGGGCGAGGACGGCCGACACTTCGTCGTCGCCGGTGCGGCCCTCGACGCCGATGGGCCCGGTGATGCCGGGGCGGCGGGCGAACGTGGCGGCGTTGGATTCGAGGCCCCAGTGCGGTGTCGCGGGAATGCCCAGGGCGACGGCGTGCAGCAGTTGCACCGAGTGGACGCCGGGCGGCAGGTCGTCCGGCACCGGGATGACGGCCTGGTCGTCCCGGACGCGGTCGGCGTCGAGCGGGAGTGTGCGTCCGCCCACCCGGGCCGAGACCCGGTCGGCGCGCAGTCCCGTGCCGCGGGCGAGCAGTTCGTGACCCGCCGGGACCGGTCCTTCGACCGGTTCGGTGCCCGGTGGTGATCCGGCGGGGCGGGACAGCAGCCGGTCGATGAGGGGCTGCCGGGTCGGGATGGCGCGCACGGTACGGCGCAGGACCGGTTTCCCGGCTGTGGGCTCCTGTCTGCCGTCGATGAAGACGGCGGTGCCCTGGTAGGTGAGGGACAGCGCGTAGGGGGTCTGGAAGAGCATCGACCAGAGCTTCGAGGCGTCGTCCACGTCCATCTGCGAAGGCGTGAACCGCACCCGTTGGGGTGCCGCCGCGAGGTCGCTGCCCAGGAGGAACGGCGAGGTCACGGCTTCGGCTATCAGTTCCTCGGGCAGGGTGGGCAGTTCGTGCAGGGTGCGGACGACCGAGCCGAGCAGGCGTTGGGCGACCAGTTCCCGCTCGTCGCCGTAGAAGCTGATCAGGTAGTGCAGGTCGAGGGCGGCGGCGGGTCTGGTGAGCAGGGTGCCGTCGCCGGTGCGGGTCGGTGTGTCGCGGTTGCGCAGCGTCCCGTTGGGCGTGACCTGGTACAGGAAGACCGTGACGGTGGGCTGGGCCGGGGGGTGCGCGGGTGGTTTGACGGCGGCCACGTCGACGGCGAACGGGACGTCGAGGGCGACGGAGTTCGCGAGGAGCAGGCGCAGCGCTTCGGTGACGGTGGCGACGGCCAGTGAGTTGCTCACGTCGTGCTGCCCCTTCCCTCGGTGAGGTACTGGTCGAGGGGCATGGCGGGCTTGGGCCGCCCGCCGTCCCCGGCCCCGGTGTGCCGGCCCGGTGGTCCCGGGTTCCGCCGCGGCCCGGCGGTGACTTCCAGACGGCCGATGCTGATGTGGACGACCCGCTCGGGGGGCTTCTGGCGTCGGCGCCGGTCGCCGACGGCCACGGTGTCGCCGGTCCGTGGGGCCGGCTGGGGGCGGACGGCCGGGACGGCGGGTGTGCCCGGTGCCGGTGAGGTGGGCGGGATGGCGGGTGGGGCTGCCCGCCGGGTGGCTGGTCCGGGGGGCTGTCCGGTGGTGTCCGGGCGTGTGGTGCCGGGGTGCCGGTCCGGCGTCCGTCTGCCGGTCGGCGCGGTGGTGGTGGCCGGTGGCAGGGGCGGGGCGACGAGCAGGGGCCGTGCGGGAACGAGGCGTATCGCGGGGGCGGGGCGCCCGGGTTGCGGTGCGGTCGTCGCGGGGGGCCCGGGTGTGGCGGCCGGTGGGGCCGGCCGGGCCGGCGCGGGTTCGGGTGGCCGGGCCGTGTCCCGGGCGGAGCCGGGGGTGGGCGCGGGCCAGGTGGCCGGTCCGGGTGTGTCGGTTCCGGTCGCCCCGATCCGTTCGAACGGTCCTGGCAGGCGCGGTCGCAGCCTCGCCGCGGCGGTCGGCGCGCGGCCGGGCACGTGGCGCGCCAGCAGGCGGTCGAAGAAGTCAGGCATCCGCACACAGCTCCAGGTAGTAGCGGCGCCGCAGCGGGCTGAGCGTCAGGATCTCCGGTTCGCTCCAGCCGTACGCGGTGGCGAGCAGATGGACGTCCAGGAGGAGGTCGCGGGCCCAGGCGTCCAGCTCGGCCCACAGGTAGGAGGCGATGTCGAGTTCGGCGCGGGTCGTCTTCCCGCACGCCGGGCAGGTGACGTTGAGCGTCACGTCGGCGAACGGGTCGCGCTCCGCACAGGCCTCGGCGACGCGCCGCTGCACGGGGCCGGGCAGGGGCCGGTCCGTGGCGTCCCGCCCGCCGTGTTCGGCCCGGATGACGCACCGGGCCAGCAGCGCCGCTCTGGCTTGGCCGTCGGGTACGGCCCCGACCGCGGCGAGGTCGGCGGGGGTGGGCAGTGCGCACTCGACCGTCCATTCCCCCACTTCGACGCGGACCGGCCGGTCCGGTACGTCGCGGTCGGCGCTCGGACCGCACGCGTCGAACGCGAACTCCATCTCCTCTCCGCACTCGGCGCAGTCGGTGCGCACCTCCAGCGGCTCCCCGAACAACGCCCGCCGGACGGCGAACAGTTCGGCGTCGCGCTGCCCCACCGGCACCGAGAGCAGTTCCTGGGCCTCGGCGGCCGGGCGGGCGAGTCGGTGCAGGAGCAGGGCGCGCCCGCCGTCGTCGGACGCGAGTCCCGCCTCCCACGCGGCGAGCAGCGCCCCGGCCTCCAGGTGTTCCATCCGTGGCCGGTCTTATGCCGGCTGCTGGTACGAGGGCTCTTCGGGTTCGGGGACCTCGTAGTCCCGCTCCCAGCCCTCGCATTCGAGCTTGAGGCTCTGGATGGCGACCGCGTTGGCGTTGGCGTCCAGTTCACCGACGATCTGGTACTCGCTGATCCAGGCGCGGTAGAGCTTGTGGGAGACCGCGACCTGACCCGCCTCGTTGAGCACCTGGATGACGATGTCCTTGCGGAAGTCGGCCAGTGACACCTCGGATCCGCGGCCCGCGCCGACCATCCACACCTTGTTGGCCCAGCGGTCGAACTCGGTGTCGTGGGTGACGCCGCGCTCCAGCGTGACGGCTTCGAACTCGGTGCGCCCCGGTGACTTGCGCGGGGAGCTGGCGTCGCCTCCGTTACGGTGTTTGACGACCTCGGTGGTGCGCTTGAGTGGACTGATCTTGCTGACGCCTGCGACGACGCGCCCGTCCCAGACGACCAGGAACTTGAAGTTCTTATACGGGTCGAACCGCTGCGCGTTGACCGTGAACTCGGCCATGGAGCTCCTATACCTCGATCTGTCCGGCCATCTGCTCGATCTTGACGATCACGAACTCCGCGGGCTTGAGCGGAGCGAATCCGACCACGACGTTCACCACGCCGCGGTTGATGTCGTCCTGCGTGGTGGTGTCCTTGTCGCACTTGACGAAGTACGCCTCGCGCGCGGCCGTGCCCTGGAACGCCCCCTGCTGGAAGAGCGTGTGCAGGAACGCGCCGATGTTGAGCCGGATCTGTGACCACAGACGCTCGTCGTTGGGCTCGAAGACGACCCACTTGGTGCCGCGGTACAGGCTTTCCTCGAGCATCAGCGCCAGTCGTCTGACCGGTACGTACTTCCACTGCGAGGCGAGGACGTCCGCGCCCGCGAGGGTCCGCGCGCCCCAGATCACGGGGCCGACGACGGGGAAGGAGCGAAGGCAGTTGAGCCCGAGCGGGTTGAGCAGCCCGTTCTCCCGGTCGGTCATCGGTACGGTGAGCGCCCGCACCCCGGTGAGCCGGGCCTCGGTGCCGGCCGGTGCCTTCCACACCCCGCGCTCGCTGTCCGTGCGGGCCATGACCCCCGCGACGGCGCCCGACGGCGGGAAGGCCCGGAGCCGCCCGGTGACCAGGTCGACCATCTCCAGGTGCGGGAAGTACAAGGCCGCGTGCGGTCCGGGAACGGACTCGAACATCGACAGCCCCGCCCGTGCGGCGTCCACGCCGCGCCACGACGCGGGCGCGTCGGCCACCAGGAACATCCGCTTCTCCTGGCACAGGGCCGCGGCGGCGGACAGGACGGTCGCCGCGTCGTCGGCGTTGGTGTAGCCGGCCACCTCCGGCAGGATCAGGAGGTTGACGTCCTGGACCTCGCGCAGGGCGTTGATGCCGGTCTTCCCGGCCTCGCTGCCGATCAGGTCGGTCGGTCCCGGCGGGCTCGCGTCCTGCCCGCCGTCGAGGACGAAGGCGGGCGGCCGGGCGAAGTCCTCCAGGCCGAGCGGTCCGGCGGCGTCGCCGCTGAAACGGATCACGTCGTCCGTATCGAGGGAGCCCGCGACGACCTGGAGCCGCTGGCCGAACGCGGTGACCCGGGTGCCCGCGAAGGCCCGTTTGCCCGGGGCGTCGGGAAGGGCCCGCAGTTTGCGTTCCAGCAGCAGGGCGAGTTGCGGCACGGTTTTCGGTGGCGCGTCGCCGTCGGTCCGCGGATCGTAGATCTTGAATGTGTGCTTGACCGCTCCGATTTTCACGTCGATCGCCGCGGTCAAATCCGGAAGCCGCTCCCCGAACGGCTTGGAAACCGTTCCCACGGGGTCGGGGCGGCCGCCTCGGGCCAAAGTCACCTGGACCAGGGAAGAAGCGGAATCCACCAGGGCTTTCACATATCGGGGGTGGGCCGGATCCATGGAGATTCCGGTGAAGGATTCCCGCGCCCCGCCCGCACTGTCGAAAACGTGCAGGTTGAAGGTCTCTTTCGGCTTGGGCGTGGCGTAGTCGACCGCGACGCGCAGCCCCGAGCCCCATACCCCCGGTTCCTTGGCGGTCAGCCCCAGCGCGTCGGCGGCCGCCTCGGTCTCACTCGACGTCAGCGTCACGCCCGCGGACTTGCCGGTGCCGGCGGCGCCGACGCGCACGATGACCGCGACCGATCCGCCGTTGAGGAAGAACTGCTGGACGGCGTAGCTGACCGCGCTGTCCGAGGCGAGACCGCCGAACCGGCGCTCGTAGTCCGCGAAGCTGGTGATGGTCACCGGCCGGTCGACCGGGCCCCGGCGGGTGTGCCCGAGGAACGCGGCCACGGACGTGCTGACCGCCGTGATGGTGCGGACGCTGCTGGGAAGTTCTTCGATGTAGACGCCGGGATAGGTCGGTTGCACCGGCATTGACCCTCCATTTCCTCCGGACGCCAAGAGATATGAAGGGGAGCTGATCGTTTTTCAGCGTTCGGCGCGCCGTGCAGAGTCGCGCATGCGAATGCAAAATAGGACGTTCCCCGCCATAAACCACGCGACTCCATGCCGCGCGGGACTCAAGCACCCGCTTGGGACTCCTGGTGCCTCTGCGCGTGCCCATCATGAGCGGAACTCGAAGCATGCGTCAAGATCTGAAAAGAATCCATATTCCTTCACACGCTTCTGCGGAGATCAATTGAAAAGCGATCTTCGCGCTGCGCCGGTATTGATCCACCGATGCGGAAAATGGAATTCCGATCCGGGAACCCGTCGTCCGCGCATGAATATGACCCGGACACTCCCGAAGCGACGAAAGGGCAAGTCAGGGGCTGACCGCGAGCACGATGTACGCCGCCAGCAGGGAGAGGTGGACGCCGCCTTGGAGCGGTGTCGCACGGCCCGGGATCACCGTCAGCGTGCCGACGACGACGGTGAGGGCCAGCAGCACCATGTGGGTCGCGCCCAGGCCGAGCACCAACGGCCCCTCCAGCCAGATCGAGGCCACCGCGACGGCGGGAATGGTCAGGCCGATGCTGGCCATGGCCGAACCGAGACCGAGGTTGAGACTGGTCTGGACGCGGTCGCGGCGCGCCGCGCGCAGCGCCGCGATGGTCTCCGGGAGGAGGACCAGCAACGCGATGACGACTCCGACGACCGAGGCGGGCAGCCCGGCGGCGGCCACTTGGGACTCGATCGTCGGGGAGACGCCCTTGGCCAGCCCGACCACCGACAGCAGCGCGACGGCGAGGAGCCCGAGGCTGGTGAGGGCGGCCTTCGCCGAGGGCGGGTCGGCGTGGTCGTCGGCGTCGATGACCACGCCTTCGGCGGTCACCGGCAGGAAGTAGTCACGGTGCCGCACGGTCTGGGTCGCCACGAACAGTCCGTACAGGATCAGCGCGGCGAGCGCGGCGAAGACCAGCTGGGCCGAGGAGAACCGCGCCCCCGGGGTGCTCGTCGTGAAGGTCGGCAGGACCAGGCTCAGCCCCGCCAGTGTCGCCACGGTTCCGAAGGCGGCGCCGGTGCCCTCGGCGTTGAACACCGCCACCCGGCGGCGGAGCGCGCCCACCAGCAACGACAGGCCGACGATGCCGTTGCATGTGATCATGACGGCGGCGAAGACGGTGTCGCGGGCGAGGGAGCTGCTCTTGTCGCCGCCGTCGGCCATCAGGGTCACGATGAGCGCCACTTCGATGATGGTCACCGCGACGGCCAGGACCAGCGATCCGAAGGGCTCGCCGACCCGGTGCGCGATCACCTCGGCGTGGTGCACCGCGGAGAGCACCGCACCGGCCAGACAGCAGCTCACCAGCGCCACCATCGCGGGGGACAGTGAGCGCCCCCAGGTCAGGGCGAGCACGAGGGCGGCCAGAGCGGGCACGGCGAAGGGCCAACGCCCGGCAATCAAGCGGAGCTGATGGTTCATGACATAAGCTTCGCAGATAGCCGGGAAAATACTTTTCATCCGTATTGTTCCGGCGAAGTCCCGGTGCGGTTCCGGTGCAGTCCCGGCCCCCGCGACGGCCACAGCGACTGTCCCGGCGTGGCCGTACCGCGCCACGCTCAGCCCACCGCCTCGGCCTCCCGGGCGGTCTTGGTCCAGCCCGTCTGCCCGCGGATCATGCGGAACAAGGCACTCCAGGCGCAGAGAAACGACATGTAGTTCATGACGACGAAGGAGTGCCCGAGCACCAGGGCCCGCCCCACGCCGACGCTTCTGTCCCGGCGCAGATACGTCCAGGACGTGGCGAGCGCGGGCGCGAAGGTGAGCAGGTACCAGGCGGTCAGGTTGGCCGGCCACTTCAGCCAGGTCGCGTTGACGGCGGCGACGCGCCGGCCGTGCAGCACCAGCACATTGGGGCTGCGGACGAACCAGATCAGGCAGTACTGGAAGAGGATCGACCAGGGCAGGTCCAGCACCCAGGGGACCAGCAGGTAGGAGAACATCTCCAGGGCGGCCAGGTGCCGCATCCGCGGCGCCCGCCATATCTCGCCCATCCGCCGGATCGCCGTCATATGGCCCTGGTACCAGCGGGTCCGCTGCCGGACGAGCCGGCGCAGATCGCTCACACCCTGCTGGTCCACGGAAGCGTGGGCGGTGGTGCGCAGTCGCCATCCCCGCGCGGCGAGGCTGATGGCCAGGTCCAGGTCCTCGGTCAGCGATCGCGACCAGGGGCGCTCCCCCAGGCCGTCGAGGGCCGAGAGCCGGGTGAACTGTCCATTGCCGCCGAGGCTGACGGTCGAGGTGAGGTTGCGGCCGAACTGCGTGACAGCGGCCATCGCCCAGAACTGGTAGTCCTGAAACCACGTCAGGAAGTTTCCACGGCGGTTACGGATGCGCACACCGAGCTGGACGCCGCCGACCCGGGGGTCGTCGAAGAGCGGCAGGACGTGGCCGAGCGCCCGGTCCGAGAGGCGGCCGTCCGCGTCCATCACGCACACGATCACCTCACCGGGATCCTGGCCACGCGCCGTGACGCTCTCGCGGATCCACCGGATTCCGTGGTTGAGGGCTTCGCCCTTGCCTTGTCGGGCGTTCGGCGGTTCCCGACGCAGCACGACCGCCTCGCCCGGCCGCCCCGCCGCCCGTGCCTCCTCACCGGCTCGTTCGGCCTCCTGCCCGGTGGCGTCGTCCGAACCGTCGTCGATGGCCACGACCGTGGTGCGGGGTCCGAGCAATCCGGCGACCGTCGTACCGATCACGGACTCCTCGTTGAGACACGGGATGAGGGCGTACAGATGCCGGCTGTCGCGGCGCCCCAGATGCGGGCTGCCGTACACGGTGTCACCTTGGACACGCAACGCGGCTCTCTGGCGGCGCAGTTCGATGAGGCCCGCGCCCATGGCAAGGGCGAGGTAGCCCGCGGACATGCCGATGACGGCAAGGCCGATCGTGTCGACGGCCCTCAACAGCTTGCGTCTCACCGACGGGCCTCCCACTTCTGACGTCTCCATGAGGGCGGCCCCACGGGGACCGCGGGGGCCGAGTGCGGGCGCGCGGGTACCACGGGAAGGCCGCTCTCCTTCTCCGGGGCGGGTTCAGCCATCCAGACGCCCCCGGTGAGGCGACGCTGTATCTCCCGTCCCAGAACGAAGCCCACGGGCAGCGCAGCCGCACCGATCGCCGCCAGAAGCGCACCGCGCCCGGGCGCGACGCCTCCCCCGACACGGGTGGCCGCCATGCCGCCGACCAGCGGCCAGCTGAATCCCGTGTACATAATGCGGCGGCACCTCCGGGCAGCGAGGAGCGCATCCTGCGCGCAGGGGAGAGAAAGTCCGACCACTCTCGCTCAGGAAACGGCCGGTGACCAGACCCCACCACCACGCGCATAGGGCACCGAAGGGCAGTTTCGCGCCGACCCGGAAGGTATCCGTATTCCCCGCCCGCCAGGCACGCCAAGGGGTTTCCGACGAGTAATTACGGACACTGCGGGGGATCCGGCCAATCACGCCGAATCGAACCCATTGCACGCCGCGTACGCGGGCCGTTAACTTCATGGGCGGACCGCACTCCACGCCTTGAGTGACAGGTATACACGTCAACTTCCTTGCCTTTGCCCGGCCTTCAGAAGCGCTGAGCCAAGGCGGTTGATTCTGTGCGCCACCATTCCTTCGGGCCGCCGACTTGACGGCCGCTCTTTTTACGCACCGGGGGGCGGAGAGCATGGGGACGACGAACGGCCGGCAGCATCCGTCGACGGTCGTGTACACCCGGCCGGAGGCCGTGAAACTCCCCTTGGCCACCCAGGAACCGAAGGTCCACGAGGCCGTCACCCGGGGCGTGACGGACGAGCGGGTTCCGGCGACTGGCAGCACCGCGCTCGACGCGGTCGGCACCACGAGCCGGCGGCTGTCCGCTGACGGTCCGATTCCGCACCACAATAAATCGAACGTGATTCCGTCCTCGCTCGTTCCGATCACCGCGCATCGAGGAAATAACCGGAAGGTTTCCATCCGACGCATCGGCCGGGCGGCGGCAGGGTCCGCACATCCACACCCGGGATGGACCTTTGCGATGGCAAGCCGCATGAATCCATTGGTCCGTACCGCGAGCGAGAAGTCCGCGCGCGGTGACGCCTCGGGCGCACATCATGGATCTTATTTCACGCGGTGCGTTCGCTTGGATGTTCGCCCATCCCGTTTCGGCCACGCGGGACCCGAGCGGAATTCAGGAGGAGGCCGCCGCTCTCGCACGCCGGGACCGGGCCGACATCGAGCGGACGGATCGCGTCCATTTTCAACCTCATTCCGGCTCGTCGTGGCCGTGCGCCGAAGACCGACCAGCGACGGAAAGGGAATTCCCGAACGCGGGCGCGTTATCGGCTGACGCGTCAACCGGCTCCCGCGGCGGGACCCCCGCGGGGCGGCCGTGCGGCCCGGTGGTGCCCGCCATGTGCCGCCCGCCTCCCGGCCGGTGCCCGCTTCCGCACCCCTGCGAACGTCCAGCCGCGGCATCGGGCGCCAGCCCGACGACGGCAAGGTCACCATCGGCCGCCTCGCACCCGTACCACTGACCGCTCGCGTCCTCCGACCAGACAGGGGCACCAACTCATGGCAACCACACCCAGCACCGGAGCCGGTCCGCAGCCCGCGGGCCTGGCCGAAGGCGCCATCGCCACCGTCGCGGGAAACGGCGTGGCCGGGTACGTCTCCGACGGCGGGCCGGGCGCGCTGACCCCCGTGCACTACCCCTACGGCGTGGCCGTGGACAAGAACGGCAACCTCTATATCGCCGACCGGCACAACCACCGCATCCGTAAGGTCACACCCAACGGGAACATCACCACCGTCGCGGGCGACGGCACCGCCGGATACATCTC
Source organism: Streptomyces sp. NPDC042259 (assembly GCF_055582085.1). Lineage (NCBI taxonomy): Bacteria > Bacillati > Actinomycetota > Actinomycetes > Kitasatosporales > Streptomycetaceae > Streptomyces > Streptomyces sp. NPDC042259. Next base: position 24,183 of record NZ_JBVJDW010000012.1, on the reverse strand, counting down.
CGACGGCGGGCCCGCGGTCGCCACCCGGCTCCACTACCCGGGTGACGTGGCCGTGGACGACGCGGGCAACCTCTACATCGCGGACACCAGCAACCACCGGGTCCGCAAGGTGTCCCCGAGCGGCATCATCACCACCGTCGCCGGAAACGGCGAGGCCGGGTACCTCTCCGACGGCGGACCCGCCATGGCCACGAAGCTGAACACCCCGTGGGGCGTGGCCGTGGATCGCGACGGCAACCTGTACATCGCGGACCACGGCAACCATCGGATCCGCAAGGTCACCCCCAACGGGAACATCACCACGGTCGCGGGCAACGGCACCGCCGGATACGTCTCCGACGGCGGACCCGCCATCGCCACCCGCCTCCACTACCCGCTGGGGGTGGCCGTGGACGCGGAAGGCCATCTGTACATCGCCGACCGGCACAACCACCGGATCCGCAAGGTCACCCCCAACGGCATCATCACCACGGTCGCGGGCAACGGCACCGCCGGATACGTCTCCGACGGCGGACCCGCCATCGCCACCCGCCTCTACTACCCCTGGGGCCTGGCGCTGGACGAAGCCGGCAGCCTGTACATCGGTGACGGCCACAACCACCGGGTCCGCAAGGTCGCTTCGGACGGCATCATCACCACCGTCGCGGGCAACGGCACCGCCGGATACGTGGACGACGGCGGCCCCGCCGCGGGTACCCGGCTCTTCTACCCCTCGGGGGTGGCCCTGGACCGATCCGGCAATCTCTACATCGCCGACCCGAACAACCACCGGATCCGAGGCGTCACGGCCATCGCCCGGATGACCCCGGCGCCCCCGCCGGCCGCCGACCTGTACGGAGAGGTCGTCAGCCCCTACCGGGTCCAGCGGAGCCATGAATTCGACCTGGGCGCGCGGATCAGGAACCGCGGCCCGAACCCGGCCGACGGCCAGCACGTGACCGTGGTGCTGACCCTGGCCGAAGGGCTGGTGGGCGGGCCCGGCACCACGGGAAGGCGCCTGACCCGCACCTTCACCGGACAGCAGCTCGTCCCCAACCAGGCCACCCTGGACGGTGTCTTCCGGGTCAGCGCGCCCGACACCACACCGCCCGGTACGTACGAGTCCACGCTGGAGATCCAGTACGGCGGCGATCTGAACCTGAAGGACAACACGTACGCCCTGCCGATCACGGTCGTCGTGCCGGCCCCCGTCGCGGACGAGACGGAACTGACGATCTACCAGGACACCGTTCCGGAAGCCGCGCCGGGCCAGCGGACCGCCTTCACCATGCGGTACGCCTCGCCCACCGGGCAGCCCGTCAATCCCGGCACGATCACGCAGCGCTTCACCGCGCCCGCGGGCTTCCTCTTCGACGGCCGGCCCACGTACGCGTACTACGAGGCCCTCGACGGCGTCGTCACCGGAACCCTCGACCACCGGATCGAGGACGGCGGCCGGACCCTGATCATCACGGCCAACCCGCACGTCAACACCACGACCAGTGACGCCGGCTCGGTGCTCTACACCATTCCCGTCCAGGTCCGCCCCGACGCCACACCCGGGCAGTACGACAACGGTTCCGCCAGCATCGGCCGTCACGTACCCGTCCAGATCTCCGGCAAGGTCACCGGCAGCGCCCAGGACGAGACAGCGCTGCGCGTGGTCCAGGCGACGGTGCCCGCGGCAGCCCCCGGTCAGATCGCGAAGTTCAACCTCGAATTCCGCTCGCTCAACAACCAGCCCGTCAACCCCGGCACCATCGAGCAGCGCATCACCGCGCCCACCGGCTTCGAATTCACCGGCGCCGCCTCCTACGGCTACTACACCACCAAGCCCTACGTCACAGGCAACCTCGAGACCCGGCTGGAGGACGGCGGCAAGACTCTCGTCATCCGCTCCAACCCGCACCTCAACACCGGGACCACCGACAAGACGTCCCTCATCCACACCCTCGTGATCCGCGCCCTGCCCAGCGCGACATCAGGCACCCAGCCCAACGACGGCAAGGTCACCATCGGCCGCCTGGCACCCGTACCACTGACCGGCCGCGTCCTCTGACGCACGCGTGGCCGACCACCGCCGTCCACCCACGCCCCGGCTGGGCATGGGTGGACGGCGGTCCGGTCGGCCCGGGGGCCCGCTCGTTCACCGGCGAAAGGGGGCTTGGTGGCTGTGACCACAACGCGGGACGACATCGCGGGGCCGACAGCGGCGCCGTCCGGGAGCGGCATCACGACGGTGGCGGGCACCGGCACCGCCGGGTTCGGCGGCGACGGCGGGCCCGCCACGGCGGCCGGTCTGCACTGCCCCTTCGGCGTGGCGCTCGATGGCCTCGGTTCGCTCTACATCGCCGATTACCAGAACCACCGGGTGCGCAAGGTGGGTCCGGACGGCGTCATCACCACCGTGGCCGGCGACGGCGCCAAGGGATACGGCGGTGACGGCGGCCCCGCCACGGCCGCGAGCCTGAGGGACCCCGCCGGTGTGGCGCTGGACGGCGAGGGCAACGTGTACATCGCGGACCGCTCCAACCAGCGGGTGCGCAAGGTGGGCCCGGACGGCACCATCAGCACCGTGGCCGGCGACGGCACCCCCGGCTTCGGCGGCGACGGCGGCCCCGCCACCGCCGCCCGACTGAACTTTCCCCACGCCCTGGTGGTCGACGCCGCCGGTGATCTGTACATCGCCGATGACTACAACCACCGGGTGCGAAGGGTGGGTCCGGACGGTGTCATCACCACCGTGGCCGGCGACGGTGCCGACGGCTTCGGTGGCGACGGCGGGCCCGCCACCGCCGCCTCGCTCCACTTCCCCCACGCCGTGGCCTTCGACGGCATCGGCAATCTCTACATCGCGGACCGGTACAACCACCGGGTGCGGAGGGTGGGCCCCGAGGGCATCATCACCACCGTGGCCGGCGACGGCACCATCGGTTGCAGCGGTGACGGAGGCCCCGCCACCGCTGCCGCCCTGAATCTGCCGCAATGCGTGGTGGCCGACGGCATCGGCAACCTCTATCTCACCGACTACGGCAATGAGCGGGTCCGGAAGGTCGGTACGGACGGAATCATCACCACGGTGGCGGGCGGAGGGGCGAAAGGATACGGCGGTGACGGCGGGCCCGCGCCTCTGGCTCTGCTCGATCAGCCCCTGGGCATCGCGGTCGATGTCACCGGCGACCTGTACATCGCCGACTTCGGCAACCACCGGGTGCGGAAGGTGCGCGGCGGGGCGGAAGTTAGTGACGGGGCCAACTAGCGCTCCGCGCAATCGTGGAAGATGGAACCCATGACAGGGGACGCGAGCGAAATCGTTCTGAGCAAGCAGGACCTTCGTGAGATCGCCGCGTTCGCCGCGGCCTGTGCGGAGGCGGCGCTTGAGGTATTCGAGGCCGATCAGCCGGATGACTCGCGGCCTCGAGACGCTATCGGTGCCGCGTGGGAGTTCGCTCGGGGCGGCGAACGCGGGAAGTCTCTGCGCGACACGGCATCGGCGGCCCTCAAAGCGGCCAAGGACGCGGATACGGCGGCTGCCCGAGAGGCAGCGTGGGCTGCGATGTCCGCGGCAGGCGCCGCCTACCTGCATCCGTTGGCCAAGGCCACCCAGGTCAAGCACATCCTCGGAGCCGGCGCTTACGCGGCCAGAGCAGCCGAACTCGTCGCCGGCGACGATCGGAGCGTCGGTGCCGAAAGCGTTGAGCGGACGGTGCGTCGGGCGACACCAGTCGTCATTGACGTGCTCACACGCTTTCCGGCGGCGCCGAGTGGCGGCGGACGGGTCGGTGAGCTGATCCGCCTGCTGGACGCCGGCCTTCGTTCACTCACCACCGCTGAGTGACTTTCAGCGTCCAGGCGGGTCGAAGCCGGCGCCGGGGCAGGGCGCACAGTGCCGATGACGCCGATCATCGTCTGCTCAGTAGGGACCACCCCGGAAGTACATGCTCCGGTGGGGGCGGGGAAGGTCATCGCGCTCGTATGCGGCGTCGGACCGTTCCGCAGCGGTGGACCGCGTGGCCAGGTTCCGAAGAGTCGCCAGCCCGGCCAGCACCTCGTCGCGGTTCCCGGCCGCCTTCATCCACCGTGGCAGTCGGGCGAACATGGCCATCGTGGGACGGCGGGTCCGGTCGCCCGGCTCGGAACTCATGACGGACACCATGGCAGGTGGGGGGCGCCGTCCGCGACTCGCTTTCCCCTCCGTACGCCGAAGTCCGTACCTACCCGCGTTCCGGGCGGCCGAGCAAGCCGCGTTCGAGGGCGGTGACCACCGCGTGCGTGCGGTCGCTGACGTCGAGCTTCGCGAAGACACGCAGCAGGTGGGTCTTGACCGTGGCTTCCGCGATGACCAGCCGCTTGCCGATGTCGGCGTTGGACAGGCCGTCGGCGACCGCGTTCAGCACGTCACGCTCCCGCGCGGTCAGGGTCACGGGGGCGGGTTGCCGCATTCGGGCCATGAGCCGCTGGGCCACCCGGGGGGCCAGCACCGTCTCTCCCCGTGCGGCGGAGCGGATGGCGTCGACGAGTTGTTCGCGGGTGGTGTCCTTGAGGAGGTAGCCGATGGCGCCCGCCTCGACCGCCCGCTCGATCTCGACGTCGGTGTCGTACGTCGTCAGGATGAGTACATGCGTCCCGGTCCGGCCCGCCACGATTTCCGTGGTGGCGGCCACCCCGTCGAGGACCGGCATCCGCAGATCGATCAGTGCCACATCGGGTTCGAGGCGCTCGACGAGTTCCACGGCCCGCCGGCCGTCGGCCGCTTCGCCGACGATGTCGATGGCGGGCTCCGAGGCCAGCAGGGCGATCACACCGGCGCGCATCACCGTGTGGTCGTCCACCACGATGACGCGGAGCCGGTCCTCTGTCGTTGTCTCGGCCGTCATGTCACACCTGACCGTTCGTGGGTACCTGGGCGAGGACGCGGGTGCCGTCGCCGACCGAGCTGGTGACCGTGAGCGCGCCGCCGAGTTCGGCCAGCCGCTTGCGCATGCCGTCGAGGCCGAAGCCATGGGAGTCGCCGACGAGGAAGCCGCGGCCGTCGTCGGTGATCTCCAGCTCCAGCCCGTGGCCATGGTCGGTGAGGACGACGCCGACCGTGGAGGCCGCCGCGTGTTTGCGGACGTTGGCCAGTGACTCCTGGCTGCAGCGCAGGAGGGCGATCCGGGTCTGCTGGTCGCATGTCACGTCCGGCAGCTCCGCGCTGACGGCGAGCCCGGTGTCTTCGGCGAACCGGTCCAGGGTGCGGCGCAGGGTGTCGGCGACCGAGCCGGGGGCGATTCCGCTGCGCGGGGCCGAGCCGACCAGGACGCGCGCCTCGGCGAGGTTCTCGCGCGCGGTGTGCTCGATGGAGAGCAACTGCTGGGCGCTCCGTTCCGGAGCGGTGCGAAGACCGGTACGGGCCGCTTCGGCGAGCACGATGATGGACGCGAAGCCCTGGGCGAGGGTGTCGTGGATGTCCCGCGCGAGGCGTTCGCGTTCCTCCGCTGCGCCTTGTCGCTGGTGCGCCTCGGCCAGTTGCCGTTGCGCGTTTACCAGCTCGGTGTTGAGGAGGCGGGCGCGTTCGTCGCTCTGCCGCACCAGGCGGTGCACCAGCAGCCCCACCAGCACACCGGCCACATAGCCGAGGACGGTGACGACGACATTGCCCGTGAGGAGGTCCGCGTGCTGGACGGCCCGGGTGGTCACGGTCGCCACGACGGCGGCACCACTGAAGGCAACGGCGGGTACCGGGCCCGCGGTGAAGATCCAGAACTGTGGGAGCGACACGATGAACAGCGCCGCGCCGCCCCCGGGCAGTCCGGCCATCGCCCCCACACCGAGGGCCAGGACGCACAGATGGACCGGTCGACGCCATACGGGGTTGTCCGGAAAGAGGCGCAGGGCCGCGTAACCGAGGGACATCACGGCCAGCAACGCCAACGACCAGTATTTCGCCGTGCCGGAGTCGTTGCGCACACCGATGACGGAGGGGGCGAGGCCGAGGAGCACCCAGGCGAGGGTGTACCACCGGTGGAGCGTGGCTATCCAGAACTGGTCGTGGGGCTGCGGCCGTTGGTTCATGCTGGTCAGCCTACGTTTTCGAGCGGCCGGCCGACCGGGGCGGCGCTTCGTGCCCCGGGCCTGTTCCGCGTCGGCCACCAGCACCGGTCACCGAGCAGCAGCATGAGGGCGGGAAGGATCACGATCCGGATGACGAAGGCGTCGATGAGTACGGCGACCGCCAGGCTGAAGCCGATCTGCTTCATCTCCATGATGTGCAGGGGGACGAAGCTGGCGAACACCGTCACCATCACGAAGGCGGCGCTGGTCACCACACTCGCCGAACTGCCGATGCCGTCGAGTACCGCCTGCCGGGTCGGCACACCGCGGAGTACGGCCTCCCGGATCCGGCTGATGACGAACACCTGATAGTCCATCGACAGGCCGAAGAGGATGACGAACAGGAACAGCGGTACCCGGGAGCCGATCGAGCCGGTGGAGGTGAAGTCGAGCAGGCTCTGGGCCCAGTCGCCCTGGAAGACCAGCACCAGCAGACCGAGCGAGGCGGCGGCCGAGAGCAGGTTCAGCACCACGCCGACGAGGCCGAGGACCACGGAACGGAACGCCCATACCGTGATGGCGAAGGTGACCAGGAGCAGGGAACCGATGATCATCGGCAGCTTCTGCCGCTGGTGGCGGGGGTAGTCGGCGTAGCGGGCGACGTCTCCGGTCACCGCGCTCCGGGCGCCGGGCACGTCACCGACCGTGGCAGGCACATAGGTCTCGCGGAGGCGTTCGAGGGACGTCTGCGCGGCCTCGGTGCTCACGTGGTGCGGTACGGGCAGTTCCAGCAGGCTGACGCGCCGGTCGTCGGAGGTGCGCAGCTGTGCCGGGCCGGTGATGGCCGGGTCGGCTTCGGCGCGGCGGGCGAGTTCGCGCAGCGCGCCGGTCACCTCGTCGGCGCGGGCGGGCTCGGCGCGTACGACGACCTGGTGCATGGACTTGAGTTCCGGGAAGGCGTGGTTCAGCCGGTCGTACGTCCGCATGGCCGGGATGGAGCGGGGGTGGGTCTCGCGTCCCATGTCGGTCAGCTTCAGGCCCACCAGGGGGGCGGCCAGGGCGAGGGTGGCGAGGACGGCGGCCGTCAGGGTGACGGCCGGGCGCTTGCTCGTGGCCCGCAGGACCGCACCGGTCACCCGGCCGGCGCCGGCCTTCGGCCGCTTGCTCTGCTTCGGCTGCCTCGGCCGCGTGATCCCGCTCCCCCGGGCCGCGCGGGCGGCTTTGCGAACCGCCCGGCGCTCGGCCCGTTCACCGAACGTGGCCAGCAGGGCGGGCAGCACGGTGAGCGAGCTGACCACGGCGACGAGGGTGACGACGATCGCGCCCGTGGCGATCGAGGAGAAGATGACGTCGTCCACCAGGTACAGCGTCGCGCTGGAGACGGCGACGGCGAGCCCGGAGAGCACGACGGCCCGTCCGGAGGTGGCGGCGGCGAGTTCCACCACGGCCTGTGGGCTGAGCCGGCCGCCCGCCCGGGACCGTTCCTCGCGTTCGCGCTTGAGGTAGAAGAGGGTGTAGTCGACGCCGACCGCCAGGCCGATCAGCAGGATGACGTTGGTGCCGACCCCGGCGTCGGGGAAGGCGTGCGAGGCCAGCATGGACAGGCCGACGGCGGCGGCGATCGAGGAGAGTGCCAGCAGCAGCGGCACGAGGGCCATCGCCACGGAGCGGAACACGAACAGCAGGGTGATCAGGGTGACGGGCAGCGCGATCATCTCCGTGCGGGACAGATCGTCTCCCCGCAGCTTCTCGACGCCCTTGCTGATGGAGGGGCTGCCGGTCTCCTCCACCCGCAGTCCGGGGTGCGCGGCCCGTACGGCGGCGGTCTGTGCCCGCAGCGCCTCGACGTGCTTCTTGCCGTCGAGTTCGGGCCCCTGCATGGTCACGTCCACCCGGACCGCTTTGCCGTCGGCGGAGCGCACGGGGCCGGCCACGGAACGGACTTCGGGAAGGGTGCGCATCCGGGCCGTGACGTCCCGGGCGACGGCGTCCGCCGCGGCGCTCTGGAGCGGGCCCGTGCCGGGCTTCGCGGAGATGAGCACCCGCTCCACGGGCCTTTGCTGCAGGCCGCCCCCGGCCGCCATGGCCTCGGCCCGGCCCGCTTCGCCGACGCGGAAGTCCGCGCTGGTCGCCACGTTGCTGCCGGCCGAGATCCCGGCGCCGAGACACAGGGCGACGAAGAGGAACCAGCCCGCTATGGCGCGCCACGGATGCCCGGCGCTCCAACGGGCCATGCGTACAGGGAAAGTCGTCATGGCCTTCATGCTGGTCGCTGGGCCACCGCTCCCGGCAGCCCCGGCCGGTTGAACTTCGTGTCCACCGGTCGGTGGACACGCCGGGGCGAGGCACCGCCCCCGGTGGCTTCACACCCCTACCCGTAGTACTTCGGAGCTACGGAGGAAAGGCACTCTTCGGTGGGACGCCGACCACTCGGCCCGCTCCATAACTTCGGTACCGCGAAGACGAAGACATCCGGTACGGAAGGACAACCCCATGGCGTTCCGCCCGCGCGGCAGCCGCGCGCGCCGCACCCTGCTCGCTGTGCTCGTGGCCGCTTCGGTGGCGGTGCCGGTGGCGGGGGCGGCCCGCCCCACGGCCGTCCCCGCGCCCGTCCCGGCCCCCCTCGCCCCGATGACGGCCGCGACACCCGCCCTCCTCGACGAGCGGTACGCCCTCACCCGCGACGGCATCCGGGCGGCCGAGCGGATGGCCGCGGACCACGGTGACCGCGAACGGGCCGAGGTGCTGCGCGCCATGGCCGACCCGGGGCGTCACTTCCTCTCCTTCGACGGCCGCGACGGCGGCCGCACCACCGAGGTCGTCGGGGACCTGGCCCGGGCCGATCGGATAGCCGTGCTGGTACCGGGCTCGGACACCAGCCTCGACACGTACGGACGCTTCCGGGCCGGCGCCGTCGCGCTGCGGGAGCAACTGGGCGGCAGGTCCGCCGTCATCGCCTGGCTCGGTTACCGGACGCCGGGCACGGTGAGCCCCGAGGCACTGACGCCGGGGCGGGCCGACGAGGCGGCCCCCGCCCTTCGGCGCTTCGTCCGTGAGGTGCGTGCGGCCAGGCCCACGGCCCGGACCTCCCTGCTCTGCCATTCCTACGGCTCGGTCGTCTGCGCCCGCGGTGCCCGGGGCCTGCCGGTCGACGACATCGTCCTGTACGGCAGCCCCGGCACGGGCACGGACACCGTCCGCCGGCTGCGCAGCCGGGCCACCGTCTGGGCGGGCCGGGGTGCCGACGACTGGATCGCCGCCGTGCCGCATCTGCGGCTCCGGTTGCCGTCGGCCACCGTCGGCTTCGGAACCGACCCGGTGGCGAGGGAATTCGGCGCGCGTCTCTTCGACGCGGGCGCCGGCGGTCACAGCGACTATCTGAAGCCCGGTTCCGTGTCCCTGCGGAACATCGCCCGGATCGTCTCCGGACAGGCGCGTTCGGCGGAGGGCCGTCATGCGTGATCTCGTCCGCCGGATCGATGCCGCCACCCCGCCCGAGCGTGACCGTGGCATCGACGCGCTGCGCGCCCTGGCCGTCCTCGGGGTGGTGCTCGGTCATTGGCTGGTGACCGCCCTGGTCGCCGACAGCGGCACGGTACGCGGCATCAGCCCCCTGCACTATCTGCCCCGACTCACCCCCGTCTCCTGGGTGTTCCAGACCCTCGCCGTCTTCTTCCTGGTGGGCGGGTACGTGGCGGCCGGGAGCCGGGCCGGTGCCCGTGCCCGGGGCGCCACATACCGGCAGTGGCTCGGTGCGCGAATGGGCCGGCTGTTCAGGCCGGTCGTCGCCGTGCTGACGGTATGGGCGGTGGTGGCGGGTGCCGTGCTGGCGTCGGGGGCCGGCTTCGGGACCGTGCGTGCCCTGTGCAAACTGGTCGTGTCGCCCCTGTGGTTCCTGCTGGTCCTCGCGGCACTGACGGCGGCGACCCCCGTGATCGCCCGGCTTCACCCCCTGTGGCCACTGGCCGCCGTGGCGTCGGTCGATGTGTTCCGGTTCGGCTTCGACGGGCCCGCACCGATCGGCTGGGTCAACGTGGCGGCGGGCTGGATGGTCCCGTACTGCCTGGGGGCGCGCTGGGCACGGCACGGGCTGCCGCGACGGTCCGCGACCGGTCGGTGGCTGCTCGTCGGTGGTGCGGCCGCCACCTGCGGTCTCGTCCTGTTCGCCGGTTACCCGGCATCGATGGTCGGCGTGCCCGGCGCCCGGATATCCAACCTCAACCCGCCCACCCTCGCCGCTGTCACCTTCGGGCTCGCCCAGAGCGGGGCGGCCCTGCTGCTGCTCGGCCCGCTGCGCCGGGTGCTGCGGCGGCCTGCGGCATGGGCGGCGGTTGCGCTGACGAACCTCTCCGCGATGACGGTCTTCCTGTGGCACCAGACGGCGATGATCGCGGTCACCGCCCTCGGCCTGCTCACCGGCGACGCCCTGCCCGGCCTGCACACCGTCCCCGACGGGGCCGGCTGGGTGTTCGCCCGGCTCGCCTGGCTGCCGGTGTTCGCCGGAGCGCTGCTGGTGTGCTGGGCGGCGTTCCACACCTACGAGCGAGGGCGGCCCCGGCAAGACAGCCGGGTCGTGCGCGAAGGCCGCCCCGCGCGGGAGACGGTGGTGCGCGGTGCATAGAGTGGATCTTGCACAGGGGGAGAACATGGTGAAGTGGCCGAAGGGCGTCCGGGCGGCGGCGCGCGCGCTGCGCGAGGACCTGTGGACGGCGGTCCCCGACCCGCCGCCCCCTCCGCGGCGGACGAGCTGGCTGGACTGGCGGCCCGCGCTCGCGGTGCCCTTGGTGCTGTCGGCGGGGATGCTGATGATCCTCAACACCAACGGCTACGCCTTCGACTACCGGTTGGGTATCGGGCCCGGTCTGCTGCTCGCCGGCGTCCAGTCGGTGGCCCTCGTCGTCGCGATGTACCGGCCGGTCCCGGCCTGGTGGGCCACGACGCTCGCCGCGTTCGTGGCCGCGCAGTCCCTGTCCGACACCGCGTTCCCCGTGCCGTTCCCGTGGACCGGCGGCGGGATCGGCGTGCAGGCCGCGGTGCTGTTCCTGGTGGCGTTGCGGGTCCGCGTCCGGGCTTCGGTCACGGTGCTGGTGATCAGTGCGCTGTCGGGGCTGGCCTGCCTCATGAGCCCCCCGTGGCCGAGCTACTACCAGAGCGCCGATGTGGCCGTCCCGGTCTTCGTCGCCGCGACGGCGATCGGCGCCGCGCTGCGCGGCCGTGCGGTGGCCCGTACGCGACTGGTCGAGCAGGAGGAACTCACCGCGGAGGAGCGGGCCCGGCGCACCCTCCTGGAAGAACGCAACCGGATCGCCCGCGAGCTGCACGACGTCGTCGCCCACCACATGTCGGTCATCTCCATCCAGGCGCAGGTCGCCCCGCACCTGGTCGAGAACCCGTCCGAGGAACTGAAGGAGAACCTCGCGGGCATTCGCGAGAACGCCGTCGAGGCCCTGAACGAACTGCGACAGGTCCTCGGCGTGCTGCGCTCCGAGGATCCGCTCTCGGAGAGCGCGCGGCATGCTCCGCAGCCCACCCTCGACCGGCTCGACGACCTGTTCGGCAACGTACGCGGTGCCGGGGTCGCGGTCATGCCCGTCATCAGCGGAGAGCCGCGCCCCCTGTCGCCGGTCGTCGAGCTGTCGGCATTCCGTATCGTGCAGGAGGCGCTCAGCAACACGATGCGGCACGCCCCCGGGGCGGACGTCCGGGTGGAGGTCGGTTACCGCTCGGACAACGTCACCGTGCGGATCACCAACACCGCACCGCACCGGCCCGTCCCCGCCTCCCCGGGCGCGGGCCACGGGCTGCTCGGCATGCGCGAGCGCGCCGCCATGCTGGGTGGCGAACTGGCCACCGGGCCCACTCCGGACGGTGGGTGGGAAGTGACCGCGATCCTGCCCGCCCAGCCCCCGACCGCACTCGCCGAACCCGTCGAACCCGCCGAGGACACCGCATGACGACCATCCGCGTGCTGATCGCCGACGACCAGATGATGGTCCGCCAGGGCTTCACGGTGCTGCTCGACGCCGAGCCCGGCATCGAGGTCGTCGGACAGGCCGTGGACGGCCTCGACGCGGTCGCCAAGGTCGCCGAGCTGAACCCCGACGTCGTTCTGATGGACATACGGATGCCGGAACTGGGCGGCATCGAGGCCACCCGCCGCATCACCGAACCGGCCGGCGCCACCGTGAAGGTCCTCGTCCTGACCACCTTCGACCTCGACGAATACGTGTACGAGGCGCTGCGCGCGGGCGCGTCCGGGTTCCTCCTCAAGGACGCCTCGGCGGCCGAACTCGCCCAGGCGGTAAGGGTGGTGGCGAACGGCGACGCCCTGCTCGCCCCGAACATCACCAAGCGTCTCATCGCCGAGTTCTCCCGGGTGAGCGGCGCTCCCCGCGCCCCGCTCAAGGAGCGTGTCGGCGATCTGACGGAACGGGAGACGGAGGTGCTGTCCCTGATCGCGCAGGGCCTGTCGAACGCGGAGATCGCCAAGCGGCTGGTGGTGGCGGAACAGACCGTCAAGACGCATGTCAGCCGGATCCTGCTCAAGCTGGGGCTGCGCGACCGCACCCAGGCGGCCGTCTTCGCCTACGAGACGGGGCTGGTGCGTCCGGCCGGGTACTGAGCGCCGCGACGCGGCCGACCGATCGGGGGCGGGGCGATCCGCCCTCTCGACGCGGGCCCCGCGACGATTGTCTGGGACGGCAGAAGCGGTACCGGGACCGGCGCCGCCGTTTCGGCGCTCGGCTCCACCCCCGGGAAGCGGCCGTCATCCGATGCCATCACCGTTCGTGTCCTCGGCCACCGCCCGCCATCGGGCCAGCTCGGCACGGGCGTTGGCGGTTTCGGCGTGTTCGGGGCCCAGCACCCTCAGGTAGTCGGCCATCAGCTCCTCGAGGGCGACGGTCGCGCCGACGGCATCACCGGCCGTCCCCTGGCACCGGGCCAGACCACGGCGGGCGTGGAGGGTGTTGGGGTGATCGGGTCCCAGCACCCGAAGGCTGTCGATGAGCAGTTCCCGGTACGCGGCGGCGGCGTGGGCGGCGTCGCCCGCTTCGGCCCGCCAGTGGGCGAGGTCCGAGCGGGCGGTCAGGACGGTGGGGTGGTCGGGGCCCAGGACACGGAGGTAGTCGGCCAGCAGGTGCTCGAAGGCCGTGGCGGCACCGGCGGCGTCTCCGGCGACCCCCCGCCACCACGCCCGGCCATGTCGCACGTTCAGGGTGTCGGGGTGGTCGGGCCCCACCACCCGCAGATGGTCCGTCAACAGTTCCTCGAAGGCCGTGGCGGCCCCGACGGCATCGCCCGCCTCTCCCCGCCAGTGGATCAGATTGCCGCGCGTGACCAGGCAGTGGAGGTGGTCGGGGCCCCACAGCCGTAGGTAGTCGGCCAGGAGTTCCTCGAAGCCGGTGGCGGCACCTGCGGCGTCGCCTGACATGCCCTGCCACCAGGCCAGAGCGTGCCGGGTGTCCAAGGTGTCGGCGTGGTCGGCGCCCAGCAGCCGCAGTTCGTCGGCCGACAGCTCCCGGTATGCCAGGGCCGCGCCCGCCGCGTCCCCGGCCATGCCCCGCCACCAGGCCAGGCGGCGCCGGGCCCGGAGGGCGTCGGCGTGGTCCGGATCCCGGCGCCGGCAGGCGGTGGCGTAAAGGTCCTGGAAGTGGGTGACGGCAGAGGTGACGAGGCCGGCGTGACCGAGGCTGTCCCCGGTGCGGAAGAGCACCGGGTGCGCTCGGGGCTCCCACAGGGCGTCGGGGGCGTGGACGGTGAGGGCGGCGGTGTTGGCGCGCAGGGCCCGGGCGAGGGCGGTGTCGCGTTCGGTGTCGGGCCAGGCGGTGAACAGGGCGTCGGCACAGGTGCGGGCCAGCGCGTCGCGCGCGGCCTCCGGCAGGGTCTCCCGGGTGGCGCGTTGGACGAGGGCGTGGACGCGCACCGCCTGGTGGGGTGTGGCGGGGGTGTGGTCGGCCAGGCTGAGCCGGTGCAGGCACCGCAGGGCATCCGTCGCGTCCTCGGTGCCGATGGGGCGCGCCGGCCGGTGTCCGTCCTGGCGGGGGGTGCGTCGCGCGGAGAGGTGGGCCAGGGCCGGAGGCGAGGTCAGGACGGTGGCGGGGATGCCGTTGGGGTCGAGCAGAGCGATCAGCTGCAGCATGGGCCGTGCCAGACCGCGCGGGCGGAGCCGGTCGGCGTGCTCGACGGACAGGGACCAGGTGGCGGCCACGGTGGCGCGGTGGGCGTCGGGCAGACCGCTGCCCTCCGGTACCAGGTCCGGCAGGGTCCGGGCCCGGTCGGCCAGCCGGGCGCGGTACTCGGCACAGCTCAGGTGGAGGTCGACCAGGTAGGTGGCCGCCTGGGCCAGGGCGAGCGGCAGCAGGCCGAGGTCGCGGGCGAGCGCCGCGATGTCTTCGGGGCGGTCCCGGCGGTCCTGGGCGGCGAGCTTCGCGGTGAGGTAGGCGACGGACTCGGCGGGGGTGAACAGGCCGACGTCGACGCGGTGACCGGGCAGGGCGGCGTCGCGGCGGCGGGTGGTGACCACGGTCCGGCCCCGCGGGTGCGTGGGGGGCCACAGCGCGAGCCGGCCGCCGAGTCCGCTCAGGTCCGCGGGGTCGGCCACGTCGTCCAGCACGATCAGCCATCGGCGTTCGGTGGACTGCGCCCAGTTCAGGAACCGGGCGGCGGCACGCTCGGGGTCGTCGGTGCCGAGGTGCCGGGCGTCGTCGGTGCCGGTCACCACGGCGGCGGCCTCGGCGTAGGCGCTCAGGACCGCCGCCCTGTCGGTCGCGGTGACCCACAGCAGCAGGTCCGTGCCCCCGGCCTCCCAGGTGGTACGGGCGTGGTGGGCGGCGAGCTGGGTCTTGCCGGCCCCGCCGGTCCCGGAGAGGACGTGGCACAGCACCTCGCTGCCGCCCGTGGCGGCCGTGCCGCTCAGGGCGTCGGCGGCGGCGCGGCGCTGGAAGCAGTCCGCCTGCCGGGGGATGATCCCGACCGATCGTGGCCAGGGCACCGGCGGCCGTGGCGGGGCGTGGTAATCGAGCCGACCGATGGTCAGAGCCGCGACGCTGTGGTCCCGGGCCGTGACCGAGGTGGCTCCGGGAACGCTCGGGGCCGGGTACGCGCCGGGTGCGGTCAGCCCTGTTCCGGGCCCGGCTGCGGAGGGTTTCCCAGCGTCACGTCCCCCATGACCCCGGCGGCCGCCGATCCGTGGTCGGCCCGGATGTCCATGTTCCCACCGACGGCGAGCCCTCCGTCTCCCGCCGAGACGGCGTTCGTCGCCCGCCGGGCCGACGCCACCAAGTCGCGCAGCCGGCCGGCGACCTCGGCACGTTCCGCGTCGCCCAGGTTCTCCAGCAGGTCCTCGAACCGGGTCCGCCAGGACGCCCCGAGAAGGACGCGTACGCGCTCGGCCTCCCGGGGGTCGACGCCTTCGAGTTCGGCCGCCGTCCGGTCGAGGCGCCGGGCGACCGGCCCGCTCGCCGATGCGTCGCCGCGGCCGAAGACACCGGCCACTCGCTCCCGGAACGCCGCCCAGGCGTCCGTCCCCGCTGCCGAGGCCACCGCCGCCCCGGCCGCCGAGGCCAACGCGATCAACGACTGGTCCAACACGTCCCCTCCCCCGCTGCCTTGCACCGTCCCCTGCCCCGCTGTCCCTCGCCGACCTCGCAAGGCGACGCGGCCCCGGGAATCGAGCGTATCGGGGCGGGCGCCTCACGCACCCCGCGATGCGGCGGAGAGACGGTTGAAAGGCCGCGACCTATGCCTTCCACCGTTCATGAGACAGGTTTATCGTGGCCGGCAGGCAGAGCGAGAGGACGCATTGGGTACGGGCGAAGGCTGATACCCGGTGTTCCACCACGGGGGGGACATGTCCGACCTACTGCGTTTCGACTTGGCCGACCACGGCTCGATCATGGTGGAGGTCGACGCGGACGAGCCGGGAATCGCGAGAGCCTCGCGGGTGGGGAATCTGATCACCTCCACCGCGGAGTCGTTCGAAGACGCGCTCGACCACGTACGAAGAGCGGCCGACGCCGCCCTCAATGGCTTCCGGAACATGGAGGCGCGGCCGGACGAGGTACAGATCCAGTTCGGCGTCCGGCTCAACGCCGAAGCGGGTGCGGTCATCGCGAAGACCGGCGCCGACGGGCACCTTCAGGTCTCCCTGACCTGGCGCCGGGAGCCGGTGCCCGCCGAACCGGAGGCCGGGCGATCCGCCGAACCGCCCGCCCGTCCGCCCACCGGAGCGGACGGTCCGGGCTTCGACGGCCGGCGGCCGGCGAACTGACGGCCCGGCAATCCGGCGTCGCGGATGCGGGAGCAAGCGGGCAGCGCGATCGAACGAGCCATCGCCGTCGTCGACGCCGGGGGCTCGTCCTCCGGCCTCGCCTTCCTCGTCGGTCCGCGTGAAGTGATCACCTGTGCCCATGTGCTGGAAGCGGCGGTCCATCCGCACCCCGCCACCTGGATCGGACACCGTCTCACCCTGGTCTTCCCTCTGGTGGCGCCGGGCGAGCCCGTCCTCGCCGAAGTCGTGACCTGGCATCCGGTGGCCGACGACGAGTCGGGCGACGTGGCGGGGCTGCGGGTGCTGAGCCCCCTGCCCCCGTCCGCACGGGCCGTGCGCCTCAGCCCCGTGACGGAGTTGTGGGACCACCCCTATCTGACCTTCGGGCTGCCCGAGGGCAGGACCATGGGCGTGTGGAGCCGCGGTCGGCTGCTCGCCCGGCAGGCGGGCGGATGGCTCCAGTTGGAGGACACCCGCACGGCGGGATTCCCCGTGGCGCGCGGCTTCAGCGGCGCCCCCGTCCAGGACCTTCGGCTCGAAGCGGTCGTCGGCATGGTGGTCGCCGTGGAGACACGCGCCGAACGCCGCACCGGGTACGCCCTCCCCACCTCGGCTCTCCTGGCTGCCTGGCCGGACCTGCGGTCCGCCGTCGATCCGCCCAGTCCCTACCGCGGGCTCGAAGCGTTCCGGCCGGAGGACGCCGCCGTCTTCCACGGCCGGGAACGGGACGCCGACCGTCTGCACGCGTTGACGAGGTCCCACCGCGTGGTTCCGGTGGTGGGGGGATCGGGCAGTGGGAAGACCTCGCTCCTGCACGCCGGGCTGGTGCCGCGGCTGGCGCGCTCGGACACGCCGTGGGCGGTGCTCCGGCCCCGGGCCGGCACGACTCTCGGCGCGGCGCTGGCCCGCTCCCTGGCGGGGCTGACGGCTCCGCCCTCCCGTGGCGGTCCGCCGCCCGGCCCTGAACTCGCGCGGTCGCTCGAGGAGGACATCGCCCGGGGACGGCTGCCCGGCCTCGTCGTCGGCGCCGCGGAAACACACGGCCGGGAACTCGTTCTGATCATCGACCAGTTCGAAGAGCTGGTCATCGCCTCCACCGACGAGGACGACCGTGTCCTCGAACAGCTCCTGTCGCTGGCTTTCGGCGGGCCCTCGGCACGGCCGGCGGTCCTGCGGCTGGTGGTCGCCCTCCGCTCGGACTTCTTCGACGCGGCGCTGCGCCACCCCCTCCTGAGCCGGATGGTCACCGAACACCCGCTGCTGCTGCACCGGCTCTCCGTCGACGACCTGCGACGGGTCATCGAGCGGCCGATCGAACGCTGGTGGGGCATCGGATTCGAGGCAGGGCTGGTCGGCCGCATCCTCGACGAGGTCGGCCCGGCGGTCGAGCCCTTGCCGCTGGTGCAGTTCACGCTGAGCCTGCTGTGGGAGCAGCGCAGCGCCGGCCTCATGACGCACCGGGTCTACGAGGACTTCGGCGGCGTCACCGGGGCGCTCGCCCATTACGCGGAACGCGTCTGGCGCGATGGCCTGGAGCCCGCCGGGCAGGAGGACGCGCGGTGGTTGTTCACCCAGTTGGTGCGACCGGACGCCTCCGGGCGGCACACGGGGCGGGCGGTGGCGCTGGACGATCTCACCCCACGGCGACAGTCCGTGGTCGACCGTCTCTCGACGGCCCGGCTCCTCGTCGCGGACAAGGATCCGCGAGGCCGCTGGACCGCGAGTCTCGTCCATGACGCGCTGATCGGCGCGTGGCCGCGGTTGGCCGGCTGGGTCGCCGAGGACAGGACGTTCCGGGTGTGGCAGGAGGAGCTGCGGGGCCACATCGCCCTGTGGGAGCGGAACGGTCACGAACGCGGCGGGCTGCTCACCGGGCGGTCCCTGCAAGCCGCTCTGCGGTGGCTCGACGAGCGGATGGCGGACCTGACCGAGCCGGAACGCTCCTACATTCTGGCCGGTCGCGGGGCCAGGCGCCGCCATGCGCTGTTGCGGTCGGGCGGGGCCGCCCTGGCTGTCTGTCTGGTTCTGGCGCTCGTCACCGCGGTCGTGGTAGTCGATGTGCGGGGCCGTCAGGCGGCGGATACCCGGAGAACCAGCGCGTCCAGGCAACTTGCCGCGCGGGCGAAGGACAGCGCGACCGCGCCCGACGCCGCGGGGCTGGCCGCGGTGGCCGCCTACCGGACGGAGGCGACCTTCGAGGCCTGGGAGAGTCTGCTGCAGCAGTTCTTCCGTACCCGGCACCACCGGGCTCTCCTCCCCTCTCCGGGCGGGGAGGAGATGACCTACACCACGGGCTCACGCGGGCGGCTCGTCGCCGCGCGGACCAGCGAGGGGCGCGTCCTGGCCTGGCGCCCCGGGAGCGGGGAGCGCGCCCGGGTGCTCGTGGACGGACGCGCCCGTGCCGTGGCCGTGTCGAGGGACGAGCGTCACGTGGCCACCGCGGTACCCGGCGAAGAGGTCACCCTGTGGGACGCGCGGACGCGTCGGCGTGTGGGCTCACTCCCGGTTCCCCCGGTCCGGGAGGGGGCGGGCCGCAGTGTCGTCAGCCTGGCGTTCGACGCGTCGGGGCGACGGCTCGTGGGCATGGCGGCCGGAGGGCTGGGCGCCGTCGTGTGGGACCTGCCCCGGGCGAACGGGGCTCCGGCGCTCCTCAGACCCGACGCCGCGGGGCAGGAGAGCTTCTCCCACGTCTGGCCGGGTACCGGAGACCGCGTCCTCACCGAGGGGAGGGCCACCGCCACGCGCGCCACCGGAGCCGGCGCCAATGAGGTGACCGTCTGGTCGGTCCGCCCCGCCCGCCCCGTCCGCAGCACCGCCCTCCATCCGTCCGACGAGTGGAACGGCCGGGTCATGTCCTCGTCGGGAGAACAGGCTCTCGCCTGCGAATTCACCGACAACGTAGGCACGTGGCAGCTCACCGATCTCGTCTCCGGGCGTCACCGCACCCCTGCCTACGTGTCCGAACTCGCCCCCTGCGGCCTGGACCAGACCCATCTGATCGAACTCGGTGACCGCACCCACGCGGCTGTCCTCGCGACCGAGACCTCCCTGAGCGTACGGCCCGCTTCCGAAGCCCTCGCGGACGGACGCGACGACAGCTACGAGAAGGTGGCCGAGTACGGGCTGATGTCCGCGCGGGACCGGCTGCCGCTGCCACTCGGCGGACCGCGGAGCGGCATGGTGGTGACCACCACCGCCAACACACTCGTCGCACTGGGCGAAGACGACCGGCTGGTTCCGGTGGGCATGGACGGAGCGGCGTCGAGCCTCGTGACACGGGACGACGGCCGCTACGCCGCGCTGGTGGACAAGGAGTCCCGGCTTCGGCTGAACGACCTCGGTACCGGTCGGCAGGTCGCCGACGCGTCGGCGACGCGCGAAGCAGGCCTCGCCTTCGTGGGGAAGTTCCTGGCGCAGAGCCGCGGCGACGGCGTCGTACTGCGCTCGCTCGCGTCCCTGCGAGAAGTGCGGCTGATCGCCCCGTCCCGGTCGGCCGACGGGCGCGGCCGGCCCCGGGCCATCGGCGCGGACTCGGCGGGCCGCCTGGTGGTGTGGCGCGACGGCGTGCTCACCCGGTGGGACGTCGACAGCGGCAAGAGCATCGGTGATCCCCTGCCGGTGTCGGCCTCCGGTCCGGCTTCGCGGGCGGGTGCGGGTGGGGCCCGGCCGGAGGCGGAGCTGGTTGCCCGGCCCGGCACCGGGCAGGTCGCACTGATCGTGCACGGCATCGCCGACGTCGGTGTCTGGGACCTCGACCGACGGAAACGGACAAGGACGTTCAGCACTGCGTCCGGCACGACCGCGGAGGGCGCCGTCGTCAGCCCTGACGGCGACCGTCTCGCCCTCATCGACTCCCACGGTCAGACCGCGGTGCACCGGTTCGCCGACGGCGGGACGGCGGGGCTCCTCTCGGGCACCGACAACAGCGACCGGCTCATCGGCTTCAGCGGCGCGTACCTGGCGGCCTTCGACCGCAGGGCGCGCCTGCGTGCTCTCGGCCCCGACGGCCACCTGGTCCAAGCCGATCTGGTGGGGCCCGAGTTGCGGCAGACGGCGGCGAACCTGCGGATGGCGGTCACACGATCCGGCGAGACCCTTCTGATCACGTCCGGAAGGCAGATACGGTCCGTGCCCTTCGGTCCCGAGCGATGGATCAGGCATCTGTGCGCTCTGGTGGGCCGCGAGCCTTCCGCGACCGAACGCCGGTCATTCCCGAAAGGGAGTGACGAAGACCCACTGTGCCCGGCCCCCGACCGGAGGTGAAGCGATGAACGTCACCCGAGCGGTCCCCGCTCTCACGCTGCTCGCCCTGTACGCCGCCACGGGGTGCACCACATCCCCGGACGAGGTACGCGCCCGCCCGTCTTCCGACCGCCCGACCGGGCCGACCGGGTCTTCGTCCGAAGCGGTGCCCGCCGGTTCCCGTGCGCCCTCCGCCGCCTCGCCGAGCGGAGAGCGGGACGACTTCGAGGCCCGCACGGTCCGCCGGCTGGTGGCCGAAGCGGGGGTGAGTGACGTGTTCAACGACCCGGCCGACCAGCCCGGCCCGTTACGGGCGGTGGCCGGCAACTGCCCCCATGTCGTGACCGACTGCCAGGTCCTCTACTTCTTCCACGGCTCCAGGAAGGTCGGTGACCTCACCGCGGAACTGGTGTCGGTCAGGTCCTCCGACGGTACGACCGTGACAGTGCGCTTCCCCCAGTTCCGGACGGGCGACCCCCAGTGCTGCCCGTCCGGGCAGCCGAAGGACGTCCGCTGGAGATGGGAAGGCTCGTCACTCAAGGCGGACTTCACCCTCCCGCCCGGCACGAAGTGGAACCAGTTGGACAGGAAGCCCCGTTGGTGAACGGGCGCACCGAGGGGCGCTTCCCTGTCATCCGGGCCGCCGGCCGCAACCACACCTGATCCGACGTCACCAGGAGCCGACATGGCCTTGTCCCGCTCTCCTCGTCACACCCTCGCCGCCGGCCTGTTCGCGGCGACCGTCGTCTTCGCCTCCTGCGTCCAAACCGGTCCCGCGGGCGCCCGGCCCGCCGGTGTCACCGCCGTCGGCGTCGGCTGCGCCACCGGCCTGGGCGGTGTCGAGATCGACACCACGTACAACCCCGCCACCAAGCGGTACGAGCTCAACGACCCCAAGCGGGGCAATCACAGAACGTTCGACATGCACGGTGCCACCACGGGCACCGGGACCCTGGTCACCGACGACGACAACGTCTGGTGCGGCAGCCCTCACGACCGGCAGGCGGATGCCGTCGCCGCCCACTACATCCATGCCGAGTTCTGGGACTACTTCCTCGACGCGCACGGCCGCGAAGGCATCAGAGCGGCTTGCAGCCGGGTCCACTACGGCGACAACCGTGTGAGCGCCTTCTACGACGTCGCCTCCTCCTGCATGACCTACGGTGACGGCTCGTCGCCGTACGGACCCCTCACGCGGATCGACGTGGGCGCGCACGAGATGACCCACGGTGTGATCGCGGCGACCGCCGATCTCGGCCACTTCGGGGAGACCGCCGGGCTGGGCGAGGCGATCAGCGACATCTTCGCCGTGGCCACGGAATTCCACGCCGGCAACCGTGCCGACCCCGGCGACTACCTCATCGGCGAACGCCTCGACATCACGGGCGACGGAACGGCCCTGCGTTACCTGGACAGGCCCTCGAGGAACGGCGCCTCCAAGGACTACTGGTACTCCGGTATCAGCCGGACCCACCCGCAGTACGCCTCGGGCCCCGCGAACCACTTCTTCTATCTGCTCGCCGAGGGCAGCGGGCGGAAGACGGTCAACGGTGTCTCCTACGACAGCCCGACCTACGACGGCCGCCCGGTCACCGGCATAGGGCGGCCCGCCGCCGAGAAGATCCTCTTCAAGGCACTCACCGAACGTATGACGTCGAACATCGACTACCACGGCGCCCGCGCGGCGACGTTGTCCGCCGCCGCCGATGCCTACGGGCGGGACAGCGCCCAGTACCGGGCGGTGGAGGCCGCGTGGGCCGCGGTCAACGTCACCTGACCTGCCGGATCGGGCCCGGCCCCGGCCCGTCGGCGGGTGTCGCGACTACGGACGCCCGCTGGTGGTGGTGCGTTGTTCGAGGGTGATGTCCACACCCGACGCGCTTCGGTGGTAGACGGGAGCGAAGCCGGCGCGGGCGAAGGCCTGCTTCTGGGCCGTGGCGGTGCGCTCGGCGGCCCGGCGGGCGCCGGCGGAGAGGTGGTTGCAGGTGATGTGCCACACGCGGGACGTGCGGGTCAGACGCTGTCGCAGAAGAGCCGGATCGGCGGGCAGGTTGTCCAGGGCGCCGGCTGTGGCGGCCGTCTGGACCCGGCCCAGGTCCGAGCGGCCCGTGAACGCCTCCTTGAAGGCGGTGGCGATCAGGCCGCACCGGGCACCGGTGAACAGGACGGCATCGCCGGGGGCGTCGTGGACGCGCAAGGTCCTGATCACGGCATGGGTGTCCCACTGGCGGCTGTCTTCCTGGCGTATCGCCAGGTGGGACGCGGTGAGGGGAACAACCGCGAGGAGCACGATCAGCAGCCGCGGACGCACGGGGACGACGGTGGCGGCCGTCGCGAGCAACAGAGCCAGGGCCGGCAGGCAGAACAGCAGGTAGCGGTAGGCGAAGAGGGGGTGGCCGCCGAGGGAGACGGCCATGAGGAGCAGCGGGGGCACGGCCAGCCAGGGCACGCCGACCGCCAGAGCCAGGGGCGGGGCCTGGTGCCGGCGCATCACCAGGAGGGTCAGGGCGCCGAGGGCGGTGACGATGAGCAGGATTCTCAGTACGACGGGCAGGGTGGTCTGGCCGGGGGTGAGAAGCCAGGTGAAGTAGTTGAACGGGGTTCCGGCGGTGACCGGCGCGGCCTCCCCCACGGCGGAACTCTGGGCGGAGGCGAGGACCAGCAGCGGGACCACGGCGGCGAGGCCCGCGGCCAGGGCCGCCAGCAGACGTACGACGACGCGGCGGCCGGGGCGCCGGAGGGCCACGGTGACCGCGTGGGCGGCCACGAGCAACAGCCCCAGCAGGTTGAACCAGCCCAGCAGGGCGATCAGCACGGCATAGCCGACCAGCCACCGGGCCCGGGCACGGCTGGACAAGACCTTCACCAGGACACCCGTGGCCAGCACCGCCACCGCCATGACGAAGGCGAACGAGCGGGCTTCCTGCGCGTAGCGCGAGGCGGTCGGCAAGACGGCGAGCAGCAGCCCCGCGCCCCACCCCAGACGGGGACCGCCGAGCAGCCGCCCCAGCCAGGTGAGACCGGCTGCCGCGACGGCCACCGCGACCGCGGAGGGCACCCGCGCGGTGAACTCGTTGAGCCCCCCGTTCATCTGCCCGACCAGCCACATCAGCACGTAGTGCAAGCCGTGGACCGCGTCGACCCGCCCGAGCAGCTCCATCATCTGCGGCCAGGACCGCCGCGACACGTCGACGGTGACGATTTCGTCGGTCCACGCGGAGGGGTTCCAGTTCCCCCACACACCGAGGACGAGCCCTACCACCGGCGGCATCAGCCCGGCCACGCGCCCGAGCAGGACACGACCGACGGACGCGCCGGATACGGCAGGCGGGACCGGCTGGAATGAGGGGGCTGTCATGGTCGTGCTTTCGTCGCGGTCCTGTAGCGCTGGATGCCGTCCGTATAACGGACACTCTTGCGCTGATGTTCCAGCGGCATCAGATGCGGATCATTGTGGACCAGCGTAAAGGCATGCGGCCCAGCCCCTGCGCGACCGTGGGACGGCCGCCGTCCGGCGGTCGGCGTCATCCGCCTCCGCCGACTCCGGAGATCGGTCTGAAACGATCGATCAGTAGGCGGAGTTGACGTTGTCCATGGTGCCGTACTTGTCGGCGGCGTAGTTGCAGGAGGCGGTGATGTTGGCGACGGGGTCGTAGGGG
>NZ_JBVJDW010000011.1:131111-298498 GCF_055582085.1 Streptomyces sp. NPDC042259 | reverse complement strand
CCCGCGGAGCGGGTACCATATCGCTGCGCGATATGCAAGCGAACACTCGCGCTGCGCGCGAGTGTTGCGCTCCCGCTCCGCGGGAGCGCTGGCGGGACGCTGCGCGTCCCGCTCAACCCGAGCGCTGCGCGCTCGGGTTGACGCTCCGTTCGCTGCGCTCCCGGAGCTGCGGGACGTTGTCCCGCAGCCGGTCCTGCGCTGCGCTTCGGACCGGCTCATGACGGGGCCGGCCTCCGGCCGCCCGGTGGCCTCCGCTGCGCTCCAGCCACCCAGCACGCTCCGCGTGCCTAGACGTGCCGAGCTCCGCGCGGCACGCCGACGGGCCTGACGGCCCGAGCTGCAGCGGCGGGAGGGGGTGGCGGGAGTCGAGCGAGTGACGGGCCGCGGGGGGCTCCGGAGAGAGTGAGCCGGACTGAGGGGGCGTCAAGGCTTCGGATTGGGTTGCGATAAGGCAAGACTAACGGCTTTCATCCACGCTAGGGGAATTTCGGCATTCTGTGTGCTTCATTTTTAAGAGCGGGATAGACTCTGGACTCAGAGCACACCACCCCGGACAGCTCCGGAGGGTCATCGACATCCATCACAGGGCCTTGCCGGTGCTCCGGTGAGGCAGAGATTCAGCCGACCATGTCAGTTCAACCGTAGCTCTTGTGGATCTCTCTACGTGCAGGTTCCCGTTTCCCGCCGCCCGAATCGACCCGACGGTACCCCAGGAGAAGGCAGGCGAATATGTCGAGCACAAACCGCGCTGACCAGCGCGAGGCAGCCCAGCGAGAAGCCATTGACGCGGTCGTACGCGCCCTCGAATTGCCTGCAAGATCACTTGTGCCCGAACGAGGGCTTCGAACACAGGTGATCATGGCGACCGGGTCCGGGAAGACCCGGGTGGCGGTCCGCAGCGCGGAGGAGCTCCACGCGGGCCGTGTCCTGGTGCTCGTGCCCTCGCTGGACCTGCTCGCCCAGACCGAGGCCGCGTGGCGCGAGGGAGGCCGCCAGGGCCCGATGATCGGGGTGTCCTCCCTGCGGGGGGAGGAGGTGTCCTTCCCCAACACAACGGCCGTGGACGAGCTGGTGGAGTGGGCGCGGGGCCTGGAGAAGGTGACGGTGTACGCCACGTACGCGAGCCTCGGTCTGGGCACGCTGGAACGGGCGCACGCCGCCGGCCTTTCGGCTTGGGACCTGATCGTGGTGGACGAGGCCCACCGGGTTTCGGGCCGGATCGGGAAGCCCTGGGCGGTTGTCCACGACAACCAGAAGATCCCCTCCCTGCGCCGTCTGTACATGACGGCCACGCCGCGGCTGTGGCAGCTCGGGGACGAGGATGAAGCCGGCGCACCCGGCGAGCTGGTCGCGAGCATGGACGACGACCCCGACGGCCCCTTCGGCAGCAGGGCGTTCACGCTGACCCTCTCGGAGGCCACCGACCGGGGAATCTGCGCCCCCTACCAGGTCGTATGCGTGGACATCACCGACACTGCCCTCCAGGCCGCGCAGCTCCTGGGCGCGGAGGGCCGCTCGGACCAGGTGCGCGGGGCGCGGCTCGCCGCTCTGCAGACCGCCCTGGTGAAGGCGTCGGCCGAAGAGGGCTTCCGCCGCACGCTGGTCTTCCACCATCAGATCCGCGAGGCCGAGGCGTTCGCGGCCGGCCTTCCCGACGTCGCCGCGCAGCTGCACGCCGCCGACCCCGAGCTGTACCCGAAGACGATCTGGGCGGACTGGCTGTGCGGCGACCACAAGCCGCTCCACCGCCGCCGGCTTCTCGGGGAGTTCGCGGCCGGGATCGCCACGGACGGCACCGTGGTGGAGAAGTGCTTCCTGTGCTCGGTGAAGGTCCTGGGCGAGGGCGTCGACACCAAGAACTGCGACTCCGTGTACTGGGCGGAGGTACGCGGGTCCATGCCCGACCTGGTCCAGGCCGTGGGGCGGGCGCTGCGCATGCAGCCCGGCGAGGGCAAGGTGGCCTCCCTCGTCGTCCCGGTGCTGCTCGGGCCGGGCGAGACAGCGGACAACATGCTCACCTCCCGTGCCTTCGGCGGGCTGGCCAAGCTGCTAGAGGCGCTGCGGGCGCACGACGCCAGGATCGTGGAGAGCCTCGCGGAGCAGCAGGCCCCGAGCCGCTACAAGCCCGTAGCCAAGGACGAGCGCGGAAAGGGCACCGGCGGGAGCGGCGAGGGTTCCGGGGGCGTCAGCGCCCCGGCCAAGGCCCTGTTGAAGTTCTCCACGCCGCGCGACCCGGCCGCCCTCGCCGCGTTCATCAACCTGCGCGTCCTCAACCCTGAGCATGAGCACTGGAGGCGGGGGGTGGAGGCCGCGGTCATCTTCGCCCGTGTGCACGGCGACCTGCGGGTGCCGTGCACGTACCGCGTGCCGGAGGGCGAGGAGGCCGAGGGGGTCGGGTGGCCGGCCTCGCTGGCGAACTTCCCGCTGGGGCAGTGGACCGCCGACGCGCGCCGGTTCTATGCCCGCGGCGACATGGACGAAGACCGCATCGCCCAGCTGGAAAAGCTCGGCATGATCTGGTCGCACTACGACGTCGCATGGGAGGAAGGCCTGTCCGCCGCGCGCGGGTGGGCCGCCGAACACGGCCACCTCCTGGCCCCGCTGGACGCCGCCCACCAGGGCTACAAGGTCGGCATCTGGCTAAAGAACGCCCGCGCCGCCGCCCGGCGCGCCCAGGAGCTCGAACAGCGCCAGGCCGAAGGACTCCCCGTCGACTCGTGGGCCAGCGCCCTGTCGCCGGAACGGCGCGAGCAGCTGGAGGACATCGACCCGTCCTGGTGCCCGAACCGGCCGGTCACCTGGCAGCGCTGCTTCCACCTCGTCCGGATGCACCTGGACGCCGGCGAGGCGCTGCCCACCAAGACGGGCGACGTCGTCCGCCAGGGCGAAGACCTCGGACGATGGGTCAAGGCGCAGCGGCTGGGCTGGGAGAAGCTGACGACCGTGCAGCAGTGGATGTGCGAACACATCCTCGGGATCCAGCCCGCCAGCGAGGACGAGAAGCCGAAGCCCCGCCCTACGCAGGCCGACAAGTGGACCGCCAACCTCGCGGCCGCCCGGCAGTTCTTCGAACGCGAAGGACACCTCCAGGTCCCCCGCAAGCACGTCGAGACCGTGCTCTCCGAGGACGGCTGGGAGCTCCAGTTCCGTCTCGGGGCATGGATCAGCAACCAGCGGAGCAGGGCCGCCACGCTGTCCCCGGAACGGGTGGAGCAACTGTCCGCGATCGGGATGCGGTGGTCGTGATGGGCATCGTCGTCACCGCGGCCGCCGCGCTCGCCGCCGGCTATCTCCTCGGGCGACTGCGCCCCTGGCGGCGTGCGGGTGACTGGGCGGCCGATCAGGTCCGCTACATCGGGCCGTGGGTCCGCGGCGGCGCCGCCCGCCAGGCCGTCGTCGTCCTGGTCCACGCCGTCACCGCGCCGCGCACCAGCTGACGCATCATGCGCACCCCAGCCACCAAGACCCGAGCACCCACGCCCAAAGAGAAGACCAATCCGACGCACCCTACGGCACCCGCAGCGGCCCTGGGACGCTCCGACGGGGTGGGGCCGCGAAGGTCAGCTCCAGCGCTGGTGCTTGATGCCGCCGTCGAAGTCTGCGTAAACAGATCCGTCCGGCCTCGCTCCGAGGGTGAAACGCGTGGCCTTGTTCACCAGCCGCCAGCCTGAAGAGTCCTTGACCTCACGCCACCTCTGGTTCTTTCCGCCGTTGCACTTAAGGGTGTAGACGGTGTGGTCCCGCTTGCTGTCGAGACACCACCCGTCGGTGCTGTTCGTGAGGGTATAAGTCCCGTCGGAGTGCTTCGTCTCGCGCCAGTTCGTAACCCGGAAGTGGCACCCATCTGTCTCGACCACATCATGGATCGAGGAAAGGCACTTGCCGGTTTTCTTGTTCTTCCACTGAACGGTCCTGCTGGCGGCCTGCGCCTGCCCAGAGCCCGTGACGATGAACGTCGGGGCAAGGACTGCCGTAGCTAAGAACATGCCTATCAGACGCTTCTTCACAAGTTGCTCCTTTGCATGGTGAGACGCGAGAAAATCTATGGTGCGTGCACCGAAACGTCAACGACATAAGTACGAAGCTCGCACGAACGTGCAGATTGGTGTGCGAAAGCGTCGCAATGAGCCCAACAGCACTGCCGTTCCGACGAGTTGAGCGTGAACGCGCACAGCACGTGGCCTGGTCGCAGGCCGCCGGAATCGGACACGAGCAGGCCGACGACATCGTGGTTCGTCGGTGAAGGCTGGGGCCAGAAGGGGTGGCGGCGTGCCGTCGCTTAAGCAGGACACGCGGCCGCCTAGGGTGTGGCGTACGGGCTGGGACGGTCCGAAGGCTGGCAATCCTGCTGCGCACGCACGGGCCGGGCAGCAGGCCCGCCTCGCACGGCCGGTACGCGCTGATCGGACAGCCCGAGACCCTGGTCATCATCGAGCGGATGAAGAACGCCCCGTTCCTCCTGCGCGGCCAATGGGAGAAGGAGCTGGAGACCGTCTTCCTGGACGACCTCGAGTTCGTGTGGGGGCCGCGCATCCGCCTCAGCCAGTGAGCAGCCGGGAACAACAGCGGGGCCGGACAGGGTGATCCTGGCCGGCCCCGCTGTCATCTGGTCAGAAGTGCCGTTCCCGAGACAGTGGAGCGGGGTGGGGTGTACCGGCCTGTGACAGCTATGGCCGTCGCATGCACCGCGCCACGACAGTCACCCCTCCCTCACTCAAAGCCCAACCAGAGAAAACACACCCATCTGGCATGCCGTCACCGACACCCACCCACTGACACCAAACCGGCACATCGCAGAGAACCCTGAGGGGCCGGTGCGGTGAGGCAGCCGTTGATGAGGTGGCTGCGG
Organism: Streptomyces sp. NPDC042259; assembly: GCF_055582085.1. Taxonomy (NCBI): domain Bacteria; kingdom Bacillati; phylum Actinomycetota; class Actinomycetes; order Kitasatosporales; family Streptomycetaceae; genus Streptomyces; species Streptomyces sp. NPDC042259. The sequence goes on along the minus strand of NZ_JBVJDW010000011.1, from coordinate 293,649 downwards.
TACTGGATCCTGCGGAGGCCGCACCCAGCGTCAGCGGAGGCGGCGGAATACCGCGAGGGGAGCACCCCCAGGCAAGCCCCTTGTCAGACCCTGGTGCGAGACTTCTGGCGTGAGATGGGCAGTGGCGGCGGGGTCAGACGGTGCGGGTGTCCAGCTCTGTCCGCTCGACGGTGCCGGGCGTGCCGCCGGCCCTCTGGTGGTCGAGCGGAGCCTGGCCGAGGCCGTGCGCTCGCGGCCAGAGGTGTATCGGTGGGTATGGAGGTCCACCACGCAGGTGTATGAGGAGTTGCTCTCGGCTGGTGTGCGCGTGGAGCGGTGTTATGACGTGGAGGCTGCCGAAGCGCTGTTGATCGGCCACGAGGAAGGCCAGTCCGGTCAGCCGCGTTCTCTGGCGGCCGCTTGGGCGCGCTTACGCGGGCTGCCGGTACCGGCGGATCCGCCGCTGAGGGCGGCGGATCCGCAGCCGTCACTGTTCGAACCAGGACCGGTTCCCTTGCCGCCCGGGGTCGATGGGTTGGAAGCACTCCTGGAGGTCTACCAGGGCCAGCTGGCCCGTACGGAGCGGCTGGAGCATTCCGGGCGGATGCGGCTGCTACTCGCCGCGGAGTCGGCAGGCATGTTGGTGGCGGCCGAGATGGGGCGGGCTGGGGTGCCATGGCGTGCGGACGTGCATCGCCAGTTGTTGGACGAACTGTTGGGGGAACGATATCCGGGTGGTCAGGAGCCGCGGCGGCTGTCCGAGCTGGCGCAGGAGATATCGCGGGCGTTCGGCGAGCGTGTGCGGCCTGATCTGCCAGCCGACATCGTCAGGGCCTTCGCGCGTGCAGGGGTTTCTTTGTCCTCGACGCGTGCCTGGGAGCTGCGGCGGGTCGATCATCCGGCCGTGCCGGCGCTGCTGGAGTACAAGAAGCTCTACCGGATATACACAGCCCATGGTTGGTCGTGGCTGCAGTCCTGGGTCCGTGACGGGCGGTTCCGGCCGGAGTACTTGCCTGGTGGCGCGGTCTCGGGGCGATGGACCACCAATGGTGGCGGGGCGTTGCAAATTCCCCGGGTGATCCGTCGGGCGGTGATCGCTGATCCGGGATGGCGGCTGGTTGTGGCGGACGCCGACCAGATGGAACCGCGCGTCCTGGCGGCAGTCTCGCGTGACCGGGGGCTCATGGACGTCGCGAGCAGTGGCCGTGATCTGTACGCGGATCTGGCCGAGCACGCCTTCGCCGGTGACCGAGACAAGGCCAAGCTCGCCATGCTGGGAGCGATCTATGGTCAGACTTCTGGGAACGGTCTCAAACACATGGCCGACCTGCGCCGACGCTTTCCCCTGGCCGTCGCCTGCGTGGACGACGCAGCTCGAGCAGGCGAGGAGGGTGGGTTGGTTCGTACATGGTTGGGCCGCACGTCCCCTCCCTCATCCACCGCTGACCACGACGAAGCAGGGCTCCCCCAGGAAGAAGACTCCACAGTTCCTGGCCTCACAGCCGGCGTTCGCGCCCGCGGCCGGTTCACCCGCAATTTCGTCATTCAGGGAAGCGCCGCCGACTGGGCACTGATCGTGCTCGCCGCGCTGCGGCAGTCGCTGGCCGGGCTGTGCGCCGAGTTGGTCTTCTTCCAGCACGACGAGGTGATCGTCCACTGTCCAGAGGAGGAAGTAGAAGCGGTAGCGGAAGCGATACGGATGGCTGGTGACCATGCCGGACGGATCGTCTTCGGCGAAACACCCGTGCGGTTCCCCTTCACCACAGCCGTGGTCGAGTGCTACGCGCACGCCAAGGCCTAACTGCTGAGCTTGGCGCATAAAGTCAACTTCATCCGCCTCCGGTCGCTGTCGGCTGATTCACGGATGATGGAATCGTGGTGCGGAAGAGAGAGGTGTCTGCGCTCGATGGGGGCGGAGGGGTTACAGATGAGATGAGGGGTGGCTCGTTCTTGTCTCACCCCAAGATGCTCGGCTTTCACATCTGTGTGCTTCGTCGCCGTCGCTGCACGCCTGGGCGCATTCGGTTCGCGGCGGTACGCGATGCAATGGCGAAGGGACACCCGTATCCTCGCGGGCACGCCACTCACATTCACTCACCTCTTGGTGGGCAGGGGCTCAACATTGGCCTCGGCGACGCCGTGAACCTGGGTGGAAGCTCGCGGCGGCCGTGAACGACTACGCACCATTTGATCTTGGTCGTCGCATCGCGCCCGGGTCAACGACGGTGGTGCGCGATGCGGGGCTGCGGCAATCGTCACAAGGTGCGGGCGCTGCGAGACCCGGCGCAGCACCTCGCGGGGGTTTCCGTCACCCTGTCGAATCCTGAAGGCGCCACTCGGTGAGGCTGTCTTCCCACCCACCGGGCGCAGAGCTACGCAGCCTTCCTTCGGGTCTGCTGCGGGCTACGCCATTCAATGCCAGGTCCCACACGGCTTCCAGTCGACCCGCGATCTGGCTGTACGGCATACCGCTCCAGGCGTCGGCCTCGGTTCCGGCGATGAAAGCTGCTACCAGGGCTTCGAAGGCCTGGTCCGTTAGCTGGTCTTGCAGTAGCCGCTCTGCTCGGGCTTGGCGGATTAGGTTGCGCGCCGCCATGACACAGAACAGGTGGTAGTCAATGAAGTGGGATTCGTGCCCAACCCGCTCACGGCCGATTCGGATGCTTGCTCGGACTGTGGGTTCGAAGGACACCCAGTACGCCAGCGCGTGCGTCACGTCGATCAGCGTCTGCAGTACTGACTGTTCACGGCGACAAAGTTCGCCGATCGTGACGTTCAGCAATGTACAACCCCGCTTTTGCACCGCTGTCGCCAGTTCGCTCTTCGAGGAGAAGTGAAAATAGACGGCTCCTTTCGTTGCCTCCGCCGCTGCGCTGATGTCACTGAGGCGTGCTTCTGCGTAGCCGACCTTGTCGATCACTTCGGCTGCCGCTGACACCAGCTTCCGGCGTGTCCGCTCTGACCTGTCTTGCATATTGATCACCCAGCCATTAGCGGTTGCCTCTGGTGCTGCTGTGTTGTTTCTTCGTACAGAATCGGTGAAGCGGTGAGCACCGCGTGCTGGAGTTCGCGAAGCTGCATGGACGGTTCGAGCCCGAGGTCGGTGACGAGTCTGCTGCGCAGGCGCTGGTATGCCTCTAGCGCTTCCGTTCGTCTTCCGGACCGGTAGAGGGCGACCATGTACTGGGCGTAGAGGCTCTCGTGGGTGCTGTGTTGCTGGACCAGCACGGAGAGTTCGCCGAGGAGTTCGCGGTGGCGCCCCTGTCTGAGGTCGAGCCCTATCCGCCGGTCGAGGGCGCAGAGCCGCGCTTCCTTAAGTCTGTGTGCTTCCATCTCGAGCAGCGGGCCGACTTGGACGTCCGAGAAGGCGGGGCCGCGCCAGAGGGCGAGTGCTTCTCTCAGCCGGCACGCTGCGCCTGCGGCGTCACCGTCGTTGAGGGCCTTGTATCCAGCAGCGGCGAGGTCTTCGAACTCCTGGACGTCCTGAGTTCCGCCCTGTATGTCGAGGAGGTAGCCGCCGGGGCGGGTGACGAGCACCTGCTTGACGTCCGTCGTCACTCCAGCCTGGCGCAGGGCTGCGGCGACCGCGGCCCGCAGCTGCATGACGTAGGTCTGCAGAGTGGCCTGGGCGCTACGCGGCGGGTTGTCGCCCCAGAGCTCCCTGATCAGTGACTGGGTGGGGACCACCTGCCCGGCGTGGATCGCGAGGATGGCCAAGAGTTGGCGGGGCTTCGCGGCGCTCGGCACCACAGAGGCTCCGCGTTCGCTCGCCTCGAGCGGCCCGAGCACTTGAACATCCATCGTCTCTCCCGTTTCGAACAGCCCCTGGTGTGCGTGACCGCAACCGCCTCTATTAAAAAACCATACAACCGGTTTTTCAAGTCGCACCACGGTACCCGTGGCTCGATCCGACCATCCATTGCGCCCAAGTCGTGCGGAGTACCACAAGCCATGCGAACACGGCATTTCATAGAAAGACGGGCGGAGCGCATGGCATGACAAGGCGCCTGGGAGGCGCCGAACGTCCCGGGGAGTGCGGGTAGAGGTAGGACTTACTTATGCCCACCTGCCGGCCCAGGCCCTTAGCGCCTGGGGGCCGGGCCCGTGCGGGTTGAGCTGGCTGCAGACCTTCTCCACTGCGAGCCGCGGCAGGATCAACTCCCAGAATCTTCCAAGAGTTTCCCGGGAGAGCCACTGCCGGTCCTTGCGCCCGAGTAGCTCGAATCCCAGCGTGGAGGCGACCAGCGTTGACGTGACGTCTCGAGGAGAGATGCCTTCGGTCAGGGCCCCTTCGACGTCCGCACGGGTCGAGACGGCTTCGACCCAGTCCCGCCAGCGTCTCTGAAAGTCGGTGCCGTCCTTGCGCGTCACGTCGCTCGAGAGCTCGAAGCCCGCTCGCACGACGATGTCCTCACGCAGAACGACGGCCAGAGCGTGAGTGGTGTCGATGAGCCGCTGCATGGCGGACTGCGCCTGGTATGGAGGGTGGCTGGTGAGGGACTGCAACACCTCTTCGGTGTAGCCCTCTATGGCCTCGGCCAGGTCGCTCTTGTTGGCGAAGTGAAAGTGCAATGCCCCGTTGCTCACGCCCGCTTGGGAACTGATTGCGGCAAGGGTGGCCGGAGCGAACCCGTCCCGCACGAAGACCACCGCGGCAGCGTTGATCAGTGCCCGCCTGGTTCGGATGGCGCGTTCCTGCTTAGGCACTGCGCACTCCCGCCTTACGGCGGACGCGCAGCTGGACGACCGAGGTGTCGGCTTCGCTACTGAAAGTCCCGGCGGGGTGCTGGACGCGCGGGGACGCCACCTCCAGAGATCTGGACATATGACCTGATACCATCACGAAACGTCCGTTCAAGAGATCAGCGGCGACCCTACGACCCCCCAAAGTCGTTCAGCTGATTACTGTAACAAACCAATGGACCGGTTTTTGAGTGGGTCAGACTGGTGGACTACTGACCGGTGAGAGCCGGCAGGAGCCTCGGCAGCAGGACTCGAAGCAAGGCCGTCAAATCAACTGTAGGGCGGCAGCGCGCGAGCGCTGCCGCCCTACAGTTGATTGCACGTCAGTCGACGACTAACGAAAGTATGCCCGGTGATCGCTGGCCCAGGTGTGAAACACGCGCGGCGCGCAGCCGGTGACCGTCTCGACGTCGTGCTCCACTCGCTCTTTGCTGCCGAGGAGTTGACGTTCGGCACTGTCCAGCAGCGCCTGGACCACAGGCTCCGGGTATCGCTCCAGCATGCTGCTGCGGGCTTGACGATAGGTCAGCTCCTTAAAGCGAAGGGGGCGCCCGAGCACACGCGCCAGCTGTTCGGTCTGCTCATATGGCGAGACGGACTCCGGCCCGGTGAGGCGGTAGACCTTTCCTTCATGTCCCGGTGCCGTCAGGGTTCGCACCGCGACGTCGGCGATGTCGCGGGGGTCGACGCACGCGTTGCGCGCTTCCCCGTGCAATGACCACACCGTCCCGCTGGTCCGGATCGAGGGAGCCCAGGCCAAGGTGTTGGACATGAAGGCGCGAGGGCGAAGCACCGTCCATGCGAGTCCCGAGGCCTGGAGCCTGTCCTCGCACTCCCTGTGCCAGCGTGTGATCAAGTCGTCCGCTTCCGGATCCTCGACCGCCAGGGCGGAGAGGCGCACCACTCGGTGGACTCCGCTCTCGCGGGCTGCTTCGATCAGACGCTCGTCACATTCCGGGTGAAAGGGGTCAGGCACTACCGCGAAGAGGGCCGCGACTCCCTCCAGAGCTCTCTTGAGGACTTCCCTGTCCTTGAAATCTGTTTCGACTACCTGTCCCGGCAGTCCCATGCGGGCGGCTTTGGCCGACTGCCTGGTGAGCACTCGGACAGGATGATTCTCGGCCAGGCGCCGTGTGACCTCACGTCCCACGGTCCCTGTGGCCCCCGTTACTGCGATCACGCTTTCCCCTTTGAGAGCGCTCAGGCGACTCGGACGGTTGCCGGCTTCAGAACGACGGGAAGGGAGGTGTAGCCGTTGGTGATGAACGATTCCAAGGGTTCCAGGGCGCCTTGCGGGCGGGCGAGCGTCATCTGCGGGAAGCGGGCGAAGAGAGCAGGCAGAGCGATGGCCGCCTCCATGCGGGCCAGCGGCGCTCCGATGCAGTGATGGGCTCCGTATCCGAAGGCGACGTGGTCCCTGCGTGTCGCTCGCGTGATGTCGAATGCTTGAGCAGTGGGCCCGTGACGGTCTTCATCGTGGCCGGCGGCGGCGTAGGAAATCATGATCGGGTCGCCCGCACGGATCAGCAGCCCGTCGAGGTCGATGTCTTCGACCGCGTACCGCAGGGGCAGGTGGGCGATCGGTGCCCGGGCCCGCAGCGTCTCTTCCACGGCGTCCTGCCATGACGCCCGCCCGTCTTTGATCAGTTCCAGCTGATCGGGATGGGTGAGGAGTTCGACGATCGTGTTGGCCAGGAGATTCACGGTCGTCTCGTGGCCGGCGCCGATCACCAGCAAGAGGGTGTCGACGAGTTCCTGTTCGCCGAGCCGCGAGCCGTCCTCGGCCTGGGCTGCGGTCAGGGCTGAGGTCAGGTCGTCCGCGGCTTCCGCACGCTTGGCCCCGACCAGGTCGGCCAGGACTGCATACACGGACCTTTGTGCGGCTTGCGCTTCCTCGGCGGTTGCCGATGTACGCATGAACTCGTCGACTCCGGCACACAGGACGGGACGGCTTTCCTCAGGGACGCCGAAGAGTTCGCAGATGACGTGGATGGGGAGCGGGTGGGCAAAACCTGTGCGGAGATCCGTTTCCCTGCCAGCCGGAACCTCCCCCAGGCGAGTCAGCAGGTGCTCCGTAATGGTTTCGACGCGCGGCCGCATGGCTTCTGTCCGGCGTGCGGTGAAGGCTCCCGCGATCAGGCGGCGGAGCCGGGCGTGGTTCTCGCCGTATGCAGTCAGCATGTTCTCGACGGAGACCCAGTGGTACAGCGCCCAGTCGGGGCCAATGCGCCCGTCGGTGAAGGCAGGCCAGTGTTGCTTGGGGTCCTTGGACACTCTGGGGTCACGCAGCACCCGCTTGACGTAGTCGTGGCGGGTGACCGACCAGGCCGTGACACCGCCAGGCAGTTCCACGAGGGCGGCCGGTCCCTGCCGGCGCAAGATCTCGGCTTCGCCTGCCATGTCACGTCCTGCCAGGTCAAGAAGGTGTGGGCAGCGAGAAGAGTTCATGAGCCTGCTCCGATCCTTATGCGTTGCACATTCGGCGCAGGGGAGGTCTCGGCGTAGAGGCGTCAGGTTTTGGCCCGCCCCCCCCTGCGTCAATCGCTCGGGCCTCCACCTGCTCCGGTTCAGAGAACGGGATCGCTCCTACGTGATCTCAGTCTGCGGCGCGACGGCCCGCCTCTTCATCGCCGCCTCGTAGACACGTGCGCCACGGTCGGGGGCGATGTCCAGTTGCACGAGGACCCCCGGCGTGGCGATGGCAGTCATCACGAGTCTGTAGAGCACTGACAGGCGTACGTCGAGGTCTTCGCGGTTCGTCATGGCCTGGGACATCAGCTGGACTCCGCCGAAAGCGCCAACGAAGAGGGCGGCGACCTCCTGCGTGTCGACGTGGGGAAGCAGTTCACCATTGCGCTTGGCGGCTTCGAAGAGCTGGACGCTTTCGTGCGTCCAGGCACGGTAGGGCTCGCTGCGGTCCACGCCCTCGCGTGTGCCCTGCTCCACTGTCAGGCTCACGCTTCCCCGGAGCACCGGCTCGCGCGGGAGGAGGTAGCCGAGCAGCAAGCCGCGGTCTACGGCTTCTTGGAGCACCAGCCCCTGCGGCGGCACCTCGGGGACTGCGTGGACCTGCTCCTCCAGGACGGCTTGGGCGAGCTGTTCCTTGGACGCGAAGTGGAAGTACAGGGCTCCGCGGGTCATGCCCGACCGGGCAATGATGTCGGAGATCGTCGCTGCTTCGTACCCGCACTCGTCGAACACTGCGGCGGCGGCGTTCACGATCGCCTTGCGCGTTCGTACCGCTCGTTCTTGACGCGCCATCGACATACACTCTCATCTCCCCCCAAAATCGGACTTACGTGGCATTAAGCAAACTGGCCACATTGGCTTGATAAGCATACCGGTGAGTACGTATCTTATCGACACGGCGGGACACTCCGCCGCCACCTACGCACTGGGGATTGCGAGAGGTTTATGGCCCTGCTGACGCTTCAGTCCGGCACGACATCCACGCTCATGGGACCGGCCGGGGGGCCGTCAGGTCTTCCCGCGACGCGCGGACTTACGGCCACAGTCCCGAGGGAACTCGTCCATCGCGCCTGCCATGCTGAGGTCTTTCTCAGCAGCTGCACCCGACGAGACGCCGCACACTTCTCCCTGACCGGCCAGTGGCCCAGAGCCCACACCTTCTTCACCTCGGTCGACGGGACGCGGCACGACCCCCTTCAGGCCGCGGAGACCATCAGACAGACCGGGCTCTACCTGGCCCATGCAGAGTTCGGCGTGCCCCTTGGGCACCAGTTCTTGATGTGGGACCTCCACTTCACCGCGTTCGAGGAGCACCTCGCGATCGGGAGCACGCCGAGTGACCTCGACCTGGAGGCCCACTGCACCGATCTGCGCTGGAAGGGGAACCGGCTGGCTGAGTTCCGGATGGAGATCACGATCTACCGGCGCGGGCAGGTTGCCGCCACCGGCGGTGGCCGGTTCAGTTGCCTCACGCCAACTACCTACCGACGCATCCGCGGTGACCTCTTCACCGCCGACTTCACGGCCATGACCCCGCACAAGCCCGTCACTCCCGCGAGCGTCGGGCGCACCCTGCCCGTCGACATCGTGCTCGCGCCCGGTGACGGTCCCAGGCGCTGGCTGCTCAGCCCTGACCCCCGGCACCCGATCCTCTTCGACCACGGCGGGGACCACATCCCCGGCATGGTCCTCCTGGAGGCCTCACGTCAGGCCGCTACCGCGTTGACGGCTCCCCTGCCCGTGACCGTCCACACGGCGTCCACCGTCTTCCACAAATACGCCGAATTCGCCAGCCCCTGCTGGATCGAGGCCGGGCTCTCACCGACGGATGAAGCGGGGAGTCTCCAGGTCAAGGTGACGGGCATACAGGACGGAAGTCCCGTCTTCACCAGCGACCTCGTCGTGCGGGCTTCCCTCTCCTGAATGCACATCCGCCGTTCAGCGCGAGAGCAAGACCGGGCTCGATGACGCCACCCCAGCAAAAAAGAGCGGGGCGGAAGCCCATCAATGCTTCAGCCCCGCTCTTTTGACGCATCCCAGTGCACCACCACCGGGACGTCAGCCCCGGGCTGTCGACAGCAGTAACCAACCAGGCCCCGAGGACCACATAGGGCACCATCCCAGTGGGTCTCACAGAGTTTCAGGGGCTTTGTTTTTCCTGAAGAGAAGACGCCATCCATCATGCAGTACCCAACTATCACCGGCCAGCCCAGGTCGCTTGACGGACGGATCCTTTCCCGTTCGTTTACCGCACCATCTACTTCTGCCGCGCCCCAGCCACCGTCCGGTACACCGGTTCGCAGGCAACGCGTGAAGGTCCCTCTGCGCCTTGTGACCCAGCCGTCCTCATCCGACGTGGCGTTGAGCGTCTACATGAAGGTCGCGGCTCTCGCGCAGCAAAGCGGCGCCTGCACGGCGAAGATAGAAACGATCGCCCGCTACTTGGGCGTGAGTACGTCGTCGGTGGAGCGTGGCTGTGCCGAGCTCTCACGGCCTGGTCCGGACAACGTGGTGGAGCTGACCTCGCAACGCCGTTCGCTTCGTGGTGGGCACGGCACGAGTGCCCTGCGTACGGTTCGCCCGCTCAAATCCGGCGAGCGGTTCGTCTGGCTTCCCGTCATGGCCTGCGAGCGGCTGACACCGCGCCAGCTGCGTGCTTACGCGGTCATCAGCTATGCCGTGACGCGTCGGCTTCCCCTGTCCGAGGCCGAGATAGCCCGGCACCTGCCCCACCACAGGGGCCGGCAAGCCGGCAGACCGGTGACGGCGCACACGGCAGGGCGACTGGTCGACCAGTTGGAAGAGATGCAGTGGATCACGGTCAGCCGTCGTTCCGGCGCCCGAGGACGGCATGTGTTCACCGCCCATTCCAGCCCTCTCGCCGGCGACGCCCCCGTGGGGGAAACCGCAGCGGAGGCGGCGTCTCCTGACCGGCCGACTCCGGTGGTGGATGAGGGGTCGGCTTCCGTCATTCGTGACGGATCGCTCGTGTATAAGGAAGACCCAGGAGATACATCACCTGAAGAGCCGGGGGCCGTCTCGCCATCCGCCGGAGGCGAGACACAGCTCGTAGCGCGCGAGCAGCCTGTGGACGACCGCACAGGTCTAGACCAAAAACAAACCGACCATCCGACCTGTAACGTGAAGCCGAGGTCGCACGGCGCACCCGCGTCGCCGTCTGCCGCGACAAGCCGGCCCTACCGCGGACCTGCTCTGAGTTTCAGCGGGCGCGTCCACCTGGTGCTGGAACCGGTCCGCTGGCTGATGGCGCGTGTCACCAACGTTTTCGTGGCCCGCAAGATCGCTCGGGAGATCGGCCGACAGCTCGACGAACAGGGCGCGACCCCGCAGCGGCTGCGCCACCGCCTGCAGGCGAGGTGGGCCACCACCGACATCCAGGAGATCCGGGACCCCGGACGCTGGATCCTCGGCGCAGCGCTGCGGCGCTGGGGCTGCCCCAATCCCGACTGCGAGTCAGGGATCCTGTGGTCGTCCGGCAACCGGTGTGAGATCTGCGAGGAGCTGCGGAGCCGCCGCAGGCGCGCTGAGGCCCGGCAGGAGCGCTCTCCAGAAGCCTTCCAGCAACGCTCCAGGCCGCGGGATGCCCATGCGACGGCGGCCAGGCAGACTACGAAACCCGAACTGAGGGGAGTGTTCCTATGAAGGTGACCCAGGCCCAGGTGCTGGCGTGGAGGCTCCGGCAGCAGAGCCTGACGCCACGCACCACCGCGACGGTGGAGCAGCTTGTCGGACAGCTAGCAGGCGTGCAGGCGCAGGTCGCCTCATCCGCGGAGCTTGCCGTCTTCACTCGTCAGCGCAAGCCCCGGGCGAGCGCGGTCCGCGATGCCCTGGAAGCACGCTCGGTCGTCAAGACCTGGGCGATGCGTGGCACCCTTCATCTCCTCACGGCGGACCACATGGGGTCCTACCTCTCGCTGATGGCCGCGGCCCGCACGTGGGAGAAGCCTTCGTGGCAGAAGACGTTCGGCGTGACTCCCAACCAGATGAAGGATCTGGGCGCGGCTGTCGATGAGGCTCTGGACGGCCAGGTGCTCACGCGCCAGGAGCTGACCACCGCACTGATCGAGCGCGGTGGCTTTGAGGCCCTGCGCCCGCAGCTCACATCGGGCTGGGGCACGGTCTTGAAGCCTCTGGCTTGGATGGGGCGTCTGTGCCACGGGCCCAGTCAGGGCAATAAGATCACGTTCGTTTCCCCGCGGTCGTGGCTGCCCGGATGGAGCGGCATACCCGACCCGGAGGAGGCGGCCCGCATCGTCATCCCCGCCTACCTGGGATCGCAGGGTCCGGCTACTGCGGAGACGTTCGATGCGTGGCTGACGCGCAACTCGTCCCGCAAGGCGGCTTTGAGGGGCTGGTTCGCTTCGCTGGGCGGCCAGCTGACGCAGGTCGAGGTGGACGGCGTCCCCTGTTACGCGCGGACGGAGGATGTCGAGGCGCTTGGCAAGACCAAGCCCTCTGAGGAGGTCCGGCTGCTGGCCGGCTTCGACCAGTACGTCCTGGGGCCGGGGACCGGTGACACCCGGATCGTGTCCGCCGACCGGCGCAAGGCTGTCAGCAGGACGTCGGGGTGGATCTCCCCCATCGTCGTCCACCGCGGGCGCGTCGTGGGTGTGTGGGAGCTGGAGGACGGCAAGGTCGACGTCCAGCTCTTCGGCGAGGAGACCGAGGTGCCGAAGAAGGCCCTGGAAGCCGAGGTCCAGCACCTGGAACTGTGCACGGGCGTGGTGCGCAACCTTTCCGTACGGACCGTATGACCGGCCGACCCGGGCAGGCTCGCCGGGCGAGGGCGGTCGGGCCGGTGCGTGCGCGGGGACATCATCGGCCCCGGGTCCGGCCTTGGCGGAACGGTTGCCGTCGGTCGCTGATGCGGCTAATGCAGCGTTTTGACCCGCCTCTCGATCCAGCGGCACCGCGCTCCGGGGACTGACCCAGTGGACGCGTGGAGAGGGCAGCGGGGTGGTACGGAGCAACGCGCCGTACCACCCCATCCCGGTCCCTCAGCCGAGGTCGAACGCGGACAGCGGAGTGTCGGCCCCTGTTCCGGTGAGTGCCTGACCCAGGATCGCGAGCACGTCGTCGATCCGGCGCAGTCCGGTCTTCTTCTCCCACAGTTCCGTGTTGAGCTCCACCGCCACGCTCAGCCGGTCCGGGTGGGCCTGTCCGTGGAAGGCCATGTCGTAGCGGGCGGTGCCGTGAGAGACGAGCTCGTACTCGGCGGTGACGCTGGGCAGGTCCAGCGGCATCCACGTGGCCAGTTGCAGCTCGCAGGTGATCTGGAAGAGCGGAAGCCTGTTGTCCGCTCGTTCCGGGCGGACGGCGTCGACGATCTCCGCGAGGGGCAGTCGCTGGTGGTCGTACGCCTCCAGCAGGCGTTCGCCGACGCGGCGCTGGAGTTCCCGGAACGTCGGGTCGCCCGAGCAGTCCACCCGCAAGGGCAGGACGTTGAGGAAGCAGCCGATGAGCTGGTCGGCGCCGGGCTGAGTGCGGTTCTCGCACGGGATGCCGATGACGATGTCGTCCTCACCGCTCATGCGGTGCAAGAGGGTGGTGACGGCCGTGAGGAAGACGCTAAAAGCCGTCGTGCGGTCCTTGCGCGCCGTTGCCGCCATGCGGTCGAAGAGCTCGCCGGGGCCCCAGCCCTGCAGGAACTCCCCCTCGTGGGAGGGCTTGAGGGGCCTGGGCCGGTCGGTGGGCAGGGTCAGCTCCCGCGCTCCGGTTAGCTCACGGGTCCAATAGCGGCGCAACCGGTCGCCCTCGGCACCGTCGAGCAGCGCCTGCTCGTCGGCGACCAGGCCAGCGATGTCCGTGGACAAGGGCGGCAGCCGGTGATCACGACCTTCGGCCCTGGCCCGGTAGAATTCGGACAGTTCTCGCATAAAGACGGTCATGGCCACCTCGTCCGTCACCAGATGGTGGAAGAGCAGGTGCAGTACGTGCTCCTGCTCGCCCAGCTTGACCAGGCGTGCCTGGAACAGCGGGCCCTCGGCGAGATCGATGGGGGTGTGCGCCGTCTGCTGCCGCATCTCAGCCGCGGCTTGAAGCTGTAGGGCCGGCGCGAGGCCGGAGAAGTCCACCACGGGGACTTCGGTCTCCAGGTGGGGGACGATGCGCTGGCGGGGCTCGGCGTCCACCTCGACGAAGGTGGTGCGCAGGGCCTCCTGCCGGTCGACGACATCGGCGACGGCGGCACACAGCGCTTCGGCGTCGAGCGGGCCCCGGAGCGTGAGGAGCATGGGCACGGTGTGGGTGAGGGAGCCGGGTGCCATCTGCTCCGCCAGCCAGATCTGCAGCTGGGACGCGGTGAGGGGGACGAGGCGCGGGCCGGCGGGCTGCTCGCTGGTGCCAGTGGGGGTCTGCGGGGTCTCAGTGGTGTGCAGGGGGTCTGCCTGGGCGTCGGCGATGGCCTGGACGAGTTCGCCGAGCCCGGGATTGAGCCGTTCGAGCTCAGAGTTCAGGAGGGCGGGGGTGGGGTTTTCGAAGAGGGTGCGCAAGGGAACGTCGACGGCCAGGACTTCGCGCAGCCGGCCGACGAGGCGGGCGGAGAGCATTGAGTGCCCGCCGAGCACGAAGAAGTCGTCGTCCGGGTCGGCGGCGTCGAGATCCAGGGTCTGTGCCCACATTTCACAGATGAGGCTCAGGAGTGCCGAGTCGTTGTCGCCCTCGGTCCGGAGGGCCGTCTCCTCGTGCGCGGGAACAGGAGTTTCCACGGTCGTGACGGGAAGCTCGGACATCGGCAGCCGCGGATCGGTTACCCAGGTGCGCAGCACGTCGGCGTACTGGCTGAACAGCTCGGTAACCGCGGTGTGCTCGAACAGTGCGGTGTCGTACTCCACCCAGGCTCGGACGGCTCCGGCGGAGACGGTGATTTCGGTGATGGTGTCGAGTCGGCCGCGGGTGCGGTCGACCTCGACCGGTTCGGCGTGGAGGCCGCCGAAGGCATCGGTCTCCATGGGGGACAGTCGAGGCAGGAACAGGTGCTGCACCAGGGCGTTGCGGGCCGGGGACCGGCCGCCGCCGGGCACGGCGAGCTCGATGATGCGGCCGAGGCTGAGGCGACCGTGACCTGCGGCTTCCATGACGGCGTGGGAGCAGCGGCGGATCAGTTCGTCGTAGGTGGGGTTGCCCGTGGTGTCCAGGCGCATGGGCACCGTGTTGGCGAACTGCCCGACGACGCGCTCCAGCTCGGCGGCGTCCCGGCCGGGAACCATGGTGCCGAGCACGAAGTCGTGCTGGTCCGTGCGGCGTGCGATGAACGCGCTGAATGCTGCGAGCGCCACGACGTAGGTGGAGGTCCGGTGTCTGCGGGCCAGGGCCTGGAGCGGTTCGGCGAGGTCGTCGCCGAGGGAGCATTCGACGCGTGTGCCGTCCGTGCGCTTGACCGCGGGGCGGGTTGTTGCAGGGCTCAGGTCCAGGACGGTCGGTACGTCCTGGAGGACCTTTCGCCAGTGGTCGGCCTCGGCCGGCTCTGCTGCCTCGCGGGTCTCTCGCTCCCACACGGCGTAGTCGCCGTACTGGAGCTCGGGCTCGTCGATGCCGGAGGGCAGACCGTGGGTGAAGGCGGTGTAGTCACGGATGACCTCGTCGAGGACGATCGCTGCGGAGGCGGCGTCGCACACCAGGTGGTGGCAGGCGAGGACGAACAGGAAGTCGTCGTCGGCCAGCCGCACCAGCAGGGCACGGAAGAGCGGGCCGGCGGCCAAGTCGGTGGGACGCTCGACGAAGCCGGTGGCCAGGGCTCGTGCGGCCTCTTCGCGCTGTGCGGCAGGGACGTCGCGCAGGTCGGTGGTCTCCAGGGGCGGATCGGCCGGCGGGGGCAGTACGCGCATGGCGGGCACGCCGTCCTGCGGCAGGATCACTGTGCGCAGGGCCTCGTGCCGGGTGACGGCGCTGAGCAGGGCGCGTTCCAGCGCCTGGGAGTCGAGGGTGCCGGTCAGGCGCAGGGCGCCGGACTCGGTGTAGAGGGTGCGGCCGGTCTCGAGCGTCTCGGCGAACCAGAGTTGGGCCTGTGCCGGGGTGAGGGGCAGGAGTTCTTCGACGGTCTGCTGGGTGTCGTGCGGCATGGTGAGTCCTCGCTGGGGTGAGTGGGTCCGGGCGTCGGGGAGAGACGAGGTCACTTCTCGTCCAGCGCGAAGAGCATGGCGTCGATCTCGGCTTCGCTCAGGCCGGCGAGGGCGGTGTCCTCGTCGACCGTCAGGCCGGGGCCGGCGTCGTAGGCGGTGGCGTCCGAATCGACCGCTGCTGCCATGTCGCGCAGCACGGCGTGCTGGAAGAGCGTGGCGATGGGCACTTCACGGTGCAGGCGTTCCCTGATGCGGGATACGAGCTGGACCACCATCAGGGAGTGTCCGCCGAGGTGGAAGAAGTCGTCGTCCTGGCCGACCCGGGGCAGGGTGAGCAGTTCCTGCCAGATGGCGGCGAGTGCGATCTCGGTGGGGGTGGTGGGGGGTACGTGGACGCGTTCGGTGGTGGTGCGTCCGTTTCCGGGGGTGGGGAGGGCCTTGCGGTCCAGTTTGCCGTTGCGAGTGAGCGGGATGCTCTCCAGAGGTTCGTAGAGCGCGGGCACCATCCAGTCGGGGAGGGTGCGGGAGAGGGCCCGACGCAGGTCCCGTGCGGAGGGCTGCTGGTCGGCGGCCTTGTCGGAGGGCACGTAGTAGGTGATGAGGCGCTGGGTGCCGGTCGCGTCGGGTCCAGCCACGACCACCGCGTCGTCGATCTCGTCGAGCCGGGAGAGTGCGGAGCGGATCTCGCCGAGTTCGATGCGGTGTCCGCGGATCTTGACCTGATCGTCCGCGCGTCCCAGGTAGACCAGTTCCCCGGCGGGGAGGCGTTTGGCCAGGTCGCCGCTTCGGTACATGCGGGCCCCGGGTGTGGGGCTGTACGGGTCGGGGAGCATGCGTTCGGCGGTCAGGTCGGGGCGTCCGAGGTATCCGCTCGCCACGCCGGCGCCGCCGACGAAGAGTTCTCCGGGTACGCCGGGCGGTACCGGCTGGAGGTCGTCGTCGAGCACGTACAGGGAGAGGTCAGGCAGCGCTTCGCCGATGACGGAATCGGTGGTGTGGACGTCGGCCACGGTCACCAGGCGGTGGGTGACGTGCACGGTGGTCTCGGTGATGCCGTACATGTTCACCAGCCGCGGGCTTTGGTCGCCGTGGGCGTCGAACCACTCTCCGAGGGTGGCCGGGTCCAGTGCTTCGCCGCCGAAGATGACATGGCGCAGGGGCAGGCGGTCACCGCGGTCGAGGACGATGCGGCTGACCTGCGCGAAGGAGGACGGTGTCTGATTGAGGACGGTGACCTGTTCGCGGGCCAGTAGGTCGGTGAACTCGTCGGCCGCACGGGTGATCCAGTGCGGGACGACGACGAGTCGGCCGCCGTGCAGCAGGGCGCCCCACAGCTCCCACACGGAGAAGTCGAAGGCGTGGGAGTGGAACAGCGTCCACACGTCCTCGGGTCCGAAGCCGAACAGGGCCTCGGTGGACGTGAACAGCCTGATGGCGTTGGCGTGACTGACCACGACGCCCTTGGGGGTGCCGGTGGAGCCGGAGGTGTAGATGATGTAGGCGGGCGAGTCGGGTCCCACCGCTGACGGCGGCAGCGGGTGGTCCGGCTGTGCGGAGAGCTCTTCGCCACAGGCGTCCAGGAGTAGCGCCGGCGGTGTCGTCCCGTCGTAGCGGGCGTGGAGATCCGAGGTCGTGACGACCGCGACGCAGCTGGAGTCGGTGAGCTGGCGCTCGGTGCGCCGGGGCGGGGTGTCGGCGTCGATGGGCACGTAGGCGGCGCCGGTCTTCAGGACGCCCAGAATCACGGCGGGCAGGTCGGCGCAGCGGTCGAGGTGGACGGCGACGTTGTGGCCGGGGCCGGCGCCGAGCGCACGAAGGGCGTGGGCGAAGCGGTTGGAGCGTCGCTCCAACTCTTCGTAGCTGACCTGCTCGTCCTCGAAAGTCACGGCGGTGCGCTGGGCGTGCTGCGCTGCCTGCTGGGTGAACCGCTCGTGGAGGGTGTCGCCGGGGGGTGCGGAGGCGGTGGCAGGGCGTCCGAGCATGCGCCGGCGTTCCTGGTCGCCGAGCAGGTCGAGTTCGCTGACGGGGGTGCCGGGGCGGCGGACGGCGTCTTCGAGGAGGCGGTGCATGCGGTCGAAGAAGGCGCCGACGGTGCTGTCGTCGAACAGCTCGTCGTTGTAAGGGAGGTATCCGGTGACGGTGCCGTCCTCCTCCCACAGCTCGGCCATGATGTCGTAGTGGGTCGCTCCCCCGCCCAGGTCCGCGAATTCGGTGCCGATGCCGGGGAAGGCGGGCGGGAGCGGGGCCGAGTCGCGCAGGCTGAAGGACGTCTGGAAGACGGGGGTGGAGCCGGGGACTCGGCGGGTGTTGAGGGCCTGCACGAGCATTTCGAAGGGCAGATCCTGGTGGGTGAAGGCCTGCGTGGAGGCGTCCTTGACCCGGCGCAGGAGCTCGGTGAAGGTGGGCCGGTCACTGAGGTCGACGCGGATGGGCAGCCAGTTGAGGAAGTAGCCGATCATCGATTGGACCTCGGGCCTGGTCCGGCCGGCCACGGGCACGCCGACGACGATGTCGTCCTGGCGCGTGTGGCGGGCGAGGGCGGCGAAGTACCCGGCGAGGACGGTGACGTGCAGTGTCGCGCCCTCTTGCTGGGCGAGAGTGCGCAGGCCGCGGGTGAGAGCGGGGGCGAAGCGCACGGGGTGGAAGCGTCCGCGCGTGCGGCGCTCGATCCGCCGGGGCCGGTCGGTGGGCAGTTCCAGCAGGTCGGGGGCGCCGTGCAGGGTCTGTTTCCAGAATTGCAGTTCTCGCTCCAGCCGTGCGCCGGTGAGGGTGTGGCGCTGCCAGTCGGAGAAGTCGGGGTAGTGCAGGGCCGGGGCGGGGGGCTCGGGGCTGCCCTGGGTGTGTGCCGCGTACGTCTCGCCCAGCTCGGACAGGAGGATGCCCAGGGACCAGTAGTCCGAGACGATGTGGTGCTGGACGATGAGCAGCAGGTGCTCTTCGGCGGCGGTCCGGTAGACCCGCACCCGCAACAGGGGGCCTCGGGTGAGGTCGAAGGGTTCGAGCACCGCGGCGGCCGCGCGCTTCTCGGCCTCCTGCCAGGGGGCGTCTTCAAGGGTCAGGTCGTCGAGGGAGACGGTGATCTCGACGTGGTCCAGGACGGTCTGTGCCGGGCCGTCGGGGGTCTCGGTGAAGACCGTGCGCAGGGCCTCGTGGCGTTCGGCGGTGCGCTGGACGGCCTGCTGGAAGGCGTCCAGGTCCAGGGGGCCGGTCAGGCGCAGGGCGGTGGGTACGTGGAAGACCTCGCGGAAGGGCACGAGGCGGTCCATGAACCACAGGCGCTCTTGCTCGTAGGACAGGCGCGGACTGCTGGCGCCGGTGGGGCGCCGGGTGATGGTGTCGTCGGTCGTCGGCTCTGCCTCGGCACTCTCGGCCAGCAGCTGCAGGGCCAGTTCGCGGCGTCGAGGGTCCAGTTCGGCGAGGCGACGGGCTATCTCGTCGTCTATGGTGAAAACGATGTCGGACAAGGGAGGTCTCCGTACGGGCTGGGCGGTCTCGGTCGAGGGGCGATGGGCGTGGTGGGGTCAGCGGGCGGTGAACCCGCCGTCCACCACCAGGCAGGTGCCCGTGACTCCGCCGGCGGTGTCGGCGGCGAGCCACAGGCAGGCCTCCGATACCTCTCGGGCGGTGACGAGCCTGCGCAGTGCGTGGTAGGAGGCGGAGCTGCGCTCGTAGTCCTCCAGAGTGCTGCCGATCGATGCGGCGACGGCGTCGGTGCTGTGGGTGTGGAGGTCCGGATCGGCCTCGACGGTAGTGGGGCACACCGCGTTCACCCGGATGCCCAGGCGCCCGTACTCGAGGGCGAGGGCCTTGGTGAGGCCGACGACGGCGTGCTTGGAGGCGACGTAGCTGGAGAACATCTCGAAGGCGACGAGGCCGCCGGTCGATGCGGTGTTGACGATGGAGCCGGCGCGCCGTTCCACCATGTGGGGCAGGACGGCGCGGGCGCAGCGCCAGGTGCCGTTGATGTTGACGTCCATCACCAGCTGCCAGTCCTCTTCGCTGAGCTGGTGGGACATCACCCCGCCGGGGGTGAGCAGGCCAGCGTTGTTGATGAGTACGTCGAGGGCGCCGAATTCCTCGATGCCGGCGGCTACCGCGTCGTCGATCTGCTGCTGGTCGCGGACGTCGGCGACGGCTGTGACGACTCTGCTGCCCAGGCGCCGGCATTCGCGGGCGGTCTCTTCCAGGAGCTTGCGGCCGGACATGGGGTACGGACCGCCGGTGTCCCGTGCGAGGTCGGTGAGGACGAGGTCGGCGCCTTCCTCGGCGAACAGCAGTGCGTGCGACCGGCCCAGGGCACGGCCGGCTCCGGTGATCATGACGGTCTTGTTGTCGACGCGCCCCATGGCGGCAGACTCCTTCGCGGTGGCGCTCCACGCCCGCTTCAAGCGGCGGCGTGGAGGAGGGGACGGGCGGGCAGCAGTGCGGGCAGGGCGGGCAGGGCTTCGGCCAGGACGTCGATGGACCGGTACAGGTCGGGGATAGCGATGTGTTCGTCGTCGGTGTGGTCCAGGTGCGCGTTGCCGGGGCCGTAGGCGACCATCGGTACGGGCCACTGGGCGTCGATGACGTTCATGTCCGAGGTGCCGGCTTTCAGGCGCAGGACGGGGCGGGCGCCCTGGCGGCGGATCGCGGCTCGCAGCGAGCGGGCCACGGGGTCGGCGACGCCGCGTCGTACGGCGGGGACGCGTTCGTCGAGCCGGGCGACGGCCTGGACGGCGGAGTCGTCCACGAAGCGCTGGAAGCGGTCGAAGTCGAAGCCGACCGGGACCCGGCAGGTGATGGACGCGCTGGCCGCGCGGATGTCGCCGTCGAGCTGGACGAGGGTGGCCGATGCCGCGTCGAAGGAGACGCCTTCGTGTCCGTAGGAGACGTCGTGGATGTATCCCTTGACGCCCTGCCAGAAGCGGTTGGCGGCTTCGACGGCGGTCTCCTCCGGGCTGGAGGTGTGCATGGGTGGGCGCCGGACCTCGTAGTCGACGCCCACGCGGCCCTTGTATCCGAGGCAGACGCCGTCCCAGCCGCTCGGTTCGCCGATGACGACGGCGTCGGGTGCGGCAAGGGTGCGCATCAGGTGTCGGGCGCCGCGGGAGCCGGGGACTTCTTCGCCGACGGCTCCGGCGACGATGATGCGCAGGTCGGGGTTGGCCTGTGCGGCGAGTGCCGCCGCGCAGGCCATGGCCACCAGGGGGCCCTTGGCGTCGACGGTGCCGCGGCCGTAGAGGAGGTCGCCGACCTGGCAGACGGCGATGTCGCCGGGCACGGTGTCGATGTGCCCGAGGAGCAGGATGGTCGGGGCGCCGGGCGGGCCGATCTCGCCGACGGCATTGCCGACCGCGTCGACGTGGGCTCGCAGGCCCAGTCGCTCCATCTGTCCGGCCAGGTGGGCCGAGGCGCGGGCTTCGCCGCCGGAGACGGAGGGGATGGACACCAGCCCACGAAGCAGCCGGGTGGGGTAGTCGCCGAGCGGGTTCACGCCGGGCTCCTCAGGCTTGTCGGGGAGGTGGCCGTCACCAGGCGGGTTCCGGCGTCGCCGCGCAGGGCGGCGCGCACCGGCTCGGTGCCGGTGCCCGGGGCGATGGTCACCACAGGGATGCCGCCGGTGTGGGCCTGGCTCGCTGCGCGGATCTTGTGGCGCATGCGTCCTTGGATGCGGGCCGAGCCGGGCAGCTCCTCGTCGGTGAGGTCCTGCGCGTCGAGTGCACGGATCAGGCTGTGCGCATCATCGGGGTCGCGGAGGACTCCCGGGGCGTTGGTGAGGAGCAAGAGCGCTTCGGCGTGCAGTGCCAGGGCGAGGGCGGATGCGGTCCGGTCAGCGTCGACGTTGAGCAGCGTTCCGTCCTCCGCCGCTGCGGGCGGCGAGAGCACGGGCACGATGCCGGCGTCCAGCAACGCGGACAGCGCCCGCGTGTCGGCTCGTACGACGCGTCCGCTGAGGTCGTCGCGTATGACGCGGACGCGGTCTCCGTCCTGCACGCGCAGGGCGCTCTTGCGGACGGCGGTGAGGATGCCCGCGTCAGCGCCGGAGAGTCCTGCGGCCATGACGGCGCGTCGCCTGAGCCCTGCGACGAGCTGGGGCTTGACGCGCCCGAGGAGGGCCATCGTGAGGGCGTCGAGGGCGTCCTGATCGGTGCGGCGGGCACTGGTGCCGTCAGGGGAGCGGAGCTGTCGCGGAGGTGTGCCGAGCCGGTGGGCGAGCCGGTCGGCCTCCTGGCCGCCGCCGTGGACGAGCACGATGCGGTGCCCCTGCGCGGCCAGTGCCGCGACGTCGTCGAGCACGGGCCCGGTGTCCAGGTCACTGCCGATCTTGATGACGAGAGTCATGGCCAGTCGTTCCCTTTACATCGGGTGGAGTCCGAGGAAGTTGAGGCCTTCCCCTTCGCCCAGTCCGGTGGCGATGTTGGCGCTCTGCACGGCTCCGCCGGCTGCGCCCTTGACGAGGTTGTCCAGCGCGGCGACGGCGACGACGCGCTCGCCGTCCCCGTCAAGGGCGAAGCCGACGTCGCAGAAGTTCGCTCCGTACAGCACGCGCGGCTCGGGCAGCCGGTTGAGGCCGGTGCGCTGGGCGACGAGGCGGATGAACGGCTCGTCGGTGTAGTGCTGCCGGTAGGCGGACCACACCTGGGCCGAGGTGACGGGCTGCGGCGGCCGGACCTGCGCGACGATCTGGACGCCGCGCACGGCGGGGATGCCGGTGACGGTCATTCGCGCACGGATCCCGCAGTGCTGGGCGATCTCCGGCTCGTGCCGGTGGCCCACGGGGCCGTACAGGCGCAAGGCCGAGGCGCGTTCGGCGTGGTGGGAACCCGCTCCGGGCTTGTTGCCAGAGCCGCTGGATCCGGTGCGTGCGTCGACCACGACGTCGCCGCTGACCAGGCCGGCCGCGGCGAGGGGGTGGAGGGCGAGGGTCGCGGCGGTGGCCATGCAGCCGGGCACCGCGATGCGGTCGGCGCCCGTCAGGCGGTCGCGGTAGAGCTCCGGCAGGCCGGGGACGAACCCGCGGGCGGTCTGCGTCTGCTCGACGTCGGCGCCGTAGACCCGGGCGGCCTCGGCCTCGTCGTGGAGGCGGTGGTCGGGGCTGAGGTCGACCAGGACGTCGGCCACCTTGGCGAGTTCCGGAAGGCGGGCGGCGAACACCCCGCGCGGAAGGGCGCTGAAGAGCACGTCCACCTTCTCCAGCCGGTCCGGGTCGGTGAACACCGGCTCGGCGACGCCGCGGAGGTTGGGGTGGGCGCTGTGCAGCGGCTTTCCGGCGTGCTGCCGGGAGGTGGCTTGGACCAGGTCCATCGAGGGGTGTCCATGCAGAAGCCGGACCAGCTCTCCCCCGACGTATCCGGCGCCCCCCAGGACGCTGGCTCTCATGGGCTGTCGCCCTCCTGCTTCGGTGGGACCCGGCTGTCCGGGTGCTGCGGGATGGGAAGGTTGAGGACGTGGTCGACCACGGCGTCCGCGAGGTCGTCGGCGGACATTTGGCCGCCTTGGGCCTCGGCTGTTCCCCGGAACTCGACGCCGCTGTTCACCTCGTTGACCAGCAGGCGCCCGTCGTCGCTTTCCAGCAGGTCCACGCCGAGGACTCCGCCGCCGACCGCTGCCGCCGCCCGGATCGCCAGACTCTCGATCTCCGGTGTCAGCGGGCAGCGGACGGTGTGGGCTCCGCGGGCGGCGTTGCTGATCCAGTGGTCGCTGGTGCGGTAGGCGGCCGCCACGGCGCGGTCCCCCAGGACCATGACGCGGATGTCGCGCTGGGGCGTGCGGACGAATTCCTGCGCGTAGACGAGGTGCTGTGACGGGGAGGGCAGGCTCTCCTTCAGGCCCAGGACGGCTTCCGCCGAGTCCTGGTCGTTGATTCTGCACACTCCGCGTCCCCAGGACCCGTTGACGGGCTTGACCACGGCGGGCAGGCCGACGAGTGCCAGGGCCGTGTGTCCGCCGACGGGGCTGAGGGAGACGGCGGTGTCCGGGACGGGCAGGCCGGCACCGTGCAGGGCGAGCGTCCCTGCGATCTTGCTGTCGCAGGTGGCCGTGGTCGCCGTGGAGTTGGTGACCGGGATGCCGAAGGCCTCGCACATGCGGCTGACCTCCAGGCGCCGGCTGCCCGACAGGGACCGGTTCAGCACGGTGCGCCAGGCCGGACGTGGCCCCCCGACCTGGTAGGCGAGGGTGCGGTCGTCGACGGTGACCACGTCGACGCCGCGCCGCCGGAAGGCTTCGAGGAGCAGTTTCTCCTCGTACCTCACGCGGGAGGCGACCAGCGCCACCGGCAGCGCGTCGTCGGCCCGGGGGCTGTTACTCACCCCAGTCCTCTTCGACCTCGGGGGCGAGCGCCAGGACGATCGGGCCGACCGTGATGACTTCCAGCTCGGCGGTGCACTCCGGGCACACCACGATCTCGGTCGCCTGGGTGTCGGCGGCCAGCGCCACACCGGCGGCGCACTCGGGGCACGCGGGCTTCTCCGCCAGGGTCTCCACAGACATCGCACTCTCCATGTTGATTATTCAAGCCTCTGCTCGAATCGGGCGATGTAGATATTCAAAATCAACAGACACTTCAAAGTCAAGATGGAGTCTATGTAGACTCTAGGGGCCAAGCTCACCCTGTACATGGAGGGCGAAGAAGTGACTCTTCAGATGACCGAATCAGCCAGCGCCAGGCCCAGGGAGGCGAGAGAACACATCCAGCTGCCCGTGGACCTCTCGGCGCTCCTCAACAGCGTCGCGTTCACCGGCACCGACACCCTGGGCAACGGACGGCTGAACGTCTGGGGCAACAGCCTCCCCATCGGCACCCTGCCGCCCGGCCGGATACGCGTCTCCGGCGTCGAGTTCGACCTGCCGGAGCCCGACGGTGTCGCACCCGACAACGTCCGCTGCGCGGCACAGCTCATCCACCTGCCCGACGGCACACCCGCCGACTGGCTGCACCTGCTCATCACCTCCGAGCGCCGCTGCGAGGAGACCATTCACCTGCACTACGCCTCCGGCGCCGTCGACCCCGAGTGGCTGAGGGTCTCCGACTTCTGGCCGGCCAACGGTCACTTCGGCGAAGTCCTCGCGGCCAGGTCGGACGGAATGCACTACCCGCACCACGTCCAGGAGAACCTGGGCGGCCAGGTCTGGTCGGTGCGCGTCCCCGCCGTTCGCCGCGAGGCGTTGCGGGCCGTCCGGCTGCCCGACAACCCCGCGCTCCACCTGTTCGCCCTGACGGTGGAGGGTGTCCGATGAGCGTTCCGGTCACCGGCCCGTACTCGGCCGCGGTCCCCGTGGCGGACACCGCCTGGTACGACGACCTGTGCAGCTGCCTCCAGGTGGACGTCGTCCACGTGCTGAGGCTCAGCGGCTGGGACCCGCTCCAGGCCCTGGGCACGGGCTGGCGGCTGCGTGCCACTCCCGATGCCTGCGAGCCGGTGGAGTTCTTCCACCCCGCGGGCGACGGGCTGGCCGACGCCTTCGGCCTCTACCACCCCCTGCAGATGCACTGGCACCGCCCGGCAACGGCCGAGGAGGGGCACAGCCAGGTCGTCGCGGCGCTCGCCGAGGGCCTCGTGCCCATCGTCGCCGTGGACAACTACCACCTGCCGTTCCGGCCCGCCTATCACGACGTGCACGCAGGCCACCTGTTGATGGTCACCGCGTGGGACGAGGCGACGGACGAGTACCAGGTGCTGGACCCGATGCCGCCCGCCTACCGCGGCTCGCTGCCTCGCACCGTGCTGGACCGCAGCCGCTCGTCGGCCAATCCCGACGACGGCAGCGACCCGTTCTTCGCCGGATCCGGGCCCGCCCGGCGCTGGCTGGAGGTGCGGACCCTCGGCCCCCAGCCCGCCCTGGAGTGGCCCTGGCTGCGGGAGGCACTGGCCACCAACCTGTGTTCGCTGCGCGGCGAGGAGGGCGACGGGCTGCCCGCCCTGGCCGCCTACCTGGAGGCCCTGCCCGCTCTCGTCGACCAGGAGGGCCCCGAAGCGCTGCTGCGTACCTACCGCATCGGCTGGCCGGCGCAGGCAGAGGCAGGGCTGCACGCGAAACTGCTGGCCTGGGCGGCCCAGCGGCTGGAGCGCCCCCGCCTCGCCGAGGCCGCCCGCGCGGTCGAACTCGCCTCCCACTCCTGGACCGGGGTGCGCGTCAGCGCGGCTCACGGCGCGGAACGCCCGCACGAGTCCGCACAGCAGGTGCTCTCGCACGGCAAGACGCTGCTGCGCAGTTACGAGGCCGCCTTCCAGGCCGTCGAATCCGCTTTGGACAAGGTATGAACCGGGGGACCAGATGACAGCCCATCAGGGACAGCAGCTCGCCCTGCTCGGCGGGCCGCGCGCGGTGCCACAGACCACCGCCACGCCTCAGTGGCCCCTGATCACTCCCGCGGATCAGGAGGCGGTCGCCCGCGTGCTGGCCAGCGGCAAGCTCACCGCTTCGGCGGAGGGCGAGGCCGAGGTTCCCGCCCTGGAGCGGGCCTGGGCGGACTTCTGCGGGACCGCGCACTGCGCCGCCGTGGGATCGGGCACAGCGGCCCTGCAGCTGTCCTTGGCCGCGCTGGGCATCGGTCCGGGCGACGAGGTCATCGTTCCCGCCCTGACCATGAACGCGACGGCCCTTGCGGTCACGCAGCAGGGGGCCGTTCCGGTCTTCGCCGACATCGATCCGGTCACGTACACCATGGATCCCCGCTCGGTGAAGGAAGCGCTCACCCCACGGACCGCGGCGCTGCTCCCCGTCCATCTGCACGGCTTGCCAGCCGACATGGACGAACTGGTCACGCTCGGCACGCGCCAAGGCATTCCGGTGATCGAGGACGCGGCCCAGTCTCATGGAGCGACGCAGGGCACAGTCCGCACCGGCGCCCTGGGCACCGTGGGCTGCTTCAGCCTGCACCCCAGCAAGAACCTGCCCACCTGTGGTGAGGGCGGTCTGATCACAACCGACGACTCCGCCCTCTACGACAAGGTGCTCCGCCTCCGTCAGTTCGGCGAGGACCCCAAGCCCCGCCGCACGCGCAGCTACATCTCGCACACCGGCGGGTGGAACCATCGCATCAGCCCCATCGAAGCGGCGTTCGCTCACAGCCAGCTGCAGCGTCTGGAGGAGTACACGCAGCGCCGCGAGCCCGGCATCCGTGACTTCCTCGCCCGGCTCGCCGCCTTGCCCGGCCTGCACGTTCCCGTGGTGCCAGAAGACCGCTCGCACGTGTGGCACATCCTGCGCTTCCGGCTCGTGCCCGAGGAGCTGGGCATGGAAGGACTGACCGGCGCTGCCGTCCGGCAGGCCCTGCACCGGGTGCTGAGGGCGGAGGGCGTTCCCGTCTCCCGCTACCAGGAGGCTCCCCTCCCCTACCACCCCGCCTTCGCCCCGTACGTGGACGACACCGGCCGTTTCCCCATCGCCTCGGCCGTCGTCGAGGACTCCCTGTGCCTGCAGCGGCGGCAGCTCGACCCCGGCGCCGGCGACGCGCTGCGCGCCTACACCGACGGATTCGAGAAGGTCTGGTCCCATCTCGACCTGGTCCGTCGCATGGCGCAGTCCGCCCCGGCCTCCCGGGAGACGGTGTGAGCACGCCCGACCAGGCCCTGATGAGCGCTGCCGCCGACGACGTGGACAGCCGTGAGCTGGCGCAGCGCATGCGGCGTGGCATCGTCGACATGGCCGCGGGCCCGCAGGGGGCACACATGGGCGGCAGTCTGTCCTGCACGGACGTACTCGCCGTGCTCTACGGCGAGGTCCTGCGGTTGCCGTCACAGCAGGCACCGGATTCCGGCGACACCTTCGTGCTCAGCAAGGGGCACGCCGCGCCCGCCTTGTACGCCGCGCTCGCCGCACGCGGGCTCATCGACCCGGCGGAGCTGTCCACCTACGCACGTCCCGGCAGCCGGCTGTTCGGGCACCCGCCGCGGGGACTGCCGGGCGTGATGTTCCCGACCGGCTCCCTCGGTCACGGACTGGCTCTGGGTGCCGGTGTCGCCCTCGCGGCGCAGCTGCGGGGGGCCGAGGGCCGGACCTTCGTGCTCATGGGCGACGGCGAGCTCCAGGAGGGGACGGTGTGGGAGGCACTGATGTTCGCAGGACACCGGCGTCTTTCCCAGCTGACCGCCATCATCGACCGCAACGGTCTTCAGCTTGCCGGGGCCACGGAGGACTCCGTGGCGATCGAGCCGCTGGACGAGCGCCTGGCCGCCTTCGGCTGGGAGGTGCGCACCGTGGACGGCCACGACCACGACGCCCTGCGCGACGTGCTGGGCACTCCATCCCGGACGGGGCGGCCGGTCGCCGTGGTGGCCCGCACCGTCAAGGGCCGTGGCATCCCGTTCCTGGAGGGCC
Organism: Streptomyces sp. NPDC042259; assembly: GCF_055582085.1. Taxonomy (NCBI): domain Bacteria; kingdom Bacillati; phylum Actinomycetota; class Actinomycetes; order Kitasatosporales; family Streptomycetaceae; genus Streptomyces; species Streptomyces sp. NPDC042259. The sequence goes on along the minus strand of NZ_JBVJDW010000011.1, from coordinate 266,071 downwards.
GCGCGGCAAGCCATTACGTCAAACTCAGTGCCGGCCTGCACCGCAGGGCGCTGGCCGGGCTGCGCGCCACCGGGCAGGTAACCTCGTGAACAGCATCCCCGAGTACGTCTCCGACCCTCGCGAGGCCTACCGCGCCGCCCTCACCGACGTGGCTGCCCTGGACGAGCGGGTCGTGTGCCTCGACAGTGACATGGGCGGCCTGGACTCCACGTTCGGGAAGGCATTCCCCGACCGTTACGTGAACGTCGGCATCGCCGAAGCCAACCTGTTCGGTGTGTCCGCGGGGCTGGCTGCCCGTGGGTTGCGCCCCTACGCGCACACCATGGCGGCGTTCGCCGTCACCCGCGCTGCCGAGCAGCTGAAGCTCGACATCGTCGGCAACAGTCTGCCCGTAAGGGTGGTGGCCACCCACGCAGGGCTGTCCGCCGCCCATTTCGGCAGCTCGCACTACTGCCTGGAGGACCTCGCGTTCACCCGCGCGCTGCCGGGGCTGACCGTCGTCGTGCCCGCCGACGCCCGTGAGATCGGTCCTGCTGTTCGGGCACTGCACGATCTGCCGGGGCCTTCGTACCTGCGCCTGGGCCGTTCCGCCACTCCGCCCGTTCACGGCACCGAGGTTCCTGCCTTCCGGCTCGGAGAGGCGGTCCGGCTGCGCGAGGGCAGGGACGTCACGCTCATAGCCTGCGGCCCCCATCCGGTGCGCTTCGCGCTCGACGCCGCCGAGCGGTTGGCTCTGGAAGGGATCGCGGCCCGTGTCCTGCAGATCCACACGCTCGTGCCGTTCGACGAGGAAGCCGTCGCCCTCGCGGCAGCGGAGACGGCGGGCGTCGTGACCGTGGAGGAACACCGCCTCCACGGCGGTCTGGGCGATGCCGTCAGCACCGTGGTCGCCGCACACGCTCCCCGGCCGGTATCGCGTGTCGCCGTCGGCGTCCCGCTGCCCGACCGGGTGGACGACCAGGCCGGCCTCCTGGCGGCCACGGGCGTCAGTGCCGAGACCGTCTACCAGGCCGCGCTTCGAATCCTCCACCACTCCACCGTCAACGAGAGGTACCACGCCATGATCACTGCGAACGCCACCGAGACCACCGAGGCCTACGTCGGGGCCCTGTACGCGCGGTTGCTGCGCGTCCCCCTCGCCGCGCCCGAGGAGGACTTCTTCACGCTCGGCGGCACGTCGCTGTCGGCCATGGACCTCATCAAGCTGATCGAGGAGGAGCGGGGTCTGCAGGTGCCGGTGCGGTCCTTCTACCAGGGCACCACGGTCGCGGAACTTGCCCGCACCCTCGACGAGCTGACCGCGGCCTCCGCCGCCTGACCCCACCGTCCCGCCCTCGCCTTCCACGCCCACGGAGAATCCTCATGCGCCTTTCGACGCCGCCGTTCGCCCCCGCGGACACCGACGTATCGTCCGTAGACTTCCTCGACTCGAGGTATTACACCGACGGAGACCCGCACGCACTGTGGACGCATCTGCGGGCGCACGACCCCGTCCATCACTTCACGCCCGCGGACGGCCGTGAGCCGTTCTGGGTCGTCACCCGCTACGACGACGTCAGCAAGGTCCTCAAGGACCACACGGTCTACTCGTCCCGCCGGGGCACGATGCTGTGCATCATCGACCTGTCCATGCCCGACATCGCGTCGGACATGATGATGCCGGACACCGATCCGCCGCGGCACGGGCAGCTGCGCGAGCCCCTCAACCGCGTCATGACGCCGCGGGCCGTCGCCGCCCAGGAGGAGACGGTACGGGGGATTGTGCGGGAGCTGCTGCGCCCGGCGTTCGACGGCGGGGTGTTCGACCTGGCCCAGGCGGCGCTGATGTTCCCGATGGCGTTCACGGGTTCGATGCTGGGCCTGCCGCGCGAGACGTGGGACCGGATGTCGCGGCTCACCACGATGACGATCGCCTACGACGACCCGGAGTACATGGAAAAGGACCCCAAGTCGACGCTGCGCCAGGCGCACCACGAGCTGTTCGCCTTCTTCCACGACGAGATCACCCGCCGTGACCGCGCGAACCCGGGCAACGACCTGATCGGCATCCTCCTGCAGATGGACCTGGACGGCAGGCCGCTGACCGACCAGGAGATCATGCTGAACTGCTACAGCCTGCTGCTGGGCGCGAACGTCACGACCCCGCACGTGGTCTCCACGACGGCGCTGACCATGGCCGAGCACCCCGACCAGTTCGCGGCTCTGAAGGCGGACCCGAGCCTGCGCGGCACCGCGATGGAAGAACTCCTGCGGTGGTCCTCACCGGCCAGCCACTTCATGCGCTACGCCAAGGAGGACGTGGAGCTGGGCGGCCGGACGATCCGCAAGGACGAGCCGGTCAGCGTCTGGCTCGGATCGGCCAACCGCGACGAGAGCGTCTTCGCCGACCCCTTCCGCTTCGACATCGCGCGCCGGCCCAACCGGCACATCGCCTTCGGTGTCGGCCCGCACTACTGCATCGGTTCGGGTCTCGCCCGCCTGGCGCTGCGCGTCTTCCTCGAGGAGTTCACCAACCTCGTCGAGTCGGTGGAGCCTGCTGGCGAAGTGGCCCACCTCGCTTCGAACTTCGTTGCCGGCTTCAAGCACATGCCGGTCCACTTGGTGCCGCGTGCAGGGGCGCTTGCCGAGGCTTACGGCTCCACGGCCACCGCGGCGGGGGTGGCCGCATGAGCCTCGCGGTTCCTTCCCCCGCAGCCGGTCCGTGGCTGGAGCGTCGGCATCGCGGGGACGGCCCACCGCCTCGGCTGGCCCTCTACTGCTTCCCGTTCGCCGGCGGTTCCGCAGCCTACTACCACCAGTGGGCCTCTCATTTCGGGTCCGACGTCGAGCTCGTCCCAGTCCAGCTGCCCGGCCGCGGCACCCTCATGGGCGAGCCGTACGTGCAAAGCGTCGCTGCCGCGGCTGACCTGGCTGCTCAGGCGATCGCCGCCTCGCCCGTTCCGGTCGCCCTTTTCGGGCACAGCATGGGTGCTGTGCTCGCCTTCGAGACCGCTCGGCGCCTGGAGCACCGGGGCCGCACCGTCCACCACCTGTTCGTCAGCGGTCGTCCGTGCCCGACGGTCCGCCGCCCGGAAGAACCCGTGAGCGATCTGCCTCGCGAGGAGTTTATCGACATGCTCCGGGCGTACGGAGCAGCGCCTGAGGAGGTCCTCGCCCATGAGGAGCTCCTGGATGTCCTCCTGCCGATGGTCCGGTCGGATTTCCGCATCATCGAGCAGTACCGCTACGAGCGGGACCCGGGCTCCCCCGCGCCGCTGACCTGCCCGGTGTCAGCCTGGTGCGGGGACAGTGACCCGGAGGTGCCGCCCGCAGTGATGTCGCGGTGGGAGGAGGAGACGTCTGGTGCCTTCGAGTTCGAGGTGCTGAGTGGCGGCCACTTCTTCCTCTCCGACAACACCGAGCACATCACCGACACCATTCACCAGCGCCTGAAGGGTGCGGTCCGGTGACCCCCCAGACGGGTCTCGTCATCCTGTGGAGCGCGCCTCGCTGCCGCTCGACGGTGTTCTCCCGGGTGATGGCCGAGCGCGGGGACTTCCTTGTGCTGCACGAGCCCTTCTCCCACCTGAAGGACTTCGGGCAGGAGGAAGTCGAGGGTGTGACCTGCAGGACCGAAGCGGAGCTCATCAGCCGCCTGCTGGACCTGGCCGCCGAACGGCCGGTCTTCGTGAAGGACACCACGGACTTCCACTACCCGGGGGTTCTGGCCGACGAACGGTTCCTGTCGCAGGCCCGGCACACCTTCATCGTCCGCGATCCGGGTGAGGCCATCGCCTCTCATTACGGCCTGAACCCGGAACTGGGCCGGGACGAGGTCGGCTTCGCACGGCTGCGCGAGCTCTACGACAGAGTCGCAGCCGTGTCCGGCGCCGGCTCTCCCCCTCCCGTGGTCGATGCGGCCGATGTGGTCGAGCGCCCGGAGGCCATGGTCCGCGCCTACTGCGAGGCCGTGGGCATTCCCTTCCTGCCGGACGCGCTGGCGTGGGAGCCGGGGACTCTGCCAGGCTGGCAGAAGACGGCGAGGTGGCACCGGGACGCGAGCAGTAGCAACGGCATCAGCCGGGCCGTCTCCAGCCGCCCGCGCCTGGACGTTCCCACCCATCCGGTACTGGGGCCGTATTACTGGTACCACTTGCCGCACTACGAGCATCTGCGGGCGCAATGCTTGGTCATTGGCTGATTGCTGGTGCCCTGGGCGGCAGGAATGGGCAGCCGGGTTGATGGTCGGCCTGCCGCTGGGGGAACTGCTTTCACGAGTCGCGGCGAAGGTCCTCGACTGTCCACTCGTCACCCAGTTCCCGGCGCAGGGTGTCCAGTGTGGCGTCCGCCTGCTGCCTGAAGAGGGTCCGCTGCTCGTCGGTCCAGGTCGACGGATCCGGGGGGTAATCCCAGTCGATGGACGATTGGTAGCACTCGGACAGTCTTTCTAGTTCGGCCCGCGTGGCCGTGCTGATGGGCAGTCGTTCCAGCTCGCAGGGAGAGCCATAGGGGCTGTCGACATCCGGATCGCTTTGAGGGCCCGGCCACAGGGGCGTGTGCGGCACGTCGGCTTCGAAGAAGAACCGCAGGTGATAGGGCATGGGGCACTCTAGCGGTTACCACCGGGCCAAGGGCTGCGCCCTCAACGGGGGCCCATCCGGGCGAGAACGGCCCGTTCCGTGTGTACGGTGGAGACGAGGGCCCGGCCGAAGACGGGGTGAATCAGGTCAGGGCTCGGCCAGGCTGCCATAGTTGCAGGCGTGGAAGTCGGTGCAGGCGCGGGCCAGGTCGTCTTGCAGGACGGCCGGGGGTGGTACGGCGAGGCCGGATGTGCGCGGTGCTGGAGGATGTGCCTGGCATCCGTGTCCTGGACCTTGCGGCCACGGCGCTGCCGCTGCGCTACGAACCGGCCGAGCTCGGCGGGCTGCCTATCGAGCGGTTCCTCGACGTCGTCCACGCGGAAGGCGCCGCTGAGGCCGACCGGCCGGGATCGACCTGCCCGCTGCATGCCCATCCGCAGTTCCAGGCCCCTGAAGCCCTGCTCCCTGGCTACGCTGACCGCCAGGACGCCACCGTCGGCGGCTTCCCGGCGGCCGAGTACGTGCACGCCATGACGTTCAAGCTGCCCGTGTGGAGCGGCGCTGACGACATCCGCCTCGCCGACGCCTACAGCACCGCCATCGCCAAAGTCGCCACTCACGCGGAGGACCTGACGTGACCTCCTGCACCGTCACCCCCCGACCTTCTGGGAGACTGGCCTGACCGTGGCCGAGGTCGGGGACTGCCTCGGGCACTTCGTCTACCTCTCCGGCTCGGGCCGCAGCACCGGTAGTACAACTTCACTGCCACCGTCACTGGGAAGACGGTGCAGCTCAGCGAGCACGACGCCCACCGGTAGGCCGATGAAGCCCAGCAGAGCCGGATCTCCAGCGCCGTCCAAGCCGTCCTGGACCCCTGGCGGAAGAGGGCGGCCTGACCACCCTGGCGCGTTCCGGCCGGGTCCCGGTCGCGCTGCCTTCGGCAGCTGCGGACCGGGGCTCGATGCCGTGGGCCCGCTCCCATCCGCGAGCGGCAAGGTCGGCCTGCTGGGAAATATCGCCGCCGCGTCCCTTGGTGCCCCGGAGGGCTCGGTGCGGGCGGTGCTCTTCCCGGCGGCCGGAGGGGAGCAGACGCTTCGGACCTGGTCGCCGAGATGAAGGCCAGGAAGGGTTTCCGGGCAGATGCCGCCCGGAACTCCCCTCGCGCTAGGGTCCGTCTTCAAAGATCATCCGGTTAGTGGATCATGATGGGATGATTCGCCGTCATGAGCTGACTGACCAGGAGTGGGCGTTACTCGCTCCGCTGATACCCAGGGCCGTAACCGGTCGTCCGCGGGTGGACGACCGGCGGCTGGTCAACGGCATGGTCTACAAGATCCGTACCGGGATCTCCTGGCGCGACCTGCCCGAACGCTACGGGCCCTGGCAGTCCGTCTACACCCGCTTCCGGCGCTATGCCCTGGACGGCGTCTTCACCCGGGCCCTGCGGCACATCCAGGCCCGGGCCGATGCCGCCGGCGACATCGACTGGCTGGTCCAGATCGACTCCACCATCGTCCGCGCCCACCAGCACGCCGCCGCCACGGGGCGAAAAGGGGGAAGCACCGGGCGGACGAACCGGACGATCACGCCCTCGGCCGATCCCGAGGTGGCCTGACCATGAAACTCCACCTCGCCACCGACGGAGCCGGCCGCCCCCTGGCCTTCCTGCTCAGCCCCGGCCATCGCAACGACAGCGTCTTCGCCCAGTCCCTCCTCGAACGCATCCGCGTCCCGCGTCTCGGACCCGGCCGGCCCCGTTCCACCCCCGATCGCGTCATCGCGGACAAGGCATACAGCTCCAAGGCGTTTCGTTCCTACCTCCGCCGCCGTCGCATCGCCTGCATCGTCCCCGAACGCAGGGACCAGATCCGCAACCGGCTCAACCGTGGCAGCACAGGCGGCAGACCGCCGTACTTCGACCCGCAGACCTACCGGCGGTGCAACACCGTCGAACGCTGCTTCAACCGCCTCAAAGGCTTCCGCGGCCTGGCCACCAGGTATGACAAAACCGCCACCTCCTACGAAGCAGCGGTCTGTCTCGCATCCATCCTGATCTGGGCAAGATCCGTTTGAAGACGGACCCTAGACCAGCGCCTCCGCCAGCGCGCGTACCGTCGGGTTGCTGTAGAGCGTGGAGATCGGGTGGGCCGTGCCCCACGACTCGTTGATCTTGCCCATGGCTCGCATGACGCGCAGGGAGTCGCCACCCAGGGCGAAGAAGCTGTCGTCGCGGCCGATCCGTTCGACGCGTAGCACCTCCTGCCACGCTGCGGCGATCGTTCGTTCCCGGTCGTCAGCCGGCTCCTCGAAGGCGACGGAGGCCTGCTCGGGCACAGCTGCGCCCGCCTGCACACCGCCGTCGACGTACGGCTGCACGTGCTCGTTGGACGGGTCCGGGCCCGCAAGGAGGTAGGGCAGCGGCTGGGCGAGCGCCGCCAGGAGCAGCTCGACGCCACGGGCGGAGTCGATGGATCGCAGGCCGCGGTGCAGGGCAGCGGCAGCCAGGGGGCTGTCCGCGTTCATCCCGGTGCCGGTCCACATGCTCCACGCCACGCACCGCACGGTCCGTCCCTGGCCCGCCCAGCGCTCGGCGTAGCCGTCCAAGGCGGCGTTCGCGGCCGCGTACGCGCCGAACGAGCTGCCTCCGAAGAACCCGTTGACCGAGGAGAACAGAACGACTCCGGTCGTGGGTCGAGAGGCCAACACGCGCTCCAGGGAGGCGGCGCCACTGGCCTTGGGGCGCATCATAGCGGCCAGGTCCTGGGCGGATTCCGCGGCCAGCGTGTGGGTGTCCAGAGCGTGCCAGTGTGCGCTGATGTCCGCTCCGGCCATGTGGAGCACCAGGTCGGCTTGCCGGCCCCAGTTCTTCTCGGCTGCCTCGACATGGGACGCGAGGGCGTCGGCATCGGCGACGTCCACGGCGGCATAGGTCACGTCGCCGAGGTCCTGGAGTTCTTCCAGCGCCTCGCGCTGCCCGGCGGACAGTTCCTCCACAGGGGTGCGGCCAGTGATCAGCACCCGGGCGCCGAGAGCTGAGACCAGGTAGCCCGTCACCTCGCGGCCGATACCACCCAGGCCGCCGGTGATCAGCACGGTGCCGCCCGGGGGCAGCACGGAGCGCGGGATCGCGAGGCTGTCGGGCACGGCGATCTGACGGAGCTTCTGTACGTAGGCGACGCCCTCGCGGACCGCGCTGACGTCCTCGCCCGGGGCTGTCCGCAGTGCCGCGAGAGCCGCGCTGTTGTCCCCGTGTCCAGGAGCGTCGACCAGGCGGATGGCGGCGACGGTTCGCTCCGCACGCGCCGTGCGCACGATCGCGGTCAGGGCGACCCGAGACGGGTGGACCTCCTCACCGGCGCGGACGGCGGCCGCTCCACGGGTGAGCACCGTCACTGCGGCTTCGGGTGTTGCGGAGGCGAGCGCCTGCAGCGTCAGCACCAGCCCGGTGGCCGCGGTCTGGGCATCGGTGGGACGAGCGTCCAGCTCCCAGCCGTAGATGACGTGGCTGGGCACCGACCCCAGCTCGGCCGCGATGTGGGCGAGCGCCTGGCGGTGCTGCTCGGGGGCCAGGGGGTCGACGGTCACGCTGAGCGGGCCGTCGGGGGTGCACTCGGAGCCGGCGGCGCCCGGACGGATGACGGCGATGTCCCGGGCGGGGTCGTCGTCGGCGATCGTGACGGGAAGGGTGCTGCCTTCCGGTGCGTAGACCAGCAGGGGGGACGTTCCCGAAGAGGTCGGAGCGTCGGCCCGGGACTGCTCCGTGTACGGGACCCAGGCGCGCTCCAGCAGCCAGGAGTCGGTCTGCTCGGGCTCGAACCGGCCCGCGATGAACGCCTCGGCCAGCGCGCTGCGCTGGATCTTGCCGCTGGCCGTCTTGGGGAAATCTTCCTCGGGGACGGCAACCACAGCGCACGGCCGCAGACCGGTGTCCTGTGCGAGGGCGGTGGCGATGCGGTCGGTGATGTCCTGGGGTGCCGTCTCCGTCGGGACGAAGAAGACGGCCACTCCGTCGGTGCCGGCTTCCTTGTCCGGTACGGCGCAGGCGGCGGCCCAGGTGGCCCGCACTCCGGGGACCGACTCGACGACGGCCTCCACTTCGTGCGAGGGGTAGTTCGCGCCGTTAACGATCAGCATGTCCTTGCTGCGGCCGGTCAGGGCGAGCCGTCCGCGCAGCAGGAAGCCGAGGTCGCCGGTGTCGAACCAGCCGTCTTCGGTGAAGGCGGCGGCGTTCGCGGCCGGGTTGGCGTGGTAGCCGAGCATCACGGTCGTACCGGTGATCTGCAGTCGTCCGACGCGGCCCTCCGGCAGAACGCGGCACTCGTCGTCCACGATGCGCAGGGACACGCCTGCCACCGGGCCGCCCACGTCCGTGAAGACGATGGATTCGTCAGTGCCGTGGGTGACCTCGGTGAGTTCCCCGTCCAGGGTGGCGGAGTCCACGCAGAACGTGCCGAGCGCCGGGTCGTCCGGGTCGAGCCGGGAGTAGGTGACGCCGGAGGAGGTCTCGGACATGCCCCAGCACGGCACCATGGAGTCCTCGGGCAGCCCGTGCGGGCGCAGCAGCCGGACGAACCGGCGGGCGGTGCGGGCGACGACCGCCTCGCCCGCGTTGCAGATGTTGCGCAGGCTGGAGAGGTCCCAGGAGCCTTCCGCGATGGCCTCGGCGTGCTCGTTGACGAGGGAGAAGGCGAAGTTGGGTGCCCAGGTGTTGGTGACGCGGTGCCGGTCGATCAGGTCGAGCCAGGCCAAGGGGCGGCCGGCGATCGTCTCGGTACGTGCGTTGACGTGCTCGCAGCGCAGGAAAACGTCGCGGACGGCGAACATGAAGATGCCGCCGACGTGGTCGAGCGGCATCCAGTTGAGCGACACCTCGTGCTCGGTGAAGCCGTTGGCGTCGACGGCCGCGTAGGTACGGGCGACGAGGGAGCGGTTTGCGTGGCGCACGCACTTGGGTGTCCCGGTGCTGCCGGAGGTGAGGAGATTGAGCGCGTCGTGGTCGGCGGTGACGGCCTCGATGACGCCGTGGGTGTCGCTCATGAGGTCGGAGACGGCCATGGCGCGTACGGCCTCGGCGCCGTCGGGCTCGCCCCACAGGGTGCCGAGGGCGCGGACGGGGTCGCGCAGCTCGGTGTCGGTGAGGATGACGGGCCGCTCCAGGAGGTCCCAGACGGCGCGGAGCTTGCGGATCACCGCGTTGTCGCGGGTGTAGTCGCGGGCGGCGCCTACGGGCGTGGGGAGGAATCCGCCGAGCACGCAGGCCCAGAAGCCGGTCATGAAGGCGCGGTTGTCGTTGCACTGGAGCAGCACGGAGTCGCCCGGGCGCAGCCCGAGGTGCTGCAGGCCGTGCAGGGCGCACAGGCTTTCGTCCAGAAGCTGGGCGTAGGTCTGGCGGTCCTCGGAGCCGTCGGGAAGGACGTAGGTGGTTCCGCGGTGCGGGGCGAGTTCGGCTGCCTGGAGCAGGGCCTGCTGCAGGGTGCGGGGCGCGGTGGGGGGAAGGGGCGCCGCCGGTCCCGTCACCTGGGCAAGCCGCGGGATGAGGGTGGATGTCATGGAAGCGTTCTCCAGATCAGCGTTCGGCCAGCGCGGCGGCCACCTGGGCGATGGTCCCGGCCGTCATGTCGTTGATGAAGTAGTGGCTGCCGGGCACTTCGACGACCGGTTGCGGCTGGGTGGTGTGCTGCGCCCAGGCTTCCGCCTCGAAGGGGGTGACCAGCGGGTCGTCGGCGCCTCTGAGCGGTAGGACGGGGAAGGGGAGCTTCTCGCTGTCGCCGGCCTGGTAGGTCTCCCAGAGGGCGAAGTCCGCTCGGATGAGGGGCCGCAGGAACTCGACGAAGGCCTCGTTGGCCAGCAGCTGTTCGGGGAGCCCGCCCATGCTGCGCACCGCCTCCCAGAACTCCGCGTCCGGCAGGGTGTGCAGCGGGGCGGAGCGGGCCGGGAGGTCCGGGGCGCGGTGTGCTGCGGCGATCAGCAGCTTCGGTGGTGTCACGCCGCGGCGTATCAGTTCGCGGGCCACCTGGGCGCCGAGGACGGCGCCGGCGCAGTGGCCGTAAATGGCGTAGGGCACGGTCGTGTACGGGCGCAGGGCTAGCGCGCACGCCCGGGCGAGGCGGTCGACGGTCGCGGGCACGGGCTCCGTCGCGCGGTCCTCCCGGCCGGGTGGCTGCACGGCGATGATCTCGATGTCATCGGGCAGGTGTGCGGGCCAGGACCGGTAGAGGGAGGCGCCGATTCCGGCGTAGGGGAAGCACAGCAGTCTCAGGCGCGGGCGTTCTGTTCGCGCTGCGCGTCGTATCCAGGGTGATTCGGCGGTGAAGGCACTGCCGGTGGGGGCCGTGGCCGTGGTCATGTGGCACGCCTCCGGGTGATGGTCGGCAGGGCTGGGGTCTTCGCGGGCTGGCGGCCGGTGAGCAGCCGGGCGAGGCCCGCGGGGGTGGGGAAGAGGAACAAGTCCTGCAGGGAGACGGTCACCGGCGTGCGCTGGCGCAGCCGGGTGAGCATCCGGCCGGCGTCGAGGGAGCTGCCGCCCAGGTCCATGAAGTCGTCGTCGGCGCCCAGCCTGACTTCTCCCAGGACTTCGGCCCACAGGTCGGCGACGAGTCGCTCGAGGCCGTCGGCGGGCTCGCGGTAGGGGGCGCGTACGCGCCACTCGGTCCAGTCCTCGGGCGGCAGTGCTCGCCGGTCGACCTTCTTGTTCGTGTTGCGCGGCAGGGCCGGCATGGCGACGAAGGCCGTGGGGATCATGTAGGCGGGCAGCCGCTGGGCGAGGAAGTCCCGCAGCTCAGTGCCGTGCGGGTGCGGGGCGTCCTGCCGAGCCACATAGCAGGCAACGAGCTGGGTGTCACCCGCGGGGGTGCGGACCGGGGCCACGGCGACCTCGGCGATGCCCGCGTGTGTGGCAAGTGCGGCTTCGACGTCTCCGAGCTCCACTCGACAGCCCCGCACCTTGACCATGTCGTCGACGCGGCCATGGTGTTCGATCAGGCCGTCGCCGCGAAAGCGGCCCAGGTCGCCCGAGCGGTAGATGCGGCTGCCCGGCGTGCCGTGGGGGTCGGGGCGGAAGCGGTCGGCGGTCAGTGCGGGGTCTCCCCAGTAGCCGAGCGCGGCTTCGGGGCTGTCGAACCAGATTTCTCCGACGGCGCCGGCGGGCAGCAGTTCGCCTTCGTCGCCGAGGACGCGCAGGTTCACGCCGGGGTTGGCGCGCCCGATGGGCGGCGGGGAGAGCCGGTCTTCGGCCGTTGCCGTGGCGGCGGTAAGGCGCCTGTCCCACGGGTGCAGGGGGCTGGCGACGAAGAGGGCTTCGTGGCAGCCGTAGCCGACGGCGACGTCGAACGGCGTGTCGGGCGGGCCCCAGCGGTGCAGCTTCTCGCCGCCCATGATGAGTACGCGCACGGGGCAGTCGTCGGGCCAGGACAGGCGCTGAAGGGTGTCGCCGATGGAGGTGACGGCGAAGACGGAGTGGACGCCGCAGGCCACCACCCAGTCCCGCAGGGCGACCGGGTCGGCGACGGTGGAGGGCTCGGCCACATACGTGGTCGCTCCCACCATGAGCATGCGGGCGACTTCGGCGATGGTGGTGCCGAATCCGGTGGGGGTGGTCCAGCTTCCGCGGTCTGCCCGGCCGAGGCGGGTGGCGTCGGCGAAGGAGAGTCCGGCGTGCGTGATGACGTGGTGCTGTCCGAAGACCGCCTTGGGCTCGCCTGTGGAACCGGAGGTCTGCATGACATACGCGAGGTCGTTCGCGCCGATGCTCAATTCCGGGTTGGTCTCCGGGTAGGTGGCGAGTTCCTCGTCCAGGGCATCGCGTACGACCACGTGCCCGGCGTTGCCGGCCTCTTCCGCGGCGGTGCCGCGGTTGGTGAGGACCAGCTTCGGGGTGAGCTTGTCGAAGGCTGCGGTCAGCCGTGCGGCCGGGGCCGCGGGGTCGACCGGCAGGACGATCGCGCCGGCCTTGTGCACGGCGAGCAGCGCCTCGATCCACTCTGCGGAGCGCGGCATGCACAGCGCGGCGATGTCCCCGCGCTGCAGGCCGAGGGCACGGAGGTGGTGGGCGAGCTGGTTGGCGCGGGCGTTGAGCTGCCGGAAGGTGATGCTGTCGGGGCCGCACACCACGGCCGACAGGTCGGGATCGCGGCGCGCGTGCTCCTCGACGGCGGTGTGCAAGGTGCCGTCGACACGGTAGGGGTCGATCATGCCGCTGAACTCGTACAGCAGCTCCTGTGCGTCGAGTTCGTCGAGCATGTCGAGGGCGTGGTACGGCTCGTCGGGCCGGTCAAGACCGGAGCGCAGCAGCGTCGCGAAATGCCGGGACAGGGCTCGGACGGTCTCCGGCGTGAAGGCGTCGGCGCGGTAGCGCAGTTCGGCTTCGCCGCCGGGGAAGAGCACCAGCTCCAGTTCTGCTTCGGTCGCCGGAGACGCTCCTTCGCTCAGGCGCCATCCCTGCGGCAAGGTGGGAGGCGCGGGCCGCAGGTGGACGGTCGTGGTGAAGGGGCTGGGCGTATGACTGGAGAGGTGGCGGTCGGCGAGCTGGGCGAGCAGCGGCACGGGCACGGTGGCCCGTTCGTGCGCGCGCTGCAGGGCGGCCGCGCACCGCGCGGCTGCGTCGCGCAGGGTGGTCCCGGCGGGCACGCGGGAGACGACCGGCATGAGGTCGGCAACTGCCTCGCGCGGGGCCCGTCCGGGGCGGGAGCGGTCGCTCTCCACGCCGATGACGAGGTCCTCCAGGCGTGACCAGCGGTGCAGCGTCAGGGCCCAGGCGGCGACGGCGACGGCGAAGGGGCCGTCGGTGTCGCCGTGGAGCTGGGCTGCGTCTGCGAGGAGCGGGTCCGGCAGGCTGAAGGGGTGGCATGCCCACTCGGTCGTTCGGGTGCCGGAGGCCGCCAGCGGGCGGCGCGGCAGTGCCGTGTCGAAGGGAACTTCCAGCAGTTCTGCGCGCAGGCTGGACAGTTCCTCGTCGGTGGGCCCGTCCACCGGAGCCGCGAGGCGGTTGACGGGCGTGTCCGGCCCAGGGGCGTCGGGTCCGCACAGTTCGGTCAGGCGGGTGACGAGGCGGCCCGCGTCGGCGTGGTCGACGAGGAGACGGTCCAGCGTGAGCGTCAGACGCAGTCCGTCGTCGGTGTGCTCGATGAGGGCGTGGGCGAGGGAGGGGCCGGGGCCGCCTCCGTCCGCGTCGAGGGACTCTGCGGAGTCGTGGGGCGCGACGGCCGGGCTGCCGGGACCCGTACGGTCAACGGTCAGGGCAGCGGCGGACAGGTCTGCCGCGAGGGAGCCGTCGGGGCGGCGGCGGGTCCCCGCGAAGCCGTGGGGCTGCTCGGTGACCAGCCGGCCCAGAGCCTTCTCCAGCTGCGTGTCGTCGACCGTGGTGGGCAGGTCCAGGCTCAGGGTGAGCCTGCGTACGGGAGAGGTGCGGGCGACGGTGCAAAACCGCTCACGGGCGGGGTCCACAGGGAGCAGGCCGGTGGGCTGCTGCCCGCGGCTGGCGGGGTAGGTGTTCACTGGGTGCCTCCTGCCTGGGTGTGGCCGTCCCGCGAGGCGAGCATCGCGTCGATCTCGTCGTCGCCGCGCTCTTGCACCATGGCGAGGACATCCAGGGCGGTACGGCGGCGGGACTCCCGGCGCTGCAGCAGTGCGTCGATGGCGTGCGCCGTTCCGAAGACCGTGGGGCTGCGGAAGAAGTCCGCGATGGGCAGTTCGACGTCGAAGACCGCCTTGACGCGGGGTGCGATCCGGATCGCCTGCAGGCTGGTGCCGCCGAGCGCGAAGAAGTTGTCGTGGTTGCCGACGCGGCCACCGCCCAGCAGCGGCTTGAACACCTCGTCCGCGACGGCTCGCTCGGTGTCCGTGCGCTCTTCGGTGTCGGTGTCCTCGTCGTCCAACGGCGCGAACTCCACGGCGGGCAGGGCCTTGCGGTCCACCTTGCCGCTCGGGGTGAGCGGGATGTCGTCGACCGGAATCAGGAAGGTGGGCACCATCGTCGGGGGAAGCCGGTCGGCGAGGTTGGCCCGGACGGTGTCCAGGTGCAGCGGAGTGCCCGGTGCGCCCACGAGGTAGGCGACGAGCAGGGTGTCGCCGCGCGGTCCGGTCACCACCTGGGCGACGGCCTGCCCGATCTCGGGCAGCGCGAGGAGGCCCGCTTCGACCTCCCCGAGCTCGATCCGCACGCCGCGGATCTTGACCTGCCGGTCGGCCCGGCCGCGGAAGACCAGGTCGCCGTCGGCCTGCCAGCTCGCCAGGTCGCCGGTGAGGTACATGCGCGAGCCGGGCGGGCCGTAGGGGTCGGGGCGGAAACGGTCGGCGGTCAGCTCCGGGGAGCCGAGGTAGCCGCGGCCCAGCCCTGCGCCCGAGATGGCCAGCTCGCCGCAGGCACCGGCCGGCAGCAGCTCGAGCTTGTCGTCGAGGACGTAGGCACTGTGGTTGCGCATCGCGCGCCCGATGGGCGGCGACGCCTGCCAGGCGCCTTCGCAGCGCTTGGCGACGACGGTGACGGTGGTCTCGGTCGGCCCGTAGCCGTTCCAGAACGCTCGTCCGCCAGCCGCCCACCGGGTGGTCAGGTCACCGCTGAAGGCCTCGCCGCCGACGAAGCACACGCGCAGCTGCGGGTAGCTCTCGGGCTCCAGCAGCTCCATGATTGCCGGGGGGAGATCGATGACGGTGATGCGCTGGTCGGCCAGGACGGTGTGGAGGGCCGACAGGTCGCGTCGCTCGTCCTCGTCGGCCAGGTAGACCTGCGCTCCCGTCAGCAGGGCGCCGAAGAGCTCGAAGACGGAGACGTCGAATCCGGTGGAGGCGAACGCGAGGAAGCGGTCCTCCTCGGTGAGGGCGAACATCTCCTGCGTGGTGCGGATGAAGTTGGTGACGTTGCGGTGCTCGATCAGGACGCCCTTGGGGCGTCCGGTGGAGCCGGAGGTGAAGATGGAGTACGCGAGGGCGGCCGGGTCGGTGACGACGGCGGGAGGCTGTGCTTGCTCCCCGGCGTCCAGGGTCTCGATGTCGATGAACCGCCAGGGCCCGTCGGGAAGCTGCTCCGCAGCGGCGGTGTCTCCGAGCACCAGCGTGACCTGCGAGTCGGCGAGGATGGCCTCGTTGCGGCTGGCGGGGTTGCCCAGGTCGATGGGCACGTAGGCCGCGCCGGCCTTGAGGATGCCCAGGACCGCCTCGGCGAGCCGGGGGGTGCGGTGCAGGGCGACCGCGACCAGGTCCCCGGGGCCTGCGCCGAGGCCGGCCAGCTGATGGGCGAGCGCGTTCGCGCGCTGGTCGAGCTGGGCGTAGGTGAGTTCGCCGTGACGGCCGGTGATCGCGATCCGGTCGGGGTGGGCCGCGGCGGTGCCGGTGAAGACGCCGTGGATGGTCTCGTCGTTCGCGCTGCCGCCGACGGCGGCGTTCCACTCGTTCAGCACGCTGCCGCGTTCGGCCTCGGACGCCAGCGGGTGGGTGGCCATGGCCGCCTGCGGGCGTGCGCACATGGCGTGGAGCTGGCGCAGGTAGCGGTCGAGGAAGAGCCGCGCCGTGCCGGCGGTGTATAGGGAGGTGGCGTAGCGGATGCGGACGAACGGCTCCTGCTCGCCGAGGGAGGCGGCGAGGGCGAACTCGAAGGGTGAGCTACCGGTCTCCAGCTGTTCCAGCGACACGCTCACCGTGTCCTTGGTGGCCCGCTCGGTGGTGGGAGGGAGCGTTTCGAAACCGAGCTGGACCAGCGGCAGGCGACCCTGGTCGGGCTCCACCCCGGCGGCGGCGAGCAGGTCCTTGAAGGGAAGTCCCGCGTGGTCCAGGGCTGCGGTGCGGGCCGTGTGCGCCGCCTGCACCAGCGCTTCGAAGGGAAGGTCGGTGTCGACTTCCGCCCGTACCGGGAGCAAGTGGCCGCAGTCGCCCACGAGGTGGTCCGCGTCGAAGGGACCGGGCACCTCCACGGGCACGCCGACCAGGAGGTCGGGGCGTGCGGTCAGGCGGCGGATCAGGGCGAAGTAAGCGGCGAGCAGGACGTCCTGCTCGCTGACGTCCAGCTGTGCGGCCAGGGCGCGCACGGATGCGAGAGTCGGTGCGTCCAGCGGGGCCTGTACGGTGCCGGCCGTCAGGTCGAGGACGAGGCTGCGCGGGTGGTCGGGGGCGAGCTCGGTGCTTTCCCAGCCAGCCAGGGCCGTGCGCCACCACGTGCGGTGCTCGGCTGCCTCGACGCTGTTGACCCAGCTGCGCTGCCACTGTGCGTACGCTCCGAACCGCGGCGCCTCGGCGGCGAAGTCCGGGGAGGTGCCGGTGGTGCGGGCTGCGTACGCCTCGGTGAAGTCGCGCAGGACGACGCCGGCGGAGCGGCGGTCGAAGACCAGGTGGTGGGTGAGCCACAGCAGGACATGACGCTGCGGCGCGTCGGCGGAAGCGTCGACACGCAGCAGCCGCAGGCGCACCAGGGGGCCGCCGTCCAGGTCGAAGCCGCGGCGGGTCTCCTCGCGGACGATCGCCTCGCAGCGTTCGGGAAGTCGCTGCTGGGTGGTCTCTTCGACGACCAGCTTGGTGCGGGGCTGGTTGCGCACGTGCTGTTCGCCGGAGGGGTGTTCATGGGGGAACACCGAGCGCAGCACCGTGTGGCGGGTAAAGACGTCGTCGAGTGCGGCGGAAGCCGCCTGCACGTCCAGCGGGCCGTCCATGCTGTAGGCGAAGGCGAGGGTGTAGCTACTGTCGCCTGGTGCGACCTTGTCGAAGACCCATAGCTGTTCCTGTCGGAATGTCAGCGGCGCGACGCGGGTTCCACGGTCCACGCTGCCAATGCCTGCCAGGAACTTCTCCCGCTGCTCGGCAGGCAGGTTCCTGAGCCTGCGCAGGAGTTCGCTCTCTTGTGCCATCGCAGCCTTCCCCCAACTCGGGATGTATCGACTTTCACCAACACTCTACGCTGATTGTGTTGACTGTAGTACGGTCTCCAGAGTCTAGACAAGGGTGATGCCATGGACTTCAGTGTTCCGCAGACGACAGTCGAATTCCGCCGAGAACTGCGTGCGGTGCTGTCCTCGTCTGCTGTCAATGACCTGGTCAACAAGGTAGCTGCGCGCGAGGATGGCCTCGATGGGGACGTGCGCGAGCTCTACCGGCTCCTGGGCGAACACCGTATCCTCGCCCCCACTTGGCCCACCGAATACGGTGGCCGCGGTGGCGATTTCACAGAGTCCATCGCCCTATTGGAGGAGATGGTCTCTTGCGGTGTTCCACAGAGTCTCTACTTCATCTCCGTGCAGATCGTAGGGTCCCTCATCCTGCAGGCCGGCACGGACGAACAGAAGCGCACGCTGCTGCCCCGGCTCGCCACGGGTGACCTGGCGGCCTGCATCCTGTTCACCGAGCCCGGCAACGGTTCCGACCTGGCGGGAATCACCAGCCGGGCCGAACGCGACCTCCGCACCGGTACGTGGACCCTCAACGGCCACAAGAAGTTCAACCTCAAGACCGGGTACGCCGATGTGGCGCTCGTAGCGGTCCGCACGGACGATTCCGTCAGCCAGTACGAGGGGATCAGCCTCTTCCTCGTCCCGCTGGACGACCCCGGGGTCACGGTACGCCCCCTGCCCAGCCTGGCCGATGAGCACTTCAACGACGTCCGTCTGGAAGGCGTGCAGCTGACCGACGACAATCTGCTCGGTGCTCCCGGCGCCGGCTGGTCGCTGATCAACGGCATGTTCTCAGCGGAGCGCAGCGGCCTGGACTATTACGCCCGGGGACTGCACTGGCTGCGACTGGCGCAGGAGCAGCTCACAGCAGGCGGCCGGGACGTCAGTGCTGCGGAGGCCTCGGGCCTGGCCCAGCAGTGGGCGCGCCTCGACGCGGGCCGGCTGCTCACCAGCCGGGCTCTGCAGAGGCTGCATGAGGACGAGCCCGATATCGCCGAGGCCTCACTGGCCAAGTGGTACAACTCCGACGCCGCACAGCGCATCGCCTGGTGGTCACTGGAGCATCTCGGTCTGCCCATGGCTGCCGGCGACCCTGAAATCGCGGGCAGTGAGGTGCTGGAGGCTGCGTATCGCGAGGCAGCAGGCATGACCATCTCCGGCGGAGCGTCCGAGGTGCTCCTGGAGATCGTCGCCGGCGCCCGCCTGCACCACGAGGACGACCGGGCGGACGACGGTTCGTCCCGCTTCGGGCACGACCACAACCACGATCGCTCCGGAAAGGCTGCCTAGCCATGGACCTGCACCAGGATCCGATTCAGTCGCGGATCGCCGACGCTGTGCGGCTCGCACTGACCCACACCGGAGAGGTCCGCGACGAACTCGCAGCCGTCGGGGTCCCCACGATGAGCCTGCCGACCACCCAGGGCGGCATGGGACTGGGATTGATCGCGGACACCGCCGTCAACCGGCAACTGGGGTACGGGCTGGAGCCCGTGCCGGAACACCAGTCGACGCTGCTGTGCCTAGGCCTCCTCGCCGATTCCGGCATCGACGCCCCCGATGAGGTCCTCGGCCGGATCCACGAAGGCACCGGCACCGCGGTGGTGATCGGACTGCACGATGACGCGCCGACAGTCCGCTTGGACGCCGACGGTCTACTGTGGGGCGACAGCGGCGTGCTCCCGGCCGGCGACTGGGACCTCGCGCTTGTCCGGGCGGCGCAGGACGGCGGAGAGCACCGCTGGCTGCTCCTGCGGCCCGACATCAACACCACGGTGCGGCAGCATGCGGAACTGCTGGGCGTGCCCGCCGCTCGCTGGCGCTTCACGGCGGCCGAAGGCCTGCCGGTCGCGGTCACGGAGGACGCTCGGCGCCGGGCTGTGGCTGCGGCCCGCATCCGCCAGGCGGCGCTGCTGCTGGGACTGGCCGCCCGCGCTCTGGACGCCGCTCGGGCCCACGCCGGTCGCCGGATGCAGTTCGGCAAGCCGCTGCTGGACTTTCAGACCGTCAGCCATCGGATCACGACGCTGCTGGGTGAGGCCGACGGTTGGCAACTGCTCCTGAACGAGACGGCCTGGGCGCACGACCGTGGCGAGGCATCCGCCTCCTGTGCCCCGCAGGTGCTGGCCGCCGCGGCCGAGCACGCTCTGAAGGCGGGGAGGCTCGCTGTCCAGTTGCACGGTGTGCGGGGCATGCTCGCCCACTCGGTGCCGGCTGCGGCCTACCGCCTCGCCGCGGGCGAGGCGGTACGTCTCGGTCCGCCGGCGGCTCTGTGGGCGGAGGCCGGCCGCGCCCGGCTGGCGGCGGTCGGCGGCTGACGCCCTGGCGCCCCTTGAACACCCCGGGGCGGAGCAATGACCTCACTCCGCCCCGGGTTCTTCGTTCACACCTGCGCGGGTTCCATTTGCGCGGCGAGTGCCTGGACCATGTCCTGCGGGGCGTCCAGGAAGGTGTAGTGGCTGCCGTGCAGCACCGTCTTGTCCGCCCGCCCCTCGGGCGTCCACGGCGCCCAGCCGGTCATCAACGCGTGCGGCACCTCCACGTCCTCGTCCCAGCCGAGCGCGGTGACGGGGCACGGTACGGACCCCGCCGCGTCCTTGCGGTACCGCTTGTTGGCCTCGACATCGGCGATCAGGACCTCCACGTACAGGTCGAGGATCTCGGCGGGAGGCTCGCCGGCCCCCATGGCCGACAGCAGCTGTACCAGCTCGTTCCTCAGCCCGGCCTCGTCCAGTCCGAGGAAGCGCCCGTAGGGACCGTCCTGCGGCGCGACCTGCGAGGAGACGAAGACCCGTTCTGGGGCGCGAAGACCCCGTTCGGTGATGCGCAGGACGCTCTCGAAGGCGGGCAGCGCACCGCCGCAGTGGCCGAAGACCGCGTACGGCCGGTCGAGGTAGTCCGCGATGCCTTCGACGAGCTGGTCCGCCAGCTGCTCGTAGGTGCCGAAGTGGGGCTCACGGGTGCGGTTCTCACGGCCGGGCAGCTGGAGGGGGACCACCTCGGCCCGGCCGATGTACCGCGGCCAGGCGCGGAACATGGAAGCGCCGCAGCCGGAGTAGGGGAAGCAGAACAGCCGCATCGGTGCCTCGGCGTCGGGCGTCGAGAGGAACCAGGGGTTCGCCGGGGAAGCAGGTTTTTTAATCGCCATGCCGACACTCTACAAAAAGCTATACACTCTACAAGTGAAGTCTCCAAAGTATCGCTTCGTACGGTGGGAGACCGGACATGCGTGACCTTCTGCCGGACTCGGTGGCCGTCGCTGTCGCCGACGCCTCCGACTGGTCCAGCACTCCCCTGCCCGAGGAACGAGCCGGCCTCAACGAGCGCGCGGTGTTCGCCCGTCGGTGCGAGTTCGCCGCGGGCCGCTCCTGTGCACGGCGGGCACTGACCTCGCTGGGACTGGGCCGAGTGCCCGTACCGGTTGCCCCCAACCGGGCGCCCCTATGGCCCGAAGGCGTTGTCGGCAGCATCTCCCACACCACGGGATACTGCGCAGCCGCGGTCGCCCGCACCACCGATGCCCGCTCGGTCGGCATCGACGCCGAGGACAATCTGGCCCTCTCCGCCCGGACCCGGCGCCTCGTCTGCCGGGACGAGGAACTGGAATGGTGCGCGGGCCCCGGAGAAGGCGCACCGCACTGGCCCACCGTCTACTTCAGCGCCAAGGAGGCCGTCTACAAGGCGTGGTCACCACTGACCGGCGCCTGGCTGGACTTCCACGACGTCCGGATCGACCTGGATTCCGGCGGTAGGTTCACGGCCTATGTGCTGCCGCGCCAGCTGCCGGCCGCAGTCCCAGGCACTCTGCGGGGGCGCTTCTCTGTGACGGATGGTCTAGTCCGGACGGCTGTGGTGGTGCCGCGGGAGGGCTAGGCGGACTCGAGGAAGTTCCATGCGGTATCGCGTCCTCAAAGGGTCACGGGGAACCGTACGACAGCTGCCGACGGCCCGCAGACGAATGATCACACGTCCCGCGGAGTTCCCGGGCGCTGTCCGGCCGATCACGGACTCCGACCGTGATCGGCCGGACAGCGCCCGGGAACTCGTGGCGGCCTCGCAGGAGCGGGCTCTGTGCCGGTCGCTAGTGATCGACACGACGGCTGCACGGCCCTCGCCACCTCCGGACGGCTTCGCCGTACACGTGGGTCGAAGCGACCACGGGGACCGGTGCGGGGGGGGGCGGTGCGGGGACCGGTGCGAAGGCCGCGGGTGCGCGGAGTCAACATTCCCGCAGACCGCCCTCCCCGCGCGAGGAAGGCGAAACGACCACCACGTGGAACATCCCCGCGCCGCGAGGCTCGCCGGCGGACCGGCTGACGGTGTCCGGGCGATGAGCCCGGCGGGCCGTCAGCGGCTGGCGTACGGCAGCAGCGCCATCTCCCGCGCGTTCTTGATGGCGGTGGCAAGGGCCCGCTGCTGCTGGGCCGTCACCCGGGTGACGCGTCGGCTGCGGATCTTTCCGCGGCCGGAGATGAACTTCCGCAGCAGGTCCTGTCCTTGTAGTCGAGGTAGGTGATCTCGGCCGCGTCGAGCAGGTTGGGCCGTGGCTTCACGGGCTTGCCCGGGGTGCGGGCGTCGGGGCATGGGGCGGCTTCTCCTTGCATGAACGATTCGGTTACGGCCTCGCCGGGCCGTGATCAGGTATGTGCGTATGTCAGGCGGCGTCGAGGAGGGCGTCGAAGGCGGCCGGCAGGTGCTTCCAGCCTTCGCGTCCCGACCCGTACTCCGCATCCGTCAGCAGGCAGGAATGGAGCAGCTGTTCCAGCCCCTCCCGGTCCAGGCCGGGCGACGTGAAGACGAGGTGCTGGCAGCAGTCGCCGTGGTCCGGGTGCCAGTCGAGTGCTGCAGCGGCCTGGCACATGGGCGGGACCACGTCCCAGGCCGCTTCGGGCAGTGACGCCAGCCACGGCCCGGTGCTCTCCACGCCAAGCGCTCCCCCGGCCGCGTCCCAGGCGAGCAGCGTGTCGGGGCGGTCCGCGAGCCAGATCCGGCCGCGGCTCCGGGCGGCGGCACAGCACAGATCTTCGAGTGCCTGGTAGAGGTGTTCGGGATGGAACGGCCGTCTGCGGCGCCACACGAACGTGGTGACGCCGCCCTCGTCCGCTTCCTGGGGCAGGAGCGCGCACGCGGGATGCTGGGCGGCTGCTGCGGCCTCGACGTCGAACCCGGCGAACGCGGCCCTCGCGAGTTCGGCGGACGCGGACGGCACCCGGCGCGCGGTGGGATGCAGCTGCGCGAGCAGGGCGTGGTCCCCTCGTCGGCCTCCTCACTGTCGACGATGGCCAGGACGGGCGCGTACTCCAGATGAGGTCTACTCTTACGGGGACAGCTATGGCGGGCTGCACGAGATGATCCGCACGATTGTCACGGTTCTACGGCCCGGCGGCATGTTCGCCTACCGGGACGTGTACGCGGTCAAGGCCCCGTCCCTGCTCGAGAGGGTCATCCAGACCTGCAGCGCGCTGTCGTGGGTGCGGTTCTTGCGGATGCTCTTGCCGCAGTATCTGCGTCAAGGTACGCATCCGTACCACCGCTCCGGTGACCTGGTGGTCCTCCGTCAAGACTCACGGATCGTGCCGGGGAGCCGCTTATGCAAGCTGCCGTTGTGGCCGATCAGGATCAACGAGGACGGTGCGGATCCAGGCGTCCACGGGATGCCGGAGATTGCGCCGAGGGTGAAGCCACGTTGCCGAAGTGCTCTTGAACGGCGCTCCCGGACGACCTATCACCTAACCGTGACCCCGATTGAAGCACCCATGTCGATACCGCGCCATGAGATCGGCAGTGGTGGCTGTAGTTCACCAAAGGCTTTTGCGGATGCTCCGTGACCGGGTACCTCCTCACCACATAGAACACGGTCTTGATCAGGTCATCCGGCCTCCCACGACCGAACCGTCGCTCTCCTGCCGCCTCGCTTCAGCCGCAGCGAGCAGCGGCCGTCCCCTCCGAGGGCACTATCTTGATCTTGCTCATGGAAATCTTCACGGCATGTCGATCCTTCGGATCCCACAAGACGGCTCTTCCGTCGGCGTCACCCAGCATGAGGTAAGGGTGTTCAGGCCGGAACTCCCCGCCCTCGACGGCGGTTTCCGTAGCTCGGCCGACCGGTGCTACACAGACCCACTCCGGCTTGATGCCGTAGTACGCGGCCGGGGTACGACCTGCCGCAGCTGCTGCGATGGCTCGTCGACCGGCTTCATCTGCGGGCTCGACAGCGAGCGCCCATGGGCCGGCTACAAAGCTGAAGAGGGCGATGAAGCACAGCATCAAATGCCCAAGCCACCGGTCGCGGATTGCAAAGTGGAAGTGCTTGGCATACCCCCAGAAGGCCGGCGCCAGAAGCCACATGCTCATCACTGCGATGACCTTCAAGGATGCGACAACCTGGTACACCACAGGTACCTCGACGTCCTCCAGACGCAGGTCAAAAGCATCAAGATAGAAGGTATGGACCACGAGGCCAATTCCGGGAAACACGCCGAGCACCAGCGGCAGAGCGACTGGGAGCAACCACGGGATCGCCGTACGCCAACTCCATTGCCGCACCAACAGCCAAATTCCCGCAAGTACGACATAGGACGCGGCGGTCAGGAACAGGATACGTGAGCCAGACGGGCGGTCCGGGGCCGTGACGGCCAGCATTGCGCCCATTCCTACAGCTGCCGCCCCGAAGACGAGGCCGACCAAGGGGCCAACCCATCTCGGCTGAACCACGATGCCTCGCCAGGTCAGCGCGATAGTGCCCAGCACCGCGAACACTGCGCTTACACCCATCAACCACCAGGAACGGAAGCCGCTGGACCACCGATCCGCGATACCCGCTCCGGCCACAATGGCGATCAGTACGAACTGGAGCAGCCACCACATCTGCCGGCGCAGGGCATTGCGACGAGGAGGCCCACCCGGTAGCGGACCGCGCTCAACACCCAGCAGGCGACGAACATCTACACCACTGGACGGGCTGGCTATGCCGGGCAACTCCTGCCTGGCCAGTTGCAGGGCCCGTCCTCGGTCAGAGGCAGTAATCCGCCTGGCGGTGTCACGGGTGCCCAAGGTCCTGGCCAGCCATGGACGAGCTTGCTCGTGCCAACGCCTGTACCACGGCCAAGACGTCAGGTCCGGAGGAGAGGCAGGTGGGAGGTAGGCGATCCATTCAGGGTGATCGGGCGGATCCCTGTGGACCATGCCCACGACTTCCACCACGAGATCCAGACACAGCCCATCCGCGAGAAGCTGCAGGCGTTCACGTGCTCCGGAGCACGCGCGAACTCGCGATCCGGTGAAACGAACTTCCACGGTGTAGCGGACGAGCCCGGCAACCACCGCATCGGCGCTTCCCTCCCGCGCCATGACGGGCCAGCCTCGTTGGGCAAGAGCCTCTTCGAGCATCTCACATTCGAGGCGCGTCCCTTCCAAGGCAACCACAGCGACAGCACGCTGATCAAAGGCGCTGATTAAGACCATTTTGCGACAAGCCCCCAGACGATGTACGGACGACCAGGGCCGCCCGTCTTCGCGTGCAGCCACCGACCTCCGACGATCTTGGCACCCGCTCTCGGTGCAGACGTGGCGAGATCGCGAACATGGGTCGCCGACCTGGCCTAGGGAAATCACTCACGGGACCGATTCCGCATGATCGGGGCAAAGCAGGAACGAAGCTGTCCGGCCGCCGGCGCCTATACCGCCCGCTGGACGGTGTCCAGACATCGAAGTCGTAGCTCATGTGCGCGAGGCTGCGACACAACACTGACGCTCAATGCACCTCAAACTGGTCAAGCATCAAGATATTGACGCCGCAATACCACCTATGCCTGGGATCGCTCTGCGTAGTTGGAGGGGCCGCGCATGCGCGGCCCCTCCAACTCCTCCAACAGGCTCAGTCGCCCAACTCCGCCATCGCCCTCAGCTTCGGCCGGTCGACCTTGCCGTTGGGCATGCGCGGCAGCTCGGTGATGGTGCGGAAGTGGCCCGGGACCATGTAGTCCGGCAGTCGCTCTTCCAGCGCTTCACGGAGCCCGGCGACCGGTACGGGATCGTCTCCCGGCTCGGGGACGACGAACGCCACCAGCACCTTTTCGATGCCGTCGTCGCCGCGCACGGCCACGCCGCAGGTCTCCACACCCGGAAGGTCGGCCAGGGTACGTTCGACCTCGGGCAGTTCCAGGCGGAAACCGCGGATCTTGACCTGGTCGTCGGCCCGGCCGAGGTAGTCCAGGCCGCCGTCGGGCCGGAGCCTGGCCACGTCGCCCGTCCGGTACATGCGGGCGCCGGGCCAGCCGGGCTCGGGGATAAAGCGCTCGGCGGTCACGTCCGGGCGTTGCCAGTAGCCGTAGGCCACCTGCTCTCCGCCGACGTAGATCTCGCCGATTCCGCCGGGGGCCACCTCCTCCCCCGCTTCGTCGAGCACGTAGACGCGGTTGCCGGGCACCGCCGTGCCGATCGGCGGCAGGGCGGGCCAGCGGTCGGCGTCGGCGGTGAGCGGATACCAGGTGACGACGTGCGCCTCCGACGGCCCGTACTGGTTCACGAGAGCGCACTGCGGCAATGCGGAGAACACGGCGCGCAGGGCGCGTGTGCACTGCAGCTGCTCTCCTGCCGTGATCACCTCACGCAGTGCCAGCGCCTCGGTCGGCACGCTGTCACTGACCAGCACGAGGGTCTGCAGGGCGACGTACGGCAGGAAGATCCTCTCGACGCGTTCGTCGAGAATGACCTGCCACAGGCGTGCCGGGTCGCGACGGTCCTCCTCCGCGAGGCACACCACCGTGCCGCCCACGGCGAGCGAAGCGAAGATCTCCTGGAAGGCGACGTCGAAGGAGATCGTCTGGAACTGCAGGGTCCGGCTGTCGGGGCCGCACTGGGAGACACGTGTCTGCCAGGCGACGATGTGAGCGAGCGCGCCGTGCGGCATGGCGATGCCCTTGGGCGCTCCCGTGGTCCCCGAGGTATACAGCACGTAGGCCAGGTCGCCGCGCTCGGCAAGTGCGGGAAGCGGAGCCTCCGGAACCGAAGGCGCTGCCTCTTCGTCGTCCAGGAGGATCAGCGTGCGCCTGCCGTCGGCGAAGCGGAGCGCGGTCTCCTGATGGCCGACGACCACCGTTGCTCCGGTGTCATCGAGCATGTACTCCAGCCGTGACTGGGGGTAGCTCGCGTCCAGAGGGAGGAAGGCCGCGCCCGAGCGCAGGATCCCGATCAGTGCCGTGATCAGGCCCGTCGACCGGCGGGCAGCCAGGCCCACCACGTCCCCGGGCCCGATTCCGGACCTGCGCAGCCGGTTCGCGAGGAGGCCGGACTCCTCCCACAGCTCCTGGTAGGAGACGTCACCGTCGGCACCGGTGAGTGCCGTCTTCTCCGGCCAGCGCGTGACGGCTTCGGCAACGAGGACCAGCACGGAGGCCGGCTCAGCGGTTTCCGCTCGCATCTCCGTGGGAAGTTCAGCCGTGGTCATCGTGTGTTGCCCTCCAGCGCGGCACCGGTCTTGCGCAGCACGTCATCGAGGATGTGCGCGATGCGTGTCAGGTGCGGGTTGCGCATGATGCTGTAGTGGTCTCCCGGCACGTGGTGGACGATCACGTTGTCCGCGACGCGTCGCCAGCCTTCCGCCGCCTCCGGAGAGTCCGCGGCCTGGATCAGGTGGACCTCGCCCGGGTAGCGGCCGGTGGGCCGGTATCCGGCCAGGCCCAGCATGTTGTCCCGGTAGATGCCGTGGCGGCGCATGATCTCGTCGAGGTCGAGCCCCTCGGGAACGGTGTCGCCGAGGCCCTCCAGGATGTCGGCGAACAGCCTTCGGGTGCCCAGGCGTTCGCTGCCGGGCGTGAGGGCGGGCATGGGCAGTCCCAGGTCGGCCATCAGGTCTTCGAGGAAGCTGCGCAGCAGGTACTCGTGGGTGCCCGGGTCGTTCGGGTCACCGTCGTAGAGGAACGAGTCGATGAGCACGATGGGCCCGGGGTCCACTCCCCTGGCGTGGAGCTGACGTGCCATCTCGAAGGCGACGGTGCCGCCGAGCGACCAGCCGCCCAGCAGGTAGGGCCGGTCGGTGGCGGCCTCCAGCTCGGCCAGGTACATCTCGGCGCGGGCGGCGTGGCTGGGGGCTGCTTGTCCGCCTTCGAAGCCGTAGACCGTCCGGTTGGTCAGGGCCGTGGCCAGCGAGGCGTAGCAGAAGACGCTGCCGCCTGCCGGGTGCACCAGTGCCAGGGCGGGGGCTTCGGTGCCGGACTGGATCTGGGCGAGGGCTCCCGGCCTTTCCTCGGTGCTGGCGCCCAGCTCGGTGATGCGCGCGGCCAGGTCGGCGACGGTGCGGTAGCGGAAGAGCACGCTGACGGGCAGGTCGACGCCGGTGGCGCGCCGCAGTCGCGCCATGACCTGCACCGCGAGCAGGGAGTGTCCGCCGAGCAGGAAGAAGTTGTCGTGAATGCCGATGTTCTCGGTGCCCAGGACGGATTGCCAGATCTCGACCAGGGTGCGTTCCACCGGTCCGGTGGGGGCCGCGTAGGGCGTGGTCTCGGGCTCCGGTTCGGCTGCTGGCGGGGTCAGGGCGGACCGGTCGACGGTGCCCTGGGCGGTAAGGGGGAAGCTGTCGACGAGCACGTAGGCGGTCGGCAGCAGCACCTCGGGCAGCAGTCGCTGGCAGTGGGCGCGCAGGGAGGCGCGCAGCGCCGGGTCCTCCGTGGCGTCGGCCGGGGCCGGGGTGGGCACGACGTACGCGGTCAGGGTGAGCTGGCCGGCGTCGTCGAGCATGGTCTGGACGCGGGCGTCGCCCACCGCTTCGTGGGTGAGCAGGACGGCTTCGATCTCGCCGCGGGGGATCCTGACCTGCTTGAGGTAGACGTGCTCGGCACGTGCTCCCAGGATTTCGAGGGTGCCGTCCTCTCGGAAGCGGCCGAGGTCGCCGGTGTCCGTCTCGGGGCTTCCGGGCACGGAGACGTGGACCTGGCCGGGCACACCGATGGGCGTGGGGTGCCCGTACTGGTCCAGGATCCGGACGCGGCGGCCAGGCAGCACGCGTCCGGCGATGTCGTGGCCGGCGGGGGCGTCGCCCTGGCAGCGGCGGGCTGCCACGTCGCCGAGGGAACCTGCCTGGTAGAGGGTCCACAGCTGTGAGTCGGGCAGTGCCTTGAGGCACCGCTGTTCCAGGTCGAGTGACAGCGCCTCGCCCGTGGTCACGATGCGCCGGGGGGCGTGGACCGAAGCGCCGGCTTCGACTGCGGTGACGATCTGGTGCAGCAGGCCGGGGCCGATGCGGAGTTCGCCGACGCGTCGCTGTGCGAGGGTGGCCAGTGTTTCGTCGGCTCGGCTGCTCACGAGCACGTCGGCCTCGGTGGCGAAGGCCACCTCGGGCGCGGTGATGTGCTGTTCGAGTTCGGCCAGGTCGTCCTGTTCCAGCAGGTTCAGGCTGGCGAGCGGCTCGTCGGGGTTGGCCAGGGCCCGGGCCAGCAGTTGGCCGAACGTGCGGCTCATGCGGGCTACGGTCTGCGGGCTGAACAGTTCCCGGTTGTACACCCAGGAGCCGCCGAGGCGGCTCTCGTGGGCGAAGAGGTTCATCTCCAGGTCGAAGCGGACGATGCCGCTGTCGAAGGGCATCAAGTCTGCTTGCAGGTGCGGCAGCCGCAGTCGCTCGTCGCTTGCGGTCTGGTAGTTGAACAGAACCTGGAAGACGGGGCTCACGGTCGGGTTGCGGTCGGGCTGGAAGTCGACCACCAGCTTTTCGAACGGCATGTCCTGGTGCGCGAAGGCGCTCAGGACCGCGT
This sequence comes from Streptomyces sp. NPDC042259, assembly GCF_055582085.1. Classification (NCBI taxonomy): domain Bacteria; kingdom Bacillati; phylum Actinomycetota; class Actinomycetes; order Kitasatosporales; family Streptomycetaceae; genus Streptomyces; species Streptomyces sp. NPDC042259. The sequence continues at coordinate 236,896 of NZ_JBVJDW010000011.1, read as the reverse complement.
CCTTGCCGCGGCGGACCGCCTGCCGCAGCGTCGGCTGCTGCTTGAGGTCGGAGCGGATGACCAGGGTGTTGACGAAGAAACCGATCAAGCCTTCGAGCTCCTGGTGCGACTGGCCGGCCACGGGCACGCCGAGGACGATGTCCTCCTGGGCGCTGTAGCGGCTCATCAGCGCGGAGAAGCAGGTCATCAGGACCGTGAAGGGTGTGGTCTTCTCCTCCAGGGCGAAGGCGTGCACCACGCGGGCGAGGTCCTCGGGGAGCTCGAACTCCTCGACTCCGCCGTTGACCCGGTGGCCGTTGGGGCGTGCCTGGTCCATGGGCAGCTGGAGGATGCCCGGGGCGCCGGTCAGGCTCTGACGCCAGAAGTCGGTGAGCTCGCGTTCGCGGTCGCCGGTGAGCCGGCCTCGCTGCCACACCGAGTAGTCGATGTACTGCTGCGGCAGGGCGGGCAGGTTCGCCTCGGCTCCTCCGGTGAACTGGTGGTAGAGCGCGTCCAGCTCGCGGAAGAGGGTGGAGACGGACCAGCCGTCGCAGACGATGTGGTGGACGCACAGGGCGATGAGGTGCTCGTCGTCGGCGACGCGTACCGTCATGGCGCGCAGCAGTGGGCCCGTGGCCAGGTCGAAGGGCTTGCTGGACCATTCCTTGACGAGGGCGTCCGCGGCGTCACGGGGGTCGGCGCAGGTGCTGGTGTCGTGCTGAGTGATGGCCGGCTGGTACGGCGGGCGTACCTGCTGCACGGGCATGCCGTCGGTGGCGAGGAAGACAGTGCGCAGGACCTCGTGCCGGCGGATCACCGCTGCCAGGGCGCGGCCGAGGGCCGCGTGGTCGGGGGCGGCGTGCGTGCGCAGGACGATGGGGATGTTGTACGCGCTGCTCCCGGGCACGAGGCGGTCCAGGATCCACAGCCTTCGCTGGGCGAAGGAGACGGGGCCGGTACGGGTCTCCCGCCCCTGGTCACGTTCCGCGAGCAGCTTGGCCAGACGCTGCCGCTTCTGTTCGAGGGTGTCAGTAGATATGTGATCGGTCACGGGTGTTCCCGTCTTCGTCTGCAGATTGAGGGCGAGCCGGGCCCGGCTGGCGCGTGCCGGCCGGGCCCGTGGGGTTACGCGGCCTGGAGCTCGGCCGGTACCTCGTCGTGGATCCGGTGCACCGATCCGGCGACCACCCAGACGATGGCCGTCCAGGCGAGGACGCCGGCGAGGGCGAACGCGGAGGCGTTGCCCCAGGCCGAGGCGGCGGCGGCGCCCAGGACGGGACCGAGCGCGTTGGCGCCCCACACCAGCGGCAGGGACACACCGCCCACGCGGCCCATCATGTGCGGCGGCGTGGCCTTCTGCACCATCGTCATGATGCCGACGTTGGCGATGGGGGTGGTCAGGGAGGAGAGGAACTGTGAGAGGGCGACGACGACCACGCCGGCCGGGCCCTTGCCGGCTGCCAGCAGCAGGAGGAGGGCGGCGCCGAGCAGGGCGTGCGTGAGGATCAGCGTGCGGCCCACGCCCAGGTGGTGCAGGGCCTTGCGGGAGAAGATTGCGCCGATGACGAAGGCGACACCGCCGATGCCCATGACCAGGCCCAGCTGGGCGGGGCTGAAGTCGAGGTCGTCGTAGGTGTAGACGACGAGCATCGCCATGGTCATGGAGACGGCGAGGTTGCCGAAGAAGCCCATGAGGGTCAGGTTGCGCAGCAGTCGGTTCCCCACGAGGGTGGTGAAGCCGTGCTTGAGGTCGCTCACGGCCGCGCCCACGCCGCGGCCGCTGGCCTGGGGAGCCGGCTCCGGCTTGCGGATCGTCATGAGGGTCACGGTGGAGACCAGGTACGACACCGCGTCGACGGTCACGGCCTTGGCTGCGCCCAGCGCGCCGACCAGCAGACCGCCGAGGCTACGGCCGAAGACGGCGGCCAGCGAGCGGCTCATCTGCGTCTTCGCGTTGGCCTCGGCGTAGTCCTGGCGCTCGATCAGCGCCGGGAAGTGCGCCTGGTAGGCGAGCTGGAAGATCACGTCCAGGGTGCCCTTGACGACGGCGACCGCGTAAAGGTGGCCCACCGTCAAAGTGCCGGTGACGGCCACGAGCGGCAGGGAGCCGAGGGCTATGGCGCGGCCGATGTTCGCCGTGATCATCAGCGGCCGTCGGCGCATGCGGTCGGTGAGGACTCCGGCGATCGGCCCGAGGAGGACGAACGGGATCCACTGCAGGGCGGCCAGGAGGCCGACTGTGCTGACCGAGGCGTCGAAGACCAGGACGGCGAGGGAAGGCAGAGCGATCAGCGACACTTCGCTGCCGAGGAGACTCACGGACTCGCCCGTCCACAGCTTCATGAAGTCGCTGTTCTGGGTGAGTCCGGCTTTCTTCGGGGCTTCGGCCTCTGGGCTCTCTGCTTTCGCCTGCGTCGTCATTTCATTGACCTCATTTCACGTGGGGAGGGGGTGTCGGCGGCTGGAGGCGCGGTTACTGGGCGCCAGCAGCGGCGAGGCGCTGCCGCAGGCTCAGGGGCCGCATGTCGGTCCATACCTCGGCGATGTGCGCCAGGCAGGCGTCCTTGGGGCCTGAGAAGCCAGTGGGGGTCCAGCCCTCGGGGACAGGGCGGGCGTCGGCCCAGATGGAGTACTGCTCCTCGTGGTTGATCACCACGAGGTAGGTGCGGCTGTCGTCAGTGCGCACGGGAGTCACCTCGGTCGTGTGTGCGGGTTTTACGGGAAGGAGATGCGGTTGCCGAGTTCCTGCTCGACGGCGCGCCGGTAGACCAGTTCGCAGGCGACGGCGTCCTGGACGGGGAGGCCGAGGGTTTCGAAGACCGTCAGCTGGCTGTCCTCGGTCCGGCCCTCGGCCTGGCCGACGAGCACCTGTCCGAGCTCTGCGGCGATAGCGTCGGCGGTGATGGCGCCTTCGGCGATGGGAAGGAGGAGGTCACCCGCCTCGCGCAGGGCTGCTTCCTTGCTGTCAACGATCAGCCGGGCGGAGGCGACGGTGGCGGTGGGCAGCTCCCGGCAGCCCGGGCCGAAGGCACCGATGGCGTTGATGTGCACGCCGTGGTCCTTGGGCAGCTCCTCGGCGTTGAAGACGGGCTCGTCGCCGGAGACGGACGTCGCCGTGCAAAGCACGTCCACGTCGCGCAGGGCTTCGGCGCTGGAGTCGCAGACCTCGACCTGGGGGTAGAGGGTCCGCGCCCACTCCGCGAGCTGCTCGGCCTTGGCGCGGGTGCGGCTGTAGATCTTCACACTCTCCCAGGGGCGCACCGAGGCCAGTGCCTCCAGGTGTCCGCGCGCCTGCACACCGGCTCCGATCACGGCGAGGTTGGTGGCGTCGCGGCGGGCGAGGGCGTCGGTGGCGACAGCGGTGACCGCGGCGGTGCGGATCTCGGTGACGGATATGGCGTCGACCAGGGCGAGGGGCTGGCCGTGGACCGCGTCGACGAGGATCACCAGGCCCTGGACGCTGGGCAGTTCCCGCTCGCCGGCGCGGGGGAACATGCTGAGCATCTTCAGGCCGAGGACCGGCTCCTCGGCCTGGCCGCCGACGGCCGGCATGAGCAGGACCATGCCGCCGTGGCCGGGCGGCTCGACGGTCACCCGCGGGTGCTCGTACAGCTCGCCGCGAGCGGTCTTGGCCATGGTGTCGGCCATGGCGGGGATGGCGTTGTCGTAGTCGAGCAGCTTGCGTACGGCTGCTCCATCGATGACGTGCAGGTGTCCCACGGGCTTCTCCTTGTGGCGTGCGGCCTGTCGGCTGCGGCTTGATGCGGTCACAGGCCCGAGCGGGCCAGGTCGTATTCGGTGGTCCCGTCCAGGGCCAGCTGTGCCAGCGCCCGGCCGAAGACCGGCACGAACTTGAAGGCCCAGCCGGCCGCCTGAACGAGTACGCGTTCGCAGCCGCCGCCCTGCGGCAGGGGCCCGAGGTAGAACTGCCGGCTATGGTCGCGCGGCAAAGCGATCACACAGGAGCCGGTGTCGAGCGGCTGAGGGTCGAGCATCGGCATGTGCCGGGCGACAAAGTCGGTCGTGCGGCTGATCTGGTGCGCGTCAGGGCCCGGGCGGGGCTCGGCGGGCAGTGCGCGGGGGGCGATTTCGAAGTCGGGCGCGACGCGCACGAGACCGCCGGGGCTCCACGGGTTGCTGCCGAAGCCGTAGAAGAGGTTGCTGTCCTCGTCCGTGGGCTGCTGGAAGGCGAACCAGGTCGGCAGGTCGGCTCGCGGGTCGCGCTGACGGAAGTAGGCGGTCGCCATCTCGTACACCTCGACGTCCAAGTGGACGCCGAGCTGATTGAGCAGGTTGTTGGTCCACGCTCCGGCGGTGACCACGACGTGGCCTGCGCTCACGCGCTCTGCGCCGATGACGACGTCGACCCGGTCGGCGTGGGGTTCCAGCGCGGTGACGGGCGTGTTCGTACGGATCTGTGCGCCGTGCTGGCGCGCGAGATGGGCCAGGGACCACAGGGTGCCGCGCACGTCGACGGTGCCGCCGTCGGGCTGGAAGAAGCCCTCGTAGTGGCTGGGCAGGCGGGCGAAGCCGAAACGCTCCTCGATCGCCGCGGCGCCCAGCCACTCGTGTCGCAGCCCCAGGTCTTTGAGCACCTGCGCGGCGTCGGCGATCTGCCCTTCGTTCGTGGCCTCCAGCGTGTCGCCGAACCACAGGCTGCCGGTGCGGTGCACCAGCCGGCGCCCGGTCAGCGCCTCCAGCTCGTGCCACATCGGGAGCGCCTGGAGCGTGAGCTCCGCCAGGTCGCGCTGCGTGTACTGCACACGCCACTGCCGTTCGGCCCCTGCGGAGCTGCCCGTCTCGTTCGGTATGTCCCCGCTCTCGAGCACCAGCACCGAGGCGCCACGTGCGGCCGCGTAGTAGGCGGTGCTCAATCCGACGGCGCCGCCTCCGACGACCGCTATGTCATAAGAGTCATGAGCCATCAGGCTGTCCTTCCGAGAGACGTGTGTGCGGCGGGGCATGTGGCGATGGAGTGCTCCACCGCGTCCATCAGATGGGTCGCCTGGGTATCGTCGATGCTCGGCTGGCAGGGAAGGTTAAACATCTCCCGGAACCACCGGCGCTCGGCGACCGGGCATTCGCCCTCGCCATGGCCACGGGTGCGCCATTCCGGCATCAGGTGCAGCGGGAAGTACCGCAGCTGCAGCGTGCAGCCTTCGACGTCCATGGCGGCCAGCAGCGCGTCGCGGTCGATGACGTCCGGATCGACGAAGGCGGTGAACAGATGGAAGGGGTGGCCGACGTTCCCTGGTGTCTGGGGCACGCGGACGCCGGGGATCACGGAAAGCCGTCGCGTGTAGTAGCGGGCCAGTTCCCTGCGCCGTGCTTGGAGGGCGGGCAGCCTTCGCAGCTGGACGAGGCCAACCGCTGCGGCCGGTTCCGAGAGCGTGCCGTTGATGCCAGTGCCCCGGACCATCAGGCAGTCGCTCGAGTACGCGTCCTCCGGGAAAAGCGCGCCGACCGGAGCCTGTCGGGTGCCGTCGAAGACGTGCCTGGCGGGCACATACCGCGCGTCCACGAGGTTGTCACGCAACGCCAGGGCCCGGCGTGCGACGGCCGCGTCGCGAACCACCAGCATCCCGCCCTCGCCGAGGGTGGTGATGTTCTTGGAGGAGTGGAAGCTGAAGACGGCGAAGTCCCCGAAGCTTCCGAGGGGCCGCCCGTCCAGCGAGCCACCCAGGGCGTGCGCCGCGTCCTCGACGACTTTCAGCCCGTGCTTCTCCGCGAGCGCCATGATCTTCGGCATGTCCGCGGCCCAGCCGCCGTAGTGGACCATCACGATGGCCCGGGTACGGGGGGTGATGAGCTCGGCGATCCGGTCGGCGTCGATGTTGAGCGAGTCAGCTTCGACGTCGCAGAAGCGCACGCGCACGCCATAATCCAGCAGGGGCTGCACCGTCGCCAGGTAGGTCTGCGGCGTGGCGATGACCTCATCGCCCGGCCGGAGGCCGAGCAGATGGACAGCCAGCCTCAGGGCCGTGGTACCGCTGGTGACCGAGATGGCGTGCTCCACCCCCAGGTGGGCTCGGAACTCCTCCTCGAAACGGTCCCGCCACATGCCGCCGGACAGCGTCCGGCCCGAGCGCAGGACCTCTTCGAGCACCGCCAGTTCCTCGTCGCCGAGGATGCTGCCCCGTGCGGGCCTGGTGTGAGGACTTATAGGAACGACTGCGGTTGGTGCGGCATCCATGGTGTTTCCCCGCATCATCTGGGTCTTCTCCGTCGGCCATGGGCCGGGAACACAACACAAGTGGCGACAACTAAACAAACACACTACACAAGAAGCTTCAAGAGGCTCCGTAGAGTATAGGAAGTCTCCAGCGATTCAGTAGCGTTTCTATGGAGAGTCTTCAGCCAGTCCTCAGCGGCTGCTGACACAGTGTTGACAGACAGGCTCCATGTGACGGAGAGGAAGCCTCCCCTTGACCACCTGCCCGATGCATCAGACGCCGCCGGCCTACCCCTTCGGCAACCGACGCACCGTCCTGGACGCTCCCTCCGAGTTGGACGGCCTGCGCGACCGGCCTGCTATGGAGGTCACGATGCCCAGCGGAGACACCGCCTGGGTGGTGACGCGTTACGAGGACATCCGCGCCCTGCTGTCGGACCCGCGGCTGCATCGCGACCGCACCAGCGACGACCTGCCGCGAATCACCAAAGACAACTCGATGTTCCAGGACCCCAACGTCAGCCTGGACCCGCCGCAGCACCCGCGGATGCGCCGTCTGATCGCCAAGGCCTTCAGCGCGGCGCGCGTCGAGCGCATGCGGCCGCACGTCCAGGCCCTGGTCGACGAGCTGGTGGACGCGATGGAGGCCAAGGGCGGTACCGCCGACATCGTCGAGGACCTCGCCTTCCCCTTGGGCATCCGCACCCTGTGCGGCCTGCTGGGCGTGCCGGTCGAGGACCAGAAGAACTTCCGTCTGTGGACCGACGCCTACCTCTCGGTCAACCGCTACTCCGCCGAGGAGGTCGGCCGCTACCGCGGCGAGCTGTTCGGCTACATCCAGCAGCTAGTGGCCGCCAAGCGCGAGCAGCCCGCCGACGACCTCATAAGCTCGCTGATCGCCGTCCGCGACGAGGACGAGAACTTCCTGAGCGAGTACGAGCTCCTCTACTGGGTGCAGGGCCTCCTGATGGGTGGTTACGAATCCACCGCCAACCACCTGGCGGCCGCGGTCGTGACCCTGCTGGCCCACCCCGAGCAGCTCGCCAAGGTGCAGGCCGACCCGTCCCGGGTGCCGGCCGCCGTCGAGGAGCTGCTGCGCTACCAGGTGCTCTTCTCGCAGCTCGCAGCCGTGCGCTACGCCGCCGAGAACATCCAGGTCGGCGAGGTGACCATCCCCGCCCGCTCCGCCGTCATCCTCGCCCTGGAGTCGGCCAACCGCGACGAGGCCGTCTTCAAGAACCCCGAGCGCCTGGACATCGACCGTGACGACAACCGCCACCTCGTGTTCAGCGCCGGCCCGCACTTCTGCGCCGGCTCGGCGCTCGCCCGCCTGGAGCTGCAGACCGCGATGGAGACGCTGGTGCGCCGGTTCCCCGGCCTTCGCCTGACGAAGCCGGCCGACCAGCTCGTGCGCAACACCGGCGTCCTGGTCGAGGGCTTCACCGAGGTTCCGGTCACCTGGTAATCAGCCACTGCGCCGTCGACGGCCCATGGAGATGATCCCGTGGGCCGTAGAGGCGTTTCGGCTCCCCGGCTCCGGAGTACTCAGCGCCACCGGGCCGGTAGGCGGGCTTGTCGCTCGGGGCCGCGGCGGCTACCGAATGCCGGCTCGGGTCATCATGTCCGACACGGTGCGTTACAGAGCAGCGAGCACGCCAGATACCAGTGGCCATGTCTGCTGGCACTGCATCCATCAGCCGCTGGGCTTCGGCCACGGAGAAGGAACTCGCGAGCGTGGCTCACGCTGGAAAGCCCTGGTATCCGAATAACGCCACGGCGATATTACAGCGGACCACGGCACCTGGGGTCCGGCGGTCCGCTGGTGATGCATCAGGCTGCGACGCCGAGTTCCTTCCGGGTCCGGTGGATGAACTCGCGGACAGCCGGTTCGCGCCGCCAGGGGGCGAGGGCGGTGTTGAACTCGCGGACGTAGTCCAGCGCGCGGGTCGATTGCACGCGGGCGAGGATATCGACAGATCGGTTGCCCAGCTCCAGGCCGTGGTCGAGGTCACGGGCCTGGAGGTGGGCGGTTCCGACGATGGCCAGCCGCATGCCGACGGAGTGGGTGAATATCCCGGGCCGCATGGCGGCGGCCTGCTGGTTCCAGGCCAGGGCGGCCTAGGGGTTCTTCAGGTCTCGGAAGACCTCGGCGGCATCGGCGGAGAGCCGCGCGTGGTGATAGAAGTCGATCCACCCCGGCTCGTCACCGCTGTCCTCACGGGTTCGCTCGAGGAGGTTTTCGGAGGCGGCTAGGGCCCGGGAGGCGGCCCGCTCGTCTCCGGTCCGCGCGTGAGCGCGGGCTTCGATGAGCTTGGTGAAGGCCAGCACCCGGGGCACCGCGTCGTGCTTGGCACGTTCGAAGGCGCCCTGGGCCATATCGATGGCTTCCTCGGCGAATCCGCGCATGAGGGCCTGCATGGCCATGGTCGTCAAGACATAGCAGCCGAGCTGGACGTCCCCGCCGGCCCGGGCGAGGCGAAGGACCTGAATGAAGTGCCGCTGGGCGACCTCGTGCTGCCCGACGTCGAAGGCCGTCCAGCCGGCGAGGCGGGAGAGCTCGGAGGTGACGGAGAACAGCTCGCAGCCGACCTCGTCGGAGAACGAGCCCCGCAGCAGCGGGACGGCCTGCTGTTCCAGGCAGGTGGTTACGGAGTTCGCCCGCCAGTTGCCGCCCCCGAATTTGGAGTCCCAGCGGCGGGCCTCGTCGGCCGCGTCCCGCAGTTCGTCCAGGTCCAGGCGGCCGACTTGAGTGCCGCCGCGGTGGTGGGCGGTGTCGTCGGCGGGGGTGACGAGCCAGCGGGTGACGGGGGTGGTGAACGCGGAGAGCGCGAAGCTCGATCCGGTCAGGAAGTCGCGGCGGTTCACACTGCTCCAGAACGAAGTGGCGACGCGGACGGCATCAACGGGTTCCCTGGGGAAAACCAGCCCCAGATCCGCATCCGGTGTCTCGGCCTCGCCCATCCCGATCTCCGTCATCGAGACCGGGCGGCCGAGCCGTACAGACGTCCTCGATGCAGCCGCCGACAGCACGGCCAACCGCACCCTCGGCGGTGGCATATCCGGCCTTCCAGATCCGCCCAGAAGACTCATCAGACCGATAATGGGGGTACTGACTTCTTGGCGTGGCTGGCCCGCTCCGAATCGGAGACGGACGTTACTCCCGCGTCTCACACTTGGCCGAGCCTCCGCCGACCGAGTGCCGAGGCAGCCTCATCCGGCCCGACGGGCGCGCAGTCGCGGACCGGGCGCCCGATATCGGACGGCCAACTGGGCCTGACACGCGCGGCGAAGTCCGCGAAGTCCTCCCGCAGGTACCGCGGATCCGACGGCTTCAGCCGGACCCGCTGACGGCTGTCCGCCCACCAGACCTCGAAATCAGCGATCGTGCCTTCGGCGGGCCAGCGCTCTTCCTGCTCCGGCAACATCAGGGTGTCGACGAAGCCCACAATGGCCAGGCTGATGTCGACGAAAATCCCGATTGCCCCCGGTCTGGGCACCTTCACGACAGTGCCCCGGAAGACTTGTCCGAGACACAGGTCGCCCCGGATTCGCTCCCACGCCGCGCTCGTCATCACGAAACGCATCTTCGCAGCCTCGCCGCATGTGGAATCAGCCCGGCCCTGGAGTGAGCGTGAGCTCACACCGAGACCGGGCCGAATTCGCCGACAGCACCAAGACCTGCCGAGACCCAGACACGGAATTCCTCGTACGACGATGGCCTGGGCAGCGCGGCTCGCACCACCGCACCGTCCAGGCCATCTACTGATAGCTCAGGCTGCGAGCGGCAGAGCCGCGGCGGCCTCGTTGGCGATGCGCAGGAGGTCGTTCGGAGCCTTGGCTTCCTCGATGACCTCGTCGCCCAGGGTGAAGCCGAACTGGCGCTCGAGGACGCCGACCGTCTCCAGAAGGGCCACGGAGTCGTAGCCGAGGGCGGCGAACTCCAGGTCCGCCACGTCGCCTGCCAGGTCCGCCTCCGTGCTGTCGCCCGCCGCGGTACGCAGGGCGTCGAGGATGTCCTGCAGGGTGATCTGCTGAGTCATTTCTGCACTCCTGAGAAAGGTTGAGTTGGTCTGATGAAGGAGTCCGGCGCCGACAGGAGCCGGACTCAAGAGCGGATCAGTGACTGGAGTCGACGGCCTTGACGACCACGGCGGAGTTGAAGCCTCCGTGTCCGCGGGCGATCACGAGCGCGGTGGTCGTCTCCTGTCGCCTCGGCTCGCCCACGACCAGGTCCAGCTGGTGGTCGGGGTGCGCCTCGCTGACGTGGGCCGTCGGCGGGATCACCGAGTCCCGGATGCCCAGCAGCGCTGTGGCCAGGTCCAGCGGTCCGCCGCCCGAGTACAGGCGGCCGGTCATGGTCTTCGGTGCGGTGACGGGCACGCCGTAGGCTCCGAAGACGGCTCGCAGGGCCTCGGCCTCCACCGCGTCGCCCTCCCAAGTGCCGGCTGCGTCCGCGTAGACGACATCCACGTCGTCCGCAGTGCAGCTGGCGTCCGCCAGGGCCTGCACGATGGCCTGCTTGAGGGCGGGCTCGCGGCCGCTTCCCGGAGGCGGATCGAAGGTGGCGGCGTGACCAGCCACCTCGCCGTAGATCCGCGCTCCGCGTGCGGTTGCTGCTGCCTGCGATTCGAGGACGAGGATCGCGCCTCCCTCGCCGGGGACGAACCCTCGGGATTCGGCGGAGAAGGGAAGGTAGCCACACTCGGGATCCTGCGCGGTGCTCAGCGACCCGGTCGCCAGCTGAGCCGCCCACCCCCACGGGCAGAGGGCCGAGTCGACGCCACCGGTGACTATCAGCGACGCCCCCGCGCGCAGCTGGCGACGGGCGTGCACCACGGCGTCCAGGCCACCGGCCTGGTCGGCGACGATCACTCCGCTGGGGCCGCGCATGCCGTTGCGGATCGAAATCTGGCCGGTGTTGACGGCGTAGAACCAGGCGAAGGACTGGTACGCGCTGACGTACTCGTTGCCCTTGCTCCACAGGTTCTGCAGCTCCCGCTGGCCGAAAGCGAAGCCGCCCGACGCGCTGGCGGTGACCACGCCCGCGTCCAGCGAGTGCAGTTGCTCCGGCCCGGCGCCTGCGTCGGCCAGTGCCCAGTCGGCCGCCACGAGGGCCAGTCGCGTCATGTGGTCCGTCTGCGGCAGCAGCCTGCTGGGCAGGTGCTCCTCGGCGGTGAAGTCGGCGATCTCTCCGGCGAGCCGAGCCGGGTAGCTATCGGGGTCGAACCGGGAGATGCGCCGGATGCCGGACTCGCCCCGCAGGGTCGCCATCCAGTAGGCCTCGGTTCCAAGCCCGTTGGGAGCGACGATGCCGAGCCCTGTGACGACTGCTTTGTCCGTGTGCTGCACGGGGCCCGCCGCTGGCGTGCGGTGTTCGGTGGGTGCTGCGGTGGTGGTGCTCATGCGGCCATTCCTCCTGCCGGATCGCATGCGGTCAGCACGGCCGCGCTCTGAAAGCCTCCGAAGCCACTGCCAGTGCTCAGCACGTTCCTGACCTTGGCCGGGCGAGCGGTCACCGGGACGTGGTCGAGGTCGCAGCGCGGGTCGGGATCGTGCAGGTTCGCCGTGGGCGGGATCAGGTCGTGCTGCATCGCAAGGACGCAGGCGGCCAGCTCCAGAGAGCCGATCGCACCGAGCGAGTGCCCGATCATGGACTTGATGGAACTCACCGGCGTGGTGCGGGCGTGCTCGCCCAGGCTGCGGTGGATCGCGGCCGTCTCGTGCAGATCGTTCTGCTTGGTGCCGGATCCGTGGGCGTTGATGTAGTCGAGCTCTCCTGGAGTCACGCCCGCCTGGGCCAGAGCGGCTGTGACCGCTTCGGCCAGCTCCACGCCGTCGGAGCGCAGCCCCGTCATGTGGTAGGCGTTGCTCCGCGTGGCGAAGCCGGCGACTTCGGCGTAGATGCGCGCGCCGCGCTGCCGTGCGTGCTCCAGCTCCTCGAAGACGAACACTGCCGCGCCCTCGCCGAGGACGAAGCCGTTGCGCGTGCTGTCGAAGGGCCGCGACGCGTGGGCTGCGTCGTCGTTGCGCGTCGAGGTGGCGCGGATCGCGTCGAAGCAGGCCAGGGTGATGGGTGAGATGGGCGCGTCGGTGGCGCCACCGAGAACGATGTCGGCGGACCCTTCGCGGATGAGCCCCGCCGCATGTCCCACGGCGTCGAGCCCGGAGGTGCATCCGGTGGACACGACGTTCACCGGGCCCTCGGCGCCGACCCGCCAGGCGACTTCGGCGGCGACGGAGCTGGGAACCGCGTAGTCGTACAGGTGCGGTACTCCGTAGCGGTGGTCGACCAGGTCGTGCCGGCCACCGTCGCTGACGACGACATACTCCCTCTCCAGGCTCGTGGTGCAGCCGACCGCGGTGCCGATGGAGACGCCGACGCGGTGCGGAGCGAGATCGCTCGCGGTCAGACCGCTGTCGGTCATCGCCTCGTCGGTGGCCACCGAGGCGAACTGTGCCGCACGGTCCATCCGCCGGATCTCCTGGGGACTCAGCCCGTGCTGCTCAGGCGAGAAGTCGCACTCGGCAGCGATCTGCGAACGGTACCGAGAAGCGTCGAAAGAGCTGATCGGACGCGTGGCGGTGCGTCCGTTGGAAAGCAGATCCCAGTAGGCATCCGTGCCGATTCCCCCGGGGGCGACCACGCCCAGACCGGTGATGACGACTCGTCGGGTCATCGCACTCCTCCCGCAATATGCCGACCTTGTCTTGATGTCGACGTTCGCACTCCGAAGTGGAGATCGCCTGGAGGAGGGCTGGGCTATGACCCCAGCACAGCGGCTGGAACGGGATTTTCCGGGCTGACCGGACCGTCTCTCCATGTCTTGACGATCTTGCCTCCAGCGCTCGCGCATAGCGTTCCCCCGGTTCGGTGCCGCTCATGGCGCGAGCACCTGGCACAGCGAGAGAGGGACATCAGATGCGTGTCGTGCGCTACCACAGCTACGGAGCTCCGGAGGTCCTCCAGCTTGAGGAGGCCCCGGTACCCACCCCCGACGAGGGGCAGGTCCTGGTCCGTGCCGAGGCGATCGGCGTCAACTTCATCGAGACGCAGCGCCGGCAGGGCACCGGCCCCTTCCCTCCCGCGCTGCCCGCCACGCCCAACGGCGACGTCGTCGGGCGAGTGGAGGCCGTCGGTCCCGGGGTGAACACCGTCTCCGTCGGTGACCGTGTCGCCGCCCCGGTGATGGGTGCCGCCTACGCGGACTACGTCGTCACCGACGCCACGTTCCTCGCGGCGCTGCCCGACGAGATCGACGCGGCGCACGCCAGTGTGCTGGCCTCCCCGGCGCAGACCGCGCTGTGCGTCCTGCGCACGGCCTGGATCCAGCCCGGAGACACGGTGCTGGTGCACGCGGCAGCCGGTGCGATCGGCCACCTCATGACCCAGCTGGTGAAGATCTATGGTGCGGGGAAGGTCATCGGCACCGTCGGCTCCCCCGCCAAGGCCGAGTTCGCGCGGGCGCACGGCACCGATGTCGTCATCGACTACAGCGACGCCAACTGGGTCGACGCTGTCATGGAGGCCACTGACGGCCAGGGCGTGGACGTGATCCTCGACAGTGTCGGCGGCGACGTCCTGCTGCAGGGCCTGGACGCCCTGAAGCCGTTCGGCCGGCTGGTCTTCTACGGCGCCTCGGGCGGCACCCTGCCGCAGGTGCCGGCCATGCGGCTGATCCCGATGAAGTACGTCGTCGGCTGCGGGCTCGACCAGTGGTGGGCGCACCGCCCCGAGGAGATCCGCTCGGGTCTGCAGGAGCTGATCGGCCATGTCGTGGAAGGCCGGCTGAAGGTCTCGGTGCACGCCGAGCTGCCGCTCGACCAGGCCCCGGAGGCCCACCGCATCATCGAGAACCGCGCCCAGCTCGGGCGTGTGCTGCTGCGCCCTTGAAGACCATCAACCACCACCTGTGCGGAGAACAGACATGACTGACCAGGACCGTAAACTCGCGCTCGTCACCGGCGCCACCAGCGGCATCGGCCTCGCGGCGGCGCGCGGCCTGGCCCAGGACGGCTACCGGGTGTTCCTGTGCGCCCGTACGACGGAGAACGTCGATCGGACCGTCGAGCAGCTGCGGGCCGAGGGCCTGGAGGCCGACGGCGCGGCCGCCGACGTCCGGGACCCGCAGAGCGTCCACCAGTTCGTGGCGACCGCCGTCGAGCGGCACGGCATGGTGAGCGTCCTGGTGAACAACGCCGGCCGCAACGGTGGCGGCCCCACCGCCGGCATCGCCGACGAGTTGTGGCTCGACGTCATCGCCACCAACTTGAACAGCGTCTTCTGGGCCACGCGTGAGGTTTTGACCACGGGCGGGATGCTCGAGGCCGGGCAGGGCCGGATCATCAACATCGCCTCTACGGGAGGCAAGCAGGGCGTGGTCCTGGGTGCCCCGTACTCCGCCTCCAAGCACGGCGTGGTCGGCTTCACCAAGGCCACGGGCCTGGAGCTGGCCAAGACCGGGATCACGGTCAACGCCGTGTGCCCCGGTTACGTCGAGACGCCGATGGCCGAGCGGGTGCGCCAGGGCTACGCCGCGGCGTGGGAGACCACCGTCGACGACGTTCAGCAGCGGTTCAACGCCAAGATCCCGCTGGGCCGTTACTCGACTCCGGACGAGGTAGCGGGCATGGTCCGCTACCTGGCGACCGACACCGCAGCGTCCATCACCGCGCAGGCCATCAATGTCTGCGGCGGCCTGGGCAATTACTGACGCCCCCATACGCCCCATAGGAGGCAATGTCATGGCTCACGCCGGACAGCACACCGAGCACAGCATTCGGATCGCCGCTCCCGCGGCCACTGTCTACGCCCTGGTGGCGGACGTGACGCGGTGGCCCGTGGCCTTCCCGCCCACCGTCCACGCCGAACGCCTGGAGAGCACGGCCCTCGACGACGGCTCCCAGGAGGAGACGATCCGCATCTGGGCGCAGGCCAACGGTGAGGTCAAGGACTGGACCTCGCGCCGCACTCTCGCACCGGCGCAGCAGCGGGTCAGCTTCCGCCAGGTCGTCAGCGCGCACCCCGTGGCTGCCATGAGCGGTGCGTGGATCCTGGAGTCCGACGGGGAGAACGGGACCCTGGTCCGGCTGACGCACGACTACCGCGCCGTGGACGACGCGCCCGAGCACCTCGAATGGATCGCCCAGGCCGTCGAGCGCAACAGCACCGCCGAGCTTGAGCGGCTCAAGGCCGTCGCCGAGCGGGAGAGCGCCGACAGCGATGGCGTCACGTTCTCCTTCGAGGACGCTGTCGAGATCGACGGCACGCCGCGGGACATCTTCGATTTTATCGACCGCGCCGACCTGTGGACCGAGCGGCTCCCGCATGTGGCCCGTGTCAGCCTGTTCGAAGACAAGCCCGGAGTCCAGGTGCTGGAGATGGACACGCGCGCCGTCGACGGCTCCACGCACACCACGCGTTCCATCCGGCTGTGCTTCTCGCCGACGCGGATCCTCTACAAGCAGCTCAAGCTCCCTGGCCTGCTGTCCGCGCACACCGGGCAATGGACCTTCACGCCGGGGCGCAACGGTACCCGTGCCACCTCCCGGCACACCGTGTCGGTCAAGCCGGAGACCATCGCCGGCATCCTCGGCCCCGACGCCACCTTGCAGGACGCGAAGGCGTACATCCGCAAGGCGCTTGGCACCAACAGCTTGGCCACGCTCAACCTGGCCAAGCAGTACGCGGAGAAGCGTTCGCAGGAGCGTGCGGCATGAGTGAGCTCGTCGTGACGAACGAGGCGCAGCAGGCCTACCTGGAGGTCCAGCACTTCTACGCCCGGCAGATGCGGCTGCTCGATGAGGGCAAGGCGGAGGAGTGGGCGCAGACCTTCACCGAGGACGGCGTCTTCGCGCAGAACGTCAAGCCTGAGCCCTGGCAGGGCCGGGAAGAGATCACCTCGCGCATGCGAGTGGGCCTGGAGCGCCTGGAGGCGCGTCCCGTCACCCGCCGGCACTGGCTGGGCATGGTCATCGTGGACGACGGTGTGGAGCCCGGAACCCTGCGGTCCCGCTTCTACGCGATGGTCTACGAGACGCCGCACGGCGGTGATCCCCGCCTTCACCTGAGCACGACGGGCGAGGACGTCCTCGTGCGCGGGGAAGACGGGGAGCTGCGGGTGCGGTACCGCCTGGTGGACCACGACGGCGTCGCCTGATTGGCAGGAACAGCCTTGGGCTGTCTCAGGCGAGACAGCCCAAGGGCCGGCCGCCGTTGTAGGCGACCATTTCCTTGAAGACCGGTGCCGACGGCAGGTACGCCCCCTCAGGTGCTCCCTGCAGTTCGGCACAGGCACGGTGCAGGTTGGCCACGAGCCGTTCAGGGTCACGCAGACCGGCGAATTCGCCCAGGGTCGCGCGGCGGGCGGCGTCGAGCGGATCGATGCCTCGTCGCACGCAATGCGCGGCGAGGTCGAGCACCCACGTCAAGTAGGCCTCGGTGGTGTCGATCACCTCCGGGCCGCAGGCCGGTCCGTGGCCGCACACGATGGTGCGCGCGCCCAGTTCACGCAGGCGGCCCACGGTGCGCAGTAGTCCGCGCACCGAGCCCATCAGGGCGAACGGCGTGCAGTCCGACATCAGCAGGTCGCCGGCGAACAGTACGCGTGCACCGGGCAGCCATACGGCCGTGTCGTTGGTGGTATGGGCGGCCCCGAAATGCAGCAGTTCCACCTCGACGTCGCCGAGGTGGAGCGTGGCCTGGTCCCCGTAGGTGAGGGTGGGCAGCGCCACCTCAAGGTCTCCCCACTGGACGTCCGGCCAGACGTGGGTAAGTGCGAGACCCCGCTCAGCCATCTCGGGGCGGGTGCGCTCGTGAGCCACGATGACCGCTTCCTGCTGGAAGAGGAAGTTTCCGTGCGTGTGGTCACCGTGATGATGCGTGTTGACGACCGTCCGTACGGGCAGAGCCGTCAGGGACGCGATCTCCTCGCGCAACCGCAGCGTGCGGCTGAGCGTGGCGGCGGTGTCGATCAGAAGGACGGAGCGGTCGCCGACGATGACGCCGGCGTTGTTCAGGCACCATCCGCCATCGGGCTGGATGAATGCGTGAACACCGTCGGCGATACGCTCCATGCGGGACTCAGCCATGGATGGCGGGCAGGCCTTCGTGGACCACGTCGCACACGTGCGGGTCCCCCTTGATGATGGGGAGCAGCTTCTGGAACTGCTCGCGGAATTCCGGCTGGGCAAGGGCGTCCTTGAATGCCTCCTCGGACTCCCACTCCGCGATGTTGAAGTAGACGTTGGGCTCCTTGGTGGACCGCACGAGACGGAAACGGATGAGGCCCGGACGGGTGCTCATGAAGGACCCGATCTCCGCGTAGATGGCCTCGAACTCCGAGGGCTCGCCGACCATCGTGACCTTGTTCATGAAAACGACCACAGCATTGACTCCGCTTCTGCAGGTGTTCGACTCCAGAATCGTAAGAACCGCCGCTGGAGAACCACATGACGAACTATCGAAGGTTCCTCTCCGACCCGTACAGGATGCGCCGCTGAGCGTGCTTCTCACCTGGCACTCTGGCCGACCACAGAAAAAACCTGCCGGCAGGTATGTACCGAGGAAGAAAGAGCCACCTCCCGGACCTGCAGCACTTTGTGGAAACTTGTCGCCGGGAGCTCGCGGGGCGACTCCCCCGGGGCCGCCGCTCTGCGGCCGTTTTCCTACAGGTGGGGGTATTTCACATGGAGTTCGGAGTTCTTGGCCCGCTGTCGATGACCGACCAGGGTGTTTCGCAGCTGCCGTCCGCACCGAAGACCCGGCAGCTGCTGGCTCTGCTGATGCTCAATGCGAATACCCCGGTCCCGGCCTCGGTGTGCATCGAAGAACTGTGGGGCGATCTCGCACCGCGCAGTGCCGTTCAGACGCTGCACACGTACATCCTGCACATACGACGGGCCATCACGGCCGCACCGTCGGTGGAATCCGCCCGGCACGCCAAGGACATCCTGCACACCCTGCACCAGGGCTACATGCTGCGCATTCCGACGGGCAGCCTCGACCTGCATACCCTCGGGGAGCGCATGGAAGAGGCGCGGTCGGCGCAGGCGTCCGGTGACGACCAGCGCCTGTCCTCCGCCTTGCGCCGGGCCCTGGCTGTCTGGCGGGGACCCACGCTCATCGACATACAGCCCGGGCCGCGGGTGGAGACCCGGATCGCCGGACTGGAGGAGCGCCGCCTGACGATCCTCGAACAGTGCATCGAGGCAGAACTGCGGCTGGGCCTGCACCATGAGCTCCTGGGTGAACTGCGCTCGCTGATCACCGAGCACCCCACCCACGAGAACCTGCACGCGCAGTACATGCTCGCCCTGTACCGCTCGGGTCGCGTGGCGCACGCGCTGGACGCGTATCACACGCTGCGGGAGCGGCTCGACGACGAGCTGGGTCTGGAGCCGTCGCCCCGGCTGCGTCAGCTCCAGACGGCGATCCTGGCCTCCAACCCGGCGCTCAGCGTCGAGACCCCGGAGCACTCCAAGCTGTCCCTGGACCTGATCCGGCAGGCGCCCCACGGTGCCCCGTCCATGGCCGCGCGACCCACCAGCGCGCACCTGGTGCAGGCATGACGACCACGACGCAACGGGAGGCGGCGCTGGAGGCAGCCGGCCTCCCGTTCCTAGAGGGCCTGCGCGTCACCGGCATCGAGCGTCCGCGGGAGACCGGCTTCTCCGCCGAGACGCTCTGCGTACGGGCCGAGGGGTCGGACGGCACGGAGCGACGTTTCGTCGTGAAGGTCGCTCCGACCAAGCCCGGCATCTACCCGGACGCACGCTTCGAGGAGCAGTACCGGCTGCAGCAACTGCTGAGTACGGCGACGGACATACCAGTTCCGACCGTGCACCACTACGAACCAGACCCGCAGGTGCTCGGTGCGCCGTTCATGGTCATGGACTGGGTCGACGGCTGGGTGCCGACGGACTTGCCCTCGTACCACCGAGCCGGCTGGCTCACGGAGCTGACGCCCAGCGAGCTGCGAGGGCTGTGGCTGAACTCCCTTGAGACCATGCAGCGGATTCACCGCCTCGACGTGGACGCGCTGGGCCTCGGATTCGTGGGGCTGCCCCGCTACGGCACCTCCGGGACGGCCCAGCAACTGCACTACTACGAGCGGCACCTGGACTTCTTCGGCTGCCGGGACCACGGCACGGCCGCGCGGGCGCTCTCCTGGCTGAAGGACCGGATGCCCGCCGACGAGCCGGCGCCCGGCCTGCTGTGGGGTGACGCCCGGCTGGGCAACCTCATCTTCGGCAGCGACCTGCGTCCGGTGACGGTCCTGGACTGGGAGATGACCGGCCTCGGGCCCGCGGAGACGGACCTGGCGTGGTTCCTGTGGATGGATCGCTTCCTCAGCGAGGGGACGGGCGCCGAGAGACTGGCAGGCCTGCCCTCACGCCAGGAGACGATCGACTACTACAGCGACCTGCTGGGCCGCCGGCTGGAGAACCTCGAGTACTACGAGGTGCTCGCAGGATTCCAGTTCTGCCTGATCACCAGGCGCGTCGAAGACCTGCTGCGCTCCTCGGGTGCACTGGCCCCGAGCACCAAGATCGCCCTGCATGCCAACGCCACGGCTCAGCTGGGCCGTCTGCTGGCGGAAACAGGAGCCTGAGGCCGACGCCCAGCAGCACCGTCACCGTCATCAGGGTGATTCATCATCCCGCTTCGATCTCACCTCCAGTTCCCTCTGGAAGGGTTGCGGCATCCCTGTCCGTCTTCCCCTTCCGGAGGGAGCAAGCGCGATGCCTGTCGCACCTGAGCTGTTCCGAGGGATCTTCGGGGCACTCTCCAACTCCGTCGCGGTCGTCACCGCTGCGGCCCCCGACGGTCCGCGTGGCTTCACCTGCACAGCGGTCAGCGCCCTGTCCAAGGACCCTGCCCTGTTGCTGGTATGCGTGGACGCACGGTCCCAGACGCTCCCCACGATGCAGACCACCGGCGGTTTCGCCGTCAACTTCCTGGCCAGTGACAGCGAGAGCCTGTCCCGCCGCTTCGCCGGTCCCGCCGAGAACCGGTTCACCGGCGTCTCCTGGGCCGCATCCGCCCACGCCCACGGGGCACCGCTACTCACAGACCACTGCGTCGCGGTCGCCGAGTGCCAGCTCCGCCGGACGATACGCGCCGGCGACCACTGGATCCTCATCGGATCCATCGAGCACGGCGCCGTATACGAAGACCGTCAACCGCTCACCTATTGCCGCCAGACATACGGCAGCGCGCCCGTTCAGCCCCTCGCCGCCGTGGCGTAGGCACAGGAGTCAGCCATGAAGTTCGGAATCAACCTGTTCCCCACCGTCGGGCCCGCGCAGAAATCGTCGGCGGACCACTTCCGCGACGCCCTGCACCTGGTGCAGCTCGCCGAAGAGCTCGGCTACCACCATGCCAAGACCGTCGAGCACTACTTCTTCGACTACGGGGGCTACAGCCCCGACCCGGTGACCTTCCTGGCCGCCGCGGCCGCTCGCACCAGCCGGATCCGCCTGATCACCGGGGCAGTCATCCCGGCCTTCACCCACCCCGTCAAACTGGCCGGTCAGCTCGCGATGCTCGACAACCTCTCCCACGGCCGCCTGGACGTCGGTTTCGCCCGGGCCTTCCTGCCCGATGAGTTCGCGGCGTTCGAGATCCCGATGGACGAGAGCCGCGAGCGGTTCGAGGAGGGCGTGCGGGCCTGTGAGCTGCTGTGGAGCGGCGACGACGTGGTCCACGAGGGGCGCTTCCACCGCTTCGGACCGGTCAGGTCCCTTCCCAAGCCCTACCAGGACCCGCACCCGAAGGTATTCGTCGCCGCGTCCATCACGCCGGACTCGTGTGCGGCGGCGGGGCGTGCCGGTCGCGGGCTGATGCTGGTGCCCTCGATCAACAAGCCCGAGCAGACGCGCGCGATGATCGACCTGTACTGGGAGGAACTGACCGCTGCCGGGCACGACCGCTCACGCGGCGAGGTCCACCTCAGCTACAGCAGCTATCTGCACGAGGACAGCGCGATGGCTCGCGAAAAGGGCCGTGTCTATTCGAAGTACACCAACGAGAAGATGGCTGAGGCCATCTCCGCATGGGCCAGCACCACCAGCAGCGACTACAGCGGATACGAACGGATCGTCACCAAGATCAAGAACGCTGACTTCGACAAGCAGGTCGACGCGGGCAGGACTCTGGTCGGCTCCCCGGAAGAGGTGAGGGAACACGTGCGCCGCATCCGTGACTGGTACGGCGACGCGACCGTCAGCCTCCAGGTCATATCCGGCAACATGCCGCTGGCCGAATCGGAACGGACCATGCGCCTGTTCGCGCAGGAGGTCATGCCGGAGTTCACGGGCGAAGAGGTCACCGCGCTGCCGCAGACGTAACTGTCCGCGACAGTACCGAACAACCGAATAGGCGAGCGCCCCGTGCGGGCCGGAGGAGTCCGGTCCACACGGGGCTGCGTCAGCTCTAAGCCATCATCACTTGAAGGAGATGGCCTGTGCGCCCAGACCCTTGCTGGGGTCCGAGAGCAGGACGGTCACGATGCCGACCTTGTTCACCGAAGCGTCGACCGCGCCGGTCGCCTGGTTGGTACCCAGGTTGTAGCCGTCGAACTTCTTCTTGACCGTGAACGGAACGGAGAACGAGCCGTCCGAGCCCACGGTGACGGTCGCGGCAGCCTTGTCGCAGGCGGCGCGCTGCGAGAAGTCAAGGTCGCACTCGGCAACGCCGATCTGCGCACCCGGGGTGTAACCGGAGCCCGACACCGTGATGGTCTGGCCATCGGCCAGGCCCGTGCTGGCGCTCAGGGACAGAGCCGGAGCCGCCATGGCGGTCCCGGCGGCCAGCGCCGTGGCGGCGACCGCGGTACCGACGAGAGCGACAGAACGCAGACCCTTGCTGATTGCCTTCATTTTCACCTCAGTCTAACGGATTTCCTTGATGCCCACGCCCCTTGCGGCGTCGACACAGATGAATCTATAGCGTTCTCCTGGAGATTACGTTGACGCGGAATGAAGCATTCCTAGAGAATTTCTTGGGTGGCTCTGGAACGTGACTGGCGGGCACTGTAGGGCAGTTGACGCCGCATCAAGGCAATGTCATTTGATCTATCTAAATGGGCATTTCATTCCCATAAACGCTCCGAGGCGCAGCCTCGTGGTGCTCCAGGAGGAAGAGTGGGAGCCATTCAGGAAAGAGGCGGAGCCGTAAATTTCTGGATGCGGTATCTACGCTTTGCGCGGCATCCGCTTCCGGCCCTCTGCAGGGAGGGGGCGGGTCACTTGGCGGGGCGGCGGTGAGGCGCCACAGGGCTCGACAGGGAGGTTGACCAGCTTCAAGGCGCCGAGGGCTTCGTCGTCGTCCCGCGCCGTTGGAAGGTCGAGCGGACGATCGGCTAGCTGATGAAGGCCCGCCGCAATGCCCGGGCCTACGAGCGCCTGCCCGAACTGGCGGAAGCGCACCTGGCCTGGGCACTGATCACGATCATGACCCGGCGTCTGGCCCGGGCGGCAGGCGGAGCGGGTCGGCCCTCCCGGAAGTTCAGCCAGAGGGCCGGCCCGCGGCCATGACGGCGGCTGCTCTACATGAGGTTGAGCAGTCCGAGTAGCTGGGTGAGGACGGGGTGGGCGGAGCGGTCCTGGGCGGAGCAGACGGTGGTGGAGCGGTCGGTGCTGTGGTAGTAGACGTTCGAGAACAGCACGACGGGTCCGTAGCTGTCGCGGCGGCAGTCGATGTGCGGCTTTCTCCTTCTCCGTTTCCGCGAGGTCACCCGCCTGCACTCTTCGGTGAAGGCGGCTTCGCCGCTGTCCGCAAACGCCGGATGGACTCAAACGCCGGCCCACCGGCGTCTACGGTGTGCCGGCTATCGCGAACAACGGTTGAATCACCAGATGATCACCACGTGGCCGTGCGTGCCCTCGGCACCTCGGGGACCGGACGCCCCCTCGCTGCCGGACTCTCCCTTGTAGAGGTCCCTTTGCACGGCGGTCCCGCCTGCTCCGCCGCGTGCCCCGGCGCCGCCCTTGCCTCCAACTGCCACTCCAGGCGGCAACAGGCTGCCGGCCGGGCCCGCGGGGCGCGCGGCAGCCCCACCGGGGCCGTTCACCACGAGGTGGCCGCGGGGCTCCGGCCGCTTCGACTCGGAGTCGGAATCGGAGTCGGAGTCGGATGTGCACTCCTGGTTGTCCTCAGCAGCCCCCACCCGCCACCCCCGCTTGGAATCGTTGCCCCGTCGTACCCGTTGCCTCCCGGCAGCCCCCGGCCGCCTTGAGAGCCGTGGAGCACGTGGACGTGCCGCCCGTAGCACGAGCTGGTTTCAGCGGCCGCGGACCGGTTGGCGCCGGGGGACGATGAGCCCCCCTGCCGCCCCCGCCCCCACCGTGTGCGGGCAGCGCGACCCGGCCGGAGCCACCACCGCTGGCGTGCGCCAGGCGGAAGGAATCGTGCGGATCGAAGCCCTCCTGGTCATGGCGCAGTGAGAAAATGATCATCGACGCCTCTCCCTCCTCGCCCTCGGCGGCCTTCCCTCCGGACGCGCCATGACGTCCGTCCCGACCGAAGTAGGTGGCCCCACCCCGGCCTCCCGCGCCGCCCGCGCCACCGCTCCCGCCGTGGCCCCCCGCACCGACGGACACCGTGAGCTGCCGAGCCGGTGTCACGCGAAGGGTGCAGGTCACGTAGGAACCGCCTCCGCCGCCCCCGCCACCCGAACTTCCGGCCCCTCCCCCGCCGTCGTCACCCCTGGCGAGCGACCCCGAGGCCAACACGTTGTGCGCCTCTCCGCCGCCACCGCCACCCCCGCCGCCACCGCCGCCCCCCACAGGTGGACGGTCACTTCCTCGACTCCCGGAGGCACCTGTCACGGATGCGCTCCCGGCGTGGAGAAAACCTGCCGGCCGCCGCCGACGGGCGCGGCCACCGCCGCGCCCGGTGCCAGAGCCGCCGGGACCGCCGCGACGGCCGCCAGCAGGGCCGCCACCCGCGTCACTGATCGGTACCCGCCACCCCATGCCCGTCCGCTCTTTACCTGCTCGCTCATGCGTTCCTTCCTCATATGGCTTCCGGCCCGGCACTCGGGCCGGAGCCGGTCGCATCCGCCTCGCTCTGCACTCGGGGTAACAGCCGGAATGATCAGAAGGTAGTCCGATCTACCTCGAATCGGGGAGGGCTCGTTCTGTATGGACGGTGCGGGCCCGCGCCCTGGTGGGGAGTCGGCGGTCAGCAACCGACAACGCGGGAACAGGGACCGCACATACTCGGCTTGCCCTCGCCCGAGGCGTTCACGGCGTAGACGAGGACCACCTACTCGTGGCCCGCGATCAACCCGGTGAGACGCGCTGCCGGCGAAGTCCGGGTAGCCCGTGACGGCAGGGAGGTTCTGCGGCGTGCTCTTGTCGTACACCCACACCGCTCAGTGGTCGATCGCATCGCTGTACGGTCCGGCCGGCGGGGACCAGCTCACATCGACGACACCAGCCCGGGCAGTGGCGGTCTGCGCCTGGGGCCACCCGGCGGCGGTCGGCGCCGCCTTCCCCCGGCCATCGACAACGGCTGCGCCGCGACCGCGCCCGTGGTGTGGTCACCGCCAACCGGACGCGAGTGAGGCGTCTCAGCAGGTTCTCCAACAGGCTCTGAGAGGTCGTTTTGGCCTGATTTGCAGCACTTCACGCGCCTCGGAGCTGCACTTGCGCCTCTTACGTTGCGGGCTTGCGCGCGGCATGGCGGGAGCAAGCGACGATATAGGCAC
Organism: Streptomyces sp. NPDC042259; assembly: GCF_055582085.1. NCBI lineage: Bacteria > Bacillati > Actinomycetota > Actinomycetes > Kitasatosporales > Streptomycetaceae > Streptomyces > Streptomyces sp. NPDC042259. The sequence goes on along the minus strand of NZ_JBVJDW010000011.1, from coordinate 212,032 downwards.
CTCTTGGAGCGAGACAGGCTCTGGGGAGCGAGACGGGCGATTCGGACTCTCCGTGAGTCGCAGTAGCCACATCAACACACCAGCATCTCAGGAGTTGCCTCTCGACACTGGGGCGCACCGGGATCAAACAGACTTCACCGATGAAAACGACCTCTGAGAGGTCGTTTTCGCCTGTCTTGATTGCCTATCTGTCGATTCGTGATGCACTTGATGATGGTGCAGGTGAGGTCATCGAGGCAGTCGCTGCCTGCAGGGCGGGTGGGGTTATGGATGGTTCCCAGGATGCCCGGCCTTCTGGGATGCGTGCTTCCGTCGTCACAGGTGCGCGCCTGGGCGTACTCAATCCGGCGCGGTACGCCGGATGCATGGCGAAGCGACGTCCGTACCCGAGTCTGAGTGATCTGTCCGATGCCCGCTGGGAGTTGATCGAACCAGTCCTTGCTGCCTGGCGCTTCGAGCGCTGGGGCAGGGCCCTGGACTTCGGCCGGCCGCCCGGGTGCGACCTGCGCGACATCATGAACGCGATCTTGTAGGTCGAAGGCGTTACCTCCCGCATGACTTCCCGCACTGGAACACGGTCTATGGGCACTTCGCCAAATGGGCGGACGAGGGAGTGTTCGCCTAGCTCAACGGCCTGCTCCGGCAGTTGCTACGGGAGCAGGAGGGTCGAAACGGTGAGCCGTCGGCCTGCGTGATCGATGCTCAGAGCGTCAAGACCTCCACCAGCGTCCCGGCTGAAGGCCAGGGCATCGACGCCGGAAAGAAGATCGTCGGAAGGAAGCGGAGCATCGTCACCGACACGCTCGGACTCCTCCTCGCCGTGCTGGTCACCGCGGCCAGCGTGCAGGACTCCATCGCTGGAACCCGGCTCCTGGACCAGGTCGCCGCACAACACCCCGGCATCCGCAAGGTCTGGGTTGACGGCGGCTACCGCCAGCACCTCGTCGAACATGCCGCCGCCCTCGACATCGACATGGAAATCACCGCTCGCAAGCCCGGGACCAGAGGCTTTGCCCCGATCCCGAAGCGGTGGGCAGTCGAGCGGACCTACGGCTGGCTGATGCTGCACCGCCGCTTGGCCCGCGACTACGAAAGCCTGCCCACCCGCTCCGAAGCCCTGGTGCACCTCGCGATGACCGACCTCATGGGCCGCCGCCTCACCGGCGAGAACACCATCTCCTGGCGCGACCCGAAGAATGCCGCCAAACGACAATCTCGCGATGAAACATCGGACGAAAACTACCTCCTCTTAGCCAGCCGAGAACGATACTGCCGGCAGGTAGCCGGTCGGGGATTGGACCAGCGGCAGCCTCACAGTGGAGTGCAGGCTCGGTTCCAGGCTTGCGAGTACCTCGGCCGCCGGGTATGCGAACAGGTCGATGTCCCGGAGAACCACCGGTACAGCGGACGGTCCGGTCGGCGTGAGTGCGCACCGGCGAAGATGGGCAGCTGCGAAACCATCCCTGTCGAGGTCGGTACGGCCCAGGCGGTCCGTGCAGTCACCGTAAACAAGAAGCTCCAGCCCCTCATAGCAGGCTGTGAAGGCCCAACCGGTTTGGCAGACCCAGGTCTCGCGCACATCCGCCAGAGTCGCGACGGCCCACTGAGTCTCCCGCTCGGACATGCCGAACCGCAAAACGCCTGCATTACGCGGCAAGGCAAGGCCGATCCCGGGCAGCAACTCCAACATCTCTCGATGGTGGTCCGGGCGCGCCTGCCAGACCAATCGCATATGAGCCCGGCAGCCTGGCTGGCCGGCCCCGCAGGGCCAGCCCCCCTCACGCAGGGCTACTTGCGCAGCGCCAGCACCTCGTCGATGCTGTCCGCTTCTCCCGCCGTCTTGTCCTCGCGGTACTGAAGAACCCGAGCGAAGCGAAGCGTCACTCCAGCCGGGTACCTCGGCGACGTCTGAACGCCGTCGAAGGCGACCTCGGCCACCAGCTCGGGGCGTACGACCACTCCCCAGCGCTCTTCGCTGACGACAAGCTTCTGCAGCCTTTCGGTCTGCCAGGTCAGCATGGCGTCGGTGAGTCCCTTGAAGGTCTTGCCGAGCATGACGAACTCACCGTCGGGGAGGCGGGCTCCCAGGTGCAGGTTGGAGAGGTAGCCGGTGCGTCGGCCGTGGCCCCATTCGGCCGCCAGCACCACGAGGTCGAGGCTGTGCACCGGCTTGACCTTCAGCCATGAGGCGCCCCGCCGGCCGGCGCTGTAAGCAGAGTGCAGCGCCTTGATCACCACACCCTCATGACCGCGCTCCAGGGCCTGGGCGGAGAAGGTACGGGCAGCATCCCGTGTTTCTTCGGCATCGGGCTGCGACAGCAGGAGCCGGCGGATGCGCAGTGGCTCGGGAACGATTCTGCAGAGTTCGCTGTAGCGCTTTTCGGCCGGTGCGGCGAGGAGGTCACGGCCGTCGGCGGCGAGGACGTCGAAGAAGACCGGTGTGAGCGGCAGAGCCGCCTGCGCGGCGACGACGTCGGTGCTTGAACCGATGCGGCCGGAGGTCTCCTGGAAGGGCCGGGGGCGCCCTTCGGCGTCCAGGGCGAGCACTTCGCCGTCAAGAATCACGCTCTGGGCGTCGAGTGCGAGGACCGTGGTCACGACTTCGGGTACGCGAGCGGTGATGTCGTCCAGGGTGCGTGTGAAGACACGGACGTCGGTAACGTCACGGTGCACCTGGATCCTGATGCCGTCGAGTTTTTCCTCCACGGCGCAGGGGCCCAGCTTGTCCAGCGCCTCGTCCACGGTTTTGGCCGTGTGCGCAAGCATGGGCTGTACCGGACGGCCCACCTCAAGGTGGAACTCTCCAAGGGCTGCCGGGCCTCCGGAGAGCAGGGCCTGGGCAACCGTGCCGAGGGAGCCGGTGATCATGACGCCCTTGCGGACGTCTTCGGGCTCGGCTCCCGCGACCACCGCGAGGGCCTCGGCGGCGAGGGCGTCCAGCGCTCCCTGCCGTAGCTCACCACTGATCAGGGCGAAGAGGAAACGCTGCTCCAGCTCCGTGGCGGCGGACATGAGCTCGTGGACCAGCTGTTTGCGGGTGGTCTGTGAGCCCTTGCCCTTCACGGCAGCTATGCGGGTGAGGGTCGCATCCACGTCAAGGACGGTGAGCGCGGCTGCTTCAGCCGCTGGGGTCGGTTCCTTGAGGGTGTTCCACCCCACGCCGATACGACGCTGCGGCAGACGCCCCGCCAAGTAAGTGATCACCACGGGGGCTTCCGCGGGTTCGGCCTGCTTGAGCAAGCGCTCGAGTACGGCGATTTTCTCCGTGCGCGCCGCAGTGGCGGCTGTCTGTTCCCAGGCTTGGGCTATGTCAGCCAGCAGCATGTGTCTCTCCCCCGCATCAGGTTCTCGCGTCGCCCGTCGAGCCGTTTCGCATCAGTCGATGAGTTCTTGTTTGCGGAGTCGGCTCACCCATGCCTGTGCGGTGTGGCGTGGGACTTCAAAGTGTTTGGCGACGGCGCCCACACTGCCGTTGACCCGGTGGTAGATGTCGATGACGGTGTCCGCTTCCGGCATGCGCCGATAGGGGCGGGTCTTGGCGTCCGCCGTCTGAGCCGCCGTCTGAGCACGGTCGGAAGTGCTGGCCGGTGCCGGGGCGACCTCGGTGGCCGGGGCGGCAGGCGGGGGCGTGGTGCTCGTGGGGGTGATGGCCCGCACGAGGAGGTCGAAGTCGATGGGTGGCAGGGCATGGGTGTGCAACCCCTGTTTGCCGGCTGCCCGGACGGTCATCTCGACGATCCGTGGCGTGTCCGAGGTGTTCACTCGGACAGTGGTCTGCGGGCCGGTGGAGTCCGGCTCGCCGTCGTCGCGGGTAGGAGTGATGACAATGATGTATTCGCTCACTGGGTGCCTCCTCAAGAGTCGCAGTCTACTCTCGATAGAGACTCTCCCAAAAGTCACTGGAGCCTGTGGATACGCAAGGCAAGAGTTGCTTTCATGGAACCGGGCGCCCGGCAGCCTTCCCCCGGGGCGTGCCGGGCGCTCTTGCGTGTGGGCGCGCACCACTCGTCCTGGTGATGTCGTCACCTCACCCACATGGTCCCGTCAGCTCATCCGCGTGGTCTCGTCAGCGGCCTCCGCGCAGCTTGGGCGCACGGACCAGCGAACCGACTGCCACTGCTGCCACTCCAATCACCATGGCTGCGGCCGTCGCAGCATCGGTGGTCCGGTCGAACGACAGCAGCAGCGGCACTCCTACCGCGCCACCGAGCTGGGTGGTGACGTTCACCAGTCCGCCGGCCGTGGCCATGTCGCGCGCCTCCGTGCACTGCGCCAGCGTCCCGTTGGCGGAGATCATGATCCAGCTGATTCCGATGCCCATGACCACAACCGCTGGCAGCACCTGCTGGGCGTAAGGGCCGTCCGGGGTCAGGAAGGAGAGCCAGCCCATGGCCGCCGCCACCATGGCGGTGCCTGAGGAGAGCAGAAGGCGCGGCGTCAGACGGCGCAGCAGATGGGGGGCGGCGACCATGGAGTTGGCGATGACCACAGCGGCGAGCGGCAAGATCGCCAATCCCGCACGCGTCGGGGACCAGCCGTTGGTGTCCTGCATCGCATAGCTGATCATCGTGAAGCCGCCGAAGGTGCCGATGTTCGCGCTGAAGACGGCGAGGTAGACCCCTGCGCGGGTGCGGTCTGTCAGGACGCGCATCGGCAGGAGGGGTCCTCGGTCGGCTCCGGCGACCGCCGGGTCGTCAGCGGGGATGGCGTACGTGGCCACAGCCACCGCGGCGAGGGCCAGGGGGGCGAGACCGTACATGCACCAGCGCCAGGTGGCGTGCTCCGTCAGCAGTCCGCCGATCAGGACCCCGAGGCCTCCTCCGCCGCCGGCGACCGCGGTAAAGACGCCGATGGCCTTGGCGCGCTCGCGCATGTCGGGGAAGGTCCGGGCCACGAGCGCCATGCTGGCCGGGGCCAGTGCCACGGCGCCGAATGCGCCCTGCACGGCCCGGCAGGCGAGCAGGCCGGTCATGTCGTCTGCGGTTCCGGCCAGGAGGGAGGCGGCGCCGAATCCCACCAGGCCCACGGTGAAGGTGCGCCGTCGGCCGAGTCGTTCGGAAAGGCGCCCGGCTACCAGGAACAGCAGGCCGAAGGCGAGGGTGTAGCAGGAGACCACCCAGGCTTCCGCCCCGCGCGGCAGGTCGAGCTCGCGCTGCATGGTGGGCAGCGCCACGGGCACGAGATTCATCTCCATGACGATGGTCAGCTGGGCGACCGCCAGAGCGGCCAGGGCCCACCAGCGGCGCGGGTCCACAGACACCTGGTCCGCGTCCCGGCCAGCGACGGCGTGCGTTGCAGTCATGCCGCTCTACTCCTGGACCAGCTGCGCGAACGGCAGGCGAGGCGCTACTTCCTGGGCGAAGAGCGTCAGCATCCGGGCGGTCTCCTCGAGGGAGAGGTGGCCGGAGTGGGTGGTGAGAGTGAGGTCGACGTCCTTGCCGTACCACTCGGCGATCTGCTCGACCTGCCCGACGATCTCCTGGGGGGTGCCCGCGAGCAGACGCCCCGCCTCGACCTTGTCGTCGAAGTCGGAGGAGCCGCGGGTGGCCGCGTCGGCGAGCTTGTTGTAGCCGGGATAGGCGACACTGGCCATGCGGGCCCAAGCCAGGGTGGCGGCGGAAATCTTGCGACTGTACTGCTCTTCGACCGTGCGGCCGATGCGGCGAGCGGTGTCGCTGTCCTCGTCGACGTAGCAGGCGTAGCTCAACTCGATCCGGCCGCCCTCAGGGTCCAGGCCAGCATCCGCCCGGCCCTTGCGGTAGGCGGAGATCAGTGACTGCACCCGCTCGGTGGGCGAGACGGAGGCGATGATCTGCAGGCCACGGCCCTTACGGCCGGCAGTCTCGCAGGATTCGGGGCTGGTGGTGACCGCGGTGAGCACCGGGGGGTGGGGCTGCTGGACAGGCCGCGGGAGCATGGTCACCGGGCCGAAGCGGTGGAAGCGCCCCTCGTGAACGACGTTTTCCTCGGTCCACAGGCGCTCGCAGGCTTCGACGGTCTCCTCGAAGCGGTCGCGGCTTTCGTCCATCGGTATGCCGAAGGCGGCGAACTCATCCGGCAGGAAGCCGCGTCCGACGCCGACGTCGAGGCGGCCGCCGGAGATGCCGTCGAGCATCGCGAGCTTGCCGGCGAGCTTGATGGGGTGGGAGAACGCCGGGATGACCGCCCCGGTGCCCAAGCGGATGCGTGAGGTACGCGCTGCTGCGGCGGCGAGGAAGGTCACCGGGTCCGGACTGTAGCCGCCGTAGTCGAAGAAATAGTGCTCGACCAGTTTGAGCTGGAAATATCCGAGCTCCTCGGCGAGTTCAGCGATCTGCAGTCCCTCGTCGTAGTAGCTGGCGGCGCTCTTCTCCTGAGGGCCCACCGTCGGGAAGTACAGGATGCCGAACCGCATGCGCTCTCCTCGTCCATCTGCCATGACTGCGTTGCCTTAAGGCTCCCAATCCGTGCTTGAGCGGTGATCGAGAAGGCACAGTGGCGGTATCGAGTCTTGATGGAGACTCTTTCAGAGTGTTGATTCTGTTTCTAGACTCACGATGTCGTTTTCTGCGGCCTTGAGGAGTGGACGAAATGACGCAGCCTGAGAGCACGCCGGAGCAGTCTCCTGGTGGTCCCGTACGCCGTGCGGTGGTGATCACCGGCGGGGGAACGGGCATTGGCCGGTCCGCCGCACATGCCTTCGCCGACGAGGGCGCCCATGTGCTGATCGTGGGTCGTGAGGAAGAACCCCTCAAGGAGGCGTCGGACGGCCGGCCGACGATTTGCTACCGCAGCATCGACATCACTGCTCCCGGGGCCCCCGAGGAGATCGTTGCGGCGGCGCTGGAGGAGTTTGGGCGAATCGACGTGCTCGTCAACAACGCCGCGGCCGTCAAGCGTCAGCCTCTGGGCAAGATCGACCGTGCCATCGCCGAAGAGCAGATCGCCACGAACCTGCTGGCACCGCTGCTGCTGTCGCAGGCTGCGCTGCCGCATCTGCAGGAGGCCCAGGGCGTCATCATCAACGTCAGCGCCTCGGCTGCGGTCCGCGGCTGGCCGACCAGCTCGGTCTACGGCGCGACGAAGGCCGGCCTCGACTTCCTCACCCGCACGTGGGCCGTCGAGCAGGCGCCACACGGGGTGCGCGTGGTGTCCGTCTCCCCCGGCCCCATCGAGACCGGCATCGCCAAGCGTTCGGGGATGAGCGAGGAGCAGGTCGCGCAGTTGCGCGTCGCCCAGCGCGCAGGCGTGCCCATGGGCCGCATCGGTCAGCCCGAGGAAGTCGCCTGGTGGATCGTGACCATGGCCCGTCCCGAGGGCGCGTTCGCGACCGGCGTGGTGCTGCCGGTCGACGGCGGCGCCGCGACCCGCCTGTAGGAGGCGTCCATGCGTTATCAGGGAATGCAGCTCGACGGCCGGGTCGCTGTCGTGACCGGAGCCAGCAAGGGGTTGGGGCGCCAGATCGCCGAGGCGTTCACCGCCCAGGGCGCCCGTGTCGTAGGGGCGGCGCGCGACATCGCGCCACTCGAGGAATGGGTGGAGAGCTGTTCGGGCCGGGCTCTGGCCCTGCCTGTCGACGTACGGGACCCCGCGTCCGTCGACACACTGATGAAGACCGCCCATGACCGCTTCGGAGCCGTGGACATCATCGTGGCCAACGCCGGCGTGGCTCGTCCCGGTCCCGCCGCAGCCCTCTCGCCCGAGGACTGGTCCGACGTCATCGGCACCAATCTCATCGGCGTCATCAACTGCACCCGGTCGGCCGTTCCATACCTCAAGCGCTCACCCGCCGGGCGGATCATCAACCTGTCGTCGGTCCTGGCCACCCGCCCGGTCAAGGGCGGAGCAGCCTACTGCGCGACCAAGGCCGCCGTTGAGGCCTACACCAAGGTGTGCGCTCTGGAACTGGGCGGCAGCGGCATCACCGTCAACGCCTTGGCTCCCGGGTTCATCGACGCCGGCATGGGGCGTGCACTGCGGACCAACGAAGCGATATGGGCGACGTACAAGGACAAACTCGTCACGGGCCGCATGGGCACGAGCGACGAGGTGGCCCGCGCGGCCGTCTTCCTGGCCAGCGAAAGCAGCTCGTACGTCAACAGCCACGTGCTCGAGGTTAACGGCGGTGTCACGTGGTAGCCACCGCACGCCAGGACAAGCGCACCATGCTGGCCCTGACGACCACGGGCGAGGGACCGACCGGCGTGCGCCTGAGCACGGTGGCGGAACCGCTGCCCCTCCACGGGGAGGTCCTCGTCGACGTACGAGCGGCCTCCATCAACCGCGGCGAACTGGCCCTGGCCGCAATGGCGCCCGCCGGAGCCCGCCTGGGCTGGGACGTTGCGGGAACAGTGGCGCCGGGCGCACAGACCGACTCGGATCTGGCGCCGGGCACCCGGGTGGTGGGCCTGGCAGAGCAAGGCTGGGCCCAACGCGTCGTGCTGCCCCGCTTCCGGATGGCGACCGTTCCGGACGACGTGTCCGACGAACACGCCGCAGCGCTGCCCGTGACCGGATTGACCGCGCTCTACGCACTCCGGGAGGCTGGCCCGCTGCTCGGCCGCACCGTGCTCGTGACCGGTGCCAGCGGAGGGGTCGGCCGGATGCTGGTCCAGCTGGCCCGACACAGCGGTGCACGCGTGATCGCCTGGGTCGGTTCGCCACAGCGCGGAGCGGGGCTGGAAGAGCTTGGTGCCACGGAGGTCTCCACCTACGAAGAGGCCTGCGGCAGTGAGGTAGACGTCGTGCTCGACAGCGTGGGCGGTGAAGTGCTCACCAAGGCCTTCCAGGGCCTGCGCCCGGGCGGCAAGGCCGTGGTGTACGGCAACACCACCCGCAGTGAATTGTCACTGCCGGCGGACTGGGGGCGTGCCCGGCCCGGTGTCTCGTTGAAGTACCTCTTCCTCTTCGACGAGGTCACACGCCGGGACGTCGCGACGGACCTCGCCCTGCTGCTGCAGCTGTGTGCGCAGGGCCAGCTCGATCCCCAGGTGGCTCTGACGACGCCGTGGGACAAGGCCGCCGGTGCCCTTCGGGCCCTTGAGGAGCGATCGGTCAACGGCAAGGCCGTCCTCCAGGTGGCCTAGCGGATCCAGGCAACGGCGCGGATCGCTGTGGCAGCGGATCAGCCGGCCACAGCGGACGCAGTCCCCTACTTCACATTCAGGAGCAGCTCGATGCATACGCCTCGCATCTGCACGTGCCATACGGGCGCGACGGTCTGGCTGACCGGCCTGCCCAGTGCGGGCAAGACGACCATCGCCAACCACCTGGCCGACCGTCTGCGCGCGGAAGGCCGCCGGGTGGAGGTGCTCGACGGGGACGAGATCCGGCGCTTCCTCTCGGCAGGGCTCGGCTTCTCGCGCGAAGACCGGAACACCAATGTGCAGCGGATCGGCCTGGTGGCCGAAGTCCTCGCACGTAACGGAATCATCGTGCTGGTACCGGTCATCGCCCCCTACGCGGATTCTCGGGAGGCGGTGCGCCACCGCCATGAGCGCTCGAAGACCGCCTACCTGGAAGTACACGTGGCCACCCCCGTGGAGGTCTGTTCCGCCCGTGATGTGAAGGGGCTCTACGCCCAGCAGGCGCAGGGCAGGCTGTCGGGTCTTACCGGCGTCGACGACCCGTACGAGGCGCCGCAATCGCCGGATCTCCGCCTCGCCCCCCACGAGCAGAGTGTCGTCGAGTCCGTCGCATCCGTGCACGCCCTGCTCCAACGGAAGGAACTGGCATGAGTACGGATCCGCGCGTCGTGGAGACGACGCAGTCTCAGGCGTCGGGCAGGGCCTTGCGCCATCTGGATGTGCTGGAGTCGGAGGCGGTGCACATCTTCCGGGAGGTGGCGGGTGAGTTCGAGCGGCCGGTGATCTTGTTTTCCGGCGGCAAGGACTCGATCGTCATGCTGCACCTGGCGCTGAAGGCGTTCGTCCCGGCGCCGGTCCCGTTCGCGCTGCTGCACGTGGACACCGGGCACAACTTCCCCGAGGTGATCGCCTACCGCGACCGGGTCGTCGCCGAGCAGGGCCTGCGGCTGCACATCGCCTCGGTGCAGGACTTCATCGACGACGGGCGGTTGCGCGAACGTCCGGACGGCACCCGTAACCCGTTGCAGACAGTCCCGTTGCTGGACGCGATCGAGCGGCATCGTTTCGACGCGGTCTTCGGTGGTGGCCGCCGCGACGAGGAGAAGGCACGCGCGAAGGAGCGAGTGTTCTCGCTGCGTGACGAGTTCGGTGGCTGGGACCCGCGTCGGCAGCGCCCGGAGCTGTGGCAGCTCTACAACGGCCGCCACTCCCCGGGCGAGCACGTGCGGGTCTTCCCGCTGTCGAACTGGACCGAGCTGGACGTGTGGCAGTACATCGCCCGCGAGGAGATCGTGCTGCCCTCGATCTACTACGCGCACGAGCGCGAGGTCTTCGCCCGGGACGGCATGTGGCTGGCTCCCGGTGAGTGGGGCGGGCCGAGGGACGGGGAGCGCGTCGAGAGACGGTTGGTGCGCTACCGCACGGTCGGTGACATGTCCTGCACCGGTGCCGTCGACTCCCAGGCATGGACCGTCGAGACAGTGATCGCCGAGATCGCCGCGTCCCGGCTGACCGAGCGGGGCGCCACCCGGGCCGACGACAAGCTGTCGGAGGCCGCCATGGAGGACCGCAAGCGCGAGGGGTACTTCTAACCATGACCACAGTCACCGATACCACTGCGACTTCGCTGCTGCGTTTCGCGACGGCCGGTTCGGTCGATGACGGCAAGTCCACGCTGGTCGGGCGGCTGCTGCATGACTCCAAGTCGGTGCTGGCCGACCAGTGGGAGGCCATCACCCATGCCTCGCGCAGCCGCGGTCACGACGCTCCAGATCTTGCACTGCTGACCGACGGACTGCGGGCCGAGCGGGAGCAGGGCATCACCATCGACGTCGCCTACCGCTACTTCGCCACTGCGCGCCGACGTTTCATCCTGGCCGACACCCCCGGCCACGTGCAGTACACCCGCAACATGGTCACCGGCGCCTCCACCGCCGAACTCGCGCTCGTACTGGTCGACGCCCGCAACGGCGTCGTGGAGCAGACGCGCCGCCACGCGGCCGTCGCCGCTCTGCTGCGGGTTCCCCATGTGGTACTGGCTGTGAACAAGATGGATCTCGTCGACTATGCCGAGTCCGTCTTCGCCGCCGTTGCTGAGGAGTTCGGCCGCTATGCCGCCTCGCTGGGCGTGGAGCAGGTCACGGCCATTCCCATCTCCGCCCTGATCGGCGACAACGTGGTCACGCCGTCCGCGCACATGGACTGGTACGGCGGGCCCACTGTCCTGGAACACCTTGAGACCGTCCCCGTGGGCACCGATCCCACCGGGCAGCCGGCCCGCTTCCCCGTCCAGTGCGTCATCCGCCCCCAGACTGCCGAGCACCGTGACTACCGCGGCTACGCCGGCCAGATCGCCTCTGGCACGCTCAGCGTCGGCGATAGCGTGACCGTCCTGCCTTCGGGCCGTACGAGCACCGTTGCCGCGATTGACGCACTGGGAGAGAGCGTGGACGTGGCCTGGGCTCCGCAGTCGGTGACCATCCTCCTTGCTGACAACCTCGACGTCTCCCGGGGCGACCTCATCGCCCCTTCTATCGCCGCTCCCGTCACGACGCGGGACATCGAGGCCACGGTGTGCCATGTGGCCGACCGGCCGCTGCGGGCCGGTGACCGGGTGCTGCTGAAGCACACGACCCGTACCGTCAAAGCGATCGTCAAGGACATTCCGTCCCGCCTCTCGCTGGACGACCTCTCCCACCACCCGTGCCCCGGTGAGCTGGCTGCCAATGACATCGGGCAGATCGTCTTGCGCAGCGCAGAGCCGCTCGCCGTCGATCCCTACGCCCACTCCCGCCACACCGGATCGTTCCTGCTGATCGACCCAACCGACGGAACCACCCTGACAGCGGGCATGGCCGGCCCGGCTTTCACCGCGGCGCCCGGAACGGTACCCGGTAGCCAGGAGGAAGCGTGATGCCAGGCACTCTTCGCCCGCTCCACGGCCTGATCCCTCGCAACCGGACGAGTTCCTGCACGCGGAAAAACGACAGGCGCGGCAAGCCATGTGCGCGTTGAGTACCGTGGCTGCCACTCCCCCGCCGCTGACTGCGGCGCCGTACACAGCGCGTGTCGAACACGTCACCAAGGTCTACAGGGACTCAGCCGTCAGCCAACCCGTGCTGCAGGACGTGTCATTCGACATCGCGCCCGGCGAATTCGTTGCGGTGCTGGGACCTTCAGGATGCGGCAAGTCCACTTTGCTGTCTCTGCTTGCCGGACTGGACCGGCCGACATCCGGCCGTGTCCATGTTCCAGGAGAACCACCCGCCCTGCTCTTTCAAGATCACACGCTATTCCCCTGGCTGACCTCGGGGAAGAACGTCGAGCTGGCGCTGGAGCTGCGCGGTGTCCCCAAGGCAGAGCGCAAGCCGGAAGCGGAGCGACTCCTCCAGCTTGTCCACGTTGCCGACGCCTACAGCAAGCGGCCGCACCAGTTGTCGGGAGGAATGGGCCAGCGCGTGGCCATGGCCCGCGCACTCGCCCAGAACAGCCGGCTTCTCCTGTTGGACGAGCCTTTCACTGCCCTGGACCCGGTCATACGGGACGTGCTCCATGATGAGCTGATCCGCATCTGGCAGCTGGCGCAGCTTTCTGTGGTGCTGGTGACCCATGATGTGCGCGAGGCGGTCCGTATGGCGCAACGGATTGTGCTGCTCTCTCCGCGGTCGGGGGGCATTGCCCGGGAGTGGAACGTCGATGTTCCTTATCCGCGGAGCAAGAACGGCCCGACTGCTGTTCGTCTCTCTTCGGATATCGTCATGGAGCTCCGTAAGGAGGCCGTTCGGCATGACCAGTGCGGGCATTGAAAACATCGCTTCAAGAAATCACCCGTGGTGGTGTGAAGCGGTGATCCGTGAAGTTGCAGCCGGGCAGACCCGGCGCTTCGTTCTGCAGAGGGGGATCGTTTCCCTGTTCGGCCGGCTGGGGCGGGCCACCGTCATGCCGTTGCTGATGATTGTGGGTTTCCTTGTGCTCTGGCAGCTGGCGGCGGTGGCCGGATGGCCGGCGGGACTTGTGCCGCCAAGCGCAGTGGGACGCAGCCTCCTGGTCTCCTGGCGTGAAGGCACCTTGTTGCCTTGCGTCCTTCACAGCATCGGGCGATGCCTGGCTGGTTTCGCCGTCTCCGTCGTGATCGGCGTCCCCTTGGGCGTGCTGCTGGCACGTGTGAGGCCCTTGCGTCTCGCGGTCGGACCAGTCCTGGCTGCTTTTCAGGCACTGCCTGCGGCAGCGCTCGTGCCGATAGCCGTGATGATGCTCGGCCCGTCTGAATCATCCGTGTACTGCGTCGTCCTGTTCGGTGCCGTGCCGTCCATCGCCATGGGCGTTGTCCAGGCCATCGATCAGGTTCCGCCGTCCTTACTGGATGCAGGGAAGAGCATGGGTGCTTCCGGCGTGAAGGGGCTGACTCGTGTCCTCGTGCCGGCGGCGATGCCGGGTGGAATCGTCGCGCTCAAGCAGGGCTGGACGTTCGGCTGGCGGGCCCTCATGACCGCTGAGCTCATCACCGCGAGCTCTTTTCCGGGTGTTGGGCAGATGCTGGACGAAGGGAAGCGGCATGGGGACCTCAGCGCGGTTCTCGGCGCTGCAGCCTTGATTTTGCTCATCGGGGTGCTCATCGAGGTAGCACTGTTCAACCCGGTTGAGCGCAAGGTGTTAAGGCTCCGAGGTCTCACGCCGAAAGCATCCTCTTGGCATCCCGTCTAGCCCCTGTCGAGCATCTCTCTACTTTTCCTCGAAAGACGCTGGAATCGTCGTCTCGCCCCTCTGGAAAGCGATGATGTACCACCTCGACGCGATCTAGCATCTACGCGCCCGTCCCCCTTTAGCAGAGACCTTGGGAGCCTCATGTTTCACCGTATCGGGCGATTCTCCGTAGATCGCCCATGGCTGGTCATCATCGGCTGGATCATCGCAGCCGCAGCACTCATAAGCCTGGCTCCGGGCCTTAAGCCGACGGCGGACGAGACGGAATTCCTTCCGTCCCACTACGAGTCCGTAGTGGCCGGGCAGATCGAGAAGCAAGAATTCCCCGAGCACGAACAGCCGGCCGCGATCGCTGTGTTCCAGCGGGTCGACGGCTCGCCTCTCACCGAAAGCGACAAGCGAGATGTGGCGAAGCTGTCCGCAGCGCTCCAAGACCGCCGACACGAGAAGATCTCGAAGGTAACGACGAACCCGCAGGCGATCTCTCCCGATGGGAAGATCGCCCTGGGGTTCATCTCCGCCACCACGAAGAACGCCTTCGACGAGACGCTGCTGAAGTCGGTCAAGGAGCTTCGCAGCGACGCCTCTTCCCTGCTCGCCGACACCGACCTCAAGCTCGGGATCACTGGCCAGGCCGCCACCGCGCTGGATTCTCAGGAATCCGCCGGTGACACCTACGCCATGACCATGGGGGCCACGCTGCTCCTGATCATCCTGCTGCTGCTGGCCATCTTCCGCAGCCCGCTCATCGCCGTCCTGCCGGTCGTCCTCATCGGCATCGTCTCCATGGTGGTCACCGGCCTGATCGGCACGGCCAGCGCGGTCGCCGGCCTCAAGGCCGACAGCTCCGTCTCATCCATCCTCATCGTGGTGCTCTTCGGCGTGGGCACCGATTACATTCTCTTCCTCCTCTTCCGCTACCGCGAGTACCTGCGCAACGGGGAGGAACCGAAGACAGCACTGATCACTGCCGTGTCACGCGTCGGCGAAACCATCGCTTCAGCCGCAGCGGCCGTCATCGTCGCCTTCCTCGCCCTGCTCATGTCCACACTGGGCATGCTCCGCGCCATGGGCCCCTCCCTGGCCATCTCCGTCGCCGTCACCCTGGCCTCCGCTCTCACCCTCGTGCCCGCCGTCTTCTCCCTTCTCGGGACGAAAGCCTTCTGGCCCTCGAAGGCCTGGAAGACTCAGCCGCGCACCGACATCTCGAACCGCCTCGGCACTGTGGTCTCCAAGCGCCCCGCAGTCACCGCGCTGCTCTCCGGTGGCCTGCTCGCAGCTCTCGCCGTGGGCTGCCTGGGCTTCCAGACCGAGTTCGACACGAGCAGCTCATTGCCGCAGAAGGCCGAGTCCGTGCAGGCACTCAAGGTGCTCCAGCACAGCTTCTCCGCCGGCAAGTCTGACCCCACCACCATCTACCTCCGGTCAACCGACGGCTCTCGCCTGCAGCAGAAGCAGCTCGAGGCCTACCAGGCCGAGCTGAAGAACACCGACGGTGTCGCGCAGATCGCACCCGCCCTAGTGAGCAAGAACGGCAGCACTGCCCAGTTCAGCGTCGTCCTGGACTACAAGCCCGCCGAGACCAAGGCCATCAGCCTCGTCTCAGGACCGCTCCGCGATGCCGCGCACCACAACACGCCCGAGGGCACCGAAGCCGTCGTCGGCGGCACCACGGCAGTCCTCGCCGACGTCCAGACGGCAGTTGAGCACGACTACAAGCTGGTCTTCCCGGTCGCCGGGCTCGCCATCATGGTGATCCTCGGACTCCTCCTGCGCAGTGTCGTCGCCCCGTGGTACCTCATGATCTCGGTCGGCCTCGGCTTCGGGGCCACGCTGGGCGCGACCGTCTGGCTCTTCCAGGACGGCCTCGGCAAGAGCGGCCTGCTGTTCACCCTGCCGGTCATCGTCTACCTCTTCGTCGTGGCCATCGGCACCGACTACAACATCCTGGTCGTAGCCCGGCTCCGGGAAGAGATCCACAGCGGCAAGACACCGCGGGAGGCCGTACGCAACGCAGTCGCCCACTCCGCGCCGACCGTCTCGTCTGCCGCGATCATCCTCGCTGGCACCTTCGGTGTCCTGCTGCTCACTGACAATTCGATGTTGCAGCAGATGGGCTTCTCCGTCGCGTTCGGAATCCTCCTGACCGCTTTCGTGATGGCCATGCTGCTGGTGCCGACGCTGACCGGGCTGCTGGGGCGTAAGGCCTGGTGGCCGGGACGTCACGCCGACCCGAACCCCATCACCGAACCCGTCGAACCTCTCGGCTCCACGGGCGATCCGCAAGATCCGGTCCTGGACAAGGGCGTCCGGCTCTAGATCACGCCGGTGTCTCCGGCAGTAACCAACGCACGCGCCTAGGCGGCTGGCGAATCACATCACATGTTTCTTGGCCCTGCGCAGACGCACGTCGGCGCGGGGCCAAGGGCCACTCGGCCCTGCAACCAGTCCAGCGGCAAGGCGAGCAGACCATTCCCGAAGGGCTTCCCTATGCCGCTCTGGATCAGCCGCACTGGCAAGAGAACGAAGAGATTTCTCCTGCAGACGATGATCACGCTGGGTCAGATGTACTTCGCCACCAGCATCCAGTCGCCGCCACCACAGCAGGACGGACCTCCCCCGGGCCATCCGGAGCGACTGTGCCCCGAGGTTCCATCGAGCGCAGTGGAACTGACGTTGGCCCGGCAACTGACGTACATAAAGTTCGATGAATTGAAGCCAACGAGGAGCTGACAGCCTTCTCGCCCGGCGGCAGCTTCCCGGCACGGGGGCCATCGAACTGCCAGACCCGGCCAACCGCATCGACTGTTGGCCCGCGCAGAGGGCAATCCCCCTT
Organism: Streptomyces sp. NPDC042259; assembly: GCF_055582085.1. Taxonomy (NCBI): domain Bacteria; kingdom Bacillati; phylum Actinomycetota; class Actinomycetes; order Kitasatosporales; family Streptomycetaceae; genus Streptomyces; species Streptomyces sp. NPDC042259. The sequence continues at coordinate 195,427 of NZ_JBVJDW010000011.1, read as the reverse complement.
CGTCCAGCGAGCAGGCAAGGAGGAGGCGGGCTCAAACGGTCAGTGCATCACCGCTCTTCAGGAGGTCAGAGTAGACCTCTGAGGGTGTCCGGTAGCCGTGCATCTTGCGGGGCCGGTTGTTCAGCTCGGCGGCGATGGAGGCGAGGTCCTCCTGGCGGATCGGACGACCAATGCGGAGCCGCTGCGTGGGCTTCCGGTCGATGGCCCTCCGACGGCGCGGATCGTACAGGGAGAGGTAGATCGCCTCATGCGAGATCTGCATGGCGGAGTCGCTGGGGGACCGGCGCCGCAGCCAGCCGGAGATCTGCTCCGGCGACCAGCTCAGCGCGAGCTTCTCCTCAACGACCGCGCGAAGGGCAGGCAGCAGGGCGAGCTTCGCTGGCTTGGGGCGGCGGGCCCGCTGATGCGCCTCCTGATCCGCGGCGGTGGCTCGGTAGTGTCGCGCCCGCCGTTGCGTGCGATCTCTCGTGAGATCGTCGACGGCGCCCTCCCCAGCGGGCAATGCGGCGGGCGGACTCGCCGGCCGCGATGCCGCGCGAGATCTCCCTCTCGGCCGACGGCCGTGAGGTGTCTCTCCGCGCGCCTTCGCGGAGCCTGCCGGACACCGCCGGTCTGGGGGAAGAAGAACCTGAACCGGTGCGACGGGATGCCCATAGCCCGGCCCATCGAGTTGAACGACTCACCCTCCCGCCATCGCTAGCCGATCTCATCTTGCTGGGCCACCGAGGCCCCGTAGTCGCGCACCACACCCCCACAACGATGTGATCGTCTACCTAGTGGTGCATCGCCCCATTGAGCACGCCACCGTTTATAAGACAGGTCATCTGCCCCGTCGGTTGACTGGCGGCCGATGGCGCCTGGTGGCCTGCCGGAGTCAGAACCCGTCTCGGAACCCTCGAATCAAGCTTCGAAACGGGTTCTGAGAGGTCGTTTTCATCGGTGAAGTCTGTTTGATCCCGGTGCGCCCCAGTGTCGAGAGGCAACTCCTGAGATGCTGGTGTGTTGATGTGGCTACTGCGACTCACGGAGAGTCCGAATCGCCCGTCTCGCTCCCCAGAGCCTGTCTCGCTCCAAGAGGTGCCTATATCGTCGCTTGCTCCCGCCATGCCGCGCGCAAGCCCGCAACGTAAGAGGCGCAAGTGCAGCTCCGAGGCGCGTGAAGTGCTGCAAATCAGGCCAAAACGACCTCTTGAGCGGCGCGAGGGTCGTGCCCTACCAGGAGGTGGGCCCGTCGCCTTGGCCGGTCCTATGAATTGTGACGTCCTTGTCTCCCTCTCTGGACTGCTTGAGGAAGTCGTCTCTATCGTCGTCCTGCTGCTTGTTCTGCTTGTCTTCGTCGGTGCCGGTGACGACCTTCTTTGCCTGGTCAGCAGCTTCACCGAGTCCGTCTTCGATGCCCATCGGACGCTCCTCTCACTGGTGAGCAGATGCCACCATAGTGGCGCATAAGCCTCACAGTTGCATATGTGCGTCCGAGCCTCCGAGCGCCAGCAGAGGGTCCAAGGAACAGCCCCACTGCACCGCCCACCCCAGCCGGTTCGCCGGCGCCCGCTTCGACCGCGCGACCGCCAGCGCCGCCGTGTCCAGACGGAAGAATTGCTCCAGCTCCCGGGCGTCGGAGCCGCAGCGAACCGGCCGTAATGGGAGACCTGGTCATCAGGGAGAAATTCACCTGGCATGACCCGGAACGTAGGACCGCTGAACAGCGCAAACAGGGCGAGTCGTCGAACCGGTACCAAGATCGGCCAGTTGTCGCTACTGACCGTTCCGATCCTCCCCGAGGGCCGACCTGGTGCCCGAACGCACCGCCGGCGACGAGGACGGCCCGGCCCCCGAGCTGCCGGTCACCCTCGACATGCCGGGCAAGGTCGCCGACTTCCTCCGCGCCGCCGAGCTGGAGCCCGCCGAGCGGGCCGCGCTCGACTAGGGGGTGACCGTACGGCGCGGCCAGGGCTACACCCTGCGCGTCACCGCCGTCCCGGCCGTGCACCACCGACTCCTCGCCCACTGCCAGCCACTCGACGACGGCCCGGGCGCTCCGACGGTCCCGGCCCAACGCAAGGCCCGTCGCGAGTACGAGAACCGCGTCAGCACCCTCACGCCGAGCCCCTGATCGTTCTCACCGGGGCTTTCCTGTACCCCGACTACTCACACCTGCGTTCGGAACCTGGCCCGACGAAGACGACCAGGCGACGGGGCCCGAGGCGGTGCCCGATGCGAGCCCACCAGCCCCGGGGCCGGGCCCCGCGCCATGGGTTGAGGAACGTCATTGCCGAGACGCGGTTACGACCTAGTCCCGGCGGGCGCTACGGCCCCGGGGTCCTAGGCGTCGAGATCTTCGCCGATAAGGAGGAAGGTGAGGGCGTCGATGGCGTCGTCCTGCATGAACCGGAGGGTTCCGCCCACGAGCCCGTGCGGGTCGCGGAGGAAGGGGGTGGTGGCCTGATTGCCGGGGCGGGAGGTGGCCCTGGCGGGAGCGTCTGCTGCGGAGGCTGCCCCTGCCGTGGGAAGGAGTGTCAGCAGGGCGGCGGCGGACCCGACGAGGAGTGGGTGGGAGGTGGCCGCGCAACGAAAGCCGCGTCCGGCACCCCGCGCCGATCGAACCATGATTGTTCTCGCCGCCGACCACGGTTCCATTGATCCCCGAGGCCGTTCAGGAGGGCGCGGAGTTCGTCGGGTTCTGTTGCGCGGGGTCCAACCAGGCTTCTTACGGTCAGGAAAGCTCTGGAGCCTCAGTTGGGCACGTGGCCCTAGTGCGGAGTGCTGGTTCCTGTCCGCTCGGTTCCTGTATGGGGAACTGGCCGATGGTCGGGTCCCCCAGGGCGCGGTGGGTAAGTTCGAGGACCATGGCGATGACCTGGTCGGCATCGATGTCGTCACCGGTGGAGATCAGGTCGTCCAGGAGGCCGTCGGCCGCGTGGTAGATCATGCGGAAGGCTGTGCTGGGATCGGTGGCCTGGAAGGCTCCGGCCTGGGCACCTTGGGTGACGAAGGCGCAGATGAGATCGATGACCCTCTGGTTGGCCTGTTTGCAGATCTCCAGTGCCTTGGCGTTGGCGGATCCGTAGACGATGCGGTGCAGCTCGGCGTTGCGTACGGCGTGGTGGATGAGGGCGGTCAGGAGTCGGTCGATGGTGGGCCACCAGGCGGAACCTTCACCGAGGATGTTCTGGGTGGTGGTGACGATGGTGTCGACGTAACGTTCCCACAGCGCTCCGAGCAGGTGGTCCTTGGAGTCGAAGTACAGGTAGAAGGTGCCTTTGCCGATTTGGGCGGCGTCGGCGAGTTCGACAATGGTGGCCTGGTTGAAGCCGACAGTGGCGAATACCTTCTCGCCTGCCCGCAGGATGTCCTCTCTGCGGTCGTCCTGGCTTTTGGTGACCCGTTTGCGTCGCGTGCGCGGTGTCATCGGCGCACCTCCGTCCAAGCTGGCCTGCGCTCTGGGTTGTTACTGGTCGGCACTATATATGACCGACCGCCGGTCACCTGGTGACTGACCACCGGTCAATGGTTGACCCGCATCACCCGACCTGTTTGACTGACCACCAGTCACTCGGCCGGATGCCTGCCGCTGAGCTGGCTGCCGGCCGGCCCAACCCCCGGGGCCGGCCGGCCATCCATCACCTGTCACCTGCTCTCCCGAGGACGAGATGACAACGGAGCAAGCAACCCCACCGCCCGCAGTAGCACCCCAGCCGGTGGGGAGTCAGGGCAGATTCTGGGCCATCGCCTACACGCTGCTGTTCTTACTCACCGGGACCAACGTCCCCACCCCCCTCTACCGCGGCTTCCAGGAGCAGTTCGGCTTCTCGCCGCTCATGCTGACCCTCATCTTCGCGGTCTACGTGGCAGCGCTCGTGCCGTCCCTGTTGATCTTCGGGCCGCTCTCCGACGCGATCGGGCGCCGCAAGGTCCTGGTCCCGGCCATCGTTGTGGCCGCGCTCGGCTCCGTGGCCTTCGCCCTGGCCACCAATGTGACCTGGCTCTTCGGCGCCCGCCTGCTCCAGGGACTTGCCATCGGCGCCGCCTCCGGCGCACTCACCGCGGCACTCAACGAGGCCGAGCCCACCGGCAACCGCCGACGTGCCGCTCTGGTCTCCACCGTCGCATCCGTCGGCGGCCTCGGCACCGGCCCGCTGCTGGCAGGAATTCTGGCCCAGTACGCTCCCCATCCGTACGAACTTCCGTTCATCACGGAGATCGTCCTGCTGGTGCCGGCGTTCATCGCCGTGATGCTGCTGCCGACCACTCGCCCCGCCACGAAGTGGCGGCCGCGGCGCCCGTCGATCCCACCGTCCGTGCGCGGCGTGTTCGGTACCAGCGGAACAGCCAGCTTCCTGGCCTTCACCGTCGTCGGGCTGTTCCTCGCCCTGGTCCCCACCTACGTCACCAAGCTGTCCGGCAGTGACAACCTCGCTCTCGCAGGCGGGGCGGTCACCTTGATGCTGGCCTGCTCGTGCATCGCCCAACTGCTCGTCTACGGCAAGAAGGCGCGCATCCTCCAGATGACCGGCCTCGCACTGCTCGCTCTCGGGCTGGTTCTCCTCGCCACAGCCGGAGGTACCTCCTCCCTGCCGCTGCTCCTGGTGGCCACGGTGATCGGCGGAGTCGGCCAGGGGATGGCCTTCCTCGGAAGCATCACCGAGGTCAACCGCACCGCACCCCCGGACCGCCACGCCGACGTCATCTCCAGCTTCTACGTCGTCGTCTACCTCGGCGTCGGAGTCCCCGTCATCGGCGTTGGCCTCCTCGCCCGCGTGACCGGCCTGCTCCACGCCGTCCAGTGGTTCACGGCAGTCGTCGCCGTGCTGTGCCTGATCGACCTGGCCGTTCTCGCCCGCCGCAAGCAGACCGCATGAAACCCGAGCCACACGGCTACCGACCGAGGTACTCCCCCACTTCCCGGAGAGAAGCGATCCATGAAAATCACCGAACTCGCCGATGCCTACCAAAAGCTCATCAAGGCAGCAGAAGGCATTACCGACTCGACGCCGGTCACCGGCACTGAGCGTGCGGACGTGGACTGGCGGCTCGCCCACATCACTCTCAGCGACCGCATCCTGGCGAGCGCGGCACGCGACATCCTCGGTGGCGCTGAGGGCGTCGTTGTCGACAACCTGCCGGCCATGGACGCCCAGGCCATTGCCGGACTCATCGCCTCGACGACCCACCTGCAGCGCATCGATACGTTGCGCCGCAACGCCGCGGAACTGATGGACCTGCTGGAGCAGATACCGGATGCCGCTGGAGGCACCGTTGTGGACCTGCGTATTCATGACCGTGACGGCCGCCATGTTTCCGACTCCCAGATGGCGTGGTCCGATCTAGTCGGCCTCAGAAGCGCACAGAATATTCCTGGGCATACCGACAGCCTTGCCGAGCTCGCCAAGCGTGTGTGACTTCGCTCGCAGCCGGTGGATTCGGTACCGGACGGCGCCGGTGCCGTGTCCGCCCCGGCTCGCACATACAGGTCTGGGTGGGGTTGCCGACTCCCTCTCGGGAATCGGCAACCCCACCCAGACTGCCATCGCAATCTCATCCGGCTCGGTCGGCGGAGAGGGCAGGATTCGAACCTGCGTGGGCCGGAGCCCGGCTGAGGCAGTACCTCGAGCCCCCGTTGGGCCACTTCGGGTACCTCTCCTTGTCGAGCAAGGGCCCTCTGGCTGTGGGGGGTGCCTTAGTTCCTGCTCAACCGCAGTCAGAGCCGTTCTGGCCCCCTGCGCGAACCACTATGCCAACTTCCGCTGACTAGCTGCTGACGGGCACCTGATGCCTCGGTGCGGGGCTTAGCGGTATGCCCCGGCTCTCGGGGTCGATGCTCGTGAGCACGGGGTCCTGTTCCAGGACGGCCCGCTCGTACTCCCGCATGATGGGCGATGGTAGGAGCCCCAGGTCGTCCGACAGCTGAAGACGTAGGTCCCGGTAGACATCGAGAGCGTCCGCCTGACGGCCGGATCGGTAGAAGGCCACCATCAGCTGCTGCCGGAAGCGTTCTTTGTAGGGGTGCTTGACCAGCAGTTCGCGGAGTTCGGGGATGATGCGCTGGTGGTTGCCGGCCTCCAGCTCACAGTCGAACAGCAGCTCCAGTGCGGAGAGGTACGACTCTTCGTAGAGGCTGGCGGCTGCTTGGGAGATCGGTCCTCCTGCATATCCGCCGAAGGCGGGGCCTCTCCATAAGGCAAGGAGCGCGCGGGTCTCTCCCGCGATCTGCTCGGCGGTGCCGTGTTGGTGTCGGAGCCGGCCGAGTCCGTTGAGGAAGGTCGCGATGTCCAGCTCGTCGTCGTCGATGATGAGTCGGTAGCCGGAGGGGTGTGTGATGAGCCTAGGTCCGGAAACCTCGGGTTCCAGAGCTGCCAGCCCCCGACGCAGTCGGCTGACATGAGCCTGCAATGCGTTTTCGACCCTCTCCGGGGGGTTGCAGTCCCAAAGCTCGTTGACCAGCGCCTGTGTGGGAACCAGTTTGCAGGCGTTGGCTAAGAAGGCCGTTAAGAGGCTCCTTTGCAGGGCCCCTTTGGGCCGCAGTGAGCCGACGGGTGAACTGACCTCGATAGCTCCCAGGATCCGGAAGTTCAGCATGACGCCTCCAGCGGCGAGAATCCGTGAGTGGGTCTTCAGGCACCGTGGCACGAGCACCGTACGCGCTCAGCGGGTTGTGGACGCTGAGCTTCGACAGGTAGGGGGGTGGCCCGGTGCATAGGCCTGTGCGCAGGCCCTGCGAACTCTTTTCGGGAAATGGCGTGACTGGCACTGATGACGCCTGGCTTCGTGAGCGAAGCTTAGGGGTGACTCAATCGGCAGGTGAGCCTCTGCGCCGCCATGCTGTCGGCCCGTCAGCCGGAGCGGCTGCGGCTATCGCGTCGGCGGAAACAGAGCCGCTGCGGTATGAGCCGGGGCGTCGGCCCTCACGGCTTGGGGTCGGCTACGGAGTAGCCCATGGCTGGACGGTCCGCAGCCCGCTGTGAGCCGACGCTCCATTGATGTGCATCCCCCGCACCTCCGTCATATGACCGACCGCCGGTCATCGACTGGATATTTGCATGGGCAGCACAGCCGGTCAAGCGGAATGCGACCGGAGGCGCTGGTTTCGATCACTGGGCGCCGCGCGGCCTGATAAATGCAGCAGTGCAGGTGGGGCGGCAAATCGCGGGTATCGGCACGAGGGCAGTTGCACACCACACGAGGGGCAGTTGCACACCAGTCGCATGTCAGCCGAAGGTCAGGGACTGGTCAGCGAGTGTTGGCATAGTGAGGCGTGCAGCCCGGCCGAAGCGAGTCGGCTGCGGTCGGCCAGGACGCCACTGACAGCGTCCGCGTTCGACAAGGAGAGGTACCCGAAGTGGCCCAACGGGGGCTTGAGGTACTGCCTCAGCCGGGCTCCGGCCCGCGCAGGTTCGAATCCTGCCCTCTCCGCCCACCTGCGAAGGCCCTTATTGGATGCCAGGGGTCAGCGAATTCCGCCTCGCTCAATCCGGTGTACGTCCATGGCAGCCGCCGCCACAGGAATGACTCGTGAGGCTCGCCTCACAGGATGCTCGGCTGAAGGTTCCTGCCAAGGCAGAGCCCGGCGTGCCGGTGCGCTCGTGAGGCGCTCTGTATGTCACCGGGCCCATGGTCAGTTGCCATCTTTCGAGCCGTGGTGTCCACAGTCGGGTATTCCGCCTTGGGCGGCTGACGCGTAGGCACAGCAGACGTTGCTGCTGTGCCTACGGCTGGCGGGGCGGCTGTTCAGAATGCTTCAGGCTGGCGGAGATCCTGTATCAGCGCGTCGATGAGCTCTTCGGTGACGTGGTTCATCGTGTAGAGGTGCACGTAGGGGCGCTCTGCTCCGTCGACGTTCAGGGTTTCGGACGAAAGCGAGTACTTACGAACAATTTCCGCGTTAGGTCGCCGGAAGCGCACGGTCAGGGCCTGCGGGCTGCGTGCCACCCACAGGTCGATCGCCAGTTCGTCCTGGAGGGCGACGAGGCGGTCGTGGACGTGTCCAGCCATCCGCTGGGCGTGCACGGCCCTCCGTATCTGGTCATCGTAGGAGTTTCTGGCCAGGTGGTCCCACAGGACCAGGGCGGACAGCCCGTTGCGGGACCCGGCGAATGTGGTGTCTGAGGCCCCGATGTACTCCGCTGCCCTGGGCGGGATCATCTGCAGGCCCGTGCGGGTCATGAACACTCCGCAAGGCCAGGGGGCACCCATCCACTTGTGAGCGCTCATGGTGAGGCTGTGGACCTCGGGCAGACGGAAGTCGAAGACCGGAGGAGCCTCTGCGATGACGTCCGCGTCGCGGGCCATCTCCAGGAACGGCGCGTAGCCAGCGCCCAGTGCGCCGTCGACGTGGATCCAGTAGCCAGGGCGGACATCGTAGGCGCTGTCCTCACCGCGACCGTGGTAGACGCGACGTTCATCCAGGCCGTACTCGGCACAGATCTCACGGACGGTGCGGGCAGCCGTGGCGACGTCGTCGTAGGCGCCCTTGAAAGTGGAGCCGTAGTTGAGGTTGACCAGGATCGGGTAGCCCTTGCTGGCGAAGAATCGGACCAGTACGGCGAGCTTGTCCACGTCGATGGCGCCAGTGCCGTTCATGCCACCGACCGATGGCACCTCGGTGGGCCAGGGAGTGCCAGGGGCGAGAGGGTTCTCGTCCGGGTAGCGAGTGCTACCCACGGCGTGGAAGGTGTCGATGCCCAAGACCCGCACGGCCTTGGTCAAGGAGTAGTGGGTGTCCTGGGAGAAGAACGCGACAGGGTGGTAGGCGTTGGGGCTCTGTCCCTCCTGGCGGACGGCCTGGCCGTAGACCACGCCGGACGGGGCTTGCGTGCCGGATTCGACCTCCCTCAGCAGCAACCTTCCGGCCAGGAAGTCGCGGGCGTTCCACAGACCGTACAGGTTGCCCTCACTCGATCCCATGGTCAGCAGGTAGCCCCAGTAGGAGTCGGGGTCGTCGTCGCGGTGGGGCCACTTGGCGTTCCATAAGGACGCGAAGTAGTCGAGGACGGCCCGCTCGAGGACCTTGGAGTTCGTGGTGAACGCCCCTGACTGGTAGGGGTCCCCCACGTTGTTGAGGTGGCGGTCGAGGTAGTGCCCGAGGCGTTCCTTGAGACTGAGGTCGTTGTTGATCTGGTAGCCGATGAAGCTCTCGGCCTGCTGGTCCACATAGTTGCGGAACAGGGACTCGGCCTGGGCGTACTGCTCGGCGTCCAGGCCGCTCGCCGGCAGCTGCACCTTGGCGTAGGGGACTTCGGGGACCTCGGGGTAGGAGTCCCGTGGGTCACCGGCCGGAGCGGATACCTGGGGGATCTTCTCAAGGACGCTGAGGTGGCTGAAGGTCTTTTGCCACGGGGTGTCCTCGGGGCCGTATGGGAGATCGGGCATGGGGGCGTTCACTGATGTCGTCACGGTGTTTGCCTTGTCTCTTCTGAGGTCTCGTCCCGTAATCACCGCGTGCGCCGACGCGCTGTCGGTAGTGCCGCCGGCCCGGTCCGCCTCGCTGTCAGACGAGGCGGACCGGGCAGGGCACCGGAGTCAGGTCAGTCGGAGGATCTCGATGGCTTCCTCGAGGCCCATGTAGACCAGGCGGGCTGCGGCCATTTCGTCCGTCCACCGCTCGGCGGTCGTGTAGCGCTCCTCTGCGGAGGTGTCCAGCAGACGGCGGCCGGGCCATACCTCGTAGTCGCCGATGAGGTCGGCGTGCTGGTGCATGCCCTCCTGGAAGAGGTGTTCGCGCTCCATGATGTACTTCTTGTCAGGAATTGTGTCCCACAGCTCTCGACCGCGGACGATGATGTCCATCAGCCTTGCCCGGTACTCCGGGTGGCGCTGCAGGTGATCGCGGACGATGGAGCTGCCCACTGTCAGGTGGCGGATCTCGTCGATCGCGGCTCCGCGGGCGATGGCACTGGCGGCCGGGTCGATGAGGTTCCACTTACGCTCGCTCAGCTCCGCCGCCGGCGCGAGCACACCTTCGATGATGATCGTGAAAACGGCTACGCCGCCGATGAAGTCCTTCTCATCACGCACCGCCTGCAGGGCGAACTCCAGGATCGGGTCGAGGACCTCGTGCTTGTAGTCCGCTGACAGCTTGGCGATGGTCTTGTGGAGTTCCTCCTTGGGGACTCCCATCTCGACCAGGTGGTTGCGGAACACCATTGAGTGCCGGGCTTCGTCCATGAGCTGAGTCGCGAAGAAGTCCATCTCCGGGAGCCCGGTGGCGTGAGCCACGTAGTACGCGAGGGCTCGGGTGCCTTCGGCTTCGGCGACCGAACGGCACCCCAGCTCCAGCATCTGGGCGGCCCGCAGAGGGCCGTCCTTGCGCATGTGCTCGGGTGTCACCTCGTCAGCGGTGTGGCCGTTCTCTGCACGGTCGCGCAGCGTGCCCTGAGCCACTGCCTGGAACCAGTACGCTAGATCGCACTGCTCCGCCGTCAGGTCGAGGTTCATGGCGCCGTCGAGGAGGGTGGGGGCCTGGTCCCAGTCGGCCTCGGTAGGGATCGAGAGGGTCATGAAGTGGTCTTCCTTTCAGGAAATGCGCAGGTGAAGTAGAGGGGCGGCCTTATTCCAGGCCCGCCGGGGGGCTGGGCACGCGCCACCCCTGGCGCCGGACCACATCACGGAACTCGACGTCGTGAAGATGACCGGCGAAATTGACCAGCGGACGCCCGGGGCCTGTACGGGCACTGACGACCGTGGCGATCAGGAGTGCGTCGGCGTCTCCGACCAGGACCTGGTCGGAGAGGCGGCAGGTGAGCCGTGCCAGACAATCCCGCAGGACGGGAACACCGGATTCCTCGTCCGTCTCCCACTTGACGTGATCGAACTGACGCAGCCCGGCCGGCCGCTGCGGGTTGGCGAACCAGTCAGCCAGCAAGGCCTGGCGGGACGAGAGGACGTTGACCTCGAACTGCCCGCTCCGCGAGATCAGCTGCGTCATGAATGACTCACGGCGCAGACTGATCGACATCATCAGCGGGCGCTGCGAGACCACGCAGGCGGTGCTCACCGTAGCTCCGTGCACCGTGCCCTCGTGGGCGGCGGTCAGGACCGCCACCCCAGTGGGTATCTGGCGTGAGACGCTTCGCAGCCGTTGTCCCTCGGTCTCGGTCGCATGGTCCTGCGGAATGGTCGCAGCAGTGACTTGTGTGCTGCTCATGGCCCCGTCCTCACGACGCTGGAAGCGGTGGTGGTGTGGGCCCGAGGCTTGGCGAACAGGTTCTGGGAGAGCTTGGCGAACTCTGCGTTCGCCACAGGCTCGAAGGACAGCGCGAAGGGCTTCATGAAGTTGCCGAAGACTCCGCGGTCCGCGCAGAGGTGGATCGGGATGACCAGCAGCGCCCATTCCCAGCCGCTGACCACGACCCACAGTCCGAGGACTGCCCCCTGGGTCAGCAGGCTGTGCATGGTGTTGTACAGCACGTAATAGGTCTTTGGGATCTGTTTGTCCGGGCTCTTCCGGTAGGCGATAGCCCCGGGGATGTAGCCGATGAGGTCGATGTAGACGAACAGAAGGATCGCCGGGAACCAGCGGACGTCGCCGATGTGGGCGATGAAGAACCCGAGGGACACGGCGAGGCCGGCAAGATACTCGGCCCGGTGGAGGCGAACGGTCGTCGGTGACTCGAAAGAATTAACTTGATCCATGGTGAGGCCACCCGTCGGTGCTTGTCGTCGCGTAGCGCGGTTCAGATCTGCAGCGGTCCGCCGTTGAAGTACTCGACCAGGTGGGGGGACGAACTGGTCCGGCCGGGCGGATGGAAGGCAAGGGGGTGAAGCGCCGACGAGAGGTAGGCGACGTCCAAGGACTTGATGAAGGCGATGCCTCCAAGAAGCTCGACCGCCTGGTCAGCGATGGCCGCCAGCGCCTTTTGCACAGCGAAGCGGGTGGTCAGGCATCCGGCGACCGCCTCCTCGCCGGCGAGACCATCGCGGATCGCACGGGCCAGGCCTTCCGTCAGGGAGACGGCCGACTCCAGTTGAATCCCGAGGGCCGCCCGGTCGGTGATGCTGCCACGACTGCGTTCCATGACCATCTCGGTCAGAGCACTCGCAGCGCCGACGTAGGCGGAGGTGATCAGCATCTCGAACCAGACGAACGCGGCCGTCTGCAGGTCATTGAGACGCTCAGGGTCATCTGCGGTGCCGCGGATGACCAGGTGCTCGGGCACGTGGACATCCTCCAGGCGGACCTCGTCGCTCTGCGAGGCCGCGAGAATGGGGCTCTCCCAGAACGGGTGTACCGAGATGCCCTTCGAGTCGGCGGGAATGAGCAGCACGGCCAGCGACGTAGCACCGTCGGTGCTGGGCAGGGTGACGCTCGCGGTCAGCAGGTTCATGGAGTGCGAGAGGCTGCAGGGCTTCTTCGATCCGTTGAGGACAAAACCGTCCTCGACGGCCGTAGCCGACACCGATGGGTTGAGGATGTCCTGCTGGGTGCGTCCCTCGGCCCAGCCGGAAGCGAGCAGCAGCCCCTCCGGCGCAATGCGGGACAGCAGTTCCACCTGTGACGGGCTCGGGGGTACGACCCGTTCGGCCAGGGCGAACAGCATGGCCGCCGTGAAGTTGTGCATCGTGGCGGCGGCCGCGAGGGAGGGTGAGTAGGCACCGAGCGCCCGGGTCACCCGGACGGCGTCCAGGGCGTCGGCCCCCAGCCCCCCGTAGGCTGCCGGCACCAGCAGCCCGGCCCCGCCCTGGGAGCGGAATATGTCGAGGATGGGGCTGCCGGCCGTCTCCCTTTCCAGCAAGGGGATTTCCGAGAGTCCCTTGAGTAGCCCGGGGTGGAGACGGTCGGTCGTCTCGCGTGCAAGATCGAGGGAGCGCATGCGCGGAATCCTCCAGCGTCAGATCGAAAGCCGGTCGTACGGATGGGACTCGTTCGCCCATTTCGCGGTGAGATCCTGACACGGGGATCTGACTACCGCCTGATGCCTTCCTGACACACCGCTGCCAAGCACTCTGGAAACCAAGGCCTGACATCTCGATGACGCCCCGCTGACGGCGTCCTGCCTGTGCCTCGATTGCTATTGATGAAGGCTCATCACAGGCCGCACTATGGTGCTGCGCCTGACCTCATGCCCCCACGGGCTCGCACCTCCGGCTCTCGGTAGCAGCGGGCTCCAGGAACGCAAGGAGAATTTTGATGAGTGTGCGCACCCAAGATGCGGTTGGCGAAGTATCAGTCGATTATGTCCTCGCCGCTATCCGCGAGTACTCGGCATCCGAGAATCCGAGCTCATTTCTTGCCGTTAATGAAGGGAACTCCTACTTCACCCTTCCTGGCCGCCCCGGCGTCGTCGTCTACCGGCCGGCAGGAAACCACCTGATCCAGTTCGGCGGGCCGTTCGCCCCAGACGAGTCGTACGAGGACCTTCTGCTGGGCTTCCGCGCTTTCGCTGGAAGCCAGGGCCGGGCCGTGAGCTCGATCCAACTGCAGGAGCGAGACGCTCGGATCTACGCGCGCCATGGCTTCACCGTCAATCAGGTGGGAGCCTCCTATGCCGTCGACTTGAGTGCCTTCACCCTGGCCGGATCCCGGTACATGCAGCTCCGCAACAAGATCTCGAGGGCACTTCGCAGCGGGCTGACCATCGTCGAAGCCGACTACGAGCAGTGGGCACAGGGCGTCCTCGAAATCGACCGCCTCTGGCTCCCGATCAAGGGCGAAAGCGCCCGTCCGCTGGAGTACCTGGTCGGTCAGACAGGCGGTGACATGCAAAAGCACCGTCGGCTCTTCGTCGGCCACATCGAAGGCGAGCTGATCGGGTACGTTTCCTATTCCCCCGTGTACGGCTCCAACCCGGGGTGGATGCACGACCTGAGCCGACGTCGCCCCGACAGCCCGGCCGGCGTGATGGAGGCGATCAACAAGGCCGCCATCGACGTCTTCCGCAGCGAGGAAGTGCCGTGGCTCCATTTTGGCTTCACTCCCTTCACCAGCATGAGCGATGACAGGGAGGTAGAGGGACACAGTCTTGGATTCAAGTGGCTCATGCACCACCTGTGGGAGAATCAGATAATTTACCCGTCTTCGACGCAGCTCGCCTATAAGGAGAAGTGGAACCAGAGCCTGGTGCTCACCGAATACGCTGCCTTCGACGGCAAGGCGAGCCTTGAGGGATTCGTCAATGTCTGGCGAGCCGCAAACGCGATGTAGCCAAACCCCGTGCGTGCAGACCCGGTATTCACCTGTAGAGGAGAGCAGAATGTCAGGCGAAAATATCGTAGTCCCGTCAGTGCTTGAATCCGCGCAGCAGCGTACGGCGGAGTTGTTCATCCAGCTGTGTGGTGACCCTGACAGCAAGACGGTTGCGGCCGCCGCAGACGAGGCGCTGCACAAGCTGGACGACCTGCTGGCCGCCACTACCGGACGTGCCGTGTAGGACCGTGGTCTCACGGTGGGGCTGGCCCTGGAAAGCCTTCCGGTTGCTGGGTAACACTCGTGAGGAAGGTAGGGATTTCGGCGGCGGGGTTACGCATCTCCTTGCTGGCCGTGTGCACGGCGGTGGTCTCGAAATGCCATGCCTTGGACGGTGGCCGGTCATGGATGCCTGCGTCAGGTGGACGTAGCCGCCGGGGCTGTGCTCTGCGGAGAGGGTCAGATCGTGCTCGAAGAGCACCAGATACACGCTCCTTCCCAGCCCCGGAAGTCCTCGGCCACTCAGGAGAGCTAGGGCGCTTCGTTTAGATCACTGGGCAGACCACGGGAGAGTGCTTGGGGACACGTTCGTCGCTGGTGCCACGACGTGATGTTGCGTCACACCGGCGGGAGAGCTGGGTCCCAGGCGGCCCGAGCACCAGCGGTGTCCGCCTGGTGCCGGTCCACGAACTCGGTCAGGGTACGGGCGAATACTTCGGGCAGCTCGAAGGGCAGTGCATGCCCGCTGTCCAGCACCAGGTAGCGGGCACCGGCGATTGCGTTGGCCAACTCTTTTTGGTGGTGTGGAGGGACGATCAGGTCCTGGGACCCGGACACGACCAGGGTGGGCGCGTTGATCCGGGCCAGCGCCGCGGTGATGTCCACCCGTGTGTTCAACGCGGCTTGACGGGCCATGCCTTCCGCGTCGAACAGTTCATTGAAGCCGGCTACGCCCTGCTCGAAGTCCTCGATCCGGCGCCTGGTGAGCGTCCCGGCGCCGATCGCGGTGACCTGCAACACCCGCGAGAGCAGGTCCTTGTCCGCGCGTAGCAGCCGCTGCCACAGGTCGAACTGGAACTGCTGCCACGGGTCGGTCACCGCCCAGCCCGCATGCAGGAAGAGGGAACGCACCCGTTGGGGGCTCTCTCCGGCGACAGCGGCTGCGACCGTTGCCCCCAGGGAGTGCCCAGCCAGGTGGAAGGTGTCCAGGCCCGCCGCGTCCACGGCGCCCAGCACCTGGGCGACCAGGTCGTCGACGGTCAGCGGTGAGCCGGTGTCGGTGGTGGCGCCCGAGCCGGACAAGGTCGGGGCAACGATGGTGTAGCGGTTCTGGAGGGCATCGATCACCGGGCCCCAGTTGCCCTCGGGTGTGGCGCCGGTCCCGTGCACCAGCACAAGGGCAGGGCCCGAGCCGACGACCAGACAGTCGACGGCACTGTCACCACCGGAGGTTGGGACATGAACGGTCTTGTACGGCATGGCGGTTGAGCCTTTCAGTCGCGGGCGGTCGAGACGCTGAAGACCCGGGTGTCGGCGATTCAGGCTCGGCCAGCCGGGGCGCAGAGGAAAACTGGCCGGTTGCCTGACCCCTCGCGCCGAGCGGGGACAGGGAGCAATTGATGCATGCGCTCTTTGCGGGCGATTGCAATAGTTGCAGACGCTTGCTATTTGCACAATGGGATAGATAAATTCGATTGGATCAGCCAGTCGTTGGTCTGGGTATGCCGTTGGCTGATGCGCAGTGGGCGCGGATCGAGCCGTTCCTTCCGGACCGGAGGGAAGCGGGGTGGCCGGTGGCGTGACCACCGGGAGGTGATCGATGCGATCGCCTGGACCGGATCGCAGTGGGTTCACCTACCGGAGAGGTATGGCAACTGGAGGGGCGTCTACGACCGGCTGCGGATGTGGGCCGTTGACGGCACGTGGGGGCGGGTTTTCCGCACTGATGGCCCAGGCCGACGCCGACAAGGACCTGAAGTGGGCTGTGGCGGTGGACTCCACGATCGTGCGAGCTCACCAGCACGCCGCCGGGGCCCGCAGATAAAGGGGCCCTGGTCGGCGAGCCGGACGACCACGCCATCAGCCGGTCCCGCGGCGGACTGACCACGAAGATCCATCTCGCAGCCGCCGGTGACTGCCGACCGCTGGCCTTCGTCCTGACCGCCGGACAGGCCGGGGACGCACCCGCTTTCGCGGACGGGATGGCCCATGTGCGCCTTCCCCACCGCCGCGGACGTCCTCGCACCAGGCCGGGCATCGTCCTGGCCGACAGGACAGCAAACCGCCTGGTGGCCGCAGATGTCCCCGCCCGCAGCAACAGGACCGCTTCCACGCCCATACAGACAGAACCGCACCTGGTTCCGAGCACTCACGCCCAAACTGCTGGGCGCGAGCCAGCCTCGTCTTGTCAACAGGGCTCTCGGGCCCGGGCACGCTCAAAGGCACGGCTCGCGCCCGGAGAACGGCAGCTACCGCCGACGTTCGCTTCCCATTAGGCGCACTCCTCACCCGCGATCCGCGAGCACCTACGCAGGCGCGGGATCCGAGCGGTCGTCCCTGTCCCCGCTGATCAGCGGGGACACCCTGCGCGTCGGGGGCAGTCGCGGCGGCAGACCATTCGCCTTCGACCGCAAGGTCTACAAGCAGCGCAACACCGTCGAGAGGCCCATCAATCGCCTCAAGCAGTGGTGCGGCATCGCCACCCGCTACGAGAAGACCGCACCTATCTACCTGACCGGACTGCACGTCGCAGGCATCTCCTCTGGTCTACCCGGTGATCCAAACGAAACTGCCTAGCCGTCGAGGCCGTCGCCGCCCCGGTTTCGCACCAACGTCACGTCGTTCACCCATTGCCCACGGGCCTTCACGAGGAAGTCGAGCCTTGGGTGACTCCCGAACGGCCGTGCCGACTCGAAGAACAGCCGGTGGACGGGCCCCAGCCCAGGGTTTCCGACCCGGCCCCGCGGGACCGCCGGCGTCGCCATAGTCGATCACCCAAACAGACTGGAAGGCTATGCGATGAACGGGGCCTTCTGCGGCCGACATCGTCACGGCGGTGAGGCCCGCGTGCAGGCTGCCCATGAGTTCCGCCGTCGGCACAACATGTCGCAGGCCCGGAGACGTGTGGGGGGGGCTACCGCCAGATGGCGGCAGCCCCCCCACACGTTTATATGACCTGGTCAGTCGCAACGACCGTCAGGTCCGATCCTGCTGAAGCCGGTGTAGGGCACCAGGGCTGGGGGAACAGCGATCGATCCGTCGCCCTGTTGGTACTGCTCGAGGATCGCCACCACGGTCCGGCCAATGGGTAGCCCTGAGCCGTTGAGGGTGGACAGGTACTCCCTCTTGGGCCCGCGGCGTACCTGGATGCCGGCCCGGCGGGCCTGGAACGGGCCGCAATCCGAGACCGAGGAGATTTCGCGGAAGGTATCCTGGCTCGGCAGCCACACCTCGAGATCGAATGTTCGGCGAGCCGAGAACCCGAGGTCACCGGCGCGCAAATCGATGACGCGGTAATGCAGCCCCAGGCGTTTGAGGCATTCCTCCGCATGGGCGAGCAGCAGCTGGAGCTGGTCGGCTGCGTCTTCTGATGTGCACAGCCGCACGAGTTCTACCTTGGCGAACTGGTGGAGCCGGATGAGCCCACGAGTGTCCCGCCCGTACGAGCCCGCTTCCGAGCGGAAGCACGCGGTGTGAGCGGTCAGTGCCAGAGGCAGGTCCGCGACCGGGAGGGTCTCATCTCGGTAGAGGTTGACCAGCGGGACTTCGGCCGTCGGGATCAGGTAGAGATCGCGGTCCTCGGCCACCTGCGTCTTGAAGAGATCGTCCTCGAACTTCGGCAGCTGGCCCGTGCCGGTCATGGTCTCCCGGGTCACCAGGTGCGGGACGCTGTACTCCCGATAGCCGTGCTCCTTGGTGTGCAGGTCGAGAAGGAAGTTGGCCAGAGCTCTTTCGAGGAGCGCCCCGGCCTGCACGGCGACCGCGAAACGCGCTCCGGAGAGCTTGCCGGCCCGCCCGAGGTCGAGGATCCCTGTGGCGGTTCCCAGGTCCACATGATCCCGGGGAGGGAAGTCGAGCTGTGGGGGCCGTCCCCAGCGCCGGACCTCGACTGCGGGGTCCTCCGGGCCGCCATTGGGCGCCTCGTCCAGCGGTAAATTCGGGATAGTGAGCAGCAGGTCCTTGAGCTCGGCGTCCAGCGTTCGCTGGCTGTCCTCGGCTTTGCGGATGCGTTCCTTCAGCTCCCGGGCCGCTTCGACTCCGGCACGGCGGTCCTCCTCGCTGGTCTCACTTCTGCGCAGTCGTCGCGAGATGGTGTTGAGGTCTGCGCGCAGGTCGTCCCGGGCGGCGATTGCCTCCGCACGCCCGCGGACGAGGGCGCGGAGGGCAGCGTGGTCGAGGATGTAGCCTCGGCGCGCCAAGCGCTGTTCTGCTGCGCCATCAGGCGACAAGAGGGCGTGCGGATCATGCACGTCGTAATACCTCCTTGGACGGGCGGACAGCGTCGTGTCCCTAGATGGCCAGGGCTTTCTCGAGCAGGGGAACGAGGTCATCCGGCCCGAGCTTCGTGAGAGCGGACCACGCTTCGGCGATGTCTTCCGGTCCGTCGGCGGCCAGGAATTTGTCCGTCACCAAAGCGCGGTGTTGGACACGCAGAGTGGGGCCGATACCGCCGTGGGGGATGGAGAGCTCCCGGGCGTAGCAACGGCCGTCGCGCATCTGCACCGTGACACGGGCGGGCGTCGGTTTGACGGCTTGGGTGAAGTCCTTGAGGGGCGGGCCCACCTCGCCGGCCAGGTCCGGCATGCCGTCGCCGCCGAAATCCCGTAGCCACTGGGTGCTGCGGTCTCCCGCCTGGCGGATGGCCTCGCCCATCGGCGCGTCCCCCGTCATCAGTGCCTTGGTCATGGCCTCGTTGTGAACCAGCCGGACCTTCGAGGCCAGCGCCCACCTCTCGGTTTGGTCAACGGCTGGGGGGTAGAAGTCCTCGATGCCCAGGTGGCCGGTCAGCAGTGCCGTCGCCACTGGGTAGGGGGTGGTGAGCACCATGGCGCCGATGGGCGTGCGGGGGCCGTCGAGGTAGGGCTGCGCCTTGCGTGCCGCGAAGAGGGTGTAAAGGGATCCTTCGACGATGATCTCCTGCACGTCGTCGGTGCTCCACTGCCCCATCAGGGAGTGCAGCTCGGCCGCGCAGTCGATGGCCGCGTCGATGCCGGGCCCGCCCGGGTGGAGCTTGAAGGAGAGTGTCTCTGTATGCCAGCGTCGGCCTAGGCCGGCGGTGACCGCCTCGGGCAGCGGCACTGTCGCGAATCGGGCGAGGAAGCCGTCCGGGTGTTCGACGATGTCGGTGGCGCCTTGGAGACCACTGGCTGCCGCGTCACAGGCGTCCATGGCCATGCGCACGGCCACGGGGACGTGCAGGAGGCGGGCGTCGCTGATGATGAAGCCGTGCATCAGCGTCCAGGGGGGCGTGCTCAGGGCCAGGGCCAGGGCGTTGCGCCACTGGTGTGGGGACGCCTTTTCGCTGGCCAGACGCCCGGCGACCGCGCCGACCAGGTGTGTGTGCAGGGCGGTCTGTCCCCGGAACGGTCCGAGTGTGGCGGATGCGGTGATGCGGGCCGCGCACTCGTTGGCCACGATCACCGAGAGCAGGAGGTCTTCCCCGGTCAGCCGCAGGGCATGGGCGAACGCGAGAGGAACTGCCACCGTCGACGGGCCCAGATGGCCCGCGTAGGCGGTGTCGTCGAGGTTCAACCAGGCGCCGGCGCCGGCCAGTACCCGGGCGGATTGGGCTGTGTCCGGTTGGAATGGGGCGCCGAGGGCGTTGGCGAGGCGTTTGCCTTCGCTCTGCTGGAGGCCCACGCGGATGGCCGCCATCTGGGACAGGATGTGGCTCGCCGCGAATTCCACGACTCGTTCGGGCACCTCGTGCAGTTGCAGGGTGCTGGCCCAGTCCGCCAGCTCCTCCAGCACGGTCCGCTGGTCGGGGCGGGAGTTGGGGCTGGCCGGTGTCTGGTCCATGATCATGCCTCTGTCGGGTGGGGGGTTACGAACACGGGGAGCACCTGTGGCAGGACGTCGATCGTGATGGACGTGGCGTCGCCGGGTAGCACTTCGCCGTCGTGCTCGAAGCGCAGAGGTTCGCCGTCGGTACGTTCGACGGTGATGCTTTTGCCCCGCCGGTAGGTGACGTGCTCGGATGCCACGTGGGCACCGCCTTGGCGCATGAGGTCGAGGGCGGTCTGCGCCGGGATGCCGGCTCCGATCACGCAGACATCGAGCAGTCCGTCGTCCGGCGCGGAGAACGGCATGGTCTCGTAGACGCCGGCGCGGTAGCGTCCGCCGCCGACGTTGACGAGGACGGTGTCTCCGGCGTGCACGGGGCAGCCGTCGACGAGGACCCGTCCCGGGTAGGGGGAAAAGCGGGTGAGGACTGATTGGATCGCGGCCTGGTAGCGGGCCCTGCCGGCGACGGGGATGGTCAGGGCCTCGGCTGTGGCTTCGGCGAACAGTCCTGTGCTCGCGCCGAGAACGACGAGGCGGGAGGTGCCTGCGATCTTCGCGAGGTCGTAGGTGCGCAGCTCGCGGCCTTCGCCGGTGAGACTGGCGGTGAGGGCTGTCTGCCAGGGCACGTCCTGCCAGAAGTGCCGGTAGTTCGAATTGCCTGTGCCGCCGGGCAGCACGAGCAGGGCGGGCGGCTGAGCGCCGCTGTCGCTGGCCTCGAGCAGCCCGGTTACGACTTCGCGGACGGTGCCGTCGCCGCCTATGGAGACGATTGTGGTGGGGCGCTGTTCTGTCTCGTCCAGTGCGCATTGGCGTGCCAGCTGCGTCGCATGACCGCGGTTCTCGGTCCAGAGCACTTGCACGTGGCCGGCGTGGGAGCTGCACATGCTCTCGACCTCCGAGACGAGGTCGCTGCTGGTGGATCCGGCTCTCGGGTTGGCAATCACAGTTACCCGGCGGTCTTCTTTGGCCATGATGCCGCTGTCGGTCAAGGAACCTTCTCCTGCCTCGCGCAGACGGATTTCGAAGAAGAGCAGGAGGGGCCCTGCAGGGGCGGAGAGGGCAGGATTCGAACCTGCGTGGGCTTTCACCCGGCTAGGCGCGGTCGCCTGGCCCCCGTTGGGCCACTTCGGGTACCTCTCCAGAAGCGCCTGCCCTGGGGACCTCCGGGGCCCGGGGCAGGCACCGCTGGGTTGAACTGTGCCCGAGGCCTCTGACTGGCCCCTGACAGCCACCTGACTGCCAGGGCAGGCTCATCCCGAAAAGGGCGTCAGCGGTGGCCGACGGTGATCGGCAACTGCTGGAGGGCGTGGGACCTGAAGGACTTCCGCCACTGGAGGGCGCCCTCGGGAACTGCGAGGTCGATGCGGGAGAAACGTTGCAGCAGGGTTGCCAGCGCGATCTGTACTTCCATCCGCGCCAGTGGTGCCCCGAGGCAGTAGTGGATGCCGTAGCCCAGGGCAAGGTGTGCGTTGTCCGGGCGCCGGATGTCGAACTCATCGGGGTCGCTGAACCGTGCGGGGTCGCGGTTGGCCGAGCTCAGGGCGAGCATCACGGTGTCGCCGGCAGGGATCGTGACACCGCCGATGACCACGTCCTCGGTCGGGAAGCGCCGGATGGCCAGCTGATTGGCGTGGGTGAAGCGCAGGATCTCTTCCACCGCGGCCGGCAGGCACCCGGGATCGGCGCGCACGGTGGCGAGCTGTTCGGGATGACGGAGCAGGGCCAGCAGCCCGCTGCTGATGAGGTGCTGGGTGTTCTCGCTTCCGGTCCACAGGAGCAAGAAAGCGAGGGAAAGGAGCTCGTTCTCGGTGAGCCGGTCCCCCTGGTCGCGCGCTGCGATCAACCGGGAGAGAAGGTCATCCCCCGGGGTGACGCGACGCAGGGCGATCAGGTCCAGGAGGTAGCCATGGATGTGCTCGACGGCTTCGGCGACCTGGCCGGGGTATTCCGGGGCCAGCATGGCGCCGGCCCACCGGGAGAACGGTCGGCGGATTTCGTCAGGGACGCCGAGGAGGTCGCCGATGATGACCAGGGGCAGCGGGTTGGCATAGTCGGCGACGAGGTCTGCTTCGCCACGTTCTGCGATGGTGTCGGCCAGCTGCTCGGCGACGGCGTGGACACGGTCCTTCATGCTCTCGACGTGCCGCGGCGTGAAGGTCTTGGCCACTAGACGGCGCAGCCGCAAATGGTCGGGGCCATCCATGTTGAGGAGGTTGGTGTCCAGAGCCGGCGGCAGTGTGAATCCTTTGTAGCCGGTACCCGAGTGCGCCTTGTCCACGGTCAAGCGGCGGTCGTTCAGAGCGGTACGCACGTCGGCTTCCCGGGTGACGAGCCAGATGGGAGATCCGTCGGGGGTTGTCACCCGGTGCACGGGGCCGCTTTCGCGCAGGCGGGCGTGCATGGGGTACGGATCTGTGAATGATGCTGCGTCGAACGGCATGGGAAGTGTCTTGTCCGTCATGAGGATTCCTGGGTGGGTGCAGTGATGGTCATGGCCGGGAGGCCCGCAGTGGCGTGGTTGGGGATCTCGCGGAAGGCGCGGGCGAGTTTGCGCTGGAAGGCCAGCTCTGCGGCAAGGTCCGGAGGATCTGCCGCCCGCGGTGAGGCAACGTGTTCAGTGGGTCTTTCATCGTGGGCTTTTGCCTGTAGTGCGGAGGCAAGCTGAGCTGCTTCGATCACGGCGGCGAGATCGGTTTCGGACAGGCCTGTCGTCGGCGGGTCGCGCCGGGCACGTTCGGCTACGGAGGGGTCCATCCAGACGCGAAGAGCCCATTGCGCGTCTCGGATCTCGACGATGAGGCGGTAGAGACGGGTCCGCAGGTCGGTGCCGCGTTCCAGGTGGAGTACGGGGGCAGGTACCTGGGCGGTGACGGCGCGGTGCAGTGGCCTCAGTTCCCAGTAGGCGCGTTGGAATTCGATGCGCTGCCATATCCGGCTGAGGTGAGGGCCCCAGTCGGGGAGGGTCCACCCTGTCACCCGGATGACCGCTGAAATGGCGACGGCGATGGGAGCGACCGGCTCCCATGCTTGCCCGTTGCTGCCCAGCTGGCCGGCGACGATGTCGGCGATGCGGCAGAGGGCGTAGATGAGACCGAATGGGACGGCCAGGGAAATCATGAGCAAGCCGCGCCGCAGCCAGGGGGTGGGGGCGACCTTCGCGTGCTGCCATCCGAGGAAGAGCATGTCGATCTGGTTCGCGCCGTAGCCGAGCAGATAGACGCTCAGGTAGGCGGGATAGTACTGGGCGTGTGTGACGGCGAAGTTGGCCGACTGCTCCCCCACACCGCTGGCTAGCGAGAACAGGGCCACCATCGCTACCAGGATCACCGCGATGGCGCTGAGTCGTGGCACCGCCTTGCGCCAGGCGATGCTCGGCTCGTGGGACAGGTGCAGCAGTACGAGCTGCTGGCAGGCCACCTGCAGGATGACGCAACTCTGAGTGAACAGCCCGGAGAAGTTGACGATGCCCACGGCGTGACTCGTCGCTGTCCATACCACCGGGGTGGAGACGGTGTACGTGAGGACCAGAAAGAAGAAATTTCCGACCAAGGCGACCTGAACGACGGATCGGTCAGTGAGCAGGATCCGTAACTTGTATAAGAGAGCCAGAAAGGCGATGACGGCACACAGCGGATATAAGCTGCCGTTCAGGTTCTGCTGAAAATTATTCATTTCTCCCTCGATCCGGTCTTTCCAGCGCGGAGAGACGCGCAGCTAATTCCTGTGCTTCCGGGGGCACCATGGGAATCTGCTCCACGTTCCACGCGCCGATCCTGCGGCCGATGAGCGAACCGACCAGCTCGGCTTCGATCTCGGCTTCGGAGTGAGAGTGCTCGCGTCCCAGGACCCGGCGGATGAAGTCCGGGTCCAGCGAAGGCAGCAGCAGCTGGGAGACCTCTGCGGTCATCACCGGGGCTGAGCGGTGGCCGCAGAGCAGGTGTCCGATCTCATGCAGGACCACCTGATGCTGGTGGACGGGCGCCAGGAGCTGCTCGTAGACGATGAAGTCGGCGTCGTCGAGGGACACCCACAGGCCGTCGGGGCTCCCGGGCGGCAGTCCGAGCGGAAGGAGATGAATGGGGCGTCCGGTCATCTGGCTGATGCGCGCGCAGAGTGCCTGCACAGAGACCTTGTCGTGCTCAGGCAGTTCCAGCGAACTCACGAGCTGCTCACACCGCTGCTGGAGCCTTCTGCTGTCGGCTCGACGCCACCACACTGTAGGAAGCTACTTGTTCCGGGCGCCGGGATCCGGGTGGCCGTTGGCGGGGTCCGGCAGGTTCTGCAGGGTGTTGCCCGCCGCCTGCGCGGCGGCGATGATGCCCTTGACCAGTTCCGACAATTCGGAGACCGAGGCGTTCGCCGCACCCGGCACTGCCGCGGAGCGCAGCGCCACGGTGTGCACCGTCTGCTGCCTCAGCGCCCTGACCGTCTCCAGCTCCGCGTTGACCTCGCGGAAGACCTGCTCGTCGAGGAAGTAGGCCGGGCGGCGGATGCCGAGGCTCTGGGCTACCTTCATCAGGGTCTCGATAGTCAGGTTCGTTCCGTCGGCTGACTCCGCCGACGCCAGGGTGCGCTTGGACACCCCTGCGCGTTCGGCGAGTTTGGCCAGGCTGAAGGGGCCCTCTGGATGGCTGTGGCGGATGTACCGGAGCCGCAGGGCGATCGTGGACTTCGCCAGGTGGGCCATGTCCTCGGCGGGGTGGTCCGACGGTCCCGGGGATGCTCCCTGCTGATTCCCTGACACTTCATCACCACCCGCCTTTCCATTGCAACATAATGCACCGATTGCGCAGCATGTTGCAACGTTGCACGCTCGGGCTCTATGGTCCTCGTGGCGGGGGAAGCAACCTCAACGGGGGGCTACTACAACATGCTGAACAGGCATCGGCATCAGGGCGAGAAGACCGCTACCGGGGGCGGACCACCCCGAGGCGCACGGCCCAAAACGCGTCACCCCATAGCGCTGTGTATGAGCACGTGACGCTCCCTGGTTGACGTGTGAGTCGGCGTAACTTGCCTGCCCGGTCCCACCATACCCAAATAGGTGCATGATGCACCGTCTGTGGGTGCGTCAGTTTGAGCAGCTGTTGCTGGGCGGGAACCGGCGAGCAGCCGTCCTGGGCTCAAAAGGACGCGCAGCGGCATCTCGGCACACCCGGGATCCCGTGGCCGCAACAGCCCGGCGCTCATCGACCTGCACGAAGGGCGCGCTCGCAACGCAGTTCTCGTGAACTCGCAGTTCACACGCCCTTGCCACTCAGGCCCGCGCTTGACCGCTGGGCCGCGCAGTTCCTGCGCCTATCCCCATGTCTGCTGACGCGAGGAGAGAGTGATGACCTGACCGTGAAGGGGGCGGACAATGCCGCCCCCAGTCGCTTCCGGTGTTACAGCACCGTCTGAAGCGACCCTCACGTCACCGCTCGGCTTGGCGGCCCAGCGGTCCCTCGAACAGCCCGGTTGGCGCCGGTCCGTTTGAGGTCAATCACCCCTTGAATGCCTCAAGGGTTTTGCACGGTCCGCAGGCTGCGGACCGTTGTGTCCCCATGAGAGGAACAGCGCTCATCATGCCCGACCGGGCTGACATCTGTCAGCTTCCGCACCAGTCGAAAATCATCCCGTGGCGTCTTGACTCCAGGGCGTGCGCCGCCTGGTGCGCGCTCCCCCCGGTGACCGGGGCCGTCGACGGGCCGCTGAGACCACCCCTCCCTCAGCACCAGAGTCGTTCGTCGACAGCATCCTCCCGCACGGTGACGAATCGGCCATCCCTCAATGCCCTCCAACTCAGCAAGAGCATGCGGGTGCGTCTGCTCACGGCGGTGCGCGCGTTACTGGAGACCGTGACAGGGCTCCCGGACACAGCGCGGCTGGGCACGGTAGTACTGGCAGCGAAGGCCCGCGCCTCCTCCTCCCAAAGCCGCATCTGGGCCGCTGAACTGGGGCGCTGGCTCGGCGTATCCGAATCGACCATCGACCACACCGTGCTGCCGGCCCTCAGAGAGGCGGGAGTTCTCATGACCCGGCCGGTGATGAATACCTCGGGCCGAGTCACGGGACTGGAATATGTGGCCCTGCCGCTATGGCGGGCTCACCAGGCCAAGGACACCAAGAACCCCTTGATGCTGTCCCAGAGGGAGCTGGCCACCCTGCTCCGGTTATGCGAAGCCCTGTTCGGGCCCGGCTGGAACCCCATGGACCGACCGGCAACAGAGCCCGGTTTGCTGGCGGGCCGGCACGGGCGGGGAGCTGCCACCGACCGGCTCGGTCTCCTGCTGATGGTGCTGACCACCCGGCCAAGCGGATGGATGCAGCTGTGCGGCGGCGCCGTGGACACCAAGCGCGGCCGGCCGGCCGCGACGGTGGCCCGACTGCTGGACTGCTCCACCTCGGCCGGGGCAAAGGTCCTGGCACGGCTCGCCCAGAACGGGGCCGTCGAAGTGATCCGCAGGAAGACCCAGTCCGGGCTGCGAGCCCGGTGCCGTGTGAAAGTGCCGGCCGTCGCACAGGCCCATGGCCGGGCTCCAGAACCGCTACCCACTGTCCTCCCGGCAGCCACCTGCGGCGCCCAGCCTCCGGCCAGCCCCGACGCTTCGGCGCCAGGCAGAACGCAACCGTCAGAGCGCCCTGCTGATACACCCGGAGGTGGCGGCCCGACGACTCGGCTCTCTCCAGGCACACCACCTGGACATACGCCGCACGACCACGGCACCACGCCAGAAAACACAGGGCACCCTGCTACTGCCCTGCTCCACACACACCACGCTTCTCTGGTCACGGGCAGAGGTAATAGTGCTGGTGATCTCGGGTTATCCGGCGAAGCCGCTTCGGGGGTGACCCGCCGTCGGCCGGTACGCGTGCCCGCGCGCAAGGACCGTTCTCGGCGGAGTGGGACTTTGGGGCGACAACCGCGGCTGCCCCGTCCACCGCAAGACCTGGAGATCGCGCTGGCACCGGTGGAGCCGTTGTGGGCGCGCCTGCAACACGGTACGGCCCAAGCCCTCATCGTCACCGCGACACGTGCCGAGCTGCTCCACATCGCCGGCCTGACGGACAGTGACAGAGCTCATCAGATCCTGGCCGACCGGCTGACCCGCCGCCTGGACCAGCAGGGAGGTGCGCATACCGTCAGTGACCCCGTGGGCTGGCTGCTCGCCCGCGGCCTGGCCCGGCGGCCCGGCTGCCCGGACCCGCGCTGTGACGAGGGCACCCGGCTGGACACCGGCGCCGACTGCGAGTCCTGCCGTTCCCTGATCGCCGACCGGCGGGCCGTACGGACATCCACCGCCCTCCAGGTCGCGGCCGACATGCCGCAGGCGACAGCAGAGCAAAGACGGGCTGCCTGCGAACAGCGTCTGCGCGCGCGACTTGCGGAGGACGCGGCCCGCGAAGCGGTCGCCCGTGAGCGGGCCGACACCGAGCGAGCCGCCCGACGGGCGGCTGCCGCTCAGGCCCGTGGACAAGCCGCCTCCGACCAGCTCCACCGGCGCATGACGCACTGCGAGGGCTGTGGTGTGCAGGGGGCCCCGGAGGAGTGCGTGGTGTGCGCTGCGCACCAGGCTGCGGAAGCAGCGGTGGAGGAGACAGTCGTGACGGTCCTCGCGGCGTCGTACAGGAGCACCGGCGAGGATCACGTTGCCGGGCAGGTCGAGGCGGCCGTCAAAGGCGAGCTCCAGCGTGTGTGCGAACGCGCCCGCGCTGACGGGGCGAGCGATGAGTCACTAAGGGCCCTGGCCCGGTTGACGGCCGAGACGACCACGGCCGAGTACCGGCGCTCCGCTTTGGAACTGCTCGCCCGCTCCTCTGAAGCCGAGACAGAAGGGCACCAGGTGTACGCGGCATGGATGCGCGGCGGGCGCGGCTACGCCACCCGCCAAGCCGCTCACGCTGCTGCCGTGAAGGCCGCTGAGGAGGCCCGGGCTCGCGTGGCCAGACAGCTGTTCTCCGACAGGCTGGCTGTGGTGCGGGCCTGGAGATCCCGAGCCGCTCAGCGCCACGTACCCGCTCGAGGGACGTACGCGGTAGGTGCGGCGGCGGCCCGCGCCGCTCTTCGTGCCGCGCGGGCCCCATTCGACGCAAAATGACCTGAAACGGGGGCGCGCCGGCAAGCCTCCGGGTCTGTCTGCGGCTTTTGCCCAGGCCGCAGACGGACCCGGGGGGCGGCTAGGCGGCGGCAGCCGTCGCGGCACCGGTTTCGGAGTCGAGCAGGACGGACATGACGTATCCGGCCAGCCCGTGGACCGAGGGGTAGTTCCACAGGGCCGTGACGGGCAGCCTGATGGCGAAAAGCTTCTCCAACTGGCTGCACACCACGACCGACATCACGGAGTCGAGGCCGAGCTCCGTGAGCGGCTGCCCGTAATCCAGCTCGTCCACCGGAATCTTCATCTCCCGTGCCATGCGGGCGCCGATCTCAGCAGCGACCCGCTCAGCCAACGCCTCCCCGGGCAGGTCCCGCCAGGACAATGACAGCTTGGCAGCGTCGGCGGATGCGTTCTCCTCAACGCCCCCTGCGTCGTCGATCGCTGCGGTCTCAGCGGCTTGTGCCTTGTTCCGCAGGGCGCCGAAGCGGGTACCGGGCAACCAGGCGAGCAGGGCTCCCTGCTCGTCGCTGATGGTGATGTCCACCGTGTCCGTTTCGGGGTCGACGAGGTGGATGTCGACGACGCCGACTTCCGGGGCTTCGCCCACCACGCGGACTTCGCGGATGTGGGACGGCATACGGACGGTGGGCGGGCCGCCGTAGATGATCGGTACCACGCCGAGCGCGGCGTCCAGTAACGGAGCCCAGGTCACCTGGTCACCGGCTACCGCGGGGGCGTGGATGCGAGCACGCACCACCTGGTCTCCCAGCTGCAGGTCCTCCACGGTCCACGGCCAGGCGATGCCCTCCACACCGATGGCATCGAGCCGCGACATCACCATGGAGGGGTCCGCGGCAGCCAGGTCCTCCGGAGGCGACACCCTGGCCACGGACGCCGGAAACGCCGAGGCGTGGCCTGACAGCGTGGAGGCGTAGGAGTGGGTCAGCCAGTTCCCCGGACCCTGCTCCGCGTCGAGCGGACGGGTACTCAACCGCAGCGTGGAGCCTTCCTGGACTACCTGCACCTCCCGCGCGGTGGCCAGAGCGATCGGGAAACGAAGGTGCACGTCATACAGTGCCTTGGCCCTTCCATGGCCTGCGGCGGTCTCCAAGAAGGTGTGGATGATCGACGAAGCCGGAACAATCGACGTGCCATGCAGAGCATGGCCGCCCGGGAAAGGACGGCTGGCGTCGTCGAGGTAGGTGTTCCACAACCGCAGCGGCGTCGGCGAGGCCACATCCACCGGCCGGCCGAGCAGCGCATGCCCGGTCACATCGTGCTGCTGCACAGGGACCGCAGCAGCCGGAAGGACCGCGTCCAGCCAGTGCCGGCGGTGTTGCCACGCGATCGGCGGCAACTCGGCGGCCCCGCCCTCGGGATGCGCCAGCGACCAGTCGGGCCCGGCACCGTGGCAGTACAGCTCCCCCATGTTCGTCACCAGTGTCGCCACCTCGGGCTGGTCACGACGCAAGGAATGGACGACGCAACTGTCCGCCACCTCCAGGTGCTTCAGGGTCTCCCCGACGGAGTGGGCGACCACGGGGTGGGGAGAGATCTCCAGGAACCGCCGGTGGCCGTCTTCAACAGCCGCAGTGACCGCTTCATGCAGCCGGACGGGGTTGCGGAGATTCGCCGCCCAGTAATCGGCGCCGTACGCGGCCCGAGTCCGGGGATCCTCCAAAGCCGTGGTGTACAGAGGTATGCCCGGCGCCCGCGGATCGAGATCCACCAGAGCCGCCCGCAGGCCTCCGGCCAGCGCGTCCATGTGAGAACTGTGGAACGCCACATCGGAGTTGACCGGCCGGACCGGGATGCCGCTTCCCCGCCACTCCGTCACCAGTTCGGCAACCGCCTCAGCGTCACCGGAGACCACCGCCGAATCGGGCGACGAGGCGATGGCCGCGTTCACGCCGGCGCGGCCATCGAGCCGCGCAGCCACCTCCTCGAACGACAGCCCCACCATGACCATGGCGCCCTTGCCCGCGACCTGGCGCAGCAGCGCGGAACGGCGGCAGCTGAGCCGGGCCCCGTCCTCAAGGCTCAAGGCCCCCGCGACAACGGCCGCCGCGATCTCTCCCACAGAGTGCCCGATCACAGCAGCGGGGTGGTGCCCGAACGACCGCCACACCTCGGCCAGCGCGACCTGCATGGCGAAGATCATCGACTGGGCCCGGTCCACCGAGGCGAAGTCGCCGTCGGCGATGGCCTGCCGGGCCGAGAATCCCAGCTCGCTGACGAAGACGGGATCCAGCTGGTCGATGACCGCAGCGAAAGCGGCACTGGTCTGCAGAAGCTGGGCACCCATACCGGACCACTGGGAGCCATGCCCAGAGAAGACCCAGACGGGGGCCGCCGCCGGCGACGCCTTCCCCTCGATGACGCCGTCGGCCGCCACATCGTCACTCGCGGCGAGGGCGCGCAGGCCCGAGACGAGCGACATATGGTCCTGTGCCACGACCGCGCCACGGTAGCCCAGATGCGAACGGCCCGTCGCCAACGTACGGCCGACCGACGCCAACGGGACCTCGGCATGCCGCTCAAGCCAGTCCGCGAGCCGCAGAGCGTATGCGGCTACCCCGGCGCGAGACCGGTAGGAGACGGGGAAAAGCCGCGGAGCATCCAGCTCAGAGTTCTGGAGAACGCTGAACTCCGGGGCCTCCTCCAGCACGATGTGACCAATCGTCCCGCCGTAGCCGTAGCCGGAAACCCCCGCCCGCCGAGGATCCGCACCCCTGGGCCACTTCCGGTGCTCGGTGACAAGCCTCAGTCCCCACTCCTCCCACGGGATGTCCGGGCTGGGACCGCTCGCCATCACCGTTGCGGCCATCTCCGCCTCCCGCAGCATCAAGACCGCCTTGATCACGCCAGCCACGCCGGACGCGGGCTCCGCATGCCCGATATTCGACTTCACCGACCCGATGAAGCACGGCTCATCAGCCAGACGCCCGGCGCCGAACACCGCATGCAGGCCTGACGCCTCCACCGGGTCACCAAGCCGGGTACCAGTGCCATGCGCCTCGATAAAACCAGCAGTGGCCGGGTCCAGGCCCGCCCGCTCCCACGCCAGGCGCAGCAGGTCACGCTGCGCATCCGGGTTGGGCGCCATGATGCCGCTGGTGTGCCCGTCCTGGGCAACCGCTGAACCCTTGATCACAGCATGGATGCGGTCCCCGTCCCGCTGAGCGTCAGAAAGACGCTTCAGGACGAGCACACCGCACCCTTCGGCCCGGCCATATCCATCACCCTCAGCGTCGAAGGGCTTGCTCCGCCCGTCCGGAGACAACGCTCCCGCCGCCTCCAGGGTGAGGGTGTACGCAGGCGACAGAATGATGTTCACACCACCGGCAAGCGCGAGCGACGTCTCACCCGTCAGCAGCGCCTGGCACGCCAGATGGATGGCCACGAGAGAGGCCGAGCACGCCGAATCGAGGACGAAGCTGGGCCCGTGCAGGTCCAGGACGTGCGAGACCCGGTTGGCAATGCCTGTCAGCTGGGCGCCGATGCCGGTCCACGGCTCGATCCTCGGAAGGTCCTCCAGCAGCCGACGGCCGTAGTCGTCCGAGCAGGTACCGATGTACACACCCGCGTCAGAGCCGCCCACAGCCCGGGGCGCCATGCCGGCGTGCTCCAGAGCCTCCCACGCGACCTCCAGCACCAGACGCTGCTGAGGGTCCATGAACTCGGCCTCGCGAGGCGTGATCCCAAAGAACTCCGCGTCGAACCCGTCGACATCACCGATGAAGTTCCCGGGCCGGTCCGCCCTCCGCAAAGCCTCGGAGAACTCCGGGTTGACCTTGGTGTACGGACGCCAACGGTCCTCAGGCGTCGGCTCCACCGCCACCTTGCCGCCGACCAAGAAGTCCCAGAACGCCTCCGGTGAATCGATCCCGCCCGGAAATCGACATCCCATTCCGACGATGGCCACCGAATCTTGATTCCACATTTCACTCCTTGATCCACCATTGAGGTAGCGGTGAGACCGCACATGGATGCACTTGCCAACGGCCATAGCAACGAAAAGCAGGGGACGGCGGTGGCATCTGCCCACACCATCCCCGCGCATGTCCCCGAAGCCCTGACGTTTCTTAGGAAGCCAGTCGGCGCGCCGGGCGCCTGAAATCTTCCGGCAGTGCCGACGGAAGGTCTGAGAAATTGCTTTCGCCCAGCTGGGGCAGCAACGCGCAGGACAAGCCATAGTGTGCGGCTGTGCACTCTCTGCGCCCTTGGCGACGAGCCTGACCAGCAGGGCACTGACTCATGTCAGCTCGTCCGTTGGCGGAGAGGGCAGGATTCGAACCTGCGTGGGCATAACCCGACCGTGAGCTGTTTGCTCTGGTCCCCGATAAGCCACTCCGGGCACCTCTCCGTGATTCGGTCCGGATAGCGGCCCGCTCACAGAGGTAATCTTGGCACCTTGCTCTGACACGGCCCTGACACGTAGCTGACTGGCATCCCAGAGGAACAAAGAGGCATGGTCCTGGCACCCCTCGGCGGGTCGTCAGCCACCTGGCGGCGGCCGTCGCCGCGCCCCAGGCCAGACCGTCCTGGGGCGCGGGGCGCCAGGCGGGCGGGAACGGAGCGGCCCTCATCCGGTCCGCCAGGCGGGCCAGGGCTCGCAGGCAGGGGGCGGCGGCTGTCGAGGCGAGCTGTTGCCACGCCCGCCACGGCGCGATACGGACGGCCCGGGCGAAGTCGCTCCCGCGCTTGAACGCCTGGACGCGGTACCCGGCGAGGAACTGGTCCACCCGTTGACTGCTGACCGCGGCGAGGACGTTGTCGCCACCGCGCCCCATCAGGTGCGCGGCGGATCCGTGGGCAGCAACGGGGACGAGCCGCGCGGCAAGGCCAGACAGCACCCAGAGCGACATCAACGGCAGGGTCCGTCACCGGCAACGTCCCGGGGTCCTCCAGGCCGCCGAAGTGCGCCACCCCTGCGTGCCGGCCGGTCGATGACCGTGTGCGTGATACCGCGTACCTCGGCGGCGACGCGGCGGGCGTAGAAGACGTCGTCGTCCTCAGCCATCCGCGCGTCGGTGTAGGTGATGGCGACCACCGGCCGCTCGCGCACCGCGAGCGGGGACATTGCGCACACTCCTGTCCCGGCCGCTCCCGCCACCCCTGCCCACAGCGGCGGTGCCCCTCACGCTGGGCGGCGAGGTGTGGTTGCGCGTGCTGGACCGCCGACCGGTGACCGGTGACCGGTGACCGGTGACCGGGGTCAACGCGCACTATCGAATTCGATGACGGACGCAATGACAAGAGCAACAGGGACAACAGGCACAAGGACAACACGAGGGGGCGGCATGCGTCTCGCGCAATCCGTGTCGACGCTGGACACAGACGACGGCACGGTCCTGCTCCACGAGCGCGACGGCAAGTTCTACCAATTCAACGCCACCGGCTCGGAAGTGCTGTCCCGCCTGCTGGCAGGTGAGCGCCTGCCCGATGTGGTCAGTGGGATCGCGGAGCGTTCGGGTGCGGTCCGGGTGCGGTGCACCGAGACGTCACCACACTGATCGACCGGCTGCGCGACGCGGGTCTGGTGCCGCCATGACGGCCAAGGCCACCGCCCAGGCGCTGGACCGCCCGCCGCTGCCGGGCTGGCGGCCGCGCGTTCCCGCCTACGCCGCGGTGTGCCTCGCCGCACCGCTGGCCCACCGCCCGCCCGCTGTGATCCTGCGGATTCTGAGCCTCGTAGGGCGCGGGGCGGACTACGCGTCGGTGTGCGCGTACCGGGCTGCCGTCGTCGCCGTCAGCCCCGGCTGCCGCGGCCAGCAGGGCTGTCTGCGCCGCTCACTGGCGGTGGTGCTGCTGGCCCGGCTGTACGGGCAGCGCCCCGACTGGTGCGTGGGCATGCGGACGAGCCCGTTCGCCGCCCACGCCTGGGCCGAGGTCGACGGCCGCCCGGCCGGCGAGGAGGCGGGCTGCGAGGTGGGTTCGTACCGGATGCTCCTGAGCAGCCGACCCGCCGCGTGAACGGAAACTGGGGAGGGAGATCAGGATGACAAGAGGGCGATGACCAGTGACGTCGCGGCGGGGAGGCTGTCGTGCTTACTCGGGAGCCGGATCGGTCGTCATGGTGGGCCGCACATAGATCCACAGCTGATCGACTTCGCTGAATCCGGCGGATTCGTACAGGGCATTGGCCGCCGTCCGGTCGCGCTCGCCCCCGGGGGGTTCGTCGTCGTCGACGTAGAGGATCGCGTCGGTGGCTCCGAGGCCGGTGAGCGTGTCGAGGGCGGAGCCGAGTAGCGCGCGTCCCAGGCCCTGCCTGCGGGCTTCGGGTCCGACCTCGATCCACCACAAGACGCCGATGCCCTGGACGGGTTCGCCGATGACCGCCTCGGCCACCGTTCGGCCGTCTCTGTGCACCTGCAGTTGCCGTGCCGTCTTCCGCTCGGGCTCTGGGGCGATCCGGACGTTGTCCGCCTGCGGCAGGCCGGGGCGCGGCAGGGCGGCGTGCATGTATCTCCAGAGGCGTTCGCCGATGAACCCGGCGCGTTCCAGTGCCGCGCGGGTCACCGGCCGGTGACCGACCGGCAGCGCCTCCAGTCCCAGGGTGAGCGCGGTCGCGAACTGGAAGGCTTCGACGGGGCGGGGCGCCAGCTCTGCCAGGGCATGGGCGATCAGTTCCTCGGCTACGGCCGCGTTCTCACGGCAGTGGGCCCACAGGATCAGTCCGGTGTCGTCTTTCGAGCGCAGTGCGCAGGAAATGACGCCCACGACGTCGCCGTCGGCGGTGGTGGCCACCTGTACGGTCGGCGGGTCGAGTTCGGCCCACCAGTTGTCGTCGACGGGCGACTCGCCGCGTAAGGCCTGCGCGAGCATGCCGGGTGTGGCTTCCGGCTGGCCCGGGAGCCTGTCGGCGTTGATAAGGGCCAGGACGGCCGTCCGGTCGGCCGCCCGGTACGGGCGGAGCGTTAGGCGTGTCATGGTTACCACACTGGTCACCGGGTCCTCTTCTGTCCAGGACGGCCCCAGGACGGCCGGTTGCTCGTCGCCCGTACCGGTCACTACTCGGCGTTCTGCAGGGTGGCCAGGGAGATGGGCTCGATGTCGCCGATCAGCAGGCTGATGGTCTGGTCGAGGCTCCTGAGCAGCCTTGCTTCCTCCCGATGCCCGGCCACGATCTCCTGAAGGACCAGCAGGTCGGCGACGATTCGATCGGTCGCCCGGTACGGGTGCTCGTGGTCGGCGGCCGGCATGCTGAGACCATCGTCGAGGTGGGGAATCGCCCGGCTCAGCCGGGCCCTCGCGTCCGGCGCCCGGGCTGGTTCCCCGATGTTCGAGACGGCGAGTTCCGAGGCTGTTCTCTCCGCCTGCGCCCTGAGCCAGAGGTCCTTCAAAGAGCCCTGGGCGTGCAGCACCTTATCGCTGAGGAAGGCGAATTCCCGGCTCGGCCAGCGTTCCGCTTTTTCGATTTTCGATACGGTGGAACCGCTGTGCATCACTCGTTCCCCGAGGGCCGTTTGGGAAAGCCCCCGCCGCTTCCGGAATGCGCGTAGTTCCGCCCCGAAGCGATGGCGTACCGACGCGCAGGGAGTTAATTCACGTAAGGGTCGTCCCACTGTCAGTGCTCCCCCTAACCAAGCGCATGAGCCGGGCCGCAAAAGGTCCGGGCGCATAGGACAGGTCCAGATCAAGGTAACGCAAAATCGACATCGGAAGGCTGAGATCTGGATCACGTTCGCGGCGCTGGTCCACTATCGACCACTCGTCGGCCGTCGCTGCAGGTCGAAGACCCCTGCCCACGTCGGCTGAGGTGATCTTGTACGAAAACTGTCCGATTACGGACGGCCCGCACCGGCATCTCTCGTGGTAATGGGTTCGTCAAGTCAGGAATCGTACATTGCCGCTGTCCAATTCAGGGTATTGATTTCCGCGGCGTCCGCACGTTGTCATGAATGGCGAAGGGAATCGGCTCATGGGTGTGCCGATCACCTTCATCGGAAATCGGGATTCGTATCACCGATTTTTCCCACCATCAAGGAGGTAGCGATGTCGAAGAAGAGCAAGCCGGGCGACGGTATTCGCGGCAAGGGCGTCCGGGGACGCTTCATGTTCATGGACGAGACCCCGGAGGTGGAGGCCACCACCTCGATCCGGGATTCTCTGGCCGACCTGGCCGAGACGCTGGAAAGCGAAGCCCGCAAGTAACCAGAGGCAGGTGACGGCGTGCCGTACGAGCGGATCTCCCGACGCAGACTCGCACTGTGGTTGACCTGGCCGGCCATCAGGGGCGAGTTCGGCCCGGCCCATCCCTTCGAGGACGGTCCGGATTTGGCGACGGAACCTCCGTGGCCCCGGGGCGAACCCGGTATGCGAAATCTGCGCACGGAGTTCCTAGCCTCGCTACGGCGCGCTGTCGGGAACAGCGAGGGGGTCGCGGTCGCCACCTCCGGCGGGCTCGACTCCCTCGCCGTTCTGGCCAACCTCATTCTCGAGCACGGTGATCAGCGCCGGATCACCGCTGTCGCCATCGAGATGATCGACGACCGGGGAAAGTCCAACATCCCCCTCGTCCGGAACCTGCTCGAGGGAATCGGTCTGCAGTGCGACCTGCGGATCGTACCGATCTCCCGCCGACCGACGGGGACCCCGGAATGGCATGCGGAAGGACCACGTCTCGACGCCCTGCCCGATGCCAACCGGCTTCTGGTGGAACTCGCCCACGAGGCGGGCGCGGACGTGCTGCTCACCGGCGACGGCGCCGACGAACTCCTGGGCAGCGGGCAATACCTGACACCCCACCTATTACGCAACGGAAACGTGCGCGCACTGCCGGACTACTGGCGTGATCACCGCGGCGAGTATCAGCCCACGAAGAAACTCGAGGCGCTCGCCGTGATCTCGCCCCTCCTCGGCCGACGGCGCCGGGCGATGACGTACCTGGCCTGTTCCTGGCCGGAGCTGTGCAGCAATCCACCGCACAATTTCCTCGCCGAACCGTACCGTGGAATCGCCACCGCATGGACGAAGTCCTGG
The DNA here is from genome assembly GCF_055582085.1 of Streptomyces sp. NPDC042259. NCBI lineage: Bacteria > Bacillati > Actinomycetota > Actinomycetes > Kitasatosporales > Streptomycetaceae > Streptomyces > Streptomyces sp. NPDC042259. Next base: position 158,242 of record NZ_JBVJDW010000011.1, on the reverse strand, counting down.
ATAGGTTCGCTGGTACGGTTGCACGAACGACACCATGATTCCCTGGCCGCCATGGAGGCGTGGAGCGACCTCTATCCACACCAACGGCTACGCACAGCCGGTCTGGTGCGCAACGAGGACCCCTTCCTGGATCCGGCCTTCGTCGAGCGGGCGAAGCGACTGCCGCTGCACCGGCGCTACGACCCGAGCTACCCGCACCCGTACTGGCGGATGAAATCCCAGGTGATCAAGCTGATGCCCCCGGGCGCCCTGGCCCACCTCCCCACCACCAAACAAATCTTCAGCCGGGCCATCGTCAGCCGCGTGGATCCCGCCGAACTATCGGCGAAACATCTGCTGGAGAGCGGCATCCTCAGCGCCCGCGCGCTGTCAGGGGACCTGGATCCCATGGTGGCGACCCGCATCCTCGAGGTCGAGCAATGGCTGGCCACGGCCATGGAACTCGGTTACGAACTGATCGACTAATCACTTTGCGGAGCCATGGACGAAACCTCGAAAGTCAGCCGCGTCACCTTCCGTACCCTGCTGGCCTGGACGCGGGGCAGCAGGCGACGGCTGCTGTTCGCTCTGCTCTGCGCCCTGGCCGGATCCGGACTCGGGCTGGCCCAGCCTCTGATCGTCAACCGGACCATCGAGGCGGCGACGGCGGGGCGGACCGTCACCGGACTCTTGTGGCTGCTCGCCGCCGTCTTCGCAGGCCAAGCCGCATTGCAGGCCTGGTCGACGTTCCGGCTCGACCAGGCCGGCGAGGGCGTCGTCCAGCGGCTGCGCAGGGCGATGGTCGACCAGTTGCTGCGCTTGCGCATGGCCGTCTACGACCGGCACCGGCTGGGCGACCTGATCTCCCGCACCACCACCGACACCACCCTTCTGCGCGATGTGCTCGCCACCGACGTGGTGAACGCGATCGTCAACTCCATCGTCGTGGTCGGCGGCGTGGGCATGATGTTCTGGCTGGATCCGATACTCGCCGGGGTGGTCATGGCAGTCGTCATCGGATCCGGAGCGGTGATGGCACTCGTACTCAAGGGCATCCGCCGCGAGACTCAGGCCGCGCAGGAAGCCACCGGCTCCCTCGCCGCCGAGCTGGAACGCGTCCTCAGCGCCATCCGCACCGTGCGCATCAACCGTGCCGAGGCACGCGAATCCGCGGCGCTGGCCCGTAGCACCGACGACATCTACGGTCACAACGTCAAGGCCGCCCGTCTGACCGCCGTGGTCTCACCCGCCATCGAACTCGCGGTGCAGGGCTCGCTGATCGTGGTCATCGTCGTGGGCCTGGCCAGGGTCGCGTCCGGGGATATGGCCGTCGGCGAGCTGGTGGCCTTCCTCCTCTACGTGAACTACCTGGCCATACCGATGGCCGGGCTGTTCGACATCGCTCCCGCACTGCAAGCCGGCCTCGCGGCGCTGCAGCGCATCCAGGAGGTCCTGGATCTGCCGGTCGAAACGGACCGGCTCCGGACGGACCGCCCGCGGACGGACCAGCTTCGGAAGCAGCCCGCCGCCGCCTCCGCCTCCGGGCTCGTGCTGCGTGGCCTCCGGTTCCGCTACACCGATCGCGAGATTCTCAAGGGGGCGTCGTTCCGGGTGCCCCGCCACAGCTTCACGGCCATCGCAGGGCCGTCCGGGGCCGGCAAGAGCACGATCTTCAGCCTGCTCGGACGGTTCTACGAACCCGCGGCCGGGACCATCACCCTCGACGGACGCGACGCCAACACCGAGCACACCACGGGCGAATGGCGGTCCCGCATCGGCCTGGTCGAGCAGCATTCACCGCTGATGTACGGCACTCTGCGCGACAACCTCACCTACGCGGCACCGGACGCCGACGAAGCGTGGCTGCACCGGGTGGTGGAGATGGCGGGCCTGTCCGCCTTGGTGAAGCGGCTGCCTGACGGCCTCGACACCCCCGTAGGGGAACACGGCTCGTCGTTGTCCGGTGGCGAACAACAGCGCGTGGCGATCGCTCGTGCCCTGCTGGCCCGGCCGGAGATCCTTTTGCTGGACGAGCCCACCTCGCATCTGGACGCCGCCCATGAGCAGCTCCTGGCGCAGACTCTGCACCTCATCTCCAAGGAGTGCACGCTGCTGGTCATCGCCCACCGGCTGTCCACGATCCGGTCCGCCGACCAGGTCGTCGTGCTGGACGGCGGGCGGGTGGTTGCCGCCGGCGGCTACGACGAGATACGGGACCACCTGCCCGCGCAGCACGCGGCCGCCTGACTCCGGCGCAGGCCGGAGGCGCGTAGTCGTAGAGAGAGGGGGTGCGCGTGCTCGACTGCAATGGCGGCTCACCTCCGCCTGCGCAGAGAGCACTAGGGCGTGTTGCGAAAGTGGATCAAGGTCGTGAAATGATCACGCGCCGTGGGGCGTGGTGATCTGACGAACGGCCAGTGGGCCCGGCTTGAACCGTTGTTGCCGACGGGCAAGAAGCCAGGGCGGCCGCCGACATGGACGCGTCGGCAGCTGATCGACGGCATACGGTGGCGGACCAGGACTGGTGCACCGTGGCGTGATCTCCCAGAGCGGTACGGACCGTGGGACCGGGCCTACGACCTCTTTCGACGGTGGCAGCGCGACGGCACCTGGAAGCGGATCTTCGAGCAACTGCAGGCCGAGGCCGATGCGAAGGGCCTGATCACCTGGGACGTCAGCGTGGACTCCACGATCGCCCGCGCCCACCAGCACTCCGCCGGGGCTCGCAAAAGGGGGATCTGCAGAAGGAGCCTCCTGGTGGCGTCGACACCGAGCCCGACGACCACGGCCTCGGACGCTCGCGTGGCGGGTTGACCACCAAGCTGCACCTCGCGGTCGAGCAGGGGCAGAAGCCGCTGTCCCTGCTCGTCATCGCGGGCCAAAGGCATGACAGTCCGCAGTTCCAACCTGTACTGGAGGGCCTCCGGGTGCCCCGCATCGGCCCGGGCCGACCTCGCACCAGGCCGGACAAGGTCCGCGCCGATAAGGCGTACGGCTCTCGCGCAAACCGCGCCTACCTGCGCAGACGAGGCGTCCCCTGCACGATCCCGGAGAAGTCCGACCATGTCCGCAACCGCAAGAAGCTCGGCTCCCGAGGCGGCCGACCGCCCAAGTTCGACAAGGCCGACTACAAAGAGCGCCACGCGGTGGAGTGCGGGATCAACCGGCTGAAGCGCCACCGAGCCGTGGCCACGAGATATGACAAACTTGCCGTCCGCTATGAGGCAACAGTGCTGGTCGCGCCATCAACGAGTGGCTATGACCAACAGCCTTCCCGCCGCCTCTCAAAGCTTGCCCAGCTGATCCTTCCGGACTCTCGTCGTGTCGGATGCCGGCCACCGATCACACGGGCTTGACCACTCGGAAGCGTTCGGCGACGACGAGAGTGTCATCGGTAATGTCGGGGGTGCGACCCAGGAACTCGCTCACGCCATCGCTCTGGAAGAACTCTTCGTGGGCTGCTCGCCACTGTGCAACGTCGGAGTAGCCGCGCCCCTCGGCTCGCGCGAAGTCATCGTCGATTTCCTTCATGGGAACGACCCGCACGTCAACGAGTTCGATCGTGACGGCCGGACGACCCTCGGAATCGAGCACTGAGAACCGCTGGCCGCTCTGCGGCACTGCCTCTCCGGCGTGCTCATAGATCTCCAGGAGGCCTGTGAGCGCGGTCTTCTGACCGCTCAGGATCGCCGCCACGCCACGGTCACGTTCTGGTCCGGGAAAAGCGAGTTCAAGAGTCGGAAGATCGTCATGCCCCATCGGGAGATGGTACGAACCCGGGTCGCGTTGATCAATGGCCGCTTGTCCCGACACCCACAGCAAGCACTTTCGCAACACGCCCTAGTTCCCCACCGCCTTGCTGAGTTGGATCGACAGGCGCGAAGATTCGCAGGTTGTCGAAGCCAGGGGAGGCGCAGTGAGTCTAGGAACGGTGGCGATAACGGGGGCTGCGGGCACCATCGGCTCCGTGGCGCGGGAGGCGCTGCGAAGCGAGGCGGCGCGGTTGACCCTGCTCGACCGGGTGTCGATGCGCCCGGAGGCCGAGACCGAGGATGTGCGCACCGTGGATCTGCGGGACGCCGCCGCCGTGGAATCGGCCCTTGCCGGAGCCGACCGCGTGCTCCACTTGGGCGGGATCCCCGACGAGGCGCCTCTCCCCGATCTGCTCGAAGCCAACGTGCTCGGCACCCACCACGTCCTAGAGGCGGCGCGGCGCACAGGGATCGAGCGAGTGGTGCTGGCCAGCAGCAACCGGGTGACCGGCTTCTACCCTGCCGCGCACCTCACCCGCCCCCAGGAGTCGGTACGCCCTGACGGGCTCTACGGGGTGAGCAAAGCCGCTGCCGAAGCGCTCGGACGCCTGTATGCCGACAAGTTCGATCTGTCCGTCGTCTGCCTGCGCATCGGCAGCTTCGAGCATTTGCCCACCGAATCCCGGCACCTGGCGACCTGGCTGAGCCCGCGCGACGCCGTCGGCTACATCCGGGCCGCCCTGACCGCACCACTCCCAACCCGCTTCGCCACCGCGTACGCCGTCTCCGCCAACACCCGCCGCTTCTGGGAACTCCCCGACCCGGCAGAACTGGCCTACACCCCCGTCGACAACGCCGAACTCCACGCCGCGGACATCCCCGCAGCAGACATCCCGATCGACCCGGCCGCGCCCCAGGCCGGCCCCTACGCCCTGCCCGAGTTCACCCTCAAGCACTTGCGGCCTTGACGCTCACAGCCATGCCCGACATACATGCTGGCAGCACGTGGAGGACCTTGGCGGCCGGGGCGGAGACGCGGACCTCGTACGGCGCCGGGCTCACCCGCGGCGGCGGCGGGCTCCGCCAGGTCGACGGCATCGCTGTCGTCGTAGCCGGAGGCGACGAACGCGTCGACGGCCTGGGCGTGCGCGATGCGGCCCTGCCAGTCCTGGACGACCTCGTAGAGCCCGGCCAGGGAGAACGTGCGGCGGGATTCCTCGAGGGCGGCCGACCACTCGCGCTCGAACGCCGGCACCCAGCGGTCCGCGCGCTTGTCGGCGCGCAGCTGGGCGAGGAGTTCGGCCGGCGCCCCGGGCGCGGGGGCTTACGGGGTGAGGGGGGCGTGGTCGGGCTGCGCGCTCATTTGGTCCTCCAGGCGGGTCCTCCCCGTGTCTGTCGGCGCGGGTGCTGTCCCGGTCGAGTGGTCGGTGGGCGGGGGTTGCGCGGCTAACCGCTGCGCGCTCCAGAGCGTGCTGCCCGTCTCGCCCCCCGCGACACCAGGGGCGCGAGCACTCCATGCTCCGCCGACCGCATGCCAGCCCGGCATGCCCGACCGAACGGAACACTGCCGTGTCGACCCTGCTCCTGCTCGTGCTGCTGTTCTTGGTCCTCGTCATCCTCCTGGTGGCCGGCGCCCTCGCTTACCTTGCGCACCAGCGCCCGGCGCTGGTGGCTTCGCTGACGCTCGCCATGGGCGGCGTGACGGTGGTGGTGACGGTCGTGGGCGTCATCGTCAACCGGTGACGCCGGCTCGCGGCCGTCGCAAAAGGTACGCGTGCGTGCCAGGGGGCTGGAGGGCCTCGGGTGGCTGCTGCGGCGCTGCGCGATGCACCGACCGCCGGCGGTGGCTCGATTGGTTCAGATACGCCCGGCGTCGCCGCCGCGATGATCGGCCGCCTCGTCCACCACGCGGAGGTCATCAGCCTCCGAGGCGACAGCTTCCGCATGCGCGGACGCGAACAGCAGCAGCAAATAGCAAGATCAACTGACGCATCGGAGGTCAATTCTCGACCGTCGACACTGGGTCAGGATTCGCGCGTCGCCGACTACAGTGACCTGCCCCGCCATCGCTTCGCCAGTGTGGACCAGAACACGGAGCAGATCACCGACGCCGACCCGCGCGAGGCCGAGGACGCGAGGCCGAGGACCCGGCACGTTGCATCCGGGCCCGAAGACCGTGGAAGGTACGGTTGCACCGCCCGTCTCCGTCCACCGCCGGAGTCGGCATCACGGCGGTCACCATCCGCGCGGACCTCTCACGCGGGCGCTGGCCCGCTGCCGACTCCGACGAACACGGCGTCAACGGCTGGTACCGCAAGACCGCGCAGACCACGCTCGCCAGCAGGCGCGGATACCGGCAGGTCAGTAACTGACCTGCCGTGCAGCGGGGTGCCCCAGACGCACATGGCCTGCCGCTGCTGAGGACCCCGTATTCCTAGAGAGCGTGGCCCTCAGCAGTTGCACGATTAGTCAGTCGCCGACGAAAAGCAGGTAGCCGGACAGTCGGATTGCCCGTCGCGCAGCGTCAAGGACACGCTGGACGGTAGGGGTCAACGCCTCTCCAGGAAGGCTCTCCAGCTCTGAAACAAGCCTGTACAGCTGAGTCGTATTGAACATCGTGTCGCCGTACTTCGACACGCCATACAGCAGACTCGTTTCCGGTGCCGCCTCGCAGGTTCGACTGAATGACCCATCGGCGTCATCGCCGAGCGCCTCCACCTGCTCACGCCTGACATCTTTCACATAGATGTCCAAACTCACTCGGTTCTCCTCTTTCGAGCGCTAGGGCTTAGGGATGGGGAACATCGTAATGACATCACCGTACTTGCTGTGAACCAGCATTACCCACGATGTCAGTTGCGAGCCTTGGTTCTCCGAGGTGAACCCCACATTATCTCCGTAGTCGAAAACCCGCTCGTAGTAGTGGCTCTTGTTGGGTCCCTTCATCTCAGCCTCAAGCCCCTTGTTGAAGATCTTCTCAAGATCCTCGTTGGTGACGCTGTCCTTGAAAACTCCCTTAGCGGGAGTGACATGTGCCCCACCGCGGAAGTGGTAGTCCCTGATGTCGTCAATGGCTCTTTCGTCCAACTCGGGGACATCGAAACCACAGGGCAATGGCAACCCTGCCGAGATCTTCTGATTGGCCCCCTTGGCTGCCCCAAACGAGTTCGTCTGCGCGAACTTACCGTCTCGGCAAGGCGGCTTGGACTCCTTCTTACGCTTCTCGATGACCTTCCTGAGTCGGTCAATGGTGCTCTTACCAGCTCGGGATTCCTCGAAAAACTTACCAATGCCTGCACTGATTCGGACGACTGCCACACTGATCGCCGGAAGCTTGGTAAAAAGCGTGAGCGCGGACAGAGCATTCACCAGCGTCCAAAAGCAACCTTCGACATCGCCGGACGAGAAGCACTTTTTGGCGTCTGTCACACCAAAAACGTCGAGCAGGATTTGACCGCCATTAGCCTTCACCCAGTCGATGACATTTTGGGAGGCGGAAAGCTTTGCCTGCCGAAATTCGTCCACGCACTGCTGTCCGCAGGTGGCTAAAAGAATCGCTTCGTCATCTTTTGGCAATTCTGGACCGGTGTCCGGGCTACCGACCTCCACACGCCGCTTGCGTTCTTCTTCGTGGCGTTTTCGCGCGGCTTCCTCAGCGCGGGTGGCCGCTTGATCGGCCGCCTTGGCGTGGTCGCGAGCGTTCTCCGCGTCTTTCTCGGCGGCTGTGGCGTCCTTATCAGCCGTAGCGGCAACGTCGCGCGCAGTGCTTGCGCCCCTCTCCGCGCTGTCGGCTGCCTTACGGGCGCTGCCGGCGTCTCTTTCAGCGTCGGTGGCGCTGCGGCGCGCGGCAGTGGCGTCGGACTCAGCTCCGCTGGCGGCGTTGGCGGCCATCAAGGCATCGGTTTTTGCCTGAGCGTCGTACTTCTCGGTGTTGGCTTCGGCCTTTTGTGCTGCTGCTGCGGCCTCTGCTGCTTGGGCGGCGTACACACGGGCATCTTCGAGTGACTGCGCCGCTCTGGCTGCGTCTTCGGCGGCGTTCGCCATCGCCACGGCCGCAGCCTTGGCATCCTTGTCCGCCTTGGCAGCCTGCGCCCGTGCTTCCTTCGCGGCTCGGGCCGCTTCCGCCGCCTTAGCCTTAGCTGCCGCAGCCTGCTGCTGTGCGAGCGTCTTGGCTGACTGACCAACCAGGACAGCGAGCCCTGCTGAAGGGTCGCGGAGCTGATAAGGACTGGCGAGACCGATTGCCGTGTTGGCGGCCTCAGTTACCCCGGCCGCGGAGTCACGGGCTGCAGCCGCAGCTTCGGCCGTTGCGTATGCATGGCCGGTCGCATCAGCACTGGACTTCCGTGCCGCATTGGCCTCGGCACGAGCTGCGGTGGCTTCCTTACGAGCCGTGATGGCGGCTTCCGCTGCCGCCTTAGCCAGCTTCTCAGCCTCTCGCACATTACGCGCAGCGTGCTCGGAAGCCTCGATTGCTTCGGCCGCTGCGGCATGCGCAGTCAGGACCGCTGCACCCGTCACGGCAGCGTCAGCCGCTGCACCATCCGCCGCAGCACGCGCCCGCTGTGCGGAAGCTTCGGCCTTAGTGGCAGCTTCGCGTGCGCCGATTGCTGCTTCGGTCGCCTCGTTCGCGGCTGAGCGGGCCTTGGACGCGGCGTCGGCGGCGTCCGATGCCTCCGCTTTAGCCGTATTCGCTGCGGTTCTCGCTTCTTTAGCGTCCGCAGTGCCCTCAGCCGCAGCGGCAGCCGCTTCAAGTGCCTTGGCACGTGACCCAGCGCTGTTCTTCTTCCGTTCCGCGGCTTCAGCCGCATCCCGTGCCACAGAAGCCCTGTTCTCAGCCTCTTCCGCGTCATCGGCCTTGTCCGACGCGGTCTTGCCTGCCGCCTGCGCTCCGCTCAGAGCGGACGCCGCGCGCTCCCTTTGTTCCTTGGCCTTCCCGTCTGCCTCCGACGCCTTGGAGCGATACTCGTCGGCTTGCGTCCGGTACTTGGCGGCATCTCGCTGTTCCTGCTCGGCGATGAGTCGCTTGTCGTGGGCGTCACTTGCCGCCTTCTTGGCCTTGCTTTCCGCAGCCTCCGCTTTCGCCTGAGCTGCCAGGGCCTTGCGGGCTTGCCCCTTGGCGTCCTCGGCCTGCTTTGCCGCTCCGGCCGCCGCGTCCTTGGCCTGAGCGGCAGCTTCTTCCGCTCGCACACGGTGGTATTCCGCCTGGACCGCATGCGACTGAGTTTCCGCGAGCGACGCGAGAGTCTTACTGTCCTCCGCCGTGGCTACGGTGGCGTTCTTCGCCGTGAGGGCAGCCAGGGCAGCCGCCTCGGTGGCCGCTGCGGACGCCTTACCGACCTGAGCCGACTGCAGGGCGTAGGTCAGACCTCGCCCCCGCGGCACGTTGGCAGCGTCGGCGATTTCATCAGCCTGCAGCTGTGCCTTGTTGATTCTGGCAGTCAGGTACTTGGACCGTGGGATCAGATCGTTTGCTTCGCCGGCAGCTTTGGTCGCCTTCTGCTGAGCCGACTTCAGCACACTCGAAGCGTGCTTGAATACTTCAGGCCCGGGGCGGTAGGCAGACGTGGGATCTTTCTTGATCCTTTCCCGCCAGTACTTTTCCCACTTCAGGACACTGTCCGCCACCCATGCCTGACCGACTGCCGTGAACATCTTCCGGGAGGCAGTCTTCATGAACCCGACGGCATCAGCCTCCAGAGCCACGATGTCGTTGCGGGGCTCTGCCTGCGCGGCAAGTTCTGCCTGCCACTCCTGATTCGCGGTGGAAACGACAGAGTCGAAGGTTGTCTTGAACGGGTCCAACGGATTCTTGCTATCGCACTGGGCCCAGCGCATCTTGAGCGCTTCGACTTCGGTGCGGTACTCCGCCGATCCTTCGACTGGGGGTGTCTTCAGGTAGCCGCCGTACTGAATGAACTGACGGTAGTCGGCTGCGCTTCCATCCTGGCCGTTGGCCCAGTAGAAGGTACGCAGGTCTTCGTTGAAGTCGCCTCGGACCAGTTGCTGAACTTGCTCGACAGCAGCCTTGCTCGGCTTGGGGACCGGATCCCAACTAAGATCGACGCCAGCGTCTGCGTATACCTGATTTACGAGTCCGCGAAAGTCCGGGGCGTGCCGCAGGTCGGTGCCGGACAGAGGCCACTTCGCGAGCGGCGCAAGCTGACTCTCCCAGGTGCCCTGTTCGTCCCCCCAACCTGCCCTGCCGGCCTCGTTGGACGCCCGGTCGCGAGCTGCGGCCTCTCCTAGCTTCCCTCTGCCTGCCATCCAGTCGGGCAGTACGTCATGGAGGCCCTCATCAGGTCCCTCCATTAAGGCTTGCGCCACCTTCTTGGACTCCGGCCCAACCCAGTGGTAGAAGGCGCCGAAAGCACAGCGGTCCGTGCGACCCGCGGTTCCGAGACTGGAACGCGGCTCTTCCTTTTCCTGCGCGGACGTGCGCTTCGCCGAAGCCGGCGACAGGGCAGACGGAGGTGCTGCCTGCGCGGCGACGGTGAGTGTCAGCGAAGCAACCGTCGCGAGCGTCAGGGCACGCATGGCACGCGGTTGCATCCCTTGTGATCCGTCGTTACGGAATAATCTTCGTTTGCTCGGTAATCTGAGCGGCATGAATCCTCATGGATGTGTGAGAGTGATTTTTTGCAGCACTTAGACGCGCCGACGTTAGGCTGTCTCTTCCCTTAGCCTCTGAGTTGCAACGCTTGCATGCCCGATGCCCATCGGAATTAGGCTGGAACTAGCTGGGTGGGAGCTGTAACCCAGAAAGCCAGTACTGGCAGGTCAAACGTTCAGTTCGCCAGTCGCATGGTCGACTTCGCCAATTGGTAGGCGGGAAGCATGCGCTCATGCTGGGCGGTATCGAGGCCGCCTAGATGCAAGATGATGGCGCCGTCAGGGGTTTCCACGGCGAGGGCCCGCTCTCGCTTAGGTTCCGGCAAGCCGGGCGCCGCGTTGAGATAGGTAACCTCTACCGCAGGAAGCTCCCCAGCCTTGGTTTTCCTGTAAACGACATTGCTGAGGTGCTTTTCGTCAGTCACGAAAGATTCCAGCGCCTGCCGCGAGCCGGTATCGGAGGACACTCGGTTCCATACACGCATGAACCCGACTTGCCCGGCGGGTTTCGCATCGATCTCACAGGCTAGTTGGGCAGGGCCCTGCTTCACTGGGCCGCCGACCGCCTCGGCCTCAACAGGTTTCGGCTGCCACGATTGCGCGATTCGGAAGGTGACTTTCAGCCGGCACGGACTTTCTTTCCCGCCGAGCTGCTCCCGCCCCGTCGCCGCCTTCACCGTGTCACGCCATACGCCGCCCACTTGATCGCCTCCCGGCGACGAATCGGGTTTCGCGGCACCGGACTGCGAAGTGCACCCAGCGAGGGCGCCAGAAAAAAGCACAGCGCTTGCAAGCGCCCGTAAGACGGTCCGATCCCTCATACCCCACCCCTAGAACGGCCACCCCCCAGTGGATCAAGCCGAGCAAAATTAACTGCAGGGGCCAGCGACCGTCAAGTAATTACTATGAGTAACGGGCAGGGGAACGGCTGAATATAGCGTTGCAAACCGACCGTGTTTGCAGGTGCTTGGTTCATACAGAAATGCCGCATGGGGGTCACGGCGGCGTATCACCCTCGCGCGCCCCCGGAGGCCCGTATGCCCATCCCTGCAGCGTGCTTCGGCGCCGAGAACCACGCATGGCGCCGCGCGCCGGACGGGAATGCGTCGACCCCGACGCCAGAGCTCACTCCCACTGAGGGCGGCCGTGCGGCCGATGTACCTCCAAGGCTTGTGTCCAGCTGACCGATTCCCGCCCTCTGGCCGCCCGGCCCCTGGTGGCCAATCCACACGACGCACCCCGCCGCATTCGCTTGACCGCCCTCCGCAGAGCCCAGCGGGGGTCGTGTCGGCACTCCGACCCCCACAGCGACGTTCGCAAGGTATATTGGTAATCTGACCTATGATTCAAAGGCCATCAAGCTGAATTGTCGGCAAGTCTGAAATAGGCCCTGGAGCGCGACGGCGAACCCGGTCGACTCGCGCCCGTCCCGTCGCGCGGCTGCGGCACCAGGTGAGCCGCCTGCACCAGCGGCCGGGAGCTCCCACGCGCGCTCGGAGACCAACGCGCCGATCGCGGCCCAAGGCCCATCCGCTCGCGACCGTCGCGCCGCACCATACGGACCGACCGCGGCTTTGCCTCGCCTTCTGCCCGCTGTCGTTCTTCGGCGCCGCCTCCCTAGCGGCCCGCAGCGCGACCCGGACCAGGTCGACCCCGGAGATCCCGCATTTCTGGACCGCGCCGCGCGGCCCACCAGGCACAACACGGTCACGCCGGTCACCGCCGGGCCCCGACGCGGTGATGTGGCCGCACACCGCCGCATCCTCGATGCCCGGACCCATTCCGCACTCGTGACCCGCCGCCCGCCAGTGCTGCCGTCTCCAGGAAACCATCCCGGTCATGCCGAAGCCTGCCGCACCCTCCGCGTCAGCACGGGTCGGTGCAGCGTGTAAGGCGAGTCGACTTCGTGGACCGCGCCCGCTCGGGCCCGGGTGCGCCGTACGGTCGTGCCACGGATGGAGGCCGGGCGGTGACGCCGAGTCAGGGAAGCGGGAGGGGATCCGAGAATGGTCAATGCCCGTACGTACCCGTTGTGGCGGGACCTCGCGATGAGCGAGGATCTCCCCAAGGAAGCCCTCAAGACGGTGATCGACGCCCTGTGCACCCCGGCGAGGAGCCCGCACGGCTTCGACCGCCGGGACGAGGAGTGGGGGGAGAAGGCGCTGAAGGCTGCGACGCCCGCGCTGCTGGCCCGCACGACGGCCCAGCGGCTACGGGGCCAGCTCCTGCTGCACGCCGACCAGTCGATGATGCTGCCGTCGGCGGCCGGGATATCCCAGGCACGGTCGGCCATCAGACCCTGGAGCACGAGGGCGAACTGGGTCGGCTCGCGCCCGTCGCGTCCCACCCTTGCCGCGGGCCTTGGCGGCCTCACGGGCCTGGTGCAGTGCGGCCCCGGCCAGGTCGACGCCGAATAGCTCTTCCGGCTCCCTCGCCTACTAGCGTGCTTGCCCCAGAGGAGTAGATCGCCGGGTGAGCCGCCCAGTCATACCCGGCCGGCACCTTCGCCCTGGTCACCTCGGGAACGGTCCAGACTGACGGTTGCGAGCCGGTCGACGTGATGCCACGCGACGCGACGTGACGGGGGCAGCCAGACGTCTCGTCCGGCCCTCCACGCACTGACCCCGGTGCCACTGGTCTGGGTGACGCCGTCGGCAATGTGTCATGGAGGACCTCCGCTACGGCGGAGCGAAGTGATTTTAGCTCCGTTCGCCCGGTATGCGTATGAGGGATCTCCGAGTGGGCGGAGTGGGTGCCAGCCGACTGTACCGGGCGACACTGACAATTCTGCCGAGCTCACGGGACCCGGTTGCGCGCGCTCGGCGCGCACGCTTAGCGTCGCTTTCTCGGGATGCTTCGGCGGCCGACAACTTCCTTACGCCAGCGCATCGTTGGCGCTTCCCGTGGTGATGGAGGGGCATCTTGCCTGTCTGTAATACGGCTGACCAGCCGTGCGTCACGTTGGTCCTCCGCGAGGACATGGACCCGGGGGAGCTGAAGGCTCTCTTACCCGGTGCCGTACCCGGCGCCTACTACGAGACCGGACTGCTGGGCGCTCTGCTGGGCGCGCATATGGCCTGCGACCTGGAGGCGCCGAATCCGGCGGTGGAGTCGATGCTCCGCAGGCTGCTGACCGCGCTCGCCATCCGCGTCGGAGGGCTGGACGTGGCGGAGCAGCCGGTGTGGGAGGAGCGCTTCGACGCTCTGCTGTCCGTCGGCCGTTTCGACACCGAGGCCGTCAACGGATACTTCGACCGGTGGCGGCATCGGTTCGACCTCTACGACCGCCACCGTCCATTTCTCCAGGACCCGCGGCTGGCCGATGAGTGCTCGCGGCGGGCCGCTCCGGGGAAGCTGGTAATGCCCCGCCCGTCAGGGGCGAACCAGCCGTGGCTGGACCACACCCCGCAGGAAGAGCCGGTGCCCTCGGCGGAGGCACTGGGATGGGTGCTGGCCTGGCGTGGATACGGCCCCTCGGGTACGGGTGCGCAGCGGCAGCACGGTGGGGTGAATTCCAAGAATATGAGGGCCGCGCCGTTGAGGTCGCTGGTGTCCTTCCACCCACTGGGGGCGAGCCTGTTCACGTCGCTGGTGCTTTCCTGCCCGCCTCCGACCGGCACCGGGGACGTCGCCGGTGATCTGGCGCCGTGGGAGCGGGAGGAACTGGAGGACCCGCTGCTGCCCGCGCCCGCCCAGGGGCCGGTGTCCCTACTGACCGGCAGGACGGCACATCACGTACTGCTGGCTCCGGACGAGAGTGGTGCGCGGGCGGTGGCGTGCTGGGTGGCGTGGGGCAGCCGCACGGACCTGCCGGCCGCTCGGGATCCCTTTGTCGTGGACCGGGCCAAAGGCGGCCCGGCGCGCGCGAACTGGCGCCGCTCGCTGCTCCGGGATTTTGATGCCTTCATTCATGCCAAGGACCCTGCGGCGGTCGGCGTCAAGGGGATGATGCTGCCCGGTTGGCTGTCGGTGTACGCGGACCTGCCGCAGGAGGTCCTCGAGGCCCTGCCGGATGTGCGGGTCAGGGCACTGGGGTGCCACCAGGAGAAACAAGACCGTGACGAGCATTGGTACGCGGTGACCACCCCGGCGAGCATCGCTCCCTACCTGCCCTCGCGGCACCCCCAGAGGGCGGCCCGCGTCGCTCAGATACGCCTCGCCGCTGAGATGACGGCTGCGGACATGGCCAGGTGCCTGCGGTCTGCGTGGAAGCAGTTGTCTCCGGGGGAGAAGACCTGTCCGTGGGCGGACGATGCCACCGCGCAGTTCTGGGACCGGGCGGAGTCCGCCTTCTGGACGGCGATCGCCGACGACGACGCCCCGCCTCCGCGCTTCAGGGCGCTGGCGTTGGAGATCTACGACGCCATCACCCGTCCAGCGGCGACCACTCCCCAAGGATTGCATCCCATTGCGCAGGCCCGCTCGGCTCTGGCGTACCCCCGTTCCGGAAGGAAGAAAGCCGCGTGACTGCCGAACCCCTGCCAGCATCGTTGCAGCCCGCTGGAGCCGTAACACCGAATCCGCTGGACCGGTACGAGAAGTTCCTTCGCACGGTCCGCAAAGCGTGTTCCACGCCGGGCGGACGGGCTGCCCTGCGTCAAGGGCTGGCCGACGAACTGGCCTCCCCGTGGCAGCTCTACATGCACCTCCTGCCCGCCGGCGGCATCCCGGCCCATACCGCCACCCGCGAAGCCGAGCAGCCCTACCTGCTCGTGGCATGCCTGTACGCGGTCCACGACGCCCCCAACCCGGCCACCGCCAAGACCAACCCACCCCCTCCCCCCAAGCCAGCCGACAAGCACAAAAACCTCGGCTGGTCCTACGCACGTGCCGCGGCCACCGGTGCCATGCGACAGCAGAACGCCGCCGACGCCCTGTCCTACCTCGCTCAGCTCGACACCGAGGACCTCTACCGCGATCTGCCCGGCGCGATCTCGTTGCTGCGCGCCCAGCGCGTTCCGGTGCACTGGCCGGTGCTGCTGCGCGACCTGACCCGCTGGCCCTCCTGGGCCGACGACGTCCGCATCGACTGGGCCCGCGCCTTCCACACCCCCGCCCGCTCCACCGAGGAGAACACGAAGTGACCACCCCCGCGTCCGGCAACCTCTACGTCGACGTCCACTTGATCCAGTCCTACCCCTACTCGAACCTGAACCGGGACCGGCAGGGGGCCCCGAAGTCTGCCAAGTACGGCGGTGTGATGCGCGCCAGGCAGTCCTCGCAGAACGGCAAGCGGCACACCCGGCGGGCGGTGGAGAACGCCACCGGCATCCGCGCACTGCGGACCCGCGGCGTGCCCAAGGCTGTCGCCAGGCGTCTGGCGGACCGGGGGTGGGACAAGGAGACCGCGCTGATCGCCGGACAGATGCTCATCCTGGCTGCGGGGGTCAAGGGTCTGGGGATCGCCGACAGCCAGGGCACCAACGCCTTGTTGTTCCTTCCCGAAAGCGCGCTGGACGAGCTGGCAGAGCTGGCCGATGCCCACCGCGGTGAGATCACCCAGGCGGTGTATGACATCCAGACGGAGGCGGAGAAGGCCGCGAAGAAGACCACGCGCAAGACCGCCCCCGCACAGGAGGAGCCGGAGGACGGTGACGAAGACGAGCCGGTCCTCGGTGAGGGCAGCCTGCTGGCCAAGTACGCCGCGAAGGTCCTGACCAAGGCCGACGTCCTGGCCATCCTGCAGAGCAGGAACGCCTCCGTCGCCGCGTTCGGCCGGATGCTCGCCAACGAGGCCGGCTCCACCGTGGACGGCGCCGTCCAGATGGCCCACGGGCTCAGCACCCATGCCGCCACCACCCAGCTGGACTACTTCACGGCCGTCGACGACATCCCCCAGGACGAAGGAACGGAAACCGGCGCCGGGCACATGGGCGACAACCGCTACACCTCCGCCACCTTCTACCGCTACGCCTGCCTGAACGTCACCGAACTGATCGGCAATCTCGATGGCGACACCGAGACGGCGCAGAGCGTGACCGCCGAGTTCCTCCGCGCTTTCGTCACCACCGTCCTGCCCGCGAAGTCGTCCGGCACCGCGCCGTTCACCGTCCCCCATCTCGTCTATGCAGCAGTGCGTTCCGACCGCCCGGTCAGCCTGGTCGGCGCGTACGAGACCCCCGTCCCCGACACCTCGGACGGCTACATCCCAGCCTCGCTGACCAAGCTGGCCGAACACGCCGCCGCTCACCACCGTTTCCTGGGCACGGAGGGCCTGATCACCCACGCCCACAGCGGGCTCACCGACCAGACCTTCTCGGCGCTCGGCGACCGGCTCGACGGTCTCGACGAGCTGGTCGCGCGAGTAGCGGCCACCGTGGCCCAGGAGAAGGCATGAACGGCCTGCTCCTGCACCTCTCCGGCCCGCAGCAGTCCTGGGGAAACGACGCAGATTTCGACGTCCGCACCACCCACCGCTGGCCCACCCGATCCGCCCTGACCGGTCTGCTCGCCTGCGCCCTCGGGCGCCCGCGCGACAGCGACAACAGCGACCTGGCCGAACTGGGATACACCATCCGCATCGACCGGCCCGGCCAAAGAGAGATGGACTTCCACACCATCGGCGGCGGCTACGCCCGGCACCTCACCCCACCCACAGCCGACGGCAAATTCAAGAAACTCGGCGAGGGCACCATCCTCACCGAACGCTGGTACCTCACCGACGCCGCCTTCACCGTCGCGGTCACCGGCCCGCCATCCGTCACCCACATCTGCGGAGCCGCACTCCAGCGACCCAAGTTCGGGCTCAGCCTGGGGCGCCGCTCCTGCACACCAGACACCCCCATCCTGCTGCGCGCCGACGTCCCCGATGCGGTGGGCGAACTTGACCGCCTGCCGCTGCACCGGCTCCCCAGCCGCGACGTCCCGGAGCCGGTGACCTTCATCTACGACACGGCACCCGAACCCGGAGCGAAACCGGACACCGAAGTCCGGGACCGGCCCGGCCCCCGGCGCACCTTTACACGCAGGCCCGTATGGCAACGAGAACGCCTACTTCCGCACGCTCGGGAAGCCGGCCGCGGAACCCAGTGGATCGACGAACTCACCGCATACCGAGAGGCAGCAGCCGCGTGACCACCGCCCCCGCCACCCGCAGCCTGCACCTGGCCCAGCTGCACCTGGAAGCCCGCAGCCACGCCGTCCACCAGGACTTGAAGGACGCTTCCCGCCTGCACAACACCGTCCAGGCCCTCTTCCCGGACACCCTCGGCAGCACTCCGCGCGCCGCCACGCACACCCTCTACCGACTCGAGCGCGAGCAAGCCGGTGCCGTCCTCCTCATCCAGTCCACCCTGCCCATCAACCGCAACGCCCTCCCCCACGGGTACGCCCGCCACGTCGCCTACCGGGATCTTGGCCCCCTCCTGGACTGGGTCGCCGAAGGCCGGCGTGTGCGATACCGCATCGACGCGAACCCGATCAAAACAGCTTTCATCCAGGGCAAACGCGGCAAACGCACTCCAGTGACCGGAGACGAAGCCTTGGCGTGGTGGGAACGCCAAGCCCACAAGGCAGGCATGACCAGCCAACTCGCACTGGACCTCCCCCAGCCGCCCGTACGGGCCACCCGCAACGGCACCAAACCGGTCCTCCTGAAAGCGATCCGCTTCGAAGGCGTCGCCACCGTCACCGACCCCGACGCCCTGCGCACCGCCATCACCCTCGGCATCGGCCAAGGCCGCGCCTACGGCCTGGGCCTGCTCTCCATCGCCCCCTACCGCCCCTGACAACCCAGCAGAACCACCACCGGGGTCCGAAACGCGCCGCCTCGGACCCCGGCAGAGAGGAAGAGACCCGCCCTTGCTCCCCGCTCCGTTCGAACACCGCCTGTGGGGCAAGGCCAAAGGCCTCGACGACGGCCCCTACCCCCTGGGCTGCCACGCCATCGACACCGCCGTCATGGCCACCGCCCTATGGGACCGCTACCTCACCCCACGCCAACGCCACGTCATCACCCACGGATGGGGCCTCAGCGCAACCCAGGCCCGCCAGTTCCTCGTCTGCCTCGCCGGCCTTCACGACCTCGGGAAAATCACCCCCGGCTTCCAGGCCTGCGCCCCCGCAGCCGACCAGCTCACCGGCCTCCCCGGCTACGAACCTGCCCCCACGGCCTTCCGCACCCCCAGCCACCAACGGGCAGCACACCTCACCCTGCCCGACCTCCTCCACCGCACCCAGGGCCTGTCCCTGACCGGCCGCCCCCTCAACATGGCAGCCCAGCAGATCGCACAGATCATCGGCGGCCACCACGGCACCTACCCGCCCGCCCTCTCCCACCAGGGCGGGGAGCTCTCCTGCCCCCTAGCCGCAGTACCCGGCCTGGGAGACAAGGAATGGGACGCCCAGCGCGAGCACCTCATCCACCTGATCCACCACCTCTTCGGCACACCCAAATACCCCACCCGAACAGCGACCGGACCCGCCGCCGTCGTGACCACCGGCCTGATCGTCCTCGCCGACTGGCTTGCCTCCCAACTCCCCTGGATCCGCGACCGCCAACGACGCTGGAACAAAGACCACCCCCGAACCTGGGAAGCCCACGTCCGTCGCGCCCGCCGCGCCGCCCCCAAAGCACTACGAGAAGCCCAGCTCACCCCACCCACCTGGCGCCGCCGCAGAACCTTCCCCACCCTCTTCCCACACCTCCAAGGCCACAAGCTCCACCCGACCCAGGAAAGCCTCGCCAAACAGCTACCAACCCTGACAAACGGCCCCGGGCTGCTGCTCATCACCGCACCACCGGGCGAAGGAAAAACCGAAGCCGCCCTCTTCGCCGAACGAATCATGGGGCCCGCCGCCGGCACCAAAGGCCTGGCCTTCCTCCTGCCCACCATGGCCACCACCGACGCCATGTGGACCCGCGTACGCGACCACACCCGCGCCAACTGCCACACCCCACCCCCCGTCGCACTACTCCACGCCATGGCATGGCTCGACGCCACCTACACCCCCGACGACCTCCACAGCGCCACCTGCGACCCCGGTACCGTCACCGAATGGCTACGCGGCCGCCACCGCGGCTTCCTCACCGGCATCGCCGTCGGCACCTGGGACCAAGCCGCCCTCGCCGTCCTGCCCCACCGCCACATGGCCATGCGCTGGCTCGGCCTGTCCGGCAAAACCGTCATCATCGACGAGGCTCACGCCTACGACGCCCACGGCCACGCACTCACCCTCCGCCTCCTGCAATGGCTCGGCGCCCTTGGCGTCCCCGTCATCCTGCTCTCCGCCACCGTCACCGGCGACACCGCAGCAGCCCTCGTCCACGCCTACCGCCACGGCGCCGGCCACACCGACACCCCACCCCTCACCCTCAGCTACCCAGGCTGGACCCACACCGACCACACCACCGGCACCATCACCACCTCCGAAACACTCGGCTCCCACCGCGCCCACACCCTCACCATCAACACCCTCCACTGCACCCCCACCCACCACCCCGACAAACCCACAGGACGAGCCCGCACCCTCCTCAACCTCCTCAGCCCCCTCCAAACGACCTCCACCGGCTGCGCACTGATCATCTGCAACACCGTCGCCGACGCCCAAGCCACCAAAGACCTCCTCACCACCGCCTGGAGCACCACCAACCAGCCACCCCTGGTCCGTCTCCTGCACGCCCGCATGCCCGCCCGACAACGAGCCGCCATCACCCGCCGCGTCCAACGCTGGACCGGCCCCCGCGGCAAACGCCCCGCCCGCCCCTTCGTCGTCATCAGCACCCAAGTCGCCGAACAGTCCCTCGACGTCGACTTCGACCTCGTCATCAGCGACCTCGCCCCCCTCGCCCTCCTCCTCCAACGCGCCGGCCGCGGCCACCGGCACCACCGCACCGACCGCCCCGCCTGGGCCCCCACAGGCGAACCACGCCTAGCCGTCCTCATCCCCACCGGCCAGCTCCCACCCCGCCACTGGGGAGAGATCTACCCTCCATCCCTCCTGCGCCGCACCCGCGACCTCCTCGACACCTTCGAAGGCCACGACAAGCACATCAGCGTCCCCGAAGACACCCAGCAACTCGTCGACCAGGTCTACGGGCCGGAATTCGCCGGAGCCGACGACTCCGACCGCATCGCCGAAGACATGCAACGCGCAGCCGTCGCCCACCTCCACATGATTCCCCCGCCCGCCACCGTTCGGGACCTCCACCCTCTGACCAACACCGACGAACACCCCGACCAGATCACCACCCGGCTAGGCGCCGACAGCATTCGCATCCTCCCCACCTACCGCACAGCCGACGGCCAGCACTGGCTACACCCCACCCACCACACGGACCGCACAGCCCTGCCCCAACACATCGACCCCGAAGACCGGCGCACCATCAGAAAGCTGATGAACGCGACCATCCCCATCAACAGCCAATGGCTCACCGACCGCGGCCCTGCCACCAACCCACCACAGGAGTGGTCCGCCATCCCAGGAATCCGCGACCTCACACTCGTCCCCCACCCCGTCACCCGCACCACGGTCAGCACCTACCGAGCAGGAAGAAAAACCATCATCCTCGACCCACAGAACGGACTCATGCGCCAATAGGGGACCCGCTGCCCCATCCGCACACGGCAGAGCACACCGCCACGGACTCTGACGACCAGCCCGACGACGCACCTCCGCCCAGACAGAGAGCAAGCCCTGCGCCCTCGCAACGGAGTCGTCAGCCTCGGCTCACCACCGCCTGCACGGAAACGACGTCACCATGAGCGGGATGCTGTGTTCCTGTGCCAGCTCACCTCCGCTCGAGCGAAACGGTCACTCCCACCATGAGACCCGAGCGCGGATCGACGACTCACCTCCGCCTGCGCGGAGCGGACCGCTCGTTGAAGGAGATGCCCCGTCATGACCTCGGCTCACCTCCGCTCGCGCGGAGAGCACGCAAAAGGGCTAGAACGCGCTGCTCGACAAAACGGTTCACCTCTGCTCGCGCGGAGACATTTCCATGGATCGAGCGCCACCACCACGCGACGGCTCACCTCCGCCTGCGCGGAGAGCACCCCACCCTGTACTTCAGCGCCGACATGAGCGCCGGCTCACCTCCGCTCGCGCGGAGAGCACCCTTCGCGACCTGCGACGTTGGAAGGGCTTTGCCTATTCGTGATTTAAAGAACTGGGCGCTGCGCCCATTCAATCGCACGCGGAGACCAGGCCTGGAGCATCTGGTCAGAGCGCTTGCCGGCTGGCTCACCTCGCCTGAGGGTGGCCAGCTCACCCCCGCCCGCGCGGAGAGCACGGCCTGATCATTCCTCGCAGGCCCAAGGGGTATTGCGCACATCCGCTCGCGCGGAGAGCACTTCGCGACCTGGGGCGTTGTGGGGGCTTTGCCAATTCATGACTTCAAGGAATGGGCTTCTGTGCCCATTGAATCTGATCGCTTGCCTCATGGAGGCTATTCAGTGGTTCCGGAGCAGGAGCGCTGGCATGACGAGAACTGGGCAAGTGTGCCCGCGTCCCCCTCGCCGGAGGCCAGGCCGTCCGTTCCCCTCCGTTTGGCTCGACGCAGCTGTGGCCAGCCTCGGCTCACCTCCGCTCGCGCGGAGAGCACAGCCGAGCGCGGTCCTCCGTCGTCGCCCCCCCCACGGCTCACCTCCGCCTGCGCGGAGCGGACGTGTTCCGTCCGCGGCTCACTGCGCGGTCTTCCGGCTCACCTCCGCCTGCGCGGAGAGCACCGGGTGAACACCAGGACCGGGGACTGCTCGTCCGGCTCACCTCCGCCTGCGCGGAGCGGACCCCTTCGCGACCTGGGGCGTTGTGGGGGCTTTGCTAATTCGTGACTTCAAGGAACGGGCTTCTGCGTCCATTGAATCTGATCGCTTGCCTCATGGCGGCTGTTCAGTGGTTCCGGACCGGGAGCGCTGGCAAGACGAACTGGGCAGCGTCCTGGCGTCCCCCTCGCCGGAGGCCAGGCCGCCCGTTCCCCTCCGTTTGTGCGAAGAGGCTTCCTGCGGTTTTCCCTTGAGCTGCGGCCCCCGGGCTCACCTCCGCTCGCGCGGAGAGCCCGGCCGCTGTCAGTACCTCGTCGTACCCTCGGCCGACTCACCTCCGCTTGCGCGGAGCGGACCGCGCCGCAGAGATGCACGAGATGTACGAAGCCGGCTCACCTCCGCCTGCGCGGAGCGGACTGACGTCGGCAACGGTCTGCGGCTGGAGCCTGCGGCTCACCTCCGCCTGCGCGGAGCAGACCTGCGCTGGGTCGTCCAGGGCGCCGTCGACGTCGGCGCACCTCCGCTCGCGCGGAGAGCACGCCTTAACGGCCTCCGTGAGGGCCTTGCGCTCCGGCTCACCTCCGCCTGCGCGGAGCGGACCCTTCGCGACCTGGGATGTTGGAAGGGCTTTGCCTATTCGTGATTCAAAGAACTGGGCGCTGCGCCCATTCAATCGCACGCGGAGACTAGGCCTGGAGCATCTGGTCAGAGCGCTTGCCGGCTGGCTCGCCTCGCCTGAGGGTGGCCAGCTCACCCCCGCCCGCGCGAAGAGCACGCCTTCATGAACAGGCCGCGCCACGACACGGACGGCTCACCTCCGCTCGCGCGGAGAGCACCCTTCGCGACCTGGGGCGTTGTGGGAGCTTTGCCGATTCATGACTTCAAGGAGCAGGCTCTACGTCCATTGAATCTGATCCCTTGCCTCATGGCGGCTGTTCATCGGTTCCAGAGCACGACGCGACGCCGGCCTGGGACGCCCCCGTATCCGGCTCACCTCCGCCTGCGAGGAGCGGACACAGCGGCGGCGGAACGCATCCAGCTCGATCGCTTCCATCGGCAGCATCAACGGCTCATCCAAGTCTGCCCTGCCGAGCACCGCCGTCTGGATTTGTCGCCTGTCCGTGCGCACACGCTCCCCCGTCCCCCAGGTGCAGCAGTTCGGGCACTCCCTGTGCTGTGGGGTGTGCCGCGAAGACGGGCATGAGGCCATGCACCAGGCCTTCGCAGCGGGGGGCGCCGATGCGGGTGGCCATGCTGAGCGCTTGGTGGGCGGTGGCGGCGGCGTGGTCGATTTCGCCGCAGTGGAGGAGGCTCTCGGCCTCGTAGGCGAGGAAGACAGCACGGGTCTTGAGGCGGGCGTCGGGCAGCATGCGGGTGCCCTCTTCGATGAGCTGCTGGGCGCGCCGGTGGTGGCCGAGGTCGAGGAGGCAGCGGCCGGTGTCGACTGCGATGTCCGTCGAGGCGTGCCAGGCGCACCAGGCCGGGGCGGGGCTGCTGGGGGCGGCGTCGAGGAACTTCTCGGCGGCCCCGAGCGCGCGGGTGCAGGCGAGTTCCTCGCCGAGGGCGGCGTGTGCGCGGGCTTTGCGGAGGTTGAGCAGTGAGCGTGCGGTGGGGTGGCCGGCTCGGCTGATGGCGCGGTCGAGGATGGTCACGGCCGTGCGCGGGTCGCGCAGCCACGTCTGCTGGTAAGCCAAATCGGAGAGAACGCCTGCGCCCAGGTCGTGGTCCGCGCATTGGTGGGCGCTGTGGAGGGCGCTGTGCCACAGCCGGGCGGCCGAGGCGTGGTGGCCGTGGTCGAACCGGTGCCATCCGGCGGTCTGTGCGACCCGCGCGGCGAGGGCGTGCAGGCGGCGGCCGACGGCCTGGGTGCAGCGGCCTTCGTCGAGCAGGCCGGTGATGGTCTGGAGGTGTCCGGCCAGCAGGGGGCCGAGGTGCTGGCGCTGTTCGGTGGGGAGGCTGTTGAGCCACTGGCTGTGGCGTTCCAGCCCGGCGACGATCTCCGCGTCCACGCGGCGGCCGCGCAGGGTGGTGGCCACGGTCTGCGGGTCGCGTTCGGCCCACTGGTAGGCGAGGCCGGCGAGTGCGGCGGGGGTGAAGGCGACGAAGCTGCGGCGGTCCATGAGGGAACCCAGGGCCTCTCGGAGTGCGGGGACGGTGCTGGAGGGGCCGAGAGGCAGCGGGGCGTCCATGCCGGGGAGCCAGTGGGGCCAGCCGAGGGCACGTACGGTGCTGGGGTCGATGCCGAAGACGTCGGCAAGGAGGGCCTGGGATTCGTCGTCGGGGATGACGCGCCCGGACTCCCGTTTCGACACCCGCTGGGCGATGGCTCCCGACCGCAGTCCCCGGCCCGCTGCTGCCTGCCGGATCAGGCGGGCGAGGTCGGTCTGTGACCAGCCTTTCGCGATCCGGGCGTAGGCGAGTGGGTGGCGGATTGGTGTGTCCACGCGTCCCATCCCATCATCGGCAGGGCCCCGCAGCCTACCGCTTCGGCGGCCAGGGCTACACCGGGGCCAGCTCCCCAACACCTGTACGGACAACGAGTGTTGACGCTCTACTCGGTTGCGACTCAGCGCAGCGGACCGCAACCGCCGGACCCGGAGCGAGCAACCCCCGGGGGCCGCGACGAGACGGTATCCGCCGCGCGCTTCCCGCCCACCCCAGAGGGGGTTTCTCCGTGGATCAGTACGCGCCACGCCGCGCCCGGCTGCTGACATCATCCAGGCCTTTACCGGCCTTCACCGTCGTAGGATCGACCGGTCCCTGGCTCCACTGCGCTGACGGACGCCGGATCCTCGACGGATCGAGCGGGCTTCTGTGCGTGAACGTGGGCCAGCGCAGCCCCGCGGTCTTCGCCCGCATCGAGCGGCAGTTCCAGCGTTACTCGTTCGGGGGCGCCGCCGTCGTCCGGCCCGATATCCAGATGGAGCTGATGGACCGCCTGTGCCGTGCGGTGGGCCGGTGAACGGGGCTGGGTTCGGCGAACGAGGTCCTCGCACCGCGATCCTCGACCGTCTCCTCCACTACTTCCCCCCTGTGACGTGACCGTCATCAACGGCCCCAGCTACCGGCTGAAGAACCGACTCGTTGCCATCGAGCGCGACACATGGCCTGACCTGGATGACGTCCCGGTCCTGTCAGCGGACTACACAGGTCTCTGGCATGGGCAGGCTCCACTCGCCCAGTTCCGCGACAAGAACTTCCCGGGCCAATCGCCGTACCTGCTGCCACCCCTCGTCAGTGGACAGCGCATCCTTGGCCCACCGGCCGACGTCTTCCTGACTGCTCATCTCATGGAAAATCACGCCAACCGCTCGCAACTCAGGCAAAACCTCCCCTCCGAGAAGCCCCTCCTCCACCAAACGCCCGGCCAGGCGGAAGGCATCGTCGAAGTCCAGCGCGATCTCATCCGCAAGGACGCCGTGCTGGTCCAGCCAGGCCACCTGAACCGAGGCCTCAGCCGCCAACACGGTCAGCGACTCGATGAGCAAGCGTCGACGGAACGAAGGACCAGGGCTCTCCACATCACGATCCTCCCACGGGCATACCTGCACGGAGGCCCTACCTTGGGCAGGACAAACACGCGCGCATCCGCAACTCACCTCCGCCTGCGCGGAGCGGACGTCGGCCTGGTCAACTACGCACCCGACCCCGGCGGCTCACCTCCGCCTGAGCGGAGCGGACGGGTCGATGCCGCCCTTGGAGTCCATGGTCGACGGCTCACCTCCGCTCGCGCGGAGAGCACGCAGTCCTGGCCTTCTGGCCGAAGCTCGCCGACGGCTCACCTCCGCCTGCGCGGAGAGCACACGCCCTTCATAACCTCCCCTTCGGGGAATGGCGGCTCACCTCCGCCTGCGCGGAGCGGACCCCCACGCGGCCTTCGCGAGCTGGCACACCACCGGCTCACCTCCGCCTGCGCGGAGCGGACCGGGCCACCCCTGTCGCACGGTGGACGTCGGCCGGCTCACCTCCGCCTGCGCGGAGCGGACGGTGCCGCCGGTGGTGTCGCGCCGCTGAACAGCGGCTCACCTCCGCCTGCGCGGAGCGGACGACTGGCGAATGGTGGTGCCGTCGTCCGACGACGGCTCACCTCCGCCTGCGCGGAGCGGACCCTTCGCGACCTGGGATGTTTGAGGGGCTTTGCTAATTCGTGACTTCTAGGAACGGGTTTCTGTGCCCATTGAATCTGGTCGACGGCCTTGTGGCGGCTGTTCAGTAGTTCCGGACCGGGAGCGCTGGCAGGACGAGGACTGGGCTAGCGTCCTGGCGTCCCCCTCGCCGGAGGCCAGGCCGCCCGTTCCCCTCCGTTGGCGTGAAGAGGATTCCTGAGGGTTTCCCTTGAGCTGCGGCCCCCGGGCTCACCTCCGCCTGCGCGGAGCGGACGAATACACCCGCGTCCGGGACCGGTGTCACGGCGGCTCACCTCCGCCTGCGCGGAGCGGACAGAGCGACCCGGGGCGACCATTCGTCGATCTGCGGCTCACCTCCGCCTGCGCGGAGCGGACCCTTCGCGACCTGGGGTGTTTGAGGGGCTTTGCCAATTCGTGACTTCAAGGACCGGGCTTCTGCGCCCATTGGACCTCATCGCTTGCCTCATGGCGGCTATTCAGTGGTTCCGGAGCAGGAGCGCTGCCAGGACGAGAACTGGCAAGCGTCCTGGCGTCCCCCTCGCCGGAGGCCAGGCCGCCCGTTCCCCTCCGTTGGCGTGAAGAGGATTCCTGAGGGTTTCCCTTGAGCTGCGGCCCCCGGGCTCACCTCCGCCTGCGCGGAGCGGACGAATACACCCGCGTCCGGGACCGGTGTCACGGCGGCTCACCTCCGCCTGCGCGGAGCGGACAGAGCGACCCGGGGCGACCATTCGTCGATCTGCGGCTCACCTCCGCCTGCGCGGAGCGGACCCTTCGCGACCTGGGGTGTTTGAGGGGCTTTGCTAATTCGTGACTTCAAGGACCGGGCTTCTGCGCCCATTGGACCTCATCGCTTGCCTCATGGAGGCTATTCAGTGGTTCCGGAGCAGGAGCGCTGCCAGGACGAGAACTGGCAAGCGTCCTGGCGTCCCCCTCGCCGGAGGCCAGGCCGCCCGTTCCCC
>NZ_JBVJDW010000011.1:0-131014 GCF_055582085.1 Streptomyces sp. NPDC042259 | reverse complement strand
CTGCGCCCATTGGACCTCATCGCTTGCCTCATGGCGGCTATTCAGTGGTTCCGGAGCAGGAGCGCTGCCAGGACGAGAACTGGCAAGCGTCCTGGCGCCCCCCTCGCCGGAGGCCAGGCCGCCCGTTCCCCTCCGTTGGCGCGAAGAGGCTTCCTGCGAGTTTCCCTTGAGCTGCGGCCCCCGGGCTCACCTCCGCTCGCGCGGAGAGCACCGAGGGGACGTACCTTTGTCCACCCGGAGGCCCGGCTCACCTCCGCCTGCGCGGAGCGGACCCTTTGCGACCGGGGGTGTTGTGGGGGCTTTGCCTATTCGTGATTCAAGGAACGTGGCTCTGTGCCCATTGAATCTGATCGACGACCCCTTGGCGGCTGTTCAGTAGTTCCGGAGCAGGAGCGCTGGCCAGAGGTCAGCCTGACGGTCATTTCCTGGCAACCACTTTCGCAGACGAGGCCGACGGCACCCCTGCGCTCTGCGCACGCCCTGGCGGTCCGAAACGGCATACCCCCGCCTGCGCGGAGCGGACACAGCGGCGACGGAACGCATCCAGCTCGATCGCTTCCATCGGCAGCATCAACGGCTCATCCAAGTCTGCCCTGCCGAGCACCGCCGTCTGGATCCGCCGCCTGTCCGTGCGCACACTTTCCCGTCCCCTACCGCCAACAAACCTTGTCACCAGCCGAGTGCACCAACCAGATCGCCTCTCGGCTCGACTCAGGCCGTACGCCCCAGATGGCCCCGGAGTCCTATCTCTGACCCCAGCCGCAAGGTAGCGGTCAGGGCTTCGCAGGCGCGGTGCCTTTGGGCTGCCGGGGCACGGTCTTCTCGCGGTCGAGGTGGCCGTAGACCGTGGAACGGGGTACCCCGAACAGGTCGGCGATCTGCTGAACAGTCTTCTCCCGCGCGTCGTAAAGCTGCTGGGCGAGCGCGGCCTGGTCCTCGGTGAGGCTGGGGCGCCGACCGCCCTTGCGCCCGCGGCGGCGAGGCCGTCCAGCGTGTTCGCCACGATGAGCTCGCGCTGGAACTCTGCCAGTACTGACAGCATTCCGAACAAGGCCCGGCCCTCCACCGTGGAGGCCTCGATGCCCTGCTCAATCACGTGCAGCCCGATGCCTCGCTCGCGCAGGTCGGCGCCGAGGGTGACGAGGTGGAGGACGGAGCGGGAGAGGCGGTCAAGCCGGGTGATCTTCAAGGTGTCGCCGGGCCGCAGCAGCTGCAGCACGAGGTC
Organism: Streptomyces sp. NPDC042259; assembly: GCF_055582085.1. NCBI lineage: Bacteria > Bacillati > Actinomycetota > Actinomycetes > Kitasatosporales > Streptomycetaceae > Streptomyces > Streptomyces sp. NPDC042259. The sequence continues at coordinate 129,789 of NZ_JBVJDW010000011.1, read as the reverse complement.
GAGCTTCGGACGGGACGCCTTCGCGCCACTCGCAGTGTCGACATGGATGTCGTTCCGCTCCACCCCGTGCCGCAGCAGTGCGTTGATCACTTGAGGGTGCCTTCGTTTTCCGACACTGATCGCTCTGCCTATCGTGGGACCGGGTACTCATCCCGTCGGTGCAGGCGGTCGATCCGGGTGAGCACCTCGTCTATGAGCGGGCGAACCTGGGCCTTCACCCTGTCGCTCCAGACCTCGTCCTGGTAGTGGCAGGTGAGGTACAGCTTCCGTGCGTGTTCCAGGGCGGGGCGGTGTTCCGGAGGAAGGTGGGCAAGGGCCCAGCTGGCGGCTTCGTCCTTGGTCTTGATCTCGCCGGTGGCGAGGGTGGTCCAGATGCGGGCGAGGGTAAGCAGGACGTTGCGGGTGTCGTCGTCCAGTTCGGCCAGGAGTTCGGGGATGCCCGCGACACTCGCCCGGACGAGGTCGGCATGCGGTACCGGGTCGAGGAGCTTGGCGGGAGGCGGCCCGGTCAGGGGATGGTTGCCTGACAGAGTTACGGTGAGGACCAGGGCCAGGTCCGGCATGGGGCCGGGCTGCGGCGGCTCGCCAGTCTGGAGTTCGTCGCGCAGCCATTCGCCGTAGAGGAAGTCTCCGGTCGGCGGGAACCGCCAGGGGCGGACCTGGGACTGGACGACGACGGTGAGTTCGATCGGCCGCACAGTGGAAGAGAGGCCGGAGATTGCAAGCAGGCCCTGGGTAAGCGCACGCCGCGTCGGCTCGTCGAGACTGCGCCGGGTGACGGCCAGGACGTCAAGGTCGCTGGCCGGGGCGAGGCCCCCGAGCACGGCGGAGCCGTGGAGGTACGTTCCCAGGAGCTCTGGTCCCACGACGTCGCGGACGAGTCCAACGGTCTGCTCAAGCTGATCCACCACACCAGTGTCGGATACGACCTCAGGCGGCAAACCTCCGCCTGCGCGGAGCGGACATCAACAAGCCGTCAGGTGTCCAGTCCGGCACCAGCTCACCTCCGCCTGCGCGGAGCGGACAGTAGCTGACCGAACAGGGTTCGCGGAATGACCGGCTCACCTCCGCCTGCGCGGAGCGGACCAGGCCCGATGGGGAGACGGCCCGGAGGTCATCGGCTCACCTCCGCCTGCGCGGAGCGGACAGGAAGCAGCGTCGAAACGCGCCTGCTGAACGCGGCTCACCTCCGCCTGCGCGGAGCGGACAGCACCTGAAACAGGCGCTCCATCCCGAGCATCGGCTCACCTCCGCCTGCGCGGAGCGGACCCCCACGAAGGCCCGCACCGTCCGGTGCGGGCCGGCTCACCTCCGCCTGCGCGGAGCGGACTGACGAGACGTAGAGGTGGCGCTTTCAGCACACGGCTCACCTCCGCCTGCGCGGAGCGGACTCGATCCGTTGGAGTGTCAGCAGACGGAGAAGCGGCTCACCTCCGCCTGCGCGGAGCGGACCGGGTGAACACCAGGACCGGGGACGCCTTGTCCGGCTCACCTCCGCCTGCGCGGAGCGGACATCCCGGCCGGGACCACGTGCGCCGTGTGCGCCGGCTCACCTCCGCCTGCGCGGAGCGGACGGCGGTCGAGCAACTGGAACTGTTCCCCGCAGCGGCTCACCTCCGCCTGCGCGGAGCGGACTAGCCGTCGTGGTTCTGCACCGGCGTCCATGCCGGCTCACCTCCGCCTGCGCGGAGCGGACACGGCCGGCATAGTGGTTGAAACCCGCGCGCGTGGCTCACCTCCGCCTGCGCGGAGCGGACGTCAAGGTATAGCGCACACAGGCTCACAAGTCCGGCTCACCTCCGCCTGCGCGGAGCGGACCCTTCGCGACCTGGGGCGTTGTGGGGGCCTTGCCAATGCGTGACTTCAAGGAACGGGCTTCTGCGCCCATTGAACCTGATCGCTTGCCTCATGGCGGCTGTTCAGTGGTTCCGGACCGGGAGCGCTGGCAGGACGAGGACTGGGCTAGCGTCCTGGCGTCCCCCTCGCCGGAGGCCAGGCCGCCCGTTCCCTTCCGTTGGCGTGAAGAGGCTTCCTGCGGGTTTCCCTTGAGCTGCGGCCCCCGGGCTCACCTCTGCTCGCGCGGAGAGCACGAGTATCCGCAGAAAAGATCAACAATGACAGACGGCTCACCTCCGCTCGCGCGGAGAGCACCACCCTGATCAACCGCCGGTGGGTGACGCGGACGGCTCACCTCCGCTCGCGCGGAGAGCACGCGACCAGCACGGAGGACCTCAACACCGGGCTCGGCTCACCTCCGCTCGCGCGGAGAGCACCCCTTCGCGACCTGGGGCGTTGTGGGGGCTTTGCCGATTCATGACTTCAAGGAGCAGGCTCTACGTCCATTGAATCTGATCCCTTGCCTCATGGTGGCTGTTCATTTGTTCCAGAGCAGGAGCGGTGGCCAGACAACAGCCGACCGATCCTCCTGGTAACCACTATCGCCGACCAGGCCGACGGCACCCCAGTGCTCCGCGCTTGCCCTGGCAGCCGCAACGGCTCACCTCCGCCTGAGCGGAGCGGACGGGTCGATGCCGCCCTTGGAGCCCACCGGCGGCTCACCTCCGCCCGCGCGGAGAGCACGGCCTGATCATTCCTCGCAGGCCCAAGGGATATGGCGTACATCCGCTCGCGCGGAGCGGACTCCTCAGTCAGGATCCGCGGGCGCCGCTGGCGCGGCTCACCTCCGCTCGCGCGGAGAGCACTGACCCAGCGACCTGTACGGGCCCGCGTAGGCGGGCTCACCTCCGCCTGCGCGGAGCGGACGGGCCGACGCCCTGTACGCGGGCACGGGTGAGCGGCTCACCTCCGCCTGCGCGGAGCGGACGGGGTGCTGGCCGTGCTGGTGCACTCGGACGACGGCTCACCTCGCCTGCGCGGAGCGGACCGCGCGAGGTAGACCAGCAGGGACAGGATCTCCGGCTCACCTTCGCCTGCGCGGACCGGACCAGCTCGAATGGGAACAGGGCGAGCACGTCACCGGCTCACCTCCGCCTGCGCGGAGAGCACGGGCCTGGGCTTCCGACGAAGACCCTGTGCGACGGCTCACCTCCGCCTGCGCGGAGAGCACGACCGCGCGGTGTGGGTGGTGAGCCCCGACACCGGCTCACCTCCGCCTGCGCGGAGAGCACGGCCTACCTCCGCAACCTCTGACCCGTCAGCGCGGCTCACCTCCGCCTGCGCGGAGAGCACTCCAGCGGCGGGATCGCGGGGTCGGGCTCGTGCGGCTCACCTCCGCTCGCGCGGAGAGCACGTGGTCTACGACCGCCCGAACCGGGAATGCCCCGGCTCACCTCCGCTCGCGCGGAGAGCACTGCGCCCACCTGCGGGCCCTGGCGTAGACGTGCGGCTCACCTCCGCCTGCGCGGAGCGGACGCCGACCTGGCCCGGCGTGGACGCCACCACGGCGGCTCACCTCCGCCTGCGCGGAGCGGACCCTTCGCGACCTGGGGTGTTTGAGGGGCTTTGCCAATTCGTGACTTCAAGGAACGGGCTTCTGCGCCCATTGAATCTGATTGACGGCCTTGTGGCGGCGGTTCAGTCGTTCCGGAGCAGGAGCGCTGGCAAAACGAGAACTGGGCAAGTGTCCCGGGGCCCCTTCGCCGGAGGCCAGGACGCCCGTTCCCCTCCGTCGGCCTTCTTGCCCGGCTCACCTCCGCCTGCGCGGAGCGGACAAATCCACTGCGTCCGGGCATTCGGGCTTCGGCGGCTCACCTCCGCCTGCGCGGAGCGGACTTCGGCGTCGAACGCACCGTGCGCACCGTTCTCGGCTCACCTCCGCCTGCGCGGAGCGGACGCCGACCCTCGCGGTCTTCGCGAAGTTGCGGGCGGCTCACCTCCGCCTGCGCGGAGCGGACGTGCTGCCCGGGTTGTAGAAGCCCGAGTTGTCCGGCTCACCTCCGCCTGCGCGGAGCGGACGCCTGGTCCTGGACGAACTCGGGGACTTCGCACGGCTCACCTCCGCCTGCGCGGAGCGGACCCCTGCACGGCACCGAGGGCGAGCGGGAGACGCGGCTCACCTCCGCCTGCGCGGAGCGGACGCGGTGACGGCGGTCTCCACCGCCTCCCTCACCGGCTCACCTCCGCCTGCGCGGAGCGGACTCCATGATCGATGCCACGTACCCCTGCGTCTCCGGCTCACCTCCGCCTGCGCGGAGCGGACCGGCCCCTGAGCGTCTACGTGGACGCCGTCGCCGGCTCACCTCCGCCTGCGCGGAGCGGACACCAGGACGGCGTAGAGCCGGGTCGCGTGTTCCGGCTCACCTCCGCCTGCGCGGAGCGGGCCCTTCGCGACCTGGGGTGTTTGAGGGGCTTTGCCAATTCGTGACTTCGAGGAACGGGCTTCTGCGCCCATTGAACCTGATCGCTTGCCTCATGGAGGCTATTCAGTGGTTCCGGAGCAGGAGCGCTGGCAGGACGAGGACTGGGTAAACGTCCTGGCGTCCCCCTCGCCGGAGGCCAGGCCGCCCGTTCCCCTCCGTTTGCGCGAAGAGGCTTCCTGCGAGTTTCCCTTGAGCTGCGCCCCCCCGGCTCACCTCCGCCCGCGCGGAGAGCACGAGGCCAGGCCGGTGGGCGTGATGACGGCGACCGACGCACCTCCGCTCGCGCGGAGAGCACTGACGAACCGAAGGCCCCGCCATGGTGCGGGGCGGCTCACCTCCGCCTGCGCGGAGCGGACTCGGGGCAAAGGGTTGTTTCTGACAGTGACGCGGCGTATGGCCGTGGCCTGTGAGGGCCTTCTGAACCGCCAGCGCGCAGGGAAGACTGCGGGTACATGCCGGCGGATGGGGAGGGGGCGGTGTCCGTGGCCGCGGCCAGAGATGCGGATTCGGCGCTCAAGCGGGCCCGGGTGGCGCGGAACATGACGCTGGAGGAGGCCGCCGACGCCCTGAACGCGATCACCGGCGGGGCGACGGACGCGAGCCTGCTCAGCGCGTGGGAGTCCGGGCGGCGCCGTACGGGCAAACGGAACCGGGCCGGGTTGTGCCAGCTGTACCGCGAACGCCCGGAGGTGCTGTTCGCTCATCAGGACGGTCCAGCCACCAGTGTGCTGGAGTCCTCCGGCACCGCCGTGGTGGTCAAGGTGCTCACCCGCTGGACGGACCTGGTCGAGGCGATGGTCGACGTCGCAGCCGGGGCGCGTGAGCAGCTGGTCGTCACCGGCTCCCGGAGCAGGGAGAAGGCGTATCTGGCGGCGATCGAGACCGCCGTAGCCCAGCACCCGGACCTGGTCCACTACCGGGTGCTGTACGGGCCGCCGCGGCACCGGGCGCTGGCCGACCACCTGGTACGGCTCCTGGAGTTGCGCGATCCGTCCGCGCGCCGCAACGGCGTGAAGACGCTGCACATCGGGCTCGTCGAACCCACAGAGGCGCTGGAACGCTTCTTCGTCGCCTCCGAGACACAGGCCGTCGTGCCGCTGCCCAGCTTCCACGGGGCCGAGGGTTTCGACTGCGGCGTCTTACTCGGTCGTGAGGCGGCTGTAGGGCTGGTCCACCATGGGCGGGAGGCGTGCGCGTCCGCGCGGCCGGTGGAGACGATCGAAGCCGTCCGCGCGCTGCCCGTACGGCACAACTGACACGTGGTGGGGAGAGACGTGAGCGAGAGCCTTCAGGAGGCCGCCCAGGCCCGTACGGGGTCCGTGGTCGAGCTGGCCCAGGAGCTGATCCGTCGGCCGAGCCGGGGCGGGATCGACGATTACGAGCCCGTCCTTACCGTGCTGGAGGACTGGCTCGCCGCCCGCACCGTGCCGCACCGGCGTCTGCACGACGAGGCGGGCGAACTGGTGGGGTTGCTGGTGGAGATCCCCGGCGGCCGGCCGGGGCCGTGGTGGACGCTGGACGCGTGCGTGGACACCGCCCCGTACGGAGACGAGACCGCCTGGTCCTTCCCACCGGCCTCCGGCGACATCGTGGACGGCTGGCTGCGCGGCCGTGGCTCGGCTGACTCCAAGCTCGCCGCGGCGGCGTTCTGCCACATCGCCGCCGACCTGCTGCCCCGCGCCTCTGATCTGCACGGCGGGCTTGCCGTGCTCCTGGACGTGGACGAGCACACGGGCGGCTTCGGCGGTGCCCGCGCCTACCTCGCCGATGAGGCCGCGGCCCGCCCGGCCGGGGTGATGATCGGCTACCCCGGGCTGGGCGACGTCGTCGTCGGCGGCCGGGGCCTGTGGCGGGCCACCATCGCCGTGCACGCCCCCTCCGGGCACTCCGGGTCCAGCAAGACCGTGGTCGGCGCGATCACCCGGGCCGCCCACCTCGTACGCCTCCTCGACGCGGCCGAACTGCCGGGCGTGGACGGCGGCTCGGGGTTCCCGCTGCCGCCGAAGCTGTCGGTGACCTCCTTCCACGGCGGCCAGGGCTTCTCGGTCACCCCCGACCGGTGCGACCTGAACGTCGACGTGCGCACGACCCCCGGCTTCGACGCCCACGACGCCGAGACCCTCATCCGCAAGGCCGTCGCCGAACTCGACGCGGAGCTGCCCACCCCGTGCCCGACCGAGGTCACCACAGTCGCCACGTGGCCGCCCTTCCGGCTCCGCGAGGACGAGCAGCCCGCCGCCGCCTTGCTGGGCGCCGCCGCATGGGCGGGACTTGCGGTGAGGGCGAAGACCGCGGGCCCGTCGAACATCGGCAACCTGCTCGCCGGGGAGGGCATCCCGGCCACCGCCGGCTTCGGGGTGCCGTATGAGGGGCTGCACGGCATCGACGAACGTGCCCACCTCGCCGAACTCCCCACGGTGTACGCCGTCTACCACCAGACCGTCCTGGACCTTCTCCAGGCGGGCTGACCTCCCAAGCGCGTCCCAGTTTTCTCCCAGATCCACTCCCAGCAAGTACCCATCTCCGTCTCTGGGAACGGACCTTCGAACGCGGTGACATGGAGACAGCACCAAGCACCACCTCCACATCCACCGATGACAAGGGAACCGGTCATGGCCGAGCAGACCACCGTCACCACCAAGCCCGCCGTCCAGGACAAGCCCGCCGCGGCACCGAGCACCAGCGGCTTCGCGCCGCAGATCAGCACCCACCCGGTGGCCGCCCTCACCCTGGGCCGCCAGACGTTCAACGACTCGGACAAGGACAACTACTTCGAGGGCTGAGAAGCCCGAAGGACCTTAAACCGAGCACCCCGGGGGCCGGCCGTCGTACGGCCGGCCCCCGGGCGCGCCACAGGGCTGATCAAGGGGAGGCGTACAGATGGAACGGGAGTGGATCAGCGGCGGCACCGCCGCCGTGAACGGGACGGAAGTCGAAGGGCTCGGCGACGTCCGCCGGGCCGCGGGTGCGCGGGTGCGGACGGTCTCCGAGGGGTCGGTCGCCCTCGCCGTCGTGGGCGACCTCTTGCTCACCGAGCAGGAGCTGATGGACGCCCTTCCGGCCGTGCGGGCGGGCCGGTGGGTCGAACTCACGCGGTGGCTGGGCTCGTACTGGGTGGTTGCCGACAACGGGCGGCAGCGGTTCGTGTGCGGTGACCTGGCCGGCCTGCGGGCCGTCTACCACACGCTGCGCGGCAAGGAGACGGCGTGGGCGAGCGAGGCCAGCCTCCTGGGGCGCCCGCTGGTGCCGGATCTGCCGCATCTGGCGGCCCGGCTGACCGTGGGCGAGCACCACTGGCCCCACCGCAGCCTGTACGAACAGATCCGCCTGGTGCCCGGCGGGTTCGGGCTGCTGCTCGCGCCCGGGGCACCGCCGCAGCTCATCGACATCACCGGCGTGAAGCCCGTGGATGAGCTCCGGGAAGGCGCAGACCGGTTCGGGCAGGTGCTCACCGACGCCGTCCAGTACCGCGTCCGCGCAGCCGATGGCGTGGTGGGGGCGGACCTGTCCGGCGGGCTGGACTCCTCGGCGGCTGTCGTCCTCGCGGCCGACGCCGGGCCGGTGCACGCGGTCACCTACACCGACGGCTACACCAGCGGCGAGGACATGGCGTACGCCGCCCGCATCGCCGAGCACACCGGTGCCCGGCACTCGGTGGCCACCGGAGGCGACGAGCAGCTGCCGTTCGGCTTCCCAGCCGGGCAGCCGGCCGCAGCAGAGCCGGTGCTGGCGGCGGCCATGTTCGCGATGGACGCCTGCTACCTGGACCCGGTGCGCGCCCTGCCGCTGCACCTGACCGGACACGGCGGGGACATCGCGCTGGACGCCTCCAGCTCCTGCTGGGTCCGCCTCCTCCAAGACGGCCGGCGGCGCGAGGCCCACCGCCAGGTCGTGGCGTTCGCCCGGCTCCGCAACACCGCACCCGGCCCGTACTGGAAGGCCCTCAAAGACGCCGCCGCCCTCGGCCGGGCCGGCGCCCTCGAACGTGCCGCCGAGGCCCTGGAGCGCGGGCCTGCCACGCCCCAGGCCGCCCAGGCCGGCTGGTCGTGGTGCCGTCTTGGAGCAGGCGCGTCCTGGCTCACCGGCTATGGCCGCCACCAGGTTGCCGCCCTGCTGCGGCAGGCCGCCCGCGACCAGCAGCCTTCGAATGCCGACGAGTTCGACCAGTGGGCCGCGCTCCGGTCGGTGGGCGCCTGTGCCCGCGGCTGGATCCCGTACGGGCACGCCCTCGGCATCCGGCCGGTGTATCCGTACCTGGACAACCAGGTCGTCCGCGCCGCGTTCGCCGTCCCGGCCCTGGCCCGGCGGGGGCTGGTGGCCTACAAGCCGCTGCTACGCGAGTCGCTGCCGCACTTGCCCGACTGGCTGACTTCCCGCCGCTCGAAGGGCTCGTTCACCGCCCAGCGGATCGCTGGACTCGCCCGTCACCAGGGCCGGCTCGACGAGCTGGTCGCCTCCAGCCCGCTCGCGGAGGGCGGGCTCGTCGACCCTGGGGCCGTACGGTCCGCGCTCGCGCAGGCGGCCCGGGGGCAGAGCGTCACGGTGATCGCCGATCTGCATCAGCTGATCGTGACGTGCTGGTGGCTGACCGGCCAGGCCAGCGAGCTGGAGGCGGCATGCTGACCCCTGCACCGCACATCCATCACGCCGCCTCCCAGCACGGCACGGCGGTGCTCGACGTCCGGCGCGGAGCGTGGCTGATGCTCGATACGGACGCCTCCCGCATCTGGCACGCCATCACCGTCCGCGGCGGCACACCTGGGCTCGCCGACGAGATCGCCATCCCCGCCGGCCAGGACCCGCAGCAGGTCAGTGGCCAGATCGCCGCGTTCGTCGACGAGCTGGTGGCCGTCGGCGTCCTGGTCGATACCGACCGCCCCAGGCGTGTCCGAAGGAGGTGGTGGCGCCGATGACGGTCATGGTCCCCGCCACCCGGCCCACTGCCCCGGCGCGTGACCGGCTGGTGGCCGCCGTCGCGCTCGCCCTCTCCCTGGCCACGAGCCAGTGCCCGCTGCGCTGGCAGATCGCCGCCGTGCGGCTGCTGCGCGGGCTGCCGTACGTGCGCCTCGCCCGCCTCGAAGCCCTCTACACGGCCGTACAGGCGGTGATTCCCTCCTGGTTGCCGGGCCGGATCGCGTGCATGGAGGTCAGTCTCGCCACCGTCATCGCCGCTGCCCTCACCGGCCGCCAGGCCCGTTGGGCGCTCGGCGCCCGCTTCCTGCCCGACGCCGCACATGCCTGGGCCGAGGTACCCGAAGGCGCGGTCGGACGCGACATCGGCGACGCCGTCGACCGGCCCTGGATGCCAGTGATGACCGTGCCGTAGACGGCACCGGGCTGCCGTGATCCGGGGCCGGCCCGAGCTTCCCCGCCCCGGATCACGACCTCACTCGAACGAGTGAAAACCAGGTGGTGCGGCTGACAGGCAGGTGGGGCGACCAGGGCCGATGCGCAGTGTGCGGAACAATCCCGTTGCCTTCCCGCCTGGTCCGGCTTCCTCATGGGGTGCGTGAGTTCTTCCGTACCCTCTTCGCCCGCTGCCGCGGCGGGCCAGCCGCCGGTCATGCGCCTGGCCTCCGACCGGCACTTCGAGGCGAGTGTCAGCCTGTCCACCACCGCGATAGCGCGTCGTCTGCCAGCCACCCTTGCCCAGGCGGCCCGTCTCGGCTGGCGCACCGATCGCCGCGCGGTGGTGGCCCTGCTCGCCTGCCAGCTCGGCGCCGCCGCGCTCACCGCGACCGCGCTGGCGGCCACCACACGCGTGCTGTCCGCCATGTTCACCGGAGACGACATCGCCGCCGGGCTGCGCGGCAACCTGACCGCGCTGGTGGTGCTCGGCCTCGCGGCATCCGGCCGCTACCTGCTGGATGCCGCCGCCCGTGCGTCCGCTGCCCGGCTCGCTCCGAAGGCCGTACGCGAAGCAGACCTTGAGGTCATCACCGCCGCCACCGCCGCCGAGCTGGCCGCATACGAGGACCCGGACTTCGAGGACGCTCATGCCGCCGCCACCGACGGCGTGGAGAAGACCGGCGACCTCATTCTCGACGCCCAGCTGCTGACCTCCGCCGCCGCCCAGCTCGCTGCCGCGGCGACCATGGTCACCGTGCTGCACCCGGTGATGCTGCCCCTGCTGATCGCCTCGGTCGTCCCATGTGCCTGGGGAGCGGTGCGCGGGGCCCGGATCGAGCACGCGGCCCGCCACCGCAACCTGGCCGACTCCCGCCTGCGGAACGTGTTCCGCTCGTACACCACGGAGCGGAACACCGCCGATGAGGTCCGCGCGGGCACCATGGCCGGGTTCCTCATCCGCCAGTACCGCATCGTCTCCGGCCGCCTGGAGGCCGAGCAGCTGCGGGCGACGAGGCAGGCCCTGGTGGTGCAGGGCATCGGCGACGCGCTCACCGCCGTCGGCACCGCCGCGACCTGGGGCGTGCTCGTCCTGCTCGTGGCCACCGGCCGCATGGAGTTGGCCGCGGCGGGAACCGCCGCCCTGGCCGTACGGACCTCCGGTGCCGCACTCGCGACGACGGTCCGGGCAGGGGCCCGGCTGTTTCGCACCTCCCTGTCGCTGGACGACTGGACTCGCTTCCTGACCGTGGCCAAGCCGTGGACGACTCGACGCGGTTCGGCCCCGGTCGCCGAGGACGGACCGCAGGTGATCACCGCCACGGCCGTCTCCTTCACCTACCCCGGCGCAGACGCCCCCGCGCTCGACGGCATCAACCTGGACCTCAAACGCGGCGAGGTCATCGCGCTGGTCGGCGAGAACGGCGCCGGCAAGACCACCCTCGCCCGCGTACTGACCGGCCTGTTCCTCCCCACGACGGGCTCGGTGCGATGGGACGGGGTGGACCTGGCGGACGCCGACCCGGCCGGGGTGCTGTCGAAGGTGGCGCTTGTGCCGCAGGACTACACGCGCTGGCCGCTGGCCGCCCGCGAGAACATCACCCTCGGCCAGCCCCGCCCCGAAGGCGACACAGCCGTGCATGCCGCCGCCGAGGCGGCGGGCGCCGACAGCGTCATCACCGCATTGCCACGGGGGCTGGACACCTCACTGGCCCGCTCCTGGTGGGGCGGACACGACCTGTCCGGCGGGCAGTGGCAGCGCATCGCGGTCGCCCGCGCCTTTCACCGCGACGCCCCTGTACTGGTGATGGACGAGCCGACCGCCGCCCTCGACGCCCGCGCCGAGCACCGCATTTACACCCGACTCAAGGCCCTCGCCGCCGGGCGAGCGACCGTATTCATCACCCATCGTCTGGCCAACACCCGCCTCGCCGACCGGATCGTTGTGCTCGACCAGGGCCGCGTCTCCGAAACGGGTACGTACGACGAGTTGATCAGTCAGGCAGGGGGCTTTTTCGAGATGCTGAAGTTGCAGGAAGACAGGGACTGACCGGGGCGCTCGCCCGTACACCAGGCGTTGAGCAAACCCAGGTACTGGAAACGGCTGCTGTGACGCTGAACCGGGCTACGTCCGGTCACCTAGCCACCCTGTCGGGGGCGGCTGGTGGCCCGTTCGAGGAACCTTGCCCGCTCGGGCCTTGCGGCGGCGTCCCGCCCGTACCCACGCTGTGCGTGGGCGGCAATGAGGCGTCGAGATCACCCCGTGGGGCGCCAGTGGGAGACGAAGCGGCGCAGCTGCTCCCGCTGGGCTCACCTCCGCTCGCGCGGAGAGCACCGTCACCCGTCGCAACCGTGCCGGCGCGGTTCCGGCTCACCTCCGCTCGCGCGGAGAGCACACCGTAGCGGCAAGGGGGCGCTGCCAGCGCGGCGGCTCACCTCCGCTCGCGCGGAGAGCACCGGGCAGGCAGCCAGGTATCCCCCGTCCGCCTCGGCTCACCTCCGCTCGCGCGGAGAGCACTCAAGCCTCAGGCAGACGGCCGCCGTTCTCAGCGGCTCACCTCCGCTCGCGCGGAGAGCACTCCGCTCCCGTGTCACCGATCTTGATCTGGTACGGCTCACCTCCGCTCGCGCGGAGAGCACGAGGCGCTGGCCGTCCGCGAGGGGGTCCGGCACGGCTCACCTCCGCTCGCGCGGAGAGCACCGCTCCCCTCGTTACCGGGCCCGCCTCGGACCCGGCTCACCTCCGCTCGCGCGGAGAGCACCACGAGAGGATCGACCGGCAGCGCGACGCCGACGGCTCACCTCCGCTCGCGCGGAGAGCACTTGGCAATCCAGTCGAATGTCCCCTGCCTCTACGGCTCACCTCCGCTCGCGCGGAGAGCACCACTGCTTGCTGCCGTCTTCGCCTTCCTCGCCCGGCTCACCTCCGCTCGCGCGGAGAGCACGCCGTTGTGCTCAAGCGCCGCACTGACCCCGACGGCTCACCTCCGCTCGCGCGGAGAGCACAGACCGGCTCTGACCTGCTAAGACGCGGAAATCGGCTCACCTCCGCTCGCGCGGAGAGCACCCTTCGCGACCTGCGACGTTGGAAGGGCTTTGCCTATTCGTGATTCAAAGAACTGGGCGCTGCGCCCATTCAATCGCACGCGGAGACCAGGCCTGGAGCATCTGGTCAGAGCGCTTGCCGGCTGCCTCACCTCGCCTGAGGGTGGCCAGCTCACCTCCGCCTGCGCGGAGCGGACGGCTACGAGTTCAGCGACGTCTGGGAGTGGGACGGCTCACCTCCGCCTGCGCGGAGCGGACCTCCTCCCGGGCCAGACAGCGCCGGCGGTCCTCGGCTCACCTCCGCCTGCGCGGAGCGGACAGCGGCTGGACACATGTCAGACCTAGAACCAGCGGCTCACCTCCGCCTGCGCGGAGCGGACGTCAGTCTGCCCGGTAACGGCCGCGTAGATCACGGCTCACCTTCGCCTGCGCGGAGCGGACGAGCGCAGCGAGTCGAACATCTCGATCTCGGCCGGCTCACCTCCGCCTGCGCGGAGCGGACCCGATGGTCGTCGCCTGGACCGGGCAGAGCGGCGGCTCACCTCCGCCTGCGCGGAGCGGACGAGCCCCGGCCGGGCGAGCACATGTGGAACATCGGCTCACCTCCGCCTGCGCGGAGCGGACGACTTCAACACCGCCTCCGTGGGCAACAACTCCGGCTCACCTCCGCCTGCGCGGAGCGGACAGGTCACCGGCCGCGCCCTCGACCTGGCCGTCCGGCTCACCTCCGCCTGCGCGGAGCGGACCCTTCGCGACCTGGGGAGTTTGAGGGGCTTTGCCTATTCGTGATTCAAGGAACGTGGCTCTGTGCCCATTGAATCTGATCGACGACCCCTTGACGGCTGTTCAGCAGTTCCGGACCGGGAGCGCTGGCAGGACGAGGACTGGGCAAGCGTCCTGGCGTCCCCCTCGTCGGAGGCCAGGCCGCCCGGTCCCCTCCGTTTGGCTCGGCGCGGCTGTGGCCAGCCTCGGCCCACCTCCGCTCGCGCGGAGAGCACAGCCGAGCGCGGTCCTCCGTCGTCGCCCCCTTCGGCTCACCTCCGCCTGCGCGGAGCGGACCTGCGCTGGGTCGTCCAGGGCGCCGTCGACGTCGGCTCACCTCCGCTCGCGCGGAGAGCACGCCTTAACGGCCTCCGTGAGGGCCTTGCGCTCCGGCTCACCTCCGCCTGCGCGGAGCGGGCCCACAGTCGGTCCCATACAGTGCGACCACCTCCGGCTCACCTCCGCTCGCGCGGAGAGCACGACAGGATCGGACGGACCATCGCGTCGCGGGCCGGCTCACCTCCGCCTGCGCGGAGAGCACACCATGTGCAGCGACTCGTCGGAGCCGATCACCGGCTCACCTCCGCCTGCGCGGAGAGCACGTGGTGGAAGTGCCGCATGGAATCACGTGCCACGGCTCACCTCCGCCTGCGCGGAGAGCACTGCCGGCACTCGCCCCGGGGCGGGGGCAACGCCGGCTCACCTCCGCCTGCGCGGAGCGGACCCCTTCGCGACCTGGGGTGTTGGAAGGGCTTTGCCTATTCGTGATTCAAAGAACTGGGCGCTGCGCCCATTCGATCGCACGCGGAGACCAGGCCTGGAGGATCTGGTCAGAGCGCTTGCCGGCTGGCTCACCTCGCCTGAGGGTGGCCGGCTCACCTCCGCCTGCGCGGAGCGGACGTGGCGTGCGCCACTGACACCGCGCGCGCGAGTGGCTCACCTCCGCCTGCGCGGAGCGGACGTTGGCAGGGGCCCCGCGCCGCTGCGGGCGGCCGGCTCACCTCCGCCTGCGCGGAGCGGACGCCGCCGGCGGGGACGGGGGCGAGGCGGCGTTCGGCTCACCTCCGCCTGCGCGGAGCGGACGCCCGACTGGCTGACAGCGGTTCCGTGATCGTCGGCTCACCTCCGCCTGCGCGGGGCGGACGGGTCGATGCCGCCCTTGGAGTCCATGGTCGACGACTCACCTCCGCTCGCGCGGAGAGCACCGGTCACTCGGCGCGAACAGTGTTGCCATTCTGGGCTCACCTCCGCTCGCGCGGAGAGCACGACAGGATCGGACGGACCATCGCGTCGCGGGCCGGCTCACCTCCGCCTGCGCGGAGCGGACGCATCAGCAGCCAGATCCAGGTCTGCTCCCTCGGGCTCACCTCCGCCTGCGCGGAGCGGACGGGTAAATCCCAGCACTGACAAGGGCTGACGGAGGCTCACCTCCGCCTAGCTGTTCCAGCACGCACACCACGTACGCGTCCCGGTCCACCGCGCCCTGCGGCAGATCGGGGTTGGCGTACACCGCCTTGCGCCACGTGGGCGGCACGAGCTTGTCGTCCACCTCGCGCGGCAACAGCGGCTTGACGCCCACCTTCCGCCGGGCCAGCGCCGGTAGGCCGCGCACCCCGGCCAGGACCCGCTTCCCGGCACTCGCCGCGTCCAGGGCCTTCGACTCACCCAGCAACGCGAGGAACGGACGGACCGTGGCGTACCGGTTCGTGAGCGCGGCCCGCATGGCGACCTCGGCCGAGTTCTCGTCCTCGGGCACCAGCGAGACCACGGTGGCCGCCGCGGTCATCACGGCGGCGTGGGGGGGCGACTTCCTCTACGGCTGCCCAGAGCGCGGCCACGTCTAGGTCCGTCGCCTGCTCCTCGACCAGCTCCAGTTCTTCGAATAGCACCTTCGCCGCCCGCGCGAGCACCCGTGACGCCTTCTCCAACTGCGGCAGCGTGGACAGCCGCTCCTTCTCCGTCTTGCGCTTCGCCGTGTTCAGCAGCCGGGTGGCCATGAGGACCTGGAACAGGTCCAGGGCCTCGTCGATCGCCTTCGCCTCCAGGTGCCGCATCACCGCGGTGAGCATCGCCGTGCGCTTGGGCTCCGCCGCCCGCTCCAGCAGGGGCGCCTTCGAGCCCAGCGCGTACCGGGCCAGCGTCGCCATCCGGTTCGGCGGGATCTGCGACAGCCTCAGCCGCCCGAGCCGGTACGCGCCGATCTCGTCCACCCGCTCCAGCGCGCGGGCGAACGCCGTGCCCGTCGTCCGCGTCGGTGGCCGGCGCAGCCGCTCCAGCTCCGAGAACCGTGAGCCCTCCGGCGTCTTCAGCGTCGCCACCAGGTCCCCGGGCAGCGCCGGGTCCGCGCGGCGGGCGGCGCCCGCGACCGTGGCGTGCAGGCGCTTCTCCGCGACTTGCCGCGCCTCCGACACCTGCCGGGCCAGCACCGACACCCCGGGCAGCAGGACCCGGTGACGGCGCAGCCAGCCCACCGCGTGGTCGAACAGCGCCTTCGGTCCCTCGGCGTGCGTCCACGCCCGCCCGTGCAGGAACGTACGGAACCGCCGGCCCCACTCGGCGTCCTCGTAGGGGTGGTAGCCGTAGGCGTCCCGGATCTCCCACGCGTGGTCGTACAGCGTCTGGCGCCGCTCCGTGTACCGCTTGACCACGGACGGGTCCTCGATGCCGAGCTGCACGGCCAGGTGCTCGACCACCGGCCAAGGGGCCGCGAGCGGGTCCTCCAGGAACAGCCCGACGTACCGCACCGTGCACATCTGGAGCGCGAACCCGAGCCGGTGATGCTCCGTCCGCCGCAAGGCGATCAGGTCCCGGTCCACGTCGTCCAGGAAGAAGAACCGCTCCAGCTCGGGCCTCGTCGGCTCCTCGGCGAACGTACCGTACGCCTCGGCCTGCTCATCGCTCAGAAATTCCACCGGCACGAACCGGACCGTAGCCAGCCCCGGACCGGGCCCGGAGGCGTTTCGCCGAACCCCAGCGGCGCAGTGGATCACTGTGCTAGACGGCCATGATCGTTCTCACCGATAACCGCTGTACCGATGTTCCCCGAGGCCGGATGTGCTCCCGCTCCGGTCAACGACGGACCGGAGCGCAGTGTTACGCGGCGCGCGGAAGGTCTGGGGCAGGCTGATGCGGCGGGCGTACCCCGGTGAGGTGTTCGGCCCGGTCGGCGAGTGGTTGGGCGAGGTGGGGGTACCAGCCGCGGGCGACGGCCTGGAGCATCTCGGCGAGCGCGCACAGCTCCCCGACGCGGCCGGCGTCGGTGTCGAGGACGTCGGCGAAGGCATCGTGGATGCGGGCGGCGACGGTGGGGACGGCGAGGCTGGCGGCGTGCAGGGTGCCCGCGTCGAAGCCGACCGGGATCCGCCCCCAGCGTTCCCAGTCCAGGATCGTCAGCGGGTGGCCGGTGATGTTCGCCCATTGCAGGTCGCCGTGGCCGGTGGTGCGCTCGATCTCCGACGGCCCGGGGATGCCGAGGAAGTGCGGGAAGGCCCGTGCCGCCCAGCTGTCGCGGACCGTGACCCGCATCGCCCCTTCGGTCTTGCCCAGCGTGTCGAGGGCGTGGCGGAGGTCTGTCCACCACTGATCGGGCAGGCCCGGGTCGGTGACGAGGTCGCACCGGTGGGGGGAGACGACGGGTGTGGTGACCAGGTCGCTCAGTTCGGCTTCGTAGGTGTAGCCGTCGGCCGTCCACGTGGTGACGGCGTGCAGGCGGGGGCGCGGCACTTCGCCGGGGACCAGCTGCTCGGCGCCGGTGGTTCCCTCGCCCGGTGCGCGCTGCGGTCGGCCGGCTTTGCCGGAGTCGACCCGCAGCCACCGGTCCTCGCCGGCGCGGGCGCCGATGGTGCAGCCGAGCCATCCCCAGGCGAGCGGCCGGGCCGTCTCGACGCCGAGGCGCCGGGCGGCTTCGTTGAGCGCGGCCTCCATCCGGGCCCGTGTGCCGTCATCGGGTGGCGCATACATCGGTGATCTCCCTGAGTCGTCGGGCGTCCAACGGTAGAGCGAGCGCGGCGGTGGCCTCGGCCCAGTTCGTGGGGGTGCTGGCGGAGAGGAGGACGACGTCCAGGCCCGGGGTTGACGCGGCGGCCAGCAGGCAGGCGGCGGCCGCCGAGATCCCGGGCCGGATCAGGTCGACCAGTTCCGGCGTCACCAGGCCCAGGAGGTCGCCGCCGTGGAGCGGGGCCGAGCCGAACGTGGTCAGTCCGGCGGCGCGGGCCTGGACGAGGGTGCCCCGGCCGTCGAGGGCGTGGCGGATCGGGCGGTCCATGACCAGGCTCACCGGCTGCTGCAACGCCACGAGATGGTGCCGCCCCGCCCCCGCGGCCTGCCGGGCGAGCCCGAGCAGCTCCCGCACGGTGAACACCGCGTGGTCGAGCCCGGACCAGGTCGCCACCCCGTACCCGCCGATCCGGCCCGCACGGGTGAGGTCTTCGAGCACGGCGAACGCAGCCCGGAGCCGGGTGTGTATGCCGGGGCGGTGCCGGTCGGCCTGCTCGGGGTTGTGGACGAAGACCACGTCCGCGCGCCCGAGTTCCTCCACCGACCGTTCGGCCTGCCACCGGACGAAGCCAGGGTCGAGGCTGTGCCCCACGGCGGCCTGGTCCTCGCCGAGCACCCCGGCCGCTACCGCCTCCCGCCCCTGGGAGGGGGTGAAGAACCCCGTCTTCGTCGAGACCTTCACTGCGGGGAAGTCGGCGATCACCTGCCGGAGCAGGGGGTGGGCGCGGCCGTCCTGGTAGTTGGGCGCGGTGTCCACCCACGCCGCGCCGGCCGCGCACGCGGTGCGCGCCGCCTCCTCGACGGCGCGCACCCGGTACGTCCCCAGGCCCAGGGCCGCGCTCACCGGCCGGTCCCGGTGACGGCGGCGGCCTGGCCTTGCACGAGGGCCGTGGCGATCTGGGCCACGTCTGCGACCGGCAGTGCGGCCTGCTCGGCGAGGTAGCCGAGCGCGACCGGCCGGCCGGGCATCAGGGCCTGCAGCACCGGCCGCGCCGCAGCGGCGAACTCCCACGCGGTTCCGGCACCGGCCAGCACCACCGTCCCGTCCGGGCCGGTATCGAGGTGGGCGCGGGGGCAGGTCAGCCGGACGACGACGCCCGGGTCCGCCGGCACGCCGGTGATGTACGGCAGGGAGGTGCGGGGGTGTCCGGGGTGGGTGGTGTCCACCGATGCCGCCCACCGCCCGACGAGGCCGGGCCGGTCCAGTTCGGCCAGCAGTTCCTTGCGCAGCTCCTCGGTGTAGGCGGTCTGGTCGTGGGCGGGGGCGAAGCGGGGGACGTCCTGGCGCACGGTGAGGCGGGTGCGCAGCTGGTCGACGATCCAGCCCAGGAGGTCGGCTCCAGTGCGCGGTCCCGTCAGCCCGAACGACAGGTGCAGTGAGGGGGTGCCCTGGTCGGCGGTGACCGCGTGCCAGCAGCCGCGGGGCACGTAGAGCAGGTCACCGGAGGTCAGCACCACCTCCTCGACCGGGTCTCCGTTCGGCTCCGGGGGGAACTCGACGTCGCGCCAGTCGGGGGAGGGACGCGTGGGCCCGTACAGGCGCCACCGCTTGGCGCCGTCGATCTGGGCGACGACCACGTCGTGGTCGTCCCAGTGGGTGCCGAAGCCCTCGGTGGGTGTCCAGGAGGCGTAGGCATTGACCTGGACGGAGGTCCGTACGAACCGCTCCAGGCTGTGTGCTGCCGCGGTGATGGGCGGGTGGATCTCCTCGGCGGAGTCCAGGACCAGGGAAGCCCCTTCCGAGAGACGGGTGTGGACGTCGGCGGGCAGGATGCGGTGCCAGGAGGAGCCCCGCCGGTTGGTGACCGGCATCGCGTACCGCTCGGGAGGCAGGGCGTCCCCGCCGGCGGACAGCCGCAGCCGGGGCGGTGCGAGCCGGTGCGTGGCCAGGATCGTGTTCAGCGCGTCCCAGCTCAGCAGCGAGTCGAAGGCCCCGTCGGGGCCGCGGGATACGTGGTGGGAGCGGGAAAGCGTCTGGGCGAGGAAGGTCTCCCCGCCCAGACGCTCCGCCCACAAGGGCGTGTCGGTCATCGGGATCAGGAACCGGTGTCGTTCGAGTCGGACTTGCCGCCGGTGCTGTCCGACGGCTGGTCGGCCCGGGTGCGGGCCGCGGTGATCCGCCGCGCGGCGATAAGCAGGCCCGAGCTGGGCTCGGCGGGCGTGGGTGTGGTGTGGTTGGCCACTGCATCCTCCAAAAGGGTGGGACGAGCGTGCGCGCCCCTTGGGTGACCCCGCCCTCCGGCGGAGGACGGGGAGTTGATGGGGCTCCCGGTGCAAAGCGGTCTACGAGCCGTCGAGGGCGGTGTCCGGCATCGCGGCCGGGAGCGGTTCGTCGGTGCGGTCGAGGAATTCGCCGGCCTGCTGGTGCAGCACTACGCCGGGCCCGGCCAGGCCGAGGACCACGAGCGTGAGCGCGGCCCGCACGGGGTGCCAGGAGATCCCGGCGTCGTGGTCGGCGGTCATCGGGCAGCCACCTCCCGGCGATCGTCGAGGAGCGCCTGGAGGTGTCTGGCGAGCCGGTCCGCCCGGACCAGCGGGGGGCACTCTCCTCGCGGTGCGGAGAGCCAGTCGGCTGTTTCCGAGCCATCGGCGGTGCGGGGCAGCACCAGGTGGATCCCCGAGGAGAGCACCCGCACCCCCGGCACCTCGACCCGGGGAAAGGTGCGGGACGGCACCAGGACGTACAGCTCGCCATGGAGGTGGTCCGCCAGTACCGGGTGGCCGCTTTGGGGGTCCAGCCGCATGCGGTCCAGGGCCTCCAGCCCCACCGTCATCGGCATGACGGCCACCGCGTCCCACCGCACCCCGCACGCCTCCCACCGGCACTGGTCATGAGCTCTGGCCCACGACCGGCGCTTACGGGCATCCGGTGCCGCCAGCGCAACCCAACCCCTGCCCGACGCTTTCGACACCGGAGGCCTCCCCGCACTCGTCGTCCTGACCTGCCCCTCCAAAGAACCAGCGACGGGGCGGGGGGAGCGATGCCAGGCCGATGAAAGACCGATGCAAAACCGAAGCGGCGGGTGAACCATGGCCAACGCCGGGGCAATTGAGGGGCGGGAGCGGTACGGTCACCGCACCCGTCCGCGGATTCCGTCCGGAGCCCGACATGGCTGACCGCCGCAATCCCCCCAACACCCAGCTGCGCGCCGTGCGCGAAGACCGCGTCCAGATGAGCCGCCACGAGTTCGCCGCGCTGATCAACACCACGGGCCAGGAGATGGGCGAGGGCGTCTCCTGCTCCGCCCGGCTCATCGCGGCCTGGGAGGACGGGGACGTGGGGTGCCCCCAGCCGGTGTACCGGCGCATCCTGACAAGGGTGACCGGGCGGACCATCAGGAGCTGGGATTCCGCCCCACCACGCCAGCAAGGCCCGTACAGCCGGCCGACGGACCGTACGAGCCGGACCAGGAGGCACCGGTGCACAACCGCCGTGAGTTCCTGGCCGACGGTACGGGCGCCGTCCTCTCCCTCACCCTCCCCGCACCCGGCCCGGCGACCGCGCCCGGCCGGATCGGGATCCGCGCCGTGCGCGCCGTCGACCAGGCCGTCACCACCCTCTACGCCCACGACCACGACCACGGCTCCGCCGCCCTGCGCCGGGACGCCGCCACCGCCCTGCACACCGCCTACCAGTGGCTCCAGGACGGGACCTACACCGAGAAGACCGGCAAGAAGCTCCGCTCGGCAACCGGCCACCTCTCGATCGCCGCCGGGTGGCTGTCCTACGACTCCGGCCGCGCCGCCGACGCCCGCTCCCTGTACGGCGAGGCCCTGGCCGCCGCCCGAATCGCCGACGACCCCGCCCTGGAAGCACACGCCTTCGGCTGCCTCTCCCTCCTCGCCAAGTCCTCAGGACGCCCCCGCGAGGCCATCTCCGCCGCCCAGGGCGCGCAGAGCGCGGTCCGCACCTACGGCTCGCCGCGCATGCTGAGCCTGTTCGCGATGCGCGAGGCCAGCGGCTGGGCCCTCATGGGCGATACCGCCGCCACCGACCGGGCCATCGTGCGAGCCCACCACCTCTACGCCAAGGGCCCGCGCGAAGAAGCCGACCCGGCATGGCTGGAGTTCTTCACCCCCGGCGAGCTGGCCGGCCTCGAAGCCCTCGCCCGCGCCGACCTCGGCCAGCACGAACGCGCCGCCACCGGCGCCGAACAGGCAGTCCTCCTGCACGGCAACTCCTTCGCCAGAAACCGCGCCCTGTACACCGCAGACGTCGCCATCCAACATGCGGTCAGGGACCAGCCGGAGCCCGAGGCAGCCGCCGAGGCCGCCGGACGCGTCCTCGCGTACCTCCCCGAGGTGCGCTCCGACCGCCTGCTGCAGTCCCTGCACAACATCGAAAGCGCACTCCAGCGACACGACCGCGTCCCCGCGGTCGCCGACTGGCTGGAGGAGTACCGCACCACCGCCAGCGCCAGCTAAAGGAGGAGACGGCAACCTTGAGCACCCGCACGGACGTGGTGATCCGCACCTACGGCCCCGGCCAGGTCCCACCCCTGCTCGACCTGATCGCCGACATCTGGGCCGACGCCCACCCCGAACTCGTCGACACCCCCGGAGCCACCACCGCAGGCCTGTCCGTGCCCGCACTCCACCGGCAGATCAACGGCCACCTCGCCCACCCCGGCTTCACCCTCGTCGCCGCCTACGCGGGCGGCACCGCCGTCGGCTTCGCCTACGCCTTCCCCTGCTCAGCCACCTACTGGTTCGGCCCCGACCTCCTCGACCAGGTCCCCGAAGGCGCCCGCACCGAACGGCTGATGGGCCTGTGCGAGCTAGCGGTCCGACCGCCGTGGCAGTCCCAGGGAATCGGCTCCCTGCTCCACGCGGCACTCCTCAAGACCATCAACCCCCGCTGGTCCTCCCTCCTCGCCCTCCCCTCCAACAACCGCGGCAAAGGCCTCTACGCCCGACTCGGCTACGAGTACGCAGGCCCGTACCGCAACGAACCCGGCGGCCCCGAATTCGACCTGCTACTCCTGCACGTCGACGACCGAGGCCACTGACAGGCCAGCGCGCTGCACCCACTGGGTTGACCCCGTTGGGTCTAACGGGGTCAACCCGGCGCTGATCAGGTCAGCACCCCGGCCGGGTCAGGGACGCGCTCGTCGCTATGCGGGTGGGCCCGCGCTGGGGCTATCCGGTACTTGCCGACCATCTGCGCGACCAGCTGTACGTCCTGGTGCCGCCGGGCACCGGGCAGGTGGCCGTCGGCCTTCCCGGCGTGCGCGTCCACGCAGACCGGCTCCCCGAGGACGACGGCTGCCGCCCGGCTGTTCGCCGAGCTGACCCTGCACCGAGTGCCGCCGGGGGCCTCTCCACGCCTGCTCACGCCCTGTTGGGGCTGTTGGACCTAACAGGTCTTACCGGCCCATGGACGGCCCTCCACGGCCTCGTGAGGGCGGCTGGCGTGGTAGCTGGCCGACTCCTGCGCCCGGGCCCGGGACTGCTCGGCGGCCGCGCGCCTCTGCTCGACGATGTGCGACCGGCGGGCCTTGGTCTCGACGTCGTGGAGCTCGGGGTATTTCGTGGCGATCGTCTTGCGTAGGACCTGTTCGGCCTGCCCGGCCGCCACGGTGGCGCGGCTGCTGTCGGCCGCCTGCTGGAACTTGGCGGCCTCACCGTGCAGGCGGGCCAGTGTCTGGGCGTCGCGGCGGTCCAGGCGCTGCTCGAAGTCGGGCAGCCGCTCGCGCATCGTGGCCGGCCTCTCGGTGACGACGTCGAGCTCCTTCGGGGCGGGCTTGTCGGCGCCGAGGTCGCGGAACTGCCCGGCGAGGTTGCTCTCGCTCACCAGCTTCCACGCCTCAAGCCGGTGGTCGCGGGCGGCGTTCTCGGCCCGGTTCGCCTCCGTCCACAGCGCCGCTCGCTCGGCGGTCACGGCGCTGATGTCGGCCTCCAGCTGCTTGACGGTGAAGCCGAGGCGACGCCGCTCGATGAAGCCCGCCCTCTGCCTGGGCTCCAGGTACTTGCGCAGGTGTTCGTCCTTCTGCTCGGCGGCGGTGCGCGCGTTGAGGGCCTTGGTGTTCTCCTCGGCGGCCTTTCTCGCCTGGACCTCGGCCTGGTCCAGCACGGCGGCGGCGTTGGCGACGTACGCCTGCCCTCGGGTCTGCCCGGCCTCCTTCTCTGCGGCGAGACGCTCCTCGATGACTCGGGCCTCCCTCTCCTTCTCGGCCGCGTACCGGTCGCCGTCTTCGGCGGCCTTGAAGCACAGGCCAATCCTGCGGGCCAGATCGGTGTCCGACTGCCTGCCGAACGGGCGGCGCTTCCAGGACTCCACGGCGGCCATCTCGTGCAGGCGCCGGTTCTCCGTCAGACGCTTTGTACGGGCCTCGTCCTCGTTGGCGAGCTCCAGGCTCACCGCCGGCGCATCGGCACCACGGTCGGTGCCGGTGCTCTCGTGGGCCTCGACGGCGAGCTGCTGCGCCTGTTCGTACGCCGCGCGGGCCCGGGCGGGGGAGACGGTCGTCGCCTCCCGGGCCCGGCGTAGAGCCGCCTCGCTCTCTTCGCGGGCACGGGCCCGGGCTTCGTCTTCCCGGACCGTCTGCGCGGGCACGTAGGCGGGCACGTAGGCGGGCTCGGGCGGCTCGCGCAGCAGGTCCGAGATCATCGAGTCGCCGCGGTCCTGCCCGAGGAAGCGGGCGAACGCGGTGACGGCGCGCTGCAGGCGTTCGGTCTCGGAGCGGGCAGCGCCGAGGCGGGCCTGGGTTTCCTCGTCCTCGATGGCCTCCAGCGGCAGCCACAGGTGATTCTCGGTGCGTCCGCGGGTGATTGCCGGGGTAGGTCGCGAACGCGTTGGAGCCGAACCCGTAGAGCAGGCTGACCTCGCTGGTGAGGCCCTGGCTGGCGGCGACGGTCATGGCATAGCCGAGGGAGAGCGCGCCGGAGCTGATCGCCTTCGGCTCGTACCAGGCGGAGACGGTCTCGCTGGTCTTCTTGTCGCGCCAGGTGATCTCGACGCGGTGGGCGTCGTCGATGGCGGTG
Organism: Streptomyces sp. NPDC042259; assembly: GCF_055582085.1. Lineage (NCBI taxonomy): Bacteria > Bacillati > Actinomycetota > Actinomycetes > Kitasatosporales > Streptomycetaceae > Streptomyces > Streptomyces sp. NPDC042259. Next base: position 105,337 of record NZ_JBVJDW010000011.1, on the reverse strand, counting down.
ACCACGGCGCGGTAGCCGTTGAGGACGTCGGGCCCCTCGCCCCTGCGCGAGCGGTAGTCGTTCTGTCGTACGCGGATCAGGTCGCCGACGGCGAGGTTGAGTTCCGCGCCGCCGGACAGGGCGTAGCGGTGCTCGGCGCCGAGTTCGCCGCGCTGCCGGCGGATCTGCTGCGCGCCGAGGTTGAGAAGCTCGACGTCGCTGTTGCGGGCGGCCAGCACGGTCAGGGAGTCGATCAAGTCGTGCGGGTTCGCCCAGCGTCCGCGGGCCTCGTCCCAGGTGGTGAGGATCTGCTCGTGGGCCTCGATGGCGCTCTCGGTGGCGTGGACGCGGCCGGTGTCGGCGAGGATGCGCAGGGCCTGCTCGTGGTCGCCGGTGCGCCACACCTCCAGGGCGGCGCGCTCGGCGTCGTTGCGCTGGCGCCGGTTCTCGGTGAGCACCAGACCGTTGACGATGCGGTGGACCTCCTTGAACCAGCCGCCCGGGCCGATCGCCTGGAGCTGCTTCGGGTCGCCGATCGCCACGATCTTCGTGCCGGTGCGGGCGGCCTCGGCGAAGAGGGCGGCGGCCTGCCGGTCGTTGGACATGGTGGCCTCGTCGACGACCAGGACGTCGATGCCCGTGAGTCCGTTGCCGTCGCGGATCTGCTGCAGCCAGGAGGCGATCGAGCGGGCCGGGATGCCGGACGCGTCGTCCAGACTCTTGGCGGCGACCGCGCTCACGGTGGCGCCGGCGTAGGTGTGGCCGGTGGCGTCCCACGCGATCCGGCACGCCTCCATCAACGTCGACTTGCCGGTGCCGGCCGCACCGACGTGCGCGTCGATGCCGAGCCCGGCGGTCAGCGTCCTCTCAATCGCGGCGCGCTGTTCGTCGGACAGCGCGAAGCCGTTGGCGACCTCGAAGACGGACATGGCGGCTGCGGCCTGCTCTGCGGTCAGCTGGACCGCACCCTCGTGGACGCGCGCCTGGGCCTGCTCGATGACGAGTTCCTCGGCATCGAGGATGTCGCGGGTGGTGTACCGGTCGGTGCTGCTCATCACCTTGGAGCCGACGTGCGGCAGCGCCACGGCGTACCCCTCGACGCGCAGGACGTCGTCGACCAGGTGCTGGAGGTCGGTGAGGTCGGCGCTGCCGAATCCGTACGGCAGCGCGTTGGCGACGGCGGCCATCAGCGCGGCGCGGGTGAACTCCTTCGGCTCACCTCCGCCTGCGCGGAGCGGACGTCGTGCCGAAGCCGAGCGCCTCATCCATCGCCGGCTCACCTCCGCCTGCGCGGAGCGGACCACAAGGTCGTGCACTATGGCGGGGACACCAACGGCTCACCTCCGCCTGCGCGGAGCGGACTCCGCCTAGTCTCGGTCAGCATTTCGGCGGTTCGGCTCACCTCCGCCTGCGCGGAGCGGACTGCCCCCGGGCCAACGTCAGGTCCAGGCTGATCGGCTCACCTCCGCCTGCGCGGAGCGGACCGGACCTGCCGGGCGAAGCGGCGCACCGCCAGCGGCTCACCTCCGCCTGCGCGGAGCGGACAGGGTCTGGCGCTGCCCGAGCAGGACGGAGGGCGGCTCACCTCCGCCTGCGCGGAGCGGACCCTTCGCGACCTGGGGAGTTTGAGGGGCTTTGCCTATTCGTGATTCAAGGAACGTGGCTCTGTGCCCATTGAATCTGATCGACGACCCCTTGACGGCTGTTCAGCAGTTCCGGACCGGGAGCGCTGGCAGGACGAGGACTGGGCAAGCGTCCTGGCGTCCCCCTCGTCGGAGGCCAGGCCGCCCGGTCCCCTCCGTTTGGCTCGGCGCGGCTGTGGCCAGCCTCGGCCCACCTCCGCTCGCGCGGAGAGCACAGCCGAGCGCGGTCCTCCGTCGTCGCCCCCTTCGGCTCACCTCCGCCTGCGCGGAGCGGACGCGTTGGCGAGCACTACCCCAGGGCTGTAGAGCGGCTCACCTCCGCCTGCGCGGAGACCACAAGGTGGGTCTGCTGCTGGTGCGCCCGGATGCCGGCTCACCTCCGCCTGCGCGGAGCGGACTCCGACGTCAGGACGAGGGTGCGGCGGCTCTTCGGCTCACCTCCGCCTGCGCGGAGCGGACGATGGACCGGGCCTAATCGGTCTGTCGGGGCACGGCTCACCTCCGCCTGCGCGGAGCGGACGCTGTCTCCCTGCACGACGTGCCCTACGCGCTCGGCTCACCTCCGCCTGTGCGGAGCGGACCTTCCCCAGGCCAGGGGGCACGGTCCCGGTGCCGGCTCACCTCCGCCTGTGCGGAGCGGACTGTACGCGGCCCGGCGGCACTGGACGAGAGCCGGCTCACCTCCGCCTGTGCGGAGCGGACCCTTCGCGACCTGGGATGTTGGAAGGGCTTTGCCTATTCGTGATTCAAAGAACTGGGCGCTGCGCCCATTCAATCGCACGCGGAGACCAGGCCTGGAGCATCTGGTCAGAGCGCTTGCCGACTGGCTCACCTCGCATGAGGGTGGCCAGCTCACCCCCGCCTGCGCGGAGAGCGCGCGATGTCGGCGAACATCTCCTCGCACACGGCCGGCTCACCTCCGCCTGCGCGGAGAGCACGATGAGGATCCGCACGCGTGTTATCACCCAGCCTTGCCCGGTGGCCTAACGCCACATATCCGCACCGTCGCGCCCACTCGGGTCCATCGTCAAGAGGTCTTCGTGAAGACCTGAGAGGGGCCGGCCGGTGGAGCATCCGTCCTCGCCAGACTCCATGACCGCCCAGCCGACATCGACCCCAGAGAGGTTCACGTCCCCGCCGCAGTCGAGTTCGTCCACCGCGGCGAACACCGCTTCGTAGGCGATGGCCCGAGCCAGCAGCACCAAGTCGTCCCGGTCTGCCCCCGCGTCCAACAGGCGCTGGGCCGCGGCCACCTGTTCCAGAGCCCCTGGGGCGGCCCAGCCATCGATCGCGTCTCGCCACAACGAGCGGAGCAGCACAAACCGTGCCAGCTGCGGCTGGTTCTCATCGATCTCAGACCGCACCCATTCCAGCGCGTCGGCCACACCAAGGGCCTCGTACTGCCTCCGAAGCGATTCTGCCGCCGCTCGCTTCGACGATGTCAGTCCGGACAACCACGACTGCCACATCGCCTCGACATCATTCATCGCACCAGGATGCCCCACTGGACGCCAGCACCGTCAGCCCAGTGCCGTGCTTGTTCGAGGGCGGGCACGCCTTGGCGCCGGCGGTGGGGGGGTGGCGCCATGCGGCGATGTGGATGCCTGCTGCGCCGGTCCAGGCAGTGAGCTGGTGGGGTACCGGCTGGAGATCGGTGTAGCCGGTGAGGAGGCTGTCGCCGCTGGTGGGGCTGTGGCAGTGGGCGTGGAAGAGGGTGCGGCCGAGGTCGGGCGAATCTGGGCGTCGTCGCCCGTCCTCGTGGCGTTCTCTCTACGCTGGGTTTCATGGCCATTCCGGAGTTCATTCAGCGTCTTCGCGCCGCGCTCGGTAGTGATCATCTCTGTGGCTGCCTGGCGTCACCGCTGTGGTGATGGATGAGGAAGGAAGGATCCGGCTCACCTCCGCCTGCGCGGAGCGGACTCCCCGGCGGCCGGGACCACGCCGTCGTCGGTCGGCTCACCTCCGCCTGCGCGGAGCGGACTCCCCGGCGGCCGGGACCACGCCGTCGTCGGTCGGCTCACCTCTGCCTGCGCGGAGCGGACGACCAGGGCCTTGTCGCCATCCTGACCGCCGACGGCTCACCTCCGCCTGCGCGGAGCGGACTCCTGGTGCAGTTCCTCATGGACGCCAATCGCCGGCTCACCTCCGCCTGCGCGGAGCGGACTCAGGTTGCCGCTCAGGTTGCCCGTCAGGTTGCGGCTCACCTCCGCCTGCGCGGAGCGGACGTGATGAGCGGGGTTCTCAGCAGGTAGACGGCCGGCTCACCTCCGCCTGCGCGGAGCGGACTCAGACGCTGGAGCGTGAAGCGGTGGCCCGCCCGGCTCACCTCCGCCTGCGCGGAGCGGACTCAGACGCTGGAGCGTGAAGCGGTGGCCCGCCCGGCTCACCTCCGCCTGCGCGGAGCGGACAACCTGACGGTCCGCGAACGCGGCCACTACAACGGCTCACCTCCGCCTGCGCGGAGCGGACCCCGAGGAGGGGAGGGCCATGGCCATCACCGACGGCTCACCTCCGCCTGCGCGGAGCGGACGGCGGAAGACTCGTCAGAAGACTGATACATCACGGCTCACCTCCGCCTGCGCGGAGCGGACTGCACCAGCCACAAGAGTATGCGGCGTTTCAGAGGCTCACCTCCGCCTGCGCGGAGCGGACTCCTTGCGGGGCGGCTCGGCGCCAGCCGGGTACGGCTCACCTCCGCCTGCGCGGAGCGGACCCTTCGCGACCTGGGATGTTTGAGGGGCTTTGCTAATTCGTGACTTCGAGGAACGGGCTTCTGTGCCCATTGAATCTGATCGACGGCCTTGTGGCGGCTGTTCAGTAGTTCCGGACCGGGAGCGCTGGCAAGGCGAGGACTGGGCAAGCGTCCTGGCGTCCCCCTCGCCGGAGGCCAGGCCGCCCGTTCCCCTCCGTTGGCGTGAAGAGGATTCCTGCGAGTTTCCCTTGAGCTGCGGCCCCCGGGCTCACCTCCGCCCGCGCGAAGAGCACCCATCGGCAGCGAGCGAGAAGGACAACCTGGGCGGCTCACCTCCGCTTGCGCGGAGAGCACGCCGCGCTGTCGAGGACATCGCGACGTTCCCCTTATCGCCCGGCCACATGCCAGGCCGCTGCACATCGCCAAGAGGACGACGAGCGCCCAGCTCGCCACCGCCGGCTCGGCCGGGGCCCCAGCACGCCTCACCGAAGACCGCGGTCACGGCCCGGTCGGGAAAACTTTGGGACGTGGCCAGGTACCCGCTCCGGTGATCTGGGTGCCGCACGTACGGATGCAGTGCAGCAGCCGATCAGCCCGGCTGGCCGCAGCGGTGCGCCCGCCTGGCACGGGGAATCCACCTGGGGTCAGACATAGACGATGCGGACGACCGTGACGGTCAGAACGGCAGCACTGATGTAATAGCGGACAACAACCCCGCTGACGGTTGCTTCGCGCCGGTCAGCGTCATCCTTGACCGGGGCGGAGCCATAGCCGTACGGGCCGCTGGCTAAACGCCGCATTCCGGCGTCGAAGCTGACCCGCAGGGGCTGTGGCATCGCATTGCGAGCCTGATCGGCCGGCGGCGCGTACTGGATGCGGTAATGGCTCACGCCACCTCCGAGTCGCGGGTATCAGCCGGAACGGCGCCGATGTTCTCGCCGCGGGCAAGGCGCTCGAAAAGACGGTCATCTTCCTCATCGGCGCCGGTGCCGGCCAATGCCCAGCGGACCAGAGCGGCAGGCAGCTCAGCCGCAGGAACATGCTCGATCTCACGGTCGAACTCCCTGGCCTGGTCGGCGGCCATAGTGGCGCGGATAGCCGCAATGGTGCCGGGCAGCTCGACGAGCTCGCCCCCGATGACGGTCTTGAGGGTGGCGTCCACAGTGGTGGCCTCCTTCTTCCAGTCTCGTACGCTACGCCCGCCACGCGAGCCCGCGGGGCGCTTCGGCAACGACGGTCCCATGAGGTGCCAGGCCGGTGTAGTCCGCTCCGCAGTGGGCGGAAGGGTACCCACGCCGTCCGTCCGAGCGGCACCGCTACGGCACCCCAGGGCGCCAGACCCCCCCTCGGCCGCCAGACGCCGCAAGGTCCAGGCGCGGCTGGCGTCGACCGACGACGCCCTCCCCGTGCAGGCCGCCCCGCTCGCGCTGTTCTCGAGCGCCTGGCGGCCCTCGCCGAACAGCTCTTCCGGCTCTCGGCTCACCTCCGCCCGCGCGGAGAGCACCCGACGCCGTGATGAAGCAGGGCAGCACGGTGCGGCTCACCTCCGCTCGCGCGGAGAGCACTCGCACCCCCGCCCCCTGCGAGATCTGCACCCCGGCTCACCTCCGCTCGCGCGGAGAGCACGTCACCTTGCCGGAGCCGTCGACCGAGTGAATCGGCTCACCTCCGCTCGCGCGGAGAGCACACGGTGTGCATCAGGCGGGTCTCCCGGTCGGCCGGCTCACCTCCGCTCGCGCGGAGAGCACCAGGAGGTCGATTCGGTCGACGACATAGTTGCCGGCTCACCTCCGCTCGCGCGGAGAGCACCTTCGCGACCTGGGGTGTTGTGGGGGCTTTGCTAATTCGTGATTCACGGCACCTGGCTCTGTGCCCATTGAATCTGATCGACGACCCCTTGGCGGCTGTTCAGCAGTTCCGGAGCAGGAGCGCTGGCCAGACGTCAGCCTGACGGTCATTTCCTGGCAACCACTTTCGCAGACGAGGCCGACGGCACCCCTGCGCTCTGCGCATGCCCTGGCGGTCCGAAACGGCTTACCCAGCCTGCGCGGAGAGCACGACAGGATCGGACGGACCATCGCGTCGCGGGCCGGCTCACCTCCGCCTGAGCGGAGAGCACATCGTGACCTCGACATCACCGCCGATGACCTTCGGCTCACCTCCGCCTGCGCGGAGCGGACGTCAGCTTAGTAAGAACCTGTGTACCGAACTGCGGCTCACCTCCGCCTGCGCGGAGCGGACCCCGCCAGCCGGGACGACCGTGGCTACCTGTTCGGCTCACCTCCGCCTGCGCGGAGCGGACTCCAGCCGCGCTGAGAGACCAGCTCGATACAGCGGCTCACCTCCGCCTGCGCGGAGCGGACGGCCGGATGCGGAAGCGGCACTCGTCGCCTGGCGGCTCACCTCCGCCTGCGCGGAGCGGACCCTTCGCGACCTGGGGCGTTGTGGGGGCTTTGCTAATTCGTGACTTCAAGGAACGGGCTTCTGCGTCCATTGAATCTGATCGCTTGCCTCATGGCGGCTGTTCAGTGGTTCCGGACCGGGAGCTCTGGCAAGGCGAGGACTGGGCTAGCGTCCTGGCATCCCCCTCGCCGGAGGCCAGGCCGCCCGTTCCCCTCCGTTGGCGTGAAGAGGCTTCCTGCGGGTTTCCCTTGAGCTGCGGCCCCCGGCTCACCTCCGCCCGCGCGAAGAGCACACGTAGACGGGGGTGCGCCCCTTGCCGTCCGGCGGCTCACCTCCGCTCGCGCGGAGAGCACCCCCCGAGCCCGGTGATTCGGTACGAGACGGGCGGCTCACCTCCGCTCGCGCGGAGAGCACACGATGCCGCCGTTCGCGTAGACGTTCCCGCCCGGCTCACCTCCGCTTGCGCGGAGCGGACAGGTCTTCAACGGGGGAGAGTTCGGCGAGAGCCGGCTCACCTCCGCCTGCGCGGAGCGGACACGGGTTCGTACTTCTGGTCCATCCGCGGCGCGGCTCACCTCCGCCTGGGCGGAGCGGCCCCTTCGCAACCTGGGGCGTTGTGGGGGCCTTGCCAATGCGTGACTTCAAGGAACGGGCTTCTGTGCCCATTGAACCTGATTGACGGCCTTGTGGCGGCGGTTCAGTCGTTCCGGAGCAGGAGCGCTGGCAAAACGAGAACTGGGCAAGCGTCCTGGCGTCCCCCTCGTCGGAGGCCAGGCCGCCCGGTCCCCTCCGTTTGGCTCGGCGCGGCTGTGGCCAGCCTCGGCCCACCTCCGCTCGCGCGAAGAGCACGACAGGATCGGACGGACCATCGCGTCGCGGGCCGGCTCACCTCCGCCTGCGCGGAGCGGACCGACGGCGGCCGGGACGCTGGTGGAAGCACGCCGGCTCACCTCCGCCTGCGCGGAGCGGACACACATGGAGCAGATGCCCCCCTGACCAGGGGTGGCTCACCTCCGCCTGCGCGGAGCGGACCGGTGGTCTATGGTGGCCGGTCCGGGGCTTGCCGGCTCACCTCCGCCTGCGCGGAGCGGACCCTTCGCGACCTGGGATGTTGGAAGGGCTTTGCCTATTCGTGATTCAAAGAACTGGGCGCTGCGCCCATTCGATCGCACGCGGAGACCAGGCCTGGAGCATCTGGTCAGAGCGCTTGCCGACTGGGCTCACCTCGCCTGAGGGTGGCCGGCTCACCTCCGCCTGCGCGGAGCGGACTGGGCCGGCACCGCTGCCCTGCTCCGCACCTCCGGCTCACTCCGCTCGCGCGGAGAGCACAACCACGACCGCATCCGGGGGCGGGCGGGCTCCGGCTCACTCTGCTCGCCCGGAGAGCACTGGGCCTCGACCGACCACCACGTGTCGCCGACCGGCTCACCTCCGCTCGCGCGGAGAGCACTGACCCAGCGACGTGTACGGGCCCGCGTAGGCGGGCTCACCTCCGCCTGCGCGGAGAGCACTGGGCCATCTCGTCGATGCTCAGCTCGAAGAACGCCTCACCTCCGCCTGCGCGGAGCGGACGGCGAGACGTGAACACTCATGCTGCTCACCTCCGGCTCACCTCCGCCTGCGCGGAGCGGACGGATTCAGCCTGCGCGGCCTCGCGGAGAAGACCGGCTCACCTCCGCCTGCGCGGAGCGGACTACAGGACGTAGTCGCCCTCTTTGAACGCGGACGGCTCACCTCCACCTGCGCGGAGCGGACAGAAGACGGAAAGACCTGACAGATAATGACGAAGGCTCACCTCCACCTGCGCGGAGCGGACCCCATGAGGCCGGGAGAGGGGCGCGCAGACCCCGGCTCACCTCCACCTGCGCGGAGCGGACGCGCCTCATCCCCGCCCTCCAGCGTGCTCATGCGGCTCACCTCCACCTGCGCGGAGCGGACCGCTGACAGGCCCTCTTCTCGGCGGCCGCCTTCGGCTCACCTCCACCTGCGCGGAGCGGACCCCGTGAGGCCGGGAGACGGGCACCCAGACCCCGGCTCACCTCCACCTGCGCGGAGCGGACCCTTCGCGACCTGGGGTGTTTGAGGGGCTTTGCTAATTCGTGACTTTAAGGAACGGGTTTCTGTGCCCATTGAATCTGATGGACGGCCTTGTGGCGGCTGTTCAGTAGTTCTGGAGCAGGAGCGCTGGCAGGACGAGGACTGGGCAAGCGTCCTGGCGTCCCCCTCGCCGGAGGCCAGGCCGCCCGTTCCCCTCCGTCTGGCTCGGCGCGGCTGTGGCCAGCCTCGGCCCACCTCCGCTCGCGCGGAGAGCACTGGCGCTACCGCTTCGTCCCCGACCTCTGGAACGGCTCACCTCCGCTCGTGCGGAGAGCACGACAGGATCGGACGGACCATCGCGTCGCGGGCCGGCTCACCTCCGCCTGCGCGGAGCGGACCCTCACATTCGACGGTTTATTAGTAGCGGGAGCGGCTCACCTCCGCCTGCGCGGAGCGGACGGCGCCGACCGCCGGGCGCATCGCGTCCACCGCGGCTCACCTCCGCCTGCGCGGAGCGGACTGTCACGTACTTCTCATCAGCTTCTAGTGCACCGGCTCACCTCCGCCTGCGCGGAGCGGACCAAGTAAGGCTGAGTCAGATCGGAACATTTCGCGGCTCACCTCCGCCTGCGCGGAGCGGACCCCCGCCCCCGGCAGATCTCGCACCCCTTCTCCGGCTCACCTCCGCCTGCGCGGAGCGGACGGCCCTGTGCCGCCCATCAGGCGGGACATCCCCGGCTCACCTCCGCCTGCGCGGAGCGGACCTCGTGGCACGGCTCGGGGAGGACTGGGTCGGCGGCTCACCTCCGCCTGCGCGGAGCGGACGTAGCGGAGACAAAGGGGTTGCAGCCCGAAGACGGCTCACCTCCGCCTGCGCGGAGCGGACGTCGGTGGGAACGTCCCCGTCAGGCCACCGCACGGCTCACCTCCGCCTGCGCGGAGCGGACACTAAGAGGTCATCTCATTTGGTGGCTGTCTGCAGGGAATCCGCGACAAGGCGAGCCATCTCGTGCAGGCGGTGCCAGTACTCAGGGTGGTCCGCTTCACTGAGTACAGGTATGACCTGGTCCAGGCGGGCGATGCATCGAAGCAGACCGCTTCGACCTCGCGCTTCGAGCTCGCCGCCGTTCTTGATCCAGACAAAAACCCAGCCTGCGGTGTCCGAGTCCAGCATCACGAGGTCGAAGCCGGCCCGGTCCGCGCCTGCCAATCTGGGAGGAAAGGGCAATTTCATGAACTCTTGGTACAGGCGTGCTACGGCCTCAAGCGCAGTCTCTTTGCTCACGCTGATCATCATGGCGCAGCTTTCACAGCGCATGGAGTCGTCTTGAGTCTGCGGTAGCAGATGAGGGTGCAGGCGAGGCTGGTGAAGGCGAGGAAGTGCTCGGCCTTGCGTTCGTAGCGGCGGTGGAGTCGACGGCAGCCGGCGAGCCAGGCCATGGTCCGTTCGATGGTCCAGCGCTGTCGTCCGAGCCGCTGTGAGGTCTCGACGCCCTTGCGGGCGATGCGGTGCCGGATGCCTCGCTGTGCGAGCCATTGCCGCAGGTGGCGGTAGTCGTAGCCTTTGTCGGCGTGGAGCTTGCCGGGCTTGCGTCGGCGTCGGCCGCAGCGGGAGCGGATCGGGGGTACGCCCTTCACCAGCGGGATCAGGGCCTGGCTGTCGTGGAGGTTGGCGCCGGAGATTCCGACGGAGATGGGCAGACCGGTCCGCTCGGTGATCAGGTGGATCTTCGACCCGTACTTACCCCGGTCGACAGGATTCGGGCCTGTCAGGTCCCCCTTTTCATCGCCCGCATGTTCACCGAGTCGATCGCGCAGCGGGACCAGTCCAGGCCGCCGCGGGCACCGAGTTCGTCGAGGACCAGGCGGTGGAGCTTCGCCCACACCCTGGCCTTCGTCCACTCGGTGAACCGGCAGTGGGCCGTCGCCCCGGACGGCCCGAACGACGCCGCGGGCAGCTGCTGCCACGTGCAGCCCGACGTCGCTACGAACACAATCGCCGCCAGAACCTCCCGATCGCCGTGCCGACGTCGGCCACCACCCTGCGGCCGCGACGGCGCCTCCGGCACCACCCGCTGGAACAACTCCCATAATTCGTCGGGCACCAGCCGCTCAACAATCCCCACCACGGCGAACAGCCTACCCAGCCAAATGAGATGACCTCTAAGATCCTGTCTGACGTTCCGATAGAAACCGGCTCACCTCCGCCTGCGCGGAGCGGACGTGACCTCCAGCAACGAGTACTTGGCCATTGCCGGCTCACCTCCGCCTGCGCGGAGCGGACGCCATGTCATAGCTTCCCAATCCGTTACGTCATGGCTCACCTCCGCCTGCGCGGAGCGGACGATGGGTCAAGTTGAGCTGAACCGGCAGGTAGCGGCTCACCTCCGCCTGCGCGGAGCGGACACCGGATGCTTCCGCACGAAATGACGGAATGGCGGCTCACCTCCGCCTGCGCGGAGCGGACTTGTAGCCGGTGCCCGTCCCGATCTCCAGCACCGGCTCACCTCCGCCTGCGCGGAGCGGACAGAAATCGTCTTTCCCGAACCGGTGGCGCCTGCGGCTCACCTCCGCCTGCGCGGAGCGGACCGTATGAGCTTCCACCTGTAGAAAGGCGCAAGCGGCTCACCTCCGCCTGCGCGGAGCGGACGTTTCAGGCTGCAAGCGCATCCGAAGAAAATCCGGCTCACCTCCGCCTGCGCGGAGCGGACCGTCACATCTACCATCTCTGGCGTGTCATAAATGGCTCACCTCCGCCTGCGCGGAGCGGACGAAGCGGAGGAACAAGAACGCCAACGACAAGCGGCTCACCTCCGCCTGCGCGGAGCGGACCCTTCGCGACCTGGGGTGTTGTGGGGGCTTTGCCTATTCGTGATTCAAAGAACTGGGTGCTGCGCCCATTCAATCGCACGCGGAGACCAGGCCTGGAGGATCTGGAGCGCTTGCCGGCTGGCTCACCTCGCCTGAGGGTGGCCAGCTCACCTCCGCTCGCGCGGAGAACACCTGCGCTCGCGCTCGGCCTGCTCGGCCACCAGCGTCCCGAGCACATCGCCCAAGCCCAGCGGATCGCGCCCGTCGCGACGGGCCGGTCGTGCGGTGCGGGGCTTCGGCTGCTGCCCGCGGCCGCCGTTTACGCGCGCCACCTCCTTCGCAGCCCGCAGGGCAACCCGGGCCAGGTCAACGCCGCTGGGCTGCTGTTCCTGGGACATCAGGCCACCGCCCCGGCGAGCTCCTGGATCCGGTGGCGGGCGCACACGCTGCGGCTCGGCAGGGGTTCGCGGCCGCAGGAGGCGTTCCCGTCCGGGCCCGAGCAGACCGGGGCCTCGGTGACGCCGGAGGCTGCGGGCCCTTGGTCGGCGGCCAGGGCGGCGGCTTCCTCGCGGCACAGCTTGCAAAGGCCGCCCTCGAGGGCCCGGCCGGCCAGCAGGATCCGCACGCCACAGTCGCCGCAGGAGCCGCGCGGCGGACCGTCCGGCACCCCCTGCTGCACCACCACGGCCGGGGCCGGCCGGGCCATCGCGTCGTCCAGTTCGCAAGCTCCGCAGCGCCCTGACGGGCCGGGGCGGGTGCCGTGCTCGGGGCACAGGCCCTGGGCGATGCGCTGCTCGCGCTGCCTCGCGGCGGTCTTGTCCTGGACGACCTCCGCGCAGATCTCGCACGCAGCGCCGGTCCGCCAGATCACCCCGGCCTCGCAGTCCTGCAAGCCGCAGCCCCACCGGGGCAGCGCCACACCCAGCAGCCAGCAGCCAGGGTCCCGGATGTCGGAGAGCATCACCTTGGCCAGCCGAGCGGTCAGCCGGTGCTGCAGCCGCTCGGGCGAGGTTCCCTCACGCAGCTGGCAGCCCACCTCACGGGCCACCTTCCGCGCCACGAAATCGTTCACCTGCTCCAGCAGGAAGTGCACCGGCTCCAGCACGGCGTAGAGCTCCGCGTTCATCGCCAGACGCGGGCCGTCGTACGACTGGGCCGTAGCCCCGTTGCTGCTGCTGCGGTTCTTCGGCTTCGAGGGGGCGAGCTGGGTCTGTCCACCCGCGCGAAGCGCGAGACCACCGTCGCCCGCGACAGCTGGGGCTTCACCACCGGCAGGGTTTTCCACAGGCCCAGCGGCCTTACCTACCTGTACCTCGCCTACGGCGGGTGACAAGAGCACTCGCCCGTCATCAGGTGAGTCAGTCATAGGTACTTCCTTATTCGCGAGGGACCCCTCACCAACCGGGGAACCCGATCCCTCACCAACTTGGGAACTGCCCGCCCCCTCGGAAGCAGTGTCCACAGCCGCTCCAGCAGCCTCCGCAGCAGCGCCGCAGCCGTCGGCCGGGCCGTCCGTACGGGCCTCCGGAGCGAGGTCGTGCGCAATGTACAGGTTCCGGCCCCGCGCCCCCGCACGCCGCTGCACCGTCATCCAGCGCGCCGCCTCCACCTCGTCCACGACCGCCGACGCCGCCGTCACCGACAGCGCCTCGCCGGCCCTCCTGCCCGAGTGGTGCCGCAGACACGACGCGAGCTCCGCCTCCGTCAACGCGATCGCCCCCGCCTGCGCATACGCCACCAGCGCGTACACCCGAAGCTGCCGGGGCGTGAGGTCCTCCGCGGCCGCCACCGGCAGCCACACGAACGCCTCCTCCCGCGCCATCGGCCGCACCGTTCGCACCGCCGACTGCCCCGTCCCGCCCGGCAGCGTCCGGCGCTGTGAACGCAGCTCCACCACACCGTCCAGGCCCGGACGGCGCAGTTGTGTCATTCCCCGCTCCACCGACGCCGCCGACAGCCCCAGGTACGAGCCGATCGTCTCCGTCCGTGCCTGGCAGCCCTCCGGCCGCGATGCCAACGCCTTCACCTTCACGTACACCGACAGCGCCACGTCCTGATAAGCCGCCGACCAGACCAGACGCATCGGCACACGAACCCGCTGCCGACGAACCAGACCCGCCGGCGCAGCCATCGGCTCCACGACAGCACTCACCGGTCCACCGCCCCGGCAGGAGCGGTGGACACCGCAAGGGCCGAACATCCGAACATCGCCTGTGTCGCCATCGGGCCGGTGTACACGCCAAAGCGGACACCTCCCTGAGCAGGTAGAACGCGCGATTGTTCGTCCACCCCGCCACACGGGAAGCTGCCCCCAAAGACGCTCCCGTCGACGGACTTGCAGACGATGCCCGCGAGCGGGTGCACGAGCCGGGCCGACGGAGTCGCGACTGGGGTCGGCGAGACCGCTCCGAAAGCACCGCGCTTGTAGCTTCCTACCGGAAATCCAACTTCCGGTACGAACAGCGCAAAGAGGGAGGAACCGTACGCCGATCCCGTCACACGGGACGATCGCCACGCCCGAACCGGCATGAAACGGACAAGCTCAAGCTGACAGGGGGCGCCTCTGTCGTGCACTATGAGAACGACCTACCTTCCATATAGCTGGACCGACCAGAGCCCCTCGGGGCTGGACCGACCTCCAGGTGTGCGGATGGGTTGGGACCGCCCCCTTCGTGAGAAGAGGGCGGGCGCCGATCGGGTGGGGGGAGATTTCTCCGTCCCTCCCGGTGTTGCTGAACCGCGTGGCCCCTGTGGTGGGGGCCCTGCGGGTGATGCAAGTTACTGATCTGGCTGTGGTGGCCGTGGTTAGTGGCCGGTGGTGCAAGTGGCCCTGATGAGGGGCCGAGGTGAAACGAGCGGCTTGATAAGCCGCAGCTCAGGACCAGCCGCAAACTGGGATCTGAGCAGCCGACGCGGGTGGTTAATCCGGTCGGTAGACGGGCCGCGCGAGGCCAGCGGGTGGTAAATCCGCTTCGTGGCGCGCGCGGCCGATGGCCACTAGGTCATCCCGACCCCCTGGATTCAGAGGCCGGCGTCGTCATGTCCTCATCCGCTTCCGCGGCCGCGGGAAAGCGTTCCGCGAGGCCCTTGAGGAGACGCAAGTAGTTCTCGCGGTGCGGGCGTCGAGGGCTGGTCTGGCCCAATTCCCAGCGTGTGACTGCGACCCTCTTCACGCCCACGGCGTCTGCCACGTCCTGCTGAGTGAGGCCGGCCGCGAGGCGCAGCTTCGCGCGCACATGCGGAGGCGGCAGAACCTCGGGCAGGCCGTTCAGCAGCGCGTCGACCCGCTGCGAGCGGTCCGAGTCGGACATAGCCAAGTCCTCCATGATCGTTGTAACCATGAAAGATACACGATGCAGGTAACCTTTGCCGCCGCCGGACGGCATGTCGGCAGGGTCGTGCACGGGGGCGACCAGACGGGGTGTCATCCCTGCGCTGCCCATTCGAAAGAGTGGTGACCCGGGTGCCTGTCGAACAAGATGCAGACCTCGGACATGACCTGACCTCGGTCCGTTTCCTCCTGGCAGTTCCCCATCGGCACCACATCGCGACGACCGTTGGGGTCGTCCCAGCGGACCCACCAGGTCACGGCCTCGCCGTTGGCCAGTCGGCCGGCACCGAACGAATGTGAGGTGTCCCCGATGGTGTGGTGCGGTCCCTGGTGCCCGGACTGCAGTTCGCATTCCAGAACAAGATCGAGCGATTTCGACCCATGCGGGATCTCCGAGAGGAAGCGGATCTCCCGCTGGTCTAACGTGATGCGCTCTCCGCAAGCACGCAGCTTGGCCATGGCGTTCCTCTCCCGAACCGACGGGGTGGTCAGGCAATTGATCACGCTCGTAGCCGGCCGGGTAAGGTCCGTGACCGTGGTCGGCCGACTCGCGCTCTTTGACCTGGACGGCACGCTCGTTGACCGCCAGGAAGCGTTCAACGTTGCTGTGGCTGCCCTGTGCCGTACAAACAGCTACGGCGCCGAAGTCGAGCGGTGGATGCTCACCGAGCTCGCCGACCGGGCCAACGCCGCAGACTTTGCCCGACTGCGTGAGGTCTTCGGCCTGGACGAGTCCGTAGCGCAGCTCTGGCAGGCGTATGTCGATCGGATGGCCGCCGCCGTCACCTGTCGACCGGCCGTCCTCGAGGGCCTGGCTCATCTGCGCGCGGCCGCATGGACGATCGGCATCGTCACCAATGGGGCCAGCGACATCCAGCGAGCCAAACTCGCCGCTACCGGCCTCGCCGACCTGGTGGACGGCGTCGCAGTCTCGGGCGACCTGGAGATCCGCAAGCCGAACCTTCGCCTTTTCGAACTGGCGGCCACCCGTTGCGGAATGGACCTCGCCGACGGCGGTTGGATGGTCGGCGACAACCCTGTCGGGGACATCGGCGGTGGCGACCAAGCCAGCCTGCGCACCATCTGGCTGCGCGGCCGCCCCTGGCCGGACTACCTTCCCGCCGCGCACCACGTGGTCGACGACGTCACCGACGCCATCACCATCCTGCTCAACGAAACCTCGGAGTAGCACCGTGGACCAGCCCACCGTCGGCATCCTCCACCCCGGCAGCATGGGCGCCGCCGTCGCCGCCTGCGCCGCGCCCAACGCAGCCAAGGTCCTGTGGTGCGAGACAGGGCGCAGCACCGCATCCGTGGAGCGCGCCGCCAAGTTCGGTCTGACGCCCATGGCCACGCTGGCCGCGCTGCTGGACCGCAGCGACATCGTCATCAGCCTCTGCCCGCCAGCCGCGGCCGAGGACCTGGCCCGCGATGTCGCCGAGCACCGCTTCGCCGGGGTGTTCGTGGAGGCGAACGCCATCACCCCTGAACGAGCGCAGCGGATCGCCGGACTGCTCGAACCCGCCGCGACCGTCGTGGACGGCGGCGTTGTTGGCTCCCCGCCGGTTGGCGGTAAGACGCCGACCTTGTACCTGTCTGGCCCTGTCGCCGCGACTGCGCGCACCGAGGTGCTGTTCGCGGGCACTGCCGTCCGGACGGCAGTGCTGGGCACGGAGGTCGGGAAGGCGTCCGCGCTGAAGCTGGCATACGCGTCGTTCCAGAAGACGAGCCGGGTGCTGGTGGCGCTCGCAGTCGGGATGGCACGCGAGCACGGCGTCGACCAGGAGCTCATCGAGGTCGCCTCGAAGCGCACCGAGTCGTACCTCGCGGAGCCGGAGTACGTGGCCAAGGCGGCGGCGCGCGCCTGGCGCTGGGGCCCAGAACTGGGGGAGGCCGCCGACGCACTCGCGGCCGTCGGCCTCCCCCCGGAGATGCTGCGCGCGGCCGCGTCCACGTTGGCACGGTGGAACGACGTCAAGGACGACAGCGAGCTGACGCTCACCGACGCCCTGGACCGGCTCGCCCAGCCGTAGCCCGCGCTCATGCCGTCGCCGCCCCCGCCCGCCGCGCCAGAAACTGGTCGATGAGCCGAGCGGCGTCCTGCGGGGCCGTCGCCGCGGTGTCGACGGTCAGGTCCCAGGTCGTACCCGGGTGCTGGTCCAGGTCCTCGTGGGTTGCGTCCCACGCCGCCAGGCGCGCCTCGGTGTCGCTGTCGCCGCGTGCCGCCGACCGCTGCGCGGTCACCTCGCGCGGGCACCACAGCAGCACCACCGACCAGTCGGCCGGGTAGCCGTCGACCAGCGCGCGGATGCCGTCGATCTGCCCAAGGTGCACTACGGGCACCCCGGCTGCGAACGCCGCGTCTACGCCGGGCCGGTCGATCACGTACGTGTTGCCGTACCTGGTGTTCGCGTAGACGACGCCGCCCGCGGCCTCCAGCTCGCGCAGCTGTTCCGCGGTGCCCATCCGGTAGCCGGCCGACTTGCCGGACCCGACCTTGAGCCGGGCGAACTGCGCGTACTTCGCGTGCAACTGGGTGAGCGCGGCGGTGACGGTGTCCTTGCCCGCCGCCGGCGGGCCGTAAAGGATCACGCCCTTCGGGTTCACGCGTACATCGCCCCCATCGCCTGCCGGGCCTGGTCCGCGAGCGTCACCGCGGTCCCCAGCCGGTTGTCGACGACCAGGTGCGGCACGGCCGGACGCAGGTCGAGGTCGATCGTGGCCATGTACTCGTCCCACCGCTGGAGCTTCCACGCGTCCCGGGCCGCGGAGCGGAATCCGATGTACTCGCGCATCGACTGTTCGTCGCAGCGCACCCACACGGGGAATGCGTCGACTCCCATCGAACCCGCTCGGTTGGTCAGGCGCTGCATCCAGGCCGGGTCGGTCATCTCGGCAATGAACGGCGCGGTGAGCACCGTGGAGATGCCGCACTTGATGTTGGCCATGGCCGACTGCATCAGGCAGTCGTACTCCACCGGCCGGACCTTCTCGCGGTAGAGGTCGGTATGCCGATCGTTCGCGTCGCCGCCCAGCGCGACCAGGAGGCGCTCCACCAGCGGGCGCGTGAGCGGGTCCTTGTCGAGCAGCGGCCAGCCGGTGAGCTGAACGAAGAAGCGGGCGAGCTCGGTCTTGCCGCTGCCCGCGAAGCCGCCGACCAGGATGAGTACGGGGCGGTGCGGGTCGCCGCCCGTGTGCCGGCGCTTCCACGCGTCGATGATCCGCTGCTGCAAGTCGAAGTGGTCGGCCTCGTCCGAGCCCGGTGCAATGCGATGAATGGCGCGCTCAACAGCCAAAACGTGCGATCCGTTGAGGCGGTCGTCCAGCGGCGTGAGCTTGAAGGAGGACTCCTCACCAGGCAGGGCAGTGCGGAACCCCAAGTCGGGTTCGGTGGCTCGGTAGAGGAGGCAGTAGGCCCGCCGGTAGTGGGGACCGGGGAAAACTTCGCCCTGTTCGTGCTGCCACAAGGTCTGAGGATTCGCGGCGGGGATGCCCTTGAGCTTGGCCTGCTCGGCAACCGCTCGGAGGCGTTCGCCGGCTTTCTCCAGGGTCAGGCCGTGGGCCTCACGTTGCTCTCGGAGCCGATCCGGCCTCCACCCTGCTCGCTGCTTCCCCACCCTCTGCCCCTCCGTCACCGTCATGGGCGCGAGCCTAGAGCTCAGGCTCCAAATCCCGTGTGTACGTGGATGTTGAAAACCCGTGAACGGAAGTGCGTACGGGCTTCGACAAGCCGCTGTGATGTTCCGTTTCCACTGCCGCCGGTGTGATTGGCCCCACACAACGAATCGGTTAAAGGAGCGCGCATCGTGGTTGGAGCCCGGATCTCAGACATTGCTGCTATGCCACATGCCCGGGCGAAGGATGTCCTCCCAGACCTCCAGCGGACCGTCCTCGTCGGAATAGAGGGTGCGCAGCACAAGCACCGGGACCCGCACGTCAGGCGGTACATCGATCCCGAACTCGCTGAGCTCATTGTCGGAAGCGAGGCGTGCGGTGCTTCGCTCAGGGCCCGCGGTGACAGCCTTGCCTGTGCGCTCTGCGTACAGGTCGTGACGGAACTTCACCGTGGGCTCGGTTTGGAGAAGCTCCGGAAGAGCAATCAGCGCCCGCATGTGGATCACGTTCAAGGCGAGCACGGTGGGCTTGTCATCCCGTACGAACGTTCGGCTTCTCATCACCACCTCGTCGTACAGGTCGATGCCGAGGAGGTCCGCTATGTCGGGATCTGCGCAGGAGCGAAGGATGGCGCGCGAGTTCACGTAGTCCTCCCGAGGGGCGAGTGCCCGGCCCGTACGTCGGAGTCGCTCAAGACGGGCCGCGCCGGTAATGGTGCTCAAGGGTGCACTGTCGGGGCCCAGGACTGTGGTGCCGCTCCCCTGCAAGGTGCGTACGAGACCCTCGGCCTCCAGTGCTTGGTAAGCGCGATGGACGGTCGCGGTAGCGCCCTTGCCTGCACTGACCTGCGCCTGAACGGAAGGCAGCCGGTCACCAGGTGCGTACACGCCGCCAGCGATCTGCGCCGCGACTTCGTCGGCAAGTTGCCGCCACTTGGGTGGCTGCTTCGGGGCTGCGGGAGGCACTGGCAGCTCCTTCCTGTCGGAACGCTACCCAGTCAACAACATTCTAGAAGACCTTGACAAGTCTTCTAGAAGACTCCATCGTCGTAGGCGTCACGGCGCTCCGAGCGGAGGAACGCCGAAAGCGCTTATTTCGCCTGCCTGAATGCCCCTGACCGCTTCTGCACGGGCCCCTACTGAAGGGAGCACCACCCCATGAACATCACCGCCGCCGTCGCCGCGATCGAGGCCCGCGAGAGCCGAATGCTCGCCTCCTGCGACATCGCCGCCACTGACCCGACCGCCACCGAGCTGGTGCGCGAGCGCCTGGTCGACGTGCTCCTCCCCTACGCCGCGCAGCTGCGCATCGCGCCGCTGGCCACCGCCTGGGAGCCCTTGCCGCTCGCGGCCTAGCTCCAGCCGGGTCCTCACGGACCCGGCTCCCCCACCCGGAACCGCCCCGCGGCGGCGCCGGATGAGGGAGCCGGATCTCGGTCCCTGTTCCACCTGCAATACCAAGCTCCACCGCAAGACCGCAGGAAGGCGTCCGCCTCTCGGGGCGGCCGGGGTCGATAGCACCACCAAATCCCCCGGGCTTCTCGACTGACCTGCATGTACGTCGCAGCGCAGATGCGCTGTCCGTCCGTCAGGACGCCGGGTCTCCCGAGCGGCCTGACGGGCGGAGAGAGCACCGCGACGCATCCCCTGCCCCTCCGTACACAAGGAGCGCCGCATGTCCGTTTCGACCATGGACCCCACCGCCCGTCTCCGGAAGAGCCGGACCCGCACCAAGAAGGTCAGCTTCCGCGAGGCACTCACCATCTCCACCCTCCGCCCCCACCAGTACGACCTCCGTCCCCACTGCGCATCGCTGGTCTGCCCCGACTGCAACACCTGGGTGCCCATCACCGGCATCCAGGCCAAGGTCCACAAGCTGGTCCCGCACCACGCCGGCACCGCCCACGAAGACGCGCCGATCCGCTGCTCGGGCAGCAACCGGCAGGTCATCGTCAACGTGAAGTTCGAGGTGTGGGAGCGGCGGCTGCAGGAAGGCTGCGCGGAGACCAACGGGCGCCACTCGAACCGCGTCACGCGGAAGCCGAAGACCGCAGTCGCCCCGGCCGTCATGCAGATCCTGTCGCCGCTCCTGGACGCGAAGGCCGCGCTCAAGATGTACGAGGCCCACACCAGGAACTGCGCGACCTGCGCCCCGTCCGGCCGCACCCGCTGCGCCGACGGCGGCAAGCTCGCCCACCTGGTCGCGCACAAGCGGCGCACCGAGCCCGCCCGCCGTGCCGCCCTCACGGTCAAGGAAGAGCTGGCCGAACAGCGCGAGCAGGGGCTGTGGCTGCTGCGGGAGCTGAAGTGGGCGTCGACCGCCGACTCGGTCCGCCGGGCCGACCTCCAGAAGGCCCACGACGCCCTGGCCGCGATGCTCCAGTCGCTCACCCCGAAGAAGGCCGACGGCCCGCAGCTCAACGAATGGGAGCGCGCCGACCTCATGAGCGCGATCACGCTGCTCGCGACGACGGTCGAGCAGCTCAGCCGGTAGGCCCGGCACGAACGACCACGGCCCCGGCCACCCGATCACGTGGGGTGGCCGGGGCCGTGGCTGCTCGTACGGGCAGTCAGGTGAACGCAGCAGCCCCGGGGACCGTAATTCCCCGGGGCTGATCTCACGCACTGGACCCAATGGGAGGCCCAGATGACCGTCAGCATGACACAACGCATCCCCGCGGCCGCTTCCGACCCGCTGTTCCTCGAAGGCCTGCGCCGGGTCGTCGATGCCCAGATCGGACCGCGCCGCCCGGGGGCGATCTACCAGAACGTGGACGGGGCGTTCGAGGTCCTCGCCCTGGTCCGAGACCCGGAGGGGGCCCGCGCACTACTCCGACGCCGCGGCGCCCAGTGGGCCGTGATCGTCCGGGACGTGCTCCGTCCGGACAGCCAGCCCGTCGCGGTCGGCTCCGTGTGGACGACGTCGGACCACCTGGTCCGCGAGGCCGACACTCAGGCCTCGGCCGGGCAGGTCTGCAGGGACTGCGACGGGGAGCGCGGCCGGATGGTCGACACCAGCGCTGACGGCGTGACCCGCCAGACCTGGCAGACCTGCACCACGTGCAGCGGTACCGGACAGGCTGGGTGATGGCGGTGGACTGGCGTCATAACGCGGTCTGCCGCGAAGAGGACCCCGACCTGTTCTTCCCCGTCGGCAACACCAGCGCGGCCGTCCTGCAAGCCGAGGAGGCCAAGGCCGTCTGCCGACGCTGCCCCGTCAGGGAGCAGTGCCTGCAGTGGGCGCTCGAGTCCGGCCAGGACGCCGGTGTCTGGGGCGGGTTGTCGGAGGATGAGCGCCGGTCGCTGAAGCGCCGCGCCGCCCGCGCCCGGGCCCAGGCCAGGAACGCGGCGACGGCATGACCGACACCGATCGCCAGCGCCTGGAGGCCGAACTCCGCCGGACGAACGCACAGTCCGCAGCTGATCGGCGGGCCCGTGGCTGAGGACTTGTACGAGCGGTACATGAAGGCCGCGGCTGCGGATCGTGCACACGGTGAGACCTGTGCAGGGTGCTCGCTGGACGCACGGTGCGGCACCGGCCAGCGCCTGTATGAGTCGTTCGCGAGGCTCCAGGAGGCGCACATCAACCAGCTCCGGAAGCGGAGCTGACCCGCGGCGCGGGACGGAGTCGCGAGTCGATGGCCGTTCCGCGCTGCTCCTTTACGGCCGGTCGCCCGCCGCACGGGAGACCCGCCCACCCGATCGTCCTCTCGACCCGGCATGACTCAGGGCCACCCGTCCGCAAGAAAGAGGAACAGAGGAACAGATGACTCCTGCCCAGTTCCGTTCCCAGCACGGCGACAGCGACACCTGGGCCGCCGCCGACTTCGAGTCTTACGAGCATCTGGTCGAAGGCGCTGATCCGGACACCGACCGTGCCACGCGCGACCATCTGATCATCATCGGCCGACACGTCCGCGACGGCCGCGTCGTCGCCGGCCTCGCCGCCGCTCCGCGGTTCGCCGTGTGATCCGGTCTGCCGGTTGCCTGATCCGCCCGCCCCGGCCGCGTGCCGGGTCGCGCGGTGACGGGGAGCCGGACAGCCCGGACACAGCCATCCGAAGGGGCACACCAATGTTTACGGTTAAGCAGTTCCGCGCACGGAAGCGGCACATCCGTCTGATGAACGTCGCCTCGCACTTGGTCTGTGAGGCTGAGTCGCGCCTGATGGGTGAGCCCAGCCGAGTCACCGCCGTTACCGCCGTTGAGGTCGCCACGTTGGCGTTCGGCCGTCACCAGCTGCGCATCGAGGAAGCCGAGGCCGCAGAGTACCTAGCCGCCGCCCTTGTCGAACGGGGCCACAGCATCGATCACCTGCCTGCCGTCTTCACGTGATCAGCCGCTCCCGACGGCCGGGAGCGGCACAGAACCTCTTTCCCTCCCTATGGCACCTTCCGAGGCCGGCCGCCCGCACGACGGGCCGTCGGCCTTTCCGCACGGCCCAGCCCGGGAAAGGCCCGGCCGCTTCCTCTCAACTCACGGAGGGCCTCATGCCTCGCACCATCGCCCTGCAGCACCCCCTGGAAGACACCGGTCTCCCCCACCGGCAGGCCCCCGCCCAGCCGACGCCTGCGCCGGCCCCGGCGGTCGCCGACGTCGCCCGGTATCACCACCCGCACTTCGTGCGCGCTGAGCCCGGCCGGTCTGAGGGCGGGGTCCTCTACTACTTCGC
This sequence comes from Streptomyces sp. NPDC042259, assembly GCF_055582085.1. Classification (NCBI taxonomy): domain Bacteria; kingdom Bacillati; phylum Actinomycetota; class Actinomycetes; order Kitasatosporales; family Streptomycetaceae; genus Streptomyces; species Streptomyces sp. NPDC042259. The sequence continues at coordinate 82,155 of NZ_JBVJDW010000011.1, read as the reverse complement.
TCTCTTTACCGGCCGCGAGCCCGAGCCTGAGGTGCCGCTCGCCGTCTACAAGGACACGGCGGTTACCTGGGAGCAGAGCCGTGAGCTCAGTAACCAGTACGAGGCGGCGCGGATCATGTGGTCCAAGGCCCGGCTCCGGCTGGAGGCCGCTCCCCTGCTGCGCAGGGCGGCGCCGTTGTGGGAGGCGTGGGCGTCGGCGCTGGCCGAGCTGCGCCGGGTGTTCGGGGAGTTCTGGAGCACTGCGGATGGTCAGTGGCGTGCGCAGTTGCTCAGGCTGACTGATGCGGAGCGTGCCGCGAGGACGGCGGCCGGGGCGTGGGACGGGCTCGCCGAGCAGCTTGCCAAGCTCGCCGACGCGCAGGTCCGGGTCGCCGGTGAGTACGACGAGCTGGAGCTGGGGGACGTCGCCCGGGAGATCGGCCTGGATGCCAAGGGCTGGTGGATCGAGCACATCTCCGAGTACGAGCTGACTCCCTACTCGCGGCACGACACCCCGGTGGTCGGCGACCTTAACCGGGTGATCGAGGAGCAGCGTGAGCGGCTGCGTGAGGTCGCCGGCCTCGCCGGTGACAGGGCCGACCGGGCGCTCGCCTGAGCTTCGCTCCCATCGGGCGGGAGCTGCGGGGCGTTTCGTGCCCGCCCCGCAGCTTTCCTTCAGTCCGGCTGCCCGCTTCCCGGCGGTCGGCCTTTTCGTGCGCTTGGAGCGGGTAGTGCCGGTGCCTGTTTCGCGAGCAACCGTTCGCACCGGCCGCCGTTTCGGGGACGCACTCCCTGCGTTTCGGGAGCACCGGCCGCTGTTTCGACCCCGCCCTGAACGATCCCTTCCGGAGGCCTCCATGACGATCACCGAATGGCCGCAGAGCGCGGTTCCCGACACCCCCGTTTCGCGTCCGCCGGTCCCCATTTCGGATGCGCCCGAGAAGGTTTCGGGTGCGGCCGTGGGCGTTTCGGGACCGGACAAGCGGAAGATGATCAAGCCTGGCCGTGACCGGCTGATGACCGCGCTGTCGTTTGTCGCTGCGATCGGCGGGACGCTGGTCGGCGTCATTGGTTTCGCGATGTCGTACAGCACCCTGGCCAAGGTCGCCCTGAGCTGGGGATTCAGCACGCAGCTGGCTCCCTGGTTCCCCGTTGGTGTCGACGCGAGCATCATCGCGTTCCTCGCGCTGGACCTGTATCTGATCCGTAAGGACATCGGCTGGCCGCTGCTGCGGATGGCCGCGCACGCCATGACCGGTGCGACGATCTGGTTCAACGCCAGCTCACAGGGCCAGATCGGCGCCGACCCGGTCAAGGCCGCTTCCCACGGTGTCATGCCGGTCCTGTTCGTGATCGGTGTGGAGGCCGCCCGCCGCTTGATCATCCAAAGGGCCAGGCTGGAGGCGGGGACGGCGGCCGACCGGATTCCGCTGCACCGCTGGATCCTCTCGCCGGTCGCCACGCCGCGGTTCTACCGCCGGATGCGGCTGCACGGGATCACCTCCTACCCGGAGATGATCCGGCGCCAGCAGGACCTCATCGGCTACCAGCAGTGGCTCAAGCGCAAGTACGACGGCGACCTGGACAAGGCGACCGAGGACGAGCTGCTGCCGATGAAGATGGCCGCCCACGGCTACACCGTCGCGCAGGCCCTGGCGATGCCTGAGCAGCAGGCTCGCGAGGCGGCGGCCCGAGCGGAGGAAGCCGAGCGCCGGCGCCTGGACGCGGAGACGCGCCAAGAGCTCGCGCGGAAGCAGGCGGAGGCCGACCGGCTGGAGGCGGAGGGCAAGCTCGAAGCCGTCCGCGCCCGCGTGGAGGGCGAGACTGGTCAGGCCCGCGCGCACGCCCGAGCCCAGGTCAGCGCTGCAGAGCGGGCCGCTGAGGTGGAGCAGCAGGCGCTCGACAATGCCGTGGTTGCCGAAGCGCGCGCCCGCGAGGCCGAGGCGGAGCGCAAGGAGGCCCAGGAGCGGAAGGCGGCGGCCGCCGCGGTTCTGGAGAAGGCCGAGCTCGAGCGCAAGGCCGCTGAGCAGCGCAGGGCGGTGGCCGAGGCTGACAAGGTCGCGGCGGCGGAGGCCGGCGCGATCGAGACCGTGCGGATCGCCGAGGCACGCAAGGCGAAGGCCGCCGCCGACCTGGAGGCGGCCGAGCTGGAGCGCCAGGCGGCGCAGAAGCGGAAGGAAGCTGCGGAGGCCGACCGGGTCGCTGCGGCGGAGGCGCAGGCCATCGAGACCCAGGCCGTCGCCGAGGCCCGCGAGGCCGCTGCCGAAGCGGACCGGCGTGCTGCCGAAACGGAGAAGGCCGCTGCCGAAACGCGGCGGGCCGCTGCCGAAGCCGACCGCAAGAAGGCGGAGGAGGACCGCCGCCAGGCGGCTGCTCTCGCCGACATCGCGCGCTCCCAGAAGGAGGCTGCCGAAGCCGAGCGGGCTGCTGCCGAAACGCGACGGGTCGTTGCCGAAATCGAGCGGGCCGCAGCCGAAGCCGAAGACGTCGCGAAGCTCAAGCCGCGCGAACGCGCGGTCCGCAAGGTCGCCCGCATGGCGCTGGCGGCCGGCCTCGTCGCCGACGGTAAGGACCTCGCCGGCATCCAGCGCGAACTGTCGGAGCTGGTATCCCTCGCCGACGTCCAGGGAGGTCTGAGCATCTCCTCCCCCGGCACCGCCTCGGAGTACCGCCATGAGGCAGCGGCGCTCCTCGCCGGCGGCTACCGGCCCTGATCCATCGTCCGGCACACACCAGTGAGGGCCAGCCCGCGCGAATCGGGCTGGCCCTCGCTGCGACTGCCGGAAGCAGTCACAGCCCCACCAGTACACCAGGAGGGAATCCCCGCCGTGAACAGCAACAACGACCCGAACTACTCCCCTCTGCGCGACGTGGCGCAGAGCCCGGAGGCGACCGCCCGGTACCTGGCCGATGTCCAGCGGGTCCTGCTGGACATCGGCAAGAACCTGGAGACCCTCGCCCACGAGACCCGCGTGCACCTGCGCGACACGCACGTGGAGGGCGACCGCTGGTACCACGCCAGGCTGCGCGCGCTGCCCGTCGAAAAGGCCCTCGGGAACGTGCTCAAGAATCTGAACAACCTCACCGCGGGCCTGGAAAAGAGCGCCTATAAGCGCCGTGCCCACGACGAGGCCGTTGTGAATACGAGCAAGGGCAGGAAGGAAAAGGAGATTGAAAGGCAGCGGAAGAAGAATCCGCTGACGCTCCAGGCCGCCCCCAACCCGCCCCAGCAGGGTGCGCAGCACCAGAATTCGGGGTACGGTGGGCCCACATCGATTTACGACCTTGGTCGGGAGTCGGCGTGAACCGCCCCCTCAGCAGCGCCGAACGGTCAGCCGAACGGCGTCAGAACTGGCTGAAGGAAGAGGCGAAGAAAGCCCGCGAATCTCGCGGCGAGGCAGGGCAGATGGAATTCTGGCTCCGCCTGGCGCGATCCCGAATGGCCAAGGACGTCAAAGCAAATCGCCAGGACGTGTACTCCGGATTCGCGCTGATCTGCCGCCTGTTCATCACGGCGCTGGACCAGCGAGTGGAGGGCGACGGACGGATCTGGAACGACCTGCTGCGGTACGCGGAGCAGGTCGTGGCGAAGCACCCCCCGCGTAACTGAACGTCACCAGCGAAGGCCCCGCCGGGCTCCGGCGGGGCCTCGCGCGCGTAAAGCGTGCACACGTGCACGTGCACACGCGTGCACACAGGACCCCACGCCCTGTCAAGTCCCAGGAGGGAGGTGCATCGTGTCCGATGTGGACGACCCGAACGGGATCCTGGTCCGCGGTCCCTGGCGCGATGACTCCACATACGTGCCACCGCCGATCCCGGATTACGGCGATACCATTCCATCGCCGGAAGACGTTCCCGAGGCTCCTGCGAAGTCGCCGGAGGAGACGACGATGGAACTGCCCCCGGTCCCCGCTGCCCCGGACCCGTCTACGGCCCTGCGCTCCGAAGGGATTACGTCACCGGAATTCAATGAAGATGACGGCGAATACGAGGAGGGCGAATATGTCCAGCATCGTTCACTCGCCGACCGTCTCGGGGACTGGCTGGAACTCCGGTTGGAAATGGCGCGGGCCAGGCATGAAAGCGAAGCGCCTTTCCGTGAGGCTGAAATAGCACGGAAGGCCGCGCTGCTGGAGGGTCGCACCGCGCAGGAAGTCGCGATGATGGAGCAGAACGGAAAGCTGCACGCCGCGATGATGAAGGCGAAAGGCGACAAAGCGGCAGCGCGCGGGAAGGCCGACGCCGACCGCATGAAGTCGACCGGCTCCGGCCTCGGCGCGGACAAGGGCCGCTCGAAGGCCGGCGGCGGGGGCGGGCCCTCCCGCGGCGGTGGCGGCACAGGGCCGCCCCGCAGTAACTCCGGATCGGGAGCGAACCGGCCTGGGGCCTCGCGCTCCTCCCACTCCGGCGGCACCGGTTCCGCAGCCGGCCGGGGAGCTGGCGGCCGGGGAGCGGGGACGAACAGCTCCAGTGGCACCGGCCCCCGGGGGAAGGGCTCCGGCCGCAACTCCGGGGCGAGCGTCGGTTCTAAGGGCGCGGCGAAGGGCCCTGACCGTCCCGCTGGCGGCCGCAGCGGTGCCGCCAAGGGTCAAGGAACGGCCGGTGGTTCCCAAGGCCGTCCAAGCGGCTCTGGCAGCTCTGGCGGTTCGGGTAAGGGCGGTTCGAAGGGAGACGGTGGCCACAAGGGCCAGAAGCGGAGCTCGAACGCTTCCAGTCCGGCGGCGGAGCGGTCCCGCGGGCGCCAGGAGCGGGCCGGCGCCCGCCAGGCCGCGCGGCAGCAGCGGCGCGCCGCCCGCCAGGCCGCCGGGCTCGCCGACCGCACCAAGGACCGTGAACAGGCCCGGGACAACCGGCAGGCTGCGCGGCAGGACCGGCTTCAGAAGAAGGCCGACCGAACGGCCGCGAGGAAAGCGAAGAAGGCGGCTGCGGCAGCCGCTGGCCCGGGCCGCACCACCCTGGGCGAGGCCCTTGCGGAAGAGGCGCAGCGGCGCTGGAAGAAGCGCCGGAAGAAGCCCGCCCCCCGGCCCGTCATCAGCGCCGCCAAGAAACGCAAGAGGAACAAGAGGAAGGGGAAAGCTGGTTCGGGGCCCGGGGCCGCGGGTTCTGGGGCAGGTGCCGGTACGCCGGGGGGCGGGGCGAGGAAGCCGCCCGGGAAGCCAGGACGCAAGGCCAAGAGGCCCAAGGTCAGGCTGAGGAAGCCGAAGTCTCCGAAGGCGAAGCGGAAGAGGCCGGGGGCTGCCGCCGGGGCTGGAGGCGGGCCCGGAAAGCCCACGGCCGGCCGTAGGAAGCTACGACTGAAGATCAGGCTGAGGAAGGCGAGGAAGCCGGGCCTCCAGCCCAAGAAGCCATGGGTGAAGTGGCCGAAGCCACCGAAGCCGAAGGCGAAGAAGCCGGCGGCCGCTGGGGCTGGAGGCGGGCCCGGAAAGCCTGGAGGTGGCCGCAAGGGGCCGCGCTTGAAAATGCCCAGGATCAAGCTGAGGCAGCAGAGGGTGAAGCGGCCGAAGGCCGGGGCGCGTAAGGGCGGGCCCGGTCCGGCCGGGCCGGGCGCGGCGGGTAAGGGCCCGGCGGGCGGCGCGGGTACGGCCGGCACGACGGGCGCGGGGGCGTGGTTCGCGATGGGGGTCCCCACCGTCGATTTTCCCGGACGGGAGCCGAAGCAGGCGCCGCCCCCGCCGCATCAGGAGCCCGACTACCCCGACGCGGTCATCGTGTCGCCCAGGGCCCTGCCTCCCGCACCCGAGCCGCACACCCAGCGGCCCGGCACCACCCAACCCACCAGCACGGAAGGGAGCAGCGTGAGCAGCGCGCAGGTCAGCAGGCCGTCCGGCGGAGGCGGCCTGGCCGCTCAGCACCGCACGGACATCACGTTCGATGGCTACCTGATGGAGATGGCGACCATCGCCCTCCAGGCCGCCTCCGACCAGGAGCGGGCCGAAGCCCTCGCCGAGGCCCTGGACAAGGTCGCCGACGCCCTGCGGGACATGGCCACCGACCTGGTCGGCGACCACAACGTCAGCACCCAGGTCACCGAGCTGATCTCGGACCTGGCCGACGCCGCGGCCCGCATGAAGCAGCAGGCCGAACGGTGCGCGAGCGAGTGCGCTCTGGCCCTGGAGGCCGCCAAGCTCGCGGCCGCGATGGTCGCGCGCGTGTACGGCGAGGACATGGCCGCGAAGGAAGACGCGGGCCTGACGTACGCGTCGGCCGCCGCCCACCACGACTAGAAGCAGGGAGGAAACCCGCTGATGAGCAGCGACCCCGCACCCCGCACCGGCGGCTCGGCGCCCGCCGTCGCCGACGGCGACAACCGCTACAAGGCCGTCCAGGCCAAGCTCGGCGCCCTCGGGCGCGCGCTGGACGACGCCGGGCTCGGCCTGGAGGAGCTCGTGCGCAGCGTCAGGAGGAACGCCAAGCGGGCCGAGGACGTGGCCCGCGACATCGACAACGCCGGACTCGACGCGAAGTTCGTGGAGCTGACCAGCAACGTCGCCGTCGCCCTCGGCGGCGCCGGGGTGCAGGTCAAGAAGCTCTCCGACACCGCGCAGGAGACCGCCGACCTCACCCACCAGACCCGGCACACCCACGCCCGGCTCTACGGCGCGCTCGACGACATCCGCTCCGGCCGGCGCGAGAAGACGCCCCGGCCCGGGTTCTTCACCCGCTGACCCCCACTCCCCCACCCCCTGCCACGGGCGGCCCCGCGACAACTGCGGGGCCGCCCGTGCCCATTCGCCCCGAAGGAGAAGCCGGTGGCCACGCCGCGCAGTGTCACGCTCGAACGCCTCGCCTACACCCTCGCCGCTCCCGTGCTGGCCATGGCCCCGAACCTCTGCCCCGACAGCCCCGTCAACCAGGTCGTGCAGCTGGCCGGTGCGGCCGGGATCGGCGGCTGGGTGCTCGCCGCCAAGAGCGATGAGCCCGGCGCCGGACGCAAGATCCTGCGCTGGTCCCCGCTGGTCCTGGCCGCCGCCATCGACGTCACTGCCAAGACCACCACCGGCTTCGGCCCGTACTGGATGGACGGGCTGCTCGCCGCCACATGGGCGGCGGCCGGCTACCTGGTGATGCCGTTTTCCCGGCACACCCGCCGCCGTCACCGCCCCGCCCTGGCCGCGCCCGTCGTGCAGCCGGCGCCCGACGAAGTCCTCGAGGAGCCGGTCGTCCAGGACGACGGAGCCGACCTGCTCACCCGCGACGCGCGGATGCTGTGGGAGCAGGCCGGGATGCCCGGCCGTACGTACGTCGTCAAGGCCACCCGGCACCCCGGGCAGCGGCACGACATGACGATCCTGCTGCGCGCCTCGGAGACCGGACGGCCGATCACCGGCCTCACCGAGGCCGCGGTCGCCGCCCCGTTCGCCGTGCACTCCGGCGACGTCGTGCTGTCGGAGGTCGCCATCCAGCCCGGCCGCCAGGGCGGCCCCGGCTGGATGGAGGCCCACATCACCCCCGACGCCAACCAGCGCCGCCGCAAGGCCCCCACCGACCAGGAGCGCTGGACGGACACGGTCGGCTCGCCCAAGGGCGGCGCCCCCGGCTCCGAGCTGGTCCACAAACGCCGCGACGAGGAACGCGGGGTGACGTTCTACCGGGCGAGGATGGCCGACTCCACCGACGCTCCGCGCATCGACCTGCCCAAGTTGTGCCGCGCCCTGGGCTTGCCCGAGGACGACAGCCGCGTCTTCGTGCTGGTCGAAGGAGCCGAGTTCCTGGTCAGCATGTTCGACACCCCGCCGCTGTCCCCGACGTTCCCCGCCACCCGCGAGCTGCTCACCCCGGACGCCAAGGGCATGTACGTGTGCGGGTTCAGCATCACCGGCCAGCCGGTGCACAACTTCGTCTTTCAGCACGACAAGAACGCCGCCAAGCACGGCCTGGTCCTCGGCGTCACCCGCGGCGGCAAGACGCAGTTCTTCGCCGTCACCATGGTGGCCGAGTCCAACGCCGGACAGATCGTGTGGCTGTCGTCCTGCTTCAAGGACGAGAAGACCACCGCCCTCGGTGAGTACATCGACCGCCAGGGCATCACCCCGCTCTACATGGCCCGCCAATTGCGCGCGGCCAAGGCCCTGTGCCAGATCCGGGCGGAGATGCCGTGGGCGCACGACGGCAAGCCGCACGACTACAAGCCCGGCGACCCGCGCTGCCCCTACAAGCAGCTCAACGTCTACGCCGACGAGTTCATGACCGCGAGCCAGGACCCCCAGTACGGCGAGTTCATCCAGGCCGACGGCGACGCCCTGACCGTCATGGGCCTCAAGTACGGCATCGGTTTCAACCCGGCCGGGCAGTCGCCGTTCGCGCACAACGGCTTCTCCACGGAGATGAAGGACAACCTCCGGCAGAACAGCCGCCCGGTCATCTTCAACATGGGGTCGCCCGGCGCCACCCGCAAGGCGGCGGAGGGCACCATGGAGAACGCCTACGACGTCCCGACCATCCCCGCCCGCTACGCCCCCAAGGAAGGCAGCGCGATCGAGCGGGCCATGGCCGGAGAGGCCGAACCCGAGAACGGTGTCTCCACCGGCGGTGTCGCGGTCGTGGTCCTCGACAACGGGCGGGCCGTATTGATGAAGGCGCTGTACGTGGACTTCGACGACGACCTGGCCGACCTGTTCCCCAGCGAGATCAACCGGCTCACCGACTACGAGATCAGCGAGCTGACCAAGCTCGGCCTGTGGTTCGACTGGAGCGAGCCCGAGCCGCGGCCCGGCGAGTTCTGGCCCGAGCCCGACGAGGACGACGACGGCGACGGCAAGCCCCGCCGGCGCGGAGGCGGCGGCAAGCGCGGCGGCAAGCGCGGTAGCCGCTACGCCGAGGAGAAGGTCACCTCGCCCCGCCAGGCGCTGGAGGCCATCAAGAGCCTCACCGACGCCTGAACCACCCACCCATCACCCGGGGCCGGCCCGCCCGAACGGCGGCCGGCCCCCCACTGTTCGTGAAGGAGCACCCCCTCGTGGGCCTGTCCATCTCCACCGCCGCGCTGCTCGCCATCATCGTCGTCGTCCTGGTCAAGGGCGGACACGTCCGCTTCGGCCCCGCGCTGACCTGCACGCTGTTCGGCTTCACCCTCGCCGCCACCGGCCTGGCCCCGGCCATCAACACCGGCCTGGCCGCGCTCGCCGGACTGCTCGCCAGCTTCTGACCTACGCCTCGGTCCACGGCGGGTCGGGCGTGTAGTTGAGCCCCTCGCAGAAGCGGCAGTCCCACTCCGAGGGCACCTCCCACTTGTCGACCCAGAAGCCGACCTGCTTGCCGACGAAGTAGTTGTCCCCGCCGCACCATCCGCACTCGAAGACGAACTCCACCCGTTTCCCCTCCACTGTGTCTGCCGGATTGAGGATGCCCGGGGCGCCGGTGCGGTGACTACCCACCCGCCAGCCTCAAATCACCTGCTGCACAACGCCGAAGGGCGCCGCCGGACACCACTCCGGCGACGCCCTTCCCCGCTGCGCGGCCACTCCCCCACGCGCCCTCCCCGCCACCACGGCCTGGAGGGCGCGCCCCTTTCCGCGTGATCGGAGAACCCCCGATGGACCCCTTGCACACCACCCAGTCCGGCATGCCCGAGTCCGAGGCTGCGGCCGAAGCCCGCCGCCTGCTCGACGAGTGGGCGGCCCGGCCCGTCCGGCAGCACCCCACCTCCTACCGCGACGACACCGCGCCGCCGGCCTTCGGCACCACCCCGCCCGTGCCGCAGCCCGACCAGCGGATCGTCCCGGCCTGGGCGGCCGGGATCGCCGTCGCGAGCATCGGCGTGGGCGCCGGGATCACCGGCATCGGCTGCGGCGCCTGGCTCGTCCTGCAGGGCCTGGCCTCCGTCAGCCTCGCCGGGGTCCTCATGGTCACCCTCCCGTTCGCGGGCCTGGCCATGGCCGCCACCGCCCTCGGCGGCGCGATCAGCAAGGCCCGCGCGGCCGTCACCAAGCACGTCTACGAGGGCCCGGTCACCCACCACACCGAGATCCACAACAACAGCACCACCCGCGGCGCGTTCTTCGCCCGCACCCGCAACGACATCCACTGACCCGCCCACCACCATCACCCGCCACCCGGAACAGGGAGCAGCCACGCCATGACCCACAACGACAAGCAGCCGATCAACGGCCAGAACAATCCGTCCTTCCTCGACCTACTCAACCAGTTGCCGCCCCAGCCGCCGACCCCTGAAAACGAGTCTTGGGTCGGCACCTTCCACGGACGCCACGACGGCGCCCAGGCCAAGGTCACCGCCATCCGCGACGACACCCGGCCCGAGCCCTACGTCTGGATGTGCACCTGCGGCGCGTCCCGGTCCTTCCTCACCGAGGACGCCGTGTTCCCCACGGCCTGGCGGCACACCCACCCCACGCACCTCGACCGGCTGCGGCAGTGGGCCACCCGCCGACTGCGCGCCCGCTGACCTGACGCCCTGCCTGGCCCTCGCCCACCCGCCCCGCGCGGGCCGGGCGAGGACCGGACAGGCCGCCCGGCCGCACGTGGCGCCCCGCCGACACCCGCACAACGTCGGCGGGGCGCAGCGCTGTCCACCAACCACTGGAGGAACCGCTCGTGCTCATTCCCCGCCCGCGCCGCCGGATCGGCCGGCCCCGCCCGCAGCGCCCCGGCCCCCGCTACCCGCCTTGCCCTGGCCTCCGACCTTGCCGGCATCCGTCCTCGCCGACCTCACCGGCACGAGCATCAGCAACGCCACACGGTGGACTGGATACGCCAGACGCGACTGGCTCGACTACATCGCGTCCCGCACGCAGATCTGACTGCTCCCCGGTCGACGGCCATGGTTCAGAGAGACCATCACGAGATGAGGGCGGTCATAGCACCTCTGCACATTCGTCGACGAATGCGCAGAGCCGACGAATGAGGCTCAAGAAGAAGGGGGTGGGGTCCGAGTCGACCCTCATGTGAGGTGCATCCTGGAGCCACTGCTGCCACAGGCCCCCCGGTTCTCGGAAGCGGTCGGCTTGACCACCTCCAAGGTTCAGGTCGATGAACTGGAGAGCGCCCATGACAACGGTCTGGTCGTACGCGAGGTCAGGGCGGCAGAGGTAGCGATCCAGGTAGGCGACGAGCAGATCAGCGTCGCGCGCCGTTCCGAAGCTGGCCAGGGCCACGCAATAGGCCAGCCCAGCGCAGCAGACCTCGCTGGCCAGCAGGAGTTCCCCGAGGTGCTCACGGAACTCGGTCCGGCGGGAGACAGCTACGAGCCAAGCCGCAGTTCTCCGCTCCCGCCAGCCGCCCTGAAGAAGCTTGGCGACCTCATCTGCGGTGATGAGTCCCGCGTCCTCACGAAGGTCTCGCATAAATCGGTCGCACTCAGGACTTTGCATGCGCAGCAAGCCACCGCCGAGCTTTAGGTAGCGCCGCTCGGGCGTGACATAGCGACGAACCAATGCCAGCAACTCAGCATCGTCGTGAGGGTGGTGTATCACACTGGCGATCTTGCCTTGCCGCCTCAGAACAGAGCCAGTCCTCCCTTGCCCCTATGTGAGCGAGTACGGCAGTTGGCACCTGTGCTGAAGTATGCGCTCAGACCCAGGGCCCATAGGTCAGCCGCCGTAGAGGCCCCACTCGTCGAGGCCCCCGTAGATGTGCGCTTCGAGGCATTGCGGGGCGTCAAGGCCCACGGCCTCACCCCGGTACACGGCGATGAGCGAGTCCTTGCCCCGCCACCAGGAGTCGGTTACACCCTGCACTTCGGGTACCGGCTCGAATGCGTTGAGATCCAGCGCGTCGACGGCCTTGCGCGTCACCCTTGTGACGGTCGTGGCCCAGCGGCGGGCATGAGCGGCGAGCGCCAGGGATTCAACCCACCCGTCAGGGCTGGCATGCAGGGGCGTCCAACGATAGGCGTCGATACCGAACGCACCGTCGGAGCCGATCACGAAGCTGTAAGCCATGGACACCCGGCAGTCCCCTGCCGGAAACGACCAGCCGTCCGCGGGCGCCTCCTCGGGGCAGTCGGCGTTCAAGATGCGCGGACCGCCCTCGTAGAACGGGGCTGGCGGCAAGGCGAGGCCGCCCCAGCGGTCCTGGAAGGCAGCAGCCCGTTCGATCTCCGTAGCAGGGATCCCGTGCTCGATCCACGTGTCGCGGAGTCGCCGGATGTCCTGCCGGCGAACGCGTATGCCCTCCGTCTCGATGAACCGCCGGGCCCTGCGGCTCAGGCCGGCAGGCGCGATCGGGACGGACGATACGGGCTGGTCAGCCATTACCGCTGTTCGCCGTCTCCGGAGTGGAGCACGGCCGACGCAATCTCCCGTACGCGCTCCGGGCTGATTCCTGTGCGCTGCTCGATGGCGAGGGGGTGGTCGGTGGGCTCCAGCTCGACGAAGGGGCGCTCGCCGACCGGACGGGTATGGACGCGCGTCTTCAGGTTGAGTGTCGTCGCTGGGTATACCGGAAGATCGGTGGTGAGCCAGCCGAAGTACGGCTCCTCAGCCTCACGGCCGGGCCTGTCCCAGAGATCCGAGGCTCGGGAGAAGCTCTCTCGGCTGAGCGAGACCCAGACGCCCCAGGAGAACACTTCGGCACTGCCGATGACCGGTATCTCGATCAGGCCCTTGACGAAGTAGTGCTGCCCGCGGACCACGCACTGGTCCGCAGAGAGCAAGCAGTCCTCGGCGTCGGCGAAGGCCGGCTCCCACACGGCGGGGGCCTCGGCCGTGTAGTTCATCGGCAGCTCAGGGTGGTGGGCCCCGCAGCATGCGCAGGTGAACCCCGAATCACTGGTCATGGGCCCGGAGCCTAGCGACGGACTCCAGCCGTACCCGAAGGGGGGTTTACTCGGCCACCGCTCTGCGCGGCCAACTAGCACGCTCAGTCACAGCTGGCTCCCCCGAGGACAGGCGATGGCACCTGGCTTCCTTGACGCCGGACTACAGCAGCTACGGAACAAGTGCACTCCGCCAACACCGCTGCGCACCCAGGGCTGCTGCGACCCCTGCGCCCGGGGCTACGAGCCCAGCCCCGACACCTACGTCGCTTTCACGGCCCCGGTCACCCACCGGCTCGCCGCCTGATCAACGAACCGCTCGGACGAACCCCCGCCCTGACCCCCCGGGTGGGCCGCCGCGTGCGGCCCACCCGGCCACCACAAGGAGAGCCACCACCCATGACCGCCACGGTCCCCGCCACCGACAAGAACCTGGACTCCGCCTGCGCCTCGGTCACCAGCGAGATCGCCCGCACGGACAGCAAGGCATCCTTACTGCTCGCCTTCAACGGCGCCGCCCTCGCCGGGCTCGCATCCATCACCGACAAGGAACTTCCGCCGCCGGCCAAGGCCTTCGTGAGCCTCGCCGTCGTCGCCCTGGGCACCGCCGCCGCGCTGCTGCTCCTCGTCGTCAGGCCTCGCCTGCGGGGCCATGACAGGGCTTCCTTCCCGTACTGGGCGACGCTCGACGAAGACCAGATCCGCGTCGGCATGGAAGCCGACACCCGCGCCGCCACCATCCGTGTCCTGTCCATCCTCGCCGTCCGTAAGTACCGCCACCTGCGCCGCGCGGTCGACCTCAGCCTCACCGCCCTGGCCCTCCTCGCGCTGGCCGCCTCCGGCACCGCGCTGTGATGGCAGCCGCGGTGACCGCGCCATCCCGTGCCCGCGCCGACCGCATCCGCGCCCCGGCCGGAATCGCCCGGCCCGCCCTCCAACAGATCGAACCAGACCGCGACGGCGACGCCTCCTGCTAGCTGCACGAGGCCGCCGCCCTGCTCACCGACGCCGGGCAGCGCATGAACTGCGCTGCCCGCGCCCTTAACCCGCAAGGAGAACTCGAATGACCTCGCTGACCTATCCGGAGCTGCCGGAAAGCTGCCTCGTAGTCCTCATCGGGGCCTCCGGCGCGGGCAAGTCGACGCTGGCCACCACCTGGCCCGCCTGCCAGGTCCTGTCCCTGGACGCACTGCGCGAAGCGGTGAGCGGCGACTTCTCTGTCAAGTCCAGCGTGTCGGGCTTCGACGGGCGTCGGTAGCTACCACTGGACATGCCAGACTGCTGCCACGCTGCAGGTTGCGGTGGGGGGAGATCGAACGAGTGCTGGATCTTGAGGAAAGCCTAGGTCGCGTCTGGAACCCGGATGTACGACCGCTCGTGGCTGAGGCCTATCGGAGTTACACCACTGGATCCGCACGCGCCTGCATCCTCCTGACCTGGAGCGCCGTAGCAGCTGACCTCATCGACAAGCTGAGACGCTTGAGCGAGGACGGCGAAGGCTCGGCTACTGCGATCGTCCAAAAGATTGACACTGCACGCGCAGCCAACGACGTTAAGACAATGCAGGAGGTTGAGGCTTCGCTGCTGACGACGGCACGCAGTCTCGAACTACTTGATTTTGTGGAGGAACGTGAGCTACAGCGCCTCAGAGATGACAGGCACCTTTGTGCTCACCCTTCGCTGCGTCCGCTCGGGGACTTTTACGCGCCGACAACGGAATATGCCCGTGCGCACCTGGTTGCTGCGCTACAGGGCATCTTGATCCATCCGCCGAGCCAGGGTCGAAAGGTCGTTGACCGATTTTCGGATCACGTTGCCGATCCTGCTTTCACCGGTAGCAGACAGTACGTCACGCACACGTTCTTCGACCAAGTGAAGCCCACCGTGCGTCGGCAAGTCGTCGACCTTGCGGTCAAGGTCGCGTGCCTGGAGCCAGACGGCCTCCCAGACCCCCCTGGGGCCCATCAGCTAGCAAACCGAATGGCTGATTGCCTGCGACTCTTCATGGAGCGAGACCGTGCCTTGGTTGCGCAGTATATGAACAAGGCCACTGCCCGGTTGGGGGACAGGCCGCGGGATGTGCAGATTCGTTCTGTGGGCCGTCTTGGTGATACTGACGTGTTCTGGGACGCGGTATCAGAGCCGCTGCGAGACCACATCGAAGGACTGATCAGCAGTACGCTGCGCAGCCCCGAAGAGATCAATGTCGAGGAGGCTCGTCTCATCTCTCTCGTTGGGATTGATGAGGCACGTCGAGTTCTGCCTGTCCTTGAGGAGACGTTCATCCGGCTCGACTGGATGCGCCAGATCATGGTGATCGCAAACCGTCCTGGCCGATACTTCGTCCAGTACCTTCCTGGTCTGCTGAGCAGTGACGTAGCGAGCAGTTTTCGGCTGGCTGAGGTTCTGACCCAATCCACAGTTCTGCCGCTCGCGCCTTATCTGGCCCCCTCGGATCTGGAGGCGATTCTGCAGACATGGACTGACAATGGCCAGTGCCTCATGGCTTCTGGGATGCCGCAGCTTGCCGTAACCTTGCATGAGAGCACCCAGCACCTGAGACCGGCCGATGAAGCGGCATGGCGCGGCTTCATCACACGCGTACGCAGTCTCGTACCAGAAGGTGAGCCCTACTACCGGTATCCCGCACTAGCCGCTGCGATCGGTGCTTGAACGACGCCTCGAAATCTCGGGGCAGCCCAGTAGCGGTCACCAGCGGTCTGCCGGGTTGAGCAAGGCAGGGTTAAGGCAGGCCAGCGTCGAAGGCAATCGGCGGGTACCGGCCGCGTACCTGAAGCGTTGCCGACCACTGGCTAGCACTCACTAGGACTGTTCTGCTCCCGTACTGGGCCCGACGGTAAGCCGCACGTGCCTGGAACGCGTCCGCGTCTCGGTCTGCATCGCAGGTTCACCCTCCAACAGCTCGGGAAATACCCGGTTCAGAGAATTGTGATGCTTTGATCGGTTCATGGAGCTGGCTGCCAAGTTCTTCGAAGGTCGTCTGGCGCCAGATCAGCAGTCGGTCGATGTCCGCATCGAGCTGCCCCAGGAGCCGGCGGGCGGCCGCGGTCGCCTCCAGAGCCTCGGTAATGATGCGCCCGGAGGAGTCGGCTCCCGAGTCGGTGAGGTTGCGACTCTCGAACTGGTCGCGGTGCCCCGCTCGGCGCCGCTTCTCCAGCTGCAGCCGGTAGACCGGCACACCCGCTTCTGGCGTCCCCGGCAGCGTCTCGGGCACCGGCATCTCAGAGACCGTCGTGGCGTTCAGCCCTAACTCCGCGACGATGAGCACGGCCAGCGCGACCGCCTCCTTGCGGCTGAGATAGAGCCGCTTCCAGGTGTACTCCGCCCCGCCGCCGACTAGCGCCGCCCGGTAGCGCTTGCGCACCGTGCGGCGCTTCTCATACACCGGGACATCCCCGGTGCGGGCCAGCACGTCCAAAGCCTCACCCAGTAGCCACTCCCGGCTGCCCGGGACGAAGGCGTCCTGACGCCAGGCTGCCAGATGGCCGGTGTTCTCCCTGATCCGCAGCAGCGCAGTGCGGAACGTCCGCCGCGCCGCCAGACGGATCTGACGAAACTCCTCCGGGCTGTAGGCATGTTCGCCGTCCGAGGACCAGGCGAACCGCTGGGCCATGACCTCCCGCACCGGCCGGGCGAGCCGGGCGTCCATCCGTAACAGGCCGGCTACGGTGCAGTATTTGGTGTACCCGTTTGAGGACGGCGGCAGGCTCAGCCGCCACGCCCTCCAGTGTCCGGCCGTCAGCCGGTCGACGTCCACGGGCACGTCGTCCAGCTCGCTGAGGAACTCCGCGAACGGACGCACGACGTACCAGCTCGCCTCGCTGGACTCGACACTGTCCCAGCCGCCGCCCGGAGCGCACTTGGCGGCGAACAGCGCGGCCAGCGACCGCTGCCACGGTTCCGGCACCGCAAGCGCCCCGAAGTCGTAGACGCGAACCCTGCCCTGCGTATCCCCATGCGTCACCACCAGGCTGTCCTCGTCGAGGACCGCCGGCCGCTGATGCTCTCCCCCGGGCAGGCTGGCTCGGTGACCACGTCGGCTCACCGGGCCACCAGCTGCTCGTCCAAGTCCTGGATGCCCTCGCTCTCCCGAGCCAGCCGAGCGAACAACACGGTCAGCTCCTCCTCCCACACCGGACTGCCCGCGGGCACGTAGTCGGCCAGCAGCGAGCGCAGCTGCAGGTCCGCGACCGGCGCCAGGTAGATGTGCTTCGTGGTCTCCAGCTGGGCGTGACCGAGCAGATCCTGCACCATCCGCCACGGATCACCGTAGAGCAGCCGGAAGTCCCGCCGCTCCTCCGGCGTCAGGCCCATGCGCCGGTCCATGACGTGGTTGAGGACCACGAGCATCACCAGCGCGAAGCTGTGCCGGGCCATGTGCGGCGTGCAAAACGGCGGCTGGCTCATCACGGGCGACAACACTGTCTCGCACCGCTCGTTCGCCGTCCGGAAGACGCCCTCCCATGACGCCGGGCGCAACGGCAGCCCGGACTCGCTCAGCCACAACCACAACGGCTCCGGACCGCCCGGGCCCTCAACAAACAAGATCATCCGGTCTTCGACGGTCGCGTCCGTCAGCGATGTTCGTCCCATCACACCGTCCCGGTCCCGCCAGTGCAGCAGGCGCCGGTGCCGGCCGGTCTGGTGGGTCACCAGCCGCAGCGGCAGCCCGTCGTACCGCCCCACCGACTGCGCGCGCCGCACCACCCGGGCGCGCGAGGACTCCACGTACCCCTCGATCTCTCCCACCACCACAGAGGAGGCATAGAAGGTGCGCGCCCGCTTCGACTTCGTCACCGCACGGGCCAGATGCCCCGCGTAATACCGGCCACCCTCCAGCTGCAGACGCGGCACTTCCACCGTCAGCAGCGAGGCGCCCTCCGTCAGCCGCATACCGGAGGAGAACAACAGGTCGGCGAAGGCGGCATTGCGGTCGACCAGCCGCCCCGCCCACCCAGCCGCCGCCAGTCCATCGGCTCCACACCCGCGCATGCCGACATCCACCCAGCGGCGGAACGCCCGC
Organism: Streptomyces sp. NPDC042259; assembly: GCF_055582085.1. NCBI lineage: Bacteria > Bacillati > Actinomycetota > Actinomycetes > Kitasatosporales > Streptomycetaceae > Streptomyces > Streptomyces sp. NPDC042259. Next base: position 64,417 of record NZ_JBVJDW010000011.1, on the reverse strand, counting down.
GGTGTCAGCCAGCGCACCTCGCTGGTCCGTGCGTTCTTCGCCCGGGCTGCTGGTACCAATGCGGGTGCGCCGGTCCGGCCAACGACTGATCGCATTAGCACCGGGTTCACCAGCACATACTCGCGCTGCACCGCCCATTCATACAGCCGTGCCAGCGCTGCCAGGCCTCGGTTCCACCGTGCCCCGCCGACCTTGCGCGGATTCCGCGGAGATCGGGTGCGCCAGTCCTCGAAGTCCCACAGATCATCGGCCGCCGCTTCGCTCCACCACCTCCCGCGGCCCCACAGGAAATCGAAAAACAGGCAGTAGTCGTCCGTGTAATTCCGCTTCGTCTCCGGCGCGAGACGGACGAACGACGACCGACACAGATACCGGCTCAGCACCTCATCGATCCGGTAGTCCGGAGCAAGAAGAATTGGATCCCCAGGATGAATCCCAATACGGTCCTCGCGGTCGGCCAGGTCCTCCCATCCGACCAGAACGGGCACACGATCCCTCGCCACCCGGCGATCCGTCGGCACCCAGTACGTACGCCAACCCGACACGCATCCACCCTCGCTCGATCCGCTTCAACACGCCGATCCAACAGGGAAGGCGACGCGGGCGACCAGGAGGCGACCGGCGACGCCGTCGACGTCCTGCACCTGCTCCTGGAGCGCCGGATGGCACGGCGCCGCTTCACCGTCATCGACGCCACGAACGTCTCCAGGGCGGCGAGGGAGCCGTTGACCGCCGCCGCCAAGCGGCACAACATGCCCGCCATCGCGGTCATGGTCACCACCCCGGCCTCCGTGTGTGTCGAGCGCCAGAGCCCGCGGCCCGCCAACCGGACCGTCCCCGACGACACGGTCCACCGGCAGCACAAGGCCATAGTCCACTCGCACCCGCAGCTCAAGGCGGAGGGCTTCAACGAGGTCGTCTTCGCCGACGCCCTGTACCGCCTGGAGCCGTTCCTGAAGCGGCTCTCGCAGGTCCGGGAGGCCGACCTCGGGCGCGACGGCAGCGAGGGCCTGGGCGACCTGTGGCTGCCGCGCCGCTTCTTCGGCCCGGAGGTCCTGCCGCTGTGGCGGTGGCGGCCGGGCTCGGACCTGGTGACCGGCCGGGACCGCGTCGCGGAGATCCGCCTTGCAGTACCTCACCCTGGCGTACCGCGACGATATCGACGGACAGGGCAGCTTCGGCTTCGACGTCCTGCTGCCCTGCCCCGTCGACCCGGAGTGCACCGGCCAGGCATGGGCCCCGGTCTACTCGGTCACCGACCTGCACAAGGCGCTGACCGGCGCCATTGACAACGACCCGGACATCATCTGCACCGTCCACGGCGGCCCCGACGACGTCGACCAGGAGGCCGACGACCCCGAGGGCCGCACCCACCTTCAAGCGCCGTACGCGGACGCGGTCCGCGCGTGAGCCGTGCCGCCGACGCTTCGCCGAACGGCCAGAACCTGCCGCGCCCCGGCCACGCCGGGCGCCCGCTGTTTCCCCGGGAAGGACACCCACTCATGGGCATCACGATCACGAACACGTACGGCACCGCGCACAACGTCAGCGAGACCAACCCGTCCCACGTCACGAGCTGCGACTACTACCGGCTGCCCCTCGTTGGCACCATCACCCCCGGAAACCCCGGTTACGAGGAATGGTCGAGATGCTCAAGGACAACGGACACGACACCCGCCCCGAGGGATACGGGCTGATCTTCCTGAAGTCCGAGGAGTTCAGCGCGACGTACTTCGGGTCGATCGAGCAGATCGAGCAGTACAAGCGCGAGAACGTCGACGGAAAGGCGACCTTCGACGCCTCGCAGGGCGTCATGTACGCCCAGTGGCCTCACGGCAAGGGCTGGGACGACTTCCTCCCCCGCGTCTTCTGGAACCAGGCACAGCGCGGCGCGATCGCGGACGGCGTCGGCCTCGTCACCGCCTTCGCGCACACCGAGATCCCGGGCACCGAGGTCATCGTCTACGAGTTCGAAGGCACGTGGCGCCCCGGCGGCACCCCGGAGCAGCTGGTCACCTACCACTGCACCGCCTGCCACCTGGACACGTTCCACGACTGCGGGCACGTGCACGAGAACACCGGCCCCGGCAGCCGCCGCTGGGCCGCCCGCCAGGCCCGCCAGCACATCATCAGCGCCGCCCGGTACGGCGTCGGCGACACCAACAGCGCCTGCCGCCCCAACAACGGCGAGATGCTGCGTGCCGTGAACGCGGTCGCCCGCGACATGTGGGGCACCACCGGCAACGCCCTTCCGGACACCGACGACGCGTACTGCGCCACCAAGGGCGCCTGCTCGGTCATCCGCGAACTCCGTGCCGGAGTCCGCCCGCCCGTCTACCGCGCCTGACCGCCGACTTTCCGCCCCCCGTCCCGGCTGTTGTCTGACGGACGCTCCGTGCCGCCCTGGCCTCCCCGATCGACGGAGGCCGGGGCGGTCGCGGTGGTCACTCAACGCCGAGAAGAAGGAAAGGAGATAGACGTCATGGCCCTCCTCCCCCTCTATGAGGTCGACGTCCCGATATGGAGTACCGCTGGCCTGCGCGGTGTGCACGTCTTCACCGGGCACGCCGACAGCCGCAGCGCCGCCGTCCGGATCGCACACCGTGGCCTACGACCAGGTCGCCGCCGCGCAGCAGGCCGGCCTCAAGGTTCCTGGCAGGCGGCCGGACGGCTGGACGGCGCGCGCGTGCCGGCCCGGTTGGGAGCTGGACTGGAAAGCGGCGACCGCCGGCCGCTGGAACGACCCGTACAGCTGGACCCGCGCCGACGACGGCGACTTCGAGCTGTAGCTACGCCCCGGGACAGGCGACAAGGCGTCCAAACCAACCGCCTGCCCCGGGCCTATCCACCCCGTACGAGACGAGAGGGAGAACCCCAGTATGGACTCCGTCCTGCGCACACAGGCCCGGATCGGGCAGCGCACACTCCTCCTGACGACCGCGGCCGTGCCGTTGACCGGCTGGGCCGTCCACGCCATCGCCCTGCACAAGAAGATCGCCGCGACCCGCTGACCGGCCTGCTGCGCCGCGACGCCTACACCGCCCGCGCCCGGCAGGTCCTGCGCCGCCACCGCGACAGCGCCGTGGTGGTCCTGGTCGACGTCGACGACTCCAAGGCCGTGAACGACTCGCTGGGCCACGCGGCGGGCGACGCCGTTCTCGCGGCCTACGGTGCCCGGCTCACCGCCTGGGCGGGACCACGCACCGCGCTCGGCAGGCTCGGGGGCGACGAGTTCGCCGTCGTCCTGGACCTGCCCGCTGGTCGCCGCGAGGAGCGCCTCGCGCAGCTGATCCGCATGCTGCGCACCCCGGTCGTCCTGGACGACGGCCAGGTGCTGAACGTCGCCGCCTCGGTCGGCGCCGCGACTCCGGACGCGATCGGCTCCAGCAACCTGAGCGCGCTGCAGCGGGCAGCCGACGCCGCCCTGTACGACGGCAAGCACTCCGGCCACGTCGTTATCGCCACCGCCGCGCACACCACGGTGCCGTCCATCAACGGCCGCCGTGCCGGACGCCCCGGCACAGCGAACTGGGGGCGAGCCGCATGAGCCAGCCCGCCGTGCCCGAGGGCGACTGGATCTGCTGCATCAGCATCAGGCAGCCCTGGGCCGCCTGCATCCTGACCGGTGAGAAGACCGTAGAGAACAGGCCCCAGCCGTCCTGGCGACCAGGCTGGGTACTCCTGCACGCGGCCAAGCAGATCGACCGGGCCGCCCTGCGTCAGCCGCCGGTCGCCCGCATGATCCGCGGCCGCGACCCGTAGCTCCCGGCCCAGGGCACGCGACGCGGGCTCCACCCCCGGAACCTGGTACCACGGTGGCACCAGTCCGCTACCGTGGGCTGGCGAGCCGCCGACGCGTGGAGGACCCATGAACACCGGCCAGCCGTGGACCATCGACAGCATCGCCCACGCCCTGCCCCACCCCGAACTCCGGGCGACCTTCATGCGCGAGACGTCGTTCACCGACGTCCGTAACCTGCCCGGCATCCTCGAGCGCTGGGTCCGATTCGTCGAAGAATTCGAAGCCGGCCGGGACCGCATCGAACGCCTCCGGGAACTCGTCCACGAGAATGGCCAGCTCCCCGACACCTACACGGCTGGCCTCATCGACGTGAGTGAAGACGAGCTTCGCGCTGACGCCGACCAGGCTCGCCGGGGCGCCGCGTGACCTACCGGCTCCACATCGACCCGAGCCTCCACGACATCTACAAGAGCCTCCCCGACGCCGCGCGCTCCGACCTCGCCGTGTGCCTCCTCGACGCCCTCGCCGACCCGCGCGCCCACTCCACGCCCTACGGCGTCGACGACGGTACCTTCCGCACCATCGCCCACGGCCACACAGCCGGCGTCATCCTCGTCGGAGCCGACACCATCACCCTCGTACAGATCAACTACACAGGCTGAGCAGACACACACCGCGACCAGCCAGCCCCCGGCACCAGATGCTGACTCTTACGGCCGGACCGCGTCGATCAGCTGCCGGAGCGCGCTGTAGTACACCTCGTGATCAGTTACCACGGGCAAGACCTCCGGCAAGTGCCCAGCTAGCGCCGGGAACTCCTCCGGATCCAGGGCCGCGATTCCCGCCCGCGTCGCATTTGCTGCGGCCTTCGGATCGCGGTGGTTGACGAACGTCGCACACCCCAGCGTCAACAAGTACATGCGCCGGTACGCCAACGTCGCCTCCCGCGGCGTCATCCCGGCAGCAATGCTGTGGGCCAGGGACGGCTCGACGAGCCGGGCGAGGATCTGCTTGCCGAGCCACGGCCTTGAGCCCCGCAGCGCCACCAGCTCAGGATGGGCGATCAGCAGTTCATAGAAACGGCGAAACCTGACCTCAGTGGCCTCGGCCCAGTCGGTACCCGGCGGGATGTCGGGGAGCTCGCCGGCGAGCCGGTCGGCACAGAGGTCGAGGAGTCCGCCCAGGTCGCCGCAGCGGCGGTGGATCGTCATGTGCGACACCCCGAGCTGCTCTGCCAATGACCGGAAACTGAGGGCCTCTGGCCCGTGTTCGTCGACGAGTGCGATGGCCGCGTCAGCGATCCGCTCGGGTGTCACGGGCTCGGGGGGATTTCCTTGTCTCGACATGTGTTACACCGTAACGTACAGCGTATCCGCACGGTATGCACCACTCCCAACCAAGGAGAAGACATGCCCAGCGCCACAACCACCCTGGACCCCCTCTTCACCACCGCAGACGCCCCGGCATTCACCGACCGGCACATCGCCCACCTCGCCGCCGGCACCCTCGCAGCAGTCCGGATCCCCACGTTCCTCGACAACGCTTCGTGCGCCGCCACGTTGGCAGCGGCCGGGCGGCTGCCCACCGCCGACTACGACCCCGCCCGCGTGCCGACCCCGATCGTCCGGTTCGGCCCCGCCCTCAACGACTACCGCGACCAGGGCGGCGGGCTCGACTCCGGACGGTACTGGCGCAACGCCGAGGCCGCCCGCGCCGCCTGGCAGCGGGCCGGGATGCGCCCGGACCCGATCACCGTCTCCTCGCCCGCCTCGGCACCGCCTGGGGCGCCGCCGTCACCCCCGCCACCATCGCCGGACGCCCGGTCTTCGGCGGCACCCTGCGCGAGATCAACGCCGGGGCCCTGGTCCACTACGACGACATCAACCGCGAGGCCCCCGGCGGTCTGTTCGACCAGGAGGTGCTGGCCCAGCTCGCTTTCAACCTCTGGGTGTCAGTGCCGGAGGCCGGCGGGGCGACCACGGTGTGGCGCCACCGCTGGGAGCCCGCCGACGACCAGCACCGCCAGGCGTATGGCTACCGGCCCGAGGCGGTCGAGCACTGCCAGCGCGTCACCCTCACGCCCGAGCTCGGCGACGCCCTGCTCTTCAACCCCGCCAACTTCCACGCCGTCCAGCCCAACCCCGGCGGCCGACGAATAGCCTTCGCTTTCTTCCTCGGCCTGACCACCACCGGCCAGCTCATCACCTGGTCCTGACCCGAAGGAACCCCTGTGGCCCTCACCTACGGTGACATCAAGCAAGCCGCCGACCGCATCACCGGACATGTGCGCCCCGTCGTCGTCGCCCCCGCCGATGCCGGCGCCATCCCCACCGCCCACGTATGGCTAGCCCTCGAGCAGATGCAGCACACGGGCAGCTTCAAAGCCCGCGGCGCGCAGAATTTCATCCAGGCCCACCGCGACGCCGGCACCCTGCCCGACACCGGGGTGACCATCGCCTCCGGCGGCAACGCCGGGCTGGCGTGCGCCTGGGCCGCCCAGCAGCAGGGCGTGCGCGCCACGGTCTTCCTCCCCACCACCGCCCCAGCGGTGAAGGTCTCCAAGCTCCAGGGCTACGGGGCCGATGTGCGCCTGACCGGCACCGAGTACGCCGAGGCGCTCACCGCGTGCCAGGACTTCGCCGCCACCACAGGGGCGCTCTCCTCCCACGCCTACGACCACCCCCTCATCGCGGCCGGTGCCGGCACCCTCCTCGACGAGATCCACCAACAGCTCCCCGGCCTCGACACCGTGGTCGTCGCCGTCGGCGGCGGAGGACTCTTCGCCGGCATCGCCACCGCCGCCCAGCACCACGGCGTCCACGTCGTAGCTGTCGAACCGGAAAACTGCTGCGCCCTCGACGCCGCCCTCCAAGCCGGTCACCCCGTCGACGTCGCCGTCGAGTCCGTCGCCGCAGACTCCCTCGGCGCCCGACGCATCTCCCGAACCGCTCTCGAAGCTGCTCAGCGCGGCGACGTCACCTCCATCCTCGTACCTGACGCAGCCATCACCAGCGCCCGCCAAGCACTCTGGGACCATCGCCGCCTCGCTGTCGAACACGCGGCAGGCACCGCCCTCGCAGCGCTCACCACCAGCGCCTATACACCAGCGAGCGGCGAAACCATCGCCGTCGTCCTCTGCGGCGCCAACACGAACCCCAGCGACCTCATCGCCGCATAGAACACCACCGCAACCCAAAACCGACGGCACCCCCACCGGACCGTGGGGGCGTTCGTCGTCAACGGCCGCAGCCCGGCAGCCCCGGCCGGTAGGCCGGGCGCGGCGCTCCGTTTGTGCCGCCCCCTTTCCCTACCGAGCAGGAGGCTCCTCCGTACCCGATCCGGCTGATCTCATTCGACCTGCCCACCGGACTGGACGGCCAGCCTGTCCCGCCCGCCCCGACCGGGTCGAGGATGTCCGCGAGCGGCTCCGCGCCCCGGCCGCTGCCCGCCATCCTCGACCTCGACGGCCTCGGCCCCCGCGTCCAGGACGTCGTCCTGGCGGCGCCCGGCGTCCGCGAGTGGCTCATCACCCTTCGCCGATTACGCCGGTCTTCCCGCCGGGCCCCAGCCGCGTCGCCATCGGATGCGCAGGCGGTCTCTAGCCACAAGAAATCGTTGTTGGGATGTCAGTTACTTTGCGTGCCTGCATTTTCACTTGTTGATGATCGATGGACTTGAGGCAGAAGCCGGTCCGTTGGCGCGGTGGCAGGTGCATTGGTGTGACCCACGGCGGGAGGTGTCGTGGTACGCGGCCGATCCAGTGCTGGCGGGCCTGCCGACGCTGGCGGAGTGGGCGCACGCGCACGGTACGCAGGTGGGACAGCCGGTGCTGTTGCGGGCCGATGGTTGGTCAGTGCCTGAGGTCAACGGGTTCTTCGCTTCGGGTCGGGGGGCGTGTATTCGTGGAGAGCCACTACCTGTGGGGAAGGGAGGAGCGTGTGGGTCTCCTCGGTCCTCGGGTCGTCCTGCATCGTTCATCCCTTCTTCGCGGCGTCGGCTTCGTGCGGCTGGTGATTCGCGTTCGGCCCGGCGGGTGGTATAGCGCGGGAACGGCCGGTGATCGCGAGCAGCATCGCCGTCGTCAGGCCGAGCACAGAGGCTGCGAGGAGTTGAACCCGGTAGTCCAGGGTGGCCACCAGTGCTGTGCCCGCGAGGATGGCGAGCCCGGTCGGTGCGAATACCAGCGTGTTCGCGGTGGCCGCCACTCGGCCGAGTAGTTCGTCCGGTGTCTCCTTCTGGACCGTGGTCAGGGCGCTGATGAGTGGCCAGGGCAGGCCCAGACCGATGAGCAGGCTGCCGGCCACCACCACGGGGAGGAAGCCGGTGATCCGGGCCAGTGCCCCGAGGGCGAAGAGCGTGAGGCCGAGTACTGACAGGAGGCGGGCCGGGACGCGGCGCATGAGCGCCCCGGTCGCCAGACCGCCGATGACCGACCCGAGCCCTTGGACCGAGCTGAGAACACCGGCGATCGCCGCGGGCTGCCGCAGCCCGGTATCGAGGAGCGCGTAGGTCGCCGTGCTGCTGAGGCTTGATGCCGCCATGGCACAACCGCCTGCGACGACCAGGGCTCGCAGCGTCCTGTGCCGCCACAGGTAGCGGACGCCCTCCGCGGTCTCGGCCGTCCAGTTCCGCCGTGGCCGACGCGCGGGCGCGGCTTCACGTACGCGGATCAGGCTGAAGGCGGCCGCGCCCAGCAGGAAGGACAGCGCGTTCAGCAGGGCGACGGTCGGGCCGCCCAGAACAGTGAACAGGCCAGCGCCGATCAGAGGGCCGAGCAGGCTGGTGCTCTCGATCGCGGCCCGGGACAGGCCGTTGAAGTCCCCGCGTATGTCGCCCGGTATTGCGGAGGCGATCAACGCGGTCTCGGCGGCGTCCATGAGCACGGTTCCCGTGCCCACCATGGTCAGCACGGCGAAGAGCAGCCAGACATCCTCCGGAGCGCGCACGGCGATGGGTGCCGTCATGACAGCGGCCAGCACCAGGCTCGTGGCGGTCAGGAGCGTGCGGCGGCGTATCCGGTCGGCCACGTTGCCGAGGAACGGTCCCGCAAGGGCCGGTGCCCATGCGCAGAAACCCACCAGGGCGGCCAGGCTGGCGGAACCGGTGAGCTCCTTCACCCAGACCCCGGAGGCCAGAAGCATGGCCGAGTCCCCGAAGCCGGAGACGATCACCCCCATCAGGTAGACACGGGCGTTGCGGTCCCGCAGCACCGTGAACAGTCCCATGGCCACGCTCGGCCCCCTTGATGATCTCGCTCGCTCCACAGGTTTCGGCACCCTACCCCCAACAGAGTGGTTGGGGGTAGGGTGCCGTGGTGGCGGCATGCGCTTTACTGACTGGCGTGACCGACGCAGACCCCGCCCTGAGGGCCCTCGCCCATCCCGTGCGGCTGCGGATGCTCACGCTCATGTGGCCCGGGCCGATGTCCGCCGCCGAACTCGCTCGTGAGCTGGACATCTCGCACGCCCTGGCCAGCCGTCACCTACGGCGCCTGGATGCCGCCGGTCTGGTGGAACTGGCCGAGGAACGCACCCGCCGCGGAGGCCGGGAGCGCCGCTACCGAACCGTCCACGGCTCCCCGCTGTCTGACCGCAGCGATGGGGCCCGGATGCTGGCAGCGACCCTGGCGCACACCCTTCAAGAGCGCGCCGCACGCCGGGCTCCAGACGGCAAGGGGGTGACTGTCGACGCGGAACTGTGGGTGGCGCCGGAGGTATGGGAAGCGGCCAGGCAGCGGCTCGCCGATGTCGCGGCCGAACTCCACGACGCCGCGCAACCGCCACGTGCGCCCGGAACGATACCCGTAGGCGTGAGCCTGATGACCTTTCCTTTGCAAGAGACCCCGCACGCCGACGCTGACCGGGAACCGTGAGGAGCACCGCCCTCCACTTGATCTGACAGCACACCGACTCTGCCCCGCCCTACACAGTCAGCGGAGTGATCAGCGGCTACCGCTGAATTCCGCCCTGATACTCCCCGAGGGCCTACGCGGTCCGCTGGAGCAACAGCTCGCAATTGGGCGAGAGAACAGGCGGTCGCCATAGGGCCAGCGGGCTTACAGATCCTTGCCCGAGCATTCCGCGGACAAGGCCGTGACGTCGAAGTCGAGCACCTCTACGTCCACCTCCCCCGCGGACTGAAGACGGCCACCTCGTGATCGATTCCTTGACCTGGAAGAGGCCATGGTTAACAAATTGGTACGGGGTCCCCAGGAGAGTCGTCACCATAGGTGCTGCCCGCAGTGAGGCCCTCGACGAACGAGCGGAAATCACCAGCCAGGACGAGTTCCGTGTCGAGGTCCGTCTCGAACCATGTGACCGAGGGCTCGCCATCCCGCCCGCAGGTGCGGTAGTCGAGCCCAATCCAGCAGTGCCCGTCGCCGGAGAGCAGCACAAGGGGTGCCGGCAGACCCCACTCCTCAACCAAGTACGGAGTGTCGAGCAACGAGGTCATCCCATTGCGGTGCCCGATGCCCATCAGGTCGTCGAAGGGAACGTGGTCTTCGCTCCACGAGGTCGGCCGGCTGGTGGGGAACGCGTCGTGATCAGTCGTCACGACGCCACCGTTCTGAACCCGCAGAAGATCAAGCAGGGCCGACGGCAGCGTCACACCGAGCACACGTTCGGCTTCTCGCACCATCTCTTCCGTCAGCGGCTGCTGGACGCCGTAATCGCCCTCATCCCAGAACGTTGCCATGACCTCATCAAATTGCGCCATGGTCCGCAGCCTACGGTTCAGCCACGCTGACCCCAGCCACAAGATCATTTCTTAGTCCGGGAAAGAGCGAGCGGACTCACAGAACTCCTGACCCGCGAACTCCAGGACCGCGGCCGCGAGGTCGAAGTCGGGCACCTACGTGTTCATCTGCCGCGCGTACTCAAGACACCCGCCGGTACGCCCCACCCGCCCCGAGCAGGAGACCGCCCGATGATCCGTCGTATGTTCCGCCGCTGTGGCACCACGCCCGATGCCGCCCCCTCCCTCGAGGGCCAAGCCGTCGTCGACGGGTTCCGCGCGATGCTTGCCGCCGTGCGTTCCCCGGAGCCCCCACGTTCCAGTCGCAGGCGGCGCACCAGACAGCGAACCGGATGTCCCTGCGGATCTCCTCACCACATTCCGGGCACGGCTGCGTCGCTCCTTCTGCGGCAGTACGCATGAAGGTTTCCTCTCCCCCTGCGGCCCCTCCCCCAGGGCCGCCTGAACATGACGAAGAGATCTGATCACGCGACTGTGTCCGGGTAAAGCAACGCTCATCCCGCCCGTGGTCCGTCAGCCGTAAAGGTTTCTCAGCCCCCCACCGCGGCGGCGCGTTCAACGCCTACCGCTACACCCGCAAGGGCTGGCTTCTCTGCGAGACCGCTTAGATCCTCGGAGTCGAAATCCGGCCGACGCGATGCTCACGCACTTCGCGGGCCTGCACTTTCCCCGACGGCGTCAGCACGGGCACCGGCTCACTTCGGTGTCCGCGTCAAGGCCCAGCGCACCGACGGAGCCACCTGCCCCCCCTCCTAGCCTCAGTCCGCACTTCAAGACTTGGCTCGCCTCCGGGCAACGTCGACCGTCTCAACAGAGAGGTGGAGTCCTGGGCGACCACCGCCGGCCCCGGGTTAGGTCGCCGCGAGAGCACGCCGTTCGATGCAGCGACTAGGAGCGCTACAGCGACCTGTACGAGGCCGACGTCACCGCCCTCCTGGCGGTGACGTCGCGGGAGTGAGCGCGTGACTGCCAGAGCCCTGCAGAACCAAAGGGGGAAGGCGTCATGACAAGCCTTGTTTGAAGGTGGACGAGGCTGTGAGCCGGATGGCCCGGGCGCACAAGGTGGTCCCGTAGAGGTCGAGTGCATCGTCCGGGTCGTCCGTGTAGTGATCGGCTACCTGGTGGAAGTCGTGCCAGCCTCTGGCGCGGGCTGCCCGGCGGTCATCGTCTGTCCGCACAGCGGACGAGGCCAGGGACTGGAGGACGGATGCGTGGTGCCGGCGTTGCTCGCACATCGCCTGCCAGTGAGGGTTGCTGTGAGGATCGGTGAGCAGTCCGTCGGGGCGCTGGGAGCGCTGCTCACTAAGTTGGGCTCGGATGTAGGCGGCGGGGCGGGTAGGGCGCCAGGTGAGGTACCAGGAGTGAAGCTCCGTGGCGATCTGTTCAGCGTTGAGCCCTTGGTCAATCAGGGGGCGCAGGGCATAGGCGAGTCTCCGGAGGGGCTCAGTTTGGGTCCAGGTGACGCGGGGGCGGACTTGGCGGGCGATCCAGATATCCCGGGCGACCTGGGTGGCGGTGCGGTGTGTAGTCCCTGAGGGTTTTGTGTGCTTGGTGGGGGTGGAGGGTTGGGAGCGGCTCGCGCGCTTGCGCGAGGTGTTGTTAAAACCACTCTCTACCTTCACTCTCCTGTCTTCCTTAACCACGGTCAGGGAAGGGGTCCACGAGGGGGTGGAGGACTTGTCGCTTTGTGGAAGGGGTGAGGGTGTGAGCTGCTGGCGGTGGTCGATGACCACGCGTGCCTGGTAGCCGGTGCCGATGCGGCGGCGGCTCATGGCGCGGTCGTATGCGGCTGGGATGACTGCGGCGTAAACCGTGGCTGTGCCGGCGTACCCGGGTAGCCCCAGCAGCCGGCGGATGTTGGTTTTGGATCCACGGGAGACCCATGCCAGGAGTCCCATCTCGCGCAGGATCTTTGCGTGTTTGGTGATGGTGCTGCGGGCCATGCCGGTGCGGGTGATGGTGCGGTCGATGGCGTAGCGGACGTGGCCGGTGTCGTAGTCCATGCGTGCCGCAAGGTCTTGGGCGAGGGCGAGTGTGGTGTGGGTGGCCTGGGGGTGGGGGCTCGTGGTGAGGGTCCACTCGACGGCGCGGAGCCAGCCCCGGGGTCCGCTGCGGCGGGATGCGGTGTGCTGGATGGTCTGAGCCTGGACAGTAACCGGGGTGAAATGAGGGCTAGTTGAGGAGCCTGTGGTGGGAGTCGCGGGCTTGGTGATGGTGCGCTGGGTGGGGGAGCCGGTTCGGGATTGAGGCATCACAGAACCAGCCCTCGTGGTGGCATCGATGGCCGGCTCCTGGGACGAGGGGCGCATTTTGGGTAAAACAAAACTCGGCTCGGCGGCTCAGAAGAGGCAGCGGTCGAGTTCTGGGGGTGTTCAGTTAGGAGTGGTGGGGTGTGTCACCTCTGGCTGTTGTGCGGCACGTGATCCCGTGAGACTGGAAAGGTGGTGGCGAGCGGCCGGCGCCGGAGCGGAGTCCCATCGGGGCTCCGGTGTTGGTGCGTCAGGGTTCAGGCCGCAGGCTTGGAGGACGGCGAAGTCCGGCGTCGGCGCGTGCCCAGAGCCGCTATGGCCTCGGGCAGCTCGGCGACCCAGAGGCCGACAGGGATCCTGAAGGCGACGCGCCCGTTGAGGTGGTCGAGGTCGAAGGCGGCGCGCTGGCCGGGGCTGGTCACCAGGTGGACGGAATCCTCAAGGACCCACAACGCGGTTTCTGACGTGGTGTTGGGGTCGGATACGGCTTCCCGGGCAGCTTCGACGGCGCTGGACTGCCAGAGCTCGAGGTCCTGGCGCGCGCTGCGGGGGCGTCGGTTGCCGGGCCACACGATCTGGGAGACGAAGGCGTAGACGCGCAGGGCGACGACGGCGTCCTCGAAGTGGGGGGCGTGGAGTACGCCCTGGTCGCGGGCTTTCCATGCCCACGATTCGCTCAGTCCGGCCGCTGTTGCGACGGCGCTGGTGCTGAGCTGAATGCTGGTCTCGGCCATCGAGTTGCTCCGCAGTCATGTGTGTTGATCGTGCTGCACACGCTACCGCATAAGGCCTTGGAATTTCTTGTGTCACTAGACCTGCCGTGTGTCGCCATGGCCGATGAGTCACCCGGTAGTGCCGAGTTTGAGCGGCTTTCAGTCTCCTGACTGCGCCAGAGGTGGCGAATCAGGTCTAGTGACACGGGCGCAGAGAGGCAGAGAGGGTGAGAACTCGATCGGCGGACGACTAGGCATAGAGCAAGATGCATCGTCAGTTAGGGGAATGCACAGCAAGGGATAGGAATACATGCAGATATGCCTGTAGCCAACGCAACAGCGTCGGCTACAGGCATCGGTATATTCAAGGGCTGGGTCGCAGCTCAGGCCTGGGGAGCTCCTCCGGCCGGGCTCCGGCGTTCCGGTCGGCGCAGCTCTCCCTCAGCATTGAGTGCGTGCAGCAGACGCTCAAGCGCAGCGGAGACCACGTACAGCCCCCGCCGACCGTAGTCCGCCTCCTGCAACTCCTGATGCAGGGAGGACATCAGGGCGTGCGCCTGCCGGCCAACACGGTAGGTCGACTGCTTGCCCTTCTCGACATACGCCATCCGGTCGTCGAGGAACTGCTGGGCCCACACGATCTGTTCGTCGACGCTCGTCGGGGCATGCCGCAGCGCCGCATCCAGATAGTGGCCGAATGCCAATCCGCCGTTGCCCGAGGAGCGGCGGTCCCGGGCAATGCGCGCCTTCAGCGCTGCCAGGATCTCGGGCTCGATACGGAAACCGTGCTGCTCCCACTCCTCCGAGCGAATCTTCGCCTGGGCGAAGCTTTCGTGGACCGCATTGTGTGCCCATGGGCCACGCGGGCTCTTTGAGCGGCGCCGGGGAGACGTGGCGGGAGCCAAGGCCGGGCTCGCCGGCTCGCCTTGGGCCGGCGTCTCAGGCGGGGCCTCGGTGATGACGGGCGCCGGATCGGCAACGGGTGCTGGAGCCAGGGCAGTTGCGGGTGCTGGCACGGGTGCGGAAGTGGGTTCCGACGGCGCCTGTGACGACAGACCGGTGCCCGGGCTGGCTGCCTCGACAGCGATCGGGAGGGCATTACTGCCCTGCTGGGCCTCCGAAACACCCCCCTGCGCCGGTTCCACTCGCAGGCCGCCGGTGGTTTCCTGCGGGGCCGGGGCCTCTGCCGGAGAGGCTTCCGGCATCTCTGTCTCATCCCGGCTCTGGGGCGGGACAGGGGCAGCAGGCTCAGCGGCCACCGGGGCACTGGGCTTAATGGACTCGGGCGCGGGCGTGCCTCCGCCGCCGAGGAAGGAACGCTCGGCAACCTCGTCCGCACCGGCGAGGAGGTTCTGCAGCAGCGCCGCCGACTGCCCCTTGCCTCTGGCCGCCGACTGAAATGCTGAGGCGGACTTCTTCTTGCCCTTGCCGCCGGAGGACGAATTACTCATCGGAGGCCCCCGTGGCGATCAGCTCGGGGGTTTCCCACTTCTCGACCGGCTGGTCGATGCGCGTGAGAACCTCTCCCATCAGCCGGGCATACTGCTTGCCCGGGGCGTGGTTCGCGAAGCGGAGAACAGCCGGCTCCCCATAGGCATAGGAACCAGAGATCCGGTCATCCTTGCGGATATCCGTCACAAACGGGTACAGACCGGCTTCGATAACGCCGTTACGGATGTTGATCTCCTGGGCCTTCATCGTCGAGGGAGCGCTCGAACGGTTGAGGACCGCACCCAGGTACTGCGGATCGCACTCGCCACCAGTCCGATCCTTTACATACCCGACCGTCCCCCGGATGGCCACCGCTCCCTTGAGAGTGGAGTACTCCGGGTAGCAGACCGTCAGAACGTGGTCCGCGGCCGCTAGGGCAGTAGCCGCGAGCGAGGAGACCGCTGGCGGAGTGTCGATGACGACGAAATCGAAGAGGTCCTCGATTTCGAGCAGCATGCGGCGGAGAACCGGCGTGGCCTGGTACCCCTTCTTGTGAATGAGGTCCTGGGCCGCGGACATGGTCGACTCCTCTCCCGCCAGGAGATGGAGGGAGCCCCCGCTGTCCCAGTCCTCCAGCAGCTCTCCGCGGTCGAACATGATGGTGGGCAGCTCTATCCGCATGTTCTGCATGCGCGCCTGCAGAGCCCAGCCCAGCGAACGAGCCAGCTGGTCCTCGCCGGAGAGGTTCACGCCGAGGGCCGTCCCGGCCTGAGCCTGGGGGTCGAGATCGACCACGAGCACCCGGTTGCCGGCGAGCGCGAGGCCTGCTCCCAGGTTCACGGTCGTGCTGGTCTTGCCGACGCCCCCCTTCTGATTCGCGACCGCGAGGACCTTCATCGCCCTGTTCCGCCTCTCCTGCTACATCGTCAGTGTCATGCCTGCTGCCTGGAGCCCCTTGTCACCAGGGCCTTGAGGATTCGCGCTACCTGCGAGAGCGAAGGAAATGCCGGATTCGGCGGCCTTTCCTGCGTCCACTGTGTCGCTCGTGGCCCGTTTCGCTCTAGTGACACGGGATCTTCGCGCATGACGATAACAGGACTGCCGACCGCTGATGTAGCCCGACGCGCGGAAGGACCTGGATGAGAGGGGCGTCAGGGTGGCCAGGGTGCCGGACGGTGACGGGGGGTCCGGCAGTGCCAGAGCGGAGCAGCAGAACGGGCGGGCAGGCGCCTCGTGACGTCGCCCGATGGCATGAGGCAGGGAGCGTCCCGTGATGCGTCAGTTCGTAGCCTGCATAACGCGATCCCCAGCAACGTGGCGCGATGGATGGGCACCCTGATGCGGGGCAACGTGAGCCGGTATGAGGAGCACGGGCAAGGGCGGCAGCCTGGCTGCTCGGCACCTGATGGGCCAGTGAGGAAGCTCCGCTGCATGTCCGATGGAAGACCAGCGGGTCGGCTCGCTGGGTAGCCCGTCGGTAAGGCGGCGCGGTATCGGACTCGTCCGCTTGCGCGAGGGCTACGTCGTCAGGAAGGCCTGTAGGGGAATACGGAAGGTGTCCGTCAGTCCACTCGCCAGCGCGTGCATGAGGCAGGTCGTTCAAGACCGGGCAGAGCAGCACCGGAGCGTGCAATGTGGCGAGGGCGTCGGGTCGGTGAAGCGTCCGCTAGGCGAGAAGCTGACGAGCTCGTCAGCTGGGCGGTCAGTGACGTGAGCAGTCGTACATGTCGTTGATCCGTCCGAACGATGGTGGGTCAGTAAGGGCGGTCGGTAGTCCGCAAGAAAATTAGGTGGGCAGGTAGCTGAGCATGTGCGCAAGCAGGCACCTAGGCAGGTGGATCGATGCCTCAGGAACTCGCTCGTATGCAAGGCAGATGCATGCACAAGTGGCGATGCAGCGCGCATGTCCGTCAGTCACCTGGGCCGGTAGCTCGCTGGCGGGTCTGCCAGGTCACCAGGTGATTCGTTCGCCTGTCAGGCGACCACGCGGGTCGAGTGTGGGATCGTTAGCTAGTTAGCTAGTTAGCTAGCAACAGAGCACTACTTATAGGTACTGAATAGAAGATGGGCCTAGATGTAGCAAACGGTTTATTCATGGATGTGCTCATAGGCATGCTCAACGATGCAATAATCGATCTACGTAAGAGTACCCGTCTCGATATATCTATCCCTACATGTATGCGCATATCTATCGGTATATTTGCAGGTCAGAGACGTGAGAGGTGCTGTTCCGCCTCTCTGTGGTGGCGATGCGGACGCGTCCTCGCACTCCCTGCTTTGCTGCGCTAGCGCCCCGCCTGGGAATCAGAGACTGACCTCCTGGGGGTCTACCGCGGCACCATCGTGAAGGTTCTGGTTACAGAGCATCCGAAGTGCGGGTACCGCTGGCACTTTGACGCCCAGATGCCGCGACGGGTCCGCTCCCACACCGGCCGAGTCCCCACCCCGCCTGCGGCACCTTGAGGGAACCGAAGCGCCCATTGCCTTCAAGCGAGGCGACATGATGCCGACGAAGCCCGGCTCTCTCAAGGCCCTGGTGGGTGCCGCCGTCCCGGTGGCTGCCACGGCGACCGGCCAACGTGCCGTTCTCGGAACCACGGTCGTGACCGCCGACGGCAACTCCGTTCACCTGCCGGTTGCCGCCGTCCGGCACCACCGGCACCCGCAGCTCGCGATAGGTACGCAGGGTAGGGAGCCAGCGGCGCGAACACCTCGTCCTCGGTCATGGAGATCACGGCCCGGGTGAGGCTGCGGGTGATCTCAGCGGTCGTGGGGGCGGGGTAGCCGTTCACCCGGTTCGCTCGTACGCGCCGCCGAGGCCGCCGCGGGGACCGGTGTCCCGCTGGTGGCGCGGTCGCTGACGTCGGCCCGGCTGGCGTGGACGAGCGCGCTGGCCGGGGACGACCGTACGGCGCTGTGGGCGATGGGCGAGGCGATGCAGCAGATCACCGACGCCGACCCGCGCGAGGCCGGCGACCAGCGGTGGCTGTACTGGGTCGACATCCCGGAGCAGGAGGTCATGCAGGCCCGGGTCGCCACCCAGCTCCACCGCCCGCTGCGCGCCGTCCCGTTGCTGCGCGGCGTGCTGGCCGGCAACGACCCGGCCCACGTCCGCGAGTTCGCTTTGTACACCTCCTGGCTGGTCACGGCGCTCGTGGACGCGAACGAGATGGAGGAGGCGGCCTCGCAGGCGCACCGCATGTTCGCCATGGCGGCCTCGGTGCCGTCTACGCGCGCGGCCGAGCGCGGCGACGTGGTGCTGGCCGCCTTGCGGCGTCACCGCGGCGTGCCGGAGGTCGCTGAGGTACTGGCCATGTGGGACGCCCCGTCCGCGTAGTCCTCACCGGTTTTGGCAGACGGCTTGGCACACGCCCTGGCACTGCCCCCGCCTGCGGCCGATGTCAGTGCACTTAGTACCAAGCCCACGCGTTGCTAGGCGGCCAGCGTGGTCTTCACGCGTTCGCGGAGGTCCCGGACGGCGGGGATGGTGGTGTGGGTGCGCATGCTGGTGGCGAGGTCGCGCAGCGGGCCGGCGGCCCGGTGGGAGCTGATCTCCTCGGTGAGATCGAGGGCGCGGTGGGCGGTGGCGCAGGCTCGCTCTGGGTCAGCTTGTCGCCACTGGGCGTCGGCCTGGCGGGCGAGGAACAGGGCCTGGGTGCGGATGCGGTCGTCGGGGAAGAGGTCGGCGGTCTGGCTGAAGAGCTGTTCGGCGCGGGCTGGTTCGCCGAGGTCAAGGTGGGTGGATGCCTGGGCGCCGAGGAGTTCGGCCTGGTCGAACCAGGTGACCCATTCGGGGTCGTCGCCGTGGTGCCGGTCGGCGGCGGACAGGAGGCTGGCGGCGCGGTCGAGGTCGGCGAAGGCGGCGGTGTTCTTCTGGTGGGCGCGGGCCCGGGCGCGGCGGGAGAGGAGCATCGCTTCGACCCGGTGGGTGCTGCGGCCGCGGGAGGCGGACAGGGCGGCGGCGGTCATTTCCTCCGCGTCGGCGGCCCGGTTGCTGTTGTAGGCGGCGATGGCCCAGAACGCCAGGACGTGGCTGCCGAGCGTGGGGTCGGCGGAGGCGTGGGCGGCGCGCAGGGCGGCCTGGAAGACGGCGTCGGCGCAGGTGTCCTCGACGTCGAACAGTGCCCAGGCGTGCATGCGGGCGAGGTCGGCGGCCGCGCCGTGCAGGCGCGCGCCGTGGGCGTCGGTGTATGTGCGGTCTTTGAGGAGGGTGGTGACCATCCGCAGGCTGGAGGAGGTTTCGTTCAGCAGCTGGCCGCCGCCGTCGATGTCGTCGGCGTGCCGCAGCTGCCGGACGCGGTTCTCGATGTGGGCGACGGCGGTCTCGCCCAGGCGGTTGCCCTGGGTGATCTGGCCGGCCGCTGCGGGGTCGGCGGTCAGCCACGCCCACAGAGAGGCCGTCAGGGCTACTCCGGTGAGCTGGGTAAATTGCCGTCGTTGCATTTCGATGGTCTCCCTCCCTGACACCTCTTCAAGTGCCTGGATGGTGCCGGGTGCGTCCCAGCTGTGGTGGGTGGGCTGCTGGAGCGGGTCCAGGGACAGCCAGCGGGGCCAGGGGTGCTGGACGACTGCGCTCGCGGGGATGCCGAGCAGTTCGGCGATGAGGTACTGGGTCGGCAGGTCGGGCGTGCGGCCACGTTGCCACCGGTAGACGCCGTCCTTGCCGGTGCCCACCGCGACGTGCCGTTTTTCCCCCAGGTCGCAGATGCGGTGGGCGAATTCGGGCGGCAGCCAGCCGCGTGCGCGTAATGCCCGTGTCAGCAGATGCATCCTGGTTTCGCCCTTCGCTCGCCGAGCCGGGGCCGAACATATCGACGGTAGCCCTGGACCGGGCCTGTACGGAATGGCGGCGGAGGGTGCGCTTGGGGTGCTCGTAGCCGCACCCGGCCGCACCCGGCCCGCGGCTTCCTCCTGCTGCCGGGGGCCGGGATGGTGATGGTGCGCAGCCCGCCGCCGGGGCCTCGCCGGCCGGAGATGCCGGGGTGGCCGGGCGGCGGTCCATCCGAGACAACGACGTCTGGAGACGCCATGGAGTTCATCAAGCAGGCCGAGGAATACATCGCGCCGACGCTGACCGTGCTGGGCACCGTCGCCGAGGTGACCCTCGGCACGGCGGGCAACGACGAGCCGGACGACACCCAGTACTGGAAGTGACCCCGGCCCTCGCGTGTGAGTGAGTGAACCCGGCGCCCGGGAGCTGGCTTCGAGCCCTCCCGGGCGCTGTCGCGTCTACGAGCAGAAACGAGGTGGTGATGGTGCGGTTGATCGCCGGACGGCACGGCCCCGGGGGAGTCCCGGGTGCTGGTGTGCGACTGCGCGGCGGGCGGGAGATCACTGGCCTGGCCGGGACACGGATATGGACGGTCGGCTACGAGAGTGGGGAAGTGCGCTCGGCGTGCTCCCCGGAGGGCGCGGGCCTGGTGGCGGCGGGTTGCTGCCTGGCGACGGAGCAGGAGCTCGACGACGCCCTGGCCGCGCTGGAGCGGGGGGATGCCGCGGGCGCGACGCGGCTGCCCGGCTCGTACCTGGCGGTGGCCCGCACCCGAGGCGGCGTGCGGGTGGCGGGGGACCGGGCCGGGGTGATGACCGTGTACTGGCTGCCGATCGAGGACCAGGTGCTGTGGGCCACGGCAGCCGTGCCCCTGGCGGCAGTGACACAGGCCCGGGCGGACCTGCCGCTGCTGATGGGCTCCTTCATGCTGACCGGGGTGGACGTCCTCGCCGGCCACAGCCTCTTCCACGGCGTGCGCCGGGTGCCGCCGGGCCACGTTCTCGTCCTGCCCGACCGCGGCCCCGCCCGCACTGCCCCCGCCCGCGAGAACTCACCGGCCCTCTCGCCCGAGGAAGGGGCGCAACGGCTGCGGACAGCAGTACGAACAGCAGTTGCGCGCCGCGCGCGGGCGGCCGGCCAGATGTCGGCGGACCTGTCCGGCGGCATCGACAGCAGCAGCGTCACGTGCCTGGCGGCCGCGGAACGCCCGCTGCTCGCCGTCACCTACACCGATGTGCACCTGGCCGGCGACGATGATCTCCGCTACGCCCGCCGCCTCGCCGACACGGTCCCCGTGATCACACACCAAGTGGTCAACGGCCAGGGCACCGGCGGTCACTTCGCCGGCCTGGAGGACGCGGCGGCGCTGCCCCGTACGGACACGCCGTCGTTCACACTCGGCCTGCTCGCCATCAAGGACGCCCAGTTCGCGCCCGTCATCGCCCACGACAGCACCGCACACCTGACCGGACGGGGCGGCGACGACGTCCTGGACGCCGTCCGCAGCCACCCCGTGGACCTCTGCCTCGCCGGGCGCCGGATCGAGGCGCTGCGCAGGGCGGCCGGCTACGCCCGGGCCCGGCGCAGCAGTGTGCACCGGATGTGGGGCGAGCTGCTGCGCACCGCGGCCACCGGCTACCCCCAGGCCCTCGCCACCCTGGCAGCCTCCCTCGCCCGGCCCCCGGCGGCAGTGCGGCCGTACGGGGCGGCGCCGTGGGAGGCGATGCGCTGGTGCTCGACCAGCGGGTCGGAGCCCTGGCTGACCCGGGGCGGCCGGCGGGCGCTGTCCGTCCTGGTCGAGACCCGCGCCGCCCAGGCCGACCCGGACGTCTCGCCCGCGCGGCTGCACGAGCGTCTGGGCCTGGAGCTGATGGCCGACGGCCACGCCACCTTCGACACCATCTCCCGCACCCGCTGGGGCATCCCGCTGCACGCCCCGTTCCTCGACACCGCGGTCGTCGACGCGGCTCTGGCGATCGAACCGGGGGAGCGCGTACGGCCCGGCGTCTACAAGGCGCTCGCCCGCACCGTCTTCGACGGCCTGGTCCCCGACTTCCTCCTGCACCGGCCCACGAAGACCACGTTCGCCTCCAGCGTCTACGCCGGGCTGCGCCGTAACGCCCCCGCCCTGCGGGGCATCATCGGCGGATCGGCGCTCGCCCGCGCGGGCCTGCTCGACGCCCGCCGGGTGCTGGAGGACCTCGAGCGCGCCGTCCAGGGCGTGCCCGCTCCGCTGGCCGGCCTGCACGCCCTGGTGGTCACCGAGCTGTGGCTCGCCACGCTCGACACCGCCCAGCACACCTGGTGGGAGCGCGACGAGGAGGACGTCCCATGCCCGTGAGCCACCGCGTCTACACCGCCATCACGCCGGCCGGAGCCGCCTTCCTCGACATCCGGTGCACGCGCGGCCGGTGGGTGTTCCTCAACCCCACCGGGGCCGCCCTGTGGCAGGTCCTCGCCGCCGGCGTCCCCGCGGAGACCGCCATCAAGGAGCTCACCGCGCACTGGGCCGCGCGCGGTGCCGACCCCGGGCAGGTCCGAGCCGACCTCACCCTGCTCACCCAGTCCTTCGCCGCCGCCCGCCTCGACCCGGCCACCAGCGCACTCCCGACTCTCCCGGCACCGGGCACCATCCGCTTCACCACGGCGGGCTGGCCGCCGAAGACAGCGGACCGCCTGGCCGGCATCACCGGCCTCGCCACCGCGCTCGTCCTGCTGCGCTGCCTCCCCGTCCGGACGGTCATCGCCCTGGCCCGCGTTGTCGTCCGCCTGCCGTTCCCGCCAGCGGCACCGCAGGAGGCCGACGCGGTCTTCGCCGCCGTGCACCGCGCCGCCCGCGCCTGGCCCGGCCGCGCCGCATGCTTCGAGGAGAGCCTGGGGGCATTCCTCGCGGCCCTGCTGCGCCGCCGCCGGGTCCACTGGGTCCTCGGTGCTCGGTTCGCGCCTGCCGCCGCCCACGCCTGGATCGAGACGGCGGAGGCCGTCATCGGGCAGCACGAAGCCGACCGCGCCTGGCCGTACATACCAGCCCTACGTGTGTAGGTCCGCACAGATATTCGCCACCCTTCGCCACCGCATCCACTCGTTCGGGTGAGTCGTTGCGCCGGGCGTGACGACCTCAACCGACCACCAGGACCCCGCTCCCGCCCCGGCGCGGCCCCGGCGCACTCTGCTGCCGTGGCCGCGCCGCCGCAATCCCATGACCGAGCCGCTGCCGCAGTACACCGTCAGCGCCGAACGCCACGACCACGCGCTCGACGACTCCTTCCTGACCATCGCCCGACGCTTGCCCGCCCTCTCCGGCACCGCCCTACGCCTGGCCTGGGCCGCCGACCGGCGGGCCTTCTTACTGACCGCCGTACTGCAGGTGGTCTCCGGGGTCCTCACCGCGACCGGGCTGCACGCCACCGCCGGCGTCCTGACACCGCTGCTCGCCGATGGAGCCACTGCCGACCGGCTGCGCGCGGCCGTCCCCTCGCTGATCCTGATTGGCGCCGCGGCCAGTGCCCGCTCGGTCATCAGCGCGCTCACCGTCGCCACCACCGCCCGCATCGGCCCCAAGGTCGACGGCATCGCCGAGCGCCGCTATCTGGAAGCTGCCACCCGCGTCCCTCTCGCCGCCTATGACGACCCCGCCTGGTGCGACCACTCCGAGGCCGCCAGCCGCGCCGCCAAAGACGCCCACCTCATGGTCGACAACCTCACCACCACCCTCACCACCCTCATGGGACTCCTCGCAGCCGCCGGCGTCCTCTCCCTCCTCCACCCCCTACTACTCCCGCTGCTCCTGCTCGCCGTCCTCCCCCGCGGCTGGGCCGCCGTCCGCACCGCCCGCACCGCCTACCTCGCCGACCGCCACGTCCTTGCCGACCGGCGCCTGCGCCACACCTGGATGTTCCACACCTCCGGCCGCCCCACCGCCCTCGAAGTCCGCGCCGGGACCATGCGTACCTGGCTCCTCGAGCGGTTCACGACGGTCACCACCCGCCTCGAAGAGCATGCCGCGCAGGTCGGCAGCACCAGCGCCCGCTACCTGATCACGGGCGACGCCCTCGCCGGGACCTGCACCGTCGGCGTCTACGCCACCCTGATCTGGCTGACTTCCACCGGCCGCATCCCGCTCGCCGCGGCCGGCACCGCCGTCATCGCCGTCCAGACCAGCCAGCGCCTGCTCACCCAGCTCGTCACCGGCGTCAACGGCGCCTACAAAACCGGCCTCTACCTCGGCGACTGGGCCGACTTCCTCACCGACGCCGACGCCCGCACCCCCACCCCGCTCACGCGCGCCCCCCTCCCACGCCATCTTGAGGTCATCGAAGCGCACGACGTGTCCTTCACCTACCCCGGTGCCACCCGCCCCGCCCTGCACAACGTCAGCATCCGCGTCCGGCGCGGTGAAGTCCTGGCGGTCGTCGGCGCGAACGGCAGCGGCAAGTCCACCCTGGCCAAGCTCCTCGCCGGCCTGTACGCCCCTACCACCGGCACGGTCACCTGGGACGGGGTCAGCCTCGCCGACGCTGACCCCGAACAGGCGTGGAGCCAGCTGGCAATGCTCCCGCAGGACTTCGCCCGCTGGCCCGTCACCGCCCGCGAGAACATCACCCTCGGCCGCCCCGGCGACGACGACACCGTGCTGGCCGCCGCCCGCGCCGCCGGCGCCGACACCGTCCTCAAAGCCCTGCCTGACGGGCTGGACACCAACCTCGCCCCGTCCTGGTGGGGCGGCCGCGACCTCTCCGGCGGCCAGTGGCAACGCATCGCCGGCGCCCGCGCCTTCTACCGCCAGGACGCCGAACTCCTCATCTGCGACGAGCCGACCGCCGCCCTCGACCCCCGCGGCGAGGAAGCCGTCTATGACCGCATCCGGACCCTGAGCGAAGGCCGCAGCGTCGTCCTGATCACCCACCGCCTCGGCTCCACCCGCAACGCCGACCGCATCATCGTCCTCGACGACGGACACCTCATCGAGGAGGGCACCCACGAGACTTTGATGGAGCTGGACGGCGAATACGCGGCCATGTACCGAACCCAGGCCAGGACATACAGCGACCCCGTCACCTGACGCGGCTGTTCCTGACGAATCGCCTACCGGTCGCCGAGCAGGCGGCGCAGCATGCCGCGTAGTCCGCGCGGGCGTTGTTCGGGGAGCGGAGCGGGCGGTGCGATAGGCGGGTACGGCGGCATCGGCGAGCGCGCCCGCTGGACGGGGATGCCCAGCCGTTCGCAGGCCCGCAGGAACGTGTCGGAGATGAACGCCTTCTCGCCGTCGATGACCACGGTGTCCGGCACGATCACCGGCTTCGAGGCGGCCTGGTCCATCCGCGCGTCGATGTCGAGCAACTGTCAGGGGGCATCCGCGGGGCCGCCTCCGAAACCCTGTCGACAGCCCGGCCGCTGGGGGGTGTCAGTGCCCTGCGCTACGGTCGTCTCCCCTGTTAGGGGTGCACCGTTCCCGCCTGGCCTCTACCTCAGGCCGGGCGGGAACGGTCTGGCACGCGCCCCTTTCGTTCTCGGCACGGGGGCGTGCCTCTTCCGGATGGAAGAGCGACACCAAGGTGTCCTGTCTCCATATGACGGGCTCGCCGATGGGATTGCAAGGAAAATCGGGAACTTCACCCGCGACGGGCCACCGGCGTGCCCTACGTGCACCGGAACGCTCAATTACGGCTGCCCGCTGACCGCCCGTGAGACCTAATGTTCCGTGATTTTGTGATCACGTGGCGTAGTGCGTGATGTGCGGTCCATGCTGATGGCCCCTCAACCGCGGTTCGGCACCCGCTGGTTGAACGGGGTCCTGTTGGCGTGGTCTCCGGATGGCTGCGGCATGACACAAAGGAGTGTGATGGACACCAGGAAGATAGCGCTGTTGTTGGCGCTGGCCGGGATGGTGTTCGCCTGGAGCATGGCGATGGCGGCGATGGGCCACGTGGCGCTGATCGCCTCGCTGGCTCCCGTCCTGGGCCTGACCGTGACCCAGGTCCTGCGCGGGTTCCGCTCGCGCCCCGCGCCAGCCTCCGGGCGCCGCGGGGCGGCGGTGCCCGGCAAGGAGGACGGCGCCCTGTGACGACGTCGTTCAACGTGCCGGGACCGGCCTCCGAGCCGGCCCCGGCACGTCCCGGCCGCAAGCTCGGACCCATCGCAGCGACGGTCAGCAGCTCCCATCGAGCCTGGCTGGACCCGACCCGCGACCACTACCTCGGCAGCGGCCGCACCCTCAGCGACCTCAGCCTCCGCGTCCCGCTGGCCAAGTCCAAGCTCTCCGAGCTGCTGCGCGGCGTGGGCCACTACCCGCGCTGGGAGGTCATCCACCGCCTGGCCACCGAGCTGAACATCCCCGGCTGGCCCCTGTACCGGCTGTGGAAACAGGCGGCCCTGGACACCGGCAAGAGCCGGGACTGGGTCGACCGCTCCACTGAGGGGACCACCGCCGTGGCGACCGCCCGGTCCGGACCGCCCCTGGAACACGACGCCTTGCGCTCGATGGTCGAAGAGGACTACCGCCGCTACGCCGAAGCCTTCCTCCAGGGCGAACCCCGCGACGCGGCGGTGGAAGACACCTTTGCCATCCTGTGGCTGTCCTTCGACGACGCCCTCGCCAGCCCGGACGTCCGCCGCTACGCCTGGAGCATCCTGCGCGCCACCGTCAAGGCCAAGGCCGACTACCGGGACCAGCGGCCCATACTGGGCGACGCTGCCTTCGACACTGTCGCCCTGCACACGCATACCTCAGTGGAGGGCCAGGCGGCGCAGCTGGCGGAGAGCCTGGAACTGTTCACCGCGATCAGCAGGCTGCCCGACGCTCAACTCGACGTCATCGTGCTGCGGCGCATGTGCGGCCTCACCCCCGAGAAGGTCTCCGACCTCCTCGGCATCCCGCTGGCCGCCGTACGGTCCGCCGAACGCCACGCCGAACGCTTCCTGGACGACACCATCGAGCTGCCGCCCCAGACCGGAGGACCCACACCATGACCACGCTCGAAGACATCTTGTCCAGGGCACTGCTCGCCCGCGACCGCACCGTGCCCCGCGACACCGTCCCCTCTCGCGAAGCCGGCCCGGGCGCCCGACCGGCCGTCACGCCAGGCTGGGCACCGAACGCGTCGGCAGCCGCAGCAGAGGACCTGCGCGCGCTGTGCGAAACCCTGGTCACTCACACCCCCGCCACCGCGGTCGCTCGCTTCATCACCGAACAGGTGCCCGCGCCTCGCAGCGCGCTGGTCCTGGCCTGCGTCCTGCAGCTGACTGCCACCGACGACGGCGCCCGGTTCTGGTGGCAGTACGCCGCCGGCGCCGGCCAGCCCGCCGCCGCATACTGCCTCTACCTCCACCACCTCTCCCTCGGTGAGACCCACACCGCCCGCTGGTGGCACACCCAGACCGACGACGCACACGCCTCGGCCGAGCCCGTGCGCACCACCTTCCACCGAGACGACAAACCAGTCATCCTCCACCACGACGACAAGGCTCCGACCACCACGATCCTGCGCGTCCTGCGTCACCTCGCCAAAAACACCACCCGCCCCCGCTCCGCCGTGGTCACCGAGTTGATGGACTACATGCCCACCGCCGTTGCAGTCGGCTACCTCCGCGAACCTGAAAGCGAGCTGCCCCTGCCCGGCCCCGACTTCGCCCGCAAGGTCCGTGCCCTGCTGAACACGGCGGCCGACCGGCCCGAGGGGCCCAGCGACCTCCCAGCCCGCCCGCACGCTCGCCCAGAGTTCCGGCGGGACGCATCTCGCCCCGCAATGCAGGTCCACCGCCAGGTCGACGAGGCCGCGACCCACTGAAAGATCTGCTGCGCTGCGCCCCCGGATCCCATCCGGGGGCGCAGCCCGGTTGGGATCCGGGGACTGGGCATGCCGTGCAGGTCAGTGGGGGATCTTTCGGGCAGGTGCATGTGGCACGTGAATCTCGCGTGGCTGGCCCGCAGAAGCTCGGTCGTGCAGCGGCGCCATGTTCGCGCAGCCCCGCCGCCGACGCCCCGGCAACCCCCGCCACCGCGGTCAGGGGGGGTAAGCCGGAGGCGGCACACTGCCGGTGTCCGTCACAGTGGAGTGGTGAATGAGAACCGCCCCATTGAGATCACTGAAGAGATGCGCCAGGCCATGGACAGCGCCCGGCGGCAGGGACTCCAGACAGACCTGCGCACACTGGCCGCCCGTATCCGAGCCGACGCCGAAGGCCGGTACGGCAGCGAGCCCCCTGGCTGGCAGGCCGGCGTCGAGTGGACCCTGCTCTACATCGAGAACCTCGCCAGTGGCCTGACGGAGGGCAGGTCGTAGCGGCGCCGTGTCCGGTGATGGCCAGCCGGTGCCGTCACCCGGGCAGCGGTGCCGGCGGGCATCGCGGCGGCGGCCTTCCTGAGCCGCTCGTGCACGGCGGGGAAGACACCCTGGGCCCACGCCTCTTGCTCGCGGACCCGCTTGCTGCCCTCCTCCCTGTTCGACGTCCTCCAGGCAGGCGAGGTCCTGCTCGGCTGCGCGTACAGCGAGCGCCGCATCATGCCTGCTGATCACGTTCGTGCTGGTGACGTGCGCGGCGCTCGGCGGTCTCTGCGTCGGCCTGCTCCTCGGCGGCAGGACGGCGGCCCTGGTTGCCGCGGGTGCGGCCGGCCTGGGTGCGGGGACCGGTTCGTTCCTCGCCCGCCGCCGGATCGCCGCCCTCTTCCCGCCCGACCCCGATGCCGTCCGGGCCGACGGCTATGCGGAGGGGATCGCCGACGCGGTCCTGGTGAGCATCGCGACGTACCAGGCCGCGGTCTTCCCCCTGACCCCGGACGGCGTGAGCGAAACGGAACGGCAGGCCCGCCGCACCGTGGCCTACCGTGCCGCCGCCTACGACGGCCTCCCCCTCGCGGTAAGGGTCTCGGCGGCCGAAGCCCTGGAAGCCGTCGACCAGGGCCTGAACCCCGAACACGCCCAGGCCGCGATGCGAGCCCTGGCCCTCACGGTCTACGACCACCGCGCCGAGCGCTGACCCTTCCACGCCGCCGCGCTGGCTGGAGAAGGCCTGCGATGGTTCCGTCGGCGAGAGAGAGGGGGTGGTCAGGTGTCGGGTTGGGAGCGCCAGCGGGCACCGAGTGCACTGGTTGCCTTGTGCGTGACGGGTGGGGCGGAGGGGGCGGGCCAGATCTGGAGGAGGTACTGCTCGACGGGGGTGTCTGCTGTTCGGCGGTCTTCGCCGTCATCACGGTGCCGGCCGCAGACGCGGAGTCGGTAGGTGCCCGGTCCGGGGATAGCGAGGGGAAGCTCTTCGTCGGGGGTGTAGCCGGCGCCCCAGACCTCCATCCGCTGGCCTCTCCAGGGCAGCGTCATCTCGGTGACGTCCTGCCAGGACGAGGGGTCGAGGGGAGGTGAGCCGTCCCAGGTTTCCGCAGTGACCTCAATAGTCCCGGTGTGCGTGCCGCACAGCACGGCGGCCCCGCAGTCGGTGACGGCCAGCAGGCCGTTCTCGTCGAACTCGGCGGGCACGTCGTCCATGACGTCAGGGTCCAGCACGGTGAAGACGTTGTGCTCGATGAACAGCTCACCGTTGTCCCGTTGGATCAGTTGGGCCATGCCCGGTCCTTCGTCGCAGCAGGGGAAGGGAAGCGGCAGGCGCGGGCGCGCCTGCCGCTGATGTGCCGTCGTCAGGGTGTCACCCGGGGCACCGGGCGAGGTTCATGGCCGGCGGCATGGCCCGGACGCCGGCCGGCGGCAGCGTGATGCTGACCCAGAAGGCATCGTCCTCCAAGATCCGGTTGGCCTTGTACCAGGGGTTGCGGTAGTCGCGGCCCTCGGCGGTGTTCTGCTTCTCCGGCACCATGTGACACGAGTAATCCGGGTTCTTCGACGCGCCCTGATGGGTCGACGCGAACGGGTACTCGTCACACGACTTGCCGTCCGGACGCGGCATGCTCGACGGACAGGCCGTCTCCCGGTTCTTGTCGATCAGGTCCTTGTCCGCAGTGCGGGTCAGCGCCGGCCCGCGGCCCTTCGCTCCCCACGCCTGCCGCAAGTTGTTCTGCGCCCAGTAGATGTGCCAGGCGACCTGGTCGATCTTCCCGTCGAGCGTGGACAGCTCGTAGGTAGGGGTGTAGCGCGGGTAGACGCAGCCACCCTTGCTCTGCGGGCTGACGTAGGGAGTGTTGTCGCAGCGCACGGCGATGGGCGTGCCCACCGCACCGGTGCCGGCCTCGGCTCCGGGCAGGTTGGGGATGACCGAGACGACGGGCACCATCTGGTCGGTGTTGATCTCTGTGCCAGGAGAGGAGACCGTCATGGTGAAGGTCTGCGTGCTGCCCGACGGCAGCGCCTTGATGCCTCCTGCGGAGGAGGCACGGCAGGCGTCGCACTTCAAGGTGACGCTGCCCGACATGGCCAGGGCCGTGCCCGTGGCATCGTGCAATCTGAGTGTGACCTTGTGCTCCCACGACGTGCGGTCGCGCGGGTTCAGCTTGGCCTCCGACGTCTCATCCAGCAGCGCCCTGCCCGTGATCTGTCCGGTCTTCTTCTCTTTCACCTCCACCGGGACGGTGGCGATGTAGCAGGACTCGGTCCGGTTGTAATCCGGGTCGCCTCCCTGACAGAGCCCGGCCGCCAACTGCTGGGGTGCCTGCTGCAGTGGCTCGCCGAGGGTGACGACCAGATCGTTGCTGTCGGCTGCCGTGGCGGCTACGGCCGCCTGCGGCTGCGTGGCCAGCAGCGGCACCGCGAGCGCTGCGGCCGCTACAGCCGCAGAAAGGCGGATACGTCGACGTAAGTGACCCTTCAAGGCGTGTCCCTTCAATGGGGCCCATGAGCGAACCCGTGCATGCTGTTGCCCGCGAAGCCGATGAGTCAACTGCCCGCCTACGCAACGCATTTCTTCCCGCCACCACAGTCCTGTCCCGGAGGCCGGGCACCCTGGAATACGTACGTTCAGGGGCCGGTGAGGATGGTGTTGGTGCCGATGTGGCGCCGGACGATGTGCCGCTCGCCGCGGGTCTCGGTGCGACCGTGCGGCGCCATCTGTGATCTTGCAGTTACGTTCCGTCAATATTCTTGTGTGACGGGCTGGACGCCCTGTGCCGTTGTGACGGCATGAGGGGCGAGAGTCACTGCTCTCCCGGGCGGCTGGGGACCCCGGACCATCTTGGACAGGACAGGAAAATATCTGTGATGTTCGACGGCACAGCGCCACCCGATGAGCGCCGTGCGGGGGCGACCTCAAGCCGGCAAGAACCCCAGCACCACCTCCACCAGCCGACGACGGCCCGTGTATCGCGAGGCCGGTCATGAACGGCTGGCGCGCCGCGCTGCACGCGGCAGACCGGGAGAGCCTGGTGATGTTCGAGTCCTTCGTCCGGTGCAAACGGCACGGGTACGTGACCTGGGCGTATTCCCGGCTGTTCTCCTGGGAGGACGCGAGAGAAGCGGCCAACGAGGCCTTCTTCAAGATCTACCTGCGGCGCGACGAGGCCTTCGCCAGCACCAACGCCTCCGCCTTCGGCTTCAAGATCCTTCACGACGCCGTGGTCGACATCCTCAGGAAACGCGACCGGCGGCCGGCGGTAGCCATTGGTCTCGCGTTCGAGGAGACCGACCGTCCGATCGCCGGGCTCCCCAACGACGAGTTCGAGCAGATCCCGCTCCGCATCGAGCTCCACCAGGCGGTCCTCCGGCTCGCCGACCGCCAGCGCACCTGCATCTCCCTCCACTACTTCCTGGACTGCTCCGTCAAGGACATCGCCGATACCACCGGCCTGGCCCGCTCCACCGTCCGCTCCCACCTCAAAGCCGGACTCACCGCCCTGGCCGCCCTGCTCCCCACGCCCGCCCACGAGAAAGGCCACCGGCCATGACCATCGAGAATGTCCTGAAGGGGGCACAGACCCAGTTCCCCGCCTACCCCCGCGACCAGCGCGCCGAGGATGACCGCGCCCTGTGGAACCGTATCGAGCAGGCCGAGCAACGCCGCGCCGCGCTGGCCCGCACCCCCAGCGGCTGGCTCACCCCCACCTCCCCCGAGCTGACCGCCCTGCTGCGGCCCGACATCCAGAAGCCTGCGGCATGGCGGCCGCTCAAGCGCCGCCTGCTGCATGACCTGCAGAGCCTGTGCCGCCTCAACCTCAGGGCCCCCGAAGTGAGCCGCCTGACGGCCGGAGTCATTGACGGGGACCACCCGACCGAACCGGTCGGCGCCCGCGGCCTGGGCTGCCTCCTCTACCTCAGCGGAGACGGCGCCGAGGGAGCCCGGTTCTGGTGGCGCTACGCCTCCGGCATCGGCGACTCCACCGCCGCCTACCTCCTCTTCCTCGAAGCCATGCTGCGCGGCGAACCGGAAGAAGCACTGCACTGCTACCGCGAACTGCGCGGCGGCGGCTTCCTGTGTGATCAAGACTGGGAGAACCCCGCCCCGCACACGGCCGCCACCCCGCCGCCACCATGGAAGGCAACCTTCGGCAACGCTGAAACAGAGGAAGAACACGGCGCCATCCCCGAAGGCCACCTCTACGAGCTGGCCCAGGCCAAACTCGACAGCCCCCTCTGCCACCAATGACCCGCCGCCCGCGAACAGTCCGGCCACAGCCAACCACTCCACCCTCCGCGACCTTCGCCTCCCCGAGGCCACCTGCACGGAGAACCTCGCATGCCGACCAGCCGACAACAGCCGGACACGCGCTGGCCTGGACGCAGACCACCATCCTCACCATGTGCGTCGTGGCCGCAGTCGTCATCGGATTCACCGGGCCGCTCCCGCTGGCCCTGGCCATCGCCGGAGCCGGCGCAACCATGGCCGGCGGCATACAGGTGACCGTGCACATCCGTCGGTAGCCCAAGCCAGTGGCCGGGAAAGGGTGGTGTGCATCGTGGTGCGCAGGGATGGACGGGGTGCGCACCGGGCGGGTGCGCACCACGCACCGGGCGGCTCGTGGTGCGGCGATGCGCCGCACCCACTGCCGTCGCCCCGGTGCGCACCGAGCGCACCGCACCGTCCGCCCGGCGCGGCATGCGGACACGGAGAGTGAGATGGTGCGGGTGCGCCAGGCGGCGGCTGCCCCTTGACCATCCCCTGGTCCTCACTGAGCCGCCCCCCTTGACCAGGTTCGCTGGCGGGCGCGTTTCTCCTGGACAATGCTCGCTGGAGGTCCGCATCATCCCGTTATGCGTGCTCGATGCGGTGCACCGAGAGGAGATCTCTCCCTCCCGTACCCGAGCCGTGCGCCGTCACCCTGCGTCAACGGCTGAGTGGTGGCGGCCACTCCCGCGCCGGGTGTGCTCCACCGAGGGGAAGCGTGTGCGCATCGTGGTGCGGTGCACCGCACCAGGTGCATACCGCGGTGCACGCCCGGTGCGGTGGCCGACGGCATCGTGCAGGACATCGTCGGCTGCGCCCGGCCGGCGGGCGATGCAGCGCACTCCCTGTCGTCGCACCGGTACACCTCACGATGCTCAGGCCGGTGCGCACCATTCTCGGGGTGGGAGTACGCAGAGTGACGACGTGTCGGTGCGGTGCAGTGGATCCGGACCCCTTGACCAGGGTGCGGCGCACCCGGTGCGTACCCCTTGATCAGGTGCTCTAGCGCGGCATTTCCCCTGAACAACGCTCGCTAGAGTCCGAATTGTTCGGCTATGTGAGCGCGATGCGGTGCACTGAGGGGACGCATCTCCCGCCCGTACCCGGCCCGGATTGTCGTAACGCCCCGTCAACGGTGCGCGTGCGCGGTGCAATGTCCACCACGCACCAGGATGCGCACCACCGGGAGGGAGCGCGCGGGCATCGTGCTCACTCGACCGGGAGTGCACCGCACCCGGTGCGCACCAGCCAGCGGGGGAGTGCAGTGCACCGCGCACTCCGCATCGCCTCGGTGCGCACCATGATGCGCACCGAGGCGCCGCCGGGCTTCCTGCGAGGGTGCGCGTGGCGCGCCGCCGTCGCCGTAGCGCGGCTCTACATTTCCGCCCGTGGGACAGACCCGGGGGCGGAGAGCCGCCAAGGCGGCGGGCGGCCAGCAGCCGAAGAAGAAGTGGCCCGGCAAGGCGCAGCGCGAGGCGGTCCAGCGGTCACGGGCAGCGAAGAAGAAGACCGGCGGCGGGAAGCCGGCCGGGGCGACGAAGGCGGTGTCGCTGCCGCGCGGCGCGATCCGGGCCGCATACCGGGGAACCTGCCCCGCCTGCCTCAAGGACTACGACAAGGGCGTCGTCATCACGAAGGTGGCCGAGGGCTGGGGCCACCTGGCGTGCACTCCTAGGAAGATGTCGGCGGCCGAGCGGGAGTTCGCGCGGAACAAGGCGGCGATCGAGAGCGGGGAGACGTTCCGCTCCCGCAAGCCCTCCGACTGGCGGCTCGGCTCCTCCCCGTCCAACACCCGTCCGGCCCGCTGACCGCTCGTCGGAGGGTGTGGCGTCGGCCACGGGCAAATCGGTTGCGCAAGGGGTTGTCAAGGGCATACCGGACACCGCTAGCGGAGGTGAACAGACCGCGGTCAAGGGGTCCTTCGCACGGTGGATACCGGCCCGGCGCGCGGCTTCGCGTACGGGCCGGACGACTGCCGACCCGGCCAGCAGGCCGGAGAATGCCGAGGACACCGTGCCCGCCGACCTCACGCCCGCCCCCGCCCGCAAGCCGCACGACACCGCCGGCCGGATACCCGCGGGCGGCATGGACCAAGCCCCGCAGGCCCCCTCCACGGGCCCCTCCATCGCCCCCTCCACGGCCCCTTCGCCCGCCGGACGCGTATCCGCAGGTCAGCCCCGGAGGGCAAGGGACCGCAGCGCGTTCGACAACCCTCTTAGGTCGACACAGGTCTGGAAGCCGACCGGAGTGCGACGACAGGAAGTGCTGAAGGCTCTCGGGATCTTCCAGCGAGCCACCCCGGAACACCTGTGGCGGATGTTGCGCCCCACCGACCGGCACGACCGATGCACCAGGGACACCCTCAACGCGCTCAAGGAGCAGGGGAAGGTCCGGGTGGAGACACGACTGAAGTCTGGACACCAGCTGTGGGTGCTCACCGAGAAGGGCCGCAAGGAAGCCAAGCAGCTGCTGCCGAGGAACGTACGGGTCTCCGCGCTGCTCAAGCCGGAGTACGACGCCAAGGGCAGGCCGGTCCCGGGAGAGGGCTACGACGAACACGCCGCTGCCGTCACCCTCACAGCCGCCGTGCTCACCGGGGCCGGCTACGGCACCCCGCTGTCCTGGCAGACCGAGATCGCCCACTGCCTCCCGTACGGCTACACCCAGTACGCCGACCTGACGATGCGCGCTCCGGACGCCGGGGTGCCCGCGATGCTCCTGGAAGTCGACCGCGTCAACGAGTCCGTCGACGACCTGGTGGACAAGCTGCGCCGCTACCACGACTGGTTCGAGCTCCCGGCGCCGAAGGCGGACGAGACCAAGGCGAAGGCGGCCCGAGGAGCGACGGTGCATGACTTCCGGCTGTGGTCGTGCCTGTACCCGGCGACCGGCCACGAGGGCTACGTGCCGGTGGCGTTCGTGTTCACCGGGAAGACCGCCGCGCAGCGCGAGAGCCGGATGCAGCGCCTGGAGCAGGCCGCCCGTCGCTACTTCGCCGGGGAGCTGCACCCGGGGTGGGGTGCGGGCATCACGGCCGTCGACTACCACCAGGCGGTGCCCGTGGTCGTCACCGAGCTGGAGCGGATCACCGCCGACCCGGCCGGGGCCGCCGGGAAGGTGTGGCGGCGGCTCGGCAGGAATGAGTGGCAGACGCTGGGCGAGGCCCTGGACAACCCCGACGGCGACCGGCTGTACGCGGTGCAGCGGGAGCAGGCCCGGCGACGTAAGGCGGAGCGGGAGGCCGCCGAGCGGGAGGCACGGCGACCGGTGTGCGCGCGGTGCGGCGCCAAGTTCACCGACGAGCGCTGGCAGGAGACCATGCGGTCTTCGTGGCCGGGGGAGTGGGACCGGCTGTGCGGGCCGTGTGCGACGGAGGCCGCCGACCGCGCGGAGGTTGAGCGCGTCGCACGCCGCCAGGCGGAGGAGGCCGACCGCGCGGCGGCCGAAGTGCCGGCGGTGAAGCCGCGCAGCCGGTTCGGCATCACGCGCCGCCGGTAGCCGTGCCTCCGGCCGGACAGGCGGCCCGGCCGGAGGCGAGGATGCGCACCGCGAACAACGACGTGTTCGCGCTGTCCGCTGATCGGTTTAACGGAGCCGGTGCTGCCGCAGGGATGGGGGGACCTAGCCCCGCGCTGTGCGGGGTTTCATGCCGCAAGGGAGAGACGATCTTGGGTGAGTTCCGTCCGGTGGCCAACGGACTTCGTACCGATCATCCTGTGCCGGGCCTGCCGTTCATCAACGACGAACGGCTGCCGCTCGACAATCCGGACGCGATCGAGCGCACCGGCCGGGACCAGGGCGAGGGGCTGTGGGGCCGCACCGACCCGTTACCGGGAGGCGGCTGGGTGGCGTTCACCACCGAGCCGAAGAACCGCGCGTACGCGTGGGCCGTCCACTACCACCCCGAGCACGGCCGCACCGTCGTGCTGGTCACCGACGGCAGCTGGAGCGGTCTCCACCACGACTGGGTGTACGAGAACACCGGCTTCCTCTACCGGCACGGCGGTTACTGGTGGGACGGCACCGCCTGGCACCGGCCCGGCGTGGTCTTCGACGGCGCCTACGAGCGCTACGACGCCCGCCGCGTCGAGGACGCGCTCACCGTCACGGCCGCAGACCTCCTGGTCCACCCCGCCGACCCGGGCAAGGCGAGTATCGCCACCATCGCCGGGTTCACGGCGCCCAAGTCGGCCCTGCCCAACTGGCGTGATCATCTGGCGCTGTGGGCGGAGCACCGTCGGCGCGTGCCGGACGCCAGGCCGCTGGACGCGTGCGTCGTCGACTTGAAGGCCCCCGAGCTGGAGCCGGGCTTCCTAGTGGACCGCGCCGGGCTGGCGAAGATCGCGAACATCGCCGAGGACGACCTCCCGATGCCGGAGTACGCGGACCACAAGATGCCCGAACCACAGGCCCACGGCGCAGGCGGGCCTCTGTGGTCGAAGCCGGTGGCCCGGGACTGGGCTGAGCAGCATCACCGCGACCACGGTCCCGGCGCACTCCTCTCCGCCACCACCTCTTTCGGCACCCCGCAGCCCCAGGGGCTCGTCGCCGACCACAACCGCCTCACCAAGGTCATCCACATTGACGGGAAGCAGACCGAGGAGACGGCCAAGACCCTCGCCTGGTGGCCCGCGGTCTCCCTCACGGTGGGAACCGACAGCCTCGTCCCCATGTCGGCGCTGCGCACGACGCTGATCGAGGCCGTGATCTCCCATCTGGCCCGAGGCGTCCAGAAGGGGAGGAGCGGAATCTGGCTCGGCACCCTCCGCCGTGACGTGGTCAAGATCTTCGACTGGTACGTCCAGCGAAAGCCGGACCGCATCGCAGGACTCCTGAGCGAGATCTGCCTGAACGCCCACACACGGCTGGACGTGGACCCGCAGACCGTGGGACAACTCATCCGCCGGTCCCTCCACCACGACAGCACGCTGGGCCAGGAAACCATCGACGCACTCCTCGACATGGCCCTACCACCGTCCGCGAAACCCTCCGAGAGCTAGCCAGAAGGCCCCAGCCGGCTGCGCCCTGTGGCGGCGGCCGGGCCCTGATCCCGACACCCGCCCGGCCCACCGGGTAAGCCTCCCCGTCTGTGGCTCTGGCACGAAAAGTGATCCAGAGCCACGCGGCGATGTCCGTGACAGCGGTGAGCACGCGGGCCCGGCCCCCACCGGGCAGGGCCCGCGCGGGCCATCGCGGCCCGCGCTGTCGGTGGCGGCTGGAACGCTGGTCTGATGAACGGAGACGAGCAGTTGCTGCGCGGCCGGGTCTACGGCCGCGACCACGACGACCCCAACCCCGGCCCTCTGCCGCACCGGGCGTACGCCGTACTGATCGGCGGACCGCTGGACGGGCTGCTGCTGGACATCCACGGATGGCGGCCGGAGGAAGTCGATGACGGCGTCGCCCTGATCACCGAACTCTCCCGGTGGCCCGGCGGCCGCGCCCTGTATGACCCGCGCCCAGGCGAGCCGCGCACACCCGGCCCCGGCGTCAGCTGCCGCTTCTACTACTCCGGCGACACGCCCTGACGCCCTGCACAGTCGGCCGCACGGCGCTCGCCGTGCAAGCTGCTGCCGGCCACGGGCCGGTGAGGATTGCGTGGGTGCCGACTCGGCGCCACACGATGTGCTGCGAGCCGGGGCGGAGTTCGGGCCCGTACTCCCAGGTAGCGCGTCCTGCGGGGCCAGCACCCATCGACCAGGTCAGTTCGTAGATGCCTGGCGCGCGCTGGACGCGCTTGACTCGGAGGCCGGCGCGGAAGCGGCCGGTGCGCAGGTCCTCTACGAAGGCCGCCACGGTCTGGCGGAATCGACGGCGCTGTTCCGGGGTGAGGCGGTCCAGGTCGGTGGCGAAGCGGGGCAGGGTCTCGTAGGTCGGCACGTCGGTCCTCCAGGAAGCACGAGGCCCCCGGCGTTGCCGGGGGCGGAGAGTCGGTGACGTGGTGCAGGGCGCGGCGTCTTTGGCCGTCGGATGGGGGAGCGGTACGAAGATGTGCGCTGGTTGACGGTGAAGTCGTCTGCTGGCGGTTTTCGGGGTGTGTGAGGCGTGTGTGACTGGGTGCCGCGCAGCATTTGCATGGCCCTGGTGGTGTCCGCCGGGCGGGAACAGTCCCGCCGCGAACGCCCGCCGTGCGGGTTTGGCCGTGAAGTTCCGGTGAAGTCTCCCGCCCCACGGGATCGCGCTTTTTCGCAGCTCAGATCCGGTGTCGTCTGTGGGGATGCTGAGTGTCGCGAAGGTCCAGAGGCGTAATGCGTGGCGGTACTACGTGCGCGGAGTGGCGTTCGGGGACGGCCGCCGACCGGTCGGCCAGTCCCTCAAGGACGCCCAGGAGATGGCCGGCCTCCCGCCGGGGAGGTGGTTGGGGCGCGGCCTGGCCGCGCTCGGGCTCACCGCGGGCGCGGAGGTATCCGAGCGACAGACGGAGCTCGTCTTCGGGCAGGGTCGGCACCCGGA
The DNA here is from genome assembly GCF_055582085.1 of Streptomyces sp. NPDC042259. Classification (NCBI taxonomy): domain Bacteria; kingdom Bacillati; phylum Actinomycetota; class Actinomycetes; order Kitasatosporales; family Streptomycetaceae; genus Streptomyces; species Streptomyces sp. NPDC042259. Next base: position 25,765 of record NZ_JBVJDW010000011.1, on the reverse strand, counting down.
CGCCGACCGGATCGAGCGGCACCTCCTGAACGGCGGCGCCGACCCGGCCACCGCCCGGCTGGCCACCGTGCTCGGGCAGCCGATCGAGGAGATCGAGGCCCGCAAGCAGACCCCGCTGCTCGCCCTCGACTTCACCTTCCGTCCCCAGGCGTCCCTGATCGTGCTGTGGGCGCTGGGAGACGACAGGACACGCCGGATCATCGAGCGGGCACACGAACGGGCCATCACCAAGGCACTGCGCTGGCTCGAGGATGAGGTCGCGGAGACCCGGTGGTCCTCCGGCCGCGGCCGCGCGAAGACGCCGGCATTGGTGGTCGCGGCTTTCCGGCACTTCGACAATCGCGACGGCTTCCCGCTTCTGCACGACCACTGCCTGGTCCTCAACCGCGTGCAGCGCCTGGACGACAACGGCGAGCCGAAGTGGGGCGCGCTGGACACGCTCCGGCTCTACCGACATGTGGTGGCGGCCGGGACGCTCTACACCCTCGCGATGACGACCGAGGCGTGTGAGGAACTGGGACTGGCGACGGTGCCGAGGGAGGTGACGCCAGGCCTGCGCCCGGTGATGGAGATAGCCGGTGTCGACTCCGAGCTCATCGACTGGTCCGCCACCCGCCGTCAGCGGATCGAGGACGTCCTGGAGGGCCTCACCTGCAAGTACGCGCAGAAGAACGGACGGCTGCCCGGCGAGCGCGCCCGCCACGGCCTGGCCTGGCAGGCAGCGCAGGACACCCGCCCAGAGAAGAAGACCCCGCGCCCGTTGAAGCAGTTGCTCGCGTGGTGGCGGGCGTCCGCGCTGTTGAGGTTCGGCAAGCAGATAGTCGACGGGGTCGTGCAGCGCTGCCGCGCGGCGGGTGCGGCGATCCGGGCCCGGGTGGATCCGCACGTGGACGCCGTACTCGCCGCCGTCGACGTCGCCGCGGTCGTGTCCACCGTCCGCGGCAAATTCGCCCGCCGCCACGTCCTGGCCGAAGCCCGCCGGCATCTGCTGGAAACCCTGCGCGGCCAGGAGTTCACGCACGGCCTGGACGACTACATCGCAGGCCGCGCCCTGTCCGACCACAGCCGTCAGTCCACCGTTCCCCAGCCCGGCCGCCGGACCCCAGCTGCCGACCAGATCTTCTACACTGCCGACTTCGCCGAGCCCGATCGCTGGTGGATCGCCGGCGCCGACGACAAGCCGCCCCGCGAGTCGAGCCGGTACGAGCGAGCCCGGGTCGCCAGCCTCGCCGTGCAGAACGCGATCCGCGCCGCCCGCCCCACGCACGCCGCCGCCGCGCTGGACGAAGCCCCGGACGCGACCGCGTCAGCCGCCGCGCACGCCGAAGACCAACAGCGCGACCAGCCGCCAGGCGCGCCACACGCCGTTGACCACCCGGGCCGGGACGCCGCGCTCACCCCGGCGCAGCGGGCCGCCGCCATCCAAGCCCACCAGCAGGCCGCGATGCCGCAGGAGCACCTGGAGGGCCGGACGACCGACCCGGCGACGTGGATGCGCACACCGGAGAACCTGGAACGGCTCGCCGCCATCACCCGCGCGGCGAATGCCCGCCGCCGCGCCATCGAGGAGGGGGAGATCCCGGCCCCGGCCCCGGCCCCGGCCGCCGACCCGGCCGGGCCGGTCGACCGGCGCCGCCAGGAGCACGAGCAGCAGCACCAGCAGCCCGGCCCCGGCCAGAGCCTCCAGCCGTGACGGCTGCGGACCCGTCCGGCGGGACGGAGGACGAAGTGGCCGCTCCAGCAGTCGGGACGCGACCGGCCGCCCAGTCTCAAGGCCGGCGGAGAGAGGTGAGTGTGCGGGGGACCGACCCTTGAGAGCGGAGGCCCCGATGGTCAACATCGCTGAGTAACGCCCGGATACAGCCCGGGGCACCGCCCAACCGACGCACGAGGAGGCCGATGCTGCGGACTGCGCCGCCGGTAGTCGGCCGAGGCGTTAGTCGGTGGCGCCGGGGCGTCGTCGGAGGTCCGCGTAGATGCGGGCCTTGACCCCGGGCTCGCCGGGCTCGCGTCGTACGGGGCCGATACCGGAGGTGGCCCACCGCTGCTCGAGGGCGGCCATCACCGCGTGTGCGGTTGCTTCGTCGTGTGCGGTGACGTCCAGGACCACTAGGCCGGGCTCGGATACGTGCACGTCGTCGATGTGATTCATGACCGCGCAGACGCCCCGGGCAGCGGGTCGGTTCGCCGTCGGCAGCTGCACCACCCCCACGGGCGACTGCCCGCGCGAAGTTGCCCGCGTCACCGCCGGCGGGAACGCAGTCTCGCGTGCGATCGAACAAAACAGCGCACCCTGACAAGTGTGCGCTCTATCGTCGAACTTCTCTGGTGATCAGGGGAGGGCAGATGAGCGAGCGAGACCTCGCGATAGGAATCGGTCTGCTGCTGGCGGCGGGCGGTGCGCTGGTCCTGAGGGAGATGGTCGGCCCCTGCGAGGCCTTCGCCATCGTGGCCTCACCGGTGGTGGCCGGCGCAGCGGGCCCCACGTTCGCCCGTCGGCTGGCGGTGCGGCGGCTTCGCCGGTGGCTACGCTGCCTCTGACCGCCCGAAGCTCGCTCGCCTTCATGCCCGGGTCGCGTGCAGAGAACGCTTCGCACTGCCGCCGCACGCTCGTGCAGCCAGCTGGCTCAGCTGTGCCCGGCAGCACTTGCGCGGCGGCCACGACCGGCGTGCGTCAGGCGCTGTCGGCGGTGTAGGTCAAGACGCCTACGGGAGATCAAAACGGCCACTGACCATCGTCCGCCGTCGAGCGAGCCTCGAACGTCATCGGTGAACGCATGCTGCTGAATCAGGAGAGAGTTCCATCTGAGGCATCCTCTGTATGGAGTGCGATGGCTCTTGTCCGGCTGTCGAACAGGAGTCGAAGAGCCTTCTGGATGGCTTCGCGATCCAGCTGAGTCTCTTGTGCCAGAAGTAGGCGGGCTCCCGCTTCGACCTCGGCCCATGCCAGCCGACTGCGTCGGTTGGCGGCTCGTCTTACGTCGCTGCGGAGGAAGCCAGCCCTCCTGAGAATCCGGCGGAGACGAAGGCCATCAATGCCGCAGGGACACGGGCACCCGGTCTGGTGCGGTGGTGCGGCTACCGGTGCGCACCGGGTTCGGAGAGCACCGTGTGAGCCACCGCCAGGCGCGCGTCGCGCAGCGCCTCCAAGGTGCTGGCGGTGTCCGCGTGGTCGGGGTCCGGGATAACGCTCACCATGAACCGGATGATGCTGCGGGTGATGCCCGGCACCGCCGTGGTGGGAGAGTCCCGCGCCCAGTCGCGCAGCGCGGACAGCAGCACGCACCCGACCTCGTCCAGGGCGAAGAAGTCCGCGCATAGGTCGGCCTCTGCGCCCACGGCCGTGACGGGCCAGACGATGTCCTCTGCGAGCCGCAGCAGGATGAACGCCAGCCGAGCTTGTTTCTGGACACCTCTCGAAGTGTCAGTGGGCCCGGGACGCCGCCGGGCTGACGCCCGCCACCCTAGACGCGGACGCGGAAACCACGCGCAGGGCACTGCCGCCCAGAACTCCGGCAGGCCACGAGGACATCAGCCGGCCAGCCTCAGCCTTGCGGGACCTGCTCTTTTTCGCGGTAGGGCTGCGTGGTGTCCGTCTGATGGGGCGTGCTGGCGTCTGCGTAGACGCTCGAAGCGGTGCCCAGTCGTGTTGTGGTCGCCGGGCCTCGCACTCAACTCCGCTGATTTAGGACCCATTTAGGGACGCATCGCAAGCTTTTAAGTACCGGCTGATTGCGAGTTCGAGGGGGGCGTCGCGGCGGGGGCCTGGAATGGGTAGTTCAGCGAAGGACGAAGATTATTGCACTGTGTGTCACCTATCGGATACGGTTTCGGTGGCCAGCCAAGCTGGTGGGCATGCGGGAGGGGAGTGGCGGGGTGAGTGCACCACGCCATGCCATGCATGCTGCGAAAGGTTGCCAAGTGGGGGAATCATGCGTGGAATCGTCCGAGGGTCGCTCGTAGCCTCTAGGACTTGTTGACGTTCCTTGATTCCTGCTACGGCAGGTTCGCGCAAGGGGCGTCCAAGGAGCCGTGGAACCTGCAAGGCTGGTTCACGGGTCTAGCCCGCCATGAGCGGATTCTGAGAGCTGAGCGAGCCGAGGCAATGGCGAGAGATCGCCGGATGATGCCCGGGGGCCTATACGGCGCTGGACGTGTCCGTGGGGTAGCGGTGTAGGGGCGCCGCGTTCGAAGAGATCGACGCTAGATGGATAGCTCCGCCCACCTTTGAGGCATCTCTTGCCATGCCTCAAAGGTGGGCGGCGGACTGTGCGGCGCCGGTCCTGTACACATTTTGGGCGCCTACGGGGCGCCAGAGGGGTTCTGAAGCCAGCATGCACAAGAGACGCGTTACCTCCGTCCGGATACGCGGGGTGGTCATCCGTGGGATCGTGGCAGCCACCGCGTTAACTGCCGTTACAGGCGTGATCACGCCCTATGCCGCGGTTGCCGCGCCGTCAGACGCGGTGGCGCAGGCGAGTGGTATCGGCACCAGCGACACACAGCGGGTGGAGGCAGCAGCTGTGGTCCGCCTCGACCCGAGCCCGGAAGTCCTCCTGCTCAGCGATTACGACTTCATTCACGCGCTGTGGCAGAAGGCCAGGGACGCCGGCGAGAAGTTGGGTGCGGTCCGTACGGCTGCCGAGGTGGCGATGACTACCACCTCCGCCGAGATTCATGTGCGGTTCATCACTACCGGCATTCACGAGGCGTACAAGCTCGATCAGCAGCGGGAGAAGGACCAGGCGGACGCCGATCGTGCGGCAAGACTCGCCAAGTCCCAGGCCCTCATTGCAGTGGGTATCCCCAGCACCCCGGAGCTTTTGGCCCTCAGCGAAGATAATTTTATCCGCGCGATCGCGGTGCACGCCGCTTCCGGACCGGAGGTCCGTGCCGCAGCCGCGCGTGTGCTGGTCGGCGATGCGGCCGCATGGCGCGCGTTCATTACCAACGGGGTCCGGGAGGCCCACCAGCGCGACGTGGCCAACAAACTCAAGGAACTGGAGGAAAGGGACCGAGAGGAATCCGAGCGCCGAAAGGCGCTGGCTGCCCGCACGAAGGCCGCAGCCCTATTCCGCATCACCCCCTCCGAGGCCATGCTGGCTCTCAGTGATGACAACTTCATTCGTGAACTGCTGCGGAACGCTGCCGCCGATGTCCAGAAGACCGAACTTTACGCCGCAGGCCAGCGAGCTGTGCTGAGCTCTGACCCGGTTGAGTGGAAGAAGTTCATCTACACCGGTGCAGAGCAGGCCTACAAGCGTGACGACGAGACGCGTCGTAAAAAGATCGCTGAGAATAACCGCAGATTGGCATTGCAGATTCAGGCTGCGGCAGAGAACGGCGGGGTTAATCCCAATCTGGTGGCCGAGGCCAAGAAGGCACTGGCGGGCAGAGACGAGGACGTTGCTGAATTCCTCAAGGACGACAACCAGTACCGGGCGAAGCGACAGTCCCTCCAGGGTCTTGCCCCCAAGCGCGAAAACTGGTACATCCGCCGTTCCCATGCTGTTGAGGACCGTGACGGAGCCTTCATCGCTCCTGTGGATGCGAAGAGCAAGCAGGCCGATCGTGAGGATGCCACCTGGGTCGTCTTGCCCGCGCTGGCCAATAGTCCTGGTTGCTATTCCTTCGAGTCGGTGAGCGCACCCGGTCACTACCTGAAGACGGGGGATGGGCATACGTTGCTCGTCTCCCCCGACGATGGCAGTGTGAAATTCCGGAAGGATGCCACCTGGTGCCCTCGCAGCGGACTTATCGGATACGGGAAATCCTTTGAGGTCGCATCTGATCCAGGAGCTTGGATGATGGAATACAGGGGTGACCTTTACACCTTGAGTCATCCCAATGCCCGCGACGCCAGTTGGGAGGTATCTTCCCCTCTTGCCCGCTGACCTCTTTCCTGTCGAGTCCTCACCCGAGAAGAATGGACCCACGATGTCCCGGACCATCCGAGCCGCACTGGCCGCCAGCGCTGGCATTGCTCTACTGGTCAGTGGCGCAACCACCGCACACGCCGATACTGGTCCGTCACTTGTGCGCCTGCAGGAGGATGTCACTGGCATGTGTCTAACGATCGATGACGGCGGCCTGCGGAATGGAGCCAAGGCGAGGCAGAGGCCATGTGCCGACGGCCTCGACAGCCAACTTTTCGAGCTGGCTCCGGTCGGTTCAGCGTCGTTCGAATTGCGAGCCAAACATAGCGGTAGATGCCTGGAGGCCAACCCGTCGGACAGCGTCTGGCAATACTTCTGTGACGAAGCAACCGGCAGGCGCTGGAGATTGATCATGGTTGATGTTTCCAAGGAGCTGTACCAGCTGCGCCCCGCGCATAAGCCAAACTACTGCCTTTTCGCTCCGGGAGGCGAGGGCTCCGAACTGGACGTTGCTGTCTGTGAAAGAGACGGCCTCCGTCTCTGGGATCGCTGGCGAATTCAGTCGGTCGCGCGCTAGATTCGCTAACTCGTGGGTGAATCATCGATGATGTCACGGGAATGGTTCTATTGTTTTAGGCAGAATCCTCAGTGAGAAGAAAAGGTTCTAAGATGGCGCGGATAATTCGAGGGCTGCTGACTGTTTGCGTCGGTTTTGCCGCCACGGCAACTGGCGTGACCACTGCACACGCAGAAGGGACCCCTTCTGCTGCGGCCGGCATCTCAGGGGAAACGGTCGTACAGCTGGAAGCGTCAGACAGTGGCCTATGCCTAGGCGTCCCCCCTAAAGCGGCCAAAAATGGTGCGCGAGCTGGGCTGGGTCTTTGCAACACCGACGCGAAGCACTTGCAATGGCGCGTGGTTGCCACCGAATCCGCTTTCGAAGTTCGTTCGGTGCCCAGTGGCAGATGTCTTGAGGTGGAGAACAGTGGCACCCAGGCCGGTGCTGTCGTTCAGACATGGGACTGCACCGGCGGTAAGCAGATGCGTTGGCAGCTGGTTCTTGTCGACCATGTCCGGAAGCTTTTTCAGTTGCGTCCCACACACACTCAGGACCGTTGCCTGGACGTGATCAACGGCGACCTGAGTCCCGACGCGAAGGCGCAGCAGTGGTACTGCAACCAGACCAATGCCCAGCTGTGGCAGATCAAGCCGGTCAATTGGCCAGCGCCGTGAATCGCCAATGGTGGGTCGCATCGGCGCTGACTGTCAGCTTCCTAGCTGGTGGTGGTGCGCTCGCGGGAGCGGCGCCAGCATGGGCTGACACCCCGGCTCTGGCCCCGGTCTCGGCGAACCAGCCGGCCGAGGAACTCGTGCGTATTACGGCCGCGGCGGCGGAGGAGGCACGTAATCGCGTTCTCGGAATGGCGAAGTCGCACCTTCCGGCCGAGATACGAGTATCGGCATGGAACGCGTTGCGCAACTCCCGGGGCGATGAGGCCATCGCGGAGTGGCTGGCCCCTGGCGGTGGCTACGACGCCGCCAAACAACGGACGCGGGACACCAGGTCAAGGAACAGGGCCTTCTGTGAACGGGTGGTGCGGACCCACACTGTCGAATTCTCGCCCGAGGTACGTGCTGCAGCTGAGCGCGCTGTGAAGGGCACGGATGCTGACCGGGCGGCGTTCGTTAAGTCTGGTTACGCCGAGGCTCAGCGGCGTGACCGGGCTGCCGGGAAGGCCGGCACGCAACACCAGCAGGAGGCCGCGGCGAAGGAGCGGGACTTCGTACGCGCGCTTGCGGAGCGTGACCCGGGTGAGCAGGTGCGGATCGCGGCGCAGTGGGCGCTGCGGCCTGGTGCTGCTGACGCGGATGTTGCGGAGTTCTTCGGTTACGGCTGGATGACAGGCGCGGCCTTGGACGTGGAGAGGTATCGGATACGGGTCGCGGATGCGGAGGTGCTGCGGCACCATGCCTTGTCGCTCCTGATCAGGGATGCCGTGGCGGCCGAGGAGGCTCTCAAGGGGGCGACCGACGCGGCGAAAGCCCGGGCCGAGGCTGAGCGGGCGTGGGAAGCGGTGGCCGAACATGCCGACGCGGCGCAGAAGGCATGGCTGGCGGAGCAGGAAGCGGCTGCGGCCCAGGTGACCAACTGGGAGAACATCGCGGACGCCGCCAGGGCAGGTGCAGATGAGCTCTGGAAGACCATTGCCGAGCCGGCCAAGGCCAACCAGGACACCTGGGCCAGGGAGCAGGGTGAAGCGGTCGAGGCAGCCAAGTCCTGGAAGGGCATGTTCGACCGGGCTCAGGACAGCGCGAAGCGTGTGAAGGGCTGACCCTCGGTGTGTTCGTTCGCCAGACTTACCTGCTGAACGAACGCACCTCCTGCTGCGTTTTTATTTCCTTTCCTTCAATTACCCTGCCCTGTTCATGTCAGAACAGGGGGTATTTGTCATTTTCTTTTTCTGGGGGTTTCGTATGCATCGATTGCGGCCGAAAACTGGAAGACCGCACGGTGGCTTAACCGAAATAGCGAGAACGGTAGCCTGCGCAGCGGTCGCCATGGCCCTGCTGGGTGGTACGGCTGGAGCAGCCGCTGCGACATCCACCCAGGCGGCCACGGCCGCCCAGATGCCATCCGCTCTGAACCACCTGCCTGCAGCGCCGCCGAAGCCGGCACCGATGGGCGTTCCGCGCTCGGAGCTGGACAAGCTCAGCGCGGAGCGGGACCGGCAGTTGGTCGAGGACTTCGCAGAGTTCGACGAGGAGGACGAGGTCCGCGAGGCCGCCAAGGCGGCTCTGGCAAGCAAGGATCCCAACGCGGTTCGGGAGTTCCTGGAACGGGGTGAGGCGGAGGCCCGCCGGAAGGCCACAGAGAAAAGGGCGGGCACCGATACCAAGAATCGCGAGCAGATCGAGGCGATGCGCGGTACCGGCGGCGCCTACTTCAAGGCGGAAGTCGACCGTGTCCTGAAGGGGACGGCTAGGGATCGGGCCGACTTCCTGGCGTTCGGCGCTGAAATCGCCCGGCAGCGGGACAAAAAGACCGAGCAGAACACCCAGAAGCTTGCGGAGGAGAACCGCAGACGGGTGGAGATGCTGCTCGGCGCCGGTGGCCCGGAGGTGAAGAAGGCCGCCCAGGCCGCGCTGGCCACCAACGACGACGCCAAGATCGCGGAGTTCCTCGAAAAGGGCTACCTGATCGCCGCGAAACAGGACGCGGACAACCGGGCGGCCCACGAGAAGGCCCAGAAGGAGGCCCTGGAGGCCGCGGAAAAGCTGCGGAAGCTGGCCGAGCAGACCGCCCGAGCAGCCGAGGCTCGCACCCATTTGATCGCTGCTCACGGGGACGCCGTCAAGGCGCTCAAGAATGCCTCCAACGCGATGAGCTCGGCAGCCGCGCAGTCGCGTCAGGCCGACCGGATGCTGGCCGCAGACCGGGCCGGCAAGCGGGTCTCCGACTACGACCAAGTCAAAACTGAGGTTGCCCGTCAGGTCAAAAATGCGGACCAGGCCGCCAAGCAGGCCCAGGTCGCGTCCCTTCTGGCCAAGGCGCAAGCCGATGTGCTGGTGGAGACCGGCCTGACCTACGGCACCCAGTGGGCTGAGGTTGCCTTGGGTATCGCCTCGGCGGCGGACGCGGCGGTCAAGGCAGCCGGGACCGCCCAGCATGCCGTGGACGCCACCGAGGCTGACGCCAAGGGGCTGAATGCCCAGAACCAGGCCGAGTTGCATGAGCAGCAGGCCAGTAAGTGGCGAGCCAACGCCGAAGAGCATGCCAAGGCTGGAGCCAAGCTGGCCGAGGCCGCTGGCAAGCAGGCGAAGATCGCCGCAGAGGCGGCCGCCAGGACGAAGCAGGCCCGCGCCGACGCGGAGAAGGCCGAGCAGTCCGCGTGGGAGCATGCGAAGAAGACCCGCGAGGCCCGGGTGGAGGCCCAGCGACAGGCGAAGATCGCGGCTGAACAGCGCAAGGTGGCCGAACACGAGCGGACTCTGACCGCTGAGGCGCGGGAGAGGGCCGAGAGCGAGCAGGCCACGGCTGCGGCTGCACGGGGGCGGGCGCAGAGCGAAGCGCGAACGGCGTCAGAGAAGCGGGCGGAGGCCTACGAGGCCGCGGCCGCCGCGGCCAAGGCACGTGAGTACGCCGCCGATCAGGAAGGTAAGGCGGCCAAGGGGGCCGAGCGGGCCCGTAGTGAGGAAGCCAGCGCCCGCGACGCCCGGAACAAGGCGTTCGAGGCCGAACGTCAGCGCAACGCTGAGGAAGCCCAGGCGCAGGCCGCTGAGGCACTGGAGGCAGCGCTTCGCGGTACCTCGGAGGCTGCGGAGGCGCATGCGCACGCGGTCGCGGCGCGGGCTGACGCCAGAACAGCCGCTACTGCGGCCGGTGAGGCCCGTAGCGCTGCCGACGCCGCCAGCGGTGCAGCGACGAGGGCCCGTTCTGCGGCCATCGAGTCCGCAGGAGCCGCTGCCCGTGCCCGGGCAGCGGCGGCGGAAGCCACCGCGCACGCCGCGCGTGCCAACGCGGCGGCGTCCAAGGCCGAGTCAGCGGCCGCTGGCGCCAACGCGGCAGCGAACAAGGCCCAGGCCGAGGCAACTGCCACCCGCGCCGCGGCGCAGCGGGCGAACGCCAAGTCCATGGAGGCCACCGCTCAGGAGGCCCGTGCCGGCATGGCCGCGCACGAGGCCGCGCGTCTGGCCGGGCTGGCCGCGATCGAGGCCAGCGGAGCCCTGCAGGCGGCCAACCGCACCAGAGACGAAGCAGGCGGCGCCGTACGAGAGGCCGCGATGGCCAGGGTCCAGTCCGCGATCGCGGTGCAGGCATCCACGGCCGCCCGGGCCACTGCTGCCGGTATCGCTGATCCTGCCAACACCGCAATCGCCCTGACGGCGCCCTTCTCCGGTGCAGATGTCGACGCCGACTTCGCCGCCACGGTGGCCAGCGCCGCCCTGGAGATAGGGCAGGAGCAAGTTGCCTCGGCCGAGGCCAAGGCGACCGAAGCGCTCAAGGCTGCCAAATCCGCCGAGGAGACCGCCAAGCGCGCTAACGCCCAGGTGGCACCCGCGTTCAAATCTGCCGCCGAGGCGGCGCAGTCCACGGTCCGCGCGGCACGTTCCACAGCTGCTGCGATGAAGTCCGCCGCCCAAGCCGCCGAGGATGGGGCCGCAGCAAGGACTGCCGCAGGGCGGGCTGGTCAGGCCGATGCTCAGGCACAGGCCGATACCGTACTTGCCCGCCAAAGTGCCAACGACGCCTACGCGGACGCGGCAGCGGCACGCCAGGCCGCTACACAGGCTGAGTCGGAAGCCGAACGGGCCCGCGAGGCAGCCGCCGACGCCGACAACCAGGCCGCAGCCGCCACCAGCGCCGCCCACCTGGCCGAGAGCGAAGCCACCACTGCCCAGGGCGCAGCAACCCAGGCCACGCAGGACGCCACAGACGCCGGCAAACTCGCCGACTCTGCCGAAACCCACGCCAAGTCTGCAGAAGACGCAGCAAAGAACGCAGGCCAGTATGCCAAGGAAGCCGACGAGGCAGCCAAGAAGGCCGAGGAATACCAGCGCGAGCTGGAACGCCAGGCCCGCGCAGAAGCCGCAAAAAACGACGGTAAAGACAGCAGCCCCAAGCCGACCAGCGAAGAGGAAAAGGCCCTCGAAGAGCTCGGAATCTCGCCCGAGGAATACGAAAACGACCGCAAGATTGCCGACAAGAAGTTCATCGACCTCCTCGTCGACATCGGCAGCGACACCCTCCTTGAGTTTATCCCGATCGAGGAGATCAAGAAGTGCTTCGAGCAGGGCGATGTCGTCAGCTGTGCCATGGCGCTGATTAAGTCAATCCCCGCCAGCAAGGCGTATCAGGTCTTCAAAAAAGCCCCCGAACTCTATAAGGCCGCTAAGCGACTTATTGGGATCAATAAAGCCCTCGAAAAATCCGCTGAAGCGAAGAAGCGGGTCAAAAAGGTTGAAGAAGTCCTGGAGAAGATTCGGAAGAACCTTCCTGGTTGTGACCTACCCAGGAGGGGGAAAACCGGTCCGGCCAATCCCAAACGTGCCAGCTTCGTGCTGGCGGACGGCGGCACCCAACGGAAGGTGAAGGATGTTCGGGTCGGGCAGCTGGCTCCTGACGCTGGTAACATCCAGACCCAGGCGGTATATGGCCTGACCGCCAGTGCAGCGGATGACTGCGACGGCGGCACCGTTCGAAATGACATAATCTCCGAAACGAAGTCGACAGCCGAAAGCAACGTTGACATCGTGGCCCACAAGCGAAAGTCGAGCCTCATCAGTCAGTACACGATCACCATGAAGGACGCGATGGAAACTGGACGCGAGTTCCTTGGTGAGGGTGCGCGAGACGTGGCCAACGGCAGAGGAATCTTCCGGAGCGCTGATGGGCGCCTCGGGTTCCGTATTGATCCCGCATCACTTGCCGGAGCTCACTGGCCGAACGTGCCGCACGTGCACTTCGAAATCTTTGACGAAGCTGGGAAGCCATTGGCCAATAATCACGTCCCGCTCTTGCCGAGTCGCAAATGACGGAAATCAAGCTGGAGATATACGGGCGCATTCTGTCTGGGTTTTATGAAGGTTACTTCGTGAAGCTCCAGGATGATTCCAACATCACGGGCGGATACTATATCTTTCTCGTCGACGATCTGTCCGCGCCGACAGACGGGGGTGATTACTGGGTGGAGAGCATAGCGGCACTCGAATCATTCGTAGAGTCATCCCAGTGGGAGATCGAGTGGGTCGAGTGAGCCCCACGGAGTGATCCGGCTATATCACTCCGCGACAGCGTCGAGGGACGCCTGACATGGGCGCCTCCTTGCAGGTCTTCGACTGCGCACTCTCCGGACCCGGGGAGTGCGCAGTCGTCCGTCGGGCAGGTGCCCGACCGAAGGGTTCACACAGGGTGAGGCGCAGAGGTTCGGCCCAGTGGTGTGGTCCATGTGGCCGGTCGGCGTGAGGTCCTTGCTGGTGTCGGTGATGCCTTGCGTGATGGCGGCCTTCCACCCTCTGTGGGAGGACGTGACCGAGGACGATGTCGCGTGGGTGGACGAGCATGTGGGGCACGACAATTTCCGGACCTGGGCGAAGCTGACCTCGCACCTGACCGCCGAGACCTATGGCAAGAGCCGGGCTGTGGTGGACCGCCGGATGCTGGAGCGGGTCTGCTCGCGGCTCATGGGGCCGCTTTGACCGGCGCGGCCGGGCCGGGAGAGGGTGCTTCCCGTTCCGGCATGCACGGGGAGGGCCGGGGCGTGCGGGGAGGCCTGCCTCCTTCCTCCCTGTCGGTGCTGCGCGGCCTGCCGTGCGCAGGCTGCTCGCCCTGCGGCAGGAGCAGAAACTGACGACACGACATGTGCAGCTGATGGCCGAGTCGTTGGAGGTGACCGAGCGCACGGTGTGGTGGTGGCTGGCCGCAGCCGAGCGTGATGAATCAGCGGCTGAGGAGCCTGGGGCGTGGGCCCAGAGCCGGGACCGATTTACTGTCACCCCGGAAGTACGCAGCCTGCTCGCATTGTGGAGGGCAACGTCGCGGCGGTGCATCGTGAGCTGACGGCCCCGGGCTGCCCGGCAGTCTCCGCCCGCGGTTCCGCCGCCGTCGCTGCCCACCTTGCACCGGGCGATCCAGCGGGATCTGACGCCGGGGGAGCGGGCGGGGCTCGCGGGAGGAGAGCGCGCGGCGCGTAAGCATGATGTGTTCCTGGCCCGGCCGCGGGGCTGGTGTAACCAGGTGTGGGAGACCGACCACATGCAGGCCCCGGTTCTGGTCGAGGTCGACGGCCATGCCCGCAGGCCGTGGATCACCTGGTTCACGGCCTGTGCCACCAACGCGATCACCGGCGTTGCCGTCACGCCCGGGCATCCGTCGCGGGAGTCGGTGCTGGCCGCGCTGCGCTCCGCGGTCTTGCGTGAAGACCCCTACGGCCCGTTCGGCGGTCTGCCGGAGAAGGTGCGGGTGGACCGTGGCAAGGATTTCCTGTCCAGGACGGTAACCGCCGCGTTCGATCTCCTGGACGTCACCGTGGAGGGCCTGCCCACCTACACCCCCCATCTCAAGGACACGGTGGAGGGCCTGAACCGGGCGGTGGAGCCGATGTTGCTGGCCGCGCTTCCCGGCTACGCCCGACAGCCTCGTCCCGGCAAACGGGCTGCCCGTCCGAAGGACGAGGTGCTGCTCAGTTTTGAGGACTTCACCGCTCGGCTGCTGGATTGGACGCTGTGGTGGAACACCGAGCACCGTCCCGCGCCGGTGCAGGGAAAAACCCTGCTTCAGGCGTGGCAGGACGATCCCACCCCGCTGCGGGACGTGGCCGCGGCGGATCTGTGGACGTTCACCCTGGAGGACGCTGGCACCCGCACGCTGACCACCCGGGGTGTCCGCAAACGCGACTACGTGGGTGCCTGGATGACCGGTCAGGCTGGGAGCCAGGTCAGGGTCCGCTTCATGCCCCACCATGACCACCGCATCGAGGTCTACCACGCCGCCACCGGCCGCTACCTCGGTCCCGCGGACCTGGCCGACCAGGCAACCGAGGAACAGATCAGCGCCGTACGGCGGGCACGGTCCGCCCGCGCCCGCCGTCTGAAGAAGGACCTCGAAGCTTCCCAGCGCGAGCGCTACGCCGCCACCATCCGGGCCGAGCCCCCTCGGCGGCTCGGTGCGCTGACCGGTGCGCAGGCCCACGCCGAACTTGCCCAGAGTTCCGGCGTCAGCTGCCACCTCTACTACTCCGGCGACGTGCCCTGACGTCCTCGGTGTCGCTGCCTACGGCCTGCCCTCGGCCAGCTGACCCGGCGGGTGTTCTCGATCCACAGCAGTCGATTCGACTCCGGCCTGCCACCCGGGACACCCTCGCACCGTTCTTGGCCGCGGCTCGGCGGAGCTTTCTGTCTCTTTGGCGATTTCGGTGGTACGGCTCCTCCTGGCTGCGGCATCGTCGGTCCTGGCGCGAGGTGATCCGTTTCAGGAAGAGCTGGGGAACGGGCGGAACGATTAGAGGGGTGGCTATGGGTACGGCTGAGCGGGAGACGTGGACGACGGGTGAGTTCGGGCCCTCACACGAGGGGGCGGTCGGCGTGCTCTTGGCCGACGGCACGGTCCCACCGCCGGTGTTCTTCGGGATGGACTCCGGTGGGGGCGGCCAGTCGGTGTCGCAGTGGAGTGTCTATGACGGCCGTGGTGGGTACGGGCCCCGTGCAGCTGCCCTGCGCGCTGTGTGCTCCTGTGGTTGGACCGGCCCCGAGCGCCCGCTGGACTGGGACGACATCGGTGACCGAATGCTGGCCCAGGCCGCCGGAGACACGGCAGACACCTGCACACAGGACTGGGACACGCATATCGGGGAGGTGGAGCAGTCGGTCATCCCTTTACCGGAAACGGTCACTTCTCTGCTGGACCAGTTACAGGAAGAAATTGAGAAGTTGGCGAAAAGCTCGCCCTTGGCGGCCTTGCGTGCTGCCCGCCAGATGGAGATGACCGCTGTGGACGTCGCGTACTGGCCGGCCCGTGACGCCCGGAAGGACGCGCCCCCTGAACTGGCCGCCGTCGCCCTCGGATTGAACGAGGACGCCGCACGGGCGCTGATGGCGCGCTACGGCCGCTGGAGCCCTTACCAGTAAGTCAGGTCCTCTTGGCTCAACGCCAGACGTCAGGGGAAGACCTGACTTTGCCGCAGACGCGCCACGGACCCCCGGAGGGAGGGGCCCTGTCGTCGCCGGGGCCTGGTTCCACGCAACAGCTGTGCGTTGCATAAATCGCGCCCCATGGGCGCCGTGCGGTGTCACGGGGTGGGGAGGACCGGCACCTGGTGCCGGCCCTCGGCCCATCGGGACTTCTCAGCAGTTTCGTAGCAGGAAGCGGCAGGACTTGAAGCGGGTTCTATTCAGGCGGGCTGCTGTGGCTGTGGGGCGGCTCTTCGTCCATCATGAGGTGCAGGGCGCGCCACAAAGTCTGTAGGCGGTTGCGGAGGTTGCGCTGCCGCTGCGCGGCCCGCTGCAGGCGGGGGCGTATGCCTTTCGCGTACCAGGAGACTGCTGGCGGCAGAGTTGCGGTGATGTACACGCCGACGCATCCTGCCCAAGCAGGATGCTCTTTGATCAGTTGTTCCAGCACGCTGGTCATTGCGTATTCCTCGGGGTTGAGGGGGCGGCCGCTGCCCCCTCCCCGGGAGGAGGGTTACGCAGCCGTGGGCACCAGGGGCTGGGCCCCAGGCCGAGAAGCACGCGGGATGATGGGCGTGGCTAGGCGCACTACTCCGCACGGCGACGTGTCGTGGATGGGTACTGCGTCGAGGAACTCGTAGTGCATCAGATTGCCGGGGACATCGAGGTAGCGACGCAGGTCCTGCATCCGGTGCTGGAGCGCCGCGTGTTCTTTCTGCAGGGCCGTGATGCGCTCCGTGCCCTGCGTGGCTGCCTGGTCTCCTGCGTGAAGGCTGGCGGCAGGAGCAAGAGACGTAGTGATCTGCGGGACGCCGTTGTCCTCCTCGGCCTTAGCCAGGAGAGTCCGCTCCGATACCGACGGTCCGACCGGGAAGTTGAGGGTGTCGAGCTCATGCTGGATTGCGATGGCAGCTCGGTCTGCTCGGAGCAACTCGGCCAAGGCGTTCACGCCGAAGCCGAAACTGCCGCAGGCGCGGTCACGGAACGGAGCCGGGGATCCGTCCAGGCCGACCACCAGGGCTTCGACGGCCGCGGCGACAGTCTCCGGGGTGTAGTGCGCTGCTGAGGACCGCGCAGGAATCGGCTGGAACGCTGGCCTGCTCAGGCGAGCGACAGCCCAATGAGACGGTCCGCGGTCGGCGATCGCAGTCTCCTTGGGCGTCCTGAAAGGCATGAAGGCAGCGTACGAGGAACAGCAAGGGCGCCGGGACAGAATCCAGAGATCTCGAGCAGGTTGGCGTTCCTCAGCCGCAGTGTTGCCCTGCCCGCTGCGGTGGTCCAGAGCATGCCCAGGGTATCGAGGCGGATGATGTGCGGCTGCTGCTGCTGGGACCGGACACGGACCGGCCTGGGCTTGTCGACGGCATGGGGCCGTTCGACTGGGTAAGGATCCGCGCGCGGCGGCCGGGGCGGGGCGGGTGAGGCGGCGGACCGATCATGGTCCATGACGGCGCGGCGACCGGCCTCAAGTTCGGCGGGCTGGTGCGCCGGCTCGAAGCGGACTTCGGTGCCTTGTGCGAGTCCGAGCGGGACACCCAGGACTCCAGCGAGTACGGGCGCGTCCACGTGCCTGCGGACGCGACGGTCTGCGGGACCCGGATCGTGGTCTGCGTGAGCAAGTTCGGCTTCCTCGCCGAGGTCTGCGCCGACAATCCGGGGGCCTATTTCGGCACGGACGACGCCCGGGAGGAGGGAGCGCTGGACCCCGCCGACCTCGCCATCGTGGAAGGGGCCCTGGCCGAACTCGGCTACGTGAGCGTCCCCGAGGAACTCCTGGAGAGCGACTACGAGGGCCCCAGCGCGCTGGAGCGCTTCGCGGCGCGGCCCACCTGGTGGACACGGTTCTTCGGCCTCTGGTGACCCACCCGCCCGACCTCCACCCTCAGCCGGCCTCTGCACGTCGGCTGGGGCCCAGGGACGGACCCTCGGCAAGATCTGAAGGGGGATGGCCCCCGGCTTGACGGCTGAACTGCATGAGGTGTCTTTCCACGCGATAGCCGAGGGGAGAGGTGTCGCTCCGCATCCAGGGGCCGGGTGGGCAGACCGGAGCTGCCTGGGCGTGGGTGAGCGGTCAGCTCCAGGTGACGGAGTGGAGGTGGGGCACGGGTTCGGCAGCGGCCGATTCGGCGGCCAACTGCAGGTGGGTGGCCAGCCGCACCGGCGTGTGCGGATCGGCCCCGGCCGTGGACTTCGGGTCGAGGAAGGGCGCCAGGAGCATCACGGCCCTGCTCATGTCCTGGCATGCGTCGCCCAGGCTTGCCGCGGGGCCCGGCGGTGGGGCGGCCGGTGACCCCGAGTTCGTCCGCTGCGCTTGCCAGCGCCTTGTACGCCTCGTGGAAGCGTGCCGTCCGGTCCTGTGGCAGGCCGATCCGTAGACGCGCGAGGGCGTAAACGAGCAGGACGTGGTCGCGGGCCTGCCCGATCAGCTCGCGAGTCTCGCCGAGCCCGTCGCCCGCCTCGGCGTGCGCCCTGTCGCCTGCCCGGCTCACCGAACCCGCAGCGAAGAGGGTTGCACCGGCAGGTGGCTGAACCGTTGGCTGGACCATCGCCCCCAGCGGGGGGACCGAAGGCGGACGCTGTCCGCCTCGGGCCTGCTTTCCCAGGCCCCAGACCTTTGGCTCAGGTGGAAGAGTGGTCAGACGAGGCGGACTGGAACCCGACGTTCTGCCAGCAGGTGCGCTAGCGCGTCGGTCTCTTCCTCAGGCAGGGCGATGGCGGCCAGGCGGCGGGCGCGGGTGACGGCGACGTACCAGATGCGCAGCACTTCGTCGGTGGCCGAGTCCGAGGTGGCCCAGCGCTGGACGCTTCCGCGTTCGGGCAGCAGCAGCAGGACCCCGTCGGCTTCGTCGCCCTTGAGCTGGTGGACGATGTTGGTTCGGATGCCGGTGGCATGCTGGGGGCGGGGCAGGGTGGGTTTTCCTGCCGGGCGGCCCTTGCCGCCCTGCGGAGCGGCCCCAGGCAGAGAGGGCCAGGCCTTCAAGGCCTGCCATACCTGCGGACCCCATTCCTTGTGGGGCGGGGGCAGGCTGTGTAGGAACGCGAAGGCCGTGCGGTTGACCTGGCTGGCCGACAGGCGGTGGGCAGCCATGATGCGGTCGGGGCCGCCGGTTTCGCCTGGATACCAGTAGCCGAACAGGACCCGCACGGCAATCGCACAGGCCCGGGTGAGCTCGTCGCTGGAGGCACCCAAGGTGTAGGCGACGGTGCGGGCCCAGGCCAGGCTGGTGATGGCCTTGGTGTACGGCTTTTCCCGGGTGATGCCTGGCAGGGTGGCGTACTTGTAGGCGGTTACTAGGCAGTCCTGGGCCTCGATGGCGTACTCCTGGGCGAGTGCGCGGAAGGCGTCGACGATGCCGTCACCGGTCGGGGCGTGCAGGTGGCGGCTGCCGGAGGCTGCGAACTGGGTGGGCAGCAGCAGGACAGGGATGTCGTCGTCGCGCACGACGGACGTGTCCGGCGGGCGCTGCCCCGCGCGCAGGGTGGCCGCCAGACGGCAGATGACGGGGGAGCTGCGCCAGTTGCCAGTCAGTCGGTGAGGGGTGGGGGACAGGCGGGCCGCGAAGGCACCCAGTGCCTGCGGTTCGGCGCCACGCCAGGCGTAGATAGCCTGGTCCGGGTCGCCGACGAGGATCAGCGGCAGGCCAGCGTCGTGCAACAGTTGGAGTATTGCCAGGTCTGCGGCGGAGCAGTCCTGTGCCTCATCGACGACGACTTCCGAAAACCGGGAGCGCAGCGGGGCCAGCAGCCCGGCGGAGGCCTCGGCGTTGCGCAGGTTCCACAGGGCCAGAACCCGCACCTCGTGCCCGGTGAAGTAGCCCTGCTCGCACCACGACTTGCGGGTGGCGAAGACCTTTTCCTCCCATGCCGGTCGGTTGTAGGAGCTGGCCTCGATGGCCTGCCGGGTGTCGTAGTCGAGTTTGTCCCAGACCACCACCTCGCTCGCCGAAACCTGCGAGGGGTCCAGGGACATGGGGAAGCGGTGTAGGGAGATCTCCCGGTCCACGCCCTCCACTGGGGCCTTGATGCTCGCCCACGACTCCAGCAGGCGGGGTACAGGATCGGCTGCCCGCCGAGGCTTGACCAGGAACTCCCACAAGAACGAGTCGAGCGTGCCGATGAAGTGCGGTGCCTGGATCAGGTCGGCGCGGCCCGCTTGGCGGCAGCGGCGGGCCATCTGATCCCGTGCCACCCGTGTGAATGAGATCAGGGCCCGGCCCTGGCGCAACAGCCGCCTGGGTGACTGCAGATGCCGACTGGTGATCACATGCGTCTTGCCCGCTCCCGGGCAGGCGGGCACGTAAGCGGGAGCGGTCACGGCCATCGCGGTCTCCTGCTGCGCCTCAGCGTCGGCTCGCACGGCCCTTGTCTGCCCCGGCTCGCTCATGGCGCGCTCACCCCGTTGATTTCGGGGGCGGTGATGAAGCGGATGGCGTCTGCGAGGTAGGCGGGCACGGTGAACCCCACTGTCGGATCGGCCAGCACGTCGGCGAGTTCCTGTGCAAACCGGCCCTTGGAGATCTCGGTGCCCTTCAGGATCTCCCCGTCCGCGCCGGTGACGGTCCGGCTGGTCTTCGCGATGAACGACTCCCCGAACGCCAGGGCGGGATCCGCCGCCTTAACGATCTGCTCCCAGCGTTCTTGCGAGCGTGGTGCACAGCGCAGGAACGCCGCCTCCAAGGCGGCGATGTTATCGGCCGACCACAGAGCCGGTTCCAGCGTGCGGGGCGCCGCGGCCAGATGCAGCTCGCCAGGAGACCCCCAGCGCAGGGGCAGCGCCCGCAGCGACTGCAGCCGGCGTGGTTCCGGCTGGTCGGGTGCCACATCCGTGTCGGTGATCAGCGCCACCCGCCGTCCCAGGCTCATGCCGTCCACGGGCGCCAGAAGCACCCGCAGATAGACCTCGAACCCGACGCCATCCACGATCACCCGGGTGGTCCCGAAGAACCGTTCCAGCGCCTCGGACGCCTCCCGGGCCGCCGGGGCGCTGGCACCCGCACCGGCGGCAAGAACACGTTCAGCCAGGGCAGGCAGCACAAGCAGCTCGGAGATGCCCTCCACCAGGATCGCCCGTGAGCCGAACAGCAGGGCACTCTTGGTGGCATCCAGGTAGCGGTCCAGGTGCCGCACTCGGTCCGGGCTCAGACGCAGCCGGGGAATGGGCAAAGGCCGTGCTTGCCAGCCATTAGACAGTCCAGCCGGGCACCGGGCCATGACCACCAGATTCTCCACGCCGGCCGCGGCCGACAGGATCGGAGAGTGAGTGGTGACCACCACCTGCAGATGCCCGGCCGGCTGGGACGGGTCACCGGCTGGCTGACGGCGCGAGGCCCGCGCCCGCTGCCGCAGGTAGCGCAGCAGCAGCGTCTGCAACTGCGGATGCAGGTGTGCCTCGGGCTCCTCGACCAGCAGCACGGTCAGGTCAGCCTCCGCCGCCGCGTCCAGTTCTGCTATCACCGTGGCGATGAACAGCGCGTTGGCGTAGCCCAGCCCCGAAGCCGACAGCCGAAACGGCTGGCTGGCGGCATCACCCAACAGCACCCGCAGCGACCGGGCGATCGACGCGAAGGTTGGCTCGGCCAGGGCCAGTTCACTCATCTGTGGATGCGCACCCACGGTCAGGTCCCGCAGAGGCTCGTTGATCTTTTCGCTGACCCTGGCCACGTCGGGGTCAGCGGCCACCTTCTTCAGCTCGGTGCCGATCCGTTCCACGAAGGCATCGACCTGCTCGTCGTCCCCCAGCAGCCCGCGCAGGATCATCCGCACCCGGTCCCCACCCGCCGAGGCCAGCTCCCGCTCCGCGTCGCGCAGCGCAGGCAGGTAGACATGTCGCACGCCGCGGCGCACGGGAGGCTCGCCCGTGACGGGTAGGCCCGCGCCCTGCGCCCAGACGGCGCTCCCGCGGCGACCGCTCGGCTGCGGCGGTGTCCAGGACACCTGCCATCGCGCGGTACGGCTATTGGGAGTTCCCTGTAGCAGCGCCTCCAGATATGCGCCACTGTGCTGCGGGCCAATGTCGGCCACGTCCAGCTGCAGGACGGGGCCGCCCAGCGCGGCCGCTGTCTGCAGGACGTCGGCTTCCTCGAAGTACCGCGTCCGGCGCCCGTCCAGGGGATCCGTGAGCAGCCGGAGTGCATCGATCACGCTCGACTTGCCCGCGTTATTCTCCCCGACCAGTACCGTCACTTCCGGCCGCAGCGGGATCTGCACCCGCTCGCACGACCGGAATCGCTCCACCAGCACATCGGCCACGTACACCGCTCGCCCCCCTTGCCTGCCACCTACAGCAACAGTGATCAGATGATGGTAGGTGTTGGATGACGTGGCCTGTCTTGCTGTTCCAGCATTCCCAGCACAGCCCTACAGGCACCCAGCAGGCCTATGTCCACTGCACGCCGAGTCGAGCGAGTGCGTCCAGCTGGTCCGCGGTGAGTTTGTGGCGTCGGGTTTTGGTGTTCGAAATCCATACGCCCAGCTTCACGATCACCGGCTCCGTCTCGTCGTCGACCGTGATCTGTTCGCTGTGGCCCCTCGGTACCGGTCGATCGCCCTCCCGTTCCACCCACTGAGCGAGGGCGGCGAGGCCGCGCTGGAACGCCTGCTGCGCCTTGTTCGGCCCCTTTGCCGTACTCGTGGTCGCCGGGGCGGGAGACGGGACGTCAGCGCCCTTGATGCCCAGCTTCGACAGCCGTTGCTGCTGTTCGGTGGACAGCTGGGCCCAGGTGCCCGGCTCTTGCTGCCGCCACCGCCACGTGCCCACGTCATCGCCCTCGAAGACGACGCCCGGGGCGATGTAGGGCAGGGCACCGTCGGTGTCGACCAGGTCCGCGAGCACCTTGTAGTGCCGCTGCCAGTCGAGTGGCCAGGGGCAGTTCCAGTCCGGGTCGATCGCCGTCAGCTGCGCCGCGCGCACGGCGGCCCGCTGCGGGTCCTTGCCCAAGCCGTTCTTCGTGCCCTTGCGGCGGAGGTTGGCCATGTGCTGCCCGATGGGCACCATCGCCTCGCCCTCGCCCCACACGGCGTCCTGACGCGGCGCGAGGTGGCCGGTGGCCCGCCGGTAGGACCGGAGCGCGGCGAGCTTGTTCTCCCACGCTTCCTCGCCGGGCTCCCAGACCATGCCGGCCTCCGGGGCGTCCAGCAGGGTCTTGCGTCGCTCCTCCAGCTCACCGGCCCGCAGCGCCTTCCGCTGCTGGTGCACCCAGCGGCCAAGCGGAAAATCCTTCGTCACGCCCACTTCGACCTCGGCGTCGTAGGGCACGGCGTAGAGGCCGGTGATCTCGTTCTCCTTCCGCCACCGGAGCAGGGCCTGGTAGCCCTCCAGCCACACCAGGGACTCAGGCCGGTACACCCGGGTGCGCAGGAAAGCGGCGATCGTGGCGGCGTCGCGCGGGCTGGAGAAGTGCAGAAGCGCCGCTTCGGCGGCGGCCTGCGTGTCGTCCTCCTGGTCCTCGCCGTCGCCCGCGCCGCCGGCCCCGACGATCTGCCCGTCCTCGTCACGCCGGACGTGCACCTTGCGCTTCCCGCTCGTGAGCGCCCGGGAAGCGAGCTGCTCGACGAGTTGTTCATCATGCGAGCGCAGGCCCTGGAGGACCGCTACAAGGGGGCGGAACGAGGCGCTGGCGACCATGTCGGTGGGGTCCTCGTTCGGCTCCAGGAACACCGGCACGATGATCCTGGCCACCTTGGTGGAGCCGTCGCGGTTGAGCCGGAGCGCCCGGCCGATGTTCTGCACGATCTCGACCTGGGAGCCGCGGGTGTCGGCGAAGCAGACGGCCTCGACTCCCCGCTCGCCGGTGATGTCGACGCCTTCCCCGAGCACGCGAACGCTGGCGAGGAATGCCCGGTGGACCCGACGCCCGGCCGCGTCGATGCCGTTGGCGAACTGGCGCAGCACCTCGCGCCGCTCGGACACGAGGTGGTCGCCGCACAGCCACGCCGACCACACCCGGTCCGGCGGGACGTGGCGGCCGGCTTCCAGCTCGTAGAACTCCGCGTCGATCGACGACGCGGGCAGCTTCTCCGCCTTCGCCAGGTCCTCGTCCGAGGCGTCGTTCATGTAGAGCTCGGTCGCCGTCTCCGGCAGCTTCTCCGCGAACGCCGCGGCCTCCTCCACCTTCTGGTGGAACGTCATGACGGTGCGCAGGTTCCAGGCGGCGGCGTGCTCCAGGAGCGCCGTCTGCAAGAGCGCCAGGCGCCGGCCCCGTCGCGCCTCCTCCGACTCCCCGAGAGCGGGGGAGGGGTCGCGGATCTCCAGCACGTCGATCTCGAATCCCGCAAGGATTTCGCGCTCGATCGCCTCGCTCAGACCGAGCTCGGCGAGCCACGCGCCGTAGGTCCCGTTCGGGTCGTCGGCCATGGTCGCGAGCTCCGCCTCCTGGCCGTCCGCGCCTTTCTGCGGCCGGGGAGCGGCGAGGATGCGCGGGGTCGCGGTCAGGTAGAGCCGGAAGTCCGCCGGGATCCGCTGGTTGTCGTGGATTGCCGCCCACGGACGGCCAAGATCACCAGCGGTTCCGTGGGCCTCATCCACGATCGCGAGGTCGAACCCGTCCATGCGCTGCCCGTAGAGCCGCTCCCCGCCCGCCAGAGCGGCTTCCAGCGGCCCGCGAACCTTCCGCTGACCCAGCGGGTCCTCCGGGTCCTCGCGGTCCACGAGAGAGGCGTACGTGGCGAACACGATGACTGGGCCGCGCTCGGCCCACAGGGCGAGCTGGATGGGGTTGGTGGTGGTCCGCACCCCCAGCGAGTTCAGCACCGCGTCGTTCTCCAGCGAGCACACCGCGACCATCGGGGCCCGGTGGCCCACCAGGCGCCACGCCTGAGCGGTCTGGGCGAGCAGGTCCAGGGTCGGCACGGTCACGAGGATCCGGCCGTCCCGGAAGCTCTCTAGCGCGCACGCGGCGGCCGTGATCGTCTTGCCCGAGCCGGTCGCTGACACGATCGTGCCCCGGGCACCCTGCGGGGGCACAGATGACCTTGCAGGGAATCCCACCCACCTACGAAACGCGGAGCGCTGGTCTACCTGGTGTTCCTTGAGCTGAATCGCTGACATTTCCTTGCCTCCCCTGAGCCTGAATTCCCGTGGTCTTTCAGATGGCCGCGTGCGGAATGCAGGCCGCACCAAGGTCGTTCCAGATCGACGCATCCGCCTTGTGCCAGCCGCCCGGCTTCCCGTCCTTGAAGGGCGGCTTGTCGTCCGGGTC
Organism: Streptomyces sp. NPDC042259; assembly: GCF_055582085.1. Classification (NCBI taxonomy): domain Bacteria; kingdom Bacillati; phylum Actinomycetota; class Actinomycetes; order Kitasatosporales; family Streptomycetaceae; genus Streptomyces; species Streptomyces sp. NPDC042259. The sequence continues at coordinate 1,026 of NZ_JBVJDW010000011.1, read as the reverse complement.
GTAGTGCCCGGCATCGAGCGTGCAGACCACGACGTCCCCGTCCGCGTTCCGCGTCCGCGCGGTGCACAGACCGCCGGCCTCACCCAGCGCCTCCAACACCCGACGCCGCGCCGTGGTGTGCGGGTGGGTGCCCGGCAGCACGGCCTCCCGGACGAACCTCTCCAGCCGCACCAGGGAAGCCCGCTCACGCTCCCTCACGTCCGCAATATGTACAGCCAGCTCAGCAGCGAGGGCAGACCGACCGCCACGCCGTGACCAGTCCCGGTCCGCGCGGCCCACCAGGATCTCGCCCACAGCCGTCACGCCGCCGTCCCACCCATCCGCGATTGCCTCGCCCCGAAAGCCCGGCGCCATGCTGTACAGCGTGACTACTTCGCTCTGTGTCCCGGCGACTGCTCCCGCCTCCAGTGCCGCCACCAGGTCGTCCGCCTCACTCGCGGGCACGCCTTGTGCCTCTAGGAGCGCGAATACCTTTAAGCGGGCGTTCACGCCTGCTGTCTGGTACTGCGTCACCCGGCGCACAGGATCGCTGCTCAGAGCTGGATCAGGTCCGGTAGATTCGAGGTGACCAGTCATCTGCAGTCGTTCCTCTCAGAATCCCGGGAAGCTTCCCGAGCGGTTGGGGGTGTCCTGTATTTTCACCAACGGTACATGCTGCATCAACCTGATGCACACGGTACACTGGAACCCACACGAACGAGCGACCCCCATCCCTGGCAGCCAGCCAGGCCCGCGTCAGCGGGCCCCAACGGTTCTGGAGGCGTAGCCGGAAGGACCGTTGGGGCGGGGGAGCGCAGCGGACCCGCCGACCCCGGGCTGGAGCGAAGCGGAAGCCCAGTAGCGGGACGAAGTCCCGCCCGGTCCGGGAGCGCAGCGGACGGACCGTCACCCCGCCTGCGCAGCAGGCGGGGTGTGCGAGTGGCGCAGCCACTCGCCAGCGCTCCCGCGGAGCGGGAGCGCAACACCCCCGCGCCGCGGGGGTGTTCGCTTGCACATCGCGCAGCGATGTGGTACCCGCTCCGCGGG
>NZ_JBVJDW010000010.1:0-326779 GCF_055582085.1 Streptomyces sp. NPDC042259 | reverse complement strand
GGGACCCCTACGACCCCGTCGCCAACATCACCGCCTCCTGCAACTACGCCGCCGACAAGTACGGCACCATGGACAACGTCAACTCCGCCTACTGAGGAGTCGACACCCCACGCCGAAGGGCGGCGGCACCGACACCGGTGCCGCCGCCCTTCGGCGTACAGCGGTCCGCCCGCCTCAGCGGTTCTTCGCGTGGGTCAGGGCCTCCCAGGCGACGAAGAGGTCGTCCGTTCCCACGTCCCGCAGTCGCCGCGCGACCCGCTCGGCCTGGGGCATCGAGATGCCCTTCCGGTTGTGGAAGTGGTTGAGGACCACCTCGGTGTCCGGCCCCATGTCGAGGTCCAGATTTCCGCCGCACAGCCAGCGCGGCACCTCGGCGCCCAGCTGGTACCGGGCATGGAGGGTGAGCGCGGCCCGCAACCGTTTACCGGCCTCGCCGTAGAGGTCGACGCCCTGGTGCCACGCGGTTTCCGCGATGTGGGCGGTGGCGGCGAGGGAGTAGCCGATGTGCGTGAAGTTCCGGCAGGTCTCCTGGCCGAGGCCGTTGACGAACTTCCGCTGCCCGAACCAGTACCCCCTGATCCCTTCGGGGGTTCTGATGTGGCCGCCCGGCGGGCGCTTGGGCAGAGGACCGTCGGATGTGAGATAGAAGTACGCCGGGACACGGGCCCGGAAACGGCGCACGGCCCTGTTGAAACCGCGCCGGTCGTCGAGGAACACCGAGATCCCCATGGCGGCGTCCGTCATGGCCAGTTCCCAGTTCCCGTTGTAGTCCGGTGCGGTGACCGTCACCTCTCGGAGGTAGACCGTGCGCAGCATGCCCGCGAACCGCTGTACGCGCTTGCGCGGCCAGCCGCCGTAGGTGTGTCGCATGATCTCCCCGGCCCGCGCCCAGGAGCTGCCCGCCCATGCCGCCTGCAATCCGGCGTTGCCGTCGGTGTGGTCCCGGACCACGGCCGACCAGGCGTCCATGATCTGCACGGCCTTGCGGGCGTGCGCGCGGTCCCGGGTGACGTACCAGAGGAGCGCGTGCGTGTACGCCGCGATCGCGTCCTGCCGCTCCTCGACGCACCCGTGTCCGGGCCGGTCGTCCGGCGGGCACTCCACGATCCGCACGGGCATCGCGGTGTAGTACGGCGACCCGTATCTGCTGTGCCGCATCGCGGCGAACATCGACCGCCACTCACCGCCGGCCTTGACTCGTTTGCGGAGGCGGTTGAGCTGAGCCCTGCTCACCAGCACTCCTGGATGGGTGAATCCGCGCGCGGCGGAGTGCCGTACCACCGGCTCCGCCGTGCCGGTGGCCGCCGCCGGTGGGACCGGCGACGTCAAAGTAGCGAGCAGAGCAACGGTCAGAGCCGTAAGGCGGAGCAACAGCCTGATGCCGTTGCCGCGTAGTCCGGACACAGCACACCTCCCAGTCGGTGCTGTAAGCGTCGCCCGACCTCGGGCCCCGGCGCCGGGTGGAGTACGCCAATGGGAGACCGGGACCGTGTGCCACGCCCACGTTCGGGCGCGTGGCACACGAGCGCTGACGGCCCGTCTACATTCGTCGGGGACGCCAGGCGCGGCCATGGTCGCGGACCGTCAGGTCACCCCTGCCCTGAGGGCGTGTCAGGGGGCGGGGGTGAAGACGAGTGAGGCGTTGTGACCGCCGAAGCCGAACGAATTGGTCAGTGCCGCCTTGAGTCCGCCTCGCCGGGGCCGGCCCGCGACGACGTCGAGTTCCACCTGCGGGTCCAGGGTGTCGAGGTTCTGTGTCGCGGGGATGACGCCGTCGCGGACCGCGAGGATCGCGGCAAGGGCGCCGATCGCTCCCGCCGCGCCGAAGAGGTGGCCGGTCATGGACTTGGTCGCGGTGACGGCCGGGTGGGTGCCGATGGCTTCGGTGATGGACTCGGCCTCGACGAGGTCGCCCTGGGGTGTGGACGTCGCGTGGGCGTGGACGTGCTCGATGTCGCGCGGGGACAGTCCCGCGGCCGCCAAGGCCTGGCGCATAGCGCGTATTTGGCCGTCGGCGTGTGCGGCGGTGATGTGGTACGCGTCGGAGGTGACGGCGGCCCCGGCGAGGGTCGCGTGGGCCCGGGCCGCTCGGGCAGCGGCGAACCCGGCGCGCTCCAGGACCACCACGGTGGATCCCTCGCCGATGACGAAGCCGTCACGGTCCACGTCGAAGGGCCGGGACGCCCGCTCGGGGTCGTCGTTGCGCCTGGAGTGGGCCTTGGCCTGGGCGAAGCCGGCCAACGGCAGCGGGTGGACACAGGCCTCGGTGCCGCCTGCCACGACCACGTCGGCCCGGCCGAGCCGGATCAGGTCCATTCCCATCGCGATCGCCTCGGCCCCGGACGCGCAGGCGCTGACCGGGGTGTGGGCGCCGGCCCGGGCACCGAGGTCGATGCTCACCCACGCGGCGGGGCCGTTGGCCATCAGCATCGGCACGGTGTGGGGGGACACGCGCCGCACTCCGGAGGCTTCGAGTATGTCGTCCTGGCCCAGGAGGGTCAGCGCTCCCCCGGTACCCGTGCCGATCACCACGGCCAGCCGCTCGGGGTCGACCTCGGGGCGGCCCGCGTCGGCCCACGCCTCGCGGGCGGCGACGAGCGCGATCTGCTCGCAGCGGTCCATGCGGCGGGCCTGCACCCGGTCCAGGACCTCCGTCGGTTCGGTCTTGAGCCTGCCGGCGATCCGCACGGGAAAGTCGGCGGCCCACTCCTCCGTTATCCGGCTGATCCCGGACTGCCCGGCCAGCATCGCCGCCCAGGTCGAGGTGACATCCCCGCCGAGCGGCGTCGTCGCCCCCAGCCCCGTGACCACCACATCGTTGGTGCCAGCGTTCACCGTACAAACCCCCTTGTCGCAGAGATACAACTCCCCGTCTGGATGGTGACGGGGAGCAATCGGCTCAACGTCCACACTGACAGGGGGTATGGGCGGGATCGGCTGCCGCGCTCCACGGAAGTTGACCTTGAAGTTTTGTAGGGAATCGATAGTTTCAGAACGTCACGCCAGCGGGACGCGCGGTACCGTCCCGGAGGTACCCGGTGGCTGACACGGCCGGCGAACGCACGGTGGATTCAGCGGCCTGGTACGGGCCCCAGGGGCCGCTGATCAGCAACGATGAGGCCGGCTGGGTCCGTCACCCGGTCCGGCGGACGGCTGCCTGGTCCGCTCCGAAGGGGCCGCTGCCCTAACCCGGTCGGCCGTTCTGCGCGGCGTCGAGGTTGTCGGTGAGCCGCTGGAGCAGCCCCCGCAGCGTGATGATGTCCTCCAGCGGCATCCTGGCCGCCTCGGCGATGCGGCGCGGGACGGACAGGGCCCGCTCGCGCAGCGCTTCCCCCTCCTCCGTGAGCCGTACGGTGACCGAACGCTCGTCCTCGGCGCTGCGTTCGCGGCGCAGCAGGCCCGCCGTTTCGAGCCGCTTGAGCAGCGGGGAGAGCGTCCCGAAGTCGAGTCGCAGCCGCTCGCCGATGGCCTTGACCGGCTGGGGGCCGTGTTCCCACAGGACCATCATCGCCAGGTATTGCGGATAGGTCAGGGAGAGGTCCTTCAGGGCGCCGCGGTAGACGCCGCCGAAGGCCCTGGACGCGGCGTGCAGGGAGAAGCAGAGCTGGTGGTCGAGGCGGAGCAGCTCCGCGTCGTCCGGCAGCGGGAGAGGCGGCGTGGTCATGGCTCCAGAATAGTCCCGACCCAATTAGATTGTGCACAACTTAATCGTGTGCAATCCTTCCGGTGTGCGGCGGGCACCCCAAGCCCGCCGAACCGAATCGAAGGGACCTTCCATGGACGCGCTGTACACCGCTGTCGCCACCGCCAACGGACGCGAGGGCCGGGCCGTGAGCACGGACGGGCAGATCGACCTGGCACTGGCCATGCCCCCGGCGCTCGGCGGAAACGGCCAGGGAACCAACCCGGAGCAGCTCTTCGCCGCCGGCTACGCGGCCTGTTTCGCCAGCGCGCTCGGCCTGGTCGGCCGCCAGGCGAAGGTCGACACCAAGGACGCCTCCGTCACCGCCGAGGTATCCATCGGCAAGGAGGGCCCGGGCTTCGCCCTCGCCGTCACGCTCCGCGTCGAGCTGCCGGCCGACCTCGCGGGCGAGACGGGCACCCGTCTCGTGGAGCAGGCGCACCAGGTCTGCCCGTACTCCAACGCGACGCGCGGCAACATCAAGGTCGACCTCGTCATCGAGTAGGGACCGCGTGGGAGTGGCTCGCACCACCCGCCGGCGGCCCTCCCCCGCGGCCGGCTCCCACGCCGTAGGGGATCACGCCAGGAGCAGGGGCCGGTCCCACATCGGTGCCACATCGGTGGCCGCCGCCAGCAGGGCGAGGACGACCCCCGCCGCGCCGTCGAGGTACCCGGGCCCTTCGGCCGGGAGCGCGGTGGGCGTGGCGAGCAGCCGCTCGGCGAGCCCGGCCGCCGCCCGCGCGAGGGCGGGGTCGCCGGTGTCCGACGCGAAGAGGGTCGTGATGTGGAGCAGCCCCGCCACCCCGTGACACAACCCCGGGGCGTCGTCGGTCCGCCGTCGCGCCGCGGGCCGCCGGAGGGCGGCTTCGAGGGCCCGCACCGCGAGGGCACGCAGGGCGGCGTCATCGAGTGCCGTCCCGGCGAGCCACAGCGTTCTGGCGACGCCGGGACTGCCGTAGCACCACGAGGCCCGGGCGGTGCGGCGGTCCCGGGGAGCGGGGCGGCCGGGGGGCGGGATCATTCCGGGCCAGTCGGGGCCCCACGCGTCGTCGGTGCGCTGTGCCGCCAACCACCGGGCCACGCGGGCGAGGGTCTCCCGCTGTCCGGGGACGGTGACGCCGGCGTCGAGGGCCATGGCAAGCAACGCGAGCGGTCCCGGAATGCCGTGCGCCAGGCCGCAGTTGAGAACGCCATGGGGGAACTCCGCACGCGTCCGGGGGTCCCTCAGGGCCTCGGCGGGGGTGTACCAGTGGGGTGTGCCCGCCCGTTCACCGCACAGCGTCACGAGGGACGTGAGGACGGCGTGCAGCGCGTCACGGGCAGCCGGGTCCTGGCGGCGGCAGAGCAGGTACGCGCCCGCACCGGTCACACCGGAGATGACGTCGAAGTCCCGGACCGGTATGCCGTGCGCGGCGCCGAGAGCCCGGGCCCGCCGCCCCGCCTCCCGGACGACGCCGTCGTGGAGACGACACAGCGAGGGGTCGTCGGGTGACAGCGTCCAGGCGGTGAACGCGAGACCACCGAGGCCGCCGAACAGTGCCGGTGTGCTCGTACCGAGCCGCTCGGCGCCGCGGAGCGCCGCGCGGAGATAGCCGTAGGCCATGGCGCCCCAGCCCGCCCCCGGCACGCAGGCGTCCAACTGGTGGTAGGCCAGGGCGAGTCCCGGTCCGCCTCCGGCGAGGTCGGGGTGGACGCGGCGGGGCGTGGGGCGCGGTCGTCCCGCCATGGTGGTGACGAGGTCGAGGGCCGCGGTGGCCGTGTCGGGCGGCAGTACGGCCGTCCATCGGGACACGTCGGCTCCTCGAACTCGCGGGGTTACCGTGCGGCCGTCGAACCGTCCGGCTTTGCCGCCTGCGGCGGCGGGGCGCCCTGCGGGCGCGTCCTCAATCGCCGGGCGGGCTGAATCAGCCTGTCCGGCGCTTGAGGACACAGCACAGCAGCCTGTCCGGCGCTTGAGGACACAGCACAGCAGCCCGTCCGGCGCTTGAGGACACCGCCGTCCCGGGCCACGCCCTCCGGGCGAACGGCGCTGCTTTCCGACACGGCCTAGCGGCAGCGAGGCGGCTCCGTGCAGCCGTCCGTGCGGTCGGTGGTGAAGATGGTGTCGCAGCACATCATCGGCTCCAGCGACTGCTCGTCCGTCTCGGGCAGTTCCTGGAGTTCCAGGACGTCGGATTCCATGGTGGGGTACTCCTTCCTGAGGGTGCCGGCTGGTCAGCGGTCGTCGACCAGCCAGGATCGGTTGCCGCCGTGGGTGAGGCGCAGCAGGAAATCCAGCACGCCGGCCAGGCCGACGCCGTAGCCGGCACCGACCTCGCGCAGGGTGTCGTCGGGCACCAGCAGACGGCCGTCACGCCGGACCGCCCGTGCGCACAGACAGGCGGCGACCTCGGTCGCCCGGGTGCGGTAGTGCTCCTCCCCCGTCGCGTCGGCGAGGTCGAGCAGCAGCTCGGCGTTGCCGGCCGCCCCGTGGCAGGTGCTGGTCCCGGTCCGGTGGCGGTCCCGGTGCACCGCCCGGGCCGCGCGGTCGGCGTACGCGCGAAAGCGCGCGTCGCCGGTGACGGCCCACAGCCGGACCAGGAACGTCCCGATTCCGGAGGCGCCGTGGCACCAGAAGTTCAGATCGGTCCGGTCCGTCCGGCCCGGGCCCCTCGGCCAGACGGCCGCGTCCCCGCGTGGCACGGCCACGGCGCACAGGGCGTGCCCGGCCCCCGTGGCGATGTCGATGAGGTCCGCCCGCCCCAGGTCCCGCCCCGCGGCGAGGAGGAAGGCGGCGTTCCCGGCGAGGCCGTGTCCGAAGCCGTACAGGGTGGAGCCGGCGAGTTCGCGGCGGTGTTCCGGGCCGACGGGCCAGTCCACGCCGCGCCCGGCCCCCGCGGTCAGTCGGACGAGCCGGTCGGCGCACTCCGTCGCGCGGTCGGCGAATCGCGCGTCGTCCGTGGCGTGCCACAGGTGCAGTTGGGCGAGACCGGCGCCGGCGAGACCGTGGCAGATGTCGGGGTTGTGCCAGTCGAGCGGGATGCGCAGGGCGTGCTCCACGGCCCGGTCCGCCATCGCCGGGTCGTCGAGTGTCCGCGCGGCGTCGTGGAGCGCCCACACCGGGCCGGAGCGGCCGAAGTGCAGGCCGGGCAGGATTCGGCCCGGCTGGGTGAGCCGTCGGTCCAGCCACCGGGCCGCCGTCCGCAACACCGGCTCGGCGGTGGTCTCGCCGGAGCGGACCGCCCGGGTGAGGACGGCCAGCACACCGGCCGCGCCCACGTGCACGTTGCGGGGGTCGCAGTCGGGGACCGACCGCGACCGCGGCCACAGGTACTCGGCGTCCGGTTCGGCCGTGGCCGCGAGGTGGGCCAAGCCGTCGGCCACGAGCCGGCCGACGGCGCCGCGCGCCGGCACCGGTCCCGCCGACACCGGCGCCTCGACGGGGTCCGCCCGGAGGAAGGCGGCGGCCTTCTCCAGCGGCCAGCGGGCCGGTCCGTCCGCCGTGAGGCCGACGACGAGGGGGCCGAGCGCCCGGAGCGCGGGCGTGGCCGGTGCGGCGGTGTCGACGATCTCCGCGAGCCGGTCACCGGCCGGACGCCGGGGCGGGGAGTCGTCGGCGAGCAGCGGGATGATGCCGGTGGCGGCGTACAGCAGGGTGGCTCCCAGGCTGTAGCAGTCCGCTTCGGGGCCGGGCGCGGGTGGTGGGGTGCCGCCGTCCCGGCCGGGGCCGTCGAGGTACTCCGGGGCGGTGAAGCCGGGTGTGCCCACGACGTGGGCCCGTTCGTCCGCGCGGACCACGCATTCCATGTCGACGAGGACGGGTGTGCCGTTGGGTGTCATCACGATGTTGCCGGGCTTGACGTCGCGCAGGACGAATCCGGCCGCGTGCACCCGGCCGATCATGTGCGTGAGTTCCCGGGCCAGCTGCCACAGGGCGGTGACCGGCATCAGGCCCCGGTCGTCGCGGGCGATGCCGTCGGTGGTCCACCGCTGCAGGCTCTTGCCGTCGATCAGGTCTTCCACGAGGAAGACGTGGCCCGCCCACTCGAAGACCTCGCGGACGGCGGGGGTGATGCGCAGGGGTGCGAGCCGTCGTAGGACGTCCGCCTCGTATCGCAGCCAGTACCGGGCATCCTTGCCGTCCGAGGTGGCTCCGACGTGCGGTCGTGCCTCCTTGAGCAGGACGTCGTCACCGGTCCGCCGGTCGTGTGCCCGGTATACGCCGCCCCGGTTGGAGTGCCGGACGGCCTCTCGGACGAGGTAGCGGCCGGCGAGGAGAACGGGCCCGCCGCGGCGGCGTCCGGCGGTGACGCGTCCGGGTGGCGCGAAGGGGAGGCGGGCCCAAGGGGGCGGGGAGAACCACGGGTTGCGCTCGTCCGCTACGAACGTTCCGTCGGGTGCCTGTAGCCGTCCTTCGTAGAGGCCTTCGTCGTTGAGTTCACGGGGCCGGGCGAAACAGCCGTAGCGGTAGTGGACCAGACTGTCCGGCCGGTACCGCCGGTCGGACAGGATCGCCGGTCCGGCGAGTGCCCGCGTGGCTTCGTGGAGCTGCCCGGCCAGGACGCGCAACTGATCGTCGTCGAGGGGATAGACGGTGAGGAATTTGCCCGACTGCGCGCGTGGCGCCCGGACCGAGGTGAGTTCGGCGGTGACCCGTGGTGAGACGGCGAACTTGAAGGCGCACTCGTGTGTCACCAGGACACGGGCCGCGTTCTCCAGAACGCGGGGCGCCGAGGCGGGGGTCGCGGACAGGTGCAGTTTCCAGCCCTGCTGCCGGGGCGTGTGACGCGGCGGGGTGACCATGCACCAGGTTTCGCCGTCGTGCAGCGTCCATCCGGAGGGACGATCCCGCAGCACGCGTTCGGTGATCGACCGATAGCTCACCGCCATGGGGTGAGCATGGCAGCTCGCCGGGCGGCGGGCGAGAGGCTGGGGAGGCCCGCTGCCCGGCGCCCGGGCGGTACGGCTGCTGCGGCACGCTTCGGCGCGTGCGGCGCGGACGCCGCTGTGTGCCGCCTCTTGCCGGGGGTGCGACGAAGGCGGTACGCGCGCTGCCGGCCGGGGCGCCGTCCCCGCCGCGTCCCCGTACGGACGTACCGCCGGGCGCCCCCAGGTGGGGCCGATCCCGCGTCGTGCGGCTCGACGCCGTCCCACCCTCGTGCCGATGACGTCGCCTTTCGCCGACGGGTCGCGGCGTGCGGGGCCGCTTTCAGCGTGCATGCTGGATGCGTCGGTTCACACGTGTGTGCGGTGACTGGGTTTCCGGGTGGCGTCATGTGCTGGAGTGCGACGGCGGACCTCGTGGCGGGGAGCGGGATCGCCGCGATCGGGGTGGTGTGCGTGGTGGGGTCGCGCCGTGCCCGCGATCTGCCCCTCGGTGCGCTTCCGTTGCTGCTGGGGGCCCACCAGATCGTCGAGTCCGCCGTCTGGCGCTCCGGCGGCGGTACCGGCCCCGCGACCTTGGCCTGGGCCGTCATCGCGCTGCCCCTGCTGGCGGTGTGGGTTCCGTTCGGCGTCCTGCTCGCCGCCCCGCCGTCCGCCCGGAGCCGATTGGTGGTACCGGCCCTCGTCGGACTCGCCACCTGCGGTGTCCTCGCGTACTTCCTCGGCACGCGGCCCGTGACGGCCGAGGTCCGCGGCCACACCCTCGGCTATGTCCTCGACCTGCCGTACGCCCCGCTGATCGTCGCGGGCTATCTCCTCGCCACGGTCGGCTCTCTGCTGCTCGGGGGTGATCCGCGGTTGCGTCTGCTCGGGATGCTCGTCGCGGCCGGGGCGGTGGTCTGCGCGGTGCTGTGGCGGCTGGAGTTCATCTCCACCTGGTGCGCCTTCGCCGCGGTGGCGGCTGTCGTGATGCTCGCCTGGGTACGGCGCCCGGAGGGGCCCGCGCCGCTCCCCGGGTCCGCTGCCCGGAGCCCGGCGGGCCGGTGACCGGGGCCGGGCGGGCCGGTGACCGGGGTGAGGCCGCGAGGCGCTTCAGGGGTGATCGCCGTCGGGCATCAGCCACGGTTCCCGGGGAAGAGCGCTCCCCGTCTCCAGCAGCGTCTTCAGGTTCGACAGCACCGCCGCCCACCCCGCGGCCGCCGCTTCCCGTTCGGCTTCGTCGGCCAGGTTCTCGTGGGTGAGGGTCAGCCGGAGGATCTCGCCGTACGGCTGGATGTCGAAGGTCACCCGGGACGGTTCACGGGAGCGCTCCGCGTGGGGGTCGGCCCAGGTGGTGACCAGCCGGGCGGGCGCCTTGCTCTCCAGGACGGTGCCGACGACGTCGGCGGTCCGCGAACCGTCCGTCCGCCGGTGCTCCCAGGGGGAGCCGACCTGCCAGTCGGAGACGTTGCTGTGGCCCCAGTACTCCGCCGACAGGTCGGCGTCGGTCAAGGCCCGCCACACCTTCTCGGGTGTGCTCCCGATGTAGGTGACATAGACGCATACCGGCTTGGCCGTCATGGTTTCCTCCCGTACCCGCGTGCCGGAGGGGCACCCTTGACACGGTAGGCGCGAAACACCCACCGGTCGCCTCGGCCGCCCCCGGGTGGGGGAACGACCGCTCAGCCCGACGTCGTGCGATAGCGTCCGCGGAACTCCGCCAGCAGTTCGTCGGTCACCTCCGCGCCCGCGGCCACCGCGGCGTGTACGTCGCGGAAGTACCCCTCGTACCCGGCGGGGGTGTACAGGCACAGGGCCCTCGCCGTCCGCGTGCCCGCGTTGCGGAAGCCGTGGGGTGTGCCCCGGACCGCCGCCAGCAGGGTGCCGGGGCCGGCGGTCACCTCGCCGTCCCCGTTGTGGAGGGTCAACTCGCCCTCCAGGACGTAGAAATACTCGTCGTGTCCGTGGTGGACGTGGGGCCGGGCGCCCACGGTCCCCGGTGCCAACGTGAACTCCTCGAAGGAGAACCGGCCCTCGGTGTGTTCGGCGGTCAGCCGGAAGAAATGCCCGACCCCCGCCACGTCTATCAACTCCCCTTCCTCGGGGCGGCGAAGGAGCGGGCGGGGCTGCGCGTTCTCGTGTTCGATCACCGTCGCATGATGGCAGGGATGCCGGCCGGACGTCACGGGACAGCGCACCGGCCGCCCCCTTGCGCTGTATTGACCCCGCCCGACGGGGGCCGCGAGACTTGACCGCCGGCAGCCTCCGGCACCGGCGCCGACCGACCGCCTCACGACGGGGGACGTGGTGACAGGACTGGTGATTCCGCACGAGGTCTGGGGCAGCGGCTCCGAACGGTGTCTGCTGTTGCACAACTGGTTCGGTGACCGGACGAGCTTCGCGCCGCTGCGCGCGCACATGAACGGTGACGCGTTCAGCTACGCGGTCCTCGACTGTCGCGGCTACGGCGAGGCGAGGGACGTCGACGGCGCGTTCACCATGGAGGAGATCGCCGGGGACGCCCTGGACGTGGCCGACCGTCTGGGCTGGGAGACCTTCTCGGTCCTCGGCCACTCCATGGGTGCCAAAGCGGCCCAGCTGATGCTGCTGGACGCGCCCGGGCGCGTCCGTTCGCTCATCGGGGTGTCCCCGGTGCCCGCGTCCGGATTCCCCCTCGACGCACAGACCTGGGGGCTCTTCGCCGGGGCCGCGGAAGATCCCGGCAACCGCAGGGTGATCATCGACAACACGACGGGCGGGCGGCGTGACGACGCCTGGCTGGACGCCATGGTGCGCCGCTCCGTGGAGAGGTCCGCACCGGCCGCCTTCCGCGCGTACCTGGACTCCTGGGCGCGCGATGACTTCCACGAGCGGGTGCGGGGCAATCCCACGCCCGTGCTCCTCGTCGTCGGAGCGCACGACCCGGCGCTGGGTTTTGAGGCGATGGAGACCTCGTGGCTGCGGTGGTATCCGAACGCGGAACTCGCAGTCCTTCCGGACGCGGGTCACCATCCGACGGAGGAGTCCCCCGCGGCCACCGTGGCGGCCGTGGAGCGATTCCTCGCCCGGTGACACGTGACGTGGGGCTTCCGGGGGTGCGGAAAACGGCCGTCGATATCGCGCCACGGTGCGGCGATTACCGCCGGACCACTCCCCCGAAAACCATCGGCCCCACGCCCCGGAGACGGCCAGCCGGAAGCATTTTCACGCCGTTCAACGGGCAGCAAAAAAGGCGACCACCGAATCAGTGGCCGCCTTTTGAGAATTACCTGCGGAGAAGATTTACCGCATCCTTATGCGGGTTCACCCGCGGTCGGCTTGGCCGTCTTCGCGCGGCGCTTCCGGGACTGCGCCGGCACCTGCTGAGCCTCCCGGGACGCGGCCGCGAAGGGCTCGAGTGCGGCCAGGTACTCCTTGAAGGTCTCCTCGCCCATGTCCAGCTCACGGCGCTCGTAGACCACGCACGGCCGCATGGCGATCTCCGGGCTGCCGTCCTCGTTCTGCTCCCCCGTGGCGTACTCCTCGGTACCCATGGCCGGAACCAGAAGCTCGACCGAGAAAACACCCTCGGTGACATCCGGCTTCAGGTCGTCGTGCTGGAGCAGACGTCCGTAGGTTGTCGTCGTAAGCGTCTGGCCGCCGACTACCGTAGTGGTGACAGCCTCTTCCACTCCCGGCTCACCCTTTTCGGATTCGTCGACCTGGACAAACTTGACGGCCATTGCGGTTTTCCCTTCTCGAAGACAGTCCAAATGATAGGCGAAAGTATGCCAGTTGAGCCAATCCGCAATAGAGAATGACCCCTTTTGGGCGAAGGATGATTTTTGGTGTCGCTCGGCGTCTCTTCCGGTGGGCATTCGTACGCCCGCCCCCCGGGGCGGTAAGGGGACGAACGGACAGTCACACATCCGGAACCCCCTCGTGGCGAGACCCGTGTCGCCGCCCGGAGCGGGGCGGGAGACCTACGGTGGTCCCATGCCCAGAGTGCGCGACTACCCCCTCCGTCTGAAGCAGCCGGTACGCGACGTACAGGCGTTCCTGTCCAGCGTGGGCGGCCTGCGGCCCTACGCCCTTGCGTCGGCCGATTTCGAACCGCTGGCGCCCGGGGAAGAGGGCGCCGACGTGCTCGCGTTCGTCAACAACGTGCCCGCCGCGGAGCTGCCGCCGGAGTTCGGCGCGGCGTTCGGTGAGGGCGTGCTCGCGGAGCTGGGCGCCTGGTCGTTCAACGGCGTGCCGCCGTACGCGGTGCGGGTGCGGCTGCGGGACGCGCGCTGGCGGGAAGGGGAATCGACCGCCGCCGGCTTCGCGTGGGCGGGCCGGCGTGCCGCCCGTGAGGCGAGCCACTGCATCCACGAGGACGTCCTCCCGCGCCCGTACGTCACGCGCTGGCCGCCCGCCCGCACGGCGGCGCACCCGGTGCGCGCGTACGACGTCCCCGGCCCCCGGCCGAGCGTGCCCGGCCGCGCCGTCCGTGATGTGCGCGTCCGGCTCGTCACACCCGCCGCTTGCGGAGCCTTCGCCATCGCCACCGCCGACTTCGAGCCCCTCCCCGCCGACTCGGGCCTGCTCTTCGAGTTCGCCGCCCAGGTGCCGGAGGAACGTCTGCCGCGTGAGTTCGCCGACGCGTTCGAGCACGGGGCGCACCACACGCTGTGCGCGTCCGGTACCCGCCGGGTGCCGACCATCGCCTTCCGGGTCCGGCTGCGCGACGCGAAGTGGCACGAGGTCGACTCCCACGAGGTGATCTTCGCCAAGGCGGGCCGCAGGGCCGCCGCGGAGGCACTGCGCTGCTGCGCGGAAGGCGGCGCCCCGCGCCCCGTCGACCCCTGGCCCGCGCACCCGTGAGCCGTGCGGCGTCCCATCTGACCGCCCCGTCGTAGATTGACTGCATGTCAGGGCCTTCCGCCCGCCTCGTACGCCGTGGGCCTGTTCGTCACCGCGCTGGTGCCGCGGCGGCGTCTGGATGGCCGGCCATCAGTTCCGGCCATCCCCGGCCTTGTCGTCATGGCTCAAGTGGCACTCTCCCCCTCGTCCCTCCCGGCGGTTTACCGTCCCTCGGTCGGCACGGGGGTCGCTTACGGAGAGAGGCTCACAGACTTGTTCTACTACGTGTTCAGGGCCGTGGTACTGGTGCCGTTGCTGCGGTGGCTCTTCAGGCCGAGAGTCGAGGGGCTGGAGCACGTGCCGCACACGGGTGCGGCGATCATCGCGGGGAACCATCTGTCGTTCTGCGACAGTTTTCTCATGCCCGTGATGATCAAGCGTCGGGTCACCTTCCTGTGCAAGAAGGAGTACTTCACGGGCCGGGGCGTCAAAGGCCGGCTGACCGCGGCGTTCTTCCGGGCCAACGGGCAGATCCCGGTGGACCGGTCCGGTGAGGGGGCCGGCCGGGCGGCGGTCGAGGAGGGCCTGCGGGTGCTGGGCAGAGGGGAACTGCTCGGCATCTACCCCGAGGGGACGCGCTCGCACGACGGGCGGCTCTACAAGGGGAAGGTCGGGGTGGCGGCCATGGCGATACGGTCGGGGGCGCCGGTGATCCCGTGCGCGATGATCGGCACGTTCGAGTCCCAGCCGATCGGGCGACGGCTGCCGCGTCTCACCCCCATCACCATCCGCTTCGGGAAGCCGCTGGACTTCTCCCGCTACGCGGGGATGGAGGAGCGGCGCGAGGTGCTGCGGGCCGCCACGGACGAGATCATGTACGCGCTTTTGAAGCTGTCGGAACAGGAATACGTCGACCGGTACGCGGCCGAGGCCAAGGCGGAACGGCAGACGCCCGTCCTGGCCCGCCAACCGCACTGACGCCCTGCCCGGCCCGGTCGGCCCGGTGTACTGCCGGGCCGGCCGGGCCGGTCCGATTCCGTGCCCCTGAGGAGGGCGGTCTCGTAGGGTCGTGGCCATGCTCTTGTGGATCAACGGACCCTTCGGTGGCGGAAAGACGCAGACGGCGCACGAGATCCGGCGCCGGCTCCCCGGCAGCGTCGTCTGCGACCCCGAACACCTCGGCTTCGGTCTGCACCGGATGACACCGCCGTCCCTGCGCGGGGACTTCCAGGACCTCCCGGCCTGGCGGCAGGGGGTGTACGAGGTGCTGGACCGGACACTCACCGCGTACGAGGGCACGGTGATCGTCCCGATGACGGTCGTGGAGCCCGCGTACTTCCGGGAGACCGTCGGCCGCCTGCGGGAACGCGGGCACGACGTACGGCACTTCGCGCTGCTGGCCCGGCGGGAGACGGTGCTGCGGCGGCTGCGGGAACGCGGCTTCGGGCACGCCGTGCGGCTCGTCGCCGGCCAGGACGCGCCCCTGCGCCGGGAGAGCTTCGCGGTGTCGAAGCTCGACCTGTGTCTGGAGCGGCTGCGCGAGGAGGAGTTCGCCGAGCACGTGTGGACCGACCACATCCCCGTCGCGCGGGTCGCCGACCACCTCGCGCTCTCCGCCGGCCTGACGCTCCGCCCGAACACGGACACCCCGCTGCGGGGGCGGCTGCGCCGGGCGTGGACGGGGGCACGCCACATCCGGTTCGACTGACACCGCCGCGACTTCGACTGACACCGCCACGGCGTGATCGGACACCCCCTTGAAGCAGAACGCCTAGACAACCCCGTCGGTCGTGCGGCGATAAGTGGTGCGGCGGTCCTCGATGGCGGCCCAGCGGTCGCCGTAGACGTTCTCCTTGATGCCCGGTTCCCGCAGGAAGTCGTGCGGGAACCCGAGCGGCACCGCGCTCACCGCGTCGAGCCGTTCGACGGCGTCGGCGTCCAGCTCGACGTCGACGGCGGCGAGATTGTCCGCGAGCTGGCTCTCCTTGGTGGCGGCGATGATCGGGACGATGTTGCCCGGACGGCTCCGGAGCCAGGCCAGCGCCACCTGCGCCGGGCTCCAGCCGCCCTGTTCGGCGATCTCCGTCACCGCGGTGACGATCTGCTCCTCCCGGCGGTCCGTGCCGCTTTCCCCGCCCTCGGTGGTCAGCCGGCCCGTCTCGCCGCGCCGGTACTTGCCGGTGAGCTTGCCGGCCGCGAGCGGGCTCCACGCCAGCACGGCCAGATCGAAGGCGCGGGCCTGCGGCAGCAGCTCGCGCTCCGGTGTCCGCTCCAGCAGGTTGTAGCGCAGCTGGGAACCCGCGAACGCGGTCCATCCGCGGAGTTCGGCGAGCGTGTTGGCCTGCGCGATCTCCCAGGCGGGCCAGTCGGAGACGCCGAGGTAGAGCACCTTTCCCGCACGGACGAGGTCGTCCAGCGCCCGCATGACCTCCTCGACGGGGGTGAAGTTGTCCCGCGCGTGCACCCACAGGACGTCGAGGCGGTCGGTGCGCAGCCGGCCGAGACTGTCCTCCACCGACCGCACGAGGTTCTTGCGGTGGTTGCCCGCCGCGTTCACATCACCCGCGCGGGTGGCGCAGGTGTACTTGCTGGCCAGGACGAAACTGTCCCGGCGGCCGTCGAGCAGTTCGCCGAGGATGGTCTCCGAGGCGCCGCCGGTGTAGTTGTCGGCCGTGTCGACGAAGTTGCCGCCGGCCTCGGCGTAGGCGTCGAGGATGCGCCCGCTCGTGTCCTTGGCGGTGCCCCATCCCGGGTCGCCGCCGATGGTCATGGTGCCCAGGCTCAGTTCGCTGACGCGCAGGCCGGTCCTGCCGAACAGTGTGTATCGCACGGTGTTCCCTTCGCTCGTGCCGTGACGTGTCGTGTCGTGAGGTGACGTGTTGTCGTCGACGCTACGAGCTGGAGCGTGCTTCAACGCAAGTACGACTCGGTGCGCCGCGGCACGAGCCGCCGTGCTCGGTGCGGTGGCCCGCGTCGTCAAGGTCAGCGTCCTCGCCCCCGGGGCGACGCGTGTCAGGCGATGTCCAGGACCGCCTTGCCGTGCAGCCGGCGTGCGAGCAGGGCGTCGATCGCGTCGGCGGCCTCGTCCCAGCCGCCGCGCCAGGAGATCCGCGGGTCGAGCGCACCCGTGGCGACCTTGCCCGCGAGCCAGGTCAGGTCCGGGGCGAGCCCCGGGCAGCCGAGCAGGAAGAAGGAGGTGATCGTACGGTCGTGCCGGCCCTGGTCGCCGAAGAGCGCGCCGAAGGGCAGGGTTTCGCTCTGCTGCGCGGAGTGCCCGACCGCGACCAGGGTGCCCCGCTCGGCCAGTTTGCCGTAGGCGTCCACGAGTTGCTCCCCTCCCACCAGGTCCACGACCCCGTCGACCGGCCCGTCGACCTGGAGCGGCCCGTTCACCACCTCATGGGCCCCCAGCGTCAGGAGGCCGTCGCCGTGCCTGTCCGGGTCGGCGGTGGAGGCGATGACGTGCGCGCCGCCGAGCCGGGCGAGCTGCACGGCGTAGCGGCCGACGCCGCCCGTGGCGCCGGTGACCAGGACGCGCCTGCCCAGGAGCGGGCCGACGCGGTGGAGGGCACGCAGGGCGCTGGCGCCCGCCACGGGCACCGTACTGACGGCCCCGGGGTCGGCTCCCGCCGGGACGGTTCCCATCAAGTCGGTGTCGACGGCCCGTAGTTCGGCCCAGGCGCCGTCGGCGCCGAGCGTGACCACGGGGGTGCCGGCCGCGGGGCCGGAGCCGTCGGCGGCGGCCCGTTCCACGACTCCGGCCGCGTCCCAGCCGAGGACGGCACCGTCGGGTGCGCCCTTGAGGCCGATGGCGACCTCGCCGTGGTTGAGCGACGTGGCCGTCACCCGCACCAGGGCCTGGTGCGGTGCGGGTTCGGGGTCGGGGGCCCGGCCGAGGCGGAGGCCGGCGGGTACGGAACGGTCGACGAGCAACGCACGCATGAGTGCACCTTTCATGGGATTCCCTGAGATCGGCCACCGCCGGGGATCGGGACGGTGACGATCGGAAACACAGTTATGCCACTGAGTGGCATAAGCGCGCAAGGGGCATTAACCCCTCGGGTACGCTTGTCTGCATGAGCAACGCGCTGCCGCCCCGCGACCCCGACAACCGGCTCCCGCTGCGCGAACGCAAGAAACTGCGCACGCGACAGGCTTTGGTGGACACCGCCCTGGACCTGTTCACCGAACGGGGTTTCACCGGGGTGACCCTCGACGAACTCTGCGACGCGGTGGAAATCTCCAAGCGCACGTTCTTCCGCTACTTCACCGGCAAGGAGGACGTCGCCATGGCACCGACCCAGGACCTGTGGCGGGCCTTCCTGGAGGACCTGGAAGCGTGCGATCCCGGGGGCCGAACGGTGCTGGAGATGCTCCAGGAGGCCCTGTTCGCCGCGCTGGACCGGATGACCGCCGACGGATGGTCCCACCGCGTCCTGCTCAGCCGCCGGCTCGCCGCGGTCACCCCCTCCATGGACGCGCACGGCCTGCACTTCTGCCATGACACGGGCCAGGCCGCGCTGGCCATCCTGTACCGCCGCCTCGATCTGGCCGCCCCCGACGACCCCCGCCCCCGGCTGGCCGTGGACATGCTGGTAGCCGCTTTCCACTGCGCCCTGGACGCCTGGACGACCGGACCGGGCACTCCCACGCGCGCGAGGCTGGCCGCCCACCTGCGTGACGCCTGCGCGGCCCTCCCCGGCAGCCTCACCCTGACCGCCGCGCCGCGCTCCTTGACGTAGCGTCCACCGATGAGCCGCCGACGCGTCGGTCCGTCACGACATCACCCGGTTCCGCCTTTTACGCGAACGGCCGGTGGGTAAGCATCGTCAATACCCATTTCGAAGGTCTTCGCGTCATCTAGGGGCCATGTCATGACAGCGACCGCTCTGCCGCTCCGTCCCGTTCCCGGCCCGCGCGGTATGCCGCTGCTGGGGAACCTGCCCGCCTTCGGCCGGGACCCGCTGGCCTTCCTCACCCGGTTGCGTGACGAGTTCGGTGACGCGGTGACGTGGTCGCTGGGGCCGAGGCGCAGCCTGCTCGTCTCCCACCCCGACCACATCGCCGAACTCCTCGGTGCCGTGGAGCGCACCTTCGACATCGTCGAGATCGGCTGGGCCCTCAAGCAGGTGACCGGCCGGAGCGTCATCCTCAGCCAAGGGGCCGACTGGCGCCGCAAACGCGCCCTCGTCCAGCCGACCGTGCGCCCCCGTCAGGTCCGCGTGTACGCCGCGACCATGGCCGACTGCGCACGGCTGTCGGCCGACCGCTGGACGGACGGTGGGCGCATCGACGTGCGTGAGGAGATGGCGCTCGTCACCCAGCGGGTCGTGGTGCGGACGCTGTTCGGCAACGACATCGGCGACCAGGCCCGCACGCTCGGCGACGCGATGACGGTGGCCCAGCAAGAGGTCGGAGCCGAGCTGCGCGGCATCGGCCTCTTCCTGCCGTCCTGGGTACGCACGCCGGCCCGGCGGCGGTTGCTCGCCGCCGTCACGACCATCGACGCCGAGGTGCACCGGCTGATCCGCGAGCGCCTTGCGGCAGGGGCGGCGGCCGAAGCGCGCGACGATCTGCTGAGCAGGCTGCTGGCGGCCCGGGACGAACAAGGGCTGCCGCTGACCGCCAGGGAGGTCCGGGACGAGGCGGTGACGCTCTGGGCCGCCGGCCAGGAGACCACCTCCACCGTGCTGACGTGGACCTGGTACCTGCTGTCGAGGTCACCGGAGGTCCGGGCCCGGCTCGACGAGGAACTCGACCGGGTGCTCGGCGGGCGGCTGCCCACCATCGACGACTACGAACGGCTGAGCTGGACCCAGCAGATCATCAAGGAGGCGCTGCGGCTGTACCCGCCCGCCTGGCTGATCGGCGCCGTCGCCCGGGAGGGTTCGGTCCTCGGCGGCACGACGGTCCCCCCGGGGACGCTCGTCTGGTGCAGCCAGTGGTCCACCCACCGCGACCCCCGCTGGTTCCCCGAACCGACGGCCTTCCGCCCGCAGCGCTGGGACCCGGACGCCCCCGACGCGGTCCCCGACCACGCCTGGTTTCCCTTCGGGGGCGGCCAGCGCACCTGCCTGGGGGCCCGCTTCGCCCTGGTCGAGGCCGCCATGGTGCTGGCCACGGTGGGCCGGCACCACCATGTGGACGTCGATCCGGGCGAGACGCCGGTCCGGGCCGGCCTGCTGCTCCAGCCGGCCACCCCGCTGCTCGCCACGGTGCGCCGCCGGGTGCTTCGGGCACCGCGTCTCGAAGCCGAGCTGGACACCGCTCCTTAGGCCGTGTCCAGCGGGTCTTCGGCCACCGGGCCGTTTCGCCGCGTCTCGCCTGGTCGGCGGGGCTACGGCTACGGGCCGGTTTGCCGCCTGCGGCGGCGGGGCGCCCTGCGGGCGCGTCCTCAGTCGCCGGACGGGCTGGTTTTGGCCGGACTCGGCCGAGTCCGGCCCAATCAAGCCCGTCCGGCGATTGAGGACACAACACATCAGCCCCTCCACCGATTGAGGTCGCCGCACGGCGGTGCGGCAAGGACACGGAGTGAAGAGCGCGTACAGTCGAACGCGTTCGACGCGGGAGGCTGAGGTGCTGGTACTGGGACCCTCGCAGGTGGAGAGCCTGCTCGACCTGGACGAGTTGATCGACGCGCTGGCGCCGGCGATGGCCGACCTCAGTGCGGGCCGGGCCTCGGCGCCGGACCGGGTCGCCGCGCTGGTGCCCGGGCGCGAGGGATTTTTGGCCGCCATGCCGGGCCATGTGCCGTCGGCCGGGGTGCTCATGAGCAAGCTGGTCTCCCTCTTTCCGCACAACGCGGGCACGCCGCTGCCCACCCACCAGGCGCTGATCGTGGTGTTCGACCCGGACACGGGCGAACCCGTGGGCCTGCTGGACGGCACGGCCATCACCGCGCAACGCACCGGTGCCTGCTCAGCGCTGTCGGCGCGGCTCCTGGCCCGCGAGGACGCTTCGGTGCTGGCGGTGCTGGGCACCGGGGTGCAGGCCCGTTCCCACGCCCGTGCCATGTGCCGGGTCCGCCCGATCCGGCACATCCGGGTGGCGGGCCGCGCCCCGGCGAGGGCGGCCGCCCTGGCCGAGGACCTGTCGCGCGTACTCGACGCCGAGGTGCGGGCGGTGCCGACCTGTGCCGAGGCGCTCGACGGCGCCGACATCGTGGCGGCGGCCACGCATGCCACCGACCCGGTGGTCCGCCGCTCCTGGCTGACCCCCGGAGCGCACATCACGTCGGTCGGGTACAACCCGAAGGGCCGTGAAGTCGACGATGCCACCGTCGCCGACGCGCTGGTGTGCGTCGAATCGCGGCAGGCCGCGCTGGCCCCCTTCCCCACCGGCAGCAACGACCTGCTGGAGCCGATCCGCGACGGCGTCGTCACCGCCGGGCACATCCATACCGAACTGGGCGAACTCATCGCGGGCGAGAAGCCGGGACGCACCACACCGGAGCAGATCACCCTCTACAAATCGGTGGGCGTGGCGGTGCAGGACGCCGCCGCCGCGGCGCTGGTCCTCGCCGCCGCCCGCGAGCGGGGCATCGGCGAGGAGATCACCCTCCGGTAGGCGCGGCGAGGGAGCGTGAAGCGGGGGCGGTGGGTGTGCGGGGTCAGGATTCGCCGGCGGCCCGGGCCCGGGCGAGCGCCCCGTCCGTGCGGTCGGTGACCGAGACGACGCCGTCGACGGCCCGGCACAGGCGCAGCACCAGCGGTACGAGTTCGGGCGGCTCGATCGTGCCGCTGAGCACCACCAGCCCTTGTTCCACCTCGACGCCGACCGCGGCGGGACTGACGCCGGTCACGTCGTCGAGGACCTCTTCGACGATCTCGGTGCGGATGGCCTTGTCGTCGCGGAGGAACACCCTCAGCAGGTCGCCCCGGCTGACCATGCCGACCAGCCGCCCGTGGCCGTCCACCACCGGCAGCCGCTTGACGTGCCGGCCGGCCATCGCCCGCGCGGCGGCCACCACACTCACATCCGGCGTGGTGCACACCGCGGGGCTGGTCATCAGCTGCCCGGCCGTCACGGCCGCGGGGCCGGGAGGCGGGGCCGGCAGGTCGGTCTCCGTGTCGTCCTGGGCGACCTGAGTGCGCATCAGGTCCGCTTCGGACACCACCCCCACGGGCCGGTCGTCGACGTCCACAACGGGGACGGCGGTGATGTCGAACTCCGTCAACAGGGTCACGATCTCGCGGAAGCCCGTTTCCGGGACCACTCTGACGACCTCTCGGGTCATCACGTCCTGCACTGTCCGGTGTTGCATGCCGGTCCATTCCACGCGCTCGCGGCGGCCGGGCGGCCGCCGTGGGTATCAGTCTCCCTCCGTGCGGTCGCGTCCTCGATGAGCCACCGCTTCCCTGGTGCGCCGCGCGGGTGTCCCGCGGGCGCGTCCGCGAACTCCCCCAGCTACCGCATGGGCCTTCATTCGAGCCCGTCCGGCGATTGAGGACAGGGTGGCTTCGGTCCGCCCGAGCGGCCCTGGGACGCTCGCTCCGTGCGGCGCCGCATAAGGTGACTCCTCATGTGGCCAGGAAAAACAGCCGCCGGGGGCGAGCAGGACCCGCGAGCGCATCCGTACCGACAGAACATGCACGAGCGGCCCACGCAGCCGAATCCGTATCTGGAGCCGCCTCAGGCACCGCAGTGGAACACCCCGGCCGCGGCACCCCCGCCGCCGGGCGGTGGTGGCAGGAGAACGACGGTCGTGGCCGTCGCCGTGGCGACCGCCGTCGTCGTCGCCGCCGGTGTCACCGGTTTCCTGGTGCTGGGCGGTGACAAGGACGACACGGCGAAACCGGAACCGACCGCGTCCGCCTCGCCCGCGACATCCGGGCCGGCGCCCACCGGCGACGGGCGCGGCGGCGCCGAGCCCGAGCCGGTGGTTCCCGGCTGGAAGGTCGTGGTGAACCCCCAGCGGGGTATCGCCTTCGACGTGCCCTCTTCGTGGCAGCGCAAGAATCCCGACTGGGCCAGCTACGTCGCCGACGACAAGGACCCGGAGGACACCCCTCTGGTCGGCTTCCTGGCTCCGGCGATACTGGACGAGCAGTGGTGCACGTCCGACGAGGACCACAACGGCACCACCGAGAGCACTGCGGTCGCCGCCGCCGGCTCCCGCGGTGAGAACGGTGTCAAGAGCACCGAGGAAGCCGCCCGCCACAACGCCGACCAGTGGATCTACGGCGGGTACGCCCAGCCGGACCGGTCGAAGGTCAGGCCCGGGACGGTGAAGCCGTTCACGACGGCGTCGGGCATCACCGGCAGCGTGGCGACGGCCACGTCCTCCGGTGCCGGGAAGAAGGGCACGTGCCACACCGACGGCAAGGCCACCGCGTTCGCCTTCAAGGACGCCAAGGGCGACTTCGTGTCGTGGACGTTCCACGGCGTGAAGGGTGTGAAGGAGGAGGTCCCGGACGCGACGGTCCAAAAGATCCTCAGCACGGTGCGGCTGACGGGCGGTTCGTCCCGCCCGTGAGCGGGTGGCCGTTCTCCCTGGCGGCGGCGGTGGTCAGGCGGGAGCGGCGCTCTGCCCCATGAAGGTGTCACGGCTGAGGAAGACCAGCCGTGCCCGCTTCTCGGGAAGGTCTATCTCGGGTCCGGGCACGAAGCCCGCCCCCGTGAGCCGGGCGATGGCCTTGGTGTTGCGGGCGTCCGGTTCGGCCACGACGCGTTGCCTGCCGGGGTCCGCGAGGACGAAGGTGAGGAACACCGAGAGGAGAGTGTCGGTGAAGCCCCGTTCCGGCTCTCCCTCGGCGGGTCCGATCAGGAGGTGGATGCCGAAGTCACCGGGCTGGACGTCGTAGCACGCGCCGACCGGGTCGGACTCCGGTTCGTATGTCTGGAACAGCGCGACGGGCCGGCCGTCGCGGTGGAGGAGATAGGCGTGGTGGGTGGTGAGGGAGTCCAGGTACGTGTAGATCTCCAGAACCCGCTCGCGGCTCGCCTCCCGCATGCCCCAATAACGGGCCCGCTCCTGGCCGACCCAGGTGTGGATCACGTCGAGGTCGTCGCGGGGGCGCACGGGGACGACGTGTACCGTGCCGAATCCCTCGACCACCTGCTCGTGCACGGCGGTCCGGTGGGTGGGGGTCTCAGAAATCATCGTGTTCCTCGGTCAGCAGGTTCCAGTCGGTGACCACGGGGAGGAGTTCTCCCCGCAGCCACCGGGGCAGTTGGTCTCGGTGGTGGGGGCTGTCGGGGGCGCCGTCGGCGCCGAGGGGGACCACCCACAGACTGTCCTCACGCCGTGCGAGGTCCCAGACGTAGCGGGCCGCTGGGCCCCGCACGCTGAGGTCGGTGACGCCGGGGACGCTGGAGGTGGAGAGCACACAGTCGTGGTCGCCCGAGAGGCCCGGCCAGCCGCCGGGCTCTTCGCGGGGCAGCGACTGCCACGGGGCGAGCCGGTGTGTCCGCCCCCACGGCCCCGGTGCCTCCGCCGCCGAGGCCACCTCCTCGACGGCCGCGCGGACGAGTGCGGCCCTGTCGAGGCCGGGCAGTACGTCGTCGCGCAGCAGGTGCTCCAGCGCGAAGGCGACCCGGGGAACGAGGGCGAGCCACGGCAGGAACAGGTCCGGGTACGGAGCGGGGCCGGACAGCCCGGCCAGTGCCGGGTCGGCGGCCAGGCGCCGCACCACCGCCGCCCGCACGGCGGCGTACGCTCCGGCGTCCGTGCTGTCGGCCTCCATCTCGCGGTCCCAGCCCTGGAGCCGCTCCCGCAGGCGACGGGCCCCGGTGCTCAGCCCGTCCAGTTCGGCGAGCAGGTCCAGCAGCGGTCCGGCGGAGGCCAGCCGGGTGTCGGTGTGGACGGCCGCCATGTCCTCGGCGGACCAGGACGCCGACGCCTGGAGCAACTGGCTTATGCGGTCGGCCCGGTGCGGTGGTGCGAACTCGACGCCCAAGGGTGCGGCCAGGCCCCGCTCGTTCGCCATGACGGCGATGGAGTCGACCGCCGCGCGCGGCATCGGCTCGTGCCACCCCCGCCACGCGTGGCCGGGCACCCATGCCGGTACGACGCGCAGCCGGTTGTCCGGGTGCCGTAGCGGTACCCGGCCCGCGACCCGGTGCAGCAGACCGCCCTCGGTGTCTGCGGCCTGTACGACGTTGACCGGCTCGACCCACCGGTCGAAGGCCCGGTCGACATCGGCGACGGTGGTGGCGCGCAGCAGCGCGGGCAGGGCGCCGAAGCCCAGGTCCCCGCACACCCGCGACGGGCAGCGGAGGCTGAGGGCGCGCGGGGCGTCCGGGCCGCCGATCACGACCGGGCCCCGCTCGGTCTCGATCACCTCGACGTCGACGGGCTCTCCCCCGGCGACCTCGATGGTCTCGGTGTGGGCCACGGCCGTTCGCCAGCCCCGTGGCCCGAGCGCCTCCACGGCCGTTCCGCGGCGGCGCAGCCGTTCCTCGTAGAGGTCCTGGTAGTCGGCCATGGCGTTGGTGATCGCCCAGGCCACATTGCCGGTGTGCCCGAAGTGGGCGATGCCGGGGACGCCGGGGACGGCCAGTCCGACCACGTCGTACTCCGGGCACGCCAGATGGATTTGCTGGTAGATGCCCGGGTCCTCGATGAACCGGTGGGGGTCGCCCCCGATGAGCGGGGCCCCGGTGGCCGTGCGGTCTCCGGTGACCAGCCAGCCGTTGCTTCCCGAGGTGGCGGGGCCGTCGGTGGCGAACAGGGTGGTCATCGCGGGGCCGAGCCGGCGGGCGACCTCCTCGCGCCAGAGTTTGGCGGGGAAACCGGCGAAGAGGAGGTGATGGGACAGCCAGATCCCCAGCGGCGTCCACGGCTCCCACCGGCCGGGGGCCAGTCCGGTCGCCGTGAACTGCCCGGCCCGCCGTGCTCCGGCGGCGAGGCCGGTGTTGACGCCGTCGACGTACGCCGTGACCCAGGCGCCGGTGTCCGCGTCGAGGCCGTCGAAGCAGCGGCGGGCGGTGTCCTCCAGCCGGGCCTGGCGGGCCAACCGGTCCCAGCCGACGGCGTCGGAGCCCAGGAAGGCGGCCGAGGCCCCCTGGGAGCGGTGCCGTTCGACCTCGAGCTGCCAGGCCCGGTCCACGGCGGTGGTGCGCCCCTGGGCGAAGGCGAGTTCGGTCGCGCTGCCGGCCCGCAGATGCGGGATCCCCCAGGCGTCCCGGTAGACCTTGATGCTCACGTTGTCTCCTTGGGCGCGTTGCGCCGGTAGGGCCACCGCCGGTGTCGGCGGAGCAGCGGGTACGGCCGGACTGTCGGCTACCCACGGGGCCGCGCCCGGTCACCGAACCGCCCTTGTTTTCCCGCTACTTGGGGGCGGGAACACAGCGGCCGGCGTGCGGTGAGGCAGCACCCATCCGGGATGGAACTTAGGTTAGGTTAACCTAAGTCACCTCCCTCGGACTGCCGCGCCTCGGCGCCGCCACGAGCCCCGCACTCTTCCGTGTGCGGCCGCCGCGCCGAGTCACCCATAAGGCCAGCTCACCCCCAGGGCCGACACGTTCCGACCTGGACGTAAGTTAGGTTAGCCTTACCTAAGTCGATCACGGATCGGAAGGACAGATCATGAGTTTCCAGGGGCACATCGCCGAAGCTCCTTCGGCAGGAGCCGTGCCACAGACCCCCGGGCCCGAGGCGGTGGGCGCGAGCCCCCACCTCTTCAACCACCGCACGGTCGAGACCTACCGCCGTTCCCTCGCCGACGGCGTCGACCGGGTGGCCGCCCGCATCGCCGGTGCCCGGCGGCCGTTCACGGGGATGACCCCCGCCCGGCT
This sequence comes from Streptomyces sp. NPDC042259, assembly GCF_055582085.1. Lineage (NCBI taxonomy): Bacteria > Bacillati > Actinomycetota > Actinomycetes > Kitasatosporales > Streptomycetaceae > Streptomyces > Streptomyces sp. NPDC042259. Next base: position 300,693 of record NZ_JBVJDW010000010.1, on the reverse strand, counting down.
CGCGCCCGAAATCGCCGGGATCGACCTGGAACAGCCCCTGAACGACCCCACCGCCGCCCTCGACGAACTCGAGGACGTGTATCTGCGCGACGCCGTCTACTTCCACCACCCGCGCTACCTCGCACACCTCAACTGCCCGGTGGTGATTCCGGCCCTGCTCGGCGAGGCGGTGCTCAGCGCCGTCAATTCCTCGCTCGACACCTGGGACCAGAGCGCGGGCGGCACGCTCATCGAGCGCCGCCTGATCGACTGGACGGCCGAACGCATCGGCCTCGGCCCGGACGCCGACGGCATCTTCACCAGCGGCGGCACCCAGTCCAACTTCCAGGCACTGCTGCTCGCCCGCGAGGAGGCCTGCGCGCTCGCCGCGAAGAACTCCCCGGTCCCGCTCTCCCGCCACGACATCCTGCCGCGACTGCGCATTCTCACCTCCGAGGCCAGCCACTTCAGCGTCCAGAAGTCGGCGAAGCTGCTCGGTCTCGGCCAGGACGCCGTCATCGCCGTCGGCACCGGCCCCGAGCGGCGCATGCGCCCGGCCGCCCTCGCTCGCGAGATCGAGCGCTGCCACGCCGACGACCTGGTGGTCATGGCCGTCGTCGCCACGGCGGGCACCACGGACTTCGGCTCCATCGACCCCCTGCCCAAGATCGCCGACCTGTGCGACTGGGCCGGCCTGTGGCTGCACGTGGACGCCGCCTACGGGTGCGGCCTGCTGGTCTCCCCCACCCGGCGCCATCTGCTCGACGGCATCGAGCGCGCGGACTCCGTGACGGTCGATTACCACAAGTCCTTCTTCCAGCCGGTCAGTTCGAGCGCGCTCCTGGTGCGCGACCGGGCCGTGCTGCGGCACGCGACCTACTACGCCGACTACCTCAACCCGGCCCGCATGGCCGAGGCGCACATCCCCAACCAGGTCGACAAGAGCATCCAGACCACCCGTCGCTTCGACGCGCTCAAGCTGTGGCTGACGCTGCGCATCATGGGCGCCGACGCCGTCGGCACGCTCTTCGACGAGGTCATCGACCGCGCCGCCGAGGCCTGGGAGCTGCTCACCGACGACCCGCGCTTCGAGGTCGTCACCAAGTCCCAGCTGAGCACCGTCGTCTTCCGCTACCTGCCACCGGAGGGCCCGGCCCGGGAGCTGGCCGACGGGGCCAATCTGTTCGCCCGGGAGGCCCTGGCCGCCTCCGGCGAGGCCGTCGTGGCCGGCACCAAGGTCGACGGCCGCCACTACCTGAAATTCACCCTGCTCAACCCGGAGACCTCGCTGGACGACATCGCCCACGTCCTGGACCTCCTCGCCGAGCACGCCGGCCGCTATGTGAACGAGCGGCTCGCCCCCGAACTCCGCCACCGCGCCGGCTGAACGACACCCCGCCGCCCCCACCCCTGCCACACGTCTGCCTCACCCCGTACGGAGACCACCACCCCCATGTCCACTCACGACTTCATCGCGATCGGGCTGGGGCCCTACAACCTGGGCCTCGCCTGTCTGACCGAACCGCTCGACGAACTCGACGGCCTCTTCCTGGAGAGCAAGCCGGACTTCGCCTGGCACCCGGGGATGCTGCTGGACTCCGCCACGCTGCAGACCCCCTTCATGGCCGACCTCGTCACCCTGGCCGACCCCACGTCCCCGTACTCCTTCCTCAATTACCTCAAGGAGTCCGGGCGGCTGTACTCCTTCTACATACGCGAGAACTTCTATCCCGTGCGCATCGAGTACGACGACTACTGCCGCTGGGCCGCGGCCAGGCTCCGCAGCGTCCGGTTCGGCCACGAGGTGACCTCCGTCGAGTACGACGAGGGCGACGGCCTGTACACCGTCCACGCGGTCGAGGCCGCCACCGGCGAGAGGACGACACACCGCGCCCGGCACCTCGTGCTCGGCACCGGCACCCCGCCGTACGTCCCCGACGCGTGCCAGGACCTGGGCGGGGACTTCCTGCACAACTCCGGCTATCTGGAGGGCAAGGCGGAGCTGCGACGCAAGGAGAGCATCACCGTCGTCGGCAGCGGGCAGAGCGCGGCCGAGATCTACTACGACCTGCTGGGCGACGCGGACACCCACGGCTACCGGCTGAACTGGGTCACCCGGTCCCCGCGCTTCTTCCCGCTGGAGTACACCAAGCTCACCCTGGAGATGACGTCCCCGGAGTACGTGGACTACTTCCACGCCCTCCCGGAAGACACCCGGTACCGGATCGAAGCCGAGCAGAAGAGCCTGTTCAAGGGCATCGACGCGGAGCTGATCAACAACATCTTCGATCTGCTGTACCAGAAGAGCGTCACGGGCCCGGTCCCCACCCGGCTGATGACCAACACCGCGCTGGAGAGCGCCTCCTACGACGAGGCGGCCGGCACCTACACGCTGGGGCTGCGCCAGGTGGAGCAGGAGCGGGACTTCTCGCTCACCACCGAGGGCCTCGTCCTGGCCACCGGCTACCGCTACCGCCCGCCGGCCTTCCTCGAACCGCTGCACGACCGGATCCGCTGGGACGGGCACGGACGCTTCGACGTCGCCCGCAATTACAGCATCGATGTCACCGGGCGCGGTGTCTTCCTGCAGAACGCCGGTACCCACACGCACAGCATCACCTCCCCCGACCTGGGGATGGGCCCCTACCGCAACTCCTGGATCATTCGCGAGCTGCTGGGCCGCGAGCACTACCCCGTGGAGAAGTCCATCGCCTTCCAGGAGTTCGGGGCGCCGGAGGGTGTCGTCCGATGACGGAGACCGTCTTCACCCGTACCGACGAGCGGCTCGGCACCTTCGCCCTGCGGCCGCTCGACCCCGCCGCCGACGCCGCGCTCGTGCACGGCTGGGTGACCCACCCCAAGGCGGCGTTCTGGATGATGCAGGACGCGGAGGTGGCCGAGGTCGCCCGGGCGTACCGCGAGATCGCCGAGCATCCGCACCACGACGCCTTCGTCGGACTGTGGGAAGGCCGCCCCGCCTTCCTGGTCGAACGCTACGATCCCGCGCGGGTGGAGCTGGTGGGCCTGTACGCGCCGCGGCGCGGTGACGTCGGGATGCACTTCCTGTGCGCGCCGGCCGACACCCCGGTGCACGGGTTCACCCGTGCCGTGATCACCACGGTCATGGCCTGGCTCTTCGCCGACCCCGCGACCGTGCGGGTCGTGGTCGAACCCGATGTACGCAACACCGCCGTCCACACGCTCAACGCCGCCGTCGGCTTCGAGGCCCTGCGCACGATCTCGAAGCCCGAGAAGGACGCGCTGCTGAGCATCTGCACCCGCGACCGGTTCGTCGATTCCACCGAGCCGGCCGCCACCCGAGGAGTGACCGCGTGAACCCCCGTGATGCCGTCTCCCATCTGACCCCGGACGCCTGGGACCGTGCCAACCGGCAGCTGGTCCGCAAGGCGCTCGCCGAGTTCTCCCACGAACGGCTCCTCACCCCCGAACGGGCCCCGGACGGCCGGTACGTGGTGCGCGGCGACGACGGGTCGGTGGAGTACCGCTTCGCCGCCCGGCTGCTGGCCCTCGACCACTGGCACATCGACGCCGACCGCATCACCCGCCACCGCGGCGAGGACGAACTCCCCCTGGACGCCCTCGATTTCCCCATCGAGTTGCGCGAGACGCTCGGTCTGACCGAGAAGATCCTCCCGGTCTATCTGGAGGAGATCGGCTCCACCCTGGCGGGCACGGCCTACAAGCTCGGCAAGCCACCGGTCACCGCCGCCGAACTGGCCGGGGCCGACTTCCAGGCGATAGAGACCGGGATGACCGAGGGCCACCCCGGCTTCGTCGCCAACAACGGCAGGCTCGGCTTCGGGGTGCACGAGTACCACGCGTACGCCCCCGAGACCGCGCAGCCCGTCCGGCTGATCTGGCTGGCGGCCCACCGCGACCACTCCACCTTCAGCTCCGGCGCCGGCCTCGACTACGACGACCTGATGCGCGCGGAGCTGGGCGAGCCGGCCCTCGCCCGGTTCGGTGACACCATGTCCGGCCTCGGTCTCGACCTCGCCGACTACCACCTCATCCCCGCGCATCCCTGGCAGTGGTGGAACAAGCTGTCGGTGACCTTCGCCGCCGAACTCGCCCGGCAGCGCCTGGTCTGCCTCGGCCCCGGTGACGACGACTACCTCGCCCAGCAGTCGGTCCGCACCTTCTTCAACACCAGCGCCCCGTCCAAGCACTATGTGAAGACGGCCCTGTCGGTACTGAACATGGGCTTCATGCGGGGTCTTTCGGCGGCGTACATGGAGGCGACCCCGGCCATCAACGACTGGCTCGCCCACCTCGTCGACCGCGACGACGTCCTGCGCCGTGCGCGCCTGTCGGTCATCCGCGAGCGGGCGGCCGTCGGCTACCACCACCGCCAGTACGAGGCCGCCACCGACCCGCACTCCCCCTACCGCAAGATGCTCGCCGCGTTGTGGCGCGAGAGCCCCGTCGCCGGTCTCGAACCGGGCCGGCGCCTGGCCACCATGGCCGCTCTGCTCCACACCGACCACCAGGGCCGCTCCTTCGCGGGCGCCCTGATCGAGCGGTCCGGGCTGGCCCCCGAGGTGTGGCTGCGGCGTTACCTCGACGCGTATCTGACCCCGCTGCTGCACAGCTTCTACGCCTACGACCTGGCCTTCATGCCGCACGGCGAGAACGTCATCCTGGTCCTGGACGGCGGCACGGTCGAGCGGGTGATCTTCAAGGACATCGCCGAGGAGATCGTCGTGATGGACCCCGACGCCGCCTTGCCGCCGGAGGTCCGGCGGGTGCGGGCCGAGGTGCCCGAGGACATGCGACTCCTCTCGATCTTCACGGATGTCTTCGACTGCTTCTTCCGCTACCTCAACGGCATCCTGGCCACCGAGGGCATCCTGGCGGAGGAGACTTTCTGGCGGACCGTCGCCGAGTGCGTCCACGACTACCAGGCGTCCGTCCCGCACCTGGCCGAGAAGTTCGAGCGGTACGACATCTTCGCGGAGCGGTTCGCGCTGTCCTGCCTCAACCGGCTGCAGTTGCGCGACAACCAGCAGATGGTCGATCTGGCGGACCCTTCGGCCGCCCTGCAACTGGTGGGCGACCTTGCCAATCCCCTCGCCCGCTTCGCCCCGCGGCCCCGGCCGTGACGGTGCCGACGGCCGCCCCCGGGACCACGGCCGGGGCCGAGCTCCCCACCCGGTGGCTGGTCCTCGCGGTGATCTGCCTGGCGCAGCTCACCGTGGTGCTGGACAACACCGTGCTGAACGTGGCGGTCCCGTCCCTCACCAGGGACCTGGACGCGAGCACCGCGGACGTCCAGTGGATCATCAACGCCTACTCGCTCGTGCAGTCCGGGCTGCTGCTCGCCGGGGGTGGCGCCGCCGACCGCTACGGCCGCAAGAGGATGCTGCTCATCGGTCTCGCACTGTTCGGTGCGGGATCGCTGGCGGCCGCCTTCGCCGGTACCACCGGGGAGTTGATCGCGGCCCGTGCGGGCATGGGCGTCGGTGGTGCGCTGCTGCTGACCACCACGCTCGCGGTCGTCATGCAGATCTTCGACGCCGGGGAGCGCCCGCGGGCGATCGGTGTCTGGGCCGCGGTGAACGCCCTCGGCTTCGCCGCCGGCCCGCTGCTCGGTGGTGTGCTGCTCGCCCACTTCCGGTGGGGGGCGATCTTCCTGGTCAACCTGCCGGTGGCGCTGCTCGGCCTCGTCGCGGCCTGGGTGTGGGTGCCCGAGTCGAGGAGCGCGGCCGGGCGGCGGCCCGATCTGTTCGGTGCGCTGTTGTCCACCGTCGGCATGGCCGCGGTCGTCCTCGCGGTCGTCTCGGGCCCCGAGCACGGCTGGGGCACCGGCCGGGTGCTGCTGCCGGCCCTGGGCGGGGTGCTCGTTCTCGGTGCCTTCGCGCTCTGGGAGAGCCGTGTCGCGCACCCCATGCTGGATCTGCGTCTGTTCCGCGACCGCCGGTTCACGGGGGCCGTCGTGGGCGTCGTCCTCGTCACCTTCGGCAGCGCCGGTGCGCTCTTCCTGCTGACCCAGCAGCTTCAGTTCGTCCGCGGCTACACACCGCTGGAGGCGGGTCTGCGGACGGCGCCGTTCGCGCTCACGGTGGTCGCCCTGAACTTCACGGGAGTCTCGGCGCGGCTGCTGCGCCGGCTCGGACTGCCGCTCGCCATCGCCCTCGGTGTGGGGACGCTGGCGGGCGGGTTCGCCGTGGTCGGGGCGTTCCCGGCGGAGGGCTACGGGGTGCTGCTGGGCGGCCTCGTCCTCATGGGCGCGGGCTGTGCGCTGGCCAACCCGGCCATCGCCGAGGCGATCATGGGCGCGATTCCGCCGGAGAAGGCCGGGGCCGGTGCCGGGGTGGACGGCACGCTGTCCGAACTCGGCGGCAGTCTCGGGGTCGCCGTCCTGGGTGCCGTCATGAACTCCCGGTTCACCGCCCTGCTCCCCGTGGGCCTCGCCGGCGCGGGGTCGCTTCCGGCCGCCCTGGCGGACGCGCGCACGCAAGGGGCGCGGGCGGACGTGCTGGACGCGTTCGCGTCGGGTGTGGAGACCAGCCAGTTGGCGGGCGCGGCCGTGGTGTGCGTCGGCGGTGTCCTCGCGGCGCTGCTGCTGCGCAGAGCGGAACGACGGGCGGGGCGGGCCGAGGAGGCGTAGAGCGGGCCCTTCGGCGGCGGTGGCGGTGGGCGTCCCGGGGGGTGCTCCGTCGTCGGCCCCCGCACCACCGAGCGCACATACGTTCGACTATGGGGGGTCCGTTCGCCCTCCCGGCGTCGCGCATATCGTTCGCGTCGCGGAAGGGCGCAAGGTAGACATGGGGTATGGCCCGAATCCGGGGCCGGTCCTGGGGGCTCTCGGGCCGCTGGTTCGCCGGTCGGCGCCCAGGTAGCCGGCGTGAGCGGCGCACGCGCCACGGCTCGCGGGCGCCGTCGGCACGGCGTCTGTGGGCCGTGGCGCGTTCGCGCAGCGTCGCCGGGCAGATGTTCGTGCTCCAGGTTCTGATCGTGCTGCTGCTCGTGGTGGCCGCCGTGGTCACCCTGCTGCTCCAGGCCCGCAGTGACAGATTCCAGGCGGCCCGCGACCGCTCGCTGGCCGCCGCCCAGACCTTCGCCCACTCCCCCGGACTGGTGGAGACGCTGCGCGGCCCCGATCCGAGCGCGGTGCTCCAGCCGCTGACGGAGGCCGCCCGGATGGAGGGCGGGGTCGACTTCGTCGTCGTCACCGACCGGGGCGGCATCCGCTACACCCACCCCAGGCCGGAGCTGATCGGCAAGAAGTTCATCGGCACCATCGGGCCGTCGCAGCACGGCGAGGTCACCGTCGAGAGCGTCGACGGGCCGCTCGGCGAAGAGGTACAGGCGGTGGTCCCGGTGAAGGACTCCCGCGGCACGGTCGTGGGCCTGGTGTCCTCCGGGATCAAGGTCAGCGCGGTGAGCAGCGCCTTCGACCGGCAGCTGCCCGTCGTCCTCGGCGCCGGCGGCGCCGGGCTGGCCCTGGCGACGGCCGGTACGGCGCTGGTCAGCCGACGGCTGCGGCGCCAGACCCACGGTCTCGGACCGTCGGAGATGACCCGGATGTACGAGCACCACGACGCGGTGCTGCACGCGGTGCGCGAGGGCGTGGTCATCGTCGGCGGCGACGGCCGTGTGCTGCTCGCCAACGACGAGGCCCGCCGGCTGCTCCGGCTGCCCCCGGACGTGGAGGGCCGGCACGTCGCCTCGCTCGGTCTCGACCCCCGGATGGCCGAACTGCTGGAGTCCCGCCGTGTCGCCACCGACGAGGTGCTGCCCGTCGGGGACCGGCTGCTGGCGGTGAACAACCGGCCGACGGACCGTCGCGGTGGCCCGCCCGGCAGCGTCGCCACCCTGCGGGACTCCACCGAGCTGCGCGCGCTCGCGGGGCGGGCCGAGGCCGCGCGCGGCCGGCTGCGGCTGCTGTACGACGCGAGTGTGAGCGTCGGTACGACCCTGGACGTCCAGCGCACCGCCGAGGAACTCGCCCGGGTGGCCGCGCCCCGCTTCACCGACTACGCCACCGTCGACCTCGCCGAGCCCGTCCTGCGCGGCGAGGAGCCCCGGGCGGGGGTGGGCGGCGAGGCGCCGCAGCTGCGGCGCGTGGCACTCACCGGCACACCGGACGACCACCCCCTGTACCGCGCCGGCGAGCTGATCACCTTCGCCGCGCCGACGCCGCAGGCCACGGGGTTCATCGCCGGGCAGCCCGTCCTCGTGCCCGATCTGGCGGCCTCCGCGAACTGGCGCACCCAGGACGCGAGCCGCACGCAGGCGGTCCTGGACTACGGCTTCCATTCGCTCATCACCGTCCCGCTGAAGGCGCGGGGGGTGCTCATGGGGATCGTCAATTTCTGGCGCACCCGGGAGAGCGAGCCCTTCGAGGAGGACGACCTGTCGCTGGCCGAGGAGCTGGCGGCCCGGGCCGCGGTCTGTATCGACAACGCCCGCCGCTTCACGCGCGAGCACGCCATGGCGGTGACCCTCCAGCACAGCCTGCTGCCGCGCGGGCTGCCCGAGCAGACCGCCCTCGACATCGCCTACCGCTATCTGCCCGCCCAGGCCGGGGTCGGCGGTGACTGGTTCGACGTCATTCCGCTGTCCGGTACCCGCGTCGCCCTGGTCGTCGGCGACGTGGTCGGGCACGGGCTGCACGCCGCCGCCACGATGGGCCGGCTGCGCACGGCCGTACAGAACTTCTCCACCCTGGACCTGCCGCCGGACGAACTCCTCGGGCACCTCGACGAACTCGTCGGCCGCATCGACCAGGAGGCCGAGGCCGCCTCGGCGGACGAGGAGGCCGCGATCGCGGGCGCCACCTGTCTGTACGCGATCTATGACCCGGCCTCCGGGATCTGCCATCTGGCCAGGGCCGGCCACCCCCTGCCCGCGATCGTCGGGCCCGACGGCACGGTGGACTTCCCGGAGATCCCCGCCGGCCCGCCGCTCGGCCTGGGCGGCCTGCCCTTCGAGGCCGCGGAGCTGCGCCTGCCCGAGGGCAGCAGCCTGGTCCTGTACACCGACGGGCTCATCGAGGACCGCAAGCGGGACATCGACGTCGGCCTGGAGATCCTGCGCGGCACGCTGGCGCACCCCGGCCGGACGCCCCACGAGGTCTGCGAGGCGGTGATCGACGCCCTGCTGCCCGCCCGGCAGAGCGACGACATCGCCCTTCTCGTGGCCCGCACCCGCGTCCTGGAGCCCGACCGGATCGCCTACTGGGAGCTGCCCTCCGACCCGGCGGCCGTCGCCGGCGCACGCGCCGACGTCACCCGGCAGCTGACCCGGTGGGGCCTGGACGAGACGGTGTTCACCACCGAGCTGATCCTCAGCGAGCTGATCACCAACGCCATTCGCTACGCCTCCGGTCCGATCGGGGTGCGGCTGCTGCACGACCGCACCCTGATCTGCGAGGTCTCCGACACCAGCAGCACCTCGCCGCACCTGCGTTACGCGGCCGCCGAGGACGAGGGGGGCCGCGGCCTGTTCCTCGTCGCCCAGCTCGCCGAACGCTGGGGCACCCGGTACACCCCCGAGGGCAAGGTCATCTGGGCCGAGCAGCTGCTCCCGTGACGCTTCGCGCGGCGGTGCTCTCCCACGTCCTTGAGCCCGTCCGGCGCTTGAGGACGCGCCCGAAGGGCGCTCGCCGCCGCCGGTGGCAACGACCGCCTCCACCCGAAAGTCCGCCGGAGGAGAACCGCGTCAGGACGTGGCGGGCAGCAGGCCACGACGCACGGCGGCGTCCCGGACCTCCTCGTACAGTGCCGTGAGCGTCTCGCTGACGCCTACGCGCGGGAGTTGCAGGTCGTCCAGTGCCGCGGCGTCCGCGCCGACGTCCTGCCAGCCCTGGCCGGTGAGACAGCGCATCAACGCGGGGTTGAGGCGGTCCACCCCGCGCACGAGGCGGGCCTCCGGTGTGACTCCCTCCTCGTACTCGTGCCACAGGGCGAGGAACTCCGGCCCCAGGCCGCCCGGAAGGGGCGTGAAGCGACGTCGGGCCACCTCCTCCTCGATACGGGCCTTGTCGCGGGTGTGTTCCTCGCTGTGCCGGGTGATCCACGCCGAGGGGTCGCCCGCCTCGATTTCCACGAGGTCGTGCATCAAGCACATCTTGAGCATGCGCTCCAGATCCAGCGAATGTCCGCATTCGCGCTCGAAATCCCGATGTAAGACCCAGGTCACCACCGCCAGATGCCAGGAGTGTTCCGCGACGCTCTCCTTCCGGTCGGCGGTGGCGTTGTTGTGGCGTTCGACTTCACGCAGCCGAGCGCTGAATGCGATGAAGTCGAACGCTTCTCGGAGACCGTCCCGCATGCCTGTGCCTCAATCTTCCACAATCCGTTGACGCGGCCGCGGCCCCGCGACCCTCGCCGAATTCCTCGCGCCCGGCACGCTCTGGCAACCGGTACTCCAGCGCACCGTCATGGCGAACACCGCCGACGGACCCAGCGTATTAACGGGCACCCGCCGGGCGGACACCAACCCCACCCACCCAAATGTCATCAGCACGCCGACCAGCATGCTGCCACTCGAATTCGCGCGATGTTGCTTCGACACCCGTAGTCCCCCGAGCCGCTGTACGAGCCCCTGCTGATGTTCGGCGCGATCCTCGAGATCGAGGACCCCACGGTGATCCCCGAGCACACCTCCTCGTACAAGGACCTGTGCTGGACCGCGCCCCGGGACTACGCCGAGGGCGTGCGCACCAAGCGCATCGAGAGCTTCAACCCCAAGTTCCTGGATCTGGCGGGCGAGGCGGACAGCGACACCGTCACCGTATGCGCCCGCGGACTGTGCCTGCAGACCACCGACAAGGTGCTCGCGGACCTCGGCCCGGCCGACGCCGCCGGCCGGAGCGCCGGCGGTACCTCCGCATGACCGCGGCGACCACCGCGGCCGCCGCGTGCGGTCCCCTGGCCCCGGCCCGGCTCCGCACAACGGCCTCACGGACGTCGAGGAGCTGGCGGCGGGCATCGAGCGGGCGCGGGTGCTCTTCGCGACGGGCACCGGACCGCAGGGGGCGGCATGCGGCTGACGGCGGAGAACCAGGCGGTCATCCTCGCCCACTACCGCGCCCCGCACCGCATCGGCCTGCGGGAGCCGTACGACGTCGAGGTCCGGCACTTCAACCCGACGTGCGGGGACGAACTCACCCTACGCGTCAGCCTGTCGGGGCCGGCACCGGGCGCGGACGCGACCGTCGGCGACCTCTCGTACGACGTGCAGGGGTGCTCGATCAGTCAGGCGTCGGCCTCGGTGATGGCCGGGCTGGTCGTCGGCCGGACCGTGTCCGAGGCCGCCGCGCTGCACACCGAGTTCGCGGCGCTGCTGCGCGGGCGGGTGACGGAGGCTGCCGCGTGGCCGGTGCACCTGGGCGATGCCGTGGCCTTCCGGGAGGTGTCCCGCCATCCGGCGCGCGTCAAGTGCGCGCTGCTGGGCTGGGCGGCCCTGGGGAAGGCACTGGCGTGAGCCGGGGACGACGGTGGAACGACCGTCGGGGCACCGGCACGGCGGGCGGTCCGGCACGTGCCGGCGGTGGTCTCCTGAGGTGACCCCGCCGGCCCGGCGTGCGCCGGACTCACGCCACGGGGAAGACGAACTCCGGCCGGTCCCACATCACGGCGGGCGGATTCGCCTCCCGGGTGCCGACCCATCGCGCTCCCACACTGCGGTAGAAGCCCTCGGCCGGGGGATGGGAGACCACCCGGACGTCGGCGAGGCCGGCCCCGCGGGCCTCGTCCAGCATGTGTGCCACGAGCAGCCGGCCGATGCCCAGCCCCTGGGCGGCGTCGGCGACGAACATCAGGTCCAGTTCCGGCGGGTCGAGGACGAGGGCGTAGAAGCCGAGCAGCCGGTCGTCGGCGTCCACGGCCAGGAACACCCGGTGGGTCTCGATGTAGTCGGGACCCACCCGGTATCCGGCGACCATCGGGGCGTACGGGCCGTCGTAGGCCTTGGAAGCACGGATGAGCTTGGTGAGGCGCTTGGCGTCCCGGGCGGTGGCCCGCTCGACCCGCACGGCCGCACCGTGGGCCCTGCGGGTCTGGCCTGTCCTGCGTGCAGTCATGGGAAGAGTATGGCCCACGCTCGGGGTGTGGTCCTTACACCATGGGCCGGGGCCGGCTGTGCGGCCTACGGCGGCGAGCGCCCTTCGGGCGCGTCCTCAAGCGCCGGACGGGCTGGTTGTGGCTGGGCCCAGCCCCTCAAGCCTGTCCGGCGCTTGAGGACGCAGCACGGCAGCCCCCGCCGAAGCGGCCGACCGCCAGGTCACCCCGTCGCGTCCGTGAGCAGCTCCGCGGCGGCCCGCCAGGCGTCGTCGGCGAGCCGGGCCGCCTGGGGGTGTGCGCCGTGCGAGGGGTAGGCCAGATGCGTGCGGACCGTGGGGGCTCCGGTGAGGGGGACGAACTGTACGGCGGGGTGGGTGAAGCGGCGGGCCGCAGAGACCGGGGCGGTGCCCACACCGTGGCCGGCCGCCACCTTCTCCAGCCATTCGTCGTAGTTGCGGCACTCGGCACCGACCTCCGGACGCCCGCCCTCCGGCCACATGTGGGGGTAGGTGGTACCGCTGACGGTGTTGACCACCAGGGGCCAGTGGGCCAGTTCCGCCCAGCTCAGCGCGGTGCGGCCGGACAGCGGCCCGGGGCGGGGGACGGCGGCGACGCGCGACTCCTCGAAGAGGAACACTCCGCGTACCCCCGACGGCAAGGTCTCACCGCGCAACAGCCCGAGGTCGACCACGCCGGTGTCCAGCCCGGCCAGGGGGGTGTCGCAGCGTACGAACTCCACCTCGATCCCCGTCTCGCTCTCGAAGCGCGCGACCACGGCTGATAACCCGTCAGGCAGCCCCCAGCTGAACCCCAGTCGCAGCGTCTCCCCCTCGCGGATGTCGGCGAGCGCGGTGTCGAGCTGCTGCAGGAGCGGGACGAGCGCGCCGCGCAGTTCGCGCCCCTTCGCGGTGAGATCGCATCTGCGCGTGTTGCGGTCGAAGAGGCGGACGCCCAAGAGGTCCTCCAGCGTCCGGATGTTCCGGGTCAGCGTCGGCTGAGCGAGGTGCAGCCGTCTGCTCGCCGCCGTGAAACCGCCTTCCTCTGCGACGACCAGGAAGTTGCGGAGATGACGTAGTTCAACATCCATACGGCCAGAGCATAGGCGATACGGCAAACGTATTTCTCTGATCGATGCGGTCTGCCTAGTCTTATCGATGCACCGGGCGGACGGATTCACGAACGAAGCGCGTCGACGACGCGCCGTATCCGTATCGTCAGGTGTTCGCAAAGAAAGTTGACGGGGGTTGACAGTGCGAATTTTCCCTTGCCTTGCCCATAGGCAATCAATGCGGCAGCCAAGAGTCATTAAAGAATTGGCCAACGGGGTCGACGGCAGGCCGTCCGAGTCCCGACGGAGACCGCTCCGAGCAGCGAAGTAGCAGACGGGACGCACGGATCGGGCATGCCTGCCCTCGGGCTGCGGCCTTCGTGACCGTAGGCCGGACACCGCGTCGAGGATGTCCGACATGTCATGAGGCCGTCCCGCTGCGCCTTAATCGGAAGTATTTCTCCGATTCCTGCCACAGCCATGTGGTTTCGTGATGCATCCGTCTGTTGCGGCTGCCCGTATCTCCTTTTGCGTATCCCCTCCCGCATGCGTGCGCCCCGTTGTTCCGACGGCTGTGCGCACGGGCTGAACAGACCTCCGAGAAGGGTATTGATGTGCCGGTAGTCGACACACGGAACGGCCCCGTCGAGCATGTATTCATCGACGGCGACCCGGAATTGCCGCCCCTGGTCTTCCTGCACGGCGGGCTCGGCTGCGTGGCGTCGTGGGGGCGGTTCCCCGCCCGTCTCGCCGCGGCCACCGGCCGACGCGCGCTGGTGTACTCCCGGCACGGCAGCGGTGGTTCCGGGCCGGCCCGCCGGCCGCGGACCCCCCGCTATATGCACGAGCACGCCCACGAGGACCTGCCCGAGCTGCTGGACCTGCTGGGTGTGCGCAGCCCGGTTCTCGTCGGACACAGCGACGGCGGTTCCATGGCGCTGCTGTACGCCTCCGTGCGGCCCGTCGAGGCGGTCGTCGTCATGGGCCCGCACATGTACTTCGAGGAGCAGAACCGGCTGGGCATCGAGGCGGCCCAAGCCTCCTACGAGGCCGGTCCGCTGGCCAGGAAGCTGGCGTTGGTGCACGACGAACCGCGCTCGGTCTTCGAGAGCTGGAGCCGGGTGTGGCTCTCCCCGGAGTTCCGCGACTGGACCATCGAGGAGGACCTCGAGGTGACCGCGCCGGTCTTGATGATCCAGGGCGACCGGGACGAGTACGGCACCCTCGACCAGCTCGACGCCGTCGAGCAGGCGGTCTCCGGCGTGGTGCGGCGTCTGGTGCCCGAGGGATGCGACCACTACCCCCATCTCGTCTGCCCCGACCTCGTCGCCGACGCCACCCGTTCCTTCCTCGCCGAGTACGGACTCGGCGCCCGCACCGTGGAGGCGCTGTCGTGAGCACCGTGACCGACACACCACGGCTGGACGCCCTGCTGGCCCGGTCCGCGGTGGTGCACCCCGACCGCCCCGCGCTCGTCGCGGGCACGGAGAGCTGGACGTACGCCGAACTGGAGCACGCGGTCGGGGAGCTGGCCCGGGAACTCACCGCCGTCGGGGCGGGCCCGGGGGTACGGATCGGGGTGTACGCCGCCAAGGGCCCGTCGACGGTGATCGCCCTCTACGCCGCGCTCCGCGCGGGCGCCGTGGTCGCCCCGATGGACGTCGCCGACCCCCCGGCGCGCACCGCGCGGATGGCACGCAACGCGGGCCTATCCCTGCTGCTCACCACCGACCGGTCCCTGGCCGCGTGCCGCCGGGCCGTCGAGGAGGCCGGCGAGGGGAACACCTCGGGGGACGGCACCGGCACCGAGGGACCGCTGGCGCACGGGCTCAACTGGCTGCGGGTCGCCGCGGCGGACTGTGCACCGCTGCCCCCGCCCACGGACCAGGGCGGCTACATCCTCTTCACCTCCGGCAGCACCGGCTGGCCCAAGGGCGTGCTGCTCTCGCACACCAACGTGGCGCACTACGCGCTCTGGGCCGCCCGGGAGTTCGGCCTCACCGAGACCGACCGCATCGGCTCGCAGGCCGCGCTCACCTTCGACCTCACCACCTTCGACCTCTTCAGCGCGGCGGCGGTGGGGGCCTGCACCGTCCTCATGCCGGACCTGCTGCGCGCCTTCCCGCGCGATGTCGTCGGCTGGCTCAACGAACAGCGCGTCACCGCCTTCGTCGCCGTGCCCTCGCTGTACCACGGCATGCTCCAGCAGGGCGGGTTCGCCGAAGCGGTGCCGCCGTCGCTGCGGGTGGCCGCCTTCGGTGGCGAACCCTTCGCCCCGCACCTGCTGGAGCGCTATCTGGAACTCCTGGGCGACGTGCCCTTCTACAACCTCTACGGGCCCACCGAGACCAACGCGTGCACCTACTTCCGGGTACCGGCCGACTGGACCGCGGAGCAGGAACTGACCATCGGCCGGGGCATCGGCGGCGTCGACATCGAGGTGCTCGACGAGGAGGGGCGCCCCACCGACGGCGAGGGCGAGATCCACATCGCCGGGCCCACCGTCTTCCAGGGGTATCTGCAGGGCGGCGCGCTCCGCGACCCCACGGTCACCGTGGCCTTCCGCGACGGCCGCACCCGGCGCGCCTACGCCAGCGGCGACATCGGCCGGATCACCGCGGACGGCCGGGTCTTCCTGCGGGGCCGTCGTGACTCGCAGGTCAAGCGGCGCGGCCACCGCATCGATCTGCTCGACGTCGAGAGCGCCGTGCTCGATCTGCCGCAGGTCGCCACCGCCGCCGTCGTCGCCAAGGACGCCCCGCACGCCGGTGAGATATGGGCCTACGCCCAGACCGCCGCGACCGAGCGGGAGGTACTGGCGGAGCTGCGGGCGGTGCTGCCCCAGCGGATGCTGCCGGACCGCGTGATCCCCGTCGCCACGCTCCCCACCCTCACCAGCGGCAAGGTCGACCGCCGCGCCCTCAGCGGCGATGCCGCCGCACCGACCCTCATACCCACCACCACCGAAAAGAGCCTGATATGACCACCGCGAACCCCGCCGTGTCCCCCGTGACCCGCGAGATGAACACCGTCGAAGACCTCTGCGTCCTCATCAGCGGCAAGATCACGTGGGGCCGGGGCGAGACGCCCGCACGGCTCGCCCCCGACACCCCGCTCCTCGAACAGGGCCTGCTGGACTCGCTGGCCATCATGGAGATCGTCGCGGCGCTGGACAAGGAGGCCGGGATCGCACTGCCCGACACCGAGATCGTGGCGGCCAACTTCCGTACCCCCCAGGCCCTCTGGTCCGCGGTCGAGGGCCACCGGGGCACCGCCCGGGCGGGCGCGTGAGCGCCCCGGCCGACCTGCTGCTGCGCACCGGGCCGAAGGCGGCGGAGGAGGTCGTCGACACCTACCGCGAACTGGCCGGGCCGGTCGTGGACAAGACACGCGACGCGGACTTCCGCACCCAGTGGCAGGCGATGGCCGACCTCGGCGTGCTGCGCCTGGCGGCGGCCGACGACACCGCTCCCGGGCCCGTCACCCGCTCCCTGGCCATGATCGAGGGCATCGGGCTGGCCGGCGCCGACCCCGGTATCTGCTACGCCCTGGCGTCCCAGGTGTTCGGCATGCAGTTCCCGCTGCGCGCCGCCCTCACCGAGGACGCGTGGCAGGCGATCGCGGAAGTGCAGGACGGGGGCACGCTGCTGTGTCACGCGCTGACCGAGCGCTCGGGCGGCAGCGACCCCTTCTCGATGGAGACCCGTGCCCGGCGTGAGGGCGATGTCTTCGTCCTCGACGGCGCGAAGTCGTTCATCACGGCCGCGCCGGTCGCCGACCGGGCGATCGTCTTCGCCCGCACCGGTGAGGGCCGCTCGCCGTTCGCCCTGTCCGCCTTCCTCTTCCCGCTCGACCTGCCCGGCGTGCTGCGGGGCGAGTCCTTCACCAAGTCGGCGCTGCCGAGCGTCCCCATGGGCGAGCTGGTCTTCGAGGGGGCCCGGCTGCCCGCGGGCGCTCTGATCGGCGACGAGGGGTCGGGGCTCGCGGTGATGTCCTCCACCACCGCCTGGGAGCGGGCCGTCATCCTCGGATACGCCCTCGGCCCCATGCGCCGCACCCTGCGGGGCATCGTCGAATGGGCGGCGGGCCGCGAGCACTTCGGGCGCCGGATGGGTGCGAGCCACCAAGTGGCCTCCCGGGTCAGCGACATGGCGCTCGCCCTGCACCGCTCCCGGCTGCAGCTGTACGCGATGGCCGCCCGGCTGGACGCGGGCACCCCCGCACGGCAGCTGGCGGCGGAGGCGGCGCTGACCAAGATCTCCGTATCCGAGGACTATGTGCGCCTCACCGAGCACGCCACCGCGCTCTCGGGCGTACGTGCCTTCATCACCGACTCCGAACTCCCCGCCGATCTGCACAGCCCGATGGCCGCGCTGACCTATGCGGGCCACAACGACCTGCTGCGGGTGGGAATCGCCCGTCAATTCGGCCTGCCGGTCGAGAACTGACCCGAAGGACATCGATGACGCTGCCGACACACTTGGACGACATCCTCAAGCTCGCCGAGGAGACCGGCGCGGCCCTCGCGCCCCTGGCCGCCGGCGTGGACGCCGGACTGAGCGACGGCCAGGAGACCTACCGCATCCTGCGCGAAGCCGGACTGCTCGGGCTGCTGCTGCCGCGCGAGGCCGGCGGCGCGGGCCTCGGCTACGGCGGGTACTCCCGCGTACTGGCCGTACTCGGCGCCCACAACGGGGCCGCCGCTCTCGGCTTCAACATGCACAACGTGGTGATGGGGGCGCTCGCGGACGCGGCGGCCACGCCACTGCCGCCCGCCGCCGACCGGTTCAGGTCCTGGATGAACGACGAGGTGATCCACGGGCGCAAGCTGTTCGCGTCCGCCACCTCGGAGGCCGGTCGCGGAGCCAAACTCCGCGAGGTGCGCACCAGTTACACCCTGAGCGAGGACCGCGAGACCTACGTCATCACCGGGGAGAAGTCCTTCGTCTCCCTGGCGCGCGTCGCCGACTACTACGTGGTGGCGGCCCGTGCCGAGGGCACCGAGGGCAGCAGCGAGGTCTCGCACTTCGTCGTCGCCGCCGACGACCCGGGGATCACCTTCGGCACGGTGCACAGCATGTCCGCGATGAACGGCACCAGCACCGCCACCATGACCCTGGACCACGTGCCCGTGCCGCGCTCCCGGCTCTACCTCGGCGTCGAGGGCATGTCGCTGTTCAAGCTCGTCCGCGAACCGCACTGGATGATCGCCGGGTACACCGGCGCCTACCTGGGCATCGCCGAGGCCGTCTACCGCTACACCGCCGACTACGTGGCCGCCTCCGAGGCCCGCGCCTCCTCCCCGGTGCTCCAGCAGGACCTGGGGCGGATGTCCGCCCGGCTGCGGGCGGCGCGGGCGCTGGTGCACGAGGCGGGTGACCTCGTCGACGCCGAACGCGGCAGCCTGGAGGCCAACGCCATGGTGCACGCCGCCAAGTACATCGTCGGCGAGGTGGGCCCGGAGCTCGCCCACGACGCCCTGCGCATCTGCGGCTCCGCGGCGGTCAGCCGTTCGCAACCGCTGGAACGGCTCATCCGCGAGGTGTCGTTCTCCTCCGTGATGCCCGCCAAACCGCACGAGTGCCTGGAGTACCTCGGCAAGGCGGCCGTGGGCGTCAACCTCTACGACGCGCGGGCCTTCGCGTGGTGAGCCCCGTCGCGGGCACCGCCCCCGTGGCCGCCGACGCCTTCCGTGCCGTGATGGGCGCCCACCCCGGCGGTGTCTCCGTCGTCACCTCGGCGGACGAGACCGGACAGCCGTACGGTTTCGCGTGCACGGCGGTGTGCTCGGTGTCCCTCGACCCCCCGCTACTGCTGGTGTGCGCGTCGAACACCGGCAGTACGCTGCCCGTCCTCACCGCACGGGGCGCCTTCGTCGTCAACTTCCTGCACGGGCCGGGGCGGCGGGCGGCGGAGGCCTTCGCGAGCCGTACCGCCGGCCGCTTCACCAAGGTCCCCTGGGAGCCCGCCCCCGCGACGGGGCTGCCGGCCCTGCGCGAGGACTCCCACGCCCTCGCGGAGTGCCGCGTCGAGCAGCTCGTACCCGCCGGTGACCATACGGTCGTGATCGGCGAGGTGCTGCGCACGGAGACCTGGCACGACATGGCCGCCTCCGGCGGGGGCACCACGTCACCGCTGCTGTACGGCATGCGCCGGTACGTCACCTGGCCCGCCTGAACCACCCCCGGGCCTTTTCTTTTTCACCTCACCCCACCTCATAACGAAAGCCGAGTTTCGTCATGGACCGCACCCTCATGAAGTCGAAGATCCACCGTGCCACCGTCACCCAGGCCGATCTGCACTACGTCGGCTCGCTGACGATCGCGGCCGATCTCATGGCGGCCGCCGATCTGCTGCCGGGCGAGAAGGTGGACATCGTCGACGTCGACAACGGCTCCCGGCTGTCCACGTATGTCATCGAGGGGCCGAGCGGCTCCGGTGTCATCGGCATCAACGGCGCCGCGGCACGCCTGATCAGCCCCGGTGACCGCGTCATCATCATCGCCTACGCCGCCATGAAGGACGAGGAGGCCCGTTCCTTCGTGCCCAGCGTCGTCTTCGTGGACGAGCACAACAACGTCGTCGACCTCGGCGGTGACCCGGCCGCCGTCCCCGCCGACTCCGGGCTCAAGCGCGGCGACCTCGTCGCCGGCTGACCCGCGCGGTGCGACACCCCCTACGAACCGAGGAGAACCATGCGTCTGCACCAGCGACAGGTGGACCAGTACCACAGGGACGGCTTCCTGATGATGGAGTCCCTGCTGGACGAGCGGGAAGTGGAGCGGCTGCGCGAGTCCTTTGCGCGTGACTGCGAGGTACCCGGCCCGCACCTGGTCGTCGAGGACGACAGCGCGGAGGTACGCGCGGTGTACGCCTCGCACCACCGGCAGCCGGAGTTCGCCGGACTCGTCCGGGATGCCCGGGTGCTCGGCCCGGTCCGGCAGTTGCTCACCGACGACGTGTACGTCTACCAGTTCAAAATCAACGCCAAGCCCGCCTTCGGCGGCGAGCGGTGGGCGTGGCACCAGGACTATCTGGCCTGGCGGATCGCCGACGGGCTGCCCGCGCCGCGGCAGGTCAACATCGGGGTGTTCCTCGACGACGTCACCGAGTTCAACGGCCCGGTCATCTTCGTGCCCGGCTCCCACCGGGGCGGCCTCGTGCGGGAGAGCCGCAAGGCGGACGCCAAGTCCGAGCAGCACCTCGACCCGGACGACATCTCGCTGACGCCCGGGCAGCTCGCCGAGCACGTCGACCGGCACGGCATGACCAGCCCCAAGGGCCCCGCCGGGTCCGTGGTGTTCTTCTCGCCCGAGATCGTGCACGGTTCGGCGCCCAACATGTCTCCCTTCGCCCGCCGGTTGCTCATCGCGACCTACAACGACGCCGCCAATCTGCCCGAGGCGCCGGGCGGGCCGCGGCCGGAGTACGTGGTGTGCCGCGACACCGAGCCGCTGCGGCCCCTGTCGGAACCGTTCCTCGACACGCTCCGGCCGGTGACCGCGTGAGCGCCGCACGGACCGGACGCGCCGTCGTCCTGGAGGAGTTCGGCCGGCCGCTCGCGCTCCGTGAGTTCGCCATCCCGCCGGCCCCGGACGGGGGCATGATCGTCGCGTGTGGTCATGGCGGGGTCTGCGGCACCGATCTGCATCTGTGCCAGGGGCATCTCGCCATTCCCACCCCCCTGGTGCTGGGCCACGAAGGGCTCGGTGTGGTGCGCGAGCTGGGCGCGGGCACCCACCGGGACGCCACCGGCGCCCCGCTCGCTCCCGGTGACGCGGTGATGTGGGCCTCCTCCATCGCCTGCGGCGTCTGTCCGCCGTGCCGGCTGCACCGCGAACCGACGCTGTGCGAGAACCGCCGCACCTACGGCGTCAACCGGTCCCTGGCCGACGGGCCCGAGCTGGCCGGTTCCTGGGCCGACCACATCGTGCTGCAGCCCGGTACGACCGTGGTCAAGGCGGCCGAGGGCGTCGATCCCCTCGCCGCCATGTCACTGGCCTGCGCGGGCCCCACCGTCGTGCACGCCGTGTACGAGCGCCGGCCCGTGCGGCTCGGGGAGGTCGTGGTGGTCCAGGGCAGCGGGCCCGTGGGACTGGCCGCGGCGGCCTTCGCCCAGCTCGCGGGGGCGGCGAAGGTCATCCTCGTCGGCGGTCCCGCCGAGCGGCTGGAGCGCGCGGCCGCGGCGGGCATCGGTGACGTGCACCTCGACATCGCCGGCGCCGGTGACCCCGAAAGCGTCCTCGCCGAGGTGCGGGCCGCCACCGGCGGGGCGGGGGCGGACCTCGTCATCGAGTGCGCCGGTGTTCCGGCGGCCGTGGCGCAGGGCCTGACCCTGGCCCGCCGGGGCGGGTCCTACCTGGTCATCGGCCAGTACACGGACGCGGGAGACACCCTGATCAATCCGCATCAGATCGTCTACCGCCAGCTCGACGTCATCGGCTCCTGGGCCTTCACCGGGGCCCACCTCGTCGAGTACGTGCGGCTGCTGCCGGCCCTCGCCGCCCGCTTCGACCTCGCGAGCCTGGTGTCGTCGTTCCCGCTGGAGCGGCACGCCGAGGCGCTGACCGCCGTCGCCGACGGGTCGGTGATGAAGGCGGTCCTGACGAGCTGATCCCGCGCCCGCACGTGTGAGAGCCGCCCGGCGACGGGCGGCTCTCACACGTGCCCGGTGAGCGTACGCAGCCCGGCCGCGGTGGCGGGGTCGTCGGGCAGGTAGGCCAGGAAGTGATGGCCCGGTTCCTCGACCGCCGCGAGCTTGACGTAGCGCAGCCGCAGATCACCGGCCGTGGGGTGGCGGAAGTGCCGCACCGCGGGCTGGAAGTCGGCGATCGCTCGCTCGGCGTACCAGCGGGCCGCGTCGGGATCGGCCATGAGGTCGTTCGCGATCTCGGTGTACCGCCGGTCGTCGGGGTGCCGGGCGGCGTGCGCGCGGAACTGTCCGAGCAGGCCGCGCGCCTCCGGCTCCCACTGGGCGAGCAACTGTCTGCCGGGCGGCCACCGGAAGACCAGCCACAGCAGATTGCGCTGCTTCGGCGCCAGCCGCGCCGGGTCGGTGAGCAGCGCGGCGTAACCGGCGTTCCACGCCAGCAGGTCCCAGTGCGGGTCGATCACCACGGCCGGGTTCGGTGCCATCGCCTCCACCAGCGACAGCAGGTTCCGCGACACCCATCCCGGCGCGGTCTCCTCCGCCGGGGTGTCCTCGACGAAGGAGAGCACGTGCGCGGTCTCGGCCTCGTCCAGGCGCAGGGCGCGTGCCACCGAGCGCAGGACCTGTTCCGAGGTGCGGACCCTGCCTTGTTCCAGCCAGGCGTACCAGGAGCCGCTGATGCCGGCCAGCTCGGCCACCTCACCGCGGCGCAGCCCCGGGGTGCGGCGACGCGGTGACCCCGGCAGGCCCACCGCCGCGGGCGCGAGGCGTTCGCGTCGGGAGCGCAGGAACGCGCCCAGTTCCTTGCGCGGCCCCGCCGCGCGTTCTCCGGCCGTCCCCACCCGTCGGCTCCCCCACCACATCGCCGTCCCACGGCCCGCTCCGCGCAGGCTGTGAGTGATGGTAATCGGCTGAGCGGGGACAGCGGTCCGCCCGGGTGATGGGCTTGGTGTGTCCGGTTGAAGAGTTGAAGAGCTGGAGAAAGGACGCCGTTTCCGTGACCACGACGACCGCCCCCACCGCCCCGCCGACGGGCCTGCCGCCGGCTTCGTTACGACTGCTGCGCGCGGCCGGGTTCATCAGCAACTTCGACCGCTTCTGCATCGCGCCGATGCTGGTGATCATCGGTGCCCGGCTCGGTGTCCCGTTGCCGACCATCATGCTCGCGGCGAGCGGTTACTACCTCTGCTACGGGTTGATGCAGCCGGTGTGGGGGCTCGCCAGCGACCGGGTGGGCCGGGTGCGGGTGATGCGTTTCTCGCTGACGGGCGCGGCCCTGGCCGCGTTCGTGTCGGCGGCCGCCACGGATGCCACGATGCTGATCGTGGCCCGTGCCGTGGCCGGTGCCTTCTTCGCCGCGTCCATCGCCGCCTCCCTCACCTACGTGGGCGACACGGTGCCCGCGGAGGTGCGGCAGCGCCCGCTCAGCGAGCTGATGACGGCGTTCGCCCTGGGCACGGCGGTGGCCACCGTGGTGGCGGGGGCGCTGGCGCACTACGTCAGCTGGCGGCTGGTGTTCGCGCTGCCGGGCCTGTTCGCCGCGTACCTCGCGTTCGCGCTGCGGCGGTTGGCCGAGCCCGAGCGTGAGCCGGCCGGTTCGCTGCTCGCCCCGGTCCGGGTGGTGCTGCGCTCGCGCTGGCAGTGGTACGTGATGGCCGTGGCCCTGCTCGAAGGTGCGGTGCTGTTGGGTTTCCTGACCTATCTGGCCCCGGCGCTGGAGTCCCGGGGGGTGCCGACCACCCTGGCGGGCGCGGTGTCCGCGCTGTACGGGGTGGGGTCGATGGCGGCGGCCCAGCTGGTCAAGCGGCTGGTGGGCCGGTGGAGCCCCGCCATGATCATTCTGGTGGGCGGGGTGCAGATGGCCGCGGCCTACGCGATCGCCGCGTCGAGCCTGTCCGTGCCCGCCCTGGTGGTGACGGCTCTGCTCCTGGGGGGCGGCTGGTCGTTCATGCACTCCACGGTGCAGTCCTGGGCGACGGTGCTCGCCCCGACGGCCCGGGCCACCGGGGTGGCGATGTTCGGCGTGGCCCTGTACGTGGGCAGCGCGCTCGCCAGCGGTCTCGCCGCGAGCGCGGCCGACCATCACGCGTACCGTCCCCTCTTCCTGATCGCCGCCGTGCTGACGGTCCCCCTGACCATCGCCGCCGGCGTCGGGCGGGCGCGCTACCGCTGAGCCGCCGGTCGTGGCGCTGGACGGGCCGGTTTCGCCGAATACGGCGAAACCGGCCCGTCGGGCGTTTTCACACCGTGATGAATGCCCCACGGGGGCCCAAGAAGGTGTGGCTTGCGTCACTGGCGGACCTTCGTGCGGCGCGGTAACCGCCCGGTAGGAAGCCGTTGACCAGGAGGGCCTTACCGTGAGTAGCCGGTAAAAACAAGTTTTCGTAAACTCTTGACGATTACCCAGCGCGCCTCACACCATCAGCGCATGGACTTGTCAGACAGCCGGCGGAGCACCGGGGCGCGTCAGCGTCACGGAAGCGGTGCTCGGTCACGCCCCGGGGCGCAGGTTCCCCACGGCGACGCTGTCTGCCACCGGGGAGGCACGGCACACCCCGCAGGTGTTCGGCCTCTTCGCCCCTCGGGGCGCCGACGGCGCTTAGCCCTCGGCGGGCGTCCGCACTCCCAGAACTGATCAAGACAGTGGAAAGAGAAGTCCGAATCCATCCCCCGGGGTGCTCGGCGCCTTCTTCCACGTCCTGATCACCCGGGCCCCCGGCCACCGGCACCCCCAAGATCATCGATGCGATATCGAAGAGCACCGGGACGCCCCGGGCCCATCGGTCCATCCCTTCCGAACCCCCTCGGGAAGCGGCGTCGCCAGCCGCCTCCCGGGCCCCGGGCCATCGTCGAGGCTGCCGCTCCCAGCGGTGCCGGGTGGTCGGCCGCTCCGGCCGCCCGTCCCCGCACACGGAGATCACCCACGGCGGTGTCGTACGGCCCGGTCCTGCTCCCCCCTCCAATGAAGGCGAAGACATACATGAGTGACCGCACCCTCACTGCGGCCGGCACCGAGCCCGATGTATCCGCCCCGACGACGACGTCCACACACGTCGACGCCGGTGACGCGGGCTACAGCAAGGACCTCAAGTCCCGCCACGTCAACATGATCGCGATCGGCGGAGCGATCGGCACCGGCCTCTTCCTCGGCGCCGGCGGCCGCCTCGCCAACGCGGGCCCCTCCCTCTTCATCGCTTACGCCGTCTGCGGCGTCTTCGCCTTCTTCGTCGTCCGGGCGCTCGGCGAGCTCGTCCTGTACCGCCCGTCCTCCGGCGCGTTCGTCTCCTACGCCCGTGAGTTCATGGGCGAGAAGGGCGCGTACACCGCCGGCTGGCTGTACTTCCTGAACTGGGCGACCACCGGCATCGCCGACATCACCGCCGTCGCCACCTACACCCACTACTGGGGAATGTTCAGCGACATCCCGCAGTGGGTGCTCGCGCTGATCGCCCTCGCGATCGTCCTGACCGTGAACCTGATCTCGGTGAAGTACTTCGGCGAGATGGAGTTCTGGTTCGCGATCATCAAGGTCGGCGCGCTGGTCCTCTTCATGTTCATCGGCATCTTCCTGCTGGTCACCCAGCACGACGTCGGCGGCAGCACCCCGGGCCTGGCCAACATCACCGACAACGGCGGGGTGTTCCCGACCGGTGTGATGCCCATGCTGATGGTCATCCAGGGTGTCGTCTTCGCCTACGCCTCGGTCGAGCTGTGCGGTGTCGCGGCGGGTGAGACCAAGAACCCCGAGAAGATCATGCCGAAGGCGATCAACTCGATCATGTGGCGGGTCGGTCTCTTCTACGTCGGCTCGGTCATCCTGCTGGCCCTGCTCCTGCCCTACACCGCCTTCACCGGCGACGAGAGCCCCTTCGTCACCGTCCTGGGCAAGATCGGCGTCCCGTACGCGGCCGGTGTGATGAACCTCGTCGTCCTCACCGCGGCGCTCTCCAGCCTCAACTCGGGTCTCTACTCGACCGGCCGGATCCTGCGCTCGATGGCCATGTCGGGTTCCGCTCCGAAGTTCACCGGCCTGATGAACAAGGGCCAGGTCCCCTACGGCGGCATCCTGCTCACCGCGTTCTTCTGTGTCCTCGGTGTCGGCCTCAACTTCGTCGTCCCCGAGAACGCCTTCGAGATCGTGCTGAACTTCGCCGCGATCGGCATCATCGGCACCTGGGGCATGATCATGCTCTGCTCGCTGCTCTTCTGGCACCGTTCCAAGGACGGCCGCGTCACCCGCCCCGGGTACCGGCTGCCCTGGGCCCCCTACACCCAGATCATCACGCTGGTCTTCCTGGCGAGCGTGCTGGGTCTGATGGCGGCCGACGAGGGTGCCAGCCGCACCACCGTGCTGTGCCTGCCGCTCATCGCGGCGGCCCTGGTCGGCGGTTGGTTCGTCGTCCGCGGCCGGGTCGCCCGCGTCAAGCAGGAGGCCGAGCTGCGGCAGGCCGGGGCCGACAAGGCCTGACCGACCGCTCGTAGCCGCGGCGCGCCCCGACGGGCCCGCCCCTGCGACTCGTGACAGCGACAAGGCGCCCACCCCCGGCACAGGCCGGGGGTGGGCGCCTTTTCGCCTTGTCCGCGCCTCGCGCGCTATGGAGCAGCCCGGGCCGCGTCGGTGGTACCGGAAGAATCCGGACGGGCACCCGCGGGCGGCCCGGTCACATGGGCGGGACGAGGGTGAAGTAGCGGTCGAGCACCGCGCGGTCGCCGTTCACCTGGAGCCGTTCCGCGGTGATCCGGTGCCAGAGGAACAACATCAGCTCCGAGGCCGTACCGGCCAGCTCGACGTCACAGGGGCCGCTGCCGTCGTCGAGCCGGACGGCCCCGCCGTCGAAGCACACCGTCCACACGTGGGTGCCGTCGGTGCGCCGGAACCGGAACCGTTCGCCCGCCCCGGGCGGGGCCTGGCCCGCGGCCCGCCGGGCCGGCACCATGACCTCGAAGGTCTGGCCCACCGCGTCGGCCGCGAGCACGGCCGCGACCGGCCGGGCCGCCCCCACCGCGTTCTCGGCGTCCCAGCGGTGCACGGCCGCCTCGATCGCCTGGACCCGCAGCCAGAAGCCGGTGGTCTGCTCCCGCGACCAGGTCCACACCGGTTCGGCCGGGCCCCTGCTCCTGAACTGTTCCTCCAGCGCCGACGCCCCGGCCGCGAACCAGTCGATCAGGCTCACCGGCACCGGACCACGCTCGGGAGAGGTGTGCTCCAAGGTCGTCGGCCAGCCCGCGCGGTCGGCCGGGAGTTCGAGGGTGGTGAGGTCCGCGCCGTCCAGCGGCTCTCGGCGCCGCTCCCTGAAGAGCCGCGCCACGGTCCTGTGCACCGCGCCCAGATGCCCCACCAGCTCGGACACCGACCAGCCGGGGCAGGAGGGCACCGAAGGAGCGACGTCGGCCTCGGCCGCCCGACGGGCCGCTGCCTCGAAGGCCAGGACCTCCCGCCGGAAATGAGAAAGGTGATCCATGGCCCCACTCTGCCCTGCGCCCGGCCCGCACGGGGGCGTTCCGGCGCGGTCGGCCCCGTCCGGCTCCCGCTCCCCGGTGGAAGCGGGCCCCACCGGACGGGAAGCGGACGCCGCCGCCGTGCGGGCGACAACCGCCGGCCCCGCCGCTCGTTGGTCCGGCTGTCATGACAAAGCCTTCGTCACCATGGAGCCGTATCCGTCGGGCTCTCGCGCCCCCGGCGGGGCCGCGGGCGCCCCGTGCGCTGTTGCTCGCCGCCCTCACCGCGACCTGCGCCTTCCTGCCACCCGCCCCGCATCCCGTGGCGGGCCCGCCACGGGTGACCGGGGCCCGCCCGATCCACGCGCTGAACGACGCCTTCACCCGCTACGCCGAACACGGCCGCTCACCGAACCACTGGACCGGCGGGGACAGCACCTACTCCGTACCACTGCCCGCCGGACAACTGTGGATCTTCTCCGACACCTTCCTCGGCACCGTACGGCCCGACGGCTCCCGCCCTCCCACCACCGAGGACGGCGGACCGACGCCCTTCCTCCACAACAGCTTCGTGCTGTGGGGCGCCGGCGGCCCCCGCACGATCACCGGACGGGACACCTCCGGCCGCCCCACGTCCCTGGTGTCCGGACGCGGCCACTGGTACTGGGCCCGGGCCGGCGTCCCCGACGGCCGTGGCCTGGCGGTCGTCTACGCGCGCTACGCCCGTACCGGCAGCGGTGCGCTCGACGTGGCCTGGCGGGGCAACGTCCTGGCCCGCTTTCCCCCCGGCCGGCTCGGCCGGCCGCGGTCGGTCACCCCGCTGCCGTCCGCAACCGGCACGGCCTGGGGAGCGTGGCTGGAACGGCAGGGGAATCACACCTACGTCTACGGCACCGAGAAGGCCGCCTTTGGCGGCCACTACCTGCGGCTGGCCCGGGTCGCCGGATCCGACCTGCGCCGCCCTTGGCAGTACCGGACCGGCCACGGCACCTGGTCCCCCCACGAGTCCCGGTCCGCCCGGCTGTCCGGCCCCGGCGGGTCTCCGGTGCGGGTCGCGGACGAACTGAGCGTGGTCCGCCACGGCCGCTGGTACGCCCTGCTCACCCAGCGTGCGGACCCGCCGTTCAGCGCGGAACTCCAGCTCGCCTGGTCCCACTCCCCCGGTGGCCCGTTCAGCACACCCCGCACGGTGTACACGGCACCCGAATCCGGCCCGCGGGGCACCTACCGCAACCCGAACGTCTACGCCTACAACGCGCACGAACACCCGGAACTCGCCTCCCACGGCGAACTGGTCGTCTCGTACAACGTCAACAGCCTCGCCCCCGGGGACGTCCTCGACCGCGCGAGCATCTACCGGCCCCGCTTCCTCCGTATCGCCCTGGCACCGGATCCCGCCCCGGACCGCTGACCGTCCGGCTGCCCGCGTATCGCGCCTCACCCTCCGTGAATGTCCCGGGAGAGGAAACCAACGGGCTCCCCACGGCGTCTCCCTGACCGTCCCCGCTCACGCCCCGGCGGGGGTGACGCGCGAGGTTCTCCAGGGCCGGCTGGCGGCCCGACGAGGCCGTGGGGCACGTCGGCACGGACAAGGGGCGGTAGTGGGCGACAAAGGCAGGCCGGGAGCGGCGGACGTACGGGCTGTTCCGCGCGGACCCGGGGCGGGTGTGCGTCCACGCGGGCTGGTGGACCTCCGGGGACAGACCGGTGTTCCGGCCGTGCTGTCCTACCCACCGGGTGCGGTGCTGGTCGTCTCCGGGCTGCCCGGCAGCGGCAAGAGCACCCTGCTGCGCCGCTGGTCCGAGGCGGCGGCAGCGGTCGACCCCCGGGACGTCCACGTCGCGTGCCAGGCACTGATGCCGGAGCGTCTGCCCTACGCGGTGTACCGGCCCTGGGCGCGGTGGGAGCACGTCCGCCTGCTGCGTGCGGCGGTCCGCGCCGGAGGGCCGCTGCTGGTGCACGACTGCGGCAGTCGCCCGTGGTTGCGCCGCTGGCTGGCCCGGTCCGCCGGGCGCCAGGGGCGCGAACTGCATCTGGTGCTGCTCGACGTCGGCGCCACCGAGGCCCTCGCGGGGCAGCGGGCCCGGGGCCGCTGGGCGCCGGGCCGGGTGTTCGCCCGCCATCGGCGGCGGCTCGACCGGCTGCTGCTCGCCTTGTCCGCACAGGCCGAGGCGGGCGGGAGCGCGATACCCGGCGTACTGGCCGAGGCGGCCTCGGTGGTGCTGCTCGACGTGACGTCGCGTGAGGGGGTGTCGGCGGTGGAGTTCGGCCCGGAGGGCCACCGGCCGGAGCACCCCGAGCGGGCGCGCACGGCGGCGTAGGGAAAGCAGGCACGAAGGCACCGGCGTCGGCACGCGGGCGGCAGGCGGACAGGCAGCGGATACAGCGGCGGGGAAACACGGATCGCGGGGCACGGCCCGGGCCACGGCCGGGAGTTCGCCCCGCGTGACAATCCCGTGGCCGCCGGCCGCGCCCACCGCCTACTGTGGCCGCCCATGGCGGGCCCCGATCCCGTCATCCCCTACGGGAGGACGCGTTCATGTCGCCACGGCTGCCGTTCGGCGAAACCCTGCGGGCCGCACTGGGCAACCCCCTGCAGGCTCGCGAGCTGGAGAGCAGCCCCCGCTCCCATGTGTGGCGCGTGGAACTGGACGGTGTGCGGGCCGTGGTCAAACAGGCCGCCGAGGGCCCGGACGCCGCCGAGCGCTACGCCCGCGAAGTGACCGCGCTGCGGCTGGCCGCCCGCGCCGACCCGCCGGTGGCGCCCGCGCTCCTCGGTGCCGATCCCGTCGAGCGGGTCGTGGTCCTGGAGCACCTGGACCATCACCGCCCGGCCGGTGACTGGATCGTCGGTTACGCCGCGGCCCTGGCCCGGCTGCACGCCACGACCGGGCCGCGGGACGCCGGGGCGCTCCCCGCCTGGTCGGGCCCCGGGCACCACGACACAGCCGCCTTTCTCAGGCTGGCCGACGCCCTTGAGGTGCCCGTGCCGTCCCCCGTCCCCGGCCAGCTCGACGGGCTCGTCCACCGCCTCGGCGAGCCGTCCGGGTACGCGTTGCTGCACGGCGATCCGTGTCCGGGCAACGATCTGCACACCACCGGCGGAATCCGGTTCATCGACTTCGAACAGTCCGCTCTGGGCAACGGTCTGATGGAACTCGCCTATCTGCGCATCGGCTTCCCGACGTGCTGGTGCGCCACCGCCGCCACCGAACGGCTCCTCGGCCGCGCCGAAGCCGCCTATGGCGCGGCTTGGCGCACCGCGACCGGATCCCATCCCCGTGGTGACCTCACCGACGCGTGCGCCGGCTGGCTGCTCCGCGGTGACGCGCTCGTCCCCCGGGCCCAGCGCGAGACCACCGACCATCTGGCCCGGGTCACCGAACGGGACTGGACGTGGGGCACCGCGACCGCCCGGCAACGGCTGGCCCACCGGCTCGGCGTCGTCGCCCGGATGACCGCCGACCGGGCCGATCTGAGCGGCCTGGGCCGGCTCTGCGCGGACATGCGCCGACGCGTGCTCGCCCGCTGGCCGGCGCTCACGCCCTTGCCGTCACACCGCCCGTAGCCGGGGCGGTCAGGCGGCGGTGCGCAGGAGCGCCATGTCGTCCTCGTCCAGCACGACGCGGGCCGCGGCCATGTTCTCTTCGAGGTGGGTGAGGGAACTGGTGCCGGGGATCTGCACGATCGAGGGCGAGCGGGCCAGCCCCCAGGCGACGGCCACCTGGAAGACGGTCGTGCCGTGCCGGTCGGCGACCTTCTGGAGGTTCTCGCCGAGGAGAGTGGTGTGACCGCCGCCGAGCGCGAAGAAGGGCATGAAGGCGATCCCGGCGTCCGCGCACTCGTCGACCAGCGCGCTGTGCTCCTGGTCGAGCACGCCGAAGCGGTTCTGTACGGCCGCGACCGGTGCGATCGAGCGGGCCTCGGCCAATTGCCCGCGCGTCACGTTGCTCACCCCGAGATGCCGGATCAGGCCCTCCTCGCGCAGTTCGGCGAGAGCGGCGAAACGGTCGCCGAGCGGCTCCACGGCCGCCGCCCGGAGGCGGCCCACCCGCAGATACACGAGGTCGAGGACGTCGACGCCGAGTTCCCGCAGGTTCTGCTCCACGGCGGCGCGCACCTGGCCGGGCCCGACCTCGCCGTACATTTCGCCGGTCGGGGTGCGCAGCGGGCCCACCTTGGTGGCGAGTGTGACGCCGGGGTAGGGGTGGAGGGCGTCGCGCAGCACGCGGTTCGCGCTGTTGGTGGCGGAGAAGTAGAAGGCGGCGGTGTCGATGTGCACGGCCCCGAGTTCGACGGCACGGCGCGCGACGGCCACCGCCGTCGCGTGGTCGACGACGGGCCCGTCCCACCGGCCGGGCAGTTGCATCGCGCCGAAGCCGAGGCGCGGGATGGTGGTCGTGCCGCCGAGCTCGAACGTAGGTGCCGGGGAGTGTGGTGAGGCTGTCATGGGATGCAGCATGATCGTCGCGACGGTGGTTGACCAGGGCGTCGGCGCATGAATGCCGTATCTCACGACGTCACCTGCCCGACGGTCAGGCGCGCGGCGCGGCTCCGGCCCGGCCGAGCAGACGGTGCAGGGACGCCTTGAGATCGGTGACGAACGCGTCGCGGGTATGCGGGGGCAGGAGGTCGAGCGACAGGTAGGGGTTGAGGTCCTCCAGCTCGACGAGGAGGAGTTCGCCGTCCGGGGTACGGCAGGCGTCGACGCGCTGGATGCCGTGGTCGAGGGTGTTCCAGTCGATGAAGCCCTGGGCGAAGTCCAGGTCGGCGGCGGTGGGCTCGTAGGTCTCCAGCACCCACCGCTCTTCGGGGCGGGGTGCGTAAAGGGCGTACTGGAAGGTGTGGTCGATGAAGTAGAACGAGACCTCGTAGCGGAACCGGATGCGCGGCTGGACGAGCACGCCGTCGTAGTCCAGGGTCTCCAGCCGGTCGCCGGGAACGATCTCCAGGCCTATGGAGTCCGCGCCGAGTTTCGGCTTGACCACGTACTCGTCCGTCCGCGGCAGTCGGCCGAGGTCCTGGCGCCGGTCGATGGTGGGGATGACCGGACGGCCCGCCGCGCTCAGGTCGAGCAGGTACTGCTTGCCGGCCATGTCGGCCTTGCCCGTCAGCTCGTTGTAGACGAGGGTGCCGCTCCTGGCGGCGCGGTCGCGGAAGGCGTCGTACCGGTCCTGGTAGTGCAGCACCGGGCCGCTGTTGCGGACCACGACCGCGTCGAAGGAGTCCATCAGCGCGGCGGCGTCCAAGGGGTGGCACAAGGCGATGTCGAACTCGTCACGCAGCCGCGAGGAAAGGAAGATGTCCTCGTCGCAGTACCGCCGCCCGCGCGCCGGATAGGCGAGGTCGGTGACGTACAGGACACGGGGCTGAGCGGACGGCACGGTGTTCTCCTGGAAGATCGACTGTGCCCCAACCTACCGCTGGCCGGTCCTCCGTCGGGAACGCGGGGATCGGCCCGCCGGGCGGCGCCCCGGTGGGTTCCGTACTCGGTTCCCTGCCCCCGCGGGCTCACACAGCGGTCGCGGGCGGGGGCGGCGAGGCCGGTGCGTCCGGTCATGTGACACCGTCGTCGCGAGAGACTGCGCACCGGCCTCCCAAGCCACCCCGGCCGGTTCAGGCGAGGCCGTGGGCGAGTTCCGCGAGTGCCGAGACCAGCGGGGCGCGCCGGTAGGGGCCGATGTGCGGGGCCCGCACGGTGCGTACCGTGAAGCGGTTGCGCGGCGTCAGCCGGTCCGCCTCGGCGATCATCCGGTCCTGGAGCGCCGGCGGGATCATCCGGTCCTCGCTGAAGCGGATGTACGTCCGGGGGATGCGGCCCCAGGTCGCGGCGTCCACCCGGGCGTCCGCCACGGCGATGCCCGC
Source organism: Streptomyces sp. NPDC042259 (assembly GCF_055582085.1). Taxonomy (NCBI): domain Bacteria; kingdom Bacillati; phylum Actinomycetota; class Actinomycetes; order Kitasatosporales; family Streptomycetaceae; genus Streptomyces; species Streptomyces sp. NPDC042259. The sequence continues at coordinate 267,680 of NZ_JBVJDW010000010.1, read as the reverse complement.
CGTCTCGTCGGGTTCGAGGCCGTTGATCAGCGCCCGGAACGCCGCGTCCGGGTAGCCGGCGGCGATCGCCGCCTTGAGCTTGGCCAGGAAATCCGGGTCGCCCGAGCGCCAGTTGGCCCGGGTGATGCCGAGTTCCGGCGCCGTCGCGATGCCCGGGATCGTGAACGCCAGACTGTCCTTGGCTTCGGGTGCCTTGAGGTAGTCCAGCAGGGTCGGCAGTTTCACCGGGCAGAAGGCCGCGACGTAGGCGATACGGTCGAGGAGTTCGGGAACGGCGTTGCCCACCCGGTTGACGGTGACTCCGCCCTGGCTCTGGCCCACCAGGATGACGGGGCCGTTTTGGCGCGCCCGCCGGACGACGTCCACCACGTGGTCGGTGTAGTCGTCGATCGTCACCTTGCCGAGCGGGGACGGCTCCGTCTTGAGCGCTTCGAGGTCCTGCGGCGCCTGGTAGGCGACGGGGAAGCAGGCGTCCGGGCCGTGGCCGGGAAGATCGACCGCGAGGGCGCGGTGGCCCAGCAACGTCAGCTCCCGCAGGTAGGGCACCCAGCTGCCGCCCGAGCTGTTCGCACCGTGGACGAATACGTAGGTCGGCGGCCGGCGGCCGCCGCGGGGTGCCGCGCTCGCACCCGGGGCGGCAGCGAGCGTTCCCGCCGTCAGAGCGCCGGTCGCGGCGGCCGTTCGTAGGACACTGCGACGTGTATGGCCCGTCATGCCACGTCCCCTCTCATGGTCCTGAAATCATGTGAGTTACTGCCGAGATCGTCGCACGGGCCCCTCGCGACGGGACGTCAGGGTGGCCTCAAGCGGACGGACCCGCCATATGGCCGAGGCGCCGGGCGCAGGGGTGACAGACACCGCCCCGGGCCGCCGGGGTGTGCAGCAGTCCGCCCACGGCCGTAGTCCCGCAGACCAGGCACGCGCGCCGCCCCTCTTGGGTGTCGGAGGCCGGGGCGCCCGCAGGAAGCGGGTCGTACGCCGCGCTGACACCGAGGGCCGGTCCGGTGGCGAGCGTCCCGCCCGTTCCCACGCTGCCGCGCCGGTTGAGCATGAGGTCCATTCCCGTGAACTCGGTGAGGACCGTGGCGGTCCGCTCGGGCGGCCACGGCAGACCGTCCGAAGCCTGTGTCCTGGCCCCGTGCCCACGCCGGCCGAACCCGAGGTCCTCGACGGTCACGACCCGGCCGAGGCGCTCGGTGAACAGGGCGGCCAGCACCTTGGGCACGGGGTCGCGCGGGACCTCTCCCATATCGAGCCAGCGCCTGACCCGCGCGGTGTCGGTCGCCGGCTGCGGATGCCCCATCACGACCGCCTGCCGGTTCACGAGTCTCGCCAGCTCGCCTTTGGACCAGCCGCTCAATCCGAACAGATCCCCGAGCCGGACGTTGGCACCCCGGGAAGCCGGGCGGGGTGCCTCGTCCAGGTACGACACGGTCCAGACCGGGGTCTCGGAGGGCGCGGCCAGACGGACGTCCTCGGCCCAGGCCTCCTCCCACTGCCGGTACACCTCGTCGAGCAACCGCGCTGCGTCGGCGCCACGGATCCGGCGCACCAACGCCTCGGCCACGGCGACGACTTGATCGCGCTGTGGGATCACCGGGCTCGCGAACACACCGTGCACCACGGACCGGGAGTACCGCTCGGGCATTTCCCGGACGATCGTTCCGACCGACGGCGCTCCCGCCTTCACATGCAGCTCGTGCAACGTGCGCTTGAGCCGACGGCGCGCACCGGACGGCAGTTCCGGCATCGTCAAGTGGCCCGCTCGTCCCACGACTGGCTCTCCCCTCGACCCGCTCTCCACCGTTCGCAACCGTTCGCGGCCGTTCCCAGCCGTTCGCGGCTGTCCCGGATCATCCCAGTCCGGTCGTCGCCGCGCCGGGGATGTGCGAAACCGATCGCAGGCGACCGCCGGGCCGGGGCGGGGCCGGAACCTGGGCGGCATGCATCGACTGTCCGACTTCCTCCTGCACGACGTCCTCGGCAATTACCTCGCGGCGCTGCTGGGTGCTTCGACCTTGTGGGGGTGGCGCCGGATCCGCCTGTGGCGGCGGGGCATCGGCGAGGACCGCCCCGACGGCGAAGGGGCCGGAACGGGCGGAAACGGGCACGGGTGCGGACGGTGATGTTGAATACCGGGATGACCGACATCCAGGTACTCAGTGTCTTCGGCGGGGCCGACGGCCGAGGCGGCAACCGGCTCGGTGTCGTACGCGACGGCGCCACCGTGCGCGGCGACGGGAACCGGCGGGACCTCGCGGCCGAACTCGGCTACAGCGAGACCGTGTTCGTCGACGACGCCGAGCGCGGGGTGGTCGACATCTGGACGCCGTCCGCCCGCCTCGCGTTCGCCGGGCACCCGCTCGTCGGTGTCGCGTGGCTGCTGGGCGCCGACGTCCTGCGCCCGCCCGCCGGTGAGGTCCCCGTCCGCCGGGACGGTGACCTCACCTGGGTGCGCGCCCGCGCCGCATGGGCGTCGGGCCGGCGGACCGAGCGGTTCGCCTCTCCGGCCGAGGTCGAAGCACTGCCCGCGCCACCCGAGGGTGTGGGGTGGCTGTACGCGTGGGCGTGGCTGGACGAGGGGGCGGGGCGGGTACGCGCCCGCGCCTTCCCCCGGCGCGGTGACGGCGTCGTCGAGGACGAGGCGACGGGCGCGGCCGCGATCGTGCTCACCCAGGAGCGGGGCCGCGCCCTGGACATCCGGCAGGGCGGCGGCTCGCGGATCCTGACCGCCCCGCACCCCGACGGCACCATCGAGGTCGGGGGCCGGGTCCGGACCGTGGCCGACCCGCCAGGCCGAGCGTGATGAAGCGGCGGGGACGCCGGAGTCTCAGACGGCGCACCCGGCAGTCGGAGCGCCGAACCACTCGGGCAGCCGGGTGAGCAGATCCCGCTGGTCCTCCCCGGCCCACGCCACGTGTCCGTCCGGCCGCAACAGCACCGCGGGCACGTCCAGTTCCTCGCTGACGTCGACGACGTGATCGACGCGGTCCTCCCAGCCCGCCACCGAGAGTGCGCCGGTCTGGTCGAGCAGCAGCCCGCGGCCGCCGCGCGTCAGCTCGTAGAGGCGGCCCCGCTTCAAGCCGATGTCGCGCATCCGCCGGCCGAGCAGCTCGTGTCCTTCACCGAAGTCGTAACGGACCCCGACCCCGGTGATCATCTCGGTCACGTACCGGTTCACGACCTCGAATTCCAGCAGCTCCGAGAACAGTGCCTTCAGCGCCTGGGCACCGGCATCGGTCCCCAGCAGCACGCTCTGCGCACGGGTGTTGAGCACGACGCGCGCGCCCACCGGGTGCCGTTCGGTGTGGTAGCTGTCCAGCAGCCCTTCCGGCGCCCAGCCGTTGACCGCGGCGGCCAGCTTCCAACCGAGGTTGAACGCGTCCTGCACGCCGAGGTTGAGCCCCTGGCCGCCGACCGGCGGGTGGATATGTGCCGCGTCACCGGCCAGCAGCACCCGCCCGACCCGGTAGCGCTCGGCCTGCCGGGTGGCGTCGCCGAACCGGGACAGCCAGCGCGGCGAGTGCACGCCGAAGTCGGTGCCGGCGATCTCCCGCAGCCGCCGCTTGAACTCCTCGAGGGTCGGCGCGGCGCGCTCCTCCGCCACCTCGGCGGCGGGCACGATCACGCGGTACGTCCCGTTGCCGTTGGGGACGACGCCGAACCGTAGGTGGGTCTTGCCGATCTCGGCCACCACGGCGGCCACCGTCGCCGGGTCCTCGGTCAGCTCCATGTCGCCCAGCAGCGTTTCGACCTTGGGGGGTTCACCGGGGAAACCGACACCGAGCAGCTTGCGTACCGTACTGCGGCCGCCGTCACAGCCGACGAGGTAACGCGAGCGCAGGCGCGTGCCGTCGGCCAGCTCGACGTTCACCCCGTCCTCGTCCTGGCTCAGCCCGACCACCTCGCTGCCGCGCCGTATCTCGGTGCCGAGTTCGACGGCGCGCTCGGCCAGCACGCGCTCGGTGACCGGCTGCGGCATGGCGAGTCCGTACGGGTGCGCGGTGTCCATCCGCTCCGGCCACGGCGTGGCGATCGCGGCGAAGGGGCCACCGACCGTGAACGGCTCACTGACCTCGCGGAACCGCTCCAGCAGACCGCGCTGGTCCATCACCTCGACGCTGCGCACGTGCAGACCGCGCCCGCGGGATTCCGTGGTCGGCTCCGTCAGCTTCTCGAGCACGACGGTGCGCACCCCCGCCAGTCGCAGCTCGCCCGCCAGCATCAAGCCGGTCGGTCCGCTGCCGACCACGATCACGTCGATCACAAAGCCCCCCAGGTACAAGGTTGAGTTTCGGCCAGCTGCCCGACGTCGTCCGGAGGTACGCGTCCGCGCCCCTCCGTCTCGACGTTGCCGCAGGTCCAGCCTTGATCAACGATTGTGCGGCATGAACGGGGCCTTGCCGCAAGCCCCTTGGTGCGCTATAAATTGAGACAGGCAAGGAGCGGGAGTTCTCCTTGCCTTTTGTCATCCGCGCCTTTTTGTCATCCGCCCGGGCGGCGGGCTCCTCGCGAAGCGGCGGCGCGCCGCGCCCGGTCACTGCCCCGAGGCACCGGGGCGGGCTTTTGTCACCACGTCACCTCATGGGGTTCGGGCAGGACCAGGACCGTGGTCGCGCCCACGGTGAACATGTCCTCGCCGGCCCGCAGCGGAGAGCCGTCGAATGCCTTGTCGAAGGCGGCGTAACCGTCTTCGGCCAGTACGGTCCGTACGTCCTCGGCCGCCACGCGCCGGGCGCCGACCGAGAAGTGTTTCAGGTCCACCGCGTATCGCAGGAAGGTGATCTGTCGCTTCCGCGCGCCGTTCACCGACGCCCATGCCGTGGTGCGGGGGTTGCCCACATGGCCGAACAGGCCGTCGAGTTCGACCCTCTTATCGCCTCGGGTGAAGGCCAGGCCCCCGTCGAGCATCGCCCCGCCGTCCTCCAGCGGGAGCGAGACCCTGCCATGGGTGATCGGGAAGTGCGCGCACGTGGGGGCCGCGGGGTCGATGGACGCGGGGGCGGTCGCGGACATGGTGATCCCCGCGTCCTCCAGCGCCACCGTGGCGGCCCCGGTCAGGCACAGTCCGGCCGAGCCGCGCACGGGCACCGTGGGCCCGGCGGTGGCGACCGCCACCGAGGCACCCAGCACCGCCACCACCAGGGCGACGGGAGTCCATGCCAGGGCACGTCTCATACCAGAACCTCCCACCGGGCCGGGCCCGGGATCGTCACATGGGCCTTGCCTCGTCGGCGGACGGACCGCGCGCGTTGTTCACACCCGTCCTATAAGTAGCACCGGCGCGGGCGGGCGACCTCGCTCGGACGGCTCCGGTGGACAGCGGTTCAGTCGTATGGGGGTCGTGCGGGCGGTGCGGGGCCGGTCGGGCGGGGTGGATTGGTCGGGCGGGGTCACCGATGGCGTTCCTCGCGGCACCATGCGAAGGGTTCCCCGGACCGGGCGACCACCGGCCGGTGCCCGTGCGGAGGCCCGGCCGGGCGATCGCGCACGTCGTCGCGCGTCCCGCCTACCGTGCTGGCTCGGCGCCGGCTCCCGGGTTCCGGGGGCACACGTACGGCACGTAGGAGACGACTTCCTGGGGTCGCAGCAACACGTTCCGCCAGAGATAGCCCGGGCGGACCGTCTCCGCGATGCGGTCGCTCAGCAGGCCGGAGGGGTCGTCGCGGGTGGCCACCACGTGGTGGCGGGAGGGGTCCACGCGACCGGTGTCCTCGACCGGGGTGACACCGGAAGCGGTCAGCGCGGCCCCGACCCCTCGGCGCACCAGATCCAGCACCGGCCCGTCGGCCGTCGGCGGCCCCCCGGCGAGCCCGGCCAGCCGGTCCAGAAGCTCGATGAGCGGTGCCGCCGCGGGAGGTACCGGGTCGGCGGGCACCGGATCGGAACGTACTGGGGTGGAGGACGGTCGGGATTCCACCGCACCCGGTGGCTTCCCGTGCGCGGCGCGCGGGGGCGGCGAGCCGGGTGTCTGCTCGGATGTCATCTCACACCTCCGGACGTTCGGCGGTGACCAGGGGAACGACGGCCGACGGGTTCGGCGGGATGGCGTCACCTCAGCGAGGCGAGCAGCATGATGGCGAAGAGGATGGCCGACACCACTGCCACCGTCCTGAGCCATTCCGGCGGGATCCCGGGACCGGGCGGGGTATCGGAGTCGGACGGGGTATCGGAGTCGGGCGGAGCCGACGGCGGGTTGAAGGCGTCGTCTCCGGTGAGCCGGGCCCGCTCGCACCACGGGCAGTGGACCAGGTGTGTGCTGTGGGTGTGACGAGATCGCACCCGACACTCCGTCACCGACCCCTGCAAGGAAGCCTGTTCCAGCGCCTCCAGCCATTGCCGGGCCGAGGGGCGCGATGACACCTCCCGCATCCCCGGGCCGAACGCCTCCCGCGCCAGCTCCAGCACTGCTGGTGGCAGCACCACCGGGTCGATCACACCACGAGGCAGGCCCATCGAGATCCGGGCGTCGTCCCGGCTGTCGCGGGGCACCCCTCCGAAGGGGTGGTATCCGGCGCTGAGCAACTGGCAGATCAGCACCGCCAGGGCGAAGTCGTCGCTGTGCGCGCTGCCGGGGGCACCGGCCAGCCGTTCCGGGGCCGCGTAGGCGGGGGTGTGCGGTAAGGCCGGGAACACCTCGCCCGTCACCGGGTCGGTGAAGCCCATCCCGTCGCAGCCCAGGAACGTCGGAAAGCCTTGTTGATCGACGACCACGTTCTCGGCGGAGAAGTCACCGACGACCAGACCCTCGTAGTGCAGCCGGGCCGTCATGAACGCCAGGTTCCGGCAGACACCGAGCAGGAACCGCCAATCGGTCTCCTCGGGAAACCGGCGCAGCCGCTGGTCGCGGCTGAACAGGCCCGTGAGTCGCACATCTTCCGGGCTCGTGTAACAGCCCATGCCGTAGCCGAGGAACACACCACCCGTCGTATACGCGAGACCCACCGGCCAGGCCAGCCCGGGCCGACGGCTGTCCTCCGGGCGGCAGGCCAGCGGGCTCAGCGTCAGCATCCGCCGCAGCCGGTGCTCCCGTGCCGCGTCGGGCTCGTGGTAGACCTTGACCACCAGATCGTCCGCGTTCTCGACCCGATGGACGGCGGCCGTCGGCCCCGAACCCAGCGGTGGGTCGAGCAGGACGACCGGACGGCCGTTCAACCGCACTTCCCGGCCGCCCGTCACGCCAGCCCCCTCCCCCACTCCCGCCGGGCACCGCGTACCGCCCCCGGGGCGTCGGCTTCGGACTGCTCGTCCGGCCCCGGCCGGTCCGGCACACGCGGCACGGAGGCAGTGCGCGCCCGGTGGGCCACCGGCTCCTCGGGGACCGGGGCGCCGGACGACGGCGAAGACGCGCTCGGCGCCATCACCTCGCCGCGTGCGATCGGTGCCCGAAGCACCCTTCCCTGAGGCCGAGACCGCACCGCTCGCGCGGCAGGCCGAACACCGTTGTCCGCCCGTGCCATGTGATCCCCCGATGGCCTGCCGGAGACGGAAGATCCGCCCCGTGTTTCGGCGCTTCCAGGATGCAGATTGGCAGCCGAGGACCGATCGGGCAGTGCTATGGAATGACTTTTCTGGCCCCGTCGATGCACACCGCGCGATGAGGGCGCACGGGGTCGACCGCGCGCGGAGCATGGCCCCTCGCCGTACGCCCCCGGAAAAACCCCGGCCCCTGACCATGGGAGTGCGCGAGGATGGCGCCATGACCACCATCACCTTCGTGCGGGGCGACATCACCCAGCAACACGTGGATGCCATCGTCAACGCGGCGAACTCCTCCCTCCTCGGCGGCGGAGGCGTCGACGGCGCCATCCACCGCGCGGGCGGCCCCGAGATCCTCAGCGCGTGCCGTGATCTGCGCGCCTCCCACTACGGCAAGGGCCTGGCCACGGGCCGGGCGGTCGCCACGCCAGCGGGCCGCCTCGCGGCCCGCTGGGTCATCCACACGGTGGGCCCGGTCTGGAGCGCGACCGAGGACCGCTCCGCACTGCTGGCCTCCTGCCACCGCGAATCGCTACGGGTCGCGGACGAGCTGGGAGCCCGCACGGTGGCCTTCCCGGCGATCTCCACCGGCATCTACCGCTGGCCGATGGACGACGCGGCCCGCATCGCGGTCGAGACGGTCCGCACCACGGGCACAGCCGTCGAAGAGGTCCGCTTCGTCCTCTTCGACGAGGCCGCCTACGCGGCCTTCGCCGCACAGGGGAACTGACGCCGAGCGGAACATGGTGCGAAGCATTCACCCCTGGCTGCTCACGCAGCCAGGGCTACCGCCTGAGTCCCCCCAGGGAGAGGGAACGCAGTCACCTCTCCCTGAGGGCGTCCCCACGACGCGGGTCTCGCCGGTACGGACGGACGATCGAAAAGACCCGCAGCCGGGCACGGCACCTCGCCTGCCCTCGCACACTCGATCCGTGCGCGGCTGCTGAGTCGGCTAGCTTGGCTGAACACTGCTCGGCCACACGACGGCCTGGAGAAGGTCTACACCTGAGTGCTACCTGGGGCACGCTTCTGTCGCAGGGTGTCCCACTGCAAACTCGTGTCCTCATTCTGGAGCCCGGCGATGCGGCGTTCGACTTCTGCCAGGGTTGTGGATGCCTGCGCAGACTTCCTCGCGTTGGTGGTAATCATGCGAAGCTCTCGCAGATCGCGCAGAATGCTGTAACCCTCCCAGGCTATGAGTCGAAGCCAATAGCCGTAGCCGTCCGCAAAGGCTTGATAGTGCTCCTGCCCATACCCGACCGGCGGCAGTGGATCTCTATCGTGACCAGGTCCCATTCCGGTTGTCCCTCGGCAACCTGTCCCAATCGCACAGGACAGCCCGCCCGCCGTGGTGCAGAGCATTTCGGTGCCGTGGCCCCCTTGAACGATGGCCCACGACAGGACGAAGGCCACGTTGGCCAAGCGGGCTTCGAGGGCGCCCAACCGCCGGGTGAGGAAGTCCAAGGTGGCTGGCGCCAGGCTGTGGTGACCTTCGGCTGGACCAGCTGCACAGGCCGCGGCCGGCCGTTGAGCGACGAGGGCATGGTGCGCAGGAGTTCATCCAGGGCGACGCGGTAGCCGTCGCGGGCATCCAGCGCCGCCTCCAGCCAATAAGCGTCCACCCGCAGGTCCTCCGCCAACAGCACGCCCATGTCGCGGTCGGGTCCGGTGGCCTGATGGACACGGTCGCGGACCCGGGCGACCTGTTCCTCCGCAAGGGCGAGGAAGCTGCGCAGCTCCACGGCGCGTCGCAGCGCCGTGGGCGCCTCCTCGGTGAGCGCCGTCTCGTACAGCACGCCGATGACGACCCCGAAGGCATCCCTGAGGCGGCGGTCCTGGCTGCTGGGCTTGCTGCTCACGCTCATCGTCTCGCTCCCCGGACCGGGACCGCCGGGGCCGACGGACGGGTCGGTGGACTGGTCTGCAGGGCAGGCCCCCGGCCGGTGGCCAGGGCGGCGCCGCGCCGGGGGCCGGATCCGTGCCCGGCGGGGGCGGCGGAGTTGAGGAGTTGGCGCACGATCACGGCGCGGCCGTCCCGGACCGTGACGGCCGCGTTCATCCGATGCGCAAGTTCCATCGCCGGATCGTCGAGCGGTACCGGATCCTGGGTGAGGACGGCGACGAGGTCGTCCTCGGCTCGCTCCAGCGCCGCCTGGGACTCCGCCAGCAGGCCAAACCAGTGCACGACTTCGGTGGCTTGCTGGTTGGCGTGCGGGGCAGCCGTCACGGCCCGGTGCAACTCGGGCAGGCTCATGTGGAATCGGGTCTCGATCTGCTGGGTGATGACGGCCATCACATCGTCGACGTCGTCGGACACGGCCAGCTCCTTACAATGAGTTTTCCGACGAAGGAAAGGGACCTGACCTGCCTCAGCGGAATGCCCTCTGTGGCAGCCCCGGCCGCTATGGATGGGGATTTAGTCCAGGCAGACGTAGACCTCGTTGTAGACGTAGGCACCGGAAACCCAGCCCGTAACACCCGTCGCCCGGTCGGTGATGTAGCGCCAGCCCCCGCTGCTGCTGCGCACGGTGAACTGGTGGCCCCGGTACAGGGTTCCGACAGCAGCGGAGTTGCCGGTGGCCCTGGAACGGATGGTGACCGTGTTCGTGTCGCTCACCCGCGGTCCGGACCGGTGGCAGTAGTCGGACGAGAAAGTCGGGGCAACAGCGGGCGCTGCGTGGGCCTGGGCGGTGAAGGTGAAGGTGAAGGGCAGGGAAGTGCCCCGAGGACAGCGGCGTGGACAGCGAATCTGGAAGAGCGCACGGAGAGGTAACCACCGGAAGGTAAAGGGCGATAGGGAGATGCCTCCACCGGAATACCGATGGGGACGAGTACAAGCGTCTAGACAATTCCCGGTTTCACTAACCGGAGACGAGCTGCTATATTCCGGCCCTCACATGCAGGCCGGTGTTTTCCGATGGCAACTTGAAGTCGCCGCGCGGACTGCATCGTCAACGACTGCGGCCACGCGGTGGTACGGCCGGTGCGAGTCGTGCAGGCGTAGGGGCGCCGGGCGGCGGTGTGTGGTGGCGCAGCCGCCGGCAGAGCGGGAGACTTGCCAGTCAGGCCGTTCTGACACCACTCCGCCGCGGCCTTATTGGTGGCGGAGCCTCCTTCACGCAGCCTGCGTGTGCCCTTGTCGAGGTCGGCTTCCTCCAGCAGGGCGCGGAAGGGCAGAGGTGCCACTGGACGCCCGTGCAGAAGGCCGACAGGATGCCGCACAGCACCTTCCGGTTCTCCAGCACCGACTTGCGGCCGGGGCGCCGACGCCCGGCAGGCGGCAGGCTCCGCCAACAACGGCTCGATTCTCGATGACAACTCGTCGTCAACCCTTCGAACATTCAGCAGGGCAATATGCCCCTTGTGCACCTCATGCTCCTGCGTCATGATCGCCCAATTGGTGATCTCCGTCCCCCAGGCGGGTGCGGAGTGACACAACACAACACCCACCCTGGGCGCCCGCGTACCCGCCAGCGCCCGGGCCCCTGTTGACGAGAAATGAGGGGCGGTATGCCCAACTCAGACACAGTGAAGAAGAGACCCGGCAGGCGCCGACGACTACGGCGCGCTGGCCTCATCGCGTTCGTCCTGTCGATGGCGTTGCTGGTGGTCGGGTCCGCGGAACCCGCTTGGGGACAAGGACGCACCACGGCGTCCGCGGCGGGGTGTGGCGCGCATGCCACGTCCTTCGCCGTCGAGCAGAACTCGCCCGTCACGCTCCGGATGGGCTGCGCCGGTGACTCCGGCAACCTTCGGCCGCTGGCGAAGGGCGACGATGACCTGATCATGGCCCTCGACTTCCATGTGCCCGCTGAAGGCCGGCAGCGGTTGGAAGAGACCATGACGAGCTGGGTCGACTCCATTCGTGCCGACAAGAGCGCGGGCCTCACCCTGAGCGCGTCCCTGGACAAGCGGTTCCGCCAGCACAGCGTGGGCATCTCGCCGCCGGCGGCCGGGGGACCCGACTTCGACGGGCGGGTGTACCCCATCGAAGACAGCCTGGTGTTCGTGGTGGACACGGCGGAAGTCGGTACCACGGCGAACTGGTGGCAGAAGTTCATAGCGGGCGGTGTCGCCCTGGGCGTCACCGTCGTCACCGGAGCCGTGTGCCTGGTGGCGTTCAACGTGGGGGCGCCCGCGGCGGCTCCGGTGTGCGGGGCCGTGAGCGGGGCACTGGGGTCGCTGGTCGGCGAGTTGATAAACGCCTTCTTCGACAACCGTTCGCTGGGCGATGCCGACGTGTGGGCGGAGGCTCTGGCCGTCGCCATGTGGGGCGGCGTCGGCGGCGCAATGGGCGGGAAGTTGCTGGAGTGGGCCGCCTCGGGTGGCACCTCCGTCATCGCGAACGCCCAGCAGAGTCTGCGCGGTTTCGCGGCCAAGCTCGGGGCCATGCGCAACGTCCTGACGTTCATGTCCGACACGCTCCAGGGCATGGGACCGAAGCTGTACGTGTCCCTGCAACGCCTTTCCCGCGGTGTCGGACAGTCCAAGGTGCCACTGAAGGTGATGGTGGTGGGCGATTCGATGAGCCAGGGCTACGAAGGTGACTGGACCTGGCGTTACCGCCTGTGGGAATGGTTCAAGAAGGAGAAGATCGACGTCGATTTCGTCGGTCCGTACCAGGGAACCCGGCCTCAGGACTCCCCCAAGCCCCCGCCCGTGCCGCGGTTGCAGGGGGATGCCCCACCACCGGACCAAAACGCTCCCGTCACCTCGGGCTCGTACGCCGCAGGAGTCTCGAAGAACTTCGACCCCGACCACTTCTCGGTCTGGGGCCGGCAGGCGGCGCAGGACAAAAAGCTGATCGCCGAGCAGGTGGCGAAGTACCAGCCCGACCTGCTCCTGGTCGGGCTCGGCTTCAACGACATGGGCTGGTTCGTCAGCGGCCCGGAAGGCACGCTGGACAGTATGCGGACGCTGGTCGACCAGGCCCGTGCCGTCAAACCGGACCTCGACTTCGCCGTGGCCAACGTTCCCCAGCGGACGTTCATCGGCGGCCGGGACGACCTGCCCGTCAACACGACGAAGTACAACAGCATGCTCGCGAACGCGATCCCGTCGTGGAACAAAGGCAAGTCCCGCGTGGCCCTGGTCGACTGGGCCGGCAACTACAGCTGCGGCAGGGGCAGCTGCCCCGTCGCCTACGACGGGCTGCACCCCAACACCATAGGCGAGTATCAGATCGCTCAGGCATTCGTGCGCACCTTGCACAACAGCTACGGTCTCGGCAGCCAGATGATCAACATTCCCACGCAGTTCCCGGAGCGGCCGACGCTCGCGCCGGGCACGATTTGGATCGACTCCGGCCCGAGCGGAATCACGCTGAACTGGAAGCCGGTCTTCGGCGCCCGCGGATACACCGTCCGGCACCGGATCAAGGGCACCGGCACCTGGACCGAGACACCGGTCAAAGCGGCCCGCTTCGACACCACCTGGACCCTCGACGGCTGGGAGTGGGAATACCAGGTCCGTACCGACAACGGTGAGGACGGACAGTCCGGGTGGTCCGAAACGTTCACTGACGTCGCACACCCGAAAACCGCCGCGGCCCCCAAGGGAATCGTCACCCGGGCCACCGCCACCGGCGTCGACGTGTCCTGGGACGCGCCGACCGGCCCGTACACCGACACGATCGACCGGTACGAGATCATCACCTGGGCCAGGGACACCCCCGGCGCGTTCATCAACAGCACCGCCGTCAGAGGCAGGTCGGCGCGCATCGACGGGCTGCGGTCGGGCCACCGTTACCTCGTCGCGGTGGTCACCTGGAACGCCGCCGGTGGCGGTATGCCGGGCGTCGCCCGGTCCGTCACCATCGGGGCCGGTACACCTCCGGCGCCCACCGGTCTGAAGGTCACCTCCACCGACGCCACTACCGTTCAGTTGTCATGGGACGGGTCCGACCAGGCCGCCGGTTACCGCGTCTGGGTCCGTAATGTCAACGACGGCAGCGCGTCCAAGGCCGACGAGTACATCGTCAACGAAACCAGCCGGGGCATCGCCTACCTCTTCCCCGGCGTCTGGAACTACGAATTCTGCGTCACCGCAGTCAACGGTGAAGCGGAATCCGGCAAGTCCAACTGCGTGATCGCACCGCGCCCGTCGGCCACAGTCCGGACGCCGGCCCCGGCGAACGTGAAGAAGCGCGAACCGCTCTCCGCCCTGATCCGGGCTCCGCGCGCACCGGCCGGGGTGGCCGGGTAGCAGGGGCCGGCACTCCAGTGAGGGGGCGGTGGGTGAACGCCTCGCCGCTTCCTCACCCAGCGTGGCACACGTCAGAGACACCCGAGATGCCGCTCCGGAAAGAGCGTCTCGTCCCAGAGACTTCGGGCTGCCCGAGAGTCGCGAGGCAGAGGCCGCCTCAGCCCGACTCGATGAAGTGCAAGTGCCTGAATGGGTCGCGCGGAGCCGGTCGCGGCGATCCGGCCTCTGTGCCGGTGGGGTCTCGTAGCCGAACGTGACGAGATATCCGCGCGTTACCACCTGCTACCGACGGGGCGGGCCGCGCAGATCAACCGCAGGGCGGCCTAAGGCGTGTCCGGCGGATCATGTGCGATGCCGGGACTAACTGCTCGGGGCTGATGTTGTGAACCATCAGCAAGCCACTCCTGAAGGGTGTGAGGGCCTGAGCGCGAGTACTTCTTGACCTCAAGGGTGCTTGAGGTATGAGGCTTGGCGTCGAATCACACCACCACATCATGGGAGCCGTCGTGATACACATCGAGGTCACTCAGGCCGTCAACGATTCCTCTCAGCCTGGTCAGTACGTGCTTGACCGTGAGGAGGTGTGGGCTGGTCTTCGCAGCAAGGCGGAGAACGCCGTCCCGTTCGTTGCCGGAATGTCCGAGTGCACCGTGCTGGAGCGCAGGCAGGACGGCTTGCTACGAGAGGTCGTCGTGCGCGGTGAACGGATCCGCGAGGACGTCACCTTCCAGGCAGGAGAGCGTGTCAGTTTCCACCGCAGGGACGACCGAGCCACGTGGGTGATCCACAACGAGATCGGGGAGGATAAAACCGGCGGTCTCACCCTGACCTGCGCCAGCGAGGTCCTGTTCCATGGCCAGGCGGCCGAGGCAGAGCACGACGATGAGGGGGCCGAGCGCATGCGCGTCAGCACCCGGCGGGTCGTACAGAACACCCTGGACGTCATCCGGGAGATGTCCGCAGCCCGCGCCGCCGAGCACGCTGGCTGAGCCGCACTGACAGACCACTTATTCAGGCACGGAGCCAGAGTCGGATTGCGGCGACCGTCACGGTGCCGTAGAAGACAAAGGCCCTCTTGTCGTATCCCGTGGCCACGGCCCTGGAGTTCTTGAGGCCGTTGATCGTCCGCTCGACTTCATTCCTCCTTTTGTAGATTGTCTTGTCGAAGCCGGTGGGCCGGCCGCCCCGGCTGCCGCGGCTCTGGCGGTTGACCCGCTGTTTCTTCGGCTCGGGGATGGTGTGTCTGATCTGGCGCCGGCGCAGGGCGGCGGTTACGGCGGGACGAATACGCCTCATCGCCGCCAACATGGTCGGGGCGGGTGCGAGGGCGGCCACCCTCAAGCCGGCCCACCCGGATGCGTTCCATGACCGGGACGAACTGCGGGGCGTCGCCCCACCGCCCCGGCGTGATCAGCAGCGCCAGGGGGCGCCGTCCGCCTTCCCCGGCGAGGTGGATTTTGCAGGTCAGGCCGCCCAGGGAGCGTCCGAGTCCCTCATCAGAGCGGTGCTGCCGGGCCGTTGTCCTTTTCCCGGCATCCGCGGGTGCTTCTTGCGGGCCCCGGCAGCGTGCTGGTGGGCCCGGCAGGAGCTGGAGTCCACACTCACCATCGACCAGTCGACCCGGTCCTCCGCATCGGCATCAGCCAGGACAACCGCGAAGAGCCTGTCCCACGTACCGTCCGCCGACCAGTGTCTGTGTCGTTCACACATGGTCTTCCACTCGCCGAAACGCGTGGGTAGATCCCGCCACGGCACTCCGGTGCGATTCCGGTACAGGATCCCGTTGATGATCCTGCCGTCCGCCACGCCGAAGCCGCCACCGCCGAGGATGCCATCGCCCGCGCCGCCGAGGGCGACATCGACGTCGTCCTGATGGACCTGCAGTTCGGCAAGGGCATGGGCGGCGCCGAGGCCACCGCCCAGATCACCGCCCGCCCGGGAGCCCCCCGCGTGCTGATCGTCACCACCTACGACTCCGACGCCGACACCCTGCCCGCCATCGAGGCCGACGCCACCGGCTACCTCCTCAAAGACGCACCGCCCGAGGAACTGGCCGCTGCCGTGCGCACGCAGCCGTCGGCCGCACCACACTCGCGCCCACCGTCGCCGACCGGCTGATGAACGGCTACGCACCCCCGGCACCGTCCTGACCCGGCGGGAACCCGAAGTTCTCGCCCTGGTCGCCGACGGGCTGTCCAACCAGGCCATCGGCGACCGCCTCCACCTGACCGAAGGCACCGTCAAGTCCCACTTGGCCCGCATCTACGCCAAGCTCGACGTCGACTCCCGTACCGCCGCCGTCGCCACCGCAACCGACCTCGGCCTCATCCGCCGCTGACCCGAGCGGACACGAACGCCTGGAGCCGCCGTCAAGCGACATGTAGCTACGAGCGTGACAGCCGCTACGGGCAACAGCTCGTCGTGTCCTGCCCCGACGCCATGACCGTCAGCGTCAGCAAGGACGGCAAGCCTGTCACCGGCCTCCAGCCGTACCTGGAGGCGTACGCCCACCTGACCGCCTTCCACGAGGGCGAAGGCGTCCGCCCACCTCCAGCCGGAGACCAAGGTCGACGGCGACGGCAGGCCCGACCTGCCCTTCCACGCCCAGCTCGACTGGCCCGGCAACTGGCGCCTCTTCCTGCAGTTCCAGGCCAGCGGCAAACTGCACACCGCCACGCTGGCGCTCCGCGTCAGCTGATCCATCCCGAGCGGGGGGCGCCGACAAGGCGGCGCCCCGCGCGGCGGGCCTCCGGCGCACCGGGCAGTCGCCACGGCGAGGCCGATTCCGTCGCCCCCTGCCGCAGTGGCCGTCGACGTTCAGATACCCCCAGGGGTATTTGGCGCTCGCATCACGACCAGCCCCCGTATCCAAGCGGACCCCCTGGTCAAACCGAACGAAACATCCCATACCAGGGGAAATTGACCCCAGTTCGGCGCAGTCCAGCACCTCGCGCCGGGTTATCTCAAAGGTTGCGGCAGATACCCCCAGGGGGTATAAATCTCTTCGAAGGTGCTTCACGGAGCACCCACAGAGAGATCAACGACCGGAGGCACCCATGTCTTGCTGCTCCCCCGACAACAGCTGCTCCACCTCCACCACGGCGCGCGACGAGAAGACCGCGGGCGTCACCACCGTCTACAAGGTCCAGGGCATGACCTGCGGCCACTGCGAGACCACCGTCACCAAGGAGGTCTCTGCCATAGCGGGCGTGACCGGGGTGACCGTCGACGTCGCCGCGGGCCTGGTCACCATCACGACCACCGACGAGCCCGACGAGGCCCGGATCGCCGCCGCCGTCGACGAGGCCGGCTACGAGCTGACCGGCCGGGCCGAGAACCTCTCCGCCCGCTGATCCCCGGCCCGGCGGCGCAGCGTTCACGCCGCCGCCGGCCCTTCCTCCGGGGCCCGATCCCGCCCCGCCCCCTCCGCGCACGAGGAGCATCATGACCATCACTGCCCCTGCATCAGCCGAAGTCGAATTGGCGATCGGCGGCATGACCTGCGCCTCCTGCGCGGCCCGCATCGAGAAGAAGCTCAACCGCATGGACGGCGTGGAGGCCACGGTCAACTACGCGACGGAGAAGGCCAAGGTCGTCTTCGACGCCGACGTGGAGGTGGCCGATCTGATAGCCACGGTGGAGAAGACCGGCTACACCGCTGCTCTTTTCCCCCCCCCCCCCGCCCCGGCCCGCGTCGCCGACGGCACCGAGCCGGATCAGACCGAACCGGACGCCCTCGCACCTCTGCGGCAGCGCCTGTTCACCGCGGTCGTCCTGTCCGTGCCGGTGATCGCCATGGCGATGGTGCCCGCGCTGCAGTTCACCAACTGGCAGTGGCTCTCCCTCACACTGGCCGCACCGGTCGTCGTCTACGGCGCGTGGCCATTCCACAAGGCCGCCTTCACCAACATGCGCCACGGTGCCGCCACCATGGACACCTTGGTCTCGGTCGGTACGTCAGCGGCGTTCCTCTGGTCCCTGTGGGCTCTGTTCTTCGGTACCGCCGGCATGGCCGGCATGACGCACCCCTTCGAGTTGTCGCTCTCCCGGAGCGACGGCAGCGGCAACATCTGCCTTGAGGCCGCCGCCGGAGTGACCGCGTTCATCCTGGCCGGGCGCTACTTCGAGGCCCGTTCCAAGCGCCGGGCCGGCGCAGCGCTCAAGGCACTACTGGAGCTGGGCGCCAAGGACGCCACCGTGCTGCGCGACGGTCGCGAGGTCCGCGTCCCCGCCTCCGAACTCGCCGTCGGTGACACCTTCGTGGTCCGCCCGGGCGAGAAGATCGCCACCGATGGCATCGTCGAGCAGGGCAGCTCGGTGGTGGACGCGAGCATGCTGACGGGCGAATCCGTCCCCGTGGAGGTGTCCGTGAGTGACGCGGTCACCGGCGCGACAGTCAACGCCGGGGGACGCCTGATCGTCCGCGCCACCCGCGTCGGTGCCGACACCCAGCTCGCCCGCATGGCCCGCCTGGTGGAGGACGCCCAGAACGGCAAGGCCGCCGCCCAGCGCCCGGCCGACAAGATCTCCGCCGTCTTCGTCCCCGTCGTCATCGTCCTGGCGCTCGCCACCCTCGGCTTCTGGATCGCCACCGGGGAAGGCTGGACCGCCGCCTTCACCGCGGCCGTCTCCGTCCTGATCATCGCCTGCCCCTGCGCCCTGGGCCTCGCCACCCCGACCGCCCTCATGGTCGGCACCGGGCGCGGCGCCCAGCTCGGCGTACTGATCAAGGGGCCGGAGGTCCTGGAGTCCACCCGCAAGGTCGACACGATCGTCCTCGACAAGACCGGTACCGTCACAACCGGCAAGATGACCCTGCTCGGCGTCCACCTCGCCGAGGGCGAGACCGAGGACGAGGTGCTGCGCCTGGCCGGCGCCCTGGAGCACGCCTCCGAGCACCCCATCGCCCAGGCCGTCGCCGTCGGCGCCGCCGCCAAGATCGGTGAACTTCCCACACCGGAGGGCTTCGCGAACATCGCGGGGCTCGGCGTCCAGGGCGTCGTCGAGGGCCACGCCGTCCTTGTCGGCCGCGAGAAGCTCCTCGCCGAATGGGCGCTGCCCCTGCCCGCCGACCTGCGGCAGGCGAAGGCCACCGCCGAAGCCGCAGGACGCACGGCGATCGCTGTGGCGTGGGACGGTCAGGCCCGCGCGGTGCTCGAGGTCGCCGACGCGGTCAAGCCCACCAGTGCCGAAGCCCTCACCCGGCTCCGCGCCCTCGGTCTGACGCCGATCCTACTCACCGGCGACAACAAGGCCGCGGCCGAGGCAGTGGCCGCCGAGGTCGGGATCGCCCCGTCCGACGTGATCGCCGAAGTCATGCCCGAGGACAAGGTCAACGTCGTCAAGCGCCTCCAGGCAGAAGGCCGTTCCGTCGCGATGGTCGGCGACGGCGTCAACGACGCCGCGGCGCTGGCCCAGGCAGACCTCGGCCTCGCCATGGGCACCGGCACCGACGCCGCCATCGAGACCGGCGACCTGACCCTGGTGCGCGGCGACCTCCTCGCGGCGGTCGACGCCATCCGCCTGGCCCGCAAGACGCTCGGCACCATCAAGTCCAACCTCTTCTGGGCCTTCGGCTACAACGTCGCCGCCCTCCCCCTCGCCGCCGCCGGACTGCTCAACCCGCTGATCGCCGGAGCCGCGATGGCCTTCTCTTCCGTCTTCGTCGTCGGCAACAGCCTCCGCCTCCGCCGCTTCCGCAGCGCACACTGAGCCCCGCCGACCGGCTCACGTGCCGATGAACAGCACCCGCGGGTGCTGTTCATCGGCACGTGGCATGGCGGTGGCCTTGTCGGTGTGCAGGCCCGGAGGCGTAGCCCCCGTACGGGCGGCGGCAGTAACGGGCCTGCCGGGCTGGTCAGGTGCTGAGCAAGCGGTTGAAGAACGAGCGGTATCGCTGGAGCGCGACGCGCAGGTCTTCGGTCGCCACCTCCTCACCGCGATGCCATTGGCCTTCGAGGCCTTGCTTGTGGTCGGAGAAGGTGGTGGCCAGTGCCTGCATCGTCTCGGCGACGAGCTGGTCGGCCGCGTTGACGGCGTCCTGGGGGTCGTCGACGAAGTTGCTCTGGATCTTCTGCCACCGAGCGCGAAATTCTTTCTGTTCGTCGCCGAGCAGGGGCTCGTTCTCCTCGGCCAGTTCCGCTCCCCGGCGTTCGCCGGCGGATGTCCGGCCTACCTCTTCCTCCCGGGCCTGCCGGCCGATGGTGGTGGCCTCCCCGGGGAACTCTGGTGGGGTGCCTGGCGAGCCCGGCGCCTCGTATCCGGTGCCCTGCCGGGTAGCGGCCAGGTCGTCCGTGGACAGAGCGCCCTCGTCCGGCTGGGGTGTCTGTTGGTTGCGCATCTTTTCACTTCCGTCCGTCATAGGTCCCGGCCGGGCTCCGACGGGGCCCGCTCGTCGCACCCAAGTCGCCGGTGGCGGGCTCACGCCTGGCTCTCGCGCGGCCGGTCGCCGTTGTGGAGAAGCTCCTCGAACAGCGCGCGGTAGTGCACCATCGCGCCCCTCAGCTCCTCCGTGGTCGCCTGATGGCTGGTGCTGCGGTCGTTGATTTCGTGGGCGGCGCGGTAGTGCTCCAGGGTGCGCCCGTGTTCCACCGACAGGTCCTTCAGCTGCTGTTCGTACCCTTCGGTCGGATACCCGCGCTCGCTCATGAGGGTGGTCACGAGCCGGTCCGCCTCGTGTACCGCGTCGTCGGGCCGGTCGACGAACTGCTCCTGCACCCGGGTCCAGTCCTGGGCGTAACGGTCCCGGACCGGTGCCGGGAGCGGCTTGATGTCCAGCGCGTCATGACGTTCCTGGCGCTCGCGCAGCTCACGCTCAGCCGCCCGGCGGCTGTCCTTGCCTTCCACGGTCCGCTCGTACTCCGGGCCGAATCGCTCCCGCAGCTTCCGGCGGCGCGCCGTGACCATCCACGTTGCTACCGCGCAAACGAGCAGCACCAGCACGACGGCAATGATGATGACGATGAGGGACATTGGGTCCTCCGCTCGTAGCCGAGTGAGCCCTGTGCACTACGGCTGCCCCTGCCCACAGGTCCGAAACCGGGCGCGCACCAGGCAAGCCGGCACTGAACGCGGGTTGCCGCCCGGGGCCCACGTTTCTGCCGCTCACGTCATAGAACAGGTGGCTCCGGCGATCGAGGCGGTGATCACGACTGCGGACATCGCTGTCCTCACTGGCTCGGCCCGTAGGCCGCTCCGCTTCGTTCCTGTCCATCCCTGAGGGCTCGTGCCCTCACCGGTGCCTGTCGGGTGGCGCCCACCCAAGTGGACACACCCGGGGCGTACCGCAAGGGGGCCCGGGCCAGGTGTAGATTACCGGTGGTTCCCGGCGTACCGGCGTCCGCCGCCCTGGCGGCCACGACGATGGTGGGCGAATCTCAGGATCCAGACGATCAGCACGACGGCCGCAGCGATCCACAGCAGGGGCATGACGAAGCCGAACCCGAACAGAGCCAGCAGGAGAAGGGCGATCAAAATGATCACGGCCGGGCCTCCAGATGAAGCCAGGGAGGATTCCCTGAGTTCCGCGGGGTCCGGACGAAGCTGGACGGGGGGGGCCGCCCGGAGGATGCCGGAGCGTCGTAGCCCTACGCCGTGGCGCTCAGGCAACACCCGCCACCACTGCCTGTCAACGAGCTGGCGATACTGGCGCGTTCCGGCTCCGGAAACGCGAGGCCGCGCGATCACCCGCGCGCTGCTCGCTGAATACGACCCGACCGGCATCGTCCTGAGCCCGACCAAGCGCGTCTGGTCGCCTGGACGTCGTCGAAACGACTGCGATGGCCGACAACAACTTCCTCATCGGCGCTTTCGGCCTCGGCGCCCAACTCCACGATTGGGAGAACGTCTCCGTCACCGTCTCCTCCGAGAACGCAGACAACTTCGAGAAGGGCTTGATCTCGTTCCGAGCTGATGAGCGCGTAGCTCTCGAGGTCCTGCGCCCCGAAAGTTTCGTCATAGGTACCTGGACCGACCCCACGCAGTAATTCAGCGGGAATAGCACGCCGTCGAAGGGGCATCCTCATTGGGGATGACCCTTCGCGCATTTCACCACTCACGAATCGAAGTGCCGACGTTCTGGTGAAGAGGGAGGCGGGGTGCCCACTGCGCGCCAGCGGGCACCACCGGACTGCTAAGCGGCCGCAATTCCTGCGGGCGTTCTACGACGTCC
This sequence comes from Streptomyces sp. NPDC042259, assembly GCF_055582085.1. Classification (NCBI taxonomy): domain Bacteria; kingdom Bacillati; phylum Actinomycetota; class Actinomycetes; order Kitasatosporales; family Streptomycetaceae; genus Streptomyces; species Streptomyces sp. NPDC042259. The sequence continues at coordinate 245,827 of NZ_JBVJDW010000010.1, read as the reverse complement.
CGTTACCGGTGTCGCCCTGCTCTTCCGCGAGGAAGCGTGCCTTTCGGTACCTCAGGTCGGCCTGCCGGTACCACAGCCGGCCCACGAGGGCGACGGCGGCAGCGCCGACGATCCCTGCCACGTTCGACAGCCACCCGGACGTGGAAGTCATGATGGCCGTCCCGACGCAGATGGCCACGGCGATCGTGCCTGAGAAGAACACCCCGTCATTCGGCGGACGCAGTTCGTCCCGATTCATTGCAGCACCACCTAGGGACACCCCCACAGCCTATCTCCCGACGAGTCGGTCAGCATTTGTGAGCGCCCTGCACCGCGCCGGCCACGGCGCCTCCGAAGCCACCCACGGCGGCGCCGCCCACGCAGCCGGTCTCAATGCCTGTAACACAGCCTGCAACGCCGCCGAGTTCGGCCGTGTCCAGGCTCTTCTTGCCTAGGCACTTGGCCCAGTCCCAGAACCCGTACGTCGTCACAGTGGGGGCTACAACACCCTTGAGCGTGGCCTGCGGGGTATCGACGTGCTGGTAAAGGGTGTTGCCCTTGACCGTCCAAGTCACCTTGTGCAGATGACCATCCATGTCCTTGATGGGCTTCGGCGTCATGGTGAGGAGCTTCTCGCCCTTGCCGTCCTCGATGGCCACGCCGCCTTCCTTGTCAGCGGCAAGGTGGTGGTCCCCCTTGAGCTTGGTGAAAGACCAAGCGGTGTCACGGGCAAAGGTGGTGGTCTTGCCCGACTCGGCCAGGACCTTATCCAGCGTCTGCCCTGAGGAGTCCGCAGCGGTGGCCGGTGCAGCCGCGATGAGCGCGGCACCCGCCGCAAGCGCCGCCGCTAAGCCAGTCCGATGACGTGCCGTCATACGCATTAAGCAATCCATTTCTCTGTTCAAGTCCATCGGAAGAGGACACGTGAGCCTCTGCCAGATGCGTGCACATCGAGATCAACATCTTTTGCTGGCTTCCCGCAAAGCGCATTGACCGACTTGAGGCACCGTTTACCAAAGGTTTGCAAGTCATGACACGTTCATTACCCGGCGAGGGCGAGCAAAGGCGGAAGGAATCGCTATGAGGCGCCCGGCCAGCCCTCACTGAACCGTGCTGGGCCCTGCCCGGACTACGGGCAGGGGGCATGACCGCCTCCACACTGCGTACCGTCCCGGACGTTCGGCCCTGATGTAACGGCACCGCTGCGCGGACGGGCACCGGACCGTCCGCACAACAGCAATGCGTCGCCTGCAAGCAGGCCGTGCGCCGACCGCGTGGACGGCCTCGCCGCGCGATGGTGCAGTCACCTCCCCGCTTCCGCGAACACGCATCGGTCATACTCCCGTACGCAGGACACCGCCTCGTGGTCGGCAACAGGCATGCGGAGTGGGGGACTTGCAGGTTGACGGTGACGTGGACGACATACCGGTGCCGGAGCGCAGGGGGCGCATCTGGAGTCCCGAGGAATACGGACGGCTCGCCGACGGTGTCGCCGGAGAGCTGAGCCTCGAAGAGCTGGCGGACCGGCACCGGCGCAGCATCACCGCCATGCGCTGGGCGGCCACGCAGCTGGTTCCACCGGACGAGGCAGGCGATGACGAGGCGGCCGTCGCGTGGCTGACCGAACGGCTCGTTTCGGGGGCGTACGACTGGCAGGCGCGGCTCGCGAAGAACCGTCAGCTGCGGGCGGACACCAGGAAGAAGCGGGAGACAGCGGGCCTGCGGGGGAAGCGCGAGCGGCCCTCAGCCTGCGAGCCGAGTGTGATAGCCGGCGTCTGGCAGGAGGTCACCGGACACCGCCTGTCGCCCGAGCGCCGTGCCGAGCTCCTGGCCGGGAAGGCGCTCAGGGGCCCTGAGCGCCTTCCCGGTCGAGGCGCTGCGCCCGGTTGCTGAGCGGCTGTGGCAGGCCGACGGCCGACTCCTGCTGGAGGTCTGGCTACTGGACACCGTCTGCCTGGGCTATGCGACCACTGACCTGTCCTGGGAAGCAGTTGCCGGTGACAGTGCCGGCACGGCGACCGTGCTGCGGGACCTGGTGGCCGCGGCCGTCGACGAGCTGCGTGACACACGAGCCCACTCCGTGCTGTGCCGGCGGCTGGGGTTCGAGGGCCATGAACCGTCCACTCAGCAGGCCATAGGGCAGGAGTTCTCGCAGACGCCGCGGCTCTGGCCTCCAGGGAGCTGACCTGGCCGGACGTACGGGACATCACGCGCGGCATTCCCTTCACTTCCCTCGATCTCGCGGCGCTGGTCCTGCGCAACGACTGGCACTGGGAGCTCGGCCCCTACCGGCTGCGGGCCGACGGGAGGCCGCAGCCGGTCGGCTCCGGGCCGGGTCCCGGTGTTTGCGGTCCTGGAGGCAGAGACGGCAGGGACGAGCAGCGGAGGAGCGAGCAGTGACCGAACGCTGCGTGTGCTCGCGAGCGAGGGCTCCCTCGTCCTCCTTGGACGCGATCCTCGCCAGCCCGCGCAGCGGCTGGAGATCCGGCGGCGCATGGGGTATCTGCCGCAGGAATTCGGCGTCTTCCGCTCGTTAACGGTACGAGTTCCTCTCCTACGCCGCGTGACTGCGCGAGATGCCGGGCAATCACGTCGCAAGCGCCGTCGCGGGTGCGCTCGGCGCAGTGGGGCTCACCAGCCGTGCCGGGGACCGGCTACGGACGCCAACAGCACCTTCTCCGGCCTGCAAGGGGACTACCTCATCACCGGGGACAAGGAGCGGACCGAGACCGCCCTCGACGAGCTCTGCACGTGGATCGACTCCCGCGTACAGCAGCACGCCACACCAACAGAACACCCGCCGCGCCAACCTGGCGCCGCGCCCGTCCGCCTCCCGACCATCCCCGTCTCTCCGCCGCGGATTCCGGCCGGATAGACAGCCGGACATGGCTCAGCTCGTCTCCGATCCCGGCCCTGACGGCAACGAAAGCTCCCGCCAGAGCGGGAGCGTGTCTACGCAATGGCCCGATGGGCAGGGGCTCAGGGTTGGGTGAATGCGCCACATCGTGGGCCCGGTGTTCTCCGGGGAGGAGGACCGCTCGGAGCTGCTGGCCTCCTGCCACCGCGAATCACTACGGATCGCGGACGAACTGGGAGCCCGCACGGTGGCCTTCCCGGCGATCTCCACCGGCAGCTACCGCTGGCCACTGGCCGACGCGGCCCGCATCGCCGTGGACACGGTCCGCACCACGGACACAACCGTCGAAGAGGTCCGCTTCATCCTCTTCGACGAAGCCACCTACACGGCCTTCACCGCACAGGGGAACTGACGCCGAGCGGAACACGGTGCCAAACATTCACCCCTGGCTACTCACGCAGCCGGGGCTACCGCCTGAGTCCGCCAGCCTACTCCGGATTCGGAGTAGGCCCTCGCTGAATGACGTCAAGCCGTCACGGCATGCCCAAGCCACTCACACCGGCATGCCCAGACCACGCAAGAGGGCCAGAGCCCGCGGCGCAATGCCGGCCACTGCGCCACTTGCGATGCCGATCACGGTGTCGACCATTCCGCCAACGATGGGCAGACCCATGAACGCTTCTTGAGGTTGATAACTCCTATTGTGCTCAAGGCACTTCAGCGTCATGGCGGAGCGGCTGCGGGCCCACCCGTACGAGGGACATGCCGCTGTACTCGGCTGGGGCTGGGGGTGGTTGTTTCAGCAGGAGCCGCTGCCGGTGCCGGTGGTGCCGTGTGCGCCGTTGCCGACGCCGCCGGTACCATCCGCGCAGCCGGGGGCGCCGTTGCAGCCGTTGATGCCGGGCCACCCCGTCGGGTGGGTGGGCGTGCTGTCGGCGCCGTTGAGACCGTTGGTGCCGGCCGTGAACGGGGAAGGGTGTGGGGTCCCCAGGGGCGTCCGCACTCACGTCGCACCGTCGATCCGCAATACGAAAGCGTGACGCCGGAGTTCCTCCCAACGACTGACCCCTGCCACGGATTTCCGTATGGAGAGAAAAGCTGTCCGGCGTATTTCCCTACGGACGGGCGGGTACTTCTGAACTTGCCGCGCACGGGCGCGGTATCCGCTTCGGCGAGGCAGCCGAGCTACTTCCAGGGGGTTCCATGAGATTTCGTCGTGCCCTTTTCGCCCTTGCCGGGGCCGCCGTTCTGGCCGCCGGCACGACCACTCTGCTGCCCGCGACCGCCCAGGCCCGGATCATGGCCGTCGCGTGCGACGAGGCATCGCTGATCACCGCCGTGAGCGCGGCCAACGCCGCCGGCGGCGGAACGGTGACCCTCACCCCCGGCTGTACGTACACCCTCACCTCCGCCCACGGTGACGACGGCGTGAACGGCCCCTCCGGACTGCCGATCATCACCACGCCCATCACCTTCGAGGGCAACGCCAACACCATCAACCGCACCGGGGCGACCAACTTCCGCATCGCCCAGGTCGGCACCACAGGCAGCATCACTCTCAAGGCGGTCACCCTCAGCGGCGGTCACGCGGCCACCAACGGCGGCGGCATCCTCAACTTCGGCTCCGTCACCCTCACCGGCAGCGAGCTGTCCAACAACGCCGCCGACGGCACCGGCGGCGCCATCTACAGCACCGGCGGCGCGGCAGCCGCGACGTTCACCAGCAGCAACGTCAAGAACAACACCGCCCACCAGGCCGCCGGCATCGCCAGCGTCAACGGAACCCTCACCCTCACCAGCAGCGTGGTCAGCGGCAACGCCGCCGCCATCAACCCCGGTGGCATCTACTACGTCGCCGGCACCGCGACGCTCAACACCTCCTCGGTGACCGCCAACACCCCCACGAACTGCACCGGCAGCCCCTCTCCCGTCCCTGGGTGCATCGGGTAACAACCACCCGACCCGAGCGCGAGAACCGGACTGGGCCGCCGACCGCCGACGCGGGCGGCTCAGTCGCCGCGCTAAGGGCTGTCCGGCGAGTCACAAGCGGAGCCGGACGGCGGCCACGCTTACGGTGCCGTAAAAAATGTAAGCCCGCTTGTCGAAGCGGGTCGCTACGGCGCGGAAGCCCTTGAGCTGGTCGACCGTTCGCTCGAAGTCGTTCTTTCCGGCATAGCGTGACTTGTCGAAGCTGGTGGGCCGACTGCCTTGGCTGCCACGTCGTAGGCGGTTGGCCTGCCGGTCATGTCCCACACGTCCTCATCGAGCCAGGGGCGGTGGCTCCCCGGGATCATGGCCAGTCCGATCTTCTCGGCGATGTCCACCCCGGCGAACGGCGAGCAGGCGAAGAACTCCGGCGGGATCGTCACCACGCCCGCCTCGGAACGGGCGGGGACGGCACGGCTGTTCAACGGTCCTCCTCGGGCTCGGTGCTCACCTCCGGACAGAGCGGGATCTCCGCGTCGGTGTCCGTGAAGTGGACAGTCGTGACCAAGAGTCATCTGCCTCCCGCCGCACGGCGTAGAGCTGCCCTCCATAGCCGCGGGCGATGAGACACACGCCGTTGTTGTGCGTCGTGATCAACGGCGTGTCGGGGCTGCGCAGGTGTGGGGCAGTGCTTCGTCATGCTGTAGATCACGGGAGACATGGTGCTTGTCGCCCGCCGTGCGGTCGGCGAGCCACTGGCTGCCCCAGACGCAGCGGGCCTGAGGTCTCAGGAGGCGGGTGAGCGGGGAGGGGTGCACAAGGGCCGGACGATCTCGCAAGCGTGGACGATGCGTTCCACATCCTGGTCGGTGAGGTCGCAGTGCAGGGAGAGCCGCAGCGCGGTGCGGTTGTGGGGGGTCGCGGGGGGACAGAAGACGGATCCGAACACGTCGTGGTCTTCCATGATGTCGCGTACCTGGATGACGGTTTCGTCCGGGCCGGTGGGCAGGGAGACGATGTGGGCGCCCGAACCCCGAAGGTCGTACCCGAGGCCGGTGAGCGCTTCTCGTAGGGTGGCGGCGACCTTGTGCAGGCGGGTGCGGCGCCATTCGTCGTCGCGGACGACGTCGAGGGTGGCGGTGATCTGTACGAGGTCGGAAGGCACGAGGGTGGAGGCGAAGACGGCCGGGTAGGAGGTCATCTTGAAGTACTCGACGAAGTCTTCGTCGGGACAGGTGATGTAACCGGCCCGTTTCGCGAACGCCTTCGACAGGCTCATCGTGCGGAAATGCACCCGTTCGGCCAGTCCGGCCTCCGCGACCATGCCCGCTCCCTGCGGGCCGTGGGTGCCCAGCGAGTGCGCCTCGTCGACGACAAGGACGCAGCCCGTCTGCTCGGCCACCTCGCACAACGCGCCCAGCGGCGCGAGGCTGCCGCACACGCTGTACATCGAGTCGACCGCGATCACTCCTGGGCCGTGCTCCTCGATGCGGCGCAGCAGGTGCGCGATGTCGTTGTGCCGGAAGGGCCGCACCGGTGCGCCGGCTGCCTTCGCCCCCGCCCACAGCGACATGTGAGCCAGCATGTCCACGTACACCGGTACCTCAGGCCCGGCCAGGGTTTGCAGCAGCCCCACGTTGGCGTCGTATCCCGACTGGCAGAAGACGCCCGCCCCCGAACCGAGGTAGCGGGCCAGCTCCCGCTCCAGCACGGTCTGCGGGTGCTCCTCGTACAGCAGCACCGCTGAGGCCAGCCGCGCCCCCCGCATCGCGTGAAGCGACTCGGTCACGGCGTCCACCACGCGCTTGTCGCCGGCCAGGCGCAGGTAGTCGTTGCTGTCGACCACGGTGGAGCCCGGACCCGGCAGGCGTCGGCCGCGCAGGATGTGACGGCCACCCCACCGCCCCCGGATCCCGTTCGCGTGGAAAGCCTCCACCCGCTCCTGGACGAAGGGGGGAAGCAAAGCGCTGGCAGCAGAAGTACCGATCATGCTGCGTAATGTAGACCCCGCAGACGGGTCGCAAGGATCTGCTCAACCCGTCCGGGGGATCACCGCATACATGTTCGCGTCTGTCATCAGGGAGCCGCGAAGACAGTCCGACGCGGGTGGTTCAACGGCCGCGACGGGGACACTGCACCGGCATGGCCGCCACCCCGTTCTGACGGACATACCCATACAAGCGGCCGCCTGCACATCTGCCTGCTGGGGCTTCAGCCAGGGAAGGCGACACGTGGGACAAGGCGGACCGCCCGCCCCGCGTCCCCGCCATTGGCACCGGTCCCCGACCGCCGCCCCCCCAGCGCGACATCACAGGTCGCCGTCGGCGCCGCCCTTGGCCGGCCGGACCACCGTACGAAGCACCCACCCTTGGCCGCTCACCCAGCCGGGCTACCCCCTCAGACGGCGCTGAGTGGATGGGCCGCCGTCGCGGAGCGCGGAGGCCAGGCGCACGGGGCCAGGATTCCGAGGACGTAGGCGCGCGCGACGAGGGCCGGGCGGGTCGCCGCCCCCAGGAGATGCCGCAGGCGGCTGAGGTGGTAGTCGACCGTCTGCCGGGACAGCTGCAGCGAAGTGGCGATGTCGCCGTTGCTGCTGCCCTCCGCCAGGAGGGAGAGGATGCGGACCTGCGCGGCGGTGAGCGGCGCATGCGCCTCGTGGGCGAGGCTCTGGTGGGTGACGACGGCCCAGACGTGCCGGGCCCGGGTGGCGGGGTGGCCGATCGTCGTCAGGTGGAGCCGCGCGCGGCGTTGCAGCCCCTGGGCGTCCACGAGCACCGCGGAGGTCTCGACCCTTCGGGTGCGGCGTGCTATCAGGCCGTTCCAGCGCCGGTGCAGTTGGTCGAGGTCGGGTTCCGGGGCGAGCAGGGTGTGCGCGCGGCGGCCGACCAGGTCGTGCGGGCTGAGCCGGAACAGTTCGGCCGCCGCCGCGCTCGCCTCGACCACGCGCCCGTTCGCCGAGAGCAGCGCGCAGGGCAGGCCGCTGTGGTCGCGCAGGGCCTCCAGGTTCTCCTCGGCCTCCTGCCACTGGACCGTGGCGCGCAGGTGGTCCGTGACGTCCACGTAGATTCCGGCGACGCAGGTCTGCGCGTTCTCCCGTACGGGGAAGCGGTGGCCCACCGCCCGGCCCGCGCTGCCGTCCTGGCGCCGGTAGCCGAGGGTGTGCCGTACCGGCGTGCCCCGGCTGAGGATCTCCTGGTCGAGCGTGCGGAACTGGTCGGCCTCGGCGGGCTCGTCGAGGTCCTCTATGTACTTGCCGACGACCTGTTCCGGGACCGTGCCGTAGAGGTGCCCGTAGGCGTGGTTGGCCCACAGGTAGCGCCCGTCCTTGTCGCGTATGAAGGCGGCGGCCGGAGCGAGGTCCACCAGGTCCGCGAAGGCCGCGTGCCCGCGCGGGACCTCGGCGCGGGTGCCGGCCTCCACCGCGAGGCCGCGCGTACGGCCGTGGACCCGGCTCTCGCCCGGGAGCCGGCTGACGTCGAAGGTGCGGCCGTCGAACCGGATCCGTCGGCGGCTCTCCTGCGGCGAGTGCCCCGGGGCGGGGAGTTCGTGGCGCAGCCGGTCGAGGAAGCGCCGCGCCGTGCCCGTGTCGGTGAAGGCGCCGCCTCCCTGGGCCAGCACCTGCCACGTCTCGTCGGCTTCCCACCAGAACACGGGAAGGTGCTCGAGCAGTGCCTTGAGACTGGAATCGTCCACAGCGGTCTCCGTCCGTATACGACTGGCTGACGCTCAGTCACATGACGTTGGATATCCCGCCCTCACTCCGCACATGCCCGCTTCCCGGGCCGGGTACCGCCGCGCCGGAAGCCGCATTGAAGGCGGAGGCACCCCGGGACTCAGGCAAATGCCTGAGTCCCGGGCGTCCACGGAGGCGTCTGGGGCGGCTTTGGCCTGGTCCCCTTGAGTGAGCGGGTGACCACGCCCCGCGACGCGGGACGGAGGGCCCTCGGGCTCACCGTACGTTCCCCCGCATACGGCGATCCGTCGAAACCGATGATGGGAGACGAACTTCAGTGAGCAAGGTGCTGTTAGTGCATGCCAAGGGTGGTCCGCCGCTCGGTCACGTCCTGTCGCGGACGGCCGCGAAGGCGGAAGTGCACCTGCTGGCGCTCAGCGCTCTTCCTCCCGCCGTGGCAGGTTCCGCCCAAAGACTGTGCGCCTCGGTCGTCACGCCTGCCGACGCACACCGCTGCGACCTGGTGTCCCTGATCGTCGCGCGGGCCGAGGCCGTGGGCGCGGACGCGGTGCTCACCTTCTCCGAGTACGCGGTCGTGGCCGTCGCCGAGGCGTGCGAGGCGCTCGGTCTCGCGGGGGCGGGCAGTGCCTCCGCGCTCGCCCGCGACAAGCGGCTGATGCGCCGCACCTGGCAGCGACACGGACTGCCGCAGCCCGAGTTCCGTCCCGTGGACACCGAGGCCGACCTGCGCGCGGCGGCTCGCTCCCTGCCCGGCCCGCTGCTCCTCAAGGCGGCCTGGAGTGCCGGTTCCACCGCGCACCAGATCATCCGCTCCCCGCAGGAGGTGCCGGCCGCCTGGGCCCGCTCCTGTGACGTGATGGCCGAATCGGCCCGGCTGGGCTACGCGGAGCTGCATGTGGCCAAGGCCGACGCGGACTACGTGGTCGAGCAGATCGTCACCGGCACCGCGTCGGACTGGTTCGACGAGCCCGGCTGGGGCGACTACGTCAGCGTCGAGGGCGTCGTGGCGAACGGCACCTTCCACCCGGTGTGCCTCAGCGGGCGGATGCCCACGGTCGAGCCGTTCACCGAACGCGCGAGTATCACCCCCGCCCTGCTGGCCCGGGACGCCCAGGACCGGATCGTGGACCTGGCCCGCCGCGCGGTCGACGCCCTCGGCCTGCGCGACTGCGGGACCCACACCGAGATCAAGCTCGGCGCCGACGGCAGCATGTGGCTGATCGAGACGGCCGCCCGGTTCGGCGGCGCGATGACCGTGCCGCAGATCGAGGAGGTCTTCGGGCTCGACCTCGTCGGCATGCTCGTCGACCACCTGCTCGGACACCCGGTCGCGTGGCCCGAGCAGGTCCTCACCCCGGCGCAGGCGCGCGGCGCGGCGGGCTCCCTCGTGGTCCTCGCGGTCGACGGCCGCGGCCGGGCCTGGCCGGCCCGCAAGGTCTGGGACTTCCGCGCCGTCTCGGCGGACATCACCCTCAGCCGGGGCAGCCGCCTGTCGGTGGTCGGGGAGAGTTCGCTCGCCGACGGCAGTGTGGTGCCCGTGTACGACCCGGCCGCCGGCGCCAACACCATGGCGGCCCTGTGCCTGCTCTCCGCCGCCGACGCGCGGACCGTGCTCCGCGACTTCGAGACCCTGGTGGACGCCCTGCCCCGGGTGCTGCCCGCCGCTCAGCCCGAGGAGGTTTCGGCATGACCGCCCAGCTGCTCACCGGTGCCGCCGGACCGGTCACGGACCGCACGGTCATCGGCGAGAGTCTCTCCCTGCCGCTCTTCCGCACCCTCGCGGGGGTCCTGGCGGGACACCCGTACCTCAAGGTCGTCGTCGACCGTGCCGAGAACACCTGGCACCTGCTCGACACCGCCGCGCACCCCTTCCACGTCAACTACATCGCCACCCGCGTTCTGGGCATGGACCTGACCGCGCTCGACGCGGACCTCGACGCCTTCAACGCCTCCGTCTACATGGACCCCGGGCGTCGCTTCCTGCTCGGTGTGCTGTCCCTGCACACCGAGCAGGACACGGACGGCCGCGAACGCAGGTTCCTCGTCCTGGAGACGACCGAGGCCGACACCATGCACGGCGAACTCCTCACGTTCTTCTACGAGTTCGTACGAGCACGGGTCGACGGCGGGCTGCCGCTGCTCCTCAAGCCCGCCAACCACGGGCAGGAGGAGGAGCTGGCGGCGATCAGCGAACTGCGCGTGCCGCGCATCCTCAGCCACGAGCTGTTCGGTTCCCGGGCCCGCGCCCCGCTCAATCCCGGCGAGGCCACCGGGCGGCTGCGGTTCTTCCGTACCCGCGAGGAGTACGCGGCGGCGGAGGCCGGGCTCGGCTGGGCCGACATCGTGGCCATGCCGTGCCTGCCGGACGACGTCCCCCGGGTCGCCGGATTCCTCAACACCGCGCCGATCACCCCGCTCTCGCACACCAACGTCCTCGCCTCCGGCTGGGGCATACCCAACGCGATCGTGCGCGACCTGGAACAGCTCGTCGAGAAGGACGGCCTGGACGGCGCGTGGGTCCGCTATCGGGTCCGCGAGGACGAGATATCCCTCGAGCGGCTCGACCACGAACCCGACCTGCGGGCTCCGGCCTGGCACCAGCAGCGCATACGCCTCGAACCGCCACTGCTCGAAGACGTTCCCGTGCTGGCCCTGCACCGGCTGCGCAGCGCCGACCGCGACCGCTACGGCACCAAGGCGGCCAACCTCGGCGAGCTGCACCACGTACTCGACAGCCGCACGGCCGACCTGACCGCCTTCTACGGGCGGCCCCGCCCGCCGCGCGAGGACCTCTACGGACATCTCGCGGCCCGCCTCGGCCTGAAGGCGCCCTCCCTTGCGGCATTACGCGCCGCTGCCGCCGCCTTCGTGGCCTCGACGGTCGGCGCCCCCGAAGGCGTCGCGCTGCCCTTCGCGCTGCAGCAGCACTTCCTGGCCTCCTCCCCCGCCCTCCAGCAGGGCATCGGCAAGCTCAAGATGGCACTGGAACTCGACGCCACCGACGTCCTGGACTCGCTCTGCCTGCAGCTCCAGCACCTGATCCGGCACACACCCGTCCCCGAGTCGGTCACCCGGCAGATCAGGCAGGCCTTGCCCTCCCCCGCCGACCCGTGCGGCCGTCTGGTGGTGCGGTCCTCGTCCAACGCCGAGGACCTTCCGGGGTTCTCCGCGGCGGGTGTCTACGACTCCGTCACCACCGCCCACGGAGCCGACGGACTCCTGGACGCCGTACGCCAGGTGTGGGCCTCGCTGCTCTCGCCCCGCAGCGTGCGCCTTCGCCACCAGGTCGGCATCTCCCTGGACGACACCTACATGGGCGTCATCGTCCAGGAGTACGCCCCCGCCTCGCTCGGCGGCGTTCTGGTGACCTGCGACCCGACCCGCAGGGAGGACTTCCGCAACGTCTACCTCAACTGTTCCCCCGGCTCCCCGGAGCAGGTGGTCGAGGGTTCGGTCCTGCCGCAGCAGTATCTGTACAACACCGTGGAGGGCGGCGGCCGTACCGTCGCCCTGGGTTCCTCGGGCGACGGGCTCTCCGCCACCACCCGCGCCCGGCTCGCCGACCTGTGCCTGGCCGGACGGCTCTTGCAGTCCCACTTCAGCGGGTCCGACGTGGACCGGCCATTGGACATCGAGTGGCTGATGACCGACCGGGGCGACTTCCGGCTGGTCCAGGTCCGCCCGTACGCGCTGTGAGGGCGCGCTCCAGCAGGCGGGAGGCGGGCGTCGGCCCGACCGTCACCGCCCGCCGGATCATCCGGCTCAACTACGGCTTCCAGCTGCTGTTCAACCTGCTCTGGTGGATGCCGGTGTTCTACGCCTACCAGAAGGCGGCCGGGCTCTCGGACGGGCAGATCTTCGGCATCCAGAGCATCTACTACGTGGCCTTCTGCCTGTTCGAGATCCCGACGGGCCTGATCGCCGACCGGATCGGCACCCGCAACTGCCTGCTCGCCGGCGCGGTGGTCATGACCGCGGCGAATCTGGCTCCGGTGGTCAGCGCCTCCTACACCGGCTTCCTCGTCCACTTCCTGGCCATCGCCGCGGGCCGTTCACTCACCTCGGGAGCGGCCAGCGCCTACCTGTACGACGGTCTGCGCGCCGAGAAGTGCGACGAGCACTACCTGCGGGCGGAGGGCACCGCTCGGGCGCTGGGGCTCGTCGCGAAGGTCGTGTGCTGGCCGCTGGTCGGGCCCCTGATGGCCGTGGCGCATCCGGCCCCGTACGTGCTCAGCGCCACCAGCGCGGCGGGCTCCCTCGCCTGCGCCGTCGCGCTGCCCCGCCTTGCTGGGGCGGGCGGCGGTACGGGGAAGACGGACGGCGGGCACGGAGGCGGTGCGTTCCTGCGGGACGCGGGCGCCGCGCTGCGCTGTGTCGCCTCCTCGCGCTGGCTGACCCTGGTGATGGTGCAGGGCGTGGCGGTCTTCACGCTCTCCCGGATCTGCCAGGTCAACCTCTTCCAGCCGATCCTACTGGATCACGGCATCGCGGAAGCCTCGCACGGCAGTGTGATGGCGGCGATGACGGTGGCGGAGGCGGTGGCATCGGCCCGTCCGCAGTGGCTGAGCCGCCGTCTGCCACCGGTCGCCTGGGTCTCGCTCCTCAGCCTCGCGCTGGCGGGCAGCCTGGCGGCCATGACATTCGGTGGGCCGTGGGCCGTCGTCGCGCTGCTGTGCCTGTTCGCCGCCGCGACCGGCTTCGCGTACCCCGTTCAACGCAAGCTGGTGAACGACGCGGTGCCCGCGCACGCCCCGCGCGCCACGCTGCTCTCGGTCGAGAGCATCGTGGACCGCGCGGTGTGCGCACTGGCCGCGATCGCCGCGGGCGCCTATCTCGCCGCCGGGCGCCTGGACGCCTTGCTGTGGCACAGCGCGCTCGCCACGGCGGTACTGCTCGGGGCCTTCCAACTGCTTTTGCGCAGCGGGGTGGTCAAGCGGGAGAGCCTCGACCGAGGAGTTCGACCAGCCGGACCGGGAGAAACGCGGGCCGGTGCGGCCGACCGACCTGGTACGGCACGAAACCGAGCGAGGAAGCCGCTCTGACCTCCTCGGTCGTCTCCGCCTGATAGACTACTCGGCAGTGGCCCGAGCCGGCCTTCGCCCGCTGCCAGAGGGCGGGGGCCGGTTTGCGTTCCGCCTCGGTGCGCGGGGTGAGGACGCGGTCGCCGAAGTCCTTCCAGGCGAAGGGCGCGGGCCCCCGCCAGGTGGCGTCGACCTCCTGCCGCAGCCTGGCGGCGCGCTCGGCGTCGGTCGTGCCCCAGGAGGGCGGCACATTGGTGATCAGACCGACGGGAATGCGGCGCAGGCGCAGGGCACGCAGATAAGCGGCCGCGCCGGGTTGATAGCCGGTGCTGCCGTCCTCGGCGCTGTGCACGAGGGTCTCGCCCAGGTCGAAGTACACGATGGGGCAGGCCCGTTCACGCGCGCCGTCAGTCGTTCTCGTGACTGCGCTGGCGTCTTCGGGCGGCGCCGCGCCCACTGTGGCGCTGAGCACGGCCCCCACCAGAGCCGCTCTCAGCGCGCGGCTTGCCAGCAAGGAGCCCTTGGAGGCGGATCTGTTCATACGTCGTCACCCTTTCGTCGTGCTCAACCGGCTCACCACGCCCTACCCGTGCGCACCGCGTGTCACCCGAGTATCGCGGGGCCATCCTCGAAAATCACCGCACCGGCGGCCCCGGGAGTCCGCGGTGGCCAACGCGTCCTCTTCCCCGTCGGCCCAGGGCGAACCGACGGCCGAGGCAGGGGTGTTGTCCCGTCAGGGATGGGCCTACCGGATACGGGCACTCCCTCGGCATCGCACCCGTCCGCGTACGACCGCATCAGTGGCTGAGCCAAGTCAGGATGGTTGGACTTGGTCGAAGAGGGCGAGGGCTTCGGTGGGGTCCGGGCTCACGAGGCGTTCCAGACCGGCCGTCGTGATCTTCGCCCACCTGCCGGCCCGTGCCCACATCTGTTCCTCGAAGGCACGGACGGCCGCGTCCAGATCTTCAGGACCGGCGGCGATGGACTCGGCGAGTTCGGCGCCTTCCAGCATCGCGAGGTTCGCGCCCGCCCCCAATGGCGGCATCAGATGGGCGGCGTCGCCCAGTAGCGTCACCCCGGGGACGTGGGTCCAGGTGTGGGACTCGGGCAGGACGTAGAGGGGGCGGTGAACGAATGCGGTGGTGTGGCGAAGGAGGTCGAGGACGGGAGCGGCCCAGCCGTCGAACAGGCCCAGCAGGCTCGATCGCACGGCCTCGACGTCGGCCAGGTCCACGTTCGCGTGCCAGTCCAGCGGTGCGCGGAACTGGGCGTATACCTTGACGTGGCCGCCGCTGTTGCGCTGGGCGACGACAGCCCGGTTCACGCCGTACACGGCCATGGAACCGTCGCCGATCAACCGGGCGAGGTCGGGGTGGCGGGTGTCGACGTCGTCGAGGGCGGTCTCGACCGAGGTGACGCCCGTGTAGTGCGGTGTCACCGACGAGACCGCCGGGCGGGTTCGGGACCAGGCTCCGTCCGCGCCGACCACGAGGTCGAACGCCTCCTGTCGCCCGTCCGCGCAATGGACCAGTACGCCGTCCCGGGTCCCCGGCACCACCCGCGTCACGTCCCGGCCCCACTGGACGTCGAGAGGGCCGAGCAGCAGGTCGCGGAGTTGCCCGCGGTCGATCTCGGGGTTGGCCCGGTCATCCGGACGGGCTGGCCAGTCGCGCAGCACGGTCCCGTCCGTGTCCAGGATGCGCATGGCCTGCCCCTCGGGACGGGACAGCGCCTGGAACTCCGCCAGCAGCCCCGCTTTGTCCAGCGCGAGTTGGCCCAGCCCTTCCTGCAGATCCAGCGTGCCGCCCGGGGGTCGGGCGTCGGGGGCGGGGTCGCGTTCGAGGACGGTGACGGGGTAGCCGTGGCGGTGCAGGACACGGGCGCAAGTAAGGCCGCCGGGGCCACTTCCGACCACAGCGATACGATGTCTCATGCCGATACACTGTATTTCTCCAGTGTGCTGCATAGCAACAGAACGGTGTGACCATGTCTGTGTGGGACCGGCCGGAGCCACAGAATCGCCCCGTGCCGCTCGACCGGGAGCGGATCGTCGCCGCCGCCATCGCGCTGGCCGACGAAGGCGGGCTGGAGGCGGTGTCGTTGCGCAAGGTCGCCGCCCGGCTGAACGCCGGCCCGATGCGGCTGTACGGATACATCTCCACCAAGCAAGAGCTGTTCGACCTCATGATGGACGAGGTCCAGGCCGAGATCCTCCCCGGGGAGCAGCCCGGTGACTGGCGGGAGGCGCTGCGGGCCCTCGCCCACCGCACCAGGCAGGCGGCTCTCCGTCATGAATGGCTGGCCGACCTGCTCGGCGGCCGCCCGGCCCTGGGCCCGAACGGCCTCGCCGTGACCGAGGCAACGCTGGCCGCTCTCGACGGCCTCGCCGACATCGACACCGTCATGCGTGCCGCGGAGACTGTCAGCGCCTACTCCACCGGCGCGATCAGGCGTGAGATCGCGAACCTGCGGGCCGAGCGCGCGACGGGCCTGTCCAAGCGCGACTGGCAGCGCGCCTCCGGCCCGCATGTGATGAGAATGCTGGGCACGGGCCGCTTCCCGGCGCTGAGCAAAGCCGTGCACGACGGCACGGACGTGGACGCCGAGACGTCCTTCGCGACCGGCCTGGACTGGGTCCTCGACGCCGTGGCCGCCAAACTCACCCGGCCGTCGGCGTGACGTCCGGTGCCCCCTCCTCGGCGTGAGCCTTGGATGCCGGATGTTCCGGACCGTCGGCCGGGGCAGCGGCACGCAACGCCGCTTCGACCCGGCGGTTGCCGGTCATGGACGCCGTGACGGCCGTCATCGCCAGGAGGAGGCCGGCGGCGGCGTAGAGCGGGGTACGGATGTCGTAGGCGGTGGCCAGCCAGCCGCCGAGGAAGGCCCCGAAGGGGGCGGCGCACATGGCCAGCATGCGGGAGGTGGAGGCGGCCCGGCCCATGAGGTGGGGCGGGACGATCGCCTGCCGGAGGGAGGGCCCGAGCACCATCGTGGCGCCCATGCCGGCCCCGCAGACGGCGAGCGCCAGCCCGGCCACGTACGGGTTCGGGGCGGCGGCAAGACCCAGGATGGCCAGCCCTTCGACGGCGGCCGTACAGGTCAGTGCGGTGCCGGTACCGAGTCGTCGGCCCGGGCAGGAAGCGGTGCCCGCACCGAGCAGACCGCCGGTGGCCTCCGCTGTGAGGAGCAGGCCGAAGCCGTAGGTATCGATGCCGAGACGGTCGTGCGCGAAGAGGGCGAGTACGGTCTCCACAGCGAGGAAGGCGATGTTCCCGACCGCCGGGCGGAGCGCGAGCCCGAGCAGCAACCGGTCCCGGAAGACGTACGAGGCCCCGGCCCGCGCCTGCCGGAGCAGCGACTCGCGGATCTCCGGCACGGGCCGGGGCACGGCGGGGAGCGACCGTACGAGCAGTGCGGAGAGCATGAACGACACGGCGTCGGCGAGCAGCGGAACCGCCCGCCCGAGCGCGAGCAGTGCACTGCCCGCCGGCGGCCCCGCGAAGCCGGACATGGCGGTCTGCGCTCCGCGCAAGCGGGAGTTGGCTCGCTCCAGGAGTGCGGGGTCACGGCCGAGCAGATCCGGCAGATAGGCCGTGGCGGCCGTGTCGAAGAAGAGTCCACCGAGGCCGAGCAGAAATTCTTGACCATTGGGCAAGGGAATTTCGCGGCGGCGGTGAGCGCGTCGATCCGCCGTTCGGTCTTCTGTCCACCGGTGGACACCCCGCACCCCGCATCGGTTCAGTTCAACTGCGGTGGAACCCAGGCGTGGTGTCGAAGAATCATGCGTGTCGCGGTACGGGAGGGCGTCAGCCGCATCGCCGTGTTGCGCAGGGTGACGGCCAGCGGGTGGGAGAGCCGCTGGCCCATCCGCCCGGCCTGCCGGGCGGCCCGCGCGACCGCCTGGCTGCGCGGCCGGCGCTCGGCGTCGTAGCGGACGAGCGCGGTTTCCACGCTGGGTTCGGTGGCGAGCGCGGCGGCCAGGGTGACCGCGTCCTCCAGCGCCTGGCAGGCGCCTTGCCCCAGGTGGGGGGTCATCGCGTGTGCCGCGTCGCCGAGCAGCGCGATCCGGCCGACGGTGTACGAGGGGAGCGGCGTGCGGATTTCGTTGATGTCGTGGTGCAGCACGGCAGCGGGCCGGGTCGCGTCGAACAGGGCGGGGATCGGGTCGTGCCAGTCGCGGAACCGTCGACGCAGTTCGGCCAGCGGGTCGGCGAACCGCGTCCCGGCGGGCAGGTTGAGGACGGCGTGCCACTCGGCCCGTCCGTCACGGAAGACGATGTGCCCGAACTCGGCGCCGTGCCCCCACGTCAACTCGAAGTCGGTGCGCAGTTCGACCGCCTGCTCGGTGATGGCGCGCAGCACCGTCGAGCCGCTGTAGACGGGGCCCGGGTGAGCTGGGAAGAGAAGGCTGCGTACCTTGCTGCCGATGCCGTCGGCCGCCACCACCAGATCGGCGTCCAGGATGGTGTCACCGCAGCCGACTTGAACGGTCCCGGGGCCGGTCTGCCGGATCTCGCCGGCCTCGGAGCCGATCAGCAGCGCCTCGGCGGGCAGGGCCTCACGAAGCAGCCGGTGCAAGGCGGAGCGCGGAATGCCCATGATCGGCGTGCCTACCGCCTTTTCCAGCACCGCGCCGTCCATCCGGGTCAGCCATCCACCCTCCGGGGTGCGGGTGCCGCCTCTGTACTGGCCTCGCGAGGCATCCCGTACCGCCTCGCCGACGCCGAGTTCGTCCAGTGCCCGTAGGCCGTTGGCGGCCAGTGAGATGCCGGCTCCCGCGTCCTCGAGCAGGGACGCGCGCTCGACGACCGTCACGTCCCATCCGATGCGGTGCAGGCCGATCGCGGCAGCCAGCCCGCCGATGCCCCCGCCCACCACCACTGCCATGCTGCCCATACCGAAGCCCCCGTTCTTCTACATCCGTAGAAGAACACCTTAACCGAGACTCTACAGGTGTAGAAAGGAGCCATGACTTCCGATCGGCGCACCCTCCTCGCGGACGCGGCTCTCGACGTACTGGCCGACGAAGGGATCCGCGGCCTGACCCACCGGGCGGTCGACCACAAAGCGGCTCTGCCGCCCGGGACCACGTCGGCGTACTTCCGCACCCGGGCCGCGCTGCTCACCGCACTCGTCACGCGGCTTGTCCGACTCGACCAGGAGGAACTGCAAACGACGTCCGAGCGACTCCCGCCCATCCGCACCGCCGAGGAACTGGTGGACGCCATGGCGCTGCTCGTCCGGGAGCGACTCACCGGCGAGGGCCGCCGCCGCTCGCTCGCCCGTTACGCCTGCGCCGTCGAGAGCGTGCGCGACCCCGAACTGCGCGAGATCCTCGTCCCCCGCGAGAACGCCGGCCGCGAGGCCGTCCGGCTGTTCCTCGCCAGTCAGGGCGTGACGGACGTCGAGAACCGCACGCACACCTTGCTGACCTGCGTCGACGGACTGGTCTTCGACCGGCTGGTGAGCGGCGGCGAAGTACCGCGCGAGCCTCTCGAAGGCATTGTCGCCGCCGCCCTGCGTTAGGAATCGAGCGCCCACAGTCCCGGCCGAACAGCGTGCCCTCGGCCGGGGGCTTTGGCAGCGTGGGCCCGCGTACCGGGGCCTTGAGGTGTCATGGGTGACGCCCCAAGCCCCCTTGTTCCGCGCCCATTAAAGGGCCGCCGTCGGTCAGGACAGGATCTCGACGTACCCGTCGGTTCCGTGCACGCGGATCCGCTGGCCGTCCCGGATCAGGCGGGTGGCCTGCTCCACCCCCACGACGGCCGGCAATCCGTACTCCCGCGCGATCACCGAGCCATGGGTCATCAGGCCGCCGACCTCCGTCACCAGACCGGTGATGCCGACGAACAGGGGCGACCAGCTGGGGTCCGTGAACTTCGTGACCAGGATGTCGCCCGCCTCCAGGTCGGCGTCCGCCATGTCGAGGACGACCCGGGCCCGCCCTTCGACAGTACCCGCGGAAACCGGCAGACCGATCAGGGCACCGGCCGGCACGTCGTCTCGCCGGTACGCCCCGGTGATGGCCTCGCCGTCCGAGGTGAGTACCCGCGGCGGGGTGAGCGCGTGGTACGAGCGGAAGGCTTTCTTGCGGTGCCGGATGAGCCGCTCGTCCAGTTGATGGGAGCGTACGACGTCGTGGAACTCCTGGAACGTGAGGTAGAAGACGTCCTCCTTCTCGGCGAGTACGCCGGCCCGCACGAGGCGCTCTGCCTCTGCCAGCAGCGCCTGCTTGTAGAGGAAGGTGCGGCAGACGATGCCGTACTTCGGGTACTCCCGGTATCCGATGAAGGTCCTGACGCGGTCGATCATCCGCTTGGTCTCGTCGGCCTTCTCTTCCCCGCCCGGCAGGACCCGCAGGCGTGCCAGCACGTCCTGCTCCTTCTTCCACGCCTCCTGTCGTCCCTGTTCGAAGCGTCGCCCGGCGGCCCCGGGGGTGAAGTTCCTGACGTTGTCGAGGAGTACGGGCACGAGCGTGGTGGGGCGCTCGCGCCACCGCGGCCGCGTGATGTCGATCTCGCCGACGCAGCGCATGCCGTACCGGTCGAGGTAGGACTCGATGGCATCGCGCGCCTCGGCTCCGCCCGGGAGTCCGGCCAGCTCGTCCAGGAAGTCTTCGTCCTCGACGCCCTGGAGGAATGCCACCACCTCCGGCCGCGAGCGGATCACGTCTGCGACGTCGAGCAGAGCCAGTCCCATTTCCGACGTGACGTTGCCGGGGGCCGAGAGCGTGAGCGTGTCGGCCGCGTTCTTCTCGCCGAGCCACTCCCGCAGCTTGTCATTGAGCCACCACGTGGCCTCCATCCCGGCCATGATCGCCTGCATGCTGAGCGGATCACCGAGGACTCGCTTGTGTTCCTGGAATGCCTTCAGCAGGAAGTCGAACAGCTCCGGTCCGGTCTTGGTGCGGATGTCACGCTCCAGGGCGGCGATGGACATCTGGCTGCGCTCGATCAGCTCGGTGACGATGGCCGGATCGGTCTCGATCGGGGCAGGCGCGGCGCCGGCCATCGGCCCGCCGGGAACCGCGTCCGGGAGGGAGGGCAGGAAGTCGTCCCGGTCGAGGAGGGTCTCCAGCGCGTCCCTGGTCAGCGGATCGGACCTGCCCGCGAGGTCCAGGAGGTGGGTGCGGCTCGCGGGCGCGGCCAAGGCGCGGGTGGCGTCGACGAAGAGCCTGCCGCCGGCCGTGTGCATCGGTGCCATGGCCGTCAGCTGCCACATGGACAACCCCAGGGGCTTCATGGGGTCGGTCATCATCTGCTGATGGCCTACGGAGACGTAGACGTGACGGTCCTGGTCATCGGCCTCGGGGATGGGGAAGAGCGTCGTGATCGGCCGGCTCTGGACGATCTGGAACTCGCCGTCCACCAGGCACCACTCGATGTCCTGCGGACGGCCGAAGTGCGCTTCGATCAGGCGCCCGAGTTCCACGAGCCGTACGACCTGCGCACGCGTCAGAGTCGGCTGCTCCTGTCGCTCTGCGTCGATCGCCACCTCCTGCGTACCGCCGGCCGGCAGGGCGTGGACGGCGAGCTGCTTGGCGGCGATCGTCTCGGTGACGACTTCGCCGTCTCGCACCGTGAAGACATCCGGGTTCACCAGGCCGGAAACCAGGGCCTCGCCGAGGCCGAAGCCAGCGTCCACGGTGGCGGTCCTCCGGTTGCCCGTCACGGGGTCGGCGGTGAACATGACGCCCGCCGCCTGTGGGAAGACCATCTTCTGTACGACCACGGCCATGTGGACCGTACGGTCATCGATGCCGTTGCGCCGGCGGTAGGCCACGGCCCGCTCGGTGAACAGCGAGGCCCAGCACCGGCTGATGTGTTCCAGGATCGCCGTCGGCCCGGTGACGTTCAAGTACGTGTCCTGCTGGCCGGCGAAGGAGGCCGTCGGTGAATCCTCCGCCGTCGCGCTGGACCGGACGGCGTAGGCGGCTTCCTCGCCGGTCCGGGTGAGCGCGCCTGTGATCTCGGCCGCGAGATCATCCGGGATGGCGGCCTCTTCGATGGTCCGACGGATCTTCGCACTGAGCGAGCGGATCGCGTCACGGTCCTCCGGGTCCGTGCGCGACAGCTCATCGAGCTGCCCGCCGATCGACGGCGTTTCCGTCACGATCCGCCGGAAGGCTTCGGTCCGCACACAGAAGCCGGCCGGCACGCGGATGCCGTCGATCCGGGACAGCACGCCCAGGTTCGCCCCTTTGCCGCCGACGGCCGCGACATGAGTCTCGTCGATCTCTCGGAGATCCCATACGTACTGCTCGATCACTGCGATCCCTTCGTGGCGGCGGCTTTGCTCCACTGCTCTGCAGCGGCGGGCGGCAGACATATGTCCGTACCCGAGCCTGCGCCGTTTCCGCAGGTGGTGGGCTTGATGCGATGATTTTGCGCCTTGACCCCGGCCTTGCCGCAAGCCCCCCAGTGCGCTATAAATTAGGAGAGGCAAGGAGATATCTCCTTGCTTTTTTCTTTTGCCGCGTGCTGCGACCGACGCCCTCAGGGCTGTCGGGCATGGTTTTCCGGGGCGGGGCTCCGGAGGGAGCCCGGCGACGCGCGTTCTCGATGCCGAGCCGCACTACGCTTGGCTGTTGTCGGGCGTCATCGATGTGCTGCCGGAGCTGGTCGCCGGCTTCCCGGCCGGGGCGATCGTGCCGGCCGGCGTGCAATCGAGGCCAAGTCGGTCACCCACCGGTACGTCCGCGACGAGCCGACGACGAACCTGGATCCCCGCGCTGAGTACCGCGTCTTCCAGCGGCTGCGGAACCTCGCCCGGGACCGGTCGGTGCTGCGGGTGACCGATCGCATCACCAACGCCGCCGTCGCCGACCGCATCGTGGTCCTCGACGAAGGCAGGATCGTCCAGGAAGACACCTACGCGCAGCTCGCCCGATAGCCGGGCGCGTTCGAGCGGTTGCTGTCGTACCAGATCACATCCGAGGCGGACGGCGAGAAGCGCGAGATCCCCGCGTGAGCGGCCCATTCACGCCACCGCCGAGGCGTACCCGGCCCGGCATCCGCACGAACGGGAAACTCGCCGACGGGCCGACGGGCCGACGGGCCGACGGGCCGACGGGCCGACGGGCCGACGGGCCGACGGGCCGACGGGCCGACGGGCCGACGGGCCATGGTGAAACTCCGTCGTGGGCCTTCGCCTTCCATGCCTGCGCGGCCTGGAAGGGCTCCCGCCAGTAAGCCTCTCTTGCGCGTCTCGGACCACGCGTCAACGGCGTGTTGGGGTGCAGTTTCATGCGGCCGGAAGCAGGCGCGCTCTTTCAAGCTTCCGTGCAGAAGGGCCCCGACGTTCATCGGGCCGGTGACGGGGGGATTCCTCTTCCCGAGATAATCACCGGGCGAGCTTTCGATGGGTTCCACCTGGCGACTTCGAATGATTATTCTCCACCCGCACCGGTAGGCGTCCCCCTTTTCGGATTCCCATTCGCATCCGGTAGCGGACCAGAATCGCATCGAGTGGATCCTCTGCGAAAACAGCCCGGCTCTTCCACCAGAGAAAAGAGACGAACCCAGATGATCAACATGACGGTGGCCATGTTCAAGAAGTCCGGTGCACTCGCTGCTGCGACGGGGTTGCTCGCCGTCAGTCTCGCCGGGATGTCGGCCGGTACTGCCGCTGCCGCCTCCTGCAAGACTGCCGCACCCGTCCAGACGACCGGGAACATCCTCAACGACACTGTCGTCCAGGCGAACGGTGCCGTCAGTGCTGTCACTGAAGTCGTCACCTGCTCCGCCGGTACCGCCAACGGGGCGCTCAACGGCCCCGACACGCCCGCCGACAGCTGACCGTGCCGCGCACGCCGCCCGGAGGGAAACGCATGTTCCGCCGCACTCTCGCCTGTCTGGCATCGGTAACCGCCCTTGCCCTCACCGCCGGCGCACCCACGGCCCACGCCGAGACCGTCCGGTACACGGTCACCATCAGGACCGCGGACGTCTACCTGGGTGGGACGGACAGCACCGTCAAGGGGAAGCTGTTCAACAAGCGGAATGGCAAGTGGACCGAATTCGACAACCCCGGGAACGACTTCGAGCGAAACGATACCGGCACCTACACGATCACCCTCCCCAGCACCTTCGGCACACCCACCCACTTCCAGCTGTGGAAGGCAGGAAGCGATGACTGGGCTGTTGCCACGCCCATCATCATCAAGGGTCCGAACGGCTTCAGCAAAGCCGCATACATGGAGGGAAATTACACCTGGTTCACCGGCGAAGACGAGCACAACAGGTGCTCGGTCGACAGTGCGAACCATGTCATGAATTGCAACCACTACTCTCCGGAAATGGAGCTGTTCAACTACCAGTGACCAACTTCTGTCGGGTCCGGCGGGCGACAAGCGTGTCCGAACTGCCGCCCGCCGTGGTCATGGCCGCCGCACCTGTGAGCGTGTCTGAACGATGGCTTCGCGTTTGCCGGCGGGGCGCAGTGCATCCGCTGTGAGGCTCCGTTGAGGCCCCGGTGCCGCAGGGCTCTCCGGTGGCTACACCTTGATTGGTGCGGCCGACCTGGCGGCCCGCTCGATCTTCGCGCGGTAGGCCGCACGGGCTTCCTCGTCTATCTGCTTCTCGTGTTCGGCGCGCAACCCGGTCCGGCCGTCGAGGCCCTCGCGCAGGATGTCGGCGTGCCCGGCATGCCGGATGGATTCGCCGAGGACATGGACCATGATGGCGAACAGGTTCGTGTTGGGTGAAGGCGCCGGCCACCACGGCACGTGGCCGGGGGCGTCGAGGGGAAGTTCGTCGATCGTCGCGTCCGAGTGCTCCCACGTGCGCCGGTAGAACGCGATGATCTGATCGCGGGTCTCGTTCTCGGCCGCCCACTGATCGCTGCCGTCGGAGTCCTGCCACCGGCACAGCGGTTCCGGGGAAGGGCGGTCGAAGACCTCGCCGAAATACCTGGCCTCGACGGTGGCCACGTGTTTGACCAGGCCGAGGAGGTTGGTCCCGGTCGCCGTCAACGGTCGGCGGGCGTCGTATTCGGACAAGCCGTCGAGTTTCCAGAGCAGCGCCGCGCGGTCCCGCCGCAGTCTCCCGTGCAGATGGTCTTTCGCGAATTCATCGATCATGCGGCACGAGCCTGCCATGGGCTGCTCGTGGTCTCAAGATCCCGGGGCGAACAGCGGACGCCGTCGCCGGCCTCTGGCGGCCGCGCTGCCGGATCGTCGAGTGACTCCTTGATCAGGGCGCGGAGCGTCCGACAAGCCCCAACCAGCGGCCTCCGTCCACCAGATGGCCCTCGGCCGCCGAGCCGACCGTTGGTGGCGCCGCGAGTCAGCCGGTCGTGCCTGTGCCCGTGCCCGTGTGCCCGTGCCCTACAGAACGACCGGCAGAGCCTTGAGGCCGCGCATCAGCCGAGTCTGCCGCCATTCCAGATCTTCGCCGGGTACGGCGAGCCGGATCGTGGGAAAGCGGGTCAGGAGCGCGCGCAGTGCGATCTCGCCCTCGGCCCGGGCGAGCGGGGCGCCGATACAGCGGTGGATGCCGTGTCCGAAGGCGAGATGTGACGTGGCTTTCCGGGCGAGGTCGAGCTGATTCGGGTCGGCGAATGTGGTGGGATCCCGGTTGGCTGCTCCTGGTGCGATGAGAACCGGCACCCCGGCAGGGATCCGCGTCCCGCCGATGGTGAGGGCTTCCGTGCTGTAGCGGAACGTAGCGATGCCGACGGGAGAGTCGAAACGGAGCAGCTCATCGAGCGCCCCCTCAAGGAGTTCGGGCTGTTCCCGCAGTTTTGTGAGGGAATCGGGGTGCTGCATCAGCGCGAGGGAGGCGTTGCCGATGAAGTTGGTCGTCGTCTCGTGCCCGGCGACGAGCAGGAGCACCGCGAGGGAAATCACCTCGGCCTCGGTGAGTTGGCCTTCGTCGCAGCGGACAACGAGGTCGTGCAGGAGGCACTCGTCCTCAGTATTCCGCTGCGACGCCACGAGTTCGGCCATGTAGCCGGCCAGGGAGTGGGAAGCCTCGTCGATCCGGCCGGGCTGTCCGGCGGCGAACAGGTCGCTCGACCACCGGGCGACCATGCTCCGGTCGTTCTCAGGCACGCCGAGGAGTTCGCAGATCACCGTGACGGGCAGTGGCACGGCGAGGCTCTCCACCAGGTCGACCTGTCCGCCTGGCTCCCAGGCGGACAGCAGGCCCTCGACCACGCCGGTGATGTAAGGGCGCAGGCGAGCCACGGGCCCTGGGGTGAACGCGGGCCCCACGGCCCTCCGCAGTCGCGTGTGCTGCGGAGGGTCCGTGGCCAGCATGGTCTGCGAGACCGCCGGGTGCAGATTACGACGCGAATCCTGGCCGGCGAAGAAGCGCGTGGTGTCCTTCGACAGCCGAGGATCGGCAAATGCCTCCCGCGCCTCGGCATAGCCGGTGACGACGTAGCTGTAGCGCCCGGAGGAACCAGTCGGGACCTTGTGGACTGGGGAAGCGCTTCGTAGCCATGCGTACGTCGGGTAGGGGTCCTTGTGGAACAGCGGGTCCTGCAGCGGGTTGGTCATGCTTCCAAGGCTGCGGCAGCGACCGGCGGCTCGGCGTCAGCGACGCGCGGGTTCTCGCTGTGCGCGTAAGCAGCGGCGGTTCGCGACCATCGTCCGCCGCGCCACGATGTCCAGGCGGGTAAGCGTGTGTTCTGATCCTTGGTGTGGCCTCGATCCGTCTCTCGCGTCACGAGTTGTGTCGGCGCTGTTGACGCGGCCGAATCGTGTGAGTGGCTCGCGACAGGGCTGTCACAAGGTTCAAGATTGTTTGACCTTGCCCCAAGGAAAGGACAACAGTGTCTCTGTAGATCACCGGAGTGTGCTCGCCGGCCAGGCGGGACGTAGAGGGGGAGTTCGCGTGACCGCGACCTGCGTCATTCTCGATATCGGCGGCGTACTGGAGATCACGCCGGACACGGGGTGGGTGCAACGGTGGGAAGAGCGGCTGGAGCTGCCGCTGGGCAGTGTGCATGAGCGGATGCGCGACGTGTGGCGAGCCGGGAGCGTCGGGAGCATCAGTGAACGAGAGGTTCACGAGCAGGTGGCAGCACGCTTGGGGCTCGACGCGTCCCAGACTGATGCCTTCATGGCTGATCTCTGGGTGGAATACCTGGGGACGCCGAACGAGGAACTCATCGCTTATGTACGAGGGCTGCGAGGAAGCTGCCGGCTGGGCATCCTGAGCAACAGCTTCGTCGGGGCCCGGGAGCGGGAGACTGCGCTGTACCACTTCGACGAACTGGTCGAGCAAATCGTGTACTCGCACGAGATCGGTATCGAGAAGCCGGATCTGCGTGCCTTCGAAGCTGCTTGCACCAGTTTGGAGGTGCGGCCGGAGAGCTGTCTCTTCGTGGATGATGCCGCAGCCAACGTTGAGGCCGCCCAGGCGGCGGGCATGCAGGCGCATCTGTTCGAGGACAACACCGGGGCGATCGCGCGCATCGCAGCTCATCTAAAGGCCGGGCCCTTGACTCCAGCACGCGTCCTGCTCGGATGACACGGGTCTGGCCGGTGGCTCCCGGCCAGACCGAGATGGCCGCCTCTTGAACTATCCGACACTGCACGTTCTTTCCCGTCCCGTGGAGCCGGCTGAAGCCGTCCCCCGGCAAGCGGGTGCTCAGGCGAGGAGTTCGGCGAGTCGGGCCATCTCCGTGGGTGGGTCGATCACCGGTTGGATGAGGAGTTCATCGATGCCCATCTGTTCCAGGGCCGCGATGCGGGTGCGAAGGTCGTCGCGGGTACCGACGAGGGCCAGGCTGTTCATCAGCGCGGGCAGGACCAGGTCCCGGTCCTGCGGTGCGATGCGTCCGAGGTAGTTGGGGTAGAGCTTGGTGTACCGGTCCCGTGCGGTGGCGGTGGTGCCACGCCGGTCGAGGAGTTTTCGCACCGCCTCGCGTTGGTCGGGGCCCAGTTGTCCGGCGAAGGCGGGCTCGTCGGCGGCGAAGTTCAGCAGTGACAGGACGAGGTGGCCTGTCGCGTCCCGGGCCGCGTCGCTGTCGGAGTCCTCGTTGTCGCGCAGCAGGTGGAGCGCGGTGACCACGTAGGAGTGCGCGTGGGAGCCGGGGTCGCGGAGGGTGCCGTCGGCGGCCTGTCGGCGGGCTTCGTGCAGTGCGTGCCAGGCTGTGGGGTCCAGCAGGCCGAAGGAGATGAGGCCGGCGCCGCGGCGGCCGGCGACGGCGGCGGCTTTGGGGCCGAGCGCGCCCACGACGAACTCGATCGGATCGGTGACGTTCACGTGCGCCCCGGTGTGCAGGAACCGGATGTCACGGACCCGGTCACCTTCGCGGTACTCGGTTGGGCGCCCGGCGCATAGTTCCTGCAGTGCCGCGGTGAAGTTCTCCAGCGCGGCCGCCGTGGTCGGCCGCATGCCCAGCGTGCGCCGAGCGGTGTTTCCGGTGCCGACCCCGCAGATGATCCGGCCCGGTGCCAGGGCGTTGAGGCTGGCGAACCCGCTCGCGGCGGCCGGAGCCGAGCGCAGCGCCGGTGAGGTCACGCCGATACCGAGCCGGATGCGACGGGTGGCCTTCGCACACAGGCTCAAGGCAACGAAGGGGTCACCGTGGACCATCGGGGTGTCGTTGACCCAAAAACTGTGCAAACCCAACTCCTCGGCCCGCACGGCGAGATCCTCCACACCGGGGTGCGCGGCGACCACGACACCTGCACGCATCAAATCTCCCAAAGTACGAGGAGCGAATCGAGATTGCTCATGCTGGCAGGTTCGAAGGCCGAAGCCCATCGCCGTGCCGCCATTCGGGTCCAGTTCGGGTCGTCACTTCGGTGACCTTCACCCCTCCTCACGACCGCACAGGAACGAGTCGTCAGGGCCCCCGGAGGCACGGTGCCTGCCCGGTGCCGTGAACCGCCAGGGATCATGAACCCCGGAAGACGCCGGGTCCGCTCAGGGCGGGCCGTGCGCGTAGCAGCGGCTGAACGGGTGGGGCGTGTGCAAGCAGTGATATCCGGCTTCGTGCCGATCTGGGGGGTTACCGCGCTGGGCTGGGCGGCAGGCCGTTTCGGCCTGCTCGGCCGACACGCCCAACCCGTGCTCGCCCGGTTCGCGTTCACCTTCGCCATGCCGGCGCTGCTGTTCCTCACCCTGTCCAAGGCCCCGGTGGCGGAGATCGCCGAGCCGGGCGTGGCGGTGTTCGCGATCAGTCTGCTCCTGGTGTTCGGCGCGGCCCTGCTGCTGTCCCGGTACGTGTTCCGGATGCGGCCAGCCGACCGTGCCGTCAACGCGATGACCGCGTCCTATGTGAACTCGGCCAACCTGGGCATCCCGGTCGCGGTCGGGGTGCTGGGTGACACCACGTTCATCGCCGCGGCCGCGGTGTTCCAGATGCTGTTCGTGACGCCGTTGATCATGGTGCTCATCGATCTGGACGTTCACCAGGGGGTGCGCGGTCAGTGGCGGCGGTTCGCGCGACTGCCACTGCGCAATCCCGTCATCGGCGCGTCGGCGGCGGGGGTCGTGGTCTCCGCCCTCGGCCTGTCGTTGCCCACCGCGATGACCGAGCCGATCCGGATGGTCGGCGGCGCGGGGGTGCCCGCGGCGTTGTTCGCCCTCGGGATGTCCCTGAACACGAGGGTGGTGCCGGACGCCAAGGGGATCGCCGAGCGGCTCGTCCTCGTAGGTCTCAAGACGGCCGCGCAGCCGCTGCTCGCCTACGCGCTCGGGCGCTGGCTGTTCGGCCTGCACGGGCACGCTCTGCTGGCCGTGGTGCTGTGCGCCGGCCTGCCCACCGCCCAGAACGCGTTCCTCTACGCGGCCGAATACCGGCTGCGCACCGATGTGGCGAGGGACGGCGTGGTGTGGTCCACGCTTCTGTCGCTGTGCACCTTGTCGCTGATCACCTGGCTCCTCGCGTGACTGAAGGGGCCGCGGGCCGACGATCGCGTAGCCGTGGACGCGGACGCAAAGCCGGTCGGTTGCCGGCCCCGCTACATCGCCATGGGGCGGCTGTTCAGGCACGGGTGGCGGTGGGACCGCCGCCGGCTCCACCTCGTACGGTCCGAGCAGCCGGCGAGGGGCCGTCCGCCGCCACCCAGCCCTGTTCAACTGCGCGTCCGGTTACCACCGGAACACCTAATCCACCCCGCCCCTGCCGCAAAAGGCACCGCCAGCAGCGACTTCCCCGCCGCGCGGGTACCCCGCGACCCCTGTGGGTCGCGAAGTCGTCGACGACCGGCATCCGTGGCGTGCGTGTGAGACGCGCTGTCGGCACATGGCGCCCGGAGCGGAACGAACCGGCCACCCTCCGTCCGCCACCGTCCTCCCCGTGCACCCGCGCCCTCTCCCGCCGTCCCCCGCGTCGGTTCCGTCGCACGGTCGGGCTCATCTCCGTCCCCCTCACAGCGTCAGACGCAAACCGGAATGCCTTGTACCGGTTGACGGGTGACGCCATGACCGCCGGGGCGATCCCCCGTCACCCCCGCCCGCTCCGTCGACAGCAAGCAATTTCCAGCCACACGCACTTACCTTCTCTTTACGTGCGAGCAGACGCCACTTCGCCTTCATTCGCGCACTCATACGCATGATTGTCAGCTACATACGGCTCATGCATACTGCCAAGGAGGCCCAGACGGACACCAGAAAAGGATCTTGAGCGTGCCATCCCGGCGACTTCCCCTTCTCGCCACCGGTCAGCATTCTCCGTACGCGCCCGACACCTGCAGATTCAAATGCGGAAACGCTTGCGCACACGACGCTCCCAACAGGTCGGCGAATAGCTACTTTGGCGAATTATTACCAACGGTTTTATCTCGCAGAAACGTACTCGGCGCCGGCGTCCTCGCATGGATGCCACTGGCACCGACGCCCGCGGCGGCCGGCGGCCCGCCCGCGCGGGAGGCGGCGGGGCGCGGCTTCGAGCCGGTGCCGCCCGACAGTGGCGACCGGGTCACCGTCCCCGCGGGCTTCACGCACGAGGTGCTGATCGGCTGGGGGGATCCGGTGCTGCCGGGTGCGCCGCCCTTCGACTTCGACCGCCAGAGCGAGGCCGCGCAGGCACGGCAGTTCGGGGTGAACAACGACTACTGCGCCCTCGTCCCGCTGCGCGGGGACGGGCGGTGGCTCCTGGTCAGCAACCACGAGTACGCCACCGAGCCGCTGATGTTCCCCGACTGGGACCCCGCCGCTCCCACCGAGGCCCAGGTGCGTACCGCCTGGGCGGCCTACGGGATGTCGGTCGTGCTGGTGGAGCGCTCCCCCGACGACGGAAGGCTCCTCGCCCGGGTGGACGGGCGGTGGAACCGGCGCATCACCTTGACCACTCCCTTCGAGGTGCGCGGCCCCGCGGCGGGGTCGCCGCTGCTGCGCACGTCCGGCGACCCCGGCGGCACGCGCGTGCTGGGCACCATGGCCAACTGCTCGGGCGGGACGACGCCCTGGGGCACCGTGCTGTCCGGCGAGGAGAACGTGCACATGCCCTTCGCGCACGCCGACCGGGTGACCGATCCGCTGGTCCGCGAGGGGCTCCGGCGGTACGGGTTCCCCGAGGGGCCCTCGCTGCGCCGCTGGGAGAACCACGACGCCCGGTTCGACCTCGGCCAGGAGCCCCACGAGGCGCACCGCTTCGGCTGGATCGTGGAGATCGATCCCCTGGAGCCGGACTCGGTTCCGGTGAAGCACACGGCGCTGGGCCGCTTCAAGCACGAGGGCGCCAACATCTCGGTCGCCCCCGACGGGCGCGTCGTGGCCTACATGGGCGACGACGAACGCTTCGAGTACCTCTACAAGTTCGTCTCGGACGGGCGCGTGCGCGAAGGCCACGACACGGCGGCTCGTGCGCACAACAAGCGGCTGCTGGACTCCGGGACGCTGTATGCCGCGCGGTTCACCGGTGACAGTCCGCCGGAGGAGATCGACGGGTCCGGCCGGCTGCCGGAAGACGGCGCGTTCGACGGGTCCGGCAGTTGGCTCCCGCTCGCGCAGGGCGGCCGCAGCTTCGTGCCCGGCATGAGCGCGGAGGAGGTGTACGTCTTCACCCGGATCGCCGCCGACCGGGCCGGAGCGACCCCCATGGACCGGCCCGAGGACGTCCAGCCGCACCCGGTGACGGGGCGGGTGTACGCCGCCATGACCAACAACGACCACCGGGGGCTGGCCGGCCGGCCGGGGCCCGACGAGGCCAATCCGCGCGTCCGGAACCGGGACGGGCACGTCCTGGAGCTGTGCGAGCGCGGTGCGGACCCGACGGCCGAGCGGTTCGGCTGGCGGCTGCTCCTGGTCTGCGGGGACCCCGCGTCCCCCGGGTCGTACTACGGGGGTTTCGACAAGAGCCGCGTCAGTGCGATCTCGTCCCCCGACAACCTGGCCTTCGACGCACACGGCAACCTGTGGATCGCCACGGACACCGGCGGCCAGGGCGGGCGGAACGACGGCTTGTACATGGTGCCGCTCAGCGGGCCGGAGCGCGGCCGGGTGCGGCGGTTCCTCACCGTGCCCACCGGCGCGGAGTGCTGCGGTCCCGTGATCGGCCCGGACTTCGTGCTCGTCTCGGTGCAGCACCCGGGCGAGCTGCCCGACGCGTCCCCGCAGCGCCCCGCGTCGCACTGGCCGGACGGCGGCGGCGCCCAGCCGCGTGCCGCCGTCATCGCCGTACGCCGCGAGGAGGGTGGGCCGATCCTGTGAATCCGTCGAGAGTCGGCCACCGCCACCGGCGCGGGCATCGTCGGCGGTGGCCCGTACACCGCAGGTCGCGAGGGGAGTGCCCCGCCGCACGGGCGCACGGGGACGCACGTCGCTTTCACGCCAACATCGCAAGAACGGCCGTCAATCGCGATGCGGAAGGTTTTCGCTTTACACTTTCTTGGGGAAGGATGATCTAGCACCGAGCGCTTCACGCCGTGTCCGCCCGTGGGTGGCCCGGGCATTCACGCCCGGGGCCGACGACCCCGGGCCGTCGACGGCACGGACGTCCCGGCGTTTCGGGATTTCGGAATTCCCCGTGCCCATGAGCGGTAATTCTGCGGCACGGAAGCCCTGTTCCTTTCGGGCCTTGTCCAGCCTTCTTCACCACGAATGACATGAATGAGTGGGTGGCAGTGCAGACGTCTGTGAACTTTTCCCCGGCAGCCGATTTCTACGACCAGACTCGCGGAGGTGAGGCGCGCGGCCGCAGGATCGCACCGGCCCTCGCCGAGCGCATCGCGAAGGACGAGCTGATCCTCGACGCGGGCATGGGTACCGGTGTGGTGGCACTGGCGCTCACCGAGACGGGGCATTCCGTGGTGGGCATCGACCTGTCGCACTCGATGCTGACCAAGGCGGTGCACCGCGTCGGGAACGTCGCCGCGGCCGCGTCCCTGACGGACCTGCCGTTCCAGGGCGGGACCTTCTCCCAGGTCTACAGCGTGTGGGTCACCCATGTCGTCGGCGACCTGCGCAAGGGCCTGTCCGAAGTGCACCGCGTGCTGAGGCCCGGCGGACGGTACGTGGTGATCCCCGGGATGATCCTCTTCGACGACCATCCGGTCAGCAGGATCATGGAGAACATCCAGACCCGCACCGCCGAGGCCGACGACCGCGCCGAGCGCATCGTGCCACTGGCCGAGTCGGTGGGCTTCACCGCCGTCGAGGTCGGCGAGCTGGAGGCGGCGGTGCACGAGCACAGCCCCGAGCAGATCGCCTCCGGTCTGGAACAGCGCATGTTCTTCCATCTGTGGGCCGTGGACGACGCGGTCTTCGAGGAGAAAGTGGCGCCCCTCATCGGGGAGTTGCGCGCGCTGCCGGATCCGGACCAGCCGGTCGTACGGCGGACCAGGCGGCAGATCATCGTCCTCGAGAAGCGAGCGTGACCATGGCCGAGGAGCACCGTACCGAGCTGGCCGCCGCGGTCGCGGCCGACCCGCTGATCGCCATGCTCACCGAGCCCGACTCCCCCGCCGTGCCGGCCGTGACGGAGGAGCTGGGCAAGGCGGGCATCCGGGCCGTGGAGATCACCCTCACCTCGCCGGGCGCGCTCGACGCCGTGCGGCGCAGCGTCGCCACCGGCGCCGCCCTGGTGGGGGCCGGGACCGTACGCGACCGGGAGACCGCGCGGCGCGCGGTGGACGCGGGCGCGCACTACCTGCTCACCCCCGGGGTGCTGCCGGACGTGCTGGACGAGGCCGGGAAGCTCGGTGTGCCCGTGGTGTGCGGCGCGTTCACCACCACCGAGGTGATGGAGGCCTGGCGGCTGGGCGCCGCCCTGGTGAAGCTCTTCCCCGCGCGGCTGGGCGGGCCCGCGTATCTGGCGTCGCTGACCATGGCGTTCGGCGACATCCCGATCGTGCCGACCGGTGGCATCACCGCTGACGACCTGCTCGACTACTTCGCGGCGGGCGCCCACGCGGCGGCGCTCGGCCGCCCTCTCGTCGGCGACGCCCTGCACGGTGGCGATCCGGCCGCCGTACGGCACCGGGCCGCCGGCCTCCTCGACCGGGTGCGCGCCGCACAGGGCTGATCCCTGCCGGGCCGGCGGCCCGCTCCCTTCCGCGGCGCCGCCTTCGCGGACCCGTCCGGGCCGTTCACCCCCCACCGTTGTCCCGACGAAAGGAAGACCCTTGGGTCTGCAGCGCTCCTTCGCACTCGACAGCAAGGCCGAGCGGATCGACGCTCTGGCAGCCAAGCGCAAGAACGTGATCGCCTCCGACCAGATGGTCGAGGGCCACTACCCGGTCTTCGCCGACCGGGCCCGCGGTGCCCATTTCTGGGACGTCGACGGCAACAAGTACCTCGACTTCTTCCTCTCCTACGGCACGGTCATCCTCGGCCACGCCGATCCCGACGTGGACGAGGCCGTGATCCGCGAGATCCGGCAGGGCTTCGCCACGGGGCTGATGAAGCCCGTCCAGACCGAACTCGTCGCGGAACTGCTGGAGATCGTGCCGGGCGCCGAGATGGGCATGCTGCTCAAGACCGGCTCCGACGCGACCGCCGCGGCGGTGCGGCTCTCGCGCGCCTTCACCGGGCGCGACCGGGTGGTGCGCTGGGGCTACAACGGCTGGCACGACTGGTGCGCCCAGTGGGAGAACGGCATCCCGGCCGTCAGCCGTGCCTTGGTGGACACCTTCACCTACAACGACCTCGACTCGCTGCGCGCGGTGTTCGAGCGCCACCCCGGCCAGATCGCCTGTCTGGTGATGATGCCGTTCATGGTGGAGCGGCCCGCGCCCGGGTTCCTGGAGGGCGTACGGGAGTTGACCCGGGAGCACGGCACGCTGCTGGTGTTCGACGAGATCCGCTCCGCGTTCCGGCTCGCGCTCGGCGGCGCCCAGGAGTATTACGGGGTCACCGCCGACCTGGTGACGCTCAGCAAGGCGTTCGCCAACGGATATGCGATCTCCGCGCTGACCGGGCGGGCCGATGTGCTGCGCACCCTGGACAAGGTGCACATCTCGTCCACGTACTACGCCAACGCCGATGCCATGGCCGCCGCGCTGGCCACCGTGCGCAAGTTGCGGTCGGGCGACCATCTGAAGCGGATCTGGCAGCTGGGCGAGCGGCTGCAGAACGGGCTCGCCGGGCTCATGGCCGAGTTCGGGGCGCCCATCGAGGTGGTGGGGCACCCGCCGATGCCCTTCCTCGACTTCGGCTTCGGTGACGAGGACCGCGACCAGCGGGCCAAACGGGTCTTCTACACGGCGACGATCGCCGAGGGTGTCTTCCTGCACCCCAACCACCACTGGTTCATCTCGGCGGCCACCACCGACGAGGACATCGACACGGCGGTCCGCGCCGTGCGGAGCGGCCTCGACGCGCTGGCCGCGGACGGGTGGCTCGGTGCGGGGCGGGCAGGGCAGAAGGAGCGCGGGGCGATATGACCGAGTCCGACATACGGCTCCCGCCGCCCGCCGACGGCGGCGCCCCGGGGGCGAACGGCCACGGCTGGGGGATGCTGCGTCCGCGCACCCGTACCGAGGCGCACTGGGCCGAGGAGCAGGAGGTGATCGGCCCCGGGCTGCAAGCGGTGATGCTGCTGTCGCGGCTGTGCGTGGCGGCGGTGGACGGCGCCGAACTCGTCGACGTCGACGGCAACCGCGTCATCGACTTCCAGGGCGCGGGCGGCGTCAACTCCCTCGGCCACGCGGAACCACGCTTCGTGGCGGCCCTCGCCGACGAGCTGACCCGGGCCACGGCGGGCGCCTTCGCCACCCCCGCCCGGCTCGACATGGTGCGGGTGCTGCGCGACTTCCTCCCCGAGGAACTGGACACCATCCAGCTGTACAGCGGGGGCACGGAGGCGGTGGAGGCGGCGCTCCGGCTGGCCAAGTCGGTCACCGGCAAGCACGAGTTCCTCTCCTTCTGGGGCGGATTCCACGGCAAGACCATGGGCAGCCTGGCACTGACCGCCGGTGCCCGCTCGGGCCTGGGGCCGCTGCCGCCCGGCTACTTCTCCGCTCCGTACGCCAACTGCTACCACTGCCCCTTCAAGCTCACCGCGCCCGGCTGCGGCTTCGCGTGCGTCGAGCACGCCCGTGACGTGATCAAGGAGAACTCCACCGGGGCGCTCGCCGCGATCGTCGTCGAGCCGGTGCAGGGCAGATCCGGCAACGTCGTCCCGCCGCCCGGCTATCTGACCGCGCTGGGCGAGGTGGCCCGGGAGTTCGACGCGCTGCTGATCGCCGACGAGATGATGACCGGCTTCGGCCGCACCGGCGCCCCCTTCGCCCACCAGCACGAGGACGTGCGCCCCGATGTGCTGACCGTGGGCAAGGGCATGGGCGGCGGCTATCCGGTCACCGGGGTCGTCGCCGCGGGGCAGACCATGGCCGCGGCGCCCTTCTCCGACCCCAGCGCCAGTTCCTCCAGCTTCGGTGCCTTCCCCATGGCGTGCCGCGCGGTGGCCACCACCACCGGCATCATCGGCGAGGACAAGCTCGTCGAGAACGCGGCCGAACGCGGCCGGGAGATGCTGGACCGGCTCAGTGACCTGGTGGAGCTGGCCCCGCTGGTCGGCGACGTGCGCGGGGCGGGGCTCGCGCTCGGCATCGAGCTGGTGGCGGACAAGGAGAGCCGCAGGCCCGCGCCGAAGAGCGTCGTGCAGCGCGTCTACCTCGAACTGATGGAGGCGGGCGTACTGGTGATGCTCGGCGGCAACACCCTGCGGCTGTACCCGCCGCTGACGATCGGCCGCGAGCAGGCCGACACCGCCGTCGGCATCATCCGCGAGACCCTGATCCGCACCAGGGGTGAGGGATGACCAATCCCTGGCCGCACACGACGGTGCTCGACTCCGCCCGGCTCACCGCGACGGCCCATGAAGCCGCGACGGCAGCCGGGGACGAGTTGCTGCGCCGGCGGGGTGCCCCGCACTCGGTGCGCACCAAGGAGGGCGACGCGCTGGTCAGCGACGCCGACCTGGCAGCGGAGCGCAGCGCGCTGGCCGTGCTGCGCGCCGAGACCCCCGGCTTCGCGGTGGTGTCGGAGGAGACCGGGCAGGACTGGCCCGACGACGGGCGGCCGACCTGGATCGTCGATCCCCTCGACGGCACCACCAACTATCTGCGCGGGCTGCCCGACTACGCGGTCGCGCTGGCCCTCGTCGTGGCGGGCCGCACCGAGCTGTCACTGATCCTGGTGCCCGAGTCCGGCACGGTGTTCCGGGCCGTCGCGGGGGCGGGCGCCTTCCGTGACGAGGTGCCGCTGCGCATCGGGGACCGGCCGCCGGGCCGCCCGCTCACGGGCACCGGCTTCGGCACCGAGGGCGTGGTGCGCGAGCGACAGCGTTCGGTGGCCGACCGGTTGCTGCGCGGGGGCTTCGAGATCCGGGAGCCGGGCAGCGCGTCCACCGGACTGTGCCGGGTCGCGTCGGGCGCGTACGACGGCTATCTGGAGTTCGGCATCGGGGTGTGGGACACCGTGCCCGGTGCGCTGCTGGTCAGCGAGGCGGGCGGCACGGTCACCGGATGGGGCGGCGGGGTCTTCACGCCGCGCCACGGCCACCTGGTCGCCGCGTCGCCCGCCGTCCACCGGGAACTGGTCGAGGCCGGGGGCCCTTGCCCGCCGGCCGCGGAGTCGGGAGGGCCCGCATGAGCGAGACATACGGGGCGCGGGCGGCGATCGGCCGCGAGGAGACGGTCTCCGTGGCCGTCGTCGGGTTCGGCACGGCGGGCGGCGCCCGGCTGAGCGGTTACGCGGCGGTGCCCGGCGTGGAGGTGACGGCGGTCGTCGACCCGTCGCCCGAGCGGCGCGAGCAGGCGGCACGGCTGCTGCCACGGGGACGGGTCTTCGCCTCCTACGAGGAACTGGCCGCGAGCACGGACACCCCCGTGGACGTGGTGGACGTGTGCACACCGCCCGTGCTCCACGATCCCCTGACCAGAGCCGCGCTCGTCGCGGGCCGGCACGTCATCTGCGAGAAGCCGGTGGCGGTGCGCGGCGCGGACGCCCGGGAGCTGATCGCGCTCGCCCGCGAGCGGGGGCGGCTGCTCTTCCCTTCGCACAACTACGGGACGTCGCCCCTGATGCGGACGTTGCGGGAGGCGGTGGACGGTGGCCGCTCCCCGGGGGCGGAGGACGGCGGCGCCGGGGGCGGCGTCGGGCGGCTGGAGTCGGCGACCTTCCGCGTCCTGCGCGACCGGCACGCCCGGGGGGTGCCGGGCTTCGCACCCGACTGGCGCCGCTCGGTCGAGCTGGCGGGCGGCGGCATCCTGCTGGACCACGGCACGCACTGCGTCTACATGGCGCTGCGGCTCTTCGGCCGGGCGCCCGTGAAGCTGTCCTGCACGGTGGAGCGGGCCGGAGGGGATCCGGCCGCGGTGGACGAAGCGGCCCGGCTGCGCCTGGACTTCGGTGACGGGCAGTGCGACATCGAACTGAGCTGGACCAGCGGCGAGCGTTCCAACCACTACGCCGTCTCCGGTTCGGCCGGTGTGCTCAGCATCGACGACGGGGAGGTCACCGGCCGCACGGCCGCGGGCCGTTGGCGGCGCTCCCTGGTCTCGCCGAGCAAGGACCAGACGCATCTGGAGTGGTTCGCGCCGATGTACGAGGACTTCCGGCGGGTGCTGGCCGCTCCCGGGCTGTGGGACGGCCCGGCCCGGGAGATCGAGGACACCGCGCGGATCGTGGAGGCGGCCTACGCGTCGGCGGACGCGGGCGGCCGCACGGTGCCGGTCTGACTTCCTCGCACCCCGGCGGGGCCCCGGCCGGTACGCCGGCCGCGGCCCCGTCGTCGGATCCCCGGTCAGGCCGCCGGGGACCCGCCGATGGCGCGGGCGAGCAGCGGGCCCTCCTCCGTCAGGTTGTCGAAGGTGGTGGAACGTTCGTGGGAGGCGAAGTAGTGGCAGATCACCCGGTCTTCGATGGCGGGCAGCCACTCCAGGCGACCGGACCGGTAGGGCTCGCCCAGATCGCGGGCGCCCCCGTCGCCCAGGCGGCCGCCGAGCAGCGAGTACGACATCTGCGTGACGTAGCGCGGAGCGAAGCTGATCTCCCGGGGCAGTGCCTTCAGGGTGCGTTCCAGGAAGTCCGCGTCGAAGAAGGCGTCCGTGTCGACGGCGGCGAATCCGCAGCACATGTACGGCACGTAGGGAGTGCCGGGCAGGTGGTCCGCTATCCAGTGCACGCCCTGGGGCTCCCAGCCGAACTCCGGCGAGTACAGGAAGGCGGGACGCGTCCCCGGCTCCGCGGCCGCCCATTCGACGAGCGCGTGCGGGCGCGACAGGAACACCACGTCGCTGTCCATGCTGACCACCAGCGGCGCCTCGCTCAGCAGGAAGTAGTCGACGAGCTGGAGGATGCGGACGTTGTTGCGGCGGACGGCGGCGAGCGTGGGGTGGTCCGCGAGCTTCTCGGCCACGCGCCGGTCCGCCTCGGCACGGCCGATGATCCGGACCTCGGGCACCTGGCGGCGCAGCCGGTCGGTGTCGCGGGCGGTGAGCGTGCCGTCGTCGTGCACCACCGGTGTCACCTCGGGCCAGTGGCGGGCCAGCGACTTGGCGGCGAACAGGTAGAGGGGCACGTGGTCGGAGGAGACGAGGCTGTGCACCTCCACTCCGTGCTCCGCGGTGAAGCGGGGGGCCTTCGTGGCCAGCAGCCGACGGGTGAGGGCGAACGCGCCCTGGGCGCCGGCGTCCTGCGTGTTGACGTCCTGGGTGTTCACGTCGTGTGTGTTGGCGTCGTGAGTGCTTCCTGCGGTGCCGGCTCCGGACTGACTCATGCGGGTCTCCTTGACCGAAGGACAAATATGAACGAACACCTCAATTATGATCAATTCCC
The DNA here is from genome assembly GCF_055582085.1 of Streptomyces sp. NPDC042259. NCBI lineage: Bacteria > Bacillati > Actinomycetota > Actinomycetes > Kitasatosporales > Streptomycetaceae > Streptomyces > Streptomyces sp. NPDC042259. The sequence continues at coordinate 206,164 of NZ_JBVJDW010000010.1, read as the reverse complement.
TTCGCCAGGAGAAGAGTTGGGGTGGCTTTTTCTCACTCCGCACGAGGCGGACGTGGTCCGTGAGGCGACGGCGATGCTTGTCCCCGGCCCCGCCGACGCCCCGGGCGAGACGGCCCCCGGAGCCCGGGAGGCCGATGTCGTGCGGTACGTCGACCGTCTGCTCGGCGCGTTCGCCACGGAACCGCCTTTGATCTACCCGTCGGGGCGGGCCGACGGGTCCTTCCTGCCGCTCTCGCCCGCCCAGGGGGTGGGCTGGCGCCGCCGCGTCGAAAGCCTCCAGCAGACCTACCGGGCAGGCGTCCCGGCCCTCGACCGGCTCGCGGACGGGGACTTCACCGCCGCCCCGCGGGAGGTCCGCCACCGGGCGCTGTGCGACGCCGAGGCCACCGCCTTCCGGGACCTGCTCTTCGACCACACGATCGAGGGGATCTACGGTGACCCGGTCTACCGGGGCCGGCCGACCGCGGTGGGCCGCACGGCCCTGGGGCTCCCCGGCCCCCCGGACGGCGGCCCGCGATCCGTCCGGCCCCCGGACCCCGTCCGGCCGTACGACGGCGAAGGCCCCGATCCGGTCGCCGTACTGGCGCAGCACTTCCTGGAAGCGGCCCGTGCGGTCGCGTCGGGGGGCTTCGGTGGCTGAGCGCGCGGTGGTCGTGGGCAGCGGGCCCGGCGGCTCGGTGGCCGCGATGGTGCTGGCCGAGGCCGGCTGGGACGTCACCGTGCTGGAGCGCGGCCCCAACCACTTCGACGACCTGCGGGACCCGGCGCCGCGCCATGTGTTCTCCACGGACGAGATCAAGGGCCCGGTGCGCGGCTTCGAGTACCCCGATCCGCTGGCCGAGCCCCGGGTGTTCCACGACCGCGGCTTCCCCGGGCCGCCGCACACCGGCTTCGTCAACGCCCTGCCCGCGGCGGTCGGCGGAGGCTCCGTGCACTGGGACGCCAAGACGCCCCGGCTGTGGGACCTGGACTTCTCCAAGCGCACGCTGCTGGGGCCGCTGCCGGACTGCTCCGTCGTGGACTGGCCGTTCGACTACGCCGAACTGGCCCCGTACTACACCGAGACGGAGGCGCTGCTGGGCGTGCAGGGCGACTGGGCCGCGCTGCCCGCCGTGCCGACGCTGCGGCACGCGCCGCGCGACGGGGACTTCCCCATGCCGCCGGGGCCCGACCAGGAGTCGTCGGTGCGGATCGCGCGGGCCGCGCGGGAACTCGGGCTGCGCCCGTACCCGATGCCCATGGCCGCCAACTCCCGCCCCTACGGCTCCCGTCCGGCGTGCACGGACTGCGGGGCGTGCTGCGGCTACGGCTGCCCGAACCAGTCGCGCGGCAGCGCGCTGCCCGCCCTGCGCCGGGCGGTGCTCGCGGGGGCCGAGGTGCTGCCGCTGGCCACGGCCGTCGCGGTCCGGCACGCGGGGCGGCGGGCGAGCGGTGTGGTGTACGCGGACGCCCGCGGGCACCGCGTCGAGCTGCCCGCCGACCGGGTGGTCCTCGCGGGTTCGGCGGTGGAGAGCTGCCGGCTGGCCCTGCTGTCCGGGCTGCCGGACCCCTCGGGCCTGCTGGGGCGCCACCTGATGTTCCACTGGTACTCGGTGGCCTACGGGCTGTTCCTGGGCGAGCGGGTGCGCAGTCCGCGCGGGCGCAACATCACGCACGCCCTGGACGACTTCGCCGACCCCGACCACCCCGGGGCCCGCCGGGCGGCCCGGGAGGCGGGGCTGCAGTATCTGCGCGGCGGCGTGGTGGAGCTGGGCGGCGGGCAGCCGGGGCCCGTGGAGGAGGGCCGGATCTACCGGCGGCTGCTGCCGAAGCTCGCGGGCGTGCCCTACGGCCCGGCCTTCCGGCGGCTGATGCGCGAAAGCCCGCTGCGCGAACGCCTGTTGGGGGTGCAGATGCACGGCGAGGACGTCTCCCAGCGGGACAACCGGATCGATCTGGAGCCCGGCACCCGGGACTGGCTGGGGGTGCCGGTACCCCGGATCACCTGGGCACCGCACCGCCACGAGACCACGGCGCAGCGCTTCTACCTGCCCCGGCTGGCCGCGCTGCTGCGCGCGGCCGGCGCGGACGAGGTGGCGGCGGTTCCGGAGACCCGCTCACGGGCGTTCCCCGCCGAACCGGGCACCGTGCCGGGCAACTTCCACACCCTCGGCGGGATGCGGATGAGCGAGGACCCCGGGGCGGGCGTCACGGACGGGGTGGGCCGGATGCACTCCCTGGACAACGTCTTCGTCGCCGACGGCAGCCTCTTCCCCACCTCGGGGGCGCACAACCCGACCCTGACGATCATGGCCACCGCGCTGCGCAACACCAGGAGGACGACGTGAGCCACGCGACCGACGAGGACAGCCGGCCCTACGCCTTCGACCCCGGCACCGCGCTGGGCTGGCAGAACATCGGCCTGGACGGTCTGGGCTGCTTCCTGCGCTCGGTCGAGGCGGTGCTGCTGCACCAGGGGTACGGCGCGGCCGATGTGGCACGCGGCCTGGCCGGGCCGCTGGATCTGGTGCGGCGCGGCGAGTGGTACGGGCCGATGAGCGAGTTCCCCGCCTGCACCGCCCGTTGGTACCTGGCGGACATCGGCGAAGGCCACTTCCAGTGGCCGCGGGTCGCCGAACTCGTCTCGTCGGGCACTCCCGTGGTGCTGATGCCCGACGGTCACCACTGGCCCGGCGACGACCACGAGGGCAAGGAGCACTACCACCACCACATGGTGCTGGCCCACCGGCTGGACGCCGACGGCCTGCACCTGCTGGACACCGACGCCCCGGCCGAGTCGGGCCATCGCAGGGTCTTGCCGGTCGATGACGGGCTTCGCCGTTCCTGCACCCGCTACGCGGTCCTGGAGCGGATCGACCCGCCGGGCGGCCGGCGCCGCGAGGACGCGGCCACGGCGTTGGTGCGGCCGTCCCTGGTGCCGCTCGCCGAGGACATCGCCGAGCTGCGGGCCTTCCACGGCGAGGTGTGGTCGGGTGCGCGGCTTCCGCTGCTGCTGGCCAAGGGCATGGACGTCTGGGTGCTGGGGGACGTGCAGCCGCAGCTCTTCCTGCTGGGCCACGCCCTGGCCGGGTCGGACGACCCGCGGGTGGCGGAGGTGTCCCGGGCGGCGCTGGCGGCGGCCGCCCGGGCGCAGAAGACCGGCCTGCTGCTGCTCGGGCTGCACCGGTTCCGTTCGGAGGGCGTCTACGCGATGACCCATGAGGAGATCGCCGTGCTGGCGGACGCCTGCGAGGAACTGCTGTCGGCGATGTGCCGGTACGCCGGAGCCGGGCGCCCCCGGGTGACGGGCGACGGCCGGCGGCTCGTGCGGCGGTTGCGCGGCGAGGCCCAGTGGTGCTTCGGAGAGGGCCGGCCACTGCCCGATCTGCTCTTCGGCTGAACCGTCGAGAATACCGTGGAAACCCTGCGGAAAAAGGAGACCCGCAGGGCCGGAAAAGCACGCCGTCATAGCATTTCGCAAAGGTTTGACAAGCATCGGTGATCGACTTAACGTATGCCTGGATTTCATGCGATCCATGCTGCGATCAGAGGAGTCATCATGGCCCTGAACAGCGGAAACAGCAGTGCGTCAGCGGATCGAACCGCCATCTTCGACGAGGTGCGAAAAGTCCTCGTGGAGCAGTGTGAAACACCTGAGGACATCACGTACGACCTCACCGAGAAAGACCCGATGGAACGGCTCGGACTCGATTCCATCACCCTCGCCTATGTGTTTACCCATTTCGAGCAGAAGCACGATCTGATCTTCGAGAACGACGACATCGACCCCTTGCGTTACGAGGCGGTGGGCGAACTCATCGACGTACTCGCCAGCCGTATATCCGAGGCCGCGGCGGGGGCCAGGTGACCCTGCCCCCGGGGACCGGCGCCGACGCGGTGGCCCCCGACGACCGGCTGCTGATGGACACCTTCATGTCCCAGTACCGGCTGCCCGCGGTCGTCGCCGCCGACCGGCTCGGGCTCTTCCCCGCACTGGGCGGAACTCCGGCGAGCGCCGAGGAGCTGGCGCGGGCGCGGGGCCTCGATCCGCACGGCACCGCGGTACTGCTGGAGTTCCTCGCCGCCCTCGGTCATCTCGCGGTGCACGGCGGCCGCTACCACCTCACGCCGTCCGCGCACGCCTTCCTGCTGCCGGGCAGCGCCCGCTACTGGGGGCCGATGCTCGGGCTCGGCTGGGACGAGCGCTGCGCCGCCGTACGGCACCTGGTCACCACGGGTGCCCCGCACGGCTACCGCGGCAAGGGCATCTGGGAGACCCACGAGGAATCCCCCCGCCACGGCGTGCAGTTCGCCCGGGCCATGCACGCCCACTCCGCCGCGCCGGCCGCCGTCCTCGCCGCCCGGCTCGACCTGGCCGGCTGCGCCTCGCTGCTGGAGGTCGCGGGCGGCGTCGGCACCTTCGCCATGGCTCTGGCCCGCCGCAACCCGCAGCTCAAGGCCACCGTCATGGACCTGCCCGTGGTCGAGAGGGAGGCGAAGGCGCTGCTGGAAGAGGCGGACCTCGCCGACCGGGTCGCTCTGCGCACCGGCGACATGTTCACCGACCCCTGGCCGGACGACCAGGACCGGGTGCTGCTCGCGGACGTCCTCAGCGACTGGGACGACGAGCACTGCCGTGCCCTGCTCGAACGCGCCCGCACCAGCCTCGCCGCCGACGGCCTGCTCCTGATCCACCAGGTGCTGCCCGACGACGCGGCCCGCCTCTCCCCCACCGTCACGGGCTACTCGCTGGCCCTCGCGGTGATGACCGGCGGCCGCCTGCGCACCCTGCCCGAACTCACCGCCCTGCTCACGGCGGCGGGTTTCACCGACCGCGCCACCGTCCCCGTCTACGGCCACTACGCCCTGGTCACCGCACGGCCCGCCTGACTCCGCCCGGCGCCGCACGGCACATCACCGCGGCCCCGCACCCGCAGCCCCGCACCCGAACGGGAGAGGACATGGACAGCTCACCCCGCGTCACCGCGATCATCACCAGCCGCGAGCGCTTCTCGTACGCCGAGGAGTCCCTCAAGAGCTTCTACGCCCACACCGAGGTCCCCTGCCGGGTCGTGTACGTCGACGTCAACTCCCCCCACGACCGCTGGGAGCGGCTGCGGCGGCTGAGCGACGTCCACGGCTTCACCGCCGTACGCGTCAACAAGTACGTCTCGCCCAACTGCGCCCGCAACATCGGACTGCGCTACGCCGAGGGCGAGTACGTCGTCTTCCTCGACAACGACGTGGAGTACACCCCCGGCTGGCTGGAGCCGCTGCTCGCCTGTGCCGACGAGGAGAAGGCCGACATGGTCGGCCCGCTCTACCTGCACGGCCCGCTGGAGGAGCAGACCGTCCACATGGCGGGCGGTGACATGGAATTCTCCGGCACCTGGGGCACCCGTGAGTTCACCCAGATCCAGCGCCACTTCATGAAGCCCCTCGCCGAGGTGCCGGCCGAGGAGATGCGCCGCCAGCGGTGCGACATCATCGAGTTCCACTGTGCCCTGGTGCGCCGCTCGGTATTCGACCGCGTCGGGGGCATGGACGAGGGCCTGCTCACCACCCGGGAGCACCTGGACTTCAGCCAGCGCGTGCTGGACGCGGGCGGCACGGTGTGGTTCGAGCCCTCATCGGTCATCACCTACCGGATGCCGCCGCCCTTCGCGCTCACCGACCTGCCGTACTTCATGCTCCGCTGGAGCGACGCCTGGACGGCCGAGACGCTGAAGCACTTCGCCACCAAGTACGGCATCAAACCCGGCTACGTGGAGCGGGTCACCAAGAACCGCAAGGGCCGTCAGTGGCTACTCTTCGAGCAGATCAAGCAGTACCTGCCGGACGCGCTCGGGCCGACCGGCACCAAGGCGGTCAAGCGCGTCTTCCAGAAGGTCGAACCGCTGGGCAACCGCCTGCTGGTGGAGTTCATGGCACTGCGCGAACCCCCGCTGGAGTGGCGGGTCCACCACGGCTCGGACCCGGCCGCCCGGGAACCGGCCGCCACCGCGGGCACCGCTTCGTGACCGCCCGGGCGCCGGCCCCGCCCCGGATCCTCGTCGTCACCGGAATCCCCGGCAGCGGCAAGTCGACGGTGGGGGCCCTGCTGGCGCGCCGCTTCGACCCCGCCGTGCTGATCGAGGGCGACGTACTGCGGCGCATGGTGGTCACCGGCCGCGCCGAGATGACGCCCGACCCCTCACCTCAGGCCCTGCGCCAGTACGGGCTGCGGCTGCGCCACCTGGCGCAGCTCACCCGCTCGTACGCGGCCGAGGGCTTCACCGTGGTCGCCGAGGACAATCTGCTGGGCGAGCACCTGGAACGGTTCGTCGCCCTGCTCGGGGACAGCGGGCCGTGCCATGTCGTCGCGCTCGCCCCGGACGTCGAGGCGGTGCTGAACCGGGACGCTGGCCGTTCCCACCAGGCGTACGACGGGGACGGCTGGGGGGCGCGGGAGCTGGACCGGGTCTTCAGGCGCGACACCGCGCGGCTCGGCCTGTGGCTGGACACCTCGGGCCAGAAGGCCGATGAGACCGTCCAGGAGATCCTGGACCGGCTCGACGAGAGTGCGCTGCCGTGACGGTGACGGGGCCCCGGGGCACGGCGGGCGGGGAGGCGGTCGCCGAGGGGGCGGGGCGCGAAGCGGAGGTGCACCAGGCCCTGGTGACGTCCGCGGCGGCCCGGCACTGCGGCGCCCTGCTGGACTTCGCCGAGCGCGGCCGGGCCGCCCGGCTGCCCGCCCCGGCCGCCGCCCGGTTCACCGTGGCCCGCGGTCTGCTGCGCACGGTGCTGGCGCGGCGGCTGGCGCTGCCTCCCGCGCGGGTACCGCTCGTCGCGCGCTGCCCGGGGTGCGGGGCGGCGGGACACGGGCCGGTGCGGCTCGCCGATGCCGTGGACGGCGCCGCGGAGTGGACGCTCTCCGTCGCCCACTCCGGGATCCTCGTCGCCGTCGCCGTGGGCCACCGGGCCGGGGCGCTCGGTGTCGACGTGGAGACCGCCGAACGGGCCGAGGACATCGAGGCGTTGGCGCCCCGGCTGCTCGGCCCCGGCCACCGCGAGCGGCTCGCCCGGCTGCCCGCCCCGGCCAGACGGGCGGCCCTCCTGCGGATCTGGACGGGCGCGGAGTCGTACGCCAAGGCCACCGGCACCGGCCTCGGCCACGCGCTGGCGCGCGTCCGTACGACGGTCGACGCCGAGGGGCGGGTGAACGTCGCCGCCCCCGAGGAACCGGCGGGCTGGTCGGTACGGGCCGTCCCGGCCCACGCGCCCGGCTACGCGGCGGCCGTCACGACCCGGCACGGCACCGGCGTGCGCACGCACCCGCGCCGCCGTCCGCGCACCGGCCCGCCGGACGGCTGACGACCCCGGCGACGGGCAGCCGGCGGCAAGCGTACGCACAGCACACGATGAGGGAGACGGATGCGGCACACCGACGAGAACCCGATCACTCCGGGCGTCCCGATCACCCCGGGCGTCCCGGCCGGCGGCGCCCCGGCGGCGCCGGACGACGCCCTGGAGTCGCTGGTACGGGCACGGCTCGCCGAGCGGGTCGGCACGGCGCTGTCCGAGAGCATCGGCCGCGACGAGGCGTTTTACGAACTGGGCATCGACTCCCTGGACATCGTGACCGTCCTCGCCGGCCTGGAGCGGGAGTGCGACGTCGAGCGGATCGCCGACGGCGAACTGTGGGACATCGCGGACTCCGTCGGCGCTCTCGTGCGTCATCTGTCCGCGCACGGCAGGCTTCCCGGGGAGGCCCGGTGAGCGGCCGACCCGCCGTCGCCGTGACGGGCCTGGGTGTCCTGTCCCCCGGGGGCGCGGGCGTCGACGCCCTGTGGCGGGCGTGCGAGAGCGGTGCCGTCGGCTTCCGCACCGTCGAGCACTTCGACGTCTCCCGCACCGGCGCGCGCGTCGCCGGGTTCGTCCCCGAGGAGGCGACGGAGCCCGGCGCGCCGCCGCCCGGCGATCCGGCCCGCCTCCCGTACCTGGTGCACCGGGCGACCGGTGAAGCCCTCGCCGACGCCGCGGCACGCACCGGCGGTCCGGGGCGGCGGGTGCGCACCGCGCTGGTGCTGGGCAGCACCGACAGCGGGGGCTGCCCGTCCGCCGCCGCGTGGCGCGCCTGGCGCGACGGGCACGCACCGGACGCGGGCAGCGGATGGGCGCCGTACGCCCCGCCCGGCTGGGAAGGGCCGGTCGTCCAGGTGGGCAACGCCAGCGCCGCGGGGGCCACCGCACTCGGGGTCGGCGCGGACCTGCTGCGCGACGGCGTCGCCGACCGTGTCGTGGTGTGCGGGGTGGACACCGTGACCGAGACGGCGTTCCAGGGGCTGGCGTCGCTGCGCACGCTCAGCCCCGGCGGTTGCCGTCCGTTCACCACCCGCCGCTCCGGCATCCGCATCTCGGAGTGCGCCGCCGCCGTGGTGCTGGAACACGGCGCGGACGCCCCCCTGGCCCGGCTGCGCGGCTGGGGCAGCAGCAACGAGGCCAGCCAGGCGGCCCGCCCCGATTCCGAGGGCGTCGCCAAGGCGGTGCGCCGGGCGCTGGCGGACGCCGGGGCCGAGCCGGCGGAGCTGGACTACGTGAACGCGCACGCCGCCGGTACCCGCCATGGCGACGTGGCCGAACTGCGGGCCCTGGCCGAGGTGGTGGGCGACCACCTGCCCCGTATCCCCGTCGTCAGCAGCAAGGCGGCGCTCGGCCACTGCCAGGGCGCCGCGGGCACCGTGGAGGCGATCGTGACCGTACTGACCCTGATGCGCGGGGAGGTGCTGCCCACGCTCGGTCTCGCCGACCGCGACCCGCGCTGGGACCACCTCAACCTGGGCGACGAACAGCCCGGCCGGCCACCGCGGACGGCGCTGACCATCTCGTGCGGCCTGGGCGGCTCCAACGTGGCGGTGGTGTTCAGCCGTGGCGACTGACACCCCGCGCACGGCCCGGATCACCGCGACGGCCGTCCACCACAGCGAGCACGCGGTGCCCCGCGTCCCACGGGACACCGCGGAACTGCCCCGGATGCCGCTCGCCGTGCGCGACGTACTGGGCCCCGAACTCCTCGCGACCGCCCGCCGGGCCCTGGCCACCGCGGGCATCGGCGCCGACGACGCGCGGACGCTGGGCTGCGTCACCGCGTCGCACCGGGCCACCGCCGCCACCGCCGCGTACATCGCCGAGGTCCTCGACGGTCCCGGCCCCCGCTGGCTGGCGCCCGAGTGCTTCCTGCACTACTCGCCCCACTCGCTCACCGGCCTCCTCTGCATCGAGCTGGGGCTCGACGGGACCGCCGTCACCCTGACGGGACCTTCCGGCGGCGTCGACGCGCTGGGGTACGCCGCCACGATGGTCTCTTCCGGACGGCTGCGCCGGGTCCTGGTGGCCACCGCGCACTGGGCACCGCCCCCGGGGCCCGATTCCACCGGGCCGCTGCCGCTGCGCACCGCCGCCGTGCTCCTCGACGGCGCCGACGGCTGGGGCAGCGTCACCGACTGGCGCCCGGGCGGCACCCACCCCGCCCTGCGCGAGGCGGGGGAGGCACCGCACGCGGAACGCGCCGACACCAGCGAGGCGTTCGCCGCACTGGCCGACTGGCACGCGCGGCGCCCCGCCGACCCCGTCGAACTCCACGGCGGCGGCTCGCGCCTCGTGCTCCGCCCGGGGGGCTCCGCATGAGCGCCACCCTCGCGGACCTGCTCGCGGCCCGCACCGTCACAGCACCGGACCGCGTGGCCCTGGAGGCCCGGGGTGCCACCGTCACCTGGGCCGAGCTGGCCGCCCTGGTCGGCCGCGCCAGGCCCCGGCTGCGCCGTGCCGGGCACGCTCCCGGGGCCCGGGCCGGCATGCTGGCCCGCAACGACCCCGACACGGTCGTCGCCCTGCTGGCCTCGGTCGCCGAGGGCGCGGAAGTCGTGCTGTACGACGAGCGGGCCACCGCCCACGAACGCGAGCAGGTGGCCGCCCTCGCCGGGGTGTCCGGCTGGCACTCCCCTTCGGCCGCCGACCACGCCGCCGGGCCTGGGCCCGCCCCGGGCACCGTGCCCGGGGCGGCCGGGCAGGCGCCGTACCTCGGCCTGGTCACCTCGGGCACCGGCGGGCTGCCCAAGGTGGTGCGCAAGCACTGGGGGGCGACCCTCGCCAACGCGGAACACTTCGCCGCCCTCGCCGGGTACCGCGAGGACGACCGGATCCTGTGCACCACCCCGCTGCACCACGCCTACGCCTTCGGGGTGGCCGTGCTGCCGGCCCTGATCACCGGCGCCACGCTGATGTTCGCGCCGCACCCGGCCGCCCCCGCGACGCTCGCCCGCGCCGTCCGCGACAGCCGCGCCACCGTCGTGCAGAGCGTGCCGTTCCTCTACCGGGCCCTGCTCGACTGCGGCGAGCCACCGGCCTCTTCGGCCCTCCGTGTCTGCGTCAGCGCGGGCGAGCCGCTCTCCGCCGAACTGACCGACGCGTGGGCCGCCGCCGTCGGCGTTCCGCTGCGCGACCAGTACGGTGCCACCGAGTTCGGCCAGATCGGGTACGCCGCGGACACCCCCGGCGGCCCGCTGCGGCTGGTGCCCGGCATCGAGGCCAGGCTGCGCGCCCCCGACGGTTCCTGGGTCACCGCACCGGGCCCCGACACCACCGGGGAGCTGTACCTGCGCCAGCCCGCCGCGGGGCCCGTCGCGTACTGGGGGCTGCCCCACCTCGCCGAGGCCGGTCATGTGGACGGCTGGTTCCGCACCGGGGACACCGGGCGGCTGCCCGCACCCGGCCTGGTCCGCGTCGAAGGGCGCACCACGCGGCGCATCTCGGTGGCCGGGCGCAAGGTCGACCCGGACGAGGTGGAACGGGCGCTGCTGGCCGCGCCCGGGGTCCGCGACTGCCGGGTGGCGGCGCCGCCCGAGGGCGGCGCGGGGCACGGCGACCGCTTCGCGGCCTTCGTGGCCGTCGACCCCGGCGTCACCGAGGCGGCGGTGCGCCGGCACCTGGCGCGCACCCTCTCCTCGTACAAGGTGCCCACCCGGTTCCATCTGCGTGACGCCCTGCCGCGCACCCGCACGGGCAAGGTGCACCTGGCCCGCCTGTGGCAGGAGGCCGCGGCGGCCCCCGGCCAGGAGGAGCAGGAGGAGAACGCATGACGACGACCGTGCACGAGGCCGTCGCGTCCGGCCGGTACGCGCTGCTCTTCCCCGGGGCAGGCGCGCAACTGCCGTCCATGGCACGGCGGTTGTGCCGCTCCTTCGACGCGGCGGTGGACGTGCTGGAGCGGGCCGACAAGGCCACGGGGCTCGGTCTGGCACGGCTGTGCCGGGAAGGCACCCCCGCCGAACTCGCCGCCCCCGAGGTCTCCCATCCGGCGATCGTGGCCACCGGGCTCGCGGCCGCCGCCGCACTGCGCCAGCACCTGGGCCCGGGGTGGGTGCCTCCGGCGCTCGTCGGCGGGCACAGCCTGGGGCACTTCGCCGCGCTCGTCGAGGCGGGGTCCCTGGACTTCGACGACGCGCTGCGCCTGGTCGCCGTGCGTGCCCGGCTGATGGGCGAACAGACCCGGCTGCGGCCCGCCCTGATGGCCTCCGTGGGCGGTGTGCCACCCGAGCGGGTCGTCGACTGGTGCGCCGCCTGTCCACCGGAGCACGGCGTGGCGGTGGCGGCCTGCTTCAACGGCCCGGAGCAGACGGTGGTCTCCGGCGACGCGGCCGCCGTGCGCTGGGTCGGCGCGCGGGCCGAGCGGGAACCGGGTTCCCGGGTAAGGGAGTTGACGGCGGGCGTCGCCTCGCACTCGCCGTTGATGGATCCCGTCCAGCGGGCGCTGCGGCCCCATCTGGCCGCCGTCTCGCCGGCTCCCCCCGCCGTGCCCGTCCTCCTCAACAGCACCGGTCTCGCCACCCGGGACACCGGGGCGCTGCGCACGGATCTGCTGCGGCAGCTCTCCGTGCCGGTGCGGTGGAACGATGCCCTGCGCACGGTCGTCGCCGCGGGCATCACCGTGGTGCTGGACACCGGCCCCGGCCAGGTGCTCGCCCGCGCCGCCGCCCTTCACCCCGAACTCCGACCCGTGGCGCTGAACTTCATGAGCCCGCTGGAGAAGGCGGTGCCGCTGCCGTGACCCCCCGGAACGGGCCCCACAGCCGCTCCGCCCTGGTGTTCGGCGGCAGCCGGGGCATCGGGCTGGCCGCGGCGCACACCCTGGCGGCGCAGGGCCATCGGGTGACCGTGGCCGCCCGGGGCGTGGCCGAGGACGCGCCCGGGCCCGCCGGGTTCCGCGCGGTGCGCTGTGACGTGACCGACGCCTCCCAGGTGGACGCCGCGTTCGCCCGTACCGAGGCCCGGCAGGGGCCCGTGCAGATCGTCGTGGCGAGTGTGGGCGTCCGCCAGGACGGGCTGCTCCAGCGCACGGACGAGGCGTCGTTCCGGCGGGTGGTCGACGCCAATCTCACCGGGACCTGGCGGATCGTGCGCCGCGCCGCGCCGACGATGGCCGAGCACGCCTGGGGGAGGCTGGTCCTCGTCTCCTCCGTCGCCGCGGTGCTCGGCCCGGCGGGGCAGGTCTCCTACGCCGCGGCCAAGGCCGGGCTGAGCGGTCTGGCGCGGAGCGCCGCACGCGAGCTGGGCCCGCACGGCGTGACCTGCAACATCGTCCTGCCCGGCTTCGTCGACACCGCCCTCACCTCGGATGTGGCGCCGCGCCGCAGGGACGCCATCGTGTCCGCCACCCCGCTGGGCCGGGCCGGACGCGCGGAGGAGATCGCCGCCGTGATCGCCTTCCTCGCGTCCGAGGCCGCGAGCTATGTCACCGGCGCCACGGTCCCGGTGGACGGAGGGCTCGCGATGGGCCACTGAACGCCCGCGCCCCCATTCCCTCCTTCCCCTACCTCACCTCCACCCCCACATCCACCGAGCAGCACATGTTCGGGAAGCACATGTCCAGCGACCAGAAATGGGAGACACCATGACCGTCGAAAGCCGCCTGCTGTCCCTCCTCGCCTGCCCCGTCTGTGTCCAGCCGCTCCGGCTCGACGCCGACCAGGCCGGACTGACCTGCCAGGGGTCCGGGTGCGGGCGCCGCTACCGGATCGTCGACGGCATCCCGGTGCTGATCGCCGACGAGGCACTGGCCGCCGATTCCGTGTCCGGCTCACTGGACGCCTGACCCCGCCCGGCGTCGGCGCGGGAGGGACACCCGAGGGAGGGACACCTGGTGGACACCGAGCGAATAGCGCCGCCCCGCGCCGTCGGCGCCCGCCCCCCGCGCGGGCTGCTGACGCTGTGGGGCGTCGAGATGTGGGAGCGGTTCAGCTTCTACGGCATGCGGGCGATCCTCGTGCTCTTCCTCGCCGCCCCGGCCGACGCGGGTGGTCTCGGGCTGGCTCCGCACCTCGCCGCCGCCGTCTTCGGCATGTACGGAGCGCTGGTCAACCTTCTCGCGCTGCCCGGGGGCTGGCTGGCCGACCGGCTCTGGGGGTCCTACCGGGCGGTGGTGTGGGGCGGCGTGGCCATCGCCGCGGGCCACGCGGTTCTCGCGGTGCCCGGTGGCGTCGCCTTCACCTACACCGGGCTGCTGCTGGTCGCCGCGGGCACCGGCCTTCTCAAGCCCGGCATCTCCACCATGGTGGGGCGCCTGTACGACGGCGAGGAGGGCGCCGGCCGGACGGGCGAGGAGGACACGGCGCGACGCGACGCGGGGTTCTCGTTGTTCTACATGGGCATCAGCATCGGTGCCTTCGCCGCCCCGCTGATCACCGGCTATCTCGGCGAACGCGTCGACTGGCACGCCGGGTTCGGCGCGGCGGCGGTCGGCATGCTCATCGGCCTGGTGGTCTGCGTGCGCGGCCGGGGCCGGCTGCCCGGCACGGTCCGCGCACCGGTGGGCACCGCTGCGGTGGCCGGCCCGTGGTGGATGTTCCTGGCTTCGGGCGCCGCCGTGGTGTTCCTGGCCGTGGTGTTCGCGCTCTGCGTGCTGTGGGGGCGGTCCGCCACGGACGCGGTGATCCAGTCGGTGACGCTGCTGACCGTCGCCGTGCCGCTGGTCTACTTCGTGGTGATGTTCCGCGCGACCGGTCTCGACCCGGTGGACCGCAGCAGGCTGGGCGCCTATGTATGGATCTTCCTGGCGGCCTCCGTGTTCTGGATGATCGCCGAGCAGGGCGGCTCGCTGATCAGCCTGTTCGCCCGGGACCATGTGGACCGCGAGTTGTTCGGCTGGGAGTTCCCCACCAGTTGGTTCCAGTCGCTGGGCCCGCTCTACAGCATCGTGCTGGCCACCGTGTTCGCCGCGCTGTGGCTGCGGCTGGGCAGCAGGCAGCCCAGCACGGCGGCGAAGTTCGCGCTCGGCCTGTCCGGGCTCGGGGCGGCGACGCTGATCATGGCCTGTGCGGCTGCCTCGGCCGACGGCGGCCGGGTCACTCCGCTCTGGCTGATCGTGGCGTTCCTCGTGCAGATCATGGCCGAGATGTGTCTGAGCCCCACCGGGTTGAGCGTCACCACCCGGCTCGCCCCCTCCCGGTTCGCCCACCAGATCATGAGTCTGTGGTTCCTGTCGGTCGCGATGGGCAGCGCGCTCAGCGCGCAGGTGGTGCGGCTCACCACCGTCTGGTCCCCGGCGACCTACTTCGCCGTGCTGGCGGCGGTGGCCCTGCTCTGCTCGGCGGGGGTCGCGCTGGGCCGCAAGCGGCTGCGGCGGCTGATGCGCGGCGTGACCTGAACCCGCGACGGCGCGCGAAGGGCCCGCGGCGATCCCGCGGACCCCTTCGCGCGCCCGGCTCACCGCGTCCCGGCCGTCCCCGCCCCCGTCGCCGTCGCCCACGCCTTGTGCAGCGTGGCGTACCGCCCCGGCTGGGCGATCAGTTCCTCGTGGCTGCCCTGCTGGACGACGCGCCCCCGGTCGAAGACCAGCACCCGGTCGGCCGCCTCCGCGGTGGACAGGCGGTGCGCCACCGAGACCGCCGTACGGCCCCGCATGGCGTTCTCCAGGGCCCGCTGGAGGCGTTGCTCGGTGGCCGGGTCGACCGCGGACGTGGCCTCGTCGAGGACCAGGAGATCCGGGTCGGCGAGATAGGCGCGGGCCAGCGCGACGAGCTGCCGCTCCCCCGCCGACAAGGCCTCCCCGCGCCGGCCCACCGGGGTGTCGAGACCGCGCGGCAGCCCCGCGAGCCAGCCGTCGAGCCCCAGCTCGCGCAGGGCGCGCTCCGCGTCGCCCGCTGTCGCGCCCGGCCGGCCGTAGACGATGTTCGCCCCGATCGTGGTGTCGAACAGGAACCCGTCCTGCGGCACCATCACCACCCGCTCGCGCAGCGAGGCGAACGGCACGTCCGTCAGCGGCACCCCGCCCAGGGTCACCCGGCCCGATGTCGGGTCGGCCAGCCGGATGAGCAGCTTCGCGAAGGTCGACTTGCCGGAACCCGTCTCACCGACCACGGCCACCCGGCTGCGCGGTGCGATGTGCACGGACACCTCGTGCAGCACCTGGGGGCCGTCGGGGTACGCGTACCCGACGTCCTCGAACCTGACCTCCACGGGGCCCCGCTCCAGGGCGGTGCCCGAGGGCCCGGGGTCGGCCACGTCGAGCGGTGTGTCCACCACCGCCAGAGCCCGGCGCCAGCCCGCGAGGGCGTTCTGCAACTCGTTCAGCACCTCGGTGCTCATCTGGGCGGGCCCGATGAACAGCGTGACCAGGAACAGGAAGGCCACCAGTTCACCCGCCGTCAACCGGCCGCCCACGCCGAGCAGTACGCCCAGGCTGACCACGCCGCCGATGGCCAGCGCCGCCGCGACCTCGCCGCTGGACAGCGTGACCGCCACCAGCCGCTGCGCCCGGCTCTGCGCACGCCGGTGCTCCTCCACCGCCACGTCGATCCGCCGTCCGATGAGGTCGCCCGCGTCGTAGGCGTGGATGACGGCGGCGCCCACCACGGCCTCGCCGGTGGCCGCGAGCATGTCACCGCCGCGGGTGCGCACCCGCCCGTACGCCCGCGACAGCCGGCGCTGCAGTGCGGGCAGCACCAGCGCCAGCGGGATGAACACCACCCACACCATCAGGGCCAGTTGCCAGGAGTAGGCGAACATCACCAGGCTGCCGACGCCCAGTTGGCAGAGGCTCACCAGGAACATCCCGCCGAACTGGAGGAACGTACTGAACTGGTCCACGTCCGCGGTGACCCGCGCCACCAGGTCGCCACGCCGCTCCGCGCCCAGTGCGGACGCCGACAGGTCGTGCACCCGGCGGAACGCCTTGACGCGCAGCGTCGCGAGCCCCGCCTCCGTGCTCCGGTACAGCCGGTGGTTCATGCGGTACGTGACCCACGCGGTGCCGAGCACCGCAACGGCGCAGACACCGACGGTGCTCAGTACGAAGCCGGTGCGCGGACCCGCTGCGGACGTCAGGCCCTCGTCGAGGGTGAGCTGTACGGCGATGGGCACGACCACCCGTCCGGCGGCGGCGAGCAGGGCCAGCATCGCCACCGCGAGCAGGCCCTCACGCAGCCCCGGCGACACCTCGAAGGCCCGGCGCAAGGTCGCCGTGGCGCTGCGTTGTTCTCCCGCGATGCGGCTGCTCACGCCGTCTTCCCCTCGGTGCGCTCCGTGCCGTGCTGTTGTTCCTCGTGCTCGTAGGCGGTGACCAGCGTGCGGTAGCCCGCGCAGCGGGCGCGCAGTTCGTCGTGCGTGCCGCTGTCCACCACCCGGCCCCGCTCCACGTACACCACATGGTCGGCGAGCGCGATGGTGGCCTGCCGGTAGGCGACCAGGACGAGCGTGGAGGGCGCCCGCGCACCGCGCAGCCCGCCCAGGATTCGGCTCTCCACGTACGGGTCGATGCTGGACGTGGAGTCGTCCAGAACCAGCAGCCGGGGACGCCGCACCAGTGCGCGCGCGAGGGCGATCCGCTGGCGCTGGCCGCCGGAGAGGGTGGCGCCGCGCTCCCCGACCCTGGTGTCCAGGCCGTGGGGCAAACCCCGCACCACGTCGGCCGCCCACACCGCCTCCAGCGCCTCCCAGACCCGCTCGTCGGGCAGGTCGAGGCCGAGCAGGACGTTGCCGCGCACCGTGTCGTCGAAGAGCAGCGTCTCCTGCGGGACGAACGCCACCGCCGACGGCACCTCCCCCGAGCGCATCTCGCGGGCGTCGACCCCGTTCATCAGCACGTCGCCCGCCACCGGGTCGACGAGCCGTACCATCAGCGCCGCCAGGGTGGACTTGCCCGACCCGGTGGGGCCCACGATGGCCACGGTGCGCCCGGGGCCCACGCTGAGCGTCACGTCGTGCAGGACGGTGGCACCGTCGTAGGCGTAGCTGACGCCCCGGGTGTCGAGGCTGATCGGCCCCGCGTCGGAGAGCCGCAGCTCACCGGTGGGCAGATCGCCCTCGGCGTCCAGGACGTGCCGCACCCGGGACCAGCCGACGGTGCTGCGGGGCAGCTCGGCGAGGACCCAGCCGAAAGCCCGTACCGGAAAGGCGATCATGGTGAACAGGTAGGAGACCTGCACCAGTTCGCCGACGGTGACGGCGCCCGCCGAGAGCCGGAGGGTGCCGACCGCGAGCACGGTGAGGATGCCCAGGTTGGGCAGCATGTCGAGCATCGGGTCGAAGCGTCCGCGGGTGCGGCCGACCGCCACGTTGGCATCGCGCAGCCGCTCGGCGGCTTCCGTCATCCGGGCCGTCTCGTGCTCCTCCAGGCCGAGGGTCTTCACGACGAGCGCGCCGTCGAAGCTCTCGTGCGCGATGTCGCTCACTCGGGCGCGCAGGCCCTGCGCGTGGGCCGCGAGAGGGGTGAGCTTGCGCTGGTAGAAGACGTTGAGCAGGCCGATCGAGGGGAAGACCAGCAGGCTCACCCCGGCGATCACCGGGTCGACGGTGAGCATCGACACGATGGCCGCGCCCAGCATGACGACGACCCCGATGGCCGTGGGGAGCGGGACGATGGGCGCCCACGCGGCCTCGACGTCGGCGTTGACGTTGGAGAGCAGCTGGCCCGCCGGGTGGCGCTGGTGCCAGGAGAGCGGCAGTCGCAGATAGCGGTGGGCGACCTTGCGGCGGTACGTCGCCTGGAGGCGGAACTGCATGATGCCCGCCCCGACCCGGCGGCCGATCACTCCGACCACCCGCAGCATCGCCACCCCGAAGATGGCCAGGCCCGCGCCGATCAGCGCGCCCGCGGTGGTCCTGCCCTCGTCGAAGGCGGGCAGCACCACGTTCTCGGTGATGCGGCCGAGCGTCCAGGAGGTGGCGACCGGGGCCACTCCGTACAGACCGCTGGCGAGCAGCGCCGCGCAGAAGATCCAGGGTTCCTCGCGTACGGCGACGGAGAGGACGCCCATGCCACGGCGCAGGGTCGACCGGTCGGTTGCGGACAAGGGGGGTGGTTCCTTTCCTGCGGTGCGTGACGCGCCCGGGCGGTGGGCTCGCGGCGGGAGCGGACGCGGTGGGGGGCGGGACGTCACTGGCGTGCGCCGACGGCGGCGGGCAGGCCGTCCAGGACGGCGAGGTCCTCGGCGTCGAGCCGGACGTCGGCGGCCGCGACGTTGCTCTCCAGGTAGCGGACGTGCTTGGTGCCGGGGATCGGCACGACGTGGCCGCCCTGGGCGAGCACCCAGGCCAGCGCGGTCTGGGCGGGGGTGATGCCGTGGCGCTGTGCGACGGTGCGCACCCCGTCGAGCAGACGCAGGTTGGCCGCGAAGTTCGCTTCCTGGAAACGGGGGTTGACGCGCCGGTAGTCGCCGTCGGGCAGGTCCCGCGCGGAGCCGAACCGGCCTGTGAGGAAGCCTCGTCCGAGCGGGGAGTACGCGATCAGCGTGATGCCCTCGTCGGCGGTGAAGGGCAGCAGTTCCGCCGTGGCGTCACGGGTCCACAGCGACAGCTCCGCCTGGACGGCGGACACCGGGTGGACGTCGCGCGCGGTGCGTATCTGCTCGACGGTCACGTCGGAGAGGCCGAGCATCCTGGCCTTGCCGGCCCGCACCGCCTCGGCCATGGCGCCCCAGGTCTCCTCCAGGGGAACGTCGGGGTCGACCCGGTGCAGCTGGTACAGGTCCACGTGGTCGGTGCGCAGGCGGCGCAGACTGGCGTCGATCGCGGCGCGGATGTGCTCGGGCCTGCCGTCGCGGCGCAGCCGGTTCCCGCCCGCCACGAACCCCGCCTTGGTGGCCAGGAACGCCTTGTCACGGCGGCCGGCGAGCGCGCGGCCCACCAGTTCCTCGTTGGTGTGGGGGCCGTAGACGTCCGCGGTGTCGATCAGGTCGGCGCCGAGGTCGAGGGCGCGGTGCAGCACGGCGACGGAGGCGTCGTCGTCCCTGCCCCCGGGGTCGTAGGCGTACGACATACCCATGCAGCCCAGCCCGACGGCGCCCACCGAAGTGCCGTCCCGGCCGATCCCTAGGGTGCGCAACTCGGTCTCCTCACTCGGTTCCGGATGGTGTGCGGAAGGGTGTTCCGGGTGTGGGTACGGACCGGGCCGGCGGACCGGGGGCTCCGCCCCGTGGCGGCCCTCCGGCCCGGTCGCGGCTCAGGTGACGGCGCCGTCGGTCCAGGCCCGCTTCAGGATCTCGTCGACCGTCTCCTCGACGGTCTGCTCCGACGTGTCCAGCCACAGGCCGATCCGGGGAGTGCTGTCCCTGAGCACCTTGTCCAGGTCCTTGGGCTGCCAGTCGGGCCCGTAACCGGTCTTGGCGCGCTTCTCCTCGCGCCGCGCCACGGCCTCGGGGTCGGGTGCCAGCATGACGACGGCCAGCGGCCGGCTCGTGATCAGCTCGGTGATCTCCGCCAGGTACTCGCCGATCAGGATGTCCTGCACGATGGCGGTGAACCCGGCCTGGGCATAGGCGTCGGCCGACGCTGCCGCCAACCGGTACCGCAGCCGGAGCTGCGCGACGGCCTCCGGCGACGCCTCGGCGGTCATGTGCTCCTGGCCGTTGACGATCATGCGGCGGAAGGTGTCACCCCGCACATGCGCCGAGCGCGGCAGGCGCTCGGCGAGGGCCTGCGCGACGGTGGACTTTCCCGCGGCCGAGATGCCCGAGACGACGATGACCCCGGGGGCCCCGCCGGAGCCGGAGGCAGCGGAAGCGGTGATGTCGGTCATGAAGAGGTGGATCCTTTCTCAACACGGACTTTCTCAACACGGAAACCGGGCACCCGAACGCGGCGCCCGGACGACGTGGGACGCCCTCAGGCGCGTTCGAGGACCAGGAGGTCCATCGAGGCCGGACGTCGTGTGGAAACGCCCCAGGTCCCCGGGCGCGGATCCCGGCGCATGCGCAGACCGTGTCGCGCGGCCACCGACCGGACGTGCTCCAGCCGGTACGCGATGGCGTATGTGGGCTCCGTTTCAGAGTGCACGTAGTAGTCGCCGTGGTCGTGCGTGAAGCTGAAGGCGGTCGCACCGCGTGCGATGTTCGCGGCGACCGTGTCGTCCACCAGGTAGGCGGTGGCGAAGCACTGCCCGCCGGGCCGGAGCACCCGCGCGGACTCCGCGAGGTAGTTCTCCATCTCGGCCGGGCGCAGATGGCTGATCAGCCCGATCAGCGCGGCGATGTCGAAGGCCGCGTCGTCGGCGGGAAACCGGAAGTCGGCCGAGGAGAGCGTGCCCTCCGGGTTGTAGATCTCCTGGCGGATGTCGACGTGCTCGAAGCGGAAGTTGGGGTGGCGGGGAGTGATGGTCCGGCCGCACCAGTCGATCGCGTGCGGCACGATGTCGAAGCCCAGGTACGAGCCCTCGGTGAGCATGTCCGTGAGCGGCACCGCGATCCGCCCCGCCCCGCACCCCGCGTCGAGCACGTCGTGCCCGGGCCCCATGCCCAGCTCGTCCCGCATGTAGGCGGTGATCTCGCGCCCCACCTTGAGGAAGTCCCCGTTGCCGATGAACCTGCGGTAGCGCCGGGGCGGCAGCAGCGGGTGCTCCCGCCCGCGCGCCCGGTCCCACAGGTCCATCACGTGTAATCCGACGTTGTAACCAGAACGGCGTAAGCGCTCCACGCCCCTGACCGAGCGCAGCGACGAGGTGTACTTCGTTGCCCTGAGCGACTTCAACTCCGACTTGCTGCCAGGCAAAGGAGTTGCCCCTTTCCGTGGGTGGGCGCGCGTGGAGTGTTCCCGCGGCCCCGCCTTCGTGATCCGGCGTCCGATCCGGTCGGCGTCTCCGGACCGCCCGGCGCCCCGGCGCGCGCGACCGCGCGCGTCCGCCCTCGGGGCATGCCGCGAGCAGGGAACCGGGACGTGCCGACGGCGGCTCCGGGCTCACTCGTTCAGCATGTCGATCAGTCAAGGAATGGTCAACAGCGTCCGGTCCGGCGGTGTCGTGAAATCGGCCCTGCGCCCGGCTCGTCCCGGCCACGCGGGCACCGGGAACGCGCCCGGCACCCCTGCCCCCGGCGCCCTCGCCGCGCGTCGAGGCCGGCCGGACAACGTCTGCTGGCCGGAGGAGAGTTCAGAAGTATGGCCGATCTGTGCGGGCGTCTCCCGGCGCCGTTGCCTTGTCGAGCGACCCCCCGAGGAGGGCTCCCGGCTTCCGGACCCCGGCCTGACTTCTCCCCCCTGTGGACCACATCCGGGCACCGCCTGTTCAGGCTATTCCGCCGTCCTTGCCGTCAAGGCCGGGAGCGCGGCGGGTAGGAGGGGTGGCAGGGGCGTCCGGGTGCGCTGGGAGGTGTGGGCGATGGTGGCGCGTGAGGCCGAGCGGCGTGTCCTGCTGCCGTTGCTCAAGGCGCGGTGGTCGCGTCGGACCTTCGTGCACTGGCCGTACGAGCCGCGGACCGTTCAGGCCCTGCTGCCCCAGGGGCTGACGGTCGACACCCATGGCGGTTCGGCGTGGGTGAGCCTGACACCGTTCGTCATGGCGGCCGTCCGTCCGGCGTGTGTGCCTCCGACGCCCCGGCGCACCGCGCCCGCGGCGGGCCACCGCTGCCCTTCACCGAGCGCCTGAAGGTCCGCCGCCTCACCGTCGGCATGCACCCCTACGGCGACCTGTTCGAGGTGGCGTGCGACCGGGAAATCCCGCCGGCCGTCTTCACCCTGCCCGAGCTCCAGCACATCCGCCGGATCATCACGGACATCACCGTCTTCCTGAACGACCTGTACTCCGTGGAACGCGTCGACGGCAACGACGACAACGTCCTGCCGGCCTGGGAAGGAGCCCCCGTTATCACGTTCGCGGCCTCGCAATGGGGCTCCCGGCCTCCGCTCCCGGCTCAGGGCAACGGTCCGGGCCCAGCCGACCAGGCGGCAGTGCCACGCGTCCGCCAGGCGAATGAGACCCCGGCGCCCGGTGCCCGCGCGGCCGAAGGCGCAATGGAGGAGCTGTATGCCGAGGCCGGCCACGTCCCCAACTTCTCTCGGGACGTCACGGGACTCGGCCACCACGGGACCGGTGACCTGAAAGCGCGGTCACGCACGATCGCGTCCACGATCTGTTCTGCCTCAGCTGCACCGCAGCTCAGGGCCAGGAGAGTCACGGCGTCATACCGTACGACGAGGTCACTGCCCCGCTCCCCGAAGTCTGCCTTGCTTCTCGCAGTGGCAGTCCGAGAACATGCCCTCCCACGCGTTTTCCCGCTCAGGGTTCACCACTCGCCGCCTGGTCATGCCGTCGTCCATTAACGGTGGGCTGGTGGCCTCATCGCAGTTCGCGGCGGAGTTCCTTGGGGAGGGAGAAGGTGCACCTCTCACCGAGTTCCTCGTGTCCGGCCTGACTGACGCCACTCCGGAGTGCCTGAGCAGGCACTCCTCAGATCACCTGTGGTGCTCGTGGTCCTGGCGGTCCCGGCGGTCCTGGCGCATCCAGCGCCCCCGGCGTTGGCGACGGTAGCGGCGGTCCCAGCGGTCCTGACGATCCCGGTAGTCCCGATACTCCCCGTACTCCGAGTCGTTCCCGCGTCCCCAGCCCCCGGCACCGCCTCGGCCGTAGTGGACGAGGGCGAAGACCAGCAGGGCTTCCGCCACCCACCACAGGGGGTGGAGGAAGCCGAGCCCGAACAGAGCCGCGAGGAGGATGAACAAGAGCACGAACACGGCGGACCTCCCGGGAGCGGAATGGGGCATCGCTGCCAGGGACCGGGGCATCACCCCACAGCGTAGTCCTGCCCAGAGATTGCGTATACCTCAGCGCGACACCGCGTACCGCCGGAGATAAGCGGCTACTTGACGTCTGGTCAGCGACCGCGGCGAGGGCTAGCGTGCGCCATGCCGCCCCAGCCCCCGGCAGCGCCGAACAGCCCTCGCGCGCCCCAGGGAACGCACCGTGCGCATCGCTGCCGGAACCCGCCGCGCCACAAGCGCGGCCGCTCCCGCACCCGCCGCTCGCCACGTGATCCCGGCACAGCCTCGATGGGCTCCACGCGGGCACCGATCCGCTGCCCGTCCCGTCGCACGCATTCGACCCCAGGCGGTACACATGTACGCGCTGATCGTTCCGGCCTCGGCCCCCTTCGTTCTGCTCGCCACCGTCATGGGCCTTGCCTGGTGGGAGGAGCACGTTTTGCCGCCGGCCGAGCCGACCGAAGCTCCCGCCGAGGCTCCGATTACCCCGGAAGTCCCGGCTACGCTAAACCAACCCATCGGCCCCCAAGGGGCGTTGACAAGGGACGTCGCCCGGCGTTGACTGGCAGCACGGCGTAGGGCCATGCCGCTCCGGATCGTTCGGGCGAAGCATTCCACCTTCCCGCTTCGCCCGGACCCCGCGGAAACCAGAAACACTTCCCGCGATCTGGAGGCCCGGCGATGCTCATCTGGATTCTTCTCCTTCTGCTGATCCTGGTGATCTTCGGGTTCGGCTTCACGATGCAGATCCTGTGGTACGTCGCAGCCGTCCTTCTGGTCCTCTGGCTCGTCGGCTTCGTGATGCGCGGGCGCGGCGGCGGCAGGCGCCGGTTCGGCCGCAGTCACGGCTGATCGTCCCGGCGTCAGGCCCCGCCCGCGGGAATGACGGCTTGCACGGCGATCACGCGCGGGAACCCACCCACCGAACGAGCAGAGGACAGCCATGAGCGTGGGACAAACGATCAGGCACAAGACACAGGCTTTCACCGGCCGGATCACGGAGCGCTTCGGCAGGACCACCGGCAACAGGCGGCTGCGGAGACAGGGCAGGACCGACCGGATCTCCGGAGGTTTCAAGCAATCCGGCGACAAGGCCAAGGACGCCTTCAGGCGCTGACCCCGAGCACCCCGGTTGGGTGCCCACGCAGCGTGGGCACCCAACCGGGCGGCCCCAAGAACTCAATGAGCGGGTAAGGCGGTACGGCTCCCTCGAGGAGCAGCCGCTGTCACCCGAGGCTCGCGAGCCCTCCCTGTCTTCAATGGGCCACTGCCGCGGACGCCCGCCGCCGGCCCCTGGCCTTCGCCATCACCCCCGGCCAAGCCGGTGACGCACCCGCGTTCCCCCATCTCATGGCCCGCCTCCGGGTGCCCCGACGCACCGGGCGGCCCAGGACCACATCGGATACGGTCCTCGCGGACAAGCCATACTCCTCCCGCGCGATCCGTTCCCGTCCGCGGCGCCGGGGCATCCGGGCCGTGATTCCACAGCCCGCCGACCAGATCGCCAAGCACAAGAAGCGAGGCCGATCCGGCGGCAGACCACCGGCCTTCGATCACGACACCTACCGCCGACGCAACACGGTCGAACGGTGCATCAACAAGTTCAAGCAGTGGCGCGGCCTGGCCACCCCCTACGACAAGGCCGCCACCGTCTACCTGGCCGCCCTGTACATCGCGAGCATCTTCATCTGGACCGCCACGTGATCCAGATGAAGCGTCCTACCTATCTACAAGGGTAATTGTTTCCCCGACGATCTCATCTGAGATTTGTGCTTCTACGGCGGCGGGCCCGGGGCGCCACGCCAGCGGGAGCACTGACTGATCCCCCATGTTCCCCGTGTCCCACCCCACGTCCTCCGCAGCGAGAACGCGGGCTGTCCAGGCGTGGGGACGGCTGTCACAGAAGAACCTATTGGACTTTGCCAGTCCTCGGAGGTTCACAGTGCCTGGAGCGCCTGGGTAGATTTGCACCTCTTGCTGGCGGAGCTGGACGACGACGACCTGGGTCGACTGGGCCGGGGTGCGGTCGCATGACGCCGTGCCGGATACCTCCGCAAAATCGCCCTTAGGGAATCCTGCGCTCAGGCGGGCGGTGGGGTTGATGGTGACCGTCTCGGCTGCATAGGCGGTGTCGGCCGTGGCCAGCGGGACCATGATGGCTCCGGCCAGGGTCAGCAGGCCCATGGCGGCCCGGGAAATGCGGCGCCGGAAAGCTGCAGCCGGGATGCAGGGCTGGTGCGCTGCGTCATGATGCTGGGAGCGACCGACGGCGGGCATCTGATTGCGCTGCACGAGCCTGCGGGGGGAACGGGTGTGGTTCATGGAGCAGGGACCTCCTCCGTGAGCGGATGCGGTGTACCCACCAGCCCGCACGCCAGTGCCTGCCACGGGCCTTCCGGTGCAGAGGCAGGTGCGTGCGCTTGTGCTTCCGGAACAAGACCCTTACCGCAAGCATGCCGATGCGAGGCCGGGCGAATCCTGTGGTGAGGGGTGTGGCGCGCGAGTGGGTACCTGAACGTCTGCAATATGCTCAAGTAATCCGGCCGTTACGCCGCATCGGCCGCTCGCACATCAGATCAGGCGCGGGCCAGGAGGCTGCGGCCCCTTTCCCGGCTACGGGCGACATTGGCATATTCGGGTGAGCGCGGACGATGGTCGAGTCGACCGCGATGACCCGGTCCAGGCCGTCCTCGGCGTCGGCCCGGCGAGCAGCACGGTGAACACCTGCTCCCACGTGCCGTCGATCGCCCACTTCCCCAGCCGGTGGTGAACGCCTTTCCACGAGCCGAACCGCTCGGGCAGAACCATCCACGGTGTCCCGGTGCGGTACTTGAACGCGACCGCCTCGATCACCTGCAGGTGATCCCGCCACCGCCCGCCCCGCACCGGTGTCCGGTCCGGCAGCAACGGCTCGATCCGCGCCCACCGGGCACCAGTCAACGACACACCCGGCCCAACGATCCGATGATCTGAAAAAACGCCCTGGGTGTGTTGTCCGGACAGGTTGGTGACGCGGCTGGCTGGGGTTTGGCCGCTGATGCCGGTGTGGGATCGGTGGTAGTTGTACCAGTGCAGCCAGTCGGGAAACGCGGCTAGGTGTTCGGGGTCTGATGATCCTGCACCGCGTGTACGGGCCGCAGTGGTCCGGGTCGATCGGCTTCACGCTCAACTCACGCCGTGTTCGTTGACTTCTCCACTCGCACGGCCGAATCGTGGGGGCGGGCCTCGGGGACGGGCGGTGTACGGCTGGGCACGATGGGTATCCGAAGGCCCACTGGATGGACCGGAAGACGGATCGAAGAGGAGAGCGGCGTGCGCCGAGGGCAGCGAGTGCGGGGCTGGTGGGCGCGGACCCGGGCCGGTTACGAGGAGGGCGCGGAGGAAGGCGGCCCCGAGCGGCCGTTGGCGGGGTACGCCGTACTGATGGGCGGTTACACGGCCATGCTGGGTGCCGTGGGCGTGGCGGTGCGGCGGCGCGGTGGGATCGCGGGGCCTCCGGCGGCCCGTGATCTGGCGCTGCTGGCCGTGGCGACGTTCCAGGTGAGCCGGATGCTGTCGAAGGGTGCCGTCATCGCACCGTTGCGGGCTCCGTTCACCACGTACCAGGACGCTGCCGGCCCCGGCGAGGTGACGGAGGCACCCCGGCCCGGTCCGGTGCGTCATGCCGTCGGTGAGCTGGTGACCTGCCCCTTCTGCATGGCGCAGTGGGCGGGCACGGTGGGACTGGCGTCCCTCGCGCTCTTCCCCCGGACCACCCGGTGGGTCACGGCGGGGGTGACGGTGGTCGCGGCCGCCGACGTCCTGCAGCTGGGGTACGCCCGGTTGCAGCAAGCGGCCGAGTGAGCCGGCGCGCTCACCGGCGGGGATACGTGGTTCGCGCCCGTCCGGGAATGCCGTAGTGTTCACCGTACCGACGCGGGGTGGAGCAGCTCGGTAGCTCGCTGGGCTCATAACCCAGAGGTCGCAGGTTCAAATCCTGTCCCCGCTACTCATGGACGAAGGCCCGGCGACTTGCCGGGCCTTCTCCGCGTTCCGGGCCCGGGCCGGATCGCGGCAGACCGCCGTCCGGCTCGCGACTCCGCCGGCGGCTGTCATCCCCCGGCGGACCCCGATGACGACTGTAGTGGCGTTCAGTAGCCGATCGTGAAGCGGCGCTGGACGAAGCGGGGAAGTTCCGCCTCGTCGATCAGGGCGACGGCCGCGTCCTCCGCGGAGATGCGGCTCAATCCGTCGGCGTCCCGGACCAGTTGATCGGTGCCGATCCGGAACCGGGCGGTGCGCTCGCCGGGGGCGATGTCCTCGGCGGGGCTGAAGTAGGTCCAGAGCCGGTTGGACGTGCGCAGGACGTTCAGGCCGTCCCGGGCCCCGCTTGCCGCGGCCGCGTACGCGCGGGGCAGCCCGAGCTGGTCGAGGGTCTCGTGCATCCGGTCCTCATCGTCGGCGAGCACCACTCCGGGCTCGGTCTCCAGACTGCCGGCGCCGCCGATCACGATCAGCCGGGTCCGGGGGTGGCTCTCCAGGGCCTTGAGCAGCGCCCGGGCGGCGGTGGAGTGGACGGTGGGGTCGGCGATGGAGCGCCGGACGGTGTCCGCGAGGTCCTTGGCCGCGTTGCCCGGCTGGAACCCGCTGATCAGCACGTCCAGGCCGGGCAGGATCGCGGCGATGCTCACGGGATCGAGGACGTCCACGTCGGCCCACGTCACGTTCGCACGGGTCTCGACGATGTGCGAGGCGTCGCGGCTGAGCGCCTTGACGTGATGCCCGCGGCCGAGTGCCTCGGTGACGACCCGGCTGCCGATGGTGCCGGTGGCACCGATGACTCCGATGTGCATGGTTCTCCCCAATTTCCGTGTCCGGACGCGTCGACCGCGATCACTCGGCGGGACGCTGTGCAGAAACTATACGCTGTGAAGTTTCTGCACGGCAATCAGATTCCGTGACGCTGTAGAGTGTCCGCATGGCAGGTACCGGGACCGGAGGGCGGCGCGAGCGGCTGCGAGCCGAGACGACAGCCGAGATCAAGAACGTGGCACTGGAGTTGATGGCCTCGGGCGGTCCCGGCGCGATCACGCTGCGCGCCATCGCCCGCGAGATGGGCATGACCGCCAACGCCATCTACGGCTACTTCGCCACCCGCGACGACCTGGTCACCACGCTCATCAACGACGTGTACACCTCACTCGCCGACGCTGTCGCCGACGCTTGGGACACCGCCCCGGCCGACGACCCGGCCGAACGGATCCGGGCATGGGCGCACGCCTTCCGCGGCTGGGCGCTGGCCAACCCCGCGGGTTTCCGTCTCGTCTACGGCGACCCCGTGCCCGGCTACATCGCTCCCGGGGGCGGCGCCGCCCCCGACGCCGCGCAGCGCGTCTGCACCGGCCTGACCGGCCTCGCGGCCGCCGCCTGGCCGCACGCCGCGCACCTCTACGCGGACAGCGACTTCCAATGGTCGGACTTCGACGCCGGCCTCCTCGACAAGGTCCGCCCCGCCTTCCCCGGCCTGCCCCCCGCCGCGGTGGCCCTCGCCCTTCGCTTGTGGGGCCACCTGCACGGCCTGGTGTCCCTGGAGGTCTACGGCCATCTGCACACCCAGACCACGAGCCCGGGCAAGCTCTTCGGCGAGGAACTGACCCATCTCCTGAGGACATTGGGGCTCGCGCCGACGAAGTGACGGCCGGCCCTGCCCGTGACGCTACGAACCTCGACGGCGACGCAGCAACCAGGCGAGAACCACCCCGCACAGGACGTGGCGCTCGATGCGCCGCAGACGCATGGCGGCCCGGTGGTCGGGCAGGGAGAAAGGGCGTGTGCCGGCCACGTGCTGAACCGCCAGTTCGCCACTGGAGAGACCACGGCCGACGGCCCTGGCGTGCGGAAGCGCGGTCTGCAGCCCGGCGAGCAGCTGCAGCACGGAGTATCCCAGTCGCTGGGGTGACATCGCCTGCATCATGTGGTCGGCCAGGATCTGCCGTGTCTGGCTCACCAGGACATCGGTGGGGCTCAGCCAGGGGGCCAGCCGGCGGACGGTGCCCTCCATGTTGGCGAAGGACTTGCTCAGCAGGCCGATCACGGGATTCGTCCCGATGCCGTGCCGGGTGGAGCTGCTCACGAGCGCGGCCAGTTGCGTACCGAAGCACAGTCGCTCCAGCGGGATGGACGCGAGCTTCGGAACCGTGGTGGCCAAGTCCTGCTCGAACCCGCCGAGATCGGCCCAGGCCGTGAGTCTGCCCATCTCCGTCCAGGAACGGGCCACGGCATGAGCGTCATTGTCGGCAAGGGCCAGCAGCGTCATCATCAAGCTGGTACTGAGGTGGCGGTCGAGCCTTCCCGTCATGCCCCAGTCGATGAGAGTCGTCGGACCGCCGGGGCATACGAAGACATTTCCCGGGTGCGGATCGGCGTGGAAGTGATGATCGATGAAGTAGCCGCGGTACATGGCCGTCAGCAGACCGACGCCGATGCGTGTCCGTTCCCCCTCCTCGAAGTCGCGGGGGTCGGCGTCCTGGACACTGGTGCCCGGGGCCCGCTGCTGGATGAGCACCTGGGCGGTTGCGTGCACCACCGTCGGCACGTCGATGCCGGTGACGGGAGCCAAGGTGGCGCGCGCCTCGTCCATGTTCGACGCTTCCAGCGTCAGATCCAGCTCATTGCCCACGGCCTCGAAGATGACCCCGAGCATGGTGGTGAGGTCGACCGTCTCGTTCAGCACGGGGAAGCGCCGGGCCAGCTTTCGCGTCATCAGGCGCAGCAGCCGCATGTCCGAGGCCATTTGGGCCGTGACGCCGGGGCGCTGGATCTTGACCACCACCGCACGGCCGTCTTTCAGGGTGGCCGCGTAGGCCTGGGCCAGCGACGCACAGCCCATGGGGCGCGCGGTGTCGAAGTCCCGGAACCGCTCGCGCCAGCCGGGCCCGAGGCTCGCGTCGAGGACAGGCAGCATACGGGCGAAGGGCCAGGGCGCGGC
Organism: Streptomyces sp. NPDC042259; assembly: GCF_055582085.1. NCBI lineage: Bacteria > Bacillati > Actinomycetota > Actinomycetes > Kitasatosporales > Streptomycetaceae > Streptomyces > Streptomyces sp. NPDC042259. The sequence goes on along the minus strand of NZ_JBVJDW010000010.1, from coordinate 176,217 downwards.
CCGGTCGTGCAGGCCCTGCAGCTCTTCGGCGATGGCGGGTGAGATCAGGTCCTCGCGGGTGGCGAGCACCTGCCCGACCTTGATGTACAGCGGTCCGAGCCGTTCCAGGGCCTTGCGGACCCGCATGCCACGCTGCCGTTCCCACAGGTCCGCTTCGGCGTCGGCGGGTCTGCGTCGTGCCGCGAGGCGTACCTCCTCGGCCAGCAGATTGCTCCCGACGACGAGCAGCAGTCGGCTGCGCTCAGCGAGCACGGGTTCCTCCGGTGAACGGAAGGCGGGGGTGCGGGAGGTGAGGTGGTGGCCGTGCTGGCCCGGGAGGCGGGATGAGCCGCCGTCGCCCGGCTTTCCGTTCGGTCCCTGGAACCGGGCTCCCCGGAGTCGGGGGCGCCCTGGCCCTTGGCGTTTCTCTCACATGTATGGCCATCTGACCTGGCGGCAAACCTCTTCTTCAACAGGCCCGGAGGCCCGGGGCCGGGCCCCGTGGGGACGACGACACGAACGCCCGTACGGGGCTTCCTTCCTGGGAGGGCCTTGGGGTGTCGTCAGGTCTGAAAACGACAGAAACAGGGCAGGGAAGGGGACGGGCTTCTCGGCGAAAGGCTGCTCGCTTCAGCACCCGCGGCGGTCCCCCGGTGACGTCTCGGCTCAGTGCGCTCGACACCGGTCTTCTCCCCCTCCGGCATCTCGCGCCACCGCCTCGGTTTCACACCGTGGCACCACGCCATCGCCGGCCTGCGCCGCCAGAACGTTCCGCTCCCCACAGGCGTCTCATGGAGAAAGGAAACGCGATGACTTATCGCCGCTTCGACCTGGCTTCCGCGCTGCACGGTGTCGTCAGCGATATGAAAGACATCCTCGACGACGTGATCGATGCCTTCGACCGGGCCCCCTCCGCCGCCGGGGCGGAGAGGGGCCGCCGCGCGCCGCGCAAGGGTCCCACCGGGGCGGGCACGCCCCGCCGTCATACCCGTAGGGGCACGGACGTCACCAGCGACGACGTGGACGAACTGCGCAAGGAACTCCGGCGGCTGCGCCAGAAGGTGAAGACCCTGACGGACCGTGGAACATCCACATCCTGACGAGGAGCCCCCCGGCTTGCGCGCTCCGGCCCCCATCAGTCCCCTTGAGATCACTGCCCCGGGCCCGCGACCGGGGCAGCCGGCGCTCTGAGAAAGCCATGCGGTGCGGCCCCGGCCGGTGGCTGTCGCTACCTGAACAGGCGGTCAGTGCCGGTGGCCATGCGATGGGTGGCGCTGTGGCGGTTCACCCAGTCACGGATGAGGTTGATGGCGTTGGCGCACTGCCAGCCGTTGTCGTACTCGTGCTCGCCGGTGAAGCTGCCGTAGCCCGCGATGATGCCGTCCACTCGCGCGTCGCCCAGCAGCTTGTCGACGTACCACGGATCGTTGTAGGTGGTCGTCCAGGACAGCGTGGCGGCGAGCTGCCCGGCGGCGCGGTCCGCGGCGCCCTTCTTCAGTTCCGCGCACGTGTTGTATCCGGCTTCCGTGCAGTTGCCGAACCCGTTGGGGATGTTGCTGTCGCCGTAGTCCATCACCCGCCGACCGGCCGGGAAGCCGGAACCGGACCGGTTGAAGGCGTCACGGACCCGGTCGCGGGTCCCGGTGGTGGTGATGCCCTCCAGCTTGCCGAGCTTGCCTTCCAGGCTCTTCCAGCCCCTGCCGCCGACGTCGGGGGTGCTGCCGCCGTGGTACTCGTAGAAACCGTAGAGCACCTGGATGCCGGCGGCCGTCAGCCTTTGCGCCTTGTCGCGCAGTCCGGCGACGCTGCACGCCCGGTTCGGTGCTTCTCCGCAGTAGTTGGGGTCCTTGATGTCCAGCCAGACCAGGCTCAGCCGGCGCCCCGCGTTGGCATGGGAGACGATGCGGTCGATCATGCTGTCGAAGCTGGGGCCCCGCCGGTTCTCACCGGCCGAGGAGCAGTCGTGGTAGGCGCGCCATTCGTTGGGGTTGTACCAGGCACAGACGTCGACCTCGATGGCGTTGGCACCGTGGCCGAGCGCGGCGTCCACGCCGTCCAGGGTGTCGACCCGGTGCGCGATGGCGTAGATCGCGTGCCGCTGATCGGCCGCTGCCGCCGGGGTGGCGCCGAGTGCGGCGGCGCCGACGATCCCGCACAGTGCCGCCGCCAGCAGGGCCCGTAAGAACCGCAGGCCGGGGCCGCGCCGAAGGTGAGTGGTCAAGGAAGGTACTCCTTCATGTCGGTGTCCGAGGCGGAGAGCCGATCCCATCAACTCCGCCTTGTGATGCGGCAGATGGATGCTAAACGAACTCCGGTCGGGTGCCGTACGGGTTGAGGCCCGGCCGGAACGGGACGATACGTCTGTCCCCAGGAGTGGGCCGCAGGTACTCAGCGGTAGCCGGTCAGCCCGTCGGCCAGCTCCTCCGCGTCACCGTCGCGCCGCGCGTAGAGGGCCTGCTGCAGGGCGAACGTGCCACGGATCGCGGCGATCCGGCCGGTCACGTCACCTCCCTGGGCCCCGCCGCCGAGGGCGAGGACCCGGCCGAGCAGTTCCTCGCCGTGGCCGGCGCCGATCGCGGCGAGGTCCTCGGCCTGGTCACCGAGGGTGACTTCGTCCCAGTCGACCACTCCGCTGAGCCGTGGCAGCCCGTCGACGGTCTCCCACAGCACGTTCTCCCCGCCGAGGTCGCCGTGTACCACGGCGGAGGTGAGGTGAGGAAGTCCGTCGAGGGCGGCCAGTTCCCGCTCGGCCCGCTCGCGGCCGGCGTCGTTCATGAGCGGGGACAACTCCGTCCGGACGCCGTCGGCGAACTCCCGCCACTCCCCTTCGTGCGCGCGCGGGATCACGGCGGACGCCGAGTCGCCGCCGACCGCGGCCAGCCCCGCCAGCAGCGTGGCGTACTGGGCGGCGACCGCCTCGGCCACCTCGGGGTGCTTGAGGTCCATCTCCTCCAGGGGAGCGCCGGGGATGCGGCTGAGCACGAGGTAGGCCGGGTGGTTCGGGCCCGCGGCGTCTTCCTCCAGCGGCTCCGGGGTGCGGAAGCCGAGGCCGAGACCGGCGAGGGCCCGCAGGCGCTCCGCCCGGCCGGGAAGCCGCTCGGCCGCCGCGTCGGTGCGGGCGAAGCGGACCACGCGCTCCGCGCCGATGACCACCTGGTGGAACTGACCCTGATGAACCATCAGCTGGGTCGGCTCGTCTTCAGGCAATAGCCTGCCCAGCAAGGCGCGGTGCTTCTTGATGATTTCCATGGTGTGTTCCTTTGTCAGCTTCATCAGCGGACGAGGCGACGACGGATCCCGGTGTCGCCCGCGGCAGTGCTCGGCGGGCCGGATTCACGGCGATGCCCGCGTTCCTGCCGTGCCCTGCCCCCCGGGGGGCGCGATCAGGTGCGGTCCTGGAAGGCACGCGACGGGCGCGCCTTCCTCCCCGCCCGCATCCGCAGTTCGTCCAGGAGTCGCACCCCGAGCACCAGCGTCACCGCCATCAGGGCGAGCGCGGCGGCCAGAGCGTTCAGTCCTGGACGACGGAAGCGTGGTCGCGGGCAGGGCATACGGAAACTACCGCTGGTAGGCCCCCAAAGCACCGGCGGAACCGGCACCCCGCACGCGCCACGGCGACCGCCCTCCCCCCAGGGCGGTCGCCGTAGGCGCGCGGTGCGCTGGTGTGACGCGGGGACCTACGCCTGGTGTGACTCCCCGGTCGGGCTGTGTTCCGGGATCAGTGCTTGTCGAACGCCCGGGCGTACACGCTGTGCTTTGGCCCCTTGGTGAAGTGCAGGCGGAGATAGTACGACGTGCCCGGGGCGACCGAGGTGTTCAGGTAGCGCGTCGCCCCGTCCTGGCAGAACTCGGCACCGCTCCGCTTCACGACGTTCTTGTCCCGGGTGCGGACGAGTTCGGCCTGGACCTTGGCACCGTCGTGGCCGTAGCAGCCGAAGTGCGCGCTGAAGCCGGAGCGGTCCGGCACGAAGTCGACCGTCGACCACTTGTTCGCCGGTCCGTGTGAGCCGGAGAAGACCTGGTGCCAGCCGGCGGCCTTCTGCGCGCTCGGCGCGGGAGACGCCTCGGCGGGTGCCAAGCCCGCGAGCGCCACCCCCAGGACGGCCGCGCCTCCGGCGAGTGCGAGCTTCTTGTGCTGATTCATGTGGTCCCTCCCCGTTGGGTTTCCGTACGTGCTGTGCACGGGACAGAAATCTACGAGCGGGAGGCGGGGCGTGGCGTCCGGTGCTGGGTTGAACTCACTCGTCAACCTGCGCGGTAGAACGGACGCGGTGTCCAACCGCGGCCGTAGGCAGTCGGCTGTCCCGGCGGGTTCCGGGCGCGTTCTCGGCGTACGGGGCCGATGATGGGACGCATGGGAAGGTCACGGCACGTACGGGTACGCAGGGTCTACGACCCGGTCGAGGAGGCGGACGGCAGCCGCGTGCTGGTCGACCGGATCTGGCCCCGTGGCCTGCGCAAGGACGCGGCCGCTCTCGACGAGTGGTGCAAGGACGTGGCGCCCTCCACCGACCTGCGGAAGTGGTACGGGCACGATCCCGCCCGGTTCGAGGAGTTCGGCCGCCGCTACCGTCTCGAGTTGCGGGACGAGGCCCGCGCTCAGGCTCTGCGGCACCTGCACGAGACGGCGGAGCGCGGACCCCTCACTCTGCTGACCGCCACCAAAGACTGTGAGATCAGCGCGGCGGCCGTACTGCGGGCGGAACTGACGCGCGCCTGACGTCCGCCCCGATTCCCGGCAGCGGCGCGGTCTCGCAATAGGTCTCCGCACACACTCCCGCGTGCGTACGGACGAAATCGGGACGATGGCGCATATTGTTGGATACCGTGGGACGACATGGTGCGGCACGTTCAGGGGTGGTGTCCGGCACAGGCCGATGGGGGCTCGGCGCTCTGCTCGGTGCGTGCGGCGCGGTGGCCCTGGCGGCCGTACTGCCGCTGACGATGGCTTCGGGCCGGCCGGGCGGCGGAGCCCCGAAGGTGGTCCGCGGCCAGGACGGCGCTTGGCCGGGCTGGGGCTTCACCCACACCCGGTACAGCGCGGACCACGGCACACCGGAGGCCACGGACAGGGCCCGCGCCCTGCTCTCCGCGTGGCCCCTGCCGCAGAACCAGCACATCATGGGCTGGGGTGCGGACAACCCCGAACCGACGCCCGGGGCTTACGACTTCGAGTCCCTCGACGAGCGCGTCGCCCTGATGCGGGCCACCGGCGCCACGCCCGTCCTCACCCTGTGCGGCGCCCCCGACTGGATGAAGGGCGGGCGGAAGGGACGTACCGACTGGTCCCGGCTGGAGGCCGCTCCCGACCGCCGGCACTACCGGGACTTCGCCCGGCTCGCCGGTACGATCGCCCGCCGCTACCCGGACATCCGGCACTTCCTCGTATGGAACGAGCTGAAGGGCTTCTACGACGAGAGCAGGCGCCGGTGGGACTACGAGGGGTACACCGAGCTGTACAACCTCGTCCACGCGGAGCTGAAGAGGCAGAACCCGCACAACCTGGTCGGCGGCCCCTACGTGGTGGCCGACCACGACCCGCCCGCCGAGGACCCGGAAGACCGTTCGCCCGAACTGCGCGGCCCCTGGGGTGAACTCGACCGCCGCTCCGCCGACGTCGTCCGCTATTGGAACGAGCACAAGGCGGGCGCCGACTTCGTCGTCGTCGACGGATCCAGCTACACCCGCGAAGGCCACCGGACGATCCCCGACGAGTTCGCCGCCACCGAGAAGTTCGCCGACGTCACCCGTTGGCTGAGAAACCTCACCGGCCTTCCCGTGTGGTGGGCCGAGTGGTACGTCGAGCCACCCGGCGCGGACGACCGGCCGGGCGGCCGGGGCGGCTGGAGCGAGCGGCACCGCACCGCCGTGCACGCCACCGCGCTGATGCGGCTGGCGGCGAGTGGCGCGGCGGCCGCCTTCTACTGGAACCCACAACGGTCCGGAGAGGACTGCCCGGGCTGTCTGTGGCGGAGCACCGACCTGCCCGACGGAGGCCGAGAGCTGCCCATGGCGCGGCTGCTGAGCCGGTTCGCCCGCGAATTCCCGCCGGGCAGCGCCTTCCGCCCGGTGAACACCATCGCGGGACCGGGCTCCAGGATCCAGGCCCTCGCCGACGACGCGGCCGTACTCGTCGTCAACACCGGGCGCCGGCCGGTCGCGGGCCGGGTGGACGGGCGGGCACTGTTCCTCGGCCCGTACGAGGTGCGCTGGTTGCCGCGCTGAGCCGGCGCTCCGTCTCGGCGCTCCCCCATACGGGCGACAGGGCGGTTGAGTCGCCCGGGCCGGGGCAGGGGTGATACGTCAACGCCGATGAACGGATAAGAGGTACTTCATGCGTCGTCCGGCCGTCATGACCCTCAAAGCCGCCGCAGTGCTCGGCCTGCTCGACGCCCCGGCGGGCAACCGCTGCCGACCGGCCCCCTCACCACCTCCTCGGCGGGAAGGAGACCGGTGCGGCGAGCGGGACGCGCCAGCCGGCAACCGCCGTCGCGACGCCTGAAAACGCGAGCTTCCGCAAGCGTCAGCGGGCGTTCCGCCGACGCTTGGATGCCGCTCGTGATGCTGGACCCCAGGAAGACCCGAGGTCCAGCGGGACGGGTCGGCACCCCGGTCGCGTGATCAGTCGGCGAAGGCTCCGGCGTCGATGGCCTCCGCATTGACGTCACACCAAGCGGTCGACGTCCCGCCCGATCGGACGCGGCTTCCGAGCTTGCCGTACGTGTAGCCGTCGGGCTTGTGGCAAATGACGTAACTGGTGAACGAGCTGCCGTAGCACGTGATCGACGCGCCGTGACGCCCACTGGCACCGCGCTGGTACCGCCACGCGTCGCAGGAGAGATCAGCGGTCGTGCTCGAAGCGGAAGCCGACGCCGCGACGCCGAGCATGCCTCCGCCGACAAGGGCGAAAGCTGTCCCGATCGCCGCGATACGGGAGTGGATCCTCATGTGATCTCCTTTCCCTGACAAGGGTTCGACTGCTCCGGGAGGCGACGCTACTCAGGCACCCCGGAGCCTCGGTAGTGCGCGAGCGGAACTTGGCCGGGATGCGGTCGGGATACTCATTCGGTGCCCCGCAGTTCCATCGTTCGCGGTGTGCCGCGCGTGTTCCGGCACGGCGGTGAAGACACGAAGACACGCGCCGAAAGGGCGGCTACGGCTGGACCGGGGTCGGCCTCTCGGCACGCAGGTCGCTGACGAAGCCGTCCTTGACCACGCGCATCCAGTAGGAGTGCGTGCGGTCCGTGGCGGGGATGTCGGGGTCGCGCTCCAGCTTCCGGTCCATCGAGGTGGCGCCGCCACGCACGTCCCGCTGGAACGTGTACGGGTGCCATATGCCGAGTTCGCTGCTGTAGAAGGGCTTGCGTTCCATCAACATCACCTGGTCCGGGCCGCCCTGCGCGGGCTTCCAGGTGACGCGGACGGTGGCCGCGTCGAGACGGTCGACGGACGTCAGCGCCGGTGCTTTCGGTATCACCGAGGAGGCCGCGGGCTTGATGTCGTCGCTACGGATCGTTCGCGGCACCGACGGGTCGTAGTTCTCCGGATCCTCCAGCTTCCCTGTGACGCGGAGCGCGGTGGGGGCCTGGCGCTGCCCGCCCGCACACGCGTCGACCTGAGTGACCTTCAACCACCCGCCGGAGAACCTCACGAAGTCCTCCTTCTGGATCGGCATCGGCAACGCACGTGCGCTGCCGCCGATTCCGGTCACGGAGTACACGTAGCGGGAGTCGTCGGAACGGACCACCTGGTAGCTGCAACGGTCCACGGCCGCGGCGCGCGCGTCGATCTCCGGCTGTGGCGACGGCGCGCCCGCGGCAGGGTCCGGCGTCGCCGCTGAGGCGGCACCCGCACCCGAGGCCAGGGCCCCGAGACTCAACGCGCACGTGGCGATCGCGGTGGCCAGGCGAGAGGGCATACATCCTCCAGTGACATCCAAGGCCCACGGGGAGCCGGTAAGCAGGTGGCGTGCCGGCCGGCCCGGCCTCGGGTGCGGCCCGGGTACGGGCACTCCCCCGGCGCCGCGGGCAGCCCGGACGCGGGTCGGCCTTGATCGGAATCACCGATCCGGGCTGGACGCTACCGCCGATCGATGTTCAAGAAGAAGTCAAAAACCGGTAAAGCGAAGGTTTTGGCCGGGAGGTCGATGGCAACGGCGTGAAAACCACTCCGCCACGAGGAGCCACGGGCCGGCGACAGGGGCTCGTCCGGGCTCGGGACGCTCGCGCACCCGCCGGGACCTGGTCGGCAGCGCGGTTGGCCGGGCAGGTCGGCTCCGCGAGTCACAGGCGATGATGGTGGCCCGATATGTCGATCACAAGGCCAGGAGCTTCGATGCCACGACGGATTCATCAGCCACGGGAGGACGCGGAGGTCGACTTCGTCCTCAAGATGAGCGCGGGTCCGGTTCTCGCCTACTTCTCCGGAACGTGGCCGAAGGCGATCGAGGCGTGCCGGGCGATGGACCTTGTCGTGGGCGAGATCGCCGAGGAGTACGCGCCCCGCCTGACGGCCGTCAAGATCGACATCACCCGCTGTCCGGAGGCGACCCGGCGGTACGGCATCACCGGGGCTCCGTCCGTCGTCCTGCTCAAAGACGGTGAGGTGGCGGCACGCGGCGAGGGGCAGATGACACACGCCGAGCTGCGGGAACTCCTGATCGCGCACTTCTGACCGGTCGTTCCTGCCTGGCCGGGCCGGCGTCCCGGTATGCCCGCCTCGCAGAGCCGGCGGTCGAGGTGCGCACCGCCGAGGCCGCCTCCCTGACCGCCGCCGAGGCGGCCACCTCCCCCACCGGGGCGACGCAACGACCCGTACACGGCCATGGCTGGTCGGCGCGCGGGATTCGGAGTTCGGCGGGCTCGCGGAGGTCAGTAGTCGAACGGCTCGAAGGTGACGAGGGCGGTGTCCTTGCCTTCGAATCGCACTGTCACGCGTGCTTCGTCGACGTTGGAGTGGGGTGGTTTGTGCACGCCGAGGTGGAGGCCGTCCTTGGTGACCACCACACCGTCGGCTTCCGCCCCGGCTGCCCCGAATCGGTCACCGGGCAAGGACGCGAGCCAGGGCCTGGTGTCGGTGCGAGGCATGCGGAAGGTGCCCGACATGTGGCCGCTGAACATATCGACGCTCTCTACACACTGGTGATCACTGGTGTGCTCGGGGAGTTTCCAGCCGATGTACGCCAGGGCTTTCGTGCAGGAGATGGCGTGCGGCGGCCGCGAGTTCTGGTAAATGTTCCAGCCGACCAGGGCGAGCGGGGTGCCGACGACTGCCGCGAGGGTCACGGCGATCAGGCACTTCACCGTCCGACTCTTGGGAGGTCGGGCAGGAGGGAGTGAGTCGGAGGCCCAGCTCTGCGGGAGGGGAGGGGCCACCTCGTGGGCCGCCGGGCGGCTGGGAACTGCGGGCACGCTCTGCCGTCCTTCCAAGGATCAAGAGAGCAAAGTATGACGTATCGGAAGTTCAACGAGTGACCGCGGGCTCCAGCACCCTCGGCGCGGACCGCGACCCATACGCTCGGCCCCAGCTCACCCCACCCGGGAGGAGCGGGCGGTTTCGCTGGGAGAATCATTGGATGACCAGCAACGAGATACGGTTCGACTGCCGCCCCCGCGATGACAGCGGTGCGCTCGTGATCGTTCCCCGCATCGACGGAACACCACTCACCGAACTGATCGACGGGTTCGAGATCGCGGCCGGGATGCAGCCCGCGGGCGACGCCTACGACGGCCTGATCCCACAGTTCTTCCGGTTCGGCCCGATGCGGGACCACTTCCTCGGGCGGTCCACCGACGCGATGGGGCCGAAGACACCCGTTCTCGGTTGTGAATGCGGCGAATGGGGATGCTGGCCGCTCATGGCCCGCATCACCGCGACAGCCGACCTCGTGACCTGGGACGCCTTCGAGCAGCCGCACCGCCAGACCCGTGACTACGCGGCGTTCGGTCCGTTCCGGTTCGACCGTCACCACTACGATGACGCCTTGCATGCCTTGAGCGATGCGCTCGGCTCCGGCGTCGACGGCACGCACGCGTAAGTGCTGTGGGGCGCGGCCCTGCCGGGCTGGGCTGTGGATGACGATGGCGGGAGCGGCTACTCCAGCAGCCGCTGCCTGACCAGCTCCATCACTTCCGCGCGGCTGCGCTTGCCGTTGTCGGCCGCGTTGAAGTGGTTGCCGATGCGCACCGAGACGGCGAGCAGGCAGCGGACCTCGACCTCGTCCTCGTCGGGGCAGAAGGAAGAGAACAGGGAACGCAGGTAATCCATGCGGCGGTTGTCGACGCGGCGCAGGCGCTCGGCGACAGCCGCGTCCCGGCGGGCCCAGTCGCGGATCGCGATATCGGCGGTGGTGCCCCGCACCGGCCCGTCGGTGGCGGCGGCGACGATGGCGAACAGCCGCTCCAGTCTGGTCCTGGCGTCTCCTCCACCGCTTTCGACCTGCTCGATCACGCCTTCGGCGACCTCGTACTCCCACGTGTCGAGCATTTCGGTGAGCAGCGCGCCACGGTTGCGGAAGTACCCGTAGAAGCCGCCCTTGCTGACGCCGAGCGCCTGCGCCAATGCCTCGATCCGGACGGCTTCGGGGCCGCCCGCGACCAGTGCTCGCAAGCCTTCTTCGATCCACTTGCCGCGTGGTGTGCGGGTCGCGCCCATGGTGTGTGGCTCCTCACGTTCCCACCGAGTATACGGGGGCGTATAGAGGGGTCTACGGTCGATCTATACGCCACCGTATAGACAGGGGTCTGCTCATGCGACTTCCCCGGACCGCCCACACCGACCGCCCCTGGCGGATCCACGAAATCGCCGACGGCTTCACGGTCGAGGACGTTTGGGCACTGCCCACCCCCGGCGGACCAGACGACCTTGTGTGGCTGGTGCGCCAGTTCGCCGAAGGGATGAAGAACGGGGTGGCGGGAGAAGGCCCCGTCGGCCGCGCGCTCTTCGCGATCCGCTGGAAGCTCGGAGCACTGCTCGGCTGGGACGAGCCCAGTGGCGGTGTCGGCGCCCGGCTGCCTTCCCTGCGCGACCGGTTGCCGGCGGACCTTCGCGAGGGGCCCCAGGGGCCCGACCTCGGCTCGTCGGCGTTCATCTCCCTCTACCAGAGGGACGACGAGTGGGCCGCCGAGATGGGCAACAAGACCGTGCACGCGGTGATGCACATCGGCTGGGTCCCCGACGGGTCCGGCGGCTACCGCGGTCAGATGGCCGTGCTGGTGAAGCCGAACGGACTGTTCGGCACCCTGTACATGGCCGCCATCAAGCCCTTCCGGTACCTCGGCGTGTACCCGGCGCTGATCCGCTCCATCGGCCGCCAGTGGCAGGCGAACGCCGCCGGACGAAGCGCGCGCTGACCGGGCCCGGAAGCCGGCCCTGAGCACGGCCCAAGGCCCTTCCTGATGGCCGGAGCGGCCGTGCTCACCGGTTCGTGCGACGTAGTGTTGGGCACGGGCAGCGCGGGCAGGGCAACAGGGCGAGGGGATGGCGTTGATCGTCTGGGTGAACGGTGCGTTCGGCAGTGGGAAGAGCACGCTGGTGGACGAATTGTCTGCACGCTGGCCCGAGGCGCTGGTGTACGACCCGGAGATGGTCGGCTTTGTGTTGCGGAAGATCGTGGAGGTGCCGACCGGCGACTTCCAGGATCTTCGGTTGTGGCGACGGCAGGTTGCCGACTTGGCGGTGGGGCTGGTCGAGGAGTACCGCCGGCCGGTGCTGGTTCCGATGACCTTGGTCAATCCGGGCTACATCGGTGAGGTCTTCGGCGTGTTGAAGGACGCGGACATCGACGTGCACCACTTCTTCCTCAAGGTCTCCAGGAAGGTTTTGGAGAAGCGGATCGACGGACGGACCTTCTTCCCCGAAGACCCCGAGCGGGAGGAACGGGTGCGGCGCTGGGGCAAGAGCCGGATCGAAACGTGCATGGCCGCGGCGGACGGCATGCCCGGCGGCACGGTGTTCCGCGACGGCGAGTTGGCTCCTCAGGAATTGGCCGCGCAGGTGCTGGACCGGCTCCGAGTCGGCGCGACACCCGATGAGTGATCGCGCCTTCCCGAAGTTGCCTGTCGAGTGGCGGTCGGTGGTCGCCCCCCTGGAGCCGGAAGGGCTACGTGGCTGCCCAGCCGCCCAGCTTGTTCGCACCGGCCGCCGCGGCCTCCGCTTCCCGCAGGGCCTGCGGGGAACCCAGGATGCCGTGCGGCAGGTAGTCGGAGCGGACGTTGAGTTCCCACCCGTGTACTTGGACCGCGAGGGCCGCCAGGGCCAGGATGCCGAGCGGCAACAGAGTCCTGAGGGCGGGGTCGGGGCCCAGGCTCTCCCGGTGTTCGGTGAGCCGGGCGACGAGGGCCTGCTCGAAGGCGTGCTGGTCGTCGTCGAGGAGTACGCGCAGCAGGCGGTGGTCCGGTGTCAAGGGGCCGGCGGCGTCCAGCTGGCGGGCCGCTTCGGCGCGCTCGTCGGTGGTGGGCCGGCGAAGGGGCACGGTGGGCCAGTTCCGAGGCAGGTGTCCGCTGGCCTGGGTGAGGTAGCCGGACAGCGCGCCCATCGCGGCGAGGTCGGCCGGATCCGATACCGAGGTCAGCTCCGAGTACGGGATTCCGTCGCGGATCGCTGGAGCGTAGTCCTCGCGCAGGAGAAGCCCGGTCACCCGCTGCCATTCCCATACCAGGCCGCTGACCAGGCATATCGCGAAGGTTTCCCACCAGGTGCGGGCTGTGGGGGCCTGCTCGACGACATCGTCGCCGAAGGTGATGTCCTCGGTACTGAGCTTCTCGTCGATGAGCGGGAGGCGGATCTCCTGGTCGCCGTCGGGGAAGCAACCGACGCTCAATATCCCCAGGGAGCACTCCGCCGCGGTCAGCAACGCCGTGCGTGACGGCTCACCGAGCGCGGGGTCCGTGACGGCGTGGGCGGCGACGTGGTCGAGGAGTTCGTCGCGCATGGCCTGGAGGCCGTTCAGGGACATGTGGTCGTAGCGGAGCCCGTGATAGCGGTAGAACGTCCGCCGGTGGATGTCCTCCAACGCTTGGGCGATCTGCTGCTCGTCGACCGTATGACCCGTCACTTCGTGCACGGCTGCTGTCCTTCCTTGACCTTTCGACAGTCAGCCGATGATGTCAGCCGCCACTGACAACGCCGCCGCGCGCTGCCGGAAGAGGATGCGGGCGGCGTGGAGTCAGATCGGCAGCCCGAGCAGCCCCCAACCCCGGGGGTGGGCTTCCGTGACGACCTCGGCTCCGTGGAGCAGCTTGGTGAATTCCTCGAACCGTCGGGCTCACCAAGCGCGCCGTCCGGCCGACCCGCCGATGTCGGGGGGCATACACACAGCGCCCCGGTGGACAACCGACGGCAACCGGTAGTGCGGGATCCGGCTGCCGCAGGCAGCAGGGTGTGACGCGCGTCGCAAGACACCCATGTCACAAAGCGCCGACCCAACCCGTCATAGGTGTGTAACCGCTGGACATCGGCAATGGAGCGCATCGTGGAAGCACGCCTGAACCCCTTCACCAACCCGGTCCTGGGCAAGGTCTTCAAGCACATCATCGCCGCGGGCAAGGTGCTGGAGGACTCGACCTTGCCGGCCTCGACGCAGGAGCTGGTGAAGCTCCGCGCCAGCCAGATCAATGGCTGCGGCTTCTGCACGGACATGCATTTCAAGGACGCGGTGCACGCCGGAGAGTCCGCCGAGCGTCTCAACCTGGTCGCGGCGTGGCGGGAGGCCACGGTGTTCACCGACGCCGAGCGCGCGGCGCTGGAACTGACGGAGGAGGCCACGCGCATCGCCGACGCGGCCGGCGGTGTGCCGGACGCGGTGTGGGCGAACGCCGCCCAGTACTACGACGAGGACCAGCTCGGTGCCCTGGTGGGTGTCATCACCGTCATCAATGCCTTCAACCGCGGGAACGTCATGCTGCAGATGCCCGCCGGCGACTACCAGCCCGGCCAGTTCGGATAAGCGGCTGCGCTGTCCGATCTGACCGGTTCTGCCCCCGGCCGATGTCTCCACCGGTGTGCGCGATCGCGCCCGTCGGCCCGCGACGACGGCCGGGGCATGCCTCGTCGATAGGGACGGTGCCGGGTTCAGCTGGATCCGTCCCCGGTCCACGGACGGAGCTTCTCCGGGTTGCGGACCGCCCAGATGCGAGTGATGCGGCCGTCGGCGAGGCTGAACGCCGCCACGGTCACGGTGACACCGGCGTGCTGGGCGACGAGGCCGGGCCGGCCGTTGACCGACCGTTCCAGGAGCGTCAGCCCGGGCGTCTTGCCGGCCATGTTGATCAGGAACCGGGCGACGCGCTCGCCGCCCTCGACGGGACGGAGGGCGGCACCGGCCAGACCACCCCCGTCGGCGATCATCGCGGCGTCGGGGTCGAGAAGGCCGACGAGGGCCTCGATGTCCTTGGCCTGCCATGCCTCCTTGAAATGCCGCACCAGATCGGCCTGCCCGGCCGTCGTGACCGCCGGAGGCCGCTCGGCGCGCATACGTCGACGGGCCGAGGACGCCAGCTGCCGACAGGCCGCGGGCGTCCGGCCGACGATCGCCGCGACCTCGGCGAAGGGGTACCGGAAGACGTCGTGCAGGATGAACGCCACGCGTTCGGCCGGTGTCATCGACTCCAGTACGACGAGGAAGGCCATGTTCACCGACTCGTCCAGGGTGACCTGGTCGGCGGGGTCGTCCCTGCCACCACCCGCCCGCCCGCTGAACCACTCCGTGCGGTCGGGCAGCGGCTCGGGGATCCATGCGCCGACGTAGCGCTCCCGGCGGACCCGCGCCGAGTGGAGCACGTCCAGGCAGATGCGGCCGGCCACCGTCGTCAGCCAGGCACCGGGCGACTCGATGGTCTCCTGCCGTCGCCGCGACATCGCGTACCACCGGGCGTAGGTCTCCTGCACGGCGTCCTCGGCCTCGGACAGCGAACCGAGCAGCCGGTAGGCGAGGTTGATCAGTCGGCGCCGCTCGCCGACGACCGCGCTCTGGCCCGATTCGGACCCGTCTTGCCCTGCCTCGGACCGGGTGCTCATGACTGCGACCGCTCCCTGCTTCTTCTCGTCCGCTCCCGACATGTCGGCCGAGCGCCGCACCGGAGGACGGTGAGGCCGGTGCTTCGCCTCACATTCCGCGGGCCCGCGTCGTCGGACTACCGAGACCCTACCGATCCACCGTCGTGAGGCAACCGTGAGGCAGAAGAGGAGACCGTGATGGCCACACAGACGACAGCGGTACGAAGCAAGCTCACGTTGATCCAAATCGCGGTAGCGCTCCAGACCTTGACCCTCTTCTTCCAGGCGGTCAGCGCCGGGGTGCTGCTGTCCTCGTCCCACGGCGCGCTGCCGCACGACGTCGGAGCACGCGTGATGTACGGTGCGTCGATGCTGTACGTGCTCGCCGCGGTCCTGGCGTGGCGGCCGGGCGGCGGTTCGCCCCGCCCCGTGCTGTACGCGTCCGGCTTCCTCGTACTCGCTTCGGTGCAGGTGGTGCTGGGCATCGCGCACATGCCGTCGCTCCATGTCCCGCTGGGTGTCCTGATGTTCGGCCTGAGTGTGCTGGTGCTGTACCGGGTGCTGTCCACCCGCTTCCCCAGGCGCTCCGGCGCCCGATCCGACTGCTCGTGCCGCGCTGCTCGTGCCGCGGAGAGCACGCCGTCCGGCAAAGCGGTCAGGGGACGGTGAGGACGGCGACCGCGTTCGGCCCGTCCCGGCCCCTGTCGTCACCGCCCGGCCGGCCGTGAGACGCACCGGCCGCCATCTCGGAGTAGCCAGCGGTGGGCGGTCGGCCCCAGAATCGTAGGGCCAGCAAGGCTCCACGACGTCCCGAGGCGTGATGCCATGCCCTCTCGCCCGCATTCCGGCCACCGCCCCGTCGGGGCACCGCGGTTGCTCCTCAATGCCCAGCCCTTCGGCTTCGGGCCGGCGGCCGCCATATCGATTCTTTCCGCGGAACTCGCACCCGTCTGCGAAGGGCTCGCCTACCTCGGGAGCGGGCACACCCTGGATCTCCAGACGGAACCACCGTACGACGCCGTCCACGACACCACCGGACTGTCACGGGACGAACTGTGCGCCCTGTTACGGAAGATGGCGCCCGCGTACGACGTGTTCGTCACGGCCATGGATTTCGACATGGCCCGGCTGGCCCGTCGCGCCGGATTCGACGTGGCCGTCTACGACGCGCTCGCCTGGTACTGGCCCACCGTGCCCGAAGTGGTGCGCGAGGCCGCGCTGTATCTCGCCCAGGACTTCTTCGGGGTCCGCGAACGCGTCACCGCCGACCCGGTGTTACGCGCACACACCGTGATCGTTCCCCCTGCCATCGCCCGGGGGCACACCTGGCGGCCCGGCCGGCACGTCCTGGTCAACCTGGGCGGACTGCACAACCCGCACTGGCGGCCGGACGACGCCGTCGCCTACGCACGGCTCATGCTCGACACCGTCCGCGCGGGGCTGCCCGCCGGCCGGCCGCTCGTCGTGGCGACCAGCCGGAGCATCGTCACCGCGCTCGACGAGCCGGGGGTCGGAACCTATGACCACGCCACCATGCTCCGCCTCATGAGCACCGCCGCCTACGCCTGTATGACCCCGGGCCTCGGCAACATCTACGACGCCGCGGGGACCGGCGTACCCACCCTGTGGCTGCCGGCCGCCAACGACAGCCAAGCCGAGCAGGCCCGGCTGCTCGCCCGGCACGGCTACTGCGACGCGCGCCTGGACTGGGCGGACATCGGCCGGCCGGTCGAATACCGCGCTCCCACACCCGTGGTCTCACGGGCGATCAGCCGCGTCGTACGGGAGGTGTCGGACGACCGGCGGGGGCGGGCCCGGCTGGCGGACCGGCTGGCGCGGCTGTCCGCCGGACTCGGTGACACGGCGGGCAGGGCCCGGGCACTGGCGGACCGCTTCGGCCGGGGCGGCATGCGGGAGGCCGCCGCCGCCCTCGTGCGGTGGTGCGCGGCGGGTCGCTGACGGCGCACGAGGCCGAGGCCATGGCCCGGCGGCCCGGCCCCCGCTGGGGGGACCAGGCCGCCGGGGAGGTTGGATCAGGCCGAGCGGCGTCGCCGGCGCAGATGGAGGATCCCCGCGCCCGATGCCGCCAACACGGCCGCGCCGGAGGCGGCGGGGAGCCACGGGCCGGACGCGCCGGAAGGGGCGGTGGTGGAGGGCTGGTCCTCGGCGAGCGCGTAACCGCCGGCG
This sequence comes from Streptomyces sp. NPDC042259, assembly GCF_055582085.1. Classification (NCBI taxonomy): domain Bacteria; kingdom Bacillati; phylum Actinomycetota; class Actinomycetes; order Kitasatosporales; family Streptomycetaceae; genus Streptomyces; species Streptomyces sp. NPDC042259. The sequence goes on along the minus strand of NZ_JBVJDW010000010.1, from coordinate 159,057 downwards.
AGCCCCTTGCGGTCGTAGGACGAGCCGGGCAGCTTGTCGCCGTAGCGCTTGGCGACCAGTCGCTGGTACGCGGCGAGGGTGATACGCGGCTTGCCCTGGAGAGCCACCCGGGCCTCCTTGTTGAGCGGCTCGACGGAGCCGTCGGCGGCCAGCCGGTACCAGCCGTGGATCTGCGGCTCCATGAAGGTGCGCGCCCGGTCCGTGCCGCGTTCGGCGGCACTGATGTCCGCCTCGCCGTCGCGGATGCCGGCCAGTTGCCAGTCCTGGGCCCCCTTGCCCGGATCCCCCGGCTTGCCCGGCTTCGCCGGTGCGAGCAGGACGGCGGCCTGGCGGCCGTTGGAGGCCGAGACGCGGGAGGCGAGGTAGGACAGGCGCAGGGCCGCCTTTGTCGTGGGCTTGGCCGTGCCGGCGACGAACTCGGGCGCCAGTTCGTAGAGCGGGACGGGCTTCTTGAGGTCGAAGCCGGGTGCGGCGGGTGGCTTCGCGAGTCCGCGCGGGGCGCCGGCCGTGCCGCCGTCCGCGCCGGAGGGCGACGTCCGCTGCTCGGCGGCCGTCAGGAAGCGGGAGACGGTGTCGTGTACCCGGCCCGAGTCCAGCACCCGCTGGGCGCCGGCGTAGTCGGTCGCGGCGGGGGCGCCGGGCCCGTCGGCGGCCTGCGCGGGAACGATTCCACAGAGAGTGGCGACGGCTGCGGCGGCGAGCAGGGTGGTGGTGCGTCTGTGCGTACGGTGCATGGTGGGTCTCTCCTCTAGCCGTGGATGCCGATGCGCGTGTGGGTCCACCGGAAGGAGTTGTTTCCGGCGTAGGTGGAGTAGTTCCACCAGGTGTACGTCTGCGTGCTGGGCCAGGGATCGCCGACCGCGACCATGTTGCTGGTGCTGTCGTAGCCGTAGATGACGTTCATGTGGCCGCCGCCCGAGGTCCAGCCGATGCGGACGGCGAACGGGCGTCCGGCCGCGACCTCGGTCTGGGTCTCGCCGAAGGAGGCGTTGCGGTACAGGTCGGTGCCGCTGTTGTGGAAGCCCATGTTGCGCAGGCCGTTGGCCATGTCGCCCAGAGTGGCGGGCCGGTTGTTGCAGTCCAGTTGGCTGTTGCCCTGGGCGGCCAGGCGGCAGAAGTCGTACTGGTCGTAGTTGGTGTAGCCCCAGTAGTTGGCGATGGTCAGCCCGGAGGCGTCCCAGCACCACTGGTCGCGGACCTGCTTCTGCATGCCGATGTTCAAGAGCTTCTGCCCGGCGGGCAGGCCGGAGCCGCAGACCGGAAGCCCGCCGGTGTCCTCCCGGATGAAGGCGTCGGCGAGGTAGAAGGTGCCGGACCGGATCCAGCGGGAGTTGTTCTCGACGACGTCACCGGTGGTGCGGCAGGACATCGAGATGCGGTCGCCGACCCGTGAGGTGCCGGTGATGGAGGCGGACAGCGACGGCGCGGACCGCTGGTTGACGGTGCTGAAGTTGCCCTGTCCGCCGGTGACGGTTCCGGTGACGGCCGCTTGCGCCTCGGGGGCGACGCCCAGCAGGAGTCCGCCGGTCAGGACGGCGGCCATCGTGGAGAGGAGGGTTTTGCCGCGGCCCGGTATCCGGGCATGCCTGCGCAGTCTTCGCATGGGGGGTTCCTTTGTCGGTCGGATGGGGTGGGATGCCGGCCGGGGTGGGGTGGGGGTGCCGGCCGGGTGCCGTCAGGCGTTCCGGCGGGAGCGACGGCGTCGCAGCCGGAACGTGACGGCCGCCGCTCCGGCGGCGAGGGCCAGTCCGGTGGCGCCGGTGGCCACCAGGCCTGTCGTCGGCCCGTCGTCGGACGCGGCCGCCGTGGCGGCCGATGGCCCGGCGGAGGACGCCCGCGACGGGGCGGGCGGCCCGGCCGGTGCGCCGGTGGGGCCGGCCGGGGGTGCTGCCGCGCTCACCTCGGCGGGTGCTGTGGTGCGGCCGAGGGCGGGGAAGGCGGTCTGTGCCGTGATGGTCCAGTGGCCGGCGGGCAGAGCCTCGGCGGTGGTGAAGGTACCCGGTTCGCCGGGTACCGGTACGAACCGCCAGGGTCCGAGCGTGGTGCCGTCGGCCGAGGTCGCGGTGAGGGTGCCGGCGACCTTCTCCCGCACGGGGTGGCCGTCGTCCTCCCAGGTCGCCTTGGTGGTGGGGTGGCCGGCGGACACGCCGGTGACGGTCAGCCGGATGGTGTCGCCGTGGGCGTGTGCCGACGCGGCGGACCCCAGGACCAGCAGGGCCGTGAGGGTCGCGGCCGCTGCCGTGAAGCGGCGATCGGGCATGAAGGGGTGGCTCCGGTGTGAGAGTGGGACGGTGGCGGGGGCCCGCACGAGCCCCCGCCGCCGGGGGGTGGTTCAGGCGGACTTGCGCAGGGTCCACGCCTGGAAGCCCGTGCTGTCCGGCTTCTGGAGTTCGAGCAGCCAGGCCCCGTAGTACGGCCGTTTGCCGACACCCAGCACCAGGGAACCGTCGCGGGGCGCGAGCCGCAGTCCGTCGCCCGAGGTGGTCAGTTTCCACTGCTGGGCCGCGCTGTCGGAGCAGGTCCGCTGGGTGACCCATTGGCCGGGGTTCGCGTCCCCGCCCAGTTGCAGGCACTTGCCGGACGCGGCCGAACGCAGTCGCGTTCCACCGCCGGTGCGGTCGAGGTACCACTGCTGCGGTGTGAAGCCGTTGGGCTGGGAGGCGACCAGGACGGTGCCGTCCGCGGTCTTGCCGCCCCAGATCTCGGCCGCCAGTCCGGTGTGCCCGTTGGTCAGGGTGTACCGCGTGCCGGGCTCGGTGGTGGTGCTGCCGACGGGCGGGGTGTGGAACGACACCGTGCGGCCGGGCCTGGTGTCGTGTCCGGCCCGGTCGCGGACCGCGACGGCGACGGTGTAGTCGGTGCCGGGCCGCAGGTGGGTGATCCGCGCCGAGTTGGGCTGCACCCACGCCAGGTGTTCGCCGTTCAGCAGCAGCTGGTACCAGGCGGCGGAGGGGGCAGCAGGCCAGCTGACCGCGGCCGAGTCGGAGGTGAGCTGCCCGACGACCGGGACGAGTCCCGTGGACGGTCCGGTGCTGGTGGTCGGGCGGGGCGTCGGCGAGGGGCTCGGATCGGGGTCCGGGCGGGTGCCGTCGCCGGTCATCAGGAACTGGTTGTTCGCGACGTTCCAGTGGGTCGCCAGGTAGCTGCCCGGCTGCGGACTGGTGTGGTAGTAGTCGTCGTGCCGGCAGTCCAGGCGCTCGTCGTGGCCTCGCTCGGGGCAGACGTCCCGCATGGTGGGGTAGTACGGGGTGTCCGAGTAGCACATGACGTCCCACTCGTCGGTGCAGTGCGCGCCACGGCTGGTGTTGGGGGCGCTGTTGTTCACCGCTCCGAGGTTGTGCCCGAGTTCGTGCGCGGCGGTCGAACCGCCCCAGCATCCGGCGTCGGTCCGGCCGTAGGAGGGACCGAAGTTGCTGAGGTTGGCGGCACCGGGGCGCTCGTCGCCGCTGAAGGTACCGATGCCGCAGTACACCTTGGCGTCCGCGAAAATCATGTACTTGCGGTCGCGCCGGTCGAAGCCCTTCGCCGCGAGAGCGGAGTTCATCGCGCTGAACTCGGCCAGTGCCGGGGCGGGTACCTCGACGTTGAGCACGGACGGGGTGCAGTCCGCGCCGGTCACGTACCGGATGTGCCGTACGCCGCCGGTCTCCTGCGCGCTGGCGAAATAGATGGTGTCGGCGTCGGCGGCCCACTTGCGGAAGGAGGCCAGGTACGCGCCGTAGCGGTCGTCGCCGGGGCCGTGGACGTACACGACCTGCACACGGTTTCCGGTGCTGCCGTCGCCGTCGCACCGCACCGCCTGTCCGGCCGGCGCCGGCTTCGCGCTCGCGGTGCTCCGCGTGGGGGCGGCGGGAGGCTTCCGGGCCGCGGCGGTGCCGGCCGTGCGGGCGTCGAGGGAGGCGGTGGTACCGGCGGACGGCTGTTCCCGGGACGCCTCGCCGGTGTCGGGGCGGTCCGGTGTTCCGGCGGTGACCTGGGACTTCGCGGCGGGCGGCGTGTCCTTGGTGATGTCCACGCCCTTGGGCGGCTTGTCGGGGCCGTGCGTGCAACGGCCGTCGGCGGTCCGCAGCACACCGGCACAGCGGTCGCCCTTGGGCGCGGGACGCAGGCCCTCGTAGACGAGGCCGCGCGTGCGGTCGTCGTCGGGTATTCGGGTCACCGGTTCCGGTGTCCGGTCGTGCGCGGGGGCCGGAGCCGGTCCGTCCGCCATGGGCCGGGCGTCGGCGACCGGCGAGCGGGTCGGCTCGTCGTCGAAAACGCCACCGAGCGCCGCCGTGCCGGTGAGTGCGCCGGCGGTGACGGCGACCGCGGCGATGAGCATGCCGCGTTTTCGTCGTCGCTGCACCTGTCTTCTGCGACCGGGCATCGCCACACCTCATTTCTGTGGGGGAGTTGTGGGTGGCCGGAAGTGTGCCAGAGCGAACAGGGCGTCAGGCAGGGTGGTTTAGCGAGGAGAAATCTTGTGCATGATTCAAGAAAGGGAACGGATAACTCCCCGCCCGTTCAAATCCCTTTGATCTTGAGGGAGTTACCTGCGCCCCCCGTAAAGGTCCATTCCAATGAGGCGCGTTTCCAAGGGCGTTGCTTGGCAAGATCTTTACTTTGGAACGCGCAGTTCCGTTTGTGTGCAATTGCGCAGCGTGGCGGGGCTCTCACCCTTGATCACTTCGGCGGGGAATACTCCTCGGTAACTTCAAGGGCGGCTTATGAAGCGCAATTGAGCCCGACTCCGGGCAATTCCGGCCGCGGGCTACCGGGACGGGCGGACCGCTTCCCTCAGTGCCTCGACGATCAGCCGGGTGTCCTTTTCGGTCGTGCGCCAGTTGCTGAAGGCGGCTCGTAGCGCGGGCACGCCGGCGTAGACGGTGGGTGTCAGGAAGACCTCGCCGGCCAGCGCGTCGGCGAGCGCGGAGAGGCGTTCGGGGGTGGGGTCCTCGGTCAGGGTGAAGCAGACGACGTTCAGCCGGACCGGTGCGAGGAGCCGGAGCCCGTCCATGGCTTCGACGGCTTGTCCCACGGCGTGGGCGCATGCCACGCAGCGCTCCACGATCTCGCGGTGTCCCGCACGCCCGTAGGCGCGCAGGGTGAACCAGGCCGCGAGGGCGCGCAGCCGGCGGGAGTTCTCCGGGGTGAGATGGACGAAGTCGGGGGTGTCGCCCAGGGGGCCGAGGTAGGCGGCCGCGTTCTGGAAGACACGGACCTGCAGGTCCGGGCGGCGGGTGAACTGCACCGCGCTGTCGTACGGCACGTTCAGCCACTTGTGCAGGTCCACACAGACCGAGTCGGCCAGGTCCAGGCCGTCGACCAGGTGCGCGTGGGCCGGGGACAGCCCGGCGAAGGCACCGAACGCGGCATCCACGTGCAGCCAGAAGTCATGGCGTTCGCGCAGGGCCGCGATGGCCCGCAGATCGTCGAAGTCGACGGTGTTCACCGTGCCCGCGTTGGCCACGACGACGCAGGGGCCGTCCGCCTCTAGCAGGGCGTGTTCCAGGGCCACCGGGTCGATCGCCTCGCGGCCGGGGAGGGTGGGAACCGTGCGCAGGGCGGCCCGCCCCAGACCGAGGATCGCAAGGCCCTTGGCCACGCTCGAGTGCGGGCTGCCCGACAGCACGCGCACCGCCCCCAGGGCGCCCACCCCGTCCTCGGCGGGTGAGACGCCGAGCCGCTCACCGAGCCATTCCCGGGCGATGGCCAGACCGACGGTGTTGGACATGGTGGCACCGCTGACGAACGCTCCCCAGTGGTCGCCGGAGAGCCCGAAGAGGTCACGCAGCCAGCCGGTCGTCTCGCGTTCGAGGTGCTGGCCCGCGGCGTCCAGCGACGACGCGGGGTTCTGGTCCACGGCCGCCGTCAGCCAGTCCCCGGCGAGGGCCGCGGGGGTCGCGCCACCGGTGACGAAGCCGAGGTAGCGAGGTCCGGCGGAGGCCGACAGCGCCCCCTCCCAGCGCTGGGTGAACTCCCGTAGCGTCCATCGCAGTCCGGCGCCGTGCTCGGGCAGCCGCTCGATGTGCGGCAGGCGTGTCGGCGGGGGAACGACGGGGGCGTCGTCCAGGCCGTCGAGGAACGCCGTGGCGTGGCGTTGGGTGACCTCCATCAGTTCCGGTAGCTGGGCGAGGTCCGCCGCGAGTCGAGGGTGCACTGCTGGCTCCGTTCTTCGGTTCGCCGCGACGCTAACCCCGAGGGGGCCGTGGCGGCCTGGTCCAGTTGGGGGAAACTGGACCGGTGCGAGTGAGTGAGGATCAGCTGCTGCGGGCGGTGGGCGAGTGGCGCAGGCCCGGCATGACGCTGGCCGGGGCGTTGGCCGGGGCCGTGCGGGAAGCGGTGCTCGACGGCAGGCTGCGGACCGGCAGCGGGCTGCCCGCCGAGCGCCGGCTGGCCGCCGCCCTCGGTGTCAGCCGCGGCACGGTGACCGCGGCTCTGGCCGGGCTGCGCGAGGAGGGATGGGTGTGTACCCGCCACGGCGGCGCGAGCACCGTGCGGTTGCCGGCGCGGGTGGCCGAGCGGATCGCTCCCGTCTCCGCTTCGGGGGACACCCCCTCCATCGACCTGCGCCGGGCCGTACCCGCCGCACCGCGGCCGGCCTATCTGGCGGCCACGGAACGGGCCTTGGCCCGGATGCCCGCGCTGCTGGCCCAGGACGGGGAACCGGGGGCGGGGCTGCCGGAACTCCGTGCCCTGGTGGCCGAGCGGTACACCCGTGAGGGGCTGCCCACCCGGCCCGAGCAGATTCTCGTCACCTCCGGGACCCGGGCCGCGCTCGCCCTGCTGTGCGCACGGCTGCGGCCACGGGTCGCCGCCGTCGAGACCCCCACGTTCTTCGACGCGCTCCACGTGCTGCGCGGCGCCGGGGCACGGCTGGCCGGCTGCCGGGTCACCACGGAGGGCTGGGATGTGGACCAGCTCGGCGATGCCCTGCGGGCGGCGCGTGGCGGGCTCGCCTATCTGGTGCCCGACTTCCAGAATCCGACGGGCGCCCTCATGACCACGCGGGCCCGGCGGGTGGTCGCCGAGCTGGCGGCCCGGCACGAGGTCCTTGTCGTCGTCGACGAGACCATGCGGGATCTGGACCTGCGCGACACCCCGGCGCCCGAGCCGAGGATCCGGCGCGCGGTCCTGATCGGCTCGGCAGCCAAGTCCGTGTGGGGCGGTCTGCGCGTCGGCTGGATCCGCGGCCCCGCGCGGCTCGTCGGCGAACTGGGCGGCGATCCGCTGTGTGGCCCGCTGTCCGCGGCACCGATGCAGCAGTTGATCGCCGCCGAACTGCTCGGCGACCCGGATCCGGTGCTGCGGCGGCGGGCGGAACTGCGGCGGCAGCGGGATCATCTGGGCCGGCTGCTCGCCGGGGACGACCGGTGGCACTTCTCGCTCCCGCCCGGTGGACTGTCCCTGTGGCTGCGGCTGACGGACGCCCGGTCCGACACGGTCGTCGAACGGGCCCGCGCGCACCGGCTCGACCTCTCCCCCGGCCCGCGCTTCGCGGCCGACGCGACGCTCACCCACCACCTCCGGGTGCCGTTCACCCCACCGGTTCCGGTACTCGACCACATCGCGGCGGTACTGGACGAGGTCTGCCGCGACTGAGCGCGCGCTCGGCCGGGGGCCGGGCGGATCACGCGGGGTCGGCTCAACCTGGCCTGTACATGCCCCGGTACCGGTGGTGGTATGGACCGCGGAACGAGTCCGCGCCGAACAGTGGAGGTCTCCATGTTCAGACCGGTGTTGATCGGCGGTGCGGCCGCGGTGCTCGTGGCCGCCTCGGCCATCCCGTCCACGGCCGCGGACACGGGTGTCCCGCCGGACAGGGTCGTGATCGATGTGCTGGCGGTCAACGGTTCCGGCTGCCCCGCCGGGACCGCCGCCGTGGCGGTCGCGCCGGACAACACGGCCTTCACCGTGACGTACAGCGACTATCTCGCCCAGGTGGGCGTCGGTGCCAAACCGACCGACTTCCGCAAGAACTGCCAGCTCGGCCTGAACGTCCGCGTTCCGCAGGGCTACACGTACGCGATCGCCAAGGCCGACTACCGCGGCTTCGCGTACCTGCAGAACGGGGCCACGGGCATGGAGAGGGCCAGTTACTACTTCCAGGGCATGTCGCACACGACGTCGGTGAGCCATCGCTTCACCGGCCCGGTCAGCGACAACTGGCAGACGTCCGACGTGACGGGCGTCGAGTCCCTCGTCTTCGCGCCGTGCGGCACCCAGCGGATCCTCAACGTCAACACCGAGCTGCGGGTGGGTGCCGGCACCTCGGACCCGGCGACGACCACCAGCTTCATGGCGATGGACTCCACCGACGGCAGCTTCAACACCCTCTACCACTTCGCCTGGAAGGAATGCCCCTGACCGGGCCGGACGGCCGGACCGGGGGAGGTCCGCGGGCACGTCACGGGCGTCCGAAACGGACGGGCGCCAGGGCCGTTGGAGGGGGATCTGCATGTTCAGAGCGGTGTTGACGGGCGGCGCGGCCCTGGTGCTGCTCGCCGCCCCGGTGGCGCCGAGGGCGGCCGCCGCGGACGGGGTGCCCCCGCCGGACAAGGTCGTGATCGACGTGGTGTCCGTCAACGGGTCCGGATGCCCCGCCGGGACGGCGAACGTGACGGTCTCGCCGGACAACACGGCCTTCACCGTTTCCTACAGCCACTACATCGCCCAGGTGGGCGTCGGTTCCAAGCCGACCGACGCCCGCAAGAACTGCCAGCTCGGCCTGAACGTCCATGTACCGCAGGGCTTCACCTACGCGGTCGCCAGGGCCGACTACCGCGGTTTCGCGCGTCTGGAGAAGGGGGCCAAAGGGCTGCAACGCGCCAATTACTACTTCCAGGGCATGTCGCAGACAGCCTTCATGAACCACCACTTCACCGGCCCGGTCAACGACGACTGGCAGACGTCCGACACCACCGACATCGACGCCGTGGTCTACGCGCCGTGCGGGGCCATCCGGTACTTCAACATCAACACCGAGCTGCGGGTGGACGCGGGCACCTCGGATCCGGCCAGGACGACCAGCTTCATGGCGATGGACTCCACGGACGGCAGCTTCAACACCCTCTACCACTTCGCCTGGAAGACCTGTCCCGTGCCGTGAGCCCGCAACCGCCACCACGTGCCGCCGGGCCGCCCGTCTCGGGGAAGGACGGACGGCCGGCCCGGGGGGTGCGTCAACTCGCCGGGGTGGTGACCTTCTTGCCCTGGTCGTCGACGGCGAACCACAGTCCCTGCTTGCCCTGGCCCGTGGTGTCACCGGCCTTCTTGTCCCCGGTGAACCAGTAGACGGGCCAGCAGTCGACCGCCAGCTGCTTGGTGCCGTCGGGCCGTGTGACGGTGGTGATCAGCTTCTCCGGTACACCGCGGACCGCGCTCTTCTCGACGGGCGCGGCGGGCTTCCAGGTGTCCAGGCACGTGTCGTTGCAGGCGAACTTCATGGGCCAGGCGCTGTCCTTGTTGAAGCGGTAGAGGGTGCGGCCCTGGCCGTCGACGAGGATCTTGCCGAGTTTCGGGTCCTCGTTGACCGAGACGCCCTCGCCGGCCGGTTTCTCCTCGTCGGGCTGCTTCTGCTTGTCCCCCTCCTTTCCCGCCTCCCCGCCGTCCGCCGCGCCCGCCTTCTTGCCGTTCGGGGCGAACGCGCTCCAGGTGCCGCCGACGCCCTGTCCCTTGGTGTCACCGGGCGCGGCGTCCTTGGCGTAGCGGTAGACGGGCCAGCCCGCGAGGGTGAGCTGCATGGTGCCGTCGGCGCGCTTGACCTCGCCCAGCTCGGCGTCGAGCCCGGTGCCGACGTTCGCGTCGTCCGCGGGTACCGGCGGCCACGCCGTGGCGCAGTCACCGTCGCAGCGGGAAGCCGGCGGCTTGGCGGTGTCCTTGTCGAAGCGGTAGAGCGTCAGGCCCTTGCCGTCCGCGACGACGGGCCCGATGCCCGGCGCCTGCCGGACGGAGAGCTGTTTGGCCGGGGCGTTCTTGTCCGCCGCGGCGGACCCGGCGGCGCCCCCGGAACCGTAGCCGCCCGAGCCCGATGCGTACCCGTCACCGATCTTCGAGCTGCTGCCGGCGGGGGCCTTGCCGTAGTCGTCCTTGGCGGACGACTCACCGCCGCCGCATGCCGCCGTCAGCATCATGACCGTGATCGCCGCCCCGGCGAGGGAGGCGTGCCGCAGCTTGTTCATGAACTGTCCTTTGCTCGTGGCCCGGCGGTGGTCCGCCGTTGCCGTGGGGGTACGGGCCCGGCCCGCCGGGTGCTCAGCGGGGCCGGGAATTTGTCACGTGGGGACAGAAACTTCCCCTGCGGGAACCGGTCGCGGCGGCCGCTCAGCCGGCGGCCTCGACGCGCAGTGCGAGGGCGGGGCAGCGCCGCACCGCCCGGAGCGCCCGTTGCCGCATCCGCGCGGGGACGGGGATGACGGCCCGCTCCGGGTAGCCGTCCGGTCCCAGCCGCAGCAGCCCCGGCAGGAGGTCCGCGCAGAGGCCGTGCCCCCTGCAGAGCGTCCAGTCCACCAGCAGTTGCTCGGCGGGTGCCGGTGTCGTGCCGTCGAGGCGGGCCGCCGGCGAGGTGGCTCGTTTCCGTTCCTCGGCGGGCAGCGGCAGCACGCCCAGGGTCGGGCGACCGCACCCGTGTCCCAGCGCGTGGGCGGCGAATTCCTCCGCGAAGACGGTGAGCGCGGAGGAGACGAAACGGGTGGAGCCGTCGGGGTGGCCGCACGCGCCGCGCCGCTCCACGGCGGCCATCCGGGTGCGTACGGCGTCGAGCGCGCGCTGTCCGCCGCCGGCCGCCGCGTCGGCGAGCGCGTCGGCGAGCGCCGGCAGGCCCAGGGCACAGGGGCCGCACTGGCCCGCCGACTGCTCCGCCAGCCATCCGGCCACCCGTACCGCCTCGCCGACCGGGCAGGTGATCTCGGGCAGCGGCAGCAGGGCACCGGCCCCGAGGACGCCGTCGACCGCGGCGAGGGAGTCGCGGGAGACGGTGGCGGCACGCGCCGCGTGGGGCGGCAGCCAGCCGCCGTGATAGCCGCCGACCAGTACGCCCTGGCCGGGTGCGGTGCCGCACAGCTCCAGGACGTAGGGGATGGGCAGCCCGGTCGGGGTCTCCACCACATGGGTTCCGGCGACGGTCAGCATGACGGTGCCGGGCTCGGTCGGCAGGCCGACCGCGCCGTACCCCACGGCTCCCAGCCGTGCGGCGACGGCCAGTTGGGCGAAGGTCTCGGTGTTGGAGAGCAGGGTGGGGACCCCGCCCAGGCCGCTCTCGCTGGTCCGGACCCGCCGGCCGGACGGCAGCGCGGGGCCGCCGTCGATGCCGCGGACGAGCGCGGAACTCTCGCCGGTGACGAAGCGTTCGGGCAGCCGCGTCACCCCGATCCCCGGTTCGCCGGATCCGCGCTCGGCGATCGCCCGGCGCACCGATTCCTCCACGTCCGGGCGGGTGACGCCGATGGCGATCTCGTGCGCGCCCAGCGCCTTGGCCGCCAGCACGGCTCCGTCGAGGACCAGGTGCGGGGCGAACAGCAGTTGGGCGGTGTCCTTCAGGCAGCCCGGCTCGCCCTCGCTGCCGTTGACGACCACGGCGGCGGCGGAGCCGGTCCGGCGCAGGGACGCGGCGACGGCCCGTAGTTTGCGGGCGAACAGGAACCCGGCGCCGCCGCGGCCGCGCAGCCCGATGTCGTCCGCGAGCGCCGTCAGCTCCTCCAGGTTCAGCCGCGGCGCGGGTCCGTGCACGGCCGAGTGCGCCGCATGATCCATCCACGCGTTCTCGTCGAGCCCGGCCAGCAGCCGGGGCGGCCCGACGGTGGCCAGTGACGGCACGGTCCCGGTCACGGCCGGCCCCCCGGCGCCGGGCGCGGCCGGGACCGCACGCGCAGGGTCAGGGCCAGGGCGACGCCGGTCAGGCACAGGGCGTACGCCGCCGTCACCCAGCCGGCCGCGGGCCGGCCGGCGTGCAGTCCGTGCACCAGGGCCGCACCCCACGCGGGGTAGGCCGCCATGTGCAGAGACCGCCACAGGCGGGACCGGCCGACGCCGGTGAAGGCACTGCGCGCGGCACCGGTGACCGCCACCGCGACGAAGAGATATCCGGCCAGTGTGCCCAGTCCGATGAGCCCGGGTTGGGTGTTGTCGGTGAAAGGAACAGTCACGGCTGTCGGACTGGTACGGTCCTCGGCAACCTTCACCCAGATGTGCAGGGCGAGAAAACCGAGCCCGGCCACGGCCAGTCCGCGGTGCACGCCCTGGGCGAGGAGTCGGTGGGCCGAGCCCAGCAGCCGTCGGTCGGTTGCGGCCAGCCCCCACAGCACGGTGGAGGTGAGCGAGACGAGCGCGAGTACTCCCGCGCCGAAGTCGAGGAACTCCTGTGTCCGTTCGGCCACGCCGGCCTGGACGGCGACGGCGAGCAGCAGCAGGATCGCCGCGGGCAGGGCGGGCCGCGCGGACGGGCGGGTCTGCGGCCGGGCCCGCGGCCGGGGGCGGGGCCGGACGGCCCGTCGGCGGGTTCCGTTGCGGGACCGGCCACGGGGCCGTGGGCGGGGCAGGAGTGTTTGCGTTCGCGACATATGCATCTGGGTCTCCCACAGGCGGTCTGGGGTGGTCCACACGACTGCCCGTGTTCCTGAGAAATCCGGAAATCCCTCGCATCGGCGTAATTCGCCGGCCAGGCGATCGTCGAATTCACGTGGTGTGACCGTCCGGGCACTCATGGTCCGGCGGTGGAATGTGCAGAAGCATCGTCCAACTTCGCAGGATCTTCATAAGGTTTATCGCGCTGTGACAAATTCACGCGCGGCTGCCCCCACGGCGGCGATCGGCTGTTGATGATGCCCACTCAGGCGAGAGGCCACCGGCGTCATTCCCGGCCCTCCCGCCCGGTACGGAAGTCCGGAGGTAGACGATGTGCGACATTCTGAACCGCATCTGGTCGCGGCCGCGCGGTGAGTGGACTCGGGTCCTGAGAAAGGAACTTCCCGCAGTCGCCGCGCAACTGGCCGAAGAACTGCAGCGCAGTACGCCCGCGTTCTCGGCGGTATCACAGCGCATCGGCAGGGAAGCGACTCAGGAAGCGGTGGAGAAGGCACTGTTGCTGACTTTGGGACTGCGGCCCTCCGCGGGGCAGGAGCGCATACCCACACCGCGGCGAAAACCGGGACAGGTCGTCACCCCCATGCCCGGCACCCGGGCCCGGCAGGCCTTGTTCACCGCGCTCGCCGACGACCGGCACATCCCCCACGACGTGCTGACCGAGCTGGCCGGCCAGGCGGGCTGGCCGCTCCCCCGCCGGGTGCGCGCCATCGTGCTCGCCGGCCCGCACGACGCGCACTCCATGGCCCCCCTTCTGGTGCCGCAGCCTGCGCCCCAGCTGACCCCGCAACTGGCGGCGGCCCTCGGCCAGGGGCTGCCCGGCACCGTCGAGGCCGATCTGTGCCTGCTGGTCCCCGACCCGGGGCCGCGGGCGCGCCCGGCACTGGAGTCGGCGCTGGGCGGCCGGGTGGCGGCGGTCGGCCACTCGGTCCCGGTCGTGGACGCCGCCTCCTCCTTGCGCTGGGCCCGGCGGCTGCTGGCCCTGGCGGCGGCGGTGGGCGGCCCGGCCGAACGCGTCACGTTCGTCGACGACCATCTCTCCGAGCTGCTCATGCTCCAGGACGAGTCGCTGGCCCGGGCCCTGTCGGCGCGATGGCTGCGCCCGCTGGAGGACCTGACCCCGCGGCAGAGCGAGCGGCTGGAGGTGACCTTGCTGGCGTGGCTCGAGAGCGGTGGCGCGCCGGAGGCGGCCCGGACGCTCAAGGTGCATCCGCAGACGGTGCGCTACCGCTTGCGGCAGATCGAGAAGCTCTTCGGGCCGGCGATGCGCGAGCCGCGCACCCGCTTCGAACTGGAGCTGGCGCTGCGCAGCCGGCGGCTGATGGCCCAGGCCCGGCAGTTGCGGTCGCGGGCGCACGGCCCGGTGCGGGCCCTGGGGGCGGCCGTGCAGCCGCTCAGCCCGGCCGGCCGGGCCCGGGTCAACGGTCTGTGAGGAGGAGCGCGGCGCGGCGGCCCCGAACTCGGCAGTTCGGGGCCGCCGCCTTCCCGGCGCCCGGTGGATGGTGGGGGGAGCACCCGGCGCCGGGGGTCTCGCGGGGCGGGACGGGGGAGCCGTCAGCAGGTGCGCCCGCCGTTGATGCATGCCGTCGCCCTCGCCATCAGGGCGTCCGGCATGACGTTGATGAAGTCGCCGTGGTCCGTGACCGGCTTGTGCAGTTGCTCGGGAAAGCTGTCGACGGCGAAGGGGACGCCCGCCGGTACGTCATAGGTGATGCGCTGCACCAGTTGCGGGATGGCCTTGAAACCGCGGGGGCAGGAGCCGTCGGCGCGGGCGAAGGCGACATGGGTGCGGTGATTGGCGCTGTCGGTGTTACGCCCGTCCCAGCAGTTCTGGAAGGCGAAGGTACGGACCACCTGCGCACCCTGCGGGCAGATCGGGTATTTGTCCTTCAGCTGCCGGTTCTCGAATCCCGCACAGCTCCATGAGGCGTTGGCGTTCGCCACACCGTTGGTGAGCGCTTTGGCGTCGCCGGTGATGACGCGAAGGAATCGGGGCATCGCGGTCACTTTCGTCACCGGGCTGCCCCGGAACTGCACTGTCACGGACGCGGGGCGCAGCACGGTTCCCATGTTCCCGTCGTGGCCGCCGCCCGGGGCATTGACGTCGGGTGCCGCTTTTCCGTCCAGTACCCGCAGCACGGGCCAGTAGTGGCTGGACTTGTCCCCGTTGGTGCAGGTCGTGCCGGCGGCCGCGAGGCTGTTGTCGGTGGAGAAGGCGTCGGTGGATTTATTGCCCACATAGTCGTGCATATGGTGGGCGCCGTTGCGCACCCCGGGGGTGACGATCACGTTGTCGGGATTGAAGTGACCATTTTCGTTGCGACCGCACACGGATGCGAAGGTGCCCGTCGAGCCGCCGCGGCGGGCGGTGGGCGTACCGGGTGCGGGGGGTGCGGTCCTGATGTCGGCGAAGTCGGCGCGGGAGGGGCCGCCGGGTTTGCCTTGTTCGCCGAGCCGGGAGCCGAGGGGGCGGGAGGAGTCGTCGGCCGCGGTGGTACTGATCTGCCGGGTCCGGCAGCCGCTCAGTGCGGTCAGGTCCTCGGGGGCGGGCACGGCGTCGCCGTCGGCCGCCTTGATGGAGGCGGTGATGCGTCCGATGGTCGTGTCGCGCTGTCGTTTCAGCTCCCCCAGCACGGTGTCCGGGGTGCTTCCCTTGGCCATCATCCGTTCGTAGGCGCTCGCCACTTGGGCGTCGAGCTGGGAGAGGCCCCGGGAGACCTCGGTCCGCGCGGGTGCGGGGACCTCGCGCAGCCGTTCGCCGACGTCGGGGCAGGAGACGGTGGTCGCCGCACCGTCGGCGGAGCCCGCCGCCGCGCCGTGCGGGGCGTGGCCGGTGTCCTGTCCGGCGGCGTCGTGGGTGCCGCCGGCGGAGGCGTTGGCCGCGATGATCGCCGTTCCGCCGCCGCCCAGCAGCAGCGCCGCGGCCGCGACCACCGCCCGGGTCCGCAATTGCGAGCGTTTATGGGCCTGTCGCATCATGTGTGGTCACTTCTTTTCGTTGTCGCTCGGGTGGGGGAAGTCGACGAGTTCCGTGTTCTCGAGGACGGTGATGTGATCGAGGACGACGGTGTTGGCGCGGGTGGCCAGCTCCCGCACCGTCGTGTTGGCGGTGCGGTCGCGTACGAGCGCCACCAGCCCGAAGACCTTGCCGTGAGCGGTACGCACGAGGTTGGCGAAGAGCCGGTCGAACGTGGCGCCCCGGGCGCCTTGCAACTGGTCGAGCCAGCCCTGCTGTTCGGCGGTGGGCCGGGCCGGCATGGTGACGTCGAGGGCCTGGCCCGCTTCGAGGGACAGCCGGTCCAGCTCGGTGTGGCCGTCGACGAGATGGCTGCCGGCCATCTTCACCGTCTCCTTCGTGCCGCGCTCCAGGGCGAGTCTCCCCGCGGGTTTCTCCCACAGCCCGGCGAGCCGTACCCGGCGGACGAAGTCCCGGTCCATCGGTGTCAGCGGACCGGACCGGGTTTCCATGACGCCCGCGCCGTCGTCGGTCCAGGCGGTGGGTGCGCCCGCCGCCGCCGGCTTCGCACCGCCGAAGAGGTACACGGGGATCAGCAGCGCCAGGAGCGTCGCGGCCAGTGAGCCGACGACGAGCCCGGTCCCGAGGGTCCGCCGGGAGACGGGCGGCAGGGAGCGCGCGGAGCGCAGGGAACGTACGGATCGCATGACACCTTCCTCGAATTCTTCGGGCGCCCGTGGCGGCCGCCCTCCCGGCCGGCGGCCGCCCCTGCCGGGGGCCGCCCTGCCGGAATGCCCACGGACGCTAACCGCCCAGGACATCGGGCGGCCGAGGATTCGCGGCCTCTGACAAAGGCGGCCTCTCCCCCGGCGGACGCTGCTACCGTGCGGCTGCTCGGTAGCGGCCGACGGCCACCTGTGGCGAGGTGACGTGCCCCTGCCCGCCGCTCGGGATGCCGCCCACTGGCGGGCGTGGGTCAATGGAGGCAGCAGGCTGCGCGCACGGGCGGGACATCCGGCCCGCGCGGGCCACCGGCGGGGCGGCGACGTGCCAGCGGGCGCCGCGGCGGCGAGGAGGCTCTCGGCATGACGACCACGAAGAGACTGCTCAGAACCCTGCCCGCGGAGTACCGGGACCGGCTGATGGAACTCGCCCGGGAAGTTTCCTTCCCCGAGGACGCCCGGATCTTCGAGGAACACGGCACGGCGGACCGTTTCTGGGTCATCCGCTCCGGGGCGGTCACCTTGGACCTGCGGCTGCCCGGGCAGCGGGTGGTCACCGTGGAGACGCTCGGCACGGGGGATCTGCTCGGCTGGTCCTGGCTGTTCCCGCCGTACGAGTGGGGGTTCGGTGCCGAGGCGCTCAGCCCGGTGCGCGCCTACGAGTTCGACGGCACCGAGGCGCGGACCCTGTGCGAGCAGAACCCCGCGCTCGGTTTCGCCGTCATGCGGGCGGTGGCCGAGGTGCTCGGACACCGGCTGCACACGGCGCGCAGCCGGCTGCTGGACCTCTATGTCCCGCACACCGCCGACCCGTTGTGACCGCGCCCATAAATGCCACGAGCGTTAAATACAGCAGGCACACTTATCGGACCGCTTCTTCTTCAGCCGCTTGATATCCGTCTCCCGGGCCCCACGAGGGGGCGTGGAACGGGGAATCGGGGAGCCCGCGTGCCGACGGGCTGCGCCGCGTGCTTCCGATACCCCTGGTGGGCATCCGGCCCGGACCCTCGCACTCGACTTGGATGGAAGGGCCAACGGTGTGCCGAGTGAATACGAGGTTGGAGACACCATGGACCCTCGCTCCCGAACACTGAATCCCAGGCGCACACGGAATACGCCGAGCCATGAGAAGGCCACGACGGTGCCGGTCGGGCGGGCGCCGGGCGCCTGGCCGGTGCTCGGCCACGCCGTGCCGTTGCTGCGCCGCCCGCTGGAGTTCGTCACGTCGCTGGCGCGGCACGGGGACGTGGTGCGGCTCCAGCTCGGGGCGTTGCCGTTCTACGCGCTCACGCACCCGGAATTGGTGCGGCACGTACTCGTCGACGGGGCCCGCGATTTCACTCGCGGCCGTCTCTTCGAGAAGGCGTCGCTCTTTCTCGGGGAGGGCCTGGCGGCGTCGTCCGGCAAGGTTCATCAGCGGGCCCGGCGTGCCGTCCAACCGGCTTTTCATCATCAGCGCCTCCCCGATTACACCGACCTCATGCTGCGGGCCGCCGAGAGCGTCGTGGCACGCTGGCGGCCGGGCCAGGTCGTCGCCGTGGACCGGGCGATGAACGATCTCTCGCTGGGCGTGCTCGCCCACACCCTGCTCCCCAGCGGTCTGGACCCGCACGCCAGCGAGGAGTTCCACCGGGCGCTGCCCGTGCTGACGCGCGGCATGATGGTGCGCATCCTGCTGCCCGAGTGGTGGGCGCGCGTGCCGCTCGCCGCGAACCGTCGGTTCGAGGCGGCCCGTCACAGCATGGACGCGGTCATCGGGCAGGCGATCGCGGCGCACCGCCGCTGCGGGCGGGACCGCGGGGACATGCTGTCCCTCCTGCTGACGCAACGCGACGCGGACGGGCGCGGTCTGACCGACCAGCAGGTCCACGACCATGTGACCAGTCTGGCCGTCGCCGGGGTGGAGACCAGCGCGGCGACGCTCTCCTGGTTCTTCCACGAACTCGGCCGTCACCGCGAGATCGAGGAGCGCGTGCACGCCGAGGTCGACACGGTGCTCGGTGGCCGGCCGCCGCGCTTCGAGGACCTTCCGGCTCTCGCGTTCACCGGCCGGGTCGTCATGGAAACGCTGCGCCGGTATCCGCCGTGGATGATCACGCGCCGTGCGACGGCCCCCACCCGGCTCGGGTCCGTGACGGTCCCCGGCGGGGCCGAGGTCCTCTACAGTCCGTACGCGCTGCACCACGACCCGCGCTGGTTCCGTGATCCGCAGCGGTTCGATCCCGACCGGTGGCTGCCGGAGCGGGCGCGCGAACTGCCGAAGGGAGCGTTCATCCCCTTCGGCAGTGGCGGGTACAAGTGCGTCGGGGACACCTTCGCGCTGGCCGAGATGGCGGTGGTGGCGGCGACCGTCTGCGGCCGCTGGCGGCTGCGCCCGGTGCCCGGCCGGCCCATCCGCCGGGTGGCCAGGGGGAACATCCACCCCGACCGCCTGCCGATGGTGGCCGAGGCCCGGTGAGGGCCGGCCGGGCGGCTCGCGCACCGGCCCAACCGTTCGTTACAGCTCGTTACAGCGCCCCGATCGTTCCGCACGCCGGCCGGATCGTTCGGCGCGGATGACGCGGCGCCCTGCCGCGGGTGGCCGGCCCGTCGCTCAGCGGGCCGAGTCCACCAGGACCGCGAGCCCGGCCACCAGTCCGGCGTAGGCGACCACCAGCACGAGGCCGCAGAGCAGCAGCAGCCAGCCGGTGACGATGCCGAACAGTGCCGCGCCCCGGTCCCGGCCGCCCAGCCGCTTGCCGCGCCTGCGGCCGAGGTGACCGGCCGGGATGGCGACGAGGGCACACAGGAACAGGCAAAAGGTGTACCAGCCGCCCCACATCAGCCAGAACATCGGCGTCGCCACGATGCCCACGATCAGGGACGCGCCCAAGAGGGCCGCCC
Source organism: Streptomyces sp. NPDC042259 (assembly GCF_055582085.1). NCBI lineage: Bacteria > Bacillati > Actinomycetota > Actinomycetes > Kitasatosporales > Streptomycetaceae > Streptomyces > Streptomyces sp. NPDC042259. The sequence continues at coordinate 139,938 of NZ_JBVJDW010000010.1, read as the reverse complement.
AGACACTGACTTGGGCGGGCCCGTTACGGCCCTCGGCCGCCGTATCCGCCGCCTGTCGCGTACCGCCGCTCACGATGCCTCTCCCCGCTGGTGTGAAGGCACCACTCTACGGTGTCTTCACACCAGCGAGGCGAATGTGTCGACTCTTGAGGTCCTGACCGGATTTCGACGTTTCAGGCCATGAAACCCAGGCGCGGCCCCACCCGGCCTGGAACCTTCGAAGGTGAGGAGATAAGATCACTTTAGTTGCCCCGGGCTACCAAAGTCGTCGGGATCCAGGCCGGCCACGGGCCGCGGCCGGCCGACGCGGCTCCCGCCGCGTGCCCCGGGCACCGGCACCATGAATCAGGAACCCAGGGAATCCAGGAACCGCGCATGCCCCTCAACGCGAACGACTTCCGCACCTACGTCGAGCACGCCCTCGACGTCCTCGCGGCCACACCCGACCGGCACGTCCTGATCCACCGGGAGCGACGCGTCACCGGCCGCGAGTTCCACGACCTCGTCCACCGCATGGCACGCGCGCTGCACACCCAGGGAGTGCGCCACGGCCGGACCGTCACCCTGTTAAGCGGGAACCTCCCCGAGACAATCGCCGTGCGCTACGCCGCCAATCTGCTCGGCTGCCGGGTCAACCACCTCTACGGCAAGCTCGCCGCCGATGTACAGGCCACCATCGTCCGCGACGTCGAGACCCACGCCCTGATCGTCGATCCCCGGTACGCGGAACGCGCCCGAGAGGTGACCGGTCAGGCCCCCGTGCGGAGCGTGCTCACGCTCGGCCCAGCCGACCTGGGCACGGACCTGCTGGAACTCGCCGCCGGGGAGTCCGCCGAACCCCTCCCCAGCCCCGCCCGGCCGCAGGACACCTGCACCATCCGGCACACGGGCGGCACCACCGGCCACCCCAAGGCCATCTGCACCTCCTTCGAACAGGTGCGGTGGCTCCACGACGTGATACCCGAAGACGCCATGACCCGGGCGGGGCGGCCGATCCGGCAGCTGGTGTGCACCACCCTCGCCCACGCCGCCGGCATGATGGCCGATCACACCCTGCGCACCGGCGGGACCGTGGTGCTGATGGAGGACTTCGAACCGGCGGCCGTGCTCGCGGCGATCGAGCGGGAACGCATCACCCATCTGTTCCTGCTGCCGCCCCTGCTGTACCAGCTGATGGACCACCCGGACGCCGCCCGCACCGACACCTCCAGCCTGCGCCGCGTCTCGTACGGCGGCTGCCCGTCCTCGCCGACCCGCATCGCCGAGGCGGTACGGCGCTTCGGTCCCGTGTTCACCCAGTTCTACGGGCAGAACGAGGCCGGCGGGATCAGCGTCCTCACCGAGGAGGACCACGACCCGGAGCACCCCGAGCGCCTGTGGTCCGTCGGGAAGACGCTGGAGGGCGTCGAGGTGGCCATCCGTGACGCGTCCGGCCGCGACCTTCCCCCCGGTGAACACGGCGAGATCTGCGTGCGCTCGGCCGGCATCATGCAGGGGTACTGGAAGCAGCCCGAGCTGACCGCCGAGGTACTGCGGGACGGCTGGCTGCACACCGGCGACATCGGACACCTCGACGACGAGGGCTATCTGACCATCGTCGACCGGCTCAAGGACATGATCGTGGTCGTCGGCGGCCATGTGTACACCACGGAACTCGAGGACCTGCTGAACTCCCACCCCCAGGTCCTGCAGAGTGCCGTCTTCGGCGTCCCCGACGCCAACCGCATGGAGCGGGTCCACGCCGTCGTCGTGCCCGCGCCCGGCGGCGGGGTCGACGAGCGGAGCCTGTGCGAGCTGGTGCGCACCGAACGGGGCACGATGTACGAACCGGCGCGCATCGAGTTCGTCGACACGCTGCCGCTGACCGACGCCGGAAAGCCGGACAAGAAGCTGCTGCGCCGCATGGTGGAGCAGTCGGCGGCGGCGGTCTGACCCACCGCCCCCGGCCCGCCCGCGTCCGCACCGAGGTGTGCGGCCGCGGGCGGTGGTCCGGGCGGCACCACCCGGACACCCCGCTCCACCTATGCCGATTGAATTTGCCAAAACCACCGCGCGCGGTTCCGTTTTCGATTACCTTCCGTCGCAGCCGACATGCCGTTGGTAGCTGTTGTCCGAGTCTGACGAGTCGCGGCGGTGCGCTGTCGCGGCGCGGCTGGAGAGGTCTGTGTGTCCGGTATCGACGCGTGCTTATCCGAGGCCTTGGCGATCCCCGGAGTCCGGGGAGCGAGCCTGGTGGACTGGACGACCGGACTCGCCCTGGGAGCGGTGGGCGAGGGCCCCAACCACGACCATGAGGCGGCGGCGGCCGAGGCCGCCGAACTGGCCCGGCTCACCTTCGAGAGCAGCGCGTTCACCCAGGCCGACCCGACGGAACGGGCAGAACGGGCCGAACCGGCGGGAGGGGCCGACGAGGCGGACGGGCCCGTCGAGGATCTCATCGTCACCGCGCGCGGCGGCTACCACCTGATCCGTTTCGTGGAGACCGCCTTCGACAGCAGCGTCTTCCTCTACCTCTGGCTCGACCGCGCCGAGGCCAACCTGGCGGTCGCCCGTTTCCGGCTGAGGGACCTGACCGCCGGGCTGGTGCTGTCGTGACCGGGAGCGCCGCGGAAGCCGCGGACACACCCCGGATACGGCCGGCCGACGATGACGGCCCGCTGGCCCGGCTGGCCTGCGAAGGCGCCACCGGTGCGCTGCACGGGCCGGTGGGGGCGCTGTATCTCTGCGACGGCGCGGTGGTGCACGCGGAGAGCCCGGTCGCGCCGGACGTGGGATGGCGGCTGACCGCCCGGGGGCGGCTGTCGCCGGAGACCTGGGAAGAGGCCGTGGCCCAAGGCGGCCCGGGCTACCGGGCGGGTGACTTCCTCGTCGAACGCGGCCGGTTGAGCCAGGGCGAGCTGGAACTGTGCCACTTGAGCGCGCTGTTCGACGCCGCCTACTTCGTGCTGTACCCCCTGGGGGACGGTCAGCGCCCGCCCGAGCGGTTCCTGCGTGAAGCCCGGCACTGGCTCGGCCCGGTGCGGCCGGTGCCGGTGCCCGTCCTCCAGCGGGAGGTGCTCAGACGCCGCCTCCTCCTGGAACAGGCATGGCCGGGGGCGGCGGTGGACTCGGCGCCCGTCGTGCCCGTACCGGACGCCGACCGGTGCCGCGGGCGCGGTACGCGGGCGGTGTGCGGCCGACGGGCGGTACTGCGCGCGGCCGACGGGGTGCGCACCCCCGTCCAGATCGCCCGGGCGCTCGGGCGCCCGGCCTTCGCCACCCTCCTGGACGTCCGGCGGCTGACGGCGCTGGGGCTGGTCCGGCCGCCCGCCTCCGGGGAGCCGATGACCGGCCGGCCGTCGCCCAAGACTCCGGGCGCCCCGGAGACCTCCCTGCTCCTCAGGATCCGTGACGCCTTGGAGGCCCTGTGACCCTTCCGTCCCCCCGTCGGGATGCCCCGATCCCATGATGAGACGCGCCTTGAGACAACTGGCAGTGAGGAGACAGTCGATGACGTCCCTACCCGAGGTGCTCACCGAGCTCCAGGCGTTACGGGTCCGCGTACCCCATTTGACCGGGGCGCTGGTGGCGAGCACCGACGGGCTGGTGATCGCGCATCTCGTCACCGGCATGGAGCCCGACGGGGTGGCGGCGCTGACCGCGGCGGCCCTGGGGGTGGGCGCGCGGCTGACGGACGCCGTGGGCCACGGTGGGTTCCGCGAACTGCTGGTGCGCGGCGACCACGGTTATGTGGCGACGTACGCGGCCGGTTCGTCCTGCGTCCTGACGCTGCTGGCGGCGGCCGACGCCAATGTGGGGCGGCTGAACCTGGAGGCCCGCAGGTCCGGCACGCGCATAGCGGAGCTGGTCGACGGCGCGCTGGAGCGCCGACGCCAGATGTGACCACAGCGCTTCTTTTCCACTTCCCGTCGCCCCGGCGGACGGCCGTGGGCACCGGGTGGCCCTTGATGACAACCAATGACGAAGGCGGGATTCTCATGGCGAACACCGAAGCGGCTCTGAAGGACGCGATGACGTCGATCGAGGGCGCCCTCGGCGTCGCTCTGGTCGACTACGGCAGCGGCATGGCACTCGGCACTCTCGGCGGGTCGCAGGCGCTGGACCTGAACGTCGCGGCCGCGGCCAACACCGATGTGGTGCGGGCCAAGCTGCGGGCCATGGAGATGCTCAACATCCAGGACAGCATCGAGGACATCCTGATCACCCTCGGCTCGCAGTACCACCTGATCCGGCTGCTGACCAGCCGCGGCGGCAGCGGTCTCTTCCTCTATCTGGTGCTCGACGGCAAGCGGGCCAACCTGGCGATGGCGCGGCACCAGCTGCGGCGGATAGAGGCGGAGCTGGAGGTCTGACCTCATCCGGTCGCGCCCCGCGCCGGCCCGGGCCGCGGGGCCCGTGGCGGGCGCCCGCGCGGCCGGGTTCGCCGCACCACCCGGGGCCGCCGTCGTGGCGGCGCGCACCCGGGGGAAGACGAAACGGTGACAGCCGGCGCGTCGCGTCGGCACCGGTGGCGAGCGGGGCGTCGGCCGATTGCCGACCGCCCTCGCCACCGTCTCGCCACCATCGATGTTCAGCCACCCCATGCGCGACGGATCAGCGTCGCATCCCGGGACGAACCGCTCTCGACGGACGATGGCGTCGATGCCGTCCGTCCGCCCGGTTCCTGGGCGCCGCGGGGGATACCGCATGGAGGATTACGTGTGGATTCCGTGCTCGAAAGGGCCGCCGGAGGCGGTCGCAATGCCGCTTGGGGGCTCTGAGTGACATCCCCGCGGTGGCCCGCCGGGGTGGCTTCGATGAGCACGGGAACAGACCCGAGAGCGGGGCGCGTAACGCGGATCTCGGCAGCTGCGGGCGAATGGCGGCCGCCCTCTGCTTCCCGTTCCGATCGGTCGACGAGTGAATTGTACCCTCCCTGATTGGGCCTCACATAGGGTGAGGCGCCCAGGTCAGCGCCGCTCTCATGGCACGGACCCGCAGATCGATCATGCACGAGGGATGCGATCATTTCTTCCCCGAGATTTTCGGTGGAAAAACTGTCCCATGAAATCGCCTTCCCCTGGCGGTGCCGCTCGTGATATTAGGGATTCGCACGTGGACAAGGAAGCACTGCAGAAGCTGCTCCGTGCTCGCCGGGCTCTCATAGCCCCGGAAGAGCACGGCCTCGCCCGCCCGGCCCGGCAAGGGCGAAGGGCTCCGGGACTGGCGCAGTCACAGATCGACCAGCTGCTGCACCGCGCTCCTGGGACCTTCAACCGGCTCGAGACCGGAAATCACCCCAACCCGCCCGAGGATCTCCTGCGGGACGTGGCCCGGCTGCTCGCGTTCAACGAGCACGAGTGGACGCTGCTGTGGCTCTACACCGTGCGACGCGACCCGCCCTACCCGCTGCATCCCCGGTCCGGTACCGAGGTGCCCGGGGCGTGGCAGGAGGTCGTCGACAGCATGTCCCACATGGCGTACCTCAACGACCAGTCCTGGAACGTGCTCGCCTTCAATGAGGCGTTCGCCGCCATGTTTCCCAGCGGGGAGGTGCCGGCGAACACCATGCGGTGGATGACGCTCGCGCCCGAGGCCCGCGACGTGCTCACCGGGTGGACCGAGTACTGGCTGCCGTTCGTCCTCCCCCAGATGCGGGCGGCCGTGGCCGCACTGCCCCACGACGAAACGCTCACCGCGCTGGAAGCGGATATCCTCGCCGACCCGGTGGTCGGCCCGCTCTATGAGGCCGGCGGGGGTGCGTACATCCACCCCGACGGTGACGAGCGGCCCCTGAACCACGCCCGGATGGGTCCGGGCTGGGTGTCGCTGTGCACGGCCGAGCCCCTCGCCTCACCCCGCGCCCGTCTCATGGTCCTCGTCTTCCACAGCGGGGAGCAGCGACCTCGTCAGCCCATGCTGCACGCCCGTTGACACTCCTTATCCGCAGATCACACCGCATGGCACCCGTAGGCGAATTTGCGACACCTTTACACATAGGTTTGAGCCAAGCCGCGCCCGCCTACCTCGTGGAGCCCTCGTGTCGTCCTACGTCTCGAAGCCTTCGATAGCCCTGCCCGACCATGTCGTCACCACCGATGACATCTGCGCCGACATCACGGAACACCACGGCAGCCACGCACGGCTGGGCTCCATTCTGCGGGTCGTCCGGGCCACCGGGGTGCGCACCCGGCGCTTCACCCGGCCGCTGAGTTCCCCCACCGTCGCGGGCGAGGCCACGATCGGGGAGCGCAACACGGTGGCCTTCGAGGACTGCGCCCGCCTCGCCGAGGAGGCGGCCCGCGCGGCCCTGGCCACCGCGGGGCTGACACCGGCCGACATCGACTGCGTGGTCACCAGTCACACCACGTCGTGGGCCGTGCCCGGCCTCGACGTCCATCTGACCCGCGAGCTGGGACTGCGCCCCGACGTCCGCCGGATCCCGATGGCCACCCTCGGCTGTGTCGGCGGTGCGCAGGCCCTCGTCCGCGCGGCCCGCGAGGTCCGGGCCGAGCCCGGCAGCCGCGTTCTCGTCGTCGCCGCCGAGGCCATCAGCACGATCTACCACCACAGTGACACCAAGCTGGAAAGCATGATTTACAAGGCGCTGTTCGGGGACGGCGCGGGTGCCTGTGTCGTCACCGACACCCCCCTGGGCCCGGGGCTGCGCGTCGACGAGACCTGGGAGTACCTGCTGCCCGACAGCGGTGACCGCTACTGGGGCCGGCTCGACGAAGCCGGGCTGCACTTCGACTCCACGCGCAAGGCCGCGACCGCCGCCGGTGATGTCATGCCCGCCCTTCGCGACTGGCTGCGCTCCGGAGCCGGGAGCACGGCGCCGGGCCCCTCGCGCTGGGCCGCCGTCCACCCCGGGGGGCCCCGCATCCTGGACGACGTGGCCGAGGGGCTCGGCCTTGAGCCCAAGGTGCTCCGGCACGCGTGGAGCAGCCTGGAGGAGAACGGCAACCTGGGCGGTGTCGCGGTCCTCGACGTCCTCGCCCGCACCCACGAGGACCCGCCCGGGGACGGCGAGGAGGGGCTGTTGCTCGCCTTCGGGCCCGGCTTCGCCGCCGCGTCCTGCCGCGGCGTCTGGCGTTCCTGAGCACCACACGGGCCGGGGCCGCGAACGCCCGGAGCGGGTAGGCGCGTTCGAGCCGAATCCCCCTCCCCCGCGGCAACCCCCCTCACGGCCGGAAACAATCAGGCAGACTGCTCGGGCACCACACCGACACCCACCGTGAGAATGAGGGACGCTGTGGACGGAATACGAAGAATCAGCAGGAGGAAGCTGTTACGGACGGGCCTGGGGGCGGGAAGCGCGGCTCTCGCGGCGAACCTCCTGCCCGTTCTCCCCGGCCCGCTGGAACACCCCGCCGGGGCCGCCGTACCGGCCCCGGCGGTCCCGGCGGTCCCGGCGGGGGGCGGCTTCCCCGACTGGAGCCGGTTCGCCCGGGTGGCCGACGCCACGTTCGACGAGGACGCCGATCCCACCCGCGACATGAAGCCGGTGATCAGCGCCCTCAAGGCGCAGAACGTCAGCGTGATCGAGCTCGACACCATTTTGTCGCACTGGCTGACCGACGCCGAGTTCACCCAACACCTGAAGAAGATCAAGGAGTTCGTCGGGCTCGCGCACGGCATGGGGCTCCGGGTGGTCATGTACTACCCCTCGCTCGAAGTCATCAGCCTCGGCGGGGAGAAGGGGCGGTCGTTCTACAAGAACGGCGACGGGAAGTCCTGGGTGCAGCGCTCGCTCGACGGCAAGCCCAATGTCTTCTACGGCAGCGTGGTGGTGTGGGTCGACCCCGGTGACGAGAGCTGCTGGGTGAGCCCGAACTCCCCCTGGCGCGAGTTCTACCTCGGCCGCGTCAAGGCACTCGCCGGAACGGGGCTGGACGGCATCTGGCCCGATGTGCCGATCTACTTCGACGGGGTGCTCAGCTGGTGTGACGCCTCCTCCTGGGCGGCGGCCGCGTTCAAGGCGGACACCGGGCTGCGGCTGCCGGCCAAGGCGGACTTCGCCGACCCCGTCTTCCGCCGGTACGTGGAGTGGCGGCACCGCGATCTGCTCCAGTGGCAGTTGGACATCGCCGCCGCGGGCCGGTCGGCCAACCCGGACCTGGTCACCTTCCACGAGACAGTGAGCATGGACTACCAGTACGCCACCTCCATCGGGCTCGACGGGGCGTATCTGCGTCAGGCGGAGGGGGTCAGCCAGGTCTGGGAGGTGGACATCCTCGCCCTGTACGACGGGATGCGGCACGCCACCGCGACGGACTGGACCTGTCTGATCTCGATGTACAAATACGCGCGGGCGGCCAGCGGGACCAAGCCCGCCTGGGCGTTCTCCTACGGCTGGAAGGCCGACGACGCGTCGCTGGTGATGGCCGAACTGCTGGCCGCGGGCTGCAATCCGTACGAGATCAAGAGCCCGTTCAAGAGCGACAGCACCGATCTCGCGATGCGCACGCGGATGTACGCGTTCGTCGCGGCCCATCAGGAGCGGCTGTACGGCTCCACCTCCGCCGCCACGGTCGGTGTCTACCACTCGTCGTCCTCCCGTGACTTCGTCAGCCCCTCACCGGGCACCGGCATGTTCGCCAACGCCAAGGCGCCCGCGGGGGTCAAGGACTGGTGGAGCGGCGGCAGCCTCGAGGAGAGCTGCGTCGAGCAGCAGTGGCTCGGCGAGTTCCGCGGCACGGTGAAGTCGCTCGTCTACGCGCACATCCCGTTCGACATCGTGACCAGCCCGGGGCTCACCTCCGCCGATCTGGCCCGCTACCGGGTGCTGATGCTGCCGAACCTCCAAGCCGTGTCGGACGCCGAGGCGGGCGTGCTGCGGGACTTCGTGTCGGGCGGCGGCACCCTGGTGATCACCGGTCCGGCGCCCACCGCGCTCGACCAGGTGGGTACGGCCAGGAGCGAGTACGCCCTCGCCGACGTGCTCGGCTTCCGCAAGGGTGACCCCCTGCCGGCGAGCGGGGAGAACCGGTTCGGGGCGGGCACCTGCCGGTACTTCAAGAGCCTGCTCGGCCGCGCGTACCTCGCCACCACCGACCAGGCGAGCGCCGACACCCTGCTCGGGCCGGTCCGTGCGGCCGCCCCGGCCGCCGTGACGCTGGCGGGCGACCGCCGTATCCATCTCGAAGCCGGCCGGCTCGGTGACGACATCATCGTGCAGCTGGTGAACTTCACCCAGTTCGGCGACGTCCCCGCCGCCTTCCGGACCACGCCGGCCACGTGCTCGGTCTCCATCGCCGTCCCCGAGGGCCGGCGCGTGGTGGCCGCGACGGTCAGCTCACCGGACGGCCCCTCCCCCGCGCCTCAACCGGTCACCTGGCGGATGTCCGGTGCGACGACCGCCACCATCGACCTGACGGTCATTCAATACTGCCTGTTGGCCGTCACTTTGGGCTGATCTCTCACCCCTCGGGGGCGCGGATCCGCCACAGCGTCGTCGGGCGCTCCTCGTCCCCCGGGTGTGACTCGAAGGCGATCCACCGGCCGTCCGGTGACCAGCTGGGGGCGCCGTCATACGTACGCCCGCTCCGGGTGACCCGGAGCGGGCGTCCTCCGTCGGCGCCTACGACGAAGATCTGCGGCAGGTCCAGGCCGCCCGCGGTGGAGGAGAAGACGATCCGCCGGCCGTCGGGCGACCAGCTGGCGTCCGTGTGCTCCCCGGCCCCGAGGGCGAGTTTACGCAGGCCACCGCCGTCTGCGCCCATGACGTACAGCGCCCATTCGTCGTCGTTCCGACCGCGCCGCTGGAAGACGAGCCGGTCGCCTCGCGGCGACCAGTTGGGCTGCCGGTTGTCGGTCCCGGTGGCGGGCCCGTCCAGGAGCCGGACCGATCCGCCGCCGTCCCTCCTGACCTTCCACAGGGAGCCGAGTTCGTCGCGGGCGGGCCGGTCCGCGCGTCCGTCCTCGTTCTCCCGCTGGACGCTCTCCTGGAAGACGATCCAGTCACCACGGGGGGAGAAGCTGGGTTCCAGATAGCCGGAGTCACCGTCGTGCTCGGTCACCCGCGCGGGCCGCCCGCCCGGACGCAGCACCCACACCTCGTCCTGGCCCGAACGGTCGGAGGCGAAGGCGACCCCGGCCCGCGGGTGCCAGCTCGCACCGGTCGGGTTGACCGCGGCACGGTCGGCGTCGTCCAAGAGCGTGGCGGGCTCCCGTCGTTGCCGTCCGCCGAGGGGAAGGACCCGCAGGGCCGCGGGGCCCTCGTTGTAACCGTCGTGGAAGACGGTAAACAGCACGGATCCCCCGTCCGGGGAGAACGCGGGATTCTGCGCACTGGCCCGCCCGCTCCCCCGGTACAGCCGTTCGGCACCGTCGCCACGGCTCACCCGCCCGGTCGGTCCCCCGGAAGGCCGCGGGTCGGGCGGCTCCGACGGCGAACCGCAGGCGGTCGAAACGGCGAGGCACACCAACGCGATGACGCACAGACGACGACGCACCGCACCGACCCTAGTGGAGACGCCGCTCGCCTGAACAGCGTTTACCCCCAGGGAAGTGCCGCCGCACAAAGCGGTCACACCGTCGGGCGCTACGCCGATGCCGTCGATACGTCCGAGGTCGACTCCGGTCCGAGCGCGGCGAATCCGGCGAGCAAGGCGTCCAGGGCGAACCGGAAACGCTCAGCGTCGTCCACGCCCTCACCGGACCGGGCCGCCGCGCAGATCAGCGGGAACTCCTCGGGGTCCAGCCGGGCGAGGTCCCGCGCCGAGCCGGGGCCGGCGGCCTCGTCGACCTGGCGCATGGCGACCTCGGCGGCGGCGTGGCCGATGACGAAGACCGACAGGGAGTTGACGGCGTCCAGTGCCCGCCCGAGCGGGAAGCCGGCGGCGCGCAGCGCACCCAGGGCCCGTTCCACCGCGTGCAGGCTTCCGGGGGTCACCGCCGGTCGAGTGGCCATCAGCGGCAGCACACCGGGGTGGCGCAGCAGCGCCGCCCGCAACGATACGGCGTACGCGCGCAGCGCGTCCCGCCACGGGCCGTCGCCCTCGGCCCAGGGCAGTGCGCCCGTGAACACACGCTCCACGAGTCCGTCCAGCAGGGCTTGTTTGTTGGGGACGTAGTGGTACAGCGTCATCGCCTCGACGCCGAGTTCGGTGCCGAGCCCGCGCATGGTCAGCGCGCCCAGGCCGCGCCGGTCCACCAGCTCCAGTGCGGCGTCGAGCACCGCACCCCTCGACAGCCCCGCCCGCTCACCCCTGGCCCGTTTGCGTGCCACGTCCGCCCGTCCCCACTTGACATTCTTACAAGGTAAGTCCACTGTACCGAATCAATCGCTCTTACTGCGTAAGAATGACTTCCGGACGAAGGGATCGGCACGCACCATGGACACCTTGTCGCTCACGGCCAACAAACGGGTCGTGAAAGCCTTCTTGGCCGCACTCAACGACCGACGGCCGGACGACCTGCCCAGATACATGGCTCTGGACGTGGTCGACCACAACAAGATCATCCATGGTGAGCCCGACGAGCCCGGAGCGGCGTTCGACGGGTTCCGGCAGCAGCTCGACGCGTTCGGCTCCCTGGAGACGGTGGCCGAGGAGCTGATCGCCGAGGGCGATCGCGTCGTCGCGAGGCTCACGGTGCGCGGCGTTCACACCGGAGTCCACCCCCGGATGCCGGAACCGACCCGGCGTGCCTTCGAGGTCGAGCAGATCTGGGTCTTCACCCTGGGACACGGGAAGATCACCGAGGTCAGGGCGGTGAGCGATCGGCTCGGGATGTTCCTGCAACTGGGCTGGGCCTGGCCGGACGGCCGGTGATCCCGGCCCCGGCCCCGGCCCTCACACGAAGTTGACTCCCGCTCGGGTCAGCAGTGGGTCGTCCACCATCTGCCACAGCGGGACGGCGTAGTTGCCGATGCCGTAGCGGCCGCCGTAGTGGAGGCCGAGGACGCGGTGGTCGGTGAGGTCGAAGACCGGGGAGCCGCTGTTGCCGCCGAGGGTGGAGCAGTCGTGCTTCACGGTGAACTCCGCGGGGAGGATCTCCGTCGTGGTGCCCGGCTGGAGGCGTTTGACGTTGTAGACGTCCATGAAGATCCTGCGCATCGACTCCGGTTCGTTGCGGCGGCCGTCCCACGCCGGGTAGCCGATCACGTAGACCGGGCGGCCGGCGACGTCGGGCGGCGCGTCCGCCGCCACCGCCAGGGGGGCCGGCGGGCTCTGGCCGCCGGAGGCCGGGGCGATGCGCAGGAGCGCCATGTCGACGTCCTGGTGGATGCCCAGCACCTCCGTGACGGCGAAGGTGAACGCGTCGCTTTCCGTCGACGGGGTGCCGAGTTCCTCGGCGACGTCGACACGGGCGCCCATGCCGTGCTGGAAGGTCCAGCCCGTGCCGTCGGTGCGGGAGAACTCCATGGCGACATGGCGGTTCGTCATCACGACGTCGGGGCTGACGAGGAAGGCCGTGCCCAGCCAGTCCAGGCTGGTGTGTCCGGTGACCTCCACCCGGCCGACCCGGGCGATGGAGTCGCGGATGGCGGCCCGCTGGCCGTCGAGTACCGCCCAGTCGCCCTGCTGGGAGGCGAAGTCCTGGTGCTGGATCAGGATGGCGGGCCTGCCCTCCAGGAGGACGATGGCCTCCATCCCGAAGGATTCGTCGTCGCTGATCTCGTCCGGGCGGCCGGCGGCGAGCTTCTCCAGCCCGTTTGCGCCCGCGCCGAGGACCCGGTCCCGTTCTGACTGGGCGAACCGGCCGATCTGCCCGGCCGGGACCGCACCGGGGGGAAGTTCCTCGGTGGATTCGGGGCGTTCGGCCTCCAGATGCGCGCGGACGCGGTCGGCGACTTCCCTCAGGTCCCCGAAGACCTGCTCGGTACCGGTCGCCACCGGTGATGTCGGTCGCATGTCACACCTCCTGCGGCGCGATGGCCCGTGCCGCCTCCGACTGTGCCGCTTCGATCTCCGCGTGGACCTCCGCGTAGTGCTCCCCGATGTGGCGCATGATGACGCTCATCTGGGTGCCGACGTTGACGAAGGCCGTGCTCTTGCCCTGGAAGTTCACCTCCTCCACCCGCCGGGTCCCCCGGTGGAGGGCGACGACCTGCCAGTCGTCGGTGAAGACGGGCGATCCGGAGGAGCCGCCGCGGGTGTCGGTGAAGTACCGCACGTCCTGCTCGTCCGCTTCGTAGACGAGGTTGTTGCGCAGGGCGACGCGTTTGGGCAGGCCGCCGGGGTGCTGGATGATGTTGACCGCCACGTACTCGCCCTTGGCCACCGTCAGCGGCCGCGCGGACACCCGCAGCACGGGCCGGGACGGCTCGGCGGTGAGCCGCAGGATGGCGTAGTCGAGTTCCTCGTCCCAGGCGACGAGGTCACTGGCGGTGGCTTCGTCGGTCTCCACCTCGGCCGCGTCGTAGTCGAAGCGGCACCGCGAGTTGCGCACCTGGAGCAGCAGGTCCGTGGGGTCGGCCAGCGCGCGCTGGGCGCCGGTGCCGGACCGCGCGTTCACCACGTGGTGGTTGGTGACGAGCAGGTTCGGGGCGATGAGCCAGCCCGTCCCCGAGTGGGGGAAGCCGTTGGGCTGGAGCGGCGCGCCCCCCTGGTACGGGGGGACCTTGACGCGGGCGACCGCCCCTCCCGCCGCGTTGCCGTCGCGGAGGAACTCGTACGGCACGGTGTCGTCCCGGTGGATGATCTCTTCCTTGGTCTCGCCGGTGGGCCGTGCGGCGCTGACGTCCGGCTCACCGGACGCGGTGCGGGCCACGTCGTCCAGGGCACGTTGGATGACGGCGAGCGGACCGGCCTCGGCGGTCTGGGCGACGGCGTTGCGCAGCCAGGTCTCCAGGGGGACGGATCCGTCGATCAGCCGCTCCACGCGGTTCATCTGGCTGAGGTCGGAGTGCAGTTGCCGGCCGGGGGCCGCGATGAGCGGGAGGGTGCCGCGGTACTTGTTCATGATGCCGTCGAAGAGCAGCTCCCGGACGGTGGGGTCGGCGAGTCCCGCCTCCATCGCCGCGTCGCGCAGCCGGATGACTTCGTCGGAGGTGAGGTAGGCGGTCATGGCCCATCAGGCCGCTGGGGGCCGTTCCCTTCCGCCGGGGTGCCCGGCCGGGTCATGAGTGCGCTGGTCGCGGGGGCCCGGTCCGAGGGGCCCGCCGTGCCCCTGCGCATGGCGGCGGCCACTCCGGCGAGGAGTTCGCCGCTGTCGTCGCGCAGGACCAGCAGCCGTCGGGCGAGGTCGTTCAGGGTGCCGCGGTCGCGGACCTCGCGCAGGATGCCGGTGACGCCGGCGTGCTCGCTCCGCGGCCGGGGGGTGCCGACGGCGGTGTGGAGGATCTTCATCAGGGCTCCGCGCAGCTCGGGCTGCCGGGTCACGGCACGGTTGATCGCCGCTCCGAGGACGTCGAGCACACCGTCGTCGTTGCGGGGCAGCCCGACGACCTCCAGGGCGTGGTCGAGGGCGCGCGGGTCCTGTGCGCAGACCTCCGCCGCGACGGCCCGGACCAGCACGGGCTGGCCCATCAGCGTCGCGTCGGGCAGCTGCCGCAGACGCCGGGCGAGCTGGTTGTCGACCTCGGGGTCCACGGGCGTGCCGGTGGTGAGCCGGGCCCGGGCCAGCAAGGCGCCCATCGCTTCGAGGTCCTGCCCCAGTCCGGCGGCGACACCTTCCGCGACCTGGAGTTCGCGGTCGGCGCTCTCCAGGTCACCGTCCTCCTCGGCGAGACGGGCGGAGAGCAGCAGCAGTTCGAGCCGCTGCTCGGCGCAGCCGGCGTCCTCCGCCCGGTCGATCGCCTCCGACGCCTCCCGCCGTGCCTCCTCCCCCCGCCCGGTCCGGCTCAGGGTTTCGAGGAGCAGCGGGTGCAGGGGGCTGCAGGGCGTCCAGGGCCGGCGTTCGGCGAGCCGGGCGGTGGCCGCCTCGGTGTAGCCCTGGGCGAGGAGGTCCTCCACCTCGCGGGCGGCGATCCGTTCCCAGTCCTCCTGGTCGGCGTCGGCCATGACGCGGTCGGGGGTGTCCCCGCCGAGATGCGCGGCGAGGAAGCCTGCGGCTCGCGGGGTCATGTCCTGCTGGGCCCCGGACAGCAGCCGCTCGACGCCGGGCAGCCAGCGCTCCTCCACCGAGCGGGGGTTCTCGTTCAGTCGCAGCCGGTGGTAGATCTCCTCGGCGCGGGCCTCCACCCCGTCCCGGGCCGCGTAGTAGTCGACCGCCCGGCGCTCGACGGTGCGCGTCAGGGCCGTCCGGTCGTTGCCCACCAGCCGCAGCATGATGGCGCGGACGTCGGCGCGGTGGCGCACGGCGTCGGGTCCGGCCGGCTCCACCAGATCGAGCCGGGAGAGTTCCTCGAAGAGCCGGCGTGCCTCGCGTACGGTGTCGATCCGCAGTCCGCAGGGCTCCGCGAGCACGTCCTTGATGATGTCGGGGGTGATGACGCGGAGCACCAGGCCCGGGTGGGCGAGCCGGCGGACCCGTTCGTCCGCGATGTGGTTGAGGATGCGGTCGTAGAGGATGCCCTGGACGAGCATCTGGTCGACCTTGCGGTAGAAGTAGCGGCGCCGTGCGGGCAGGCTGCTGATCAGCTCGCCCATGGGGGCGCTCTCGTTGCCGGCCAGGACGGCCGCCCTGGCCGCGAGTTTCAGGCTGAGGGGGTGGCCGCCGACCCGGTCGGCGAGGGCCCGTGCCACGTCCCGGTCCTCGACGCCGCTGGCGACCAGGAGGGCGACGGCCGCCTCGGGGTCGAGGTCGACGAGTTCGAGGGTGCGGGGGGTGACCGCCCGGGCGGGGTGGGCGACGGGCGCCCGGCCGGAGACGATGACCCGCAGCCGGGGGTAGGCGTTCTGGAGGGCGACGAACAGGGCCCAGATCCGGCCCATCACCGGCGAGCCGCGGTACTGGGCCTCTTCGAACGAGTCGAGGGCGATGAGCAGCGGCGGGCCCGTCCGGCCGGGCGGGGTCGCCATCGCCTGGAGCAGGTTGTCGGCGAGCCGTCGGATGAGGTCGGTCTCGTCGGAGGTGGCCAGTGTCTGGAATTCCCGTGAGGCTCTGCGCCCCAGGGTCGGCCGGGTGGTGGAGAGCCGGTTCAGCTCGGCCGTCCATTCCTTTTCCTCCCGTTGGGTGGCGGCCCTGCGCTGGCACTCGTCCGCCAGCTCGTCCATGCGCGGGCGGCAGGAGGGGTACTGGACGCCGAGCTGCCGGGCGAGTTCGGCGATCAGGGTGACCGGCTCGTGGACCGAGAGGGTGGGCCGCTCGAAGTCGACGTACCCGAAGGGAATGTCCCGGCCGGGGTCGTGGAGGGTGTCGAGGATGAACTTGGCGAGCAGGGTGCTCTTGCCGATGCCACCGGGTCCGTGGACCACCAGCGGTGGTTCCCGGTCGCGCCCGGTGGGGGCCGTGATACCCCGGCCCGCCCGCTTGAGCTGGGCGCGGGTGGTTTCGGTGGGCACGCCGACGTAGGCCCGCAGTGCGTCCAGTTCGCGGGTGCGCCCCTGGAACGTGTCCTGGACCAGGCGTTCGAGTGGCTGGAGGATCCTGGCGCGCTCCAGCGCGTGCTGCACCTGCGCGACGTCGGGCAGGCCCGTGGTTCCGGGGATCTCCGACAGCCACAGGACGGCCTGGAGGGTGTCGGCCAGTTCGCGGGCGTGCTGTTCCTCCAGGGGCGGTGGCGCGCCGGAGAGGTAGGCGAGGGCGGTGCGTTCGGGGCCGGGACCCTCGGGGCACTGGCCGAGGTTGCGTTCCAGGGCGAGCCGGGCGGCGTCGGGGCCGGCCAGGCCGCGCAGCGCGGTGCGCCGCACCTCCGGTTTGAGGATCCAGCGGGTTCTGTCCTTCATGCCCAGCGCCGTGCAGTCGTCGACCAGTTCCAAGGTGGCTCCGCCGGTGCTCTGCTCCTCGTCCGGCCGTCTGAGCCGGGTGGGGTCGAACTGGGTGAGCAGGCAGGCGGCTTCCCGGTAGGCCCGTCGCGCGTCCGGGACCTCGCGCGGGCGCGTCCGTGTGGCGTGCAGCTCCTGCCGCAGCCGGGCGGCGAACACCTCGCGGGTCCTAGAGTGACTGGTAGACACGGATGGCCTCCTCCGTCGCCGTGCAGACCTTCCGCATGTAGCCCTCGCCGTCGGAGGCTTCCGCTTCCGCCGCGCGCAGCACCTCCTGGACGGCCACGTCCACGAGTTCGCCGATGTCGGGGTCCTCGGCCGGCCCGCCCTCGGGGCGGGAGGGCGGGAAGTCGTGGAAGTACTGGTCGAAGAAGGTGCGCAGATCGGCGGCCTCCACGGTGCGTGCCGTGTCCCGGCAGAGGTTTCCGCGCAGCTCGTACGGCAGTTGGCGCATCGCGGGCCCGTAGCCCAGGAGCACCATCCGGGGGGAGTCGTCCCCGCTCACGGCGGCGTGTTCGTAGATGGCCAGGGCGAGTTGTCCGATGCAGTCCCAGACATCGGAGTTCGGATCGAGTTCATCGCATTCGTCCAGGACCAGCCAGAAGTTGTCATCGGCGGCGGTCGCCCGGCTGACCACCCAGTGCGCGGCGTCGTCGATCGAGGGGAGGAGGTCGTTGAGTTCCGTCGGGTTCAGGGGGGTGATCCCCGCGCGGGGGTCCGCGACGAACTCGGCGAGGCGGCGGATCACCTTGTCCGCGGTGGCGATGCGCGAGAGCGTGACCCGCGCGGGCCGGAAGCCGCAGTGCTGGCCGACGTGGCGGATGAGGTTGTAGGTGTACGAACGGCCGCTGCCCTGCTCGCCGTCGACGAGCAGGACGCGCTTCTCGGGGTCCTCGACGAAGGCGCGCAGTGTCTCGCGCAGCCGCTGGCGGTCGATGAACGCCTCGGTCCCGTTCTTCAGCACACAGGTGCGGAAGTAGTCCTGGGAGGCGTGCGCGCGGGCGTCCTCGCGCAGCCGGTCCCGCAGCTCGGCCGCCTTGACGGCCTCCGGCAGGACGGCCAGCCGGTCGAGGCCCGCCACCACGTCGAGCAGGCGCACCTGCCGCTCGATGTCCTTGCGCGACGCCGCCACGAGGTTCCGCGCGTTCTCCCCGCTGACCGGTGTCAGCCGTAGCGCGCCCACGAACTCCGGGGGAAAGCCGTATACGGCGAGTTGGGCGTAGGGGTCGGGTGTGTCGAGAAGGTACTCCCGCACCCACGTCGTGACGAGGTCCCATTCCGTTTCGGCCAGCGGCATGCCGCACCTACCCTCCCGCGGAGGACTCGAAGAGCCGGCGGACCGGTTCCCGGACGGCGGGCGCGCCCAGGTACGGGGCGATGCCGTGGTGGTTGGCGCTGTCGTTGGTCACCAGCAGATCCGTGACCCGCTCCGACGGCGCGTACTCCGGCGCGAGGGTGTGGTCGAGTGCCACCACATCCCGCAGGTCGGAGGCGTTGCGCCAGGCCACCACGCCCACCGGGACCGCCGGGGGCCGGGCCAGCCGGTCACGCACCTCGGTGATCGCCAGCGGGGATCCGACGGTGACGAAGAGATCGACGTCCGTCTTCTCCTCGGTGAGCACCTCGTAGGCGACGATGGTGCCGAGGCTGTGGCCGACCACCACCAGGGGTGCGCCGTCCAGCCCGTCCAGCGCGTCCTTGACGACGTCGCGGATCGCCTGTCCCGCCTCGCTGAAGAAATAGGCGTGGACGTCCTTGAAGGTGTGCTTGACGAGCAGCCGGAACACCGGGTCGCGGACGACGCGCGGCAGCGGCAGCGCTTCGAGGGGGACGTCGGCACCGGTCTCCGCTCCGGTGCCGTCGGCCGTGTCCTCGGCGAGGGTGTCCGCGAAGTACGTCATGCCGCGCAGCCATCCGTCGAGTGCCCCGTCGCCCGTCGCGCCGGGGCCCGGCAGTCCCTCCGGCTCGGGGCCCGCCTCGGCCCGGGCCTGGGCGCGCACCTTCGCCACGAATTCCTCGGTGGGGTCGACGAGTGCGGTGACGGGCGTCTCCAGTGCCCCGTCCGGCGCCCCGTCCAGGGGGTCGGGCTGAAAATCGGGCAAGGGCGCGTCGTACCGGAGCGAGGCCCAGTACGCCATGCGGGAGGCGTCGGCCATGTCCTCGCCGAAAAGCGCCCTGTCCCATTGGGACTTGAGCAGTTCCGGGCGGACCTTGTTTCCGTTGCCGTGGACGTAGACGATCCTGGGTCGCATCACGCCTCCCGCGCCACATCGCACGTTTTCCCGTCACTCTCAGTATCGGCCCGCCCGGAAACGACCGCCAATCCGCGCCGCTCCCGCCGACGCGGCTACTCCCTGGTAGGAGGCCTAGCATGGGAGATATCAGCCGGGAGGCGATCCCCCATGACATTCGTACAGATAGTCGACTGCAAGACCCGCAGATATGACGACATGAACCGGCTCATGGACAACTGGCTGGAGGCGACCCAGGGAAAGCGCACGGCCACCCACTCCGTCGTCGGCCGGGACCGATCCGACGGTGACCACTATGTGGAAATCATAGAGTTCCCGTCCTATGAGCAGGCGATGGAGAACTCGAAACTGCCGGAGACCAATCGCATCTTCGAAGAGATGGCGGCGCTCTGCGAGGGAATGCCGACGTTCACCGATCTCGACGTGGTGCGCGACGAACAGCTCAACAAGGCGGCGGCCCGCCGTTTCTACGAGGAGATAGCCGTCGGCGGCGACCTCGATCTCGTCGACGAACTGTTCACCGACGACTACCGCGACCACGACATCTCCAAGGAGGAGGACACCACCGTCGGATCCGAGGTCATCAAGGCGGACGTGGCCGGCTGGCGCAAGGCGTTCGACTTCACCTTCACGATCGACAGCCAGGTGGCCGAAGGCGATCAGGTCGTCACCCGCTGGACGTGGCGCGGCACGCACAGGGACGCCTTCATGGGCATCCCGGCCACGGGCCGGACGGTGGACATGACCGGAGTCACGATCTTCGTCTTCCGTCACGGCAGGATCCGGGAAGGCTGGTGGACCTACGATCTGCTGCGCGTGATGCGCCAGGTCGGCGCGGTCCCGGCGTAACCGGCCCCGCCGGGGCGCGTCGGCGATTCAGAGCGCCGCGCGGACCGGCAGGGTGCGTGGGCCGCGGACCAGCAGTCCGGGGCGGTAGTCGAGGGCCGCCGGATCAGCGGCGAGGGACAGCTCGGGCAGCCCCGCGAAGAGCAGCGGCAGGGCGATGGCCGCTTCCAGGCGGGCCAGCCGCGATCCGAGGCAGAAGTGCGGGCCGTGCCCGAAGGCCACGTGGGCCGCGGCCCGGCCGGTGTCGGCGAGATAGCGGCCCGGCCGGAACGCGTCCGGCGCGGGGAAGTACTCCGGGTCGCGGTTGGCCGCGGCGAGGACGACGAGAACGGACGCGCCGGCCGGTATGACCGCCGCCCCGCCGAGGTCCACCCGTTCCGTCGTCCGCCGCCATGTCGTCCCTTCCAGGGGGCTCGCGTGCCGCAGGGCCTCCTCGGTCACGGCGGCCCAGCGGGCGGGCCCCGCCTGTCGCGCGGCGGCCAGTTCCCGGGGGTGCGTGAGCAGCAGCAGGGACGCGGAGGCGAGCAGATTCATGGTCGTCTCGTAGCCGGCGAACAGCAGCAGGAAGGCCATGGCCAGCAGCTCGCCGTCGTCGAGCCCGCCCTCTCCCGCGTCGCGGACCAAGGTGCTGAAGAGATCGTCGCCGGGGGTACGCCGCTTCCGCGCGATCAGCTCGGTGAAGTAGGCGTGCAGACTCGTCCACGCCTCGTCGACGGCGCCGGGTGCGAGCGCGTCGGCGGGCGATCCGACCCGGTACGTCCACGTCCGCAGGTCCGCGCGATCGGCCTCCGGCACCCCCAGCACTTCCCCGATCACCAGCACCGGCAGCGGGAAGGCGAAGGCGTCCACCAGGTCGACGCTCCCCTCGCGGGCGAGCCGCCCGGCGGTCTCGTCCACCAGGTCCGCGGTCAGCCGCTCGATGCGCGGCCGGAGCGCGTCGACCCGCCGCGGGGTGAAGGCCGCGGTGCTCAGCCGGCGCAGCCGGGTGTGATCGGGGGCGTCGGTGTTGAGCATGTGCCGGGCGAGGCAGCCGCGGGCGCGCTGCGCCGGGGAGTCGGGCTTGGGGCGGCCCGCGCCGCGCGGGGGGACGTTGGAGAAGCGCGGATCGGCGAGCACCTCGCGGGCCTGCCGGTAGCCGGTGACCAGCCAGGCGTGACTGCCGTTGGCCAGCGCCACCCGCGCCGCCGGGCCCTCCTCGCGCAGCCGCGCGTAGTAGGGGTAGGGGTCGCGTGCGAAGGCGGGATCCGCGGGGTTCAGGGCGTCGGGCACCCGCTCATCCTCACGCATCCCCGCCGCCCGGCCGAGGGCGGCCCCGGCCAGCAGCCCGGCACCCGGTCTGTACGGTTCCCACAAAGCGGCGCGACGGGACCGGCCGGATGTATACGCCGGTTTTCGGCGGTCCGGCGCCCGTGCCGGGGCGGCTGAATTCCCTTTGCCGCCCGAACGGCTTGTATTGACTTCCGTAGTGCCTTATGGAATTGATGGCACATTCGTCTGCGGACTCCCGCGCACCGCACTGCCGCGTAATCCCAACCCCTCGGCTTCCCTCTGCTTCCCTCTCCTTCCCGCAGCCCACGGCGCCCGGCAGGTCCCGCGCGCCGGAGCACGGCCCACGCCTACCCCCTGGGAGCGCCATGTCCAGAGTGCTTGTCACGTGCAGCGCGATAGCGGCGTTATGCACCCCGGCGTTGTCCACGCCGGCTTCGGCCGCCGGTTTCCCCGCGCCGCCCGACAAGATGGTGATCGAGATCGCCACCGTCAACGGCTCGGGCTGCCCGGCGGGTACCGCCGCGGTGGCCGTCTCACCCGACAACACCGCGTTCACCGTGACGTACAGCCAGTATCTCGCCCAGGTCGGCGTCGGGGCCAAGCCGACCGACTTCCGCAAGAACTGCCAGCTGAATCTGATCGTGCACGTTCCGCAGGGCTTCACCTACGCGATCGCCCAAGCCGATTACCGGGGCTTCGGGCATCTCGAGGAGGGTGCGACCGGCCTGCAGAAGGCTTCGTACTACTTCCAGGGGCAGTCCCAGACCACGGTCAACACTCACCCCCACAAGGGCCCCTTCCACGACGACTGGCAGGCCACCGACATCACGGACCTCGCCGCCCAGGTGTGGGCGCCGTGCGGGGAGCGCCGCAACTTCAACATCAACACCGAGCTGACCGTTTCCGCGGGCACCTCGGATCCGAAGAAGACCACGAGTTTCCTCGCGATGGATTCGACGGACGGTGCCATCAACACCGTCTACCGGCTCTCCTGGAAGGAGTGCCCCAGGAAGTAGGCGACGTGCGCCCGCCGCGGGAGCCCGCGGCGGGCGCACGTTCCCCTGCGCGTGGGTCTCGTGGGTCAGTCGACCCGCACTTCTTCCAGGCCCAGGTACATCACGCGCGGCTGGGCGGGGTTGAAGGCGATGGCGGAGATGCCGTCGTAGGTGTTGTGGGTCTTGGTGACCTTGCCCGTGGCGGCGTCGAGCCGGAAGAGGTCGGTGCCGTAGCCCTGGAAGTAGCTGCCGTACTCGAAGTAGAGCACGTCGGGGTCCACCGGGCTGGGGGCCAGCAGGGTGCCGTTGGTCAGCTTGGTGTCGGCCGAGTCGTCGACCACCTTGGTGAAGGTGCGGCCGCCGTCGGAGGAGCGGTAGAGGTGGCGGCCCCCGGCCGGCGTGCTCGGGGTGGCCTGGGCGAGGTCGAGTCCCAGGGCGTAGACCACCGAGGAGGAGGCGGGTGAGATGACGGCGTTGAAGAGGTTCGCGGATCCGCCCGGGCCGCTCAGGCCGGTCGACGCGGTCCAGGTGGCGCCGCCGTCGGTGGTCACCGCGCCGCCGCGCACCGTGCCGCCCGCGACGGCGTGGTCGAGGTCGGCGGGGTCGAAGGCGACGGTGTAGACCCCGGTCCCGGCCTCGAAGGCGGGGGTGCCGACGCGCCGCCAGCTCGCACCGGCGTCCGTCGAGTCGTACAGCACCCCGTCTCCACCGGCCAGACGCAGGTGGCCGGGGCGGGACCGGTCGGTGCCCAGGCCCATGATGGCGGTGGTCGGCGAGGTGAGCGGGGTGACCTTCTTGCCGTCCACCCGGGCGAGGTAGCCGCCGTTCAGCTCCCAGGCGAAGGCACGGCCGCCGGGGGCCGCGGTCAGATGGGTGAGGCCGGCGTCGAGGTCCGTGATCCGGGTCCAGGTGCAGCCCGCGTCGGTGGAGCGCTGGAGTTCGCTGTTGTGGGTGGCGAGCAGCGTGTTGGGGGTGTCCAGGGCGACCAGGCCGAAGGTGTAGCTGGTCGGCTTGAGGGGGACGGCGGTCGGCGTCAGCCGCGCACCCTCGTCCCGGGTGAAGGTGACGGCTCCGTCCCCGGTGACACGGGCGCAGGACGGGGCCGCCCAGACGGCGGAACCCGCCGCGAGGGCGGTGGTCGGCTGGGCAAGGGCGAAGACAGCGGCGGCCGTGGTGACGGCCGCACTGATCCGCTTCATGTTCTCTCCCTTGTGGGGTACAGGCATGGCGGTGCCGGCGCGGAAGGCGTTCGGTGATCATTTTCTAGTCGCCCCGGCCCGTGCGGCATAACGCTGCCGCCCGCCAATCTCGCTGTCTCGAAAGGCGCTTGACGTGTGTTCCGCGCCAATCGGACCACCGGTAACGCAGCGGAGTGAGCCGCTCCACGGTTTTCGCCGGCTGATCGGGGCCGTGGTCGTGGGAAGCGGCGGGGGAACGACGGGCCCGCGGAACGGGCGCCTCAGTCCTGGGCGCGCTGGGTGACGGGGGCGTCGGTGCGGTCGCCGAGGAACTCGTACCAGCGGCGCCGCAGACACACATAGCGGGTGTCGGCCTCGACCAGGTGGAGGAACGACGTCACCGCCTCCGTCAGCCGCTCCTGGAGTCCGGTGTCGGCCAGGTCGCCGTCATCGGTGAAGCCCTCGTGGGCCCGGGCGAGGCTGAACATGTCCGGGTACACGCGGGTGCCGAGGTGTTCGAGCGGGATCCGCAGCGCCCACAGTCCGCGGTTGCCGCCCACCAGGGACGGGGACGCGGAGACCAGCAGGGCGTGCTTGTCCTTGAACGGCTGCGGCCGGACCCGGGAGACCCAGTCGACGGCGTTCTTCAGGCCGCCGGGCAGCGAGGCGTTGTACTCCGGGGAGGCGATCACGAAGGCGTCGCACGCGGCCAACCGGTCGCGCAGCGCGAGGGTGCCCGCGGGGAGCCCCTCGGAGGCCTCGTCGTCGGCGTCGTAGACCGGCATGGGGAACTCCCCCAGCCGGGCGAGTTCGACGGCGGCACCCGTCTCCCCGACCAGCCGGGTGACGAGCGCGGCCAGGCGGGTGTTGAGCGAGTCCGCCCGCAGCGAGGCACTGAGCACCAGGACGCGCGTCGGGGCGGGTACGGCATCGTCGGTCATGGCCCGGGCCTTCCTCGTGACGGCCCCGCCGGTGGACGGGGCCGCGGCCGTCCCGTCGATCGTAGGCGAGCCGACGCCACGGCGCAGGGCGGTCGCACGCCGTACCGCCGGCATCACGTCCCGGCCGGCGGTGCGGCCGATGCCGGCAGGGGTGCCGTTCCGGCTCGCGCGCGGCGGCAGACCCGCTGGTCAGGAAGGTTTGACGCTCTCTTAAGCTGAGGGCATGCACCGGGGATTTTCCACACTCGACACCGCAGCCGGCTATCTGACCGTCGGCCTCGCGCTCCTGACCATAAGTTTCGTTCTGCCCTCCGGGTTCCTTCAGGGTGTGGCCTGTGGTGCGGGCATCGTGACCGCTCTGGTCGCGGCAACACGCATGGGCCGAGGCTCGGAGCAGCGCCGCCGGTGAAGCGGGGAAGCCGTACCCGTTCGACGTAGTGCACGGTCCGCCCGTTCGACGAGGCGACGGGCACCGGTCCGCGGGCATCGGTGCGCAGCTTCGCCACGGATGTCCGGCGTATGGCGTCTTTGTGTCAATCACCCCTCACCCCCTCCCCTGACCTGCACGAACTCGTTACGGTCCCTTTCAGCCCCGATCGTTGTCCCTCGCGATCACCGCATCAGGGCGGCCACCACCCAAGGGCCGCCCCTGCCCGGAAGGACCTCCGTGCGCGTACACCCCCGTCGTCGGGCGATGGCGGCCGTCATCGCCACCGCCCTCGCCACCCCCGTCCTGCTCGCGGCGGCCCCCGCCGGCGCGACACCCACGCCCGCGGACCGGCAGCACAGACAGGCGGAACAGCTCGCCAGAAAACTCGTCAAGGCGTCCTCGGGCAGGAGCGCCTACCGGCATCTCGAGAAGCTGCAGGAGATAGCCGACGACAACGACGGCAACCGGGCCGCCGGCACCGCCGGACACGAGGCGTCCTCCGCCTATGTGTACAAGCTGCTGAAGAAGGCCGGATACCGGGTCTCCTACCAGGACTTCGACATCTGGGAGGCCAAGACGCACACCGAGAAGCTGTCCGTCGTCTCCCCCGATCCGCGCACGCTGAACGTCGCGGCGTTCACGTTCACGCCCTCCACGCCGAAGGAAGGCCTGCGGGCCCCCATCGCCGCGGCCCGCGTGGACGCCACCCCGGGATGCGAGGCGGACGACTACGCGTCGCAGACGTTCACCGGGAAGATCGCCCTGGTCAAGCGCGGCACCTGCACCTTCGTGGAGAAGCAGCGGGCCGCCGCCGCGGCCGGCGCGATCGGCATCGTCGTCTACAACCACAGCGGTACCACCCCCGTCAAGGGTGGCTTCGGCAAGCCGTCCGAGGGCCTGATCCCGAGCGCCGGCATCACCCTGGCCGACGGCGAGGCGCTGGCCGCCGCGGCCGCCAAGGGCGAGGTCACCCTCTCGCTGACGCTCGATCAGGAACACATCAAGAAGAAGACCCGCAATGTCATCGCCGAGACCAGGGGCGGCGACGCCGACCACGTCGTCGCGCTCGGCAGCCACCTCGACTCGGTGCCCGAGGGGCCGGGCATCAACGACAACGGCTCCGGCTCCGCCGGTCTGCTGGAGGTCGCGCTGAAGCTCGCCGACCAGATCCGCTCCTCGGGCAAGCAGCCCACCAACAAGCTGCGGTTCGCCTGGTGGTCGGCCGAGGAAGGCGGGCTGCTGGGCTCCGACCACTACGTCGCCCAGCTCGACGAGAAGCAGCGCAAGCGCATAGCCCTTTACCTCAACTTCGACATGATCGCCTCGCCGAACGCGGCTCAGTTCGTCTACGACGGTGACGACTCCGACCACACGGGGTCGGGCCCCGGCCCCAAGGGCTCCGCGCAGATCGAGCGGCTGATCAACGGCTTCCTCGACCGCCGGGGCACGGCGCATGAGGGCACCGACTTCACCGGCCGCTCGGACTACGGCCCCTTCATCGCGGCCGGCATCCCGGCCGGCGGCACCTTCACCGGCGCCGAGGGCGTCAAGACCGAGGCGCAGGCCGCGAAGTACGGCGGCAAGGCCGGTGCCGCGTACGACCCGAACTACCACCAGGCCGGTGACACCCTGGAGAACGTGGACCTGAAGTTCTTCGACCGCAACATCGACGTCATCGCGCACGCGGTCGGCATCTACGCCCACGACCTCAGCTCGCTGGACGAGGCCGCGGGCGAGTAGGCCCCCCGGCGCCCGGGTGGCGCCGCCCCCACCGCCCCGCGCCACCGGGCCCCGACGCCCGGTGGCGCGGGGCCCTGGGTGTTCTACTGGAAGACATGCGACTTCTCGACGCGTACGACAGGGCGATGGGGGAATTCGACCGCCGGGTGCACGAGGTGGACCACGGCGGATGGACGGCGGCCACGCCGTGCACCGAGTGGTCGGTGCGGGACCTGGTCAACCATCTGACCGCCGAACACCTCTGGGCGCCGTGGCTGCTGCGCGGCGCCACCCTGGCCGAGGTCGGCGACCGCTTCGACGGCGACGTGCTCGGGGACCACCCCCGGCGCGCCTGGGAGCGGGCCGCGGCGGCGTCACGCGAGGCCTTCCACACGCCCGGGGCGCTGGACGGCGAGGTGCACACCAGCGCCGGGCCCGGCGCCGCGAGCGACTACGCGTGGCAGATGGTCGGCGACCTCACGGTGCACGCCTGGGACCTGGCGCGCGGCACCGGCGGCGACGACCGGCTCGACGAGGAACTCGTCCGGGCCGTGTACGCGACGGTGGAGCCCCAGGCGGAGAGCTGGCAGGGGGCGGGCATCTTCGCCCCGCCCGTCGCGGTGCCGGCAAACTCCCCCGTCCAGGACCGCCTGATCGCCCTCCTGGGCCGGCGGCCATGACGCCGGGCGCGGCCGCCCAACGGTCCGGCGGCCGGCCCGCGCCCGTCCACGGCACCGGTCAGATCGGGTCGTCCTTCGCCATCCGCCGGACGCCCGGCAGATGGTCGTCCAGCTCGCCGGGCTCGAACCGGCACATGCCCACGACATGCCAGAACTCGCCCGCTATGTCGCCGTCGTACTTGTAACCGCCCGGGGGCGTCAGCGCCGCCCAGCCGCCCGGCACGCCGATCAGCGTGGCGCGCGGTGCCGGTTCGCCCTCGGCGGGCACGCTCCACAGCCGTACGGTGCCGTCCTCGCCGCCACTGGCCAGCAATGCGCCGTCGGGGCTGAAGGCGACGGCGAGGACGCGGCCCGTGTGCCCGGTCAGCTGCCCGCTCTCGCGGCCGTCGAGGGGGTTCCACAGCCGTACGACCCGGTCGTCCCCGGCCGTGGCCAGCAGCGGGCGGCTCGGGTGGGCGGCGGCGGTCCACAACCGGCCCGAGTGACCGGCCAGCCGGTGCCGGGCCCTGCCGTCCCGCCAGACGATGGCCTGCCCGTCCCACGAGGCACTGGCCAGCCAGTCCTCGCCGGGCCCGAAGACCACCGCGTACACCCGGTCGGTATGGCCGTCGAGTTCGGCGGTCAGACGGTGCTCCGCGAGGTCCCACAGCCGGACGGACCGGTCGTCGCAGCCGGTGGCCAGCAGGGTGCCGTCCGCCCGGAAGGCGATCGAGCGGACCCGCCCCCGGTGCTGGGCGAACGTCGCCACGTGGGCGCCCGTGCTGCGGTACCACAGCCGCACGGTGTCGTCGTCGTTGGCGGTGGCGAGTATCTCGCCGTCGGCGCTGAAGGCCTCCGCCCACACATGGTCGGTCTCCGCGTCGATCTCGCGTTGGTACTCCCCCGTGAGGGTGTTCCACAGGTAGACGTCACCGTCGCTGCTCGACGTCGCCAGGACGGGCCCCGCCGGGTTGAACACCGCCGAGACCAGCCGGTCGTTGTGGCCGGCCAGTTCGCGCGTCCGCCGGCCGGTCGCGGGGTCCCAGAGCCGGACCAGGCCGTCGTTGCCGCACGCGGCCAGGTGGGTGCCGTCGGCGCTGAACGCCAGACCGGTGACCTTGCGCCCGTGGCCGCGCAGGATCCGCCGGCCCTGGCCGGTCGAGGTGTCCCACAGCCGCACCACGCCGTCGTTGCCGACGGTCACCAGCAGCGGGCCGGACTCCTGGGCGCCGGTACCGTCACCGGGGCGGAACCGGCAGGCCCAGACGGACCCCTGGTGGTCGGGGGGCCGTTGCCGCAGCGGGGCGGCCGACCAGCCCTCGGGCCGCTGGGCGACCCGCCACAGACGGACCGCGCCGTCGCTCCCGCCGGCCGCCAGCACCGTGCCCTCGGGGTCGAACACCACTTGGTACACGGCCCCGGCGACCTCCAGGGGGTCCCCGACGGGGGTGCCGGCCACCGGGTCCCACAGCCGCACCCGGCCGTCGGTGTCGCCACTGGCCAGCAGCCGGCCGCACCGGTGGAAGTCCAGGGTGTAGACGCGGCCCGTGTGGCCCGTCAGTTCGTGGCGCAGCCGCAGGTCCGCCACGTCCCAGACGCGCACCGTGCCGTGGTCGTCGTCGCCCATGTCGCCGGTGGCCACCAGCGTGCCGTCGGGGCTGAACCGCGCGCGGTAGGCGGCCCCGCGGTGGCCTTCGAGTTCGCCGAGGAGACGGCCGGAGGGGACGTCCCACAACCGGACGGACGCGGCGGCGTCGCCGGTGACCAGGAGGCCGCCGTCCGGGCTGAACACCGCGGTGTAGACGGGGGCCCGGTGGCCGGGCAGCCGGTGGGTCACCGTCCCGTCGGCGGTGTCCCAGAGAGTGACGGTGCCCTCGGCGTCACCGGTGGCGAGGCGGTCGCCGGAGGCGTCGAGGGAGACCGGCCACACCCCGTCGGGGTGCACGCGCAGCAGGTGGCGGCAGGTACCGGCGATGGGGTCCCACAGCCGCACGACGCCGTCCGCGCCGCCGGTGGCGAGCACCCGGCCGCGGAACTTCACGGCGTAGACCCGGCCCAGGTGTCCCTGCAGGGTGCGCAGGGCGGTTCCGGTGGCGGCGTCACACACCAGCACGCCGCCGTCCTCGCTGCCGAGGGCGAGGAGTTCGCCGCCGGGGCTGTAGGAGACGGGTTCGGGCAGCCGGCTGGTGCGCATGTCGAAGCCGTACGGGACGCCGACCGCGGCGGGCCGGAACCCGGTGCCGGCGGACAGGCCGGGCACGATGGCGGCCATGCTCAGCTCCCCGGTGGCCGCGGCGCCGGGATCGGTCACGGCGTTGATCAGGGCCGCCTGGTGCCAGCGGCTGCCGTCGAGCCGGGCACCGCGCAGATCGGTGCCGATCAGCCGGGCGCCGCGCACGTCGGCGCCGCGCAGGTCCGCGCCGGCGAGATGGGCGTCGTCGAGCCGGGCACCGGTGAGGCGGGTGCCGCGCAGGACGGCCCCGGACAGGTCGGCCCCGACGAGGCTGGCGTCGGTGAGGTCGGCGCGGGTGAGGTCGACGCCGGAGAAGTCGCGGTAGGAGAGGTCCTCGCCGGCGAGGAGGGCGCCGCGCAGATCGGTGTGCGCGGGCACCCGGAGTCTGCTGAGGATCTTCACGGCGTTGGCCCGGGCGGTCTCGTCGTCCTCGCAGGCGCGGTCGGCCTCCGGCGCGGTGCCGTCGGCCAGGGCCCGTTCCGCCCATTGCTGGCACGCCCGGTGGTCGGCGAGGTCGCAGAGGAACTCGACCGCCAGCTGGCTCAGCGGGCGGCGGGCGAGCAGCCCGACCTCGCTCCGGTCGCCGTGGCCGAGCCGGGTGGCGGCCTCCCGGGCGACCAGCCACTCGACGACGGAGCCGTGGATGAACTGGAACAGGCCCTCGTCGGTGCGTACCAGGAGGCTGCCGGAGCCGACGGCGTGCGCGGCCTGGCCGACGGACAGTCTGCTGTCGGCCAGGCCGCTCAGCACCTCCGCCACGTCGGTCAGCTCGTCCAGGCGCAGGGCGCCCTCGCCGCTCTCCCACAGGCGCAGGGCGAGGGTCGTCACCGCCCGCCAGAGCTGTCGCAGGGTGAGCCCGGGGTGGCTGCCGGCGCTTCCCTGGCCGCGCCGTTCCTCGAAGCGGAGCCAGGAGGTGAAGACCTCTTCGTAGAGCCCGGCGGGGCTGAGGGCGCGGCCCGCGCCCGCGACCGCGCGCAGCCGTTCGTGGTCGAGGTCGGCGACGAAGCTGAGCAGGCGGGGGTTGCGGCAGAGGGCGAACAGGTCGGGGATGCCTTCGAGCAGCCGGACCCGGCGGTCGGCGGCGTGTTCGTCGCCGTAGCGGTTGACGAGGTAGGTGCGGATCTGGCGCGGGGAGAACTCCTGCAGGGCGAGGACGCGGCGCTGCGGGAGCAGCCCGACGCGCTCGCCGAGCGCGGTGAGCACCTGGGCCTGGGACCTGAAGTGCTGGGTGCGGCTGCTGACCACGATCTTGGCGTTGTCCACCGCGGCGTCGAGCAGTACTTGGAGGTGGTCGGCGGCTCGGTCGTAGCTGACCTGGTTGACCAACTCGTCGAAGCCGTCGAAGAGCAGGACGATGCGGCCCTGCCGGAGCATGTAGCGGAAGGCGCGCAGGTCGATGGTGTCGACGCCGTGGCTCGCCAGGTGGGCGGCGACGAGCCCGTCGAGGGTGTGGGCCTTGTCGAGGGCGCTCAGCTGGATCAGCAGGGGGATCAGATGGGGCAGTTCCTCGGGGAGGCGGCGGGCGAGTTCGCGCAGTCCGAAGGTCTTGCCGTGCCCGAAGTCGCCGAGGAGGAGGACGAAGCGGCCGTGGTCGGCTTCGAGCAGCCGCAGGAGGTCTTCCACGAGGCCGTCGCGCTCCGCGCCGCCGAGGCGTTCGATCTCGCGGTAGCGCTGGGGGAGGTACAGGCTCGGCTGGTACTGGAGGTCGGTGCTCAGCCGCTCGGTCTGGGCGGCCACGTAGCCGCGCAGGTCGAGCAGTCCCTGGAACTCGGTGAAGCTGCGGACGAGGACGCCCCGGCGGCGGGCGCGCTCGCGCAGTTCGCGCGGGGGCGGCGGGCCGTCGTGGACGAGTTCGGCGTCGGGTTCGGTGTCGGAGGCGTAGATGTGGTCGATGAAGCGGTCGACGTCCTCCTCCCGGGGGGTGCCGACGCAGACGGCCACGCGCTGCTGGCGGACGAAGCCGGATTCGGTCCAGGTGGCGAGCAGGCCCGGCACGTCGCCGGGCAGGCGGCGCAGTTGGACGCCTTCGTGCCGGATGCGGCAGACGTCCTTGACGCGGGCGATGAGGGCGTCGAGCGGGCCCTCGACGGTCCGGGCCTCCGGTCCGGCGGGGGCGGGCCGGGTGCCGTCCTCGGCGGCCGGTGCGCCGGGGGCGGTCCCGGCGGTCGCGGGGGCTTCGGTGCCGGGGGCGGCCGGCGGCTGCGGCGGTCCGAAGGCCCGCCGGGCGCCGCGCCACTGTGCGGCGTAGTGCCAGGGCTCCCGCCCGGGGCGCTCCGGCCAGCGGGTCAGGCCGTCGCGGGTGACGCGGAGCAGTTGGTGCCGGGCGGGGGCGGCGGCGCCGAGGACGGGCAGTTCGCCGGCGGCGAGGGGCAGTGCGGCGGCGGTGGGCGTGGCGTCGGCGGCCCGTGGGTCGCCGGCCGGGCCGTGCAGCAGCAGATGCAGCCGGGGGCCGGTGAGGCGGGCGAGTACGTCGCTGTCGCGCAGGGGCGCGGTGCCGGAGCGGCGGGCGCCCCCGCCGGGGCCGCCGTCGTAGCCCCGGCGGGGGGTGGGTCCGCTGTCGCGGGGCCGGTCTGGGGCGGCCCCGTCGAGCGGCCGCAGGGCGCCCGGCGGGTGGCGCAGGGCGCCGAGGCGCAGCCAGCCCTCCTGTTCGTAGGGGCGCAGGGCCTGGGCGAACCAGGCGGCCTGTTCCGGGCCGAGCCGGCCGTACTGGTCCTCGGGGCGGTGGCTGTAGGCCATCGAGGAGTTGATCCCGGCGACGACGGTGCGCAGGGCGGGGACGGGGAACAGCGTCCAGGGCTGGTCGCTGTCGAAGACGGCGTCGAGGCCCTGGTAGAGCTCCTGGAACAGCCGGGCGTAGTGGCGCCACTTGGGCCAGTAGGGCGGGCGGGGCTGCATCTCGTCGGCTTCGCAGGTGCTGAAGTAGGCGCGGCAGGCGGCCTGGCTGACGTCCTGTCCGCCGGGGACGACCGCGAGCCGGTCGGCCGCGAGGCCGAGCCGGGAGCGCAGCCCCGTCAGGAAGGTCAGCGCCTGGTCGCATTCGCGCGGGCTGCCGGAGGCGGTGAGGTCGCCGGTGACGACGAGGAGGTCGGGCGCGGGGGCACCGGCGTCGGTGAGTTCGACGAGGTCGCCCCAGACGGCGGCCTGCAGATCGGCGGGGTCCGCGCCGCGGCCGAAGCCGGGGCCGGCCAGGTGGAGCACGGAGACGGCTTCCCTGGCGTGGTTCTCCTCGGCGGCCTGCGGGTAGCCGGGCGCCGTCGCGGGGCGGCGCCGGCCCGCCCAGCCGGGGCTGCCGAGCTGCCGGTCGGACAGCGGCCGGGGGACGCTCGCGATGGCGCCGGGGGCGGGGGCCGCGCCCGGCCCGCCGGGGAAGCCGGGGTGCTCGGCGGGCCGGGCCCGCCCGTCCAGCGCCTGGCCGACGCGGGTGAGCAGCAGATCGCGCGCGGCGCCGGTGTCGTGGACGGCGACCAGGTCGACGTAGGTGATCGTGGCGAGCAGGCCCTCGACGGGGATGTCCTCGACGCGGACGGTGATCAGCCGGCGCTCCGGGGCGTCGGGGTCGGCGCGCAGCGCGGCCTGCCACTCCATCCGGCCGTAGCGGGAGCGCTCGTAGTTGCGGGAGAGGACGGCGATGACGGCGACGGACTCGCTGACGCCGCGGTCCATGAAATCGACGAAGTTGGTTCCGGGCACGAAGTCCCAGGCCTGGATGACGGTGCGGTACCCGGCTTCCTCCAGGGTCCACGCTATCCAGGCCGCCCAGCGCTCGTCGGCCGGGGAGTAGCTGATGAAGAAGTCCAACGGCCGCTGCTGTCCCGCGAGTTCCTGGCGTAGGACCATGGACCCCATCTTATGCGCCGGGTCACTCGCGGTCACCGCCTTCGCGCGAAGTGTGTGCGATGCTCTTGTCCGTGCGCGCCATACATCGTCTGCACGCCTTGGACTGGCTGGCCGGCGGGCTGCTGGCCTGCGGTCTCCTCTGCCTTGCCACCGGGCTGCTGCCGGCCGGGCCGGCCGGGGACGCGATGGTCCGCATCGCCCCGCTGCTGGCCTTCCTGGGCACGGTCATCGTGCTGGCCGAACTCACGAGCCGGGCCCAGGTGTTCGACGTCGTGGCGTCGGCGGTGGCGCGGGCGGGGCGCGGGAGCTACCCGGTGCTGTTCGTCCTGTGCGTGGTGTTCGCCTCGGTCACCACGATCACCCTCAATCTGGACACGACGGCGGTGCTCCTGACGCCGGTCATGCTGGCGCTGGCCTCGCGGGTGGGGATCGCGGCCGTGCCGCTGGCGATGACCACGGTGTGGCTGGCCAATACGGCCAGTCTGCTGCTGCCGGTGTCGAATCTGACGAACCTCCTGGCCGCCGACCGGGTGGCGCTGTCGCCGGCGGGCCTGGCCGCGCGGATGTGGGCGCCCCAACTGGTCTCGATCGTGGTGACGATGGGGTGCCTGTGGCTGTTCTTCTGGCGGCGCGGCCGGCGCGGCTCGGCCGGCTATGTGCCGCCGGCGGCGCACCGTCCCGCCGACCGGGTGCTCTTCCGGGTCTGCGGGCTGGCCTGCGCGGGGTTCCTGCTGGCCATTCTGCTCGCCGACATCCCGCTGTGGATGGCGTCGGCGGCGGCGGCCCTGGTCGCGGCCGCGGCCTTCGCCGTGCGGCAGCGGTCGGCGCTGCGGCCGTCCCTGGTCCCGTGGCGTCTGCTGGTCCTGGTGCCCGGGCTGTTCCTGGTGGTGGAGACGGTCAACGTCAACGGGCTGCACGACGCGCTGTCGGCGGCGGTGGGGACGGACGGCGGGCTGCTGGGCATGTTCCGGGCGGGGGCGGTCGGCGGTGGGATGTCCAATGTGCTCAACAATCTGCCGGTGTACCTGGCCGCGGAGTCGGCGGTCCCGGTGGGCAACCACGATCAGCTGCTGGCCCTGCTCATCGGCACCAATGTGGGCCCGGTGGTGACCCCTTGGGCCTCATTGGCCACCTTGCTGTGGTTCGAGCGCTGTCATGCCCAGGGGGTCCGGGTCTCGCTGAAGGTGTTCCTGGGCACCGGCGCGGTACTGGCGACGGCCGGTGTCCTGGCGTCCGTGGCGGCCCTCGCGGTGACGCGGTGAACCCGGGCGCGCCCGGTGCGCCGCTCAGCGCGCGCCGTCGGTCACGCTCCGCCCGACCAGGTCCAGCAGGTGGGGGAGGTCCCCGGGGCGGGCCGCGACGAAGCTGCGGTCGGTGTCCGGGCCCGTGACACCGGGGTGGAAGGGCCTTCCGTCCAGGGTGCGGATCTCCAGCCCCGCCTCGGCGGCCAGCAGCGCGCCGGCGGGCAGGTCGATGGCCTCCGCGCGGTAGCCGACGAACCCGTCGATGTCACCGCGGGCGAGCATGGACCAGGTCAGCAGCGGCGCCCAGAGCTGGAGCAACCGCCGGGAGCGGGCCTCCAGTACCTCCTTGAGACCGTGCGCGGCCCGGTCGTCGCGCGCCACGCCGTGGCCCTGGGTCCAGGCGAGCAACGGCCCGGCGGGTGAGGGCGGCCGGGCGGGGCAGCGCAGTCGCCCGTGCGGCCCGTAGGCGCCGCGGCCGGCCGCGGCGGTCCAGGTCCGGTCGGTGACCGGATCGTGCACGACGCCGACCGCGGGCACGTCGTCGACGCACAGGGCGATGCCGACGACGTAGGCGGGCAGTCCGATGACGACGTTGTTGCTGCCGTCGAGCGGGTCCACCAGCCACGTGCGGCGCGGGGGCCCGCCGGTGGCGTCGCCCTCCAGCGTGCCCGCCTCCTCGGCGAGGATCCGGTCGTGCGGGAAAGCGTCCCGGATCCGCCCGACGACCAGGCGCTCGGCCATCAGGTCGAGTTCGGTGACCACGTCACCGTGATCACCCTTGGCGCGGACGCCGTAGTCGTCCTGGAAGCGCGAGCGCAGCAGCGCGCCCGCTTCCCGGGCGGCGGCGACGGCCAGTCGCCGCTCGGCCGTGAAGTGCCCCGCGAACTCCCCGTCGGGGGCGCCGGGGTCGGGTGCCGCGGTCCGGCCGCGCGTGCTATCGGGGGTGAGGGGAGTGAGGCGCATCGATCCTCCTGAGGACGGTGCGGGCTGTCCGGGCCGTCTGGGCGGCGTCGCATGTCTGTCGTACCACCCGGTGACCGCGGCCATGCACCGGCCCGAGGGAGAGGTCGAAGCGCCCGGGGCGCGCACGGCCGAGCAGCAGGGTGGCGGCGAAGCCGCCACGCGGTACGACGGACGTGTGGAACTCCCCCGCCGCGAGGGTGTAGATCTCACCTCCCGTCACGGTCTGCTCGGGGCCCGGTTCGCAGCTCACCAGGCGTGAAGTCGGCCGGATGTCGTCCACCCCGGCGGGGTCGCTGCGCACCTCGAAGACCCGGTGGGTGGGTACGTCCGGGTGTTCGCGCACCCGGACCCGCAGATTGCCCACGCTCCCGTACAGCACACAGCTGGTCAGCTCCCAGCTGTGCGAGTGGACGGGCGAGGTGGTCGGTGCCGCCTGCGCGGCGCCGGGCAGGCCGGTGCCGAAGACGTGCAGGCAGACACCGCGGTCGCCGTCGCGCTCCACGGGCAGGCAGAGGAAGCCGAGCGGGTGGCGGACGGCGCGCAGCTCCCGCCGCCCGGAGGCGATCTCGTCGAGGGCCGAGGCGGCCGCGTCGAACAGGCCCGCCACCGCCTCGTCGCGGTCCACGGACCGCTCGAAAAGCCGGTAGTCCACGGGTTTGCGCACTCGAAGCTCACCTCCGGTACGGATTCTCCGGGTGCAGCGCCTTGTCGATGATGTCGCTGACGTCCCGGTCGGTGAACGCGGCGGGGAGGGGCAGTCCGAGCCCCTCGAAGAGCCGGTACACCTCGTCGACCGTCGGCTCCTCGCCGAGGGGCTCGGTGCGGACCAGGTCGAGGGTGACCGCCTGCTCCCGGCTCTGGTGGAGTTCGGTGACGTAGTAGTCGTAGAGCGGCCGGTTCCGCTCGACCAGAAGATTGACCCGGCGCGGGTCGTCCTGGGTGATGATCAGGCAGGACGAGGACAGGTCGAAGCGCAGGGTGGGCACGACGGAGGACAGGTGGACACCGATCTCCAGGGTGTCCAGCCGCTGCCGGTACCAGCACGCGGCGAGCACCGTGGCGAAGGATTCCTTGCGGGTCCGGTCGGCGCTCCAGGCGTCGGGCGGTACGACGTCCAGCTGGTGCGCGAAGGTCTGCCGGAAGCGGGCGTAGGCCGCGCACGCCTGGTCGTCGGCGGGGTTGACGATGTCGATCTTCACGGCCAGGGAGCGGCGCTGGCGCTGCGCCTCTTGGACACAGACCGGCAGGGTCACGGCGCGCAGATATGTCCCGGTGCCGCCCTTGAAGATCCAGTGGTCGGTGTTCTGCCGCGCCTGCTCCAGGGCCCGTTCGAGCTCGGCGCCGGACAACGACCGCACCATGGTGAGGTCTTCGAGGGCGTGCCGGGTGCCGGTGGTCGCCTCGCGGATGTCCGCGATGCGCCGGCGCCGCTCGGTCAGCGTCCCGAAGACGAGCGCGGCCAGGACCAACAGGGTCGCGCCGGAGGTGACGTTGGCGTCGACGTTCTGGTCGAAGATGTCCAGCAGGCCGATGATGAGGGCGGCGCCGGTGGCGACGACGCCGTCGATGTTCTTGATGGTCCAGGAGACGGCCTTTTCGACCCGGCCCCCCGGATCCGTGGTTGTGCGCGCCACTGTTCCACCCTCTCCCCCGGATACCGGTCATGGTAGGAGGGGACGGAGCCCGGCGACCAGGTTTCCGCTTCGCGCGGGTGCGATCCGGGCCATCGCCGCGCGGCTCGGCCCGGATCGCGGCGAGGGCGGTTCACCGGGCGGCCGGCAGCAGTTCCCCGGTGGGGCCGGTGGCGGTGACGTGCCCGGCCTCCAGGAGGTGGACGGTGTCGGTGTGGGCGGCGACGAGGTGGAGTTCGTGGCTGACGAGGACCAGCGTCAGCCCGTGTCCGGTTTTGAGCCGGGTGAGCAGTTCCATGACGGCGGTGGCGGTGTCCGGGTCGAGGGCGGAGGTGACCTCGTCGCACAGCAGGACGTCGGGTCCGGGGGCCAGGGCGCGGGCGATGGAGGCGCGTTGGCGCTGGCCGCCGGAGAGTTCGTGGGGGTAGCGCCCGGCGAAGTCGGCGGGCAGGCCGACGTCGTGGAGGAGCCGGGTGACGCGGTGGGCGATGTCCGGCTTGGGGGTGGTGCGGTGGAGGCGGAGCGGCCGGGCGAGGGTGGCTCCTATGGTGCGGGTGGGGTTGAGGGCGCCGAGCGGGTTCTGCGGGACCAGTTGGATGCGGCGTTGTGCTTCGCGGTCGCGGGCGCGTGCGGTGGCCGGCAGCGGCCGCCCGTCGAGGGTGAGGGTTCCGGCGGCCGGGCGGCGCAGTCCGGCCAGTACGCGCAGCAGGGTGGTCTTGCCGGAGCCGGAGGGGCCGACGACGGCGGCGGCGGTGCCGGGTGCCGCCGCGAAGTCGACTCCGGCCAGGGCGCGGTGGATCCGGCCGCCCTGGGCGAAGTCCACCTCGACCCCGTGGGCGGCCAGGCCGGACCCCGGCGTGGCGGGGCCGGGGCGCTCCGCCCGGGGCCGCGGAGGGCCTGTCAGGCGGATCTTCGCGGGCTCCCGGCGTCCGGCACGCCCGTCCGCGGCGTTGTCCCGGTCACCGGAGTGCGCCTGGTACAGGGGCGGCGCTGCGCTGTGCGATCGCACGCACCCGGCGCCGCCGGCCGATCCACGGCGGTTCGCCGGAGGGACCTTGGGCGCGGGAACCGCCGACGGTGCCGCCGGGGCGCGGG
This sequence comes from Streptomyces sp. NPDC042259, assembly GCF_055582085.1. Classification (NCBI taxonomy): domain Bacteria; kingdom Bacillati; phylum Actinomycetota; class Actinomycetes; order Kitasatosporales; family Streptomycetaceae; genus Streptomyces; species Streptomyces sp. NPDC042259. The sequence continues at coordinate 101,850 of NZ_JBVJDW010000010.1, read as the reverse complement.
GCGTACCGAGGGCGATCACGTCGTCGGCGCAGCGCTCGACGAGTTCGGGGTCGTGGCAGGCGAGGACGACGGCGAGGTTCCGGGTGGTGGCGAGGCGGCGCAGCAGGCCGGCGATCTCGTCGCGGAGGGCGGTGTCGAGGCCCGCGGTGGGTTCGTCGAGGAGGAGGACCTCGGGTGCGCGGGCGAGGGCCCGGGCGAGGGCGACCCGGCGCTGCTGGCCGCCGGAGAGGGCCACCGGGCGGCGGTCGGGCAGCCCGGTGGTGGTGGGCAGGCGGCACTCGGCCAGCAGGTCCAGGACGGCGCGGGGGGAGGGGTCGACGGCGGTCTCGGCCACGAGCCGCCGCACGCGCATCCGGGGGTCGAGGGCGGAGCCGGGGTCCTGGCCGACGTAGGCCACCCGGTGGCGGCGCAGCCGGCGCAACCGGTCGGCGGGGAGGGCGAGGACGTCGTGGCCGAGCACCTCGACCGTGCCGGACTCGACCCGGGCGCCGGCGGGGAGGTCGCCGATGAGGGCGCGCAGCAGGGTGGTCTTGCCCGAACCGGAGGGGCCGGTCAGGGCGCTCACGCGGCCGCGGCGTGCGGTGAGGGTGGTGCGCGCGAGCAGCCGGGGGCCGTCGGGCAGATGGACGGCGAGGTCGGTGACCCGTATCGCGGGCGGGTGGTCGGTCATGGCCGGGCGGGGCTCCTCCGCGGTGCGGGGCTGGGTATGTGGCTGGGCTGGGGTGGGTGGAGGGTCGGCCGGGGTCATCGGGCGGCGGCCGCCGTGTGCCGTCGCGCGGTGGGCGCGAGGGCGTCGGCGGCCAGGTTGACGCTGACGGCCAGCAGAGCGATGGCGGCGCCGGGCGCGAGGACGACCCAGGGGTTGAGCAGGGCGCCGGGAGCGTTCTCACGGATCATCAGGGCCCAGTCGGCTTCCGGTGGGCGCGGGCCCAGTTGAAGGAAGCCGGCCATGGCGATGACGTAGACGGCGGCCACGAAGCGCAGCCCGAACAGGGCCAGGACGGTGGCCCGCAGGTTGGGCAGGATCTCCCGTAGGGCGAGGTACCACAGCCGTTCCCCGCTCGCGGTGGCCGCCTCGACGAACCCGCCGGCGGCGACGGGTGCGGCGGCACCGGCGACGACGCGTACCGCGTAGGGGACACCGAGGGCGACGGCGGCGACGATCACGGCGAGGCGGCCGCCGCCGGGCCAGGCCGCCGCGAGCAGCATCAGGCCCAGGACGGGGGGCAGCAGGATGGCGAGGTCGGCGCCGCGTTCGAGGAGCCTGCCGAGGGTGGGCCGCAGGACGGCGAAGCAGCCCAGCACGGTGGCGGCGCCGGTGACGAGGAGGGCCACGACCAGTGCGCCGGCGATGAGTTCGCTGCCGCCGTGCAGCATCCGGCTCAGCACGTCGCGGCCCAGTTGGTCGCCGCCGAGGGCCGCCGGGCCGCCGGGGGCGGCGTAGGGGGCGGTGACGGGGCGGTCGAGGGGGTGCGGGGCGAGCAGGGGGCCGGCGAGGGCGAGCAGGGTCAGCAGGAGGCCGGGAGCCACCCGCATCAGGACCCGGCCCCGGGCGCGGCGGGGCCGGGGCGGGGCGGGGGCGTCGGCGCTCATGGGCGGGCTCCCAGGGTGCGGGCGCGGACGAGGTCCGCGCCGAGCAGGACGAGGCTGATGACGGCTCCGGTACAGGCCACGACCCCGGCGATGACGGGGGTGTCGCGGTCGGTGACGGAACCGGCCAGGACGGTGCCGAGCCCGGGGTAGTTGAAGAGGGTCTCCACCACGACCGCGCCGCCCAGCAGCAGGCCGGCGGAGGTGGCGGCGCCGGCGGCGATGGCGGGCCAGGCGCCGGGCAGGGCGTGGCGGAGCAGCACGCGGCGGGGCGTCAGCCCGTCGAGGTGGGCGGCGATCACATGCGGGGCCGTGGCCTGGTCGGCCAGGGCGCCGCGGACGATCCGGGCGTTCCACCCGGTCTGCGGGACGGCGAGCGCCAGGACGGGCATGATCAGCATGGTCCAGGAGGCGGGTGTGCCGTCCGCGGTGGTCATGGTGGCGGCGGGCAGCCAGCCGGTCCACAGCGACAGGGGCAGCAACAGCCCCACGGCGACGACGAATTCGGGCAGGGCCAGGGTGACGGTCGAGGTGAGGCCGATGACGCGGTCGGCCGGCCCGCCGGGGCGGACGGCCGCCCAGCAGCCCAGGGCGAGGGCCGAGACGAGGGTGAGGGCGAAGGCGGCCCCGCCCAGCAGGAGCGTGTTGGGCAGGGGGGCGGACAGCAGGCCGGTGACGCTCTCCCCGCGTGCGGAGGTGCCCAGATCGCCGGTGGGCAGCGCCGTCATCCAGTCGGCGAACCGCTCCCACAACGGCCGGTCCAGGCCGAGCAGATGTCGGCGGGCCGCGGTGTCCGCCGCGCTCTCGCCGCGTTCGGCCGCGGCGGACGCCGCGTCACCGGGGAGCAGTTCGACGGTGGCGAACACGACGGCGAGCAGGACGCACAGCAGGGCGGCGCGCTTGGCGAGCAGGACACCGGCCCGGGCGGCCGCCGCCGCGGCCCGGCGCGGTGCCGGGGCCGCCGCCTGATGGGGGGCGGCCCCGGGCCGTGCCGTCGGCGTCCGGCTCAACGCGACAGCCAGACGTTCTCGAGCTGGACGCGTCCGTAGCCGGGCAGCCTGGGCAGATCGCGCACCTTGGGGGCGGCCAGGTCGATGCCGTCGGCCATGCCCCACAGCAGATAGCCGGACTTCTCGTGCTCGATCAGCTGGAGTTCGCGCAGGGACGCGGCACGGGCCTTTTTGTCGGCGGTGCCGATGACCTTGCGGTAGGTGTCGTCGAACCGCTTCTCCGACCAGCCGGCTTCGTTCTGCCCGGCGCCGGTCGCCATGGTCTTCGAGGCGAAGAACACCACGGAGTCGTTGGTTCCCCAGTAGTTGGTGTAGAAGTCGCCCTTGAGCCAGGTCTTCTCGTAGAAGGCACCGGACTCCTGCTTGACGACCTTGACCTTGATGCCGGCCTCGCGGGCCTGGGTGGCGAAGAGGGTCGCGGATTCGGCGAGCCCGGCGATGTCCTCGGTGGTGACGAGTTCGTAGGTCCTGGAGAAGTCGAAGCCGGCTTCTTCCAGGAGCTTCCTGGCCTTGTCGAGGTCGCGCCGGCGCTGGGGGATGTCGTGGGCGTAGGCCGGGTCGCCGGTGCCGAGGATGTCGTTGGCCACGGTGCCGTAGCCGGAGAGGACCTGCTTGACCATGGCCTCCCGGTCGACGACGAGCTTCATGGCCTCCCGGACCCTGGGGTCGGCGAAGGGGCCTTCGGAGGTCCGCATGACGATCGGCATCGCCATGTCGTTGGGGCGGCGGGTGATCTTGACGTCCTTGCGCGAGGCGGCGGTGCGGGCCGCGACGGCGCCGACGTTGGAGGCCACGTCGATCTGACCGCCCAGCAGTGCGTTGGCCATGGCCTGGGGGCTTTCGAACATGGTCACCTCGATGGCGTCGAGGTGGACCGGTCCGCCGTGCCACTTGTCGTTGCGCAGCAGACGGGCGTTGCCGCCGCGGAACCAGTCGAGCCTGAAGGGGCCGGTGCCCGGGGCCTTGGCGATCTCCTTGTCGGGGGTGTCCTTCTTCAGGACGAACGTCGACAGGCGGGTCAGCAGGGGCAGATCGGCGTTGGCGTCGTCGGAGACGAGGACGACGGTGTCCTTGCCGTCGGCGGTGATGTTCTCCGCCTTGATGCCCGGCAGCCGGCCCGCGCCCGCGGGGGTGTTGCGGAGTCTGCGCAGCGACCACACCACGTCGTCGGCGGTGACGGGCGAGCCGTCGTGGAAGGTGGCGCCCTTGGCGATGGTGAAGCGCCAGGTCTTGAGGTCCTCGGAGGACTTCCAGCCGGAGGCGAGGCGGCCGACGGTGTTGTCCTTGAGGCCCGGTGCGGTGAGGGTGTCGTAGACCAGGGCGATGATCAGGTAGTCGCTCTCGTTGCCCTGGACTCCGTGCGGGTCACGGGTGGTGGCGGAGGCGCGGCCGAGCGCGCCTATGCGGAGCGTGCCGCCCTTTCGGGGTATGCCACCGGCGGAGTCCGCCGATGCCGCGTCCGTGCCGTTCTCGCCGCCCCCGCAGGCGGCGAGCAGCGCGGCCGCGCCCACGCCCCCGCCGGCCCACAGCGCCTGGCGCCTTGTCCAATTCACGTGGTCCTCGTTCCGCCGCAGTTGGTCCTACTTAGGTTTGGCTACCCTAAAGACGAGCCTGATCGCAACTGTGCGTGAGCATTGAATCGAAAGACGAATCCCCCTCAACCTCCGCTTCACGCCCATGAGTTGCAAAAAATCGGACGAAGTGGACTACCGTTCGGTAAGGTTTGCCTAACCTAATTTCGATGGTAGCTTCCTCGGCAACCGCTGACGCGACCACCGCGTTTCCGCCATATGCCGCACCCCCTTCCAGGTCGTCGAGCGCGCTCCGCCCTGCCCCACGGCGTTTCCCGCGCCCTGTCCGGAAGCGGGCCCCCGCCCCACCTCACGAAACGGATGAATGCGCCATGAGCACGGGAGCCGCACCCGTCCGCCTGCTCGACTCCGCCTCGGCAGACGGACTCCACCGGGCCGCCGCCGCGATCCTCACCGAATTCGGCACCTCCGCCGCCTCCCCCGAACTCCTCGCCCGCGTCGCCGAATCGGCCGCGGAGCTGAGCGAGCCGGTCCGGCACCATCTGCGGCCCGTGGACACCGACGACGGGCTGTTCGTCCTGCGCGGCCTGACCGTCGACGACACCGGCATCGGCCCCACACCCGCCGGGTGGGCCGCCGCCGGGGACGCCGGCGCCGTCCACGACATCGTGATGCTGCTGCTCGCCACGGTCATGGGCGACCCCATCGCCTGGCGGGGGCAGCAGGACGGCCGGTTCGTCCACAACATCGTTCCCGCGCCCGGCCACGAGCGGGAGCAGACCGGGGCCAGCAGCGACGTCCTGCTCAGCCCGCACACCGAGGACGCCTTCCACCCCGGTCGCGCCCATCTGCTGATGCTCGGCTGTCTGCGCAACCACGACCACATCGCCACCACCGCCGCGAGCATCCGCAAGGTACGGCTGGACGACGCCGACCTCGACACGCTCACCCGCCCCGTTCTGCCGATCCTCCCGGACGACGCCTACACCGAGGCGCGCGGCTTCGAGGGGCTCCCGCCGGACGTCCCCACGCTTTGGCGGTCCCCGAGCGGCCTCACCCTGCGCTTCGACCCCGCCTATACCCCGCTGGAGCGGGCCGCCCCCGAATACCGGGCGGCCTACCGACGTCTGGAGGCCGAACTCGCCCGGGTCTCCGTCGCGGTGAGCCTCGCCCCCGGCGAGGTGCTCGTCGTCGACAACGACCTCGTCGTGCACGGCCGGGTTCCCTTCCGGGCCCGCTACGACGGCACCGACCGCTGGCTCAAGCGCGCTTCGGTGCGGGTTCCCGGCCGGGCCACCCGTCCCCCGGCCGAGGCCACCGAGCACGGCTACGGCCAGGCCGCCGCCCTGGCCCGCGCCGCCTGACCCGCCTTCGGCGACGACCACCAGACGAGGAGCGAGACATGACCGCCACCCCCGCCACCACCGGCGAGCCCCGGATATCCGACGCCGCCGGCACACCCGCCGACGACACGACCCTGCGCCTGCTGTCCACCAGCGACCTCGCGGGCATCGACATCTCCCTCACCGACGTCGTCGCCACGGTGGAAGGCGCCTACCGCACCCTGGCCGCCGGGCACTCGGACAACCCGCGCAAGCTCACCGTCAAGCCCGCCGACGGCCACTCCGTCTCCTACGCGATGCTCGGGCGCGACGGTTCCCGCGACGTCGTCGCCGTCAAGACCTCGTACAAGCACGGCCTGCACCAGGGGCGCGCGGAGCAGCACTACTACACCTCCCTCACCCTCTACGACGACACCACCGGTCTGCCCGTGGCGATGATGGACTGCGGCCGCGTCGGCTCCCTGCGCACCCCGGCCGTCTCCGCGCTGCTGGCCCGCGAGTGCGCCGCCCCCGGCGCGCGCGGCGCGCTGGTGATCGGCACCGGCACCCAGGGGCGGCTGGCCCTGCCGTTCCTGCTCACCACGCTGCCGGAGCTGGACCGGCTGATGCTCTTCGGCACCCACCCCGAGGGAATCGAGGCGGTCCGCGCGCAGTTGCGCGCCCACTTCCCCGACCGGGACGTCGAGGTCGTCACCGACGCACGGGCCGCCGCAGCGGACGCCGACGTCATCGTGGCCACGGCGGGAGCCCACACCCCCGCGGCGATCGAGGCCGACGACCTGAAGCCCGGGGCGCTGTCGATCCTCGTCGGCCACGGCCTGGCCCCCTCCACACTGCTCCGCGCCGACCGCGTCGTGGCCACCAGCGAGGCGCAAATGCGGGTGACGGGCACCGACATGGCGGACCCGGACGGCGACTTCCCCGCCGTGGACACCGAGTTCCCCCCGGTCCTCGCGGGCACCGCGGCCGGCCGCGCCACACCGGAGCAGCGGATCTTCGCCTACAACAGCGGCCTGGTCGTCACCGACATCGCCCTCGGCCACCGCTTCGCGCAGCTCGCCATCGAACGGGGCCTGGGAACACGGGTGCCGCTGTGGCGCTGACCGGCATACCCGTGCCCCCCGTGGCCCCTTCTCCCGTCCCACCGGCCCCGCCCGCACGGCTTCCCGTGCCCACGCTGCCCGCGCACCCCGATCTCCAGACGGACGCGGTCCTCGACAGCGGCCTTCTCCACGAGCTGGCCCACGCCTTCGGCGGGCCCTTCCACTTCCTGCTCCCGCAGCGCTTCGACGCCAACCTCACCGCGTTCCGGGCGGTACTGGACGACGCGGGGGTGGACGGGCGCGTGTACTACGCGAAGAAGGCCAACAAGGCCGCCGCGTGGATCGAACGCTGCGCGGCCACCGGCACCGGGGTGGACGTCGCGAGCCCCGGCGAACTCCGCGAGGCCCTCGGTCACGGGGTGCGCGGCGACAGTGTCGTGGTGACGGGCCCGGCCAAGAACGAGGAACTGCTGCGTATCGCCGTCCTCCAGGGAGCCCTGATCGCCGTCGACTCCCTCGACGAACTGGACCGGCTCATCGCGCTGGCACGCACCGGCCCGTCCCGCCCCGCCCGGCTGCTGTTGCGCCGGCTCCCCCCGGCACAGCCGCACAGCCGCTTCGGCCTGGACGAGGCCGAGCTGGCCCGGGCGCTGGAGCGATGTGTCCAGGCGGGTGACGCCGTTCGGATGGAGGGGTTCAGCTTCCATCTGTCCGGCTACGCCACCCAGCCACGCGCCGATCTCGCCGGGCAGCTCGTCGACCTCTGTCTCCAGGCCCGCGTGCGGGGGCTGCAGGCCGACCGGATCAGCATCGGCGGCGGATTCGCCGTCGACTACGCGGCGGCCGACGACTGGCACGCCTTCCTGGCGGCGCAGCGGCCCGAGCACTACCACGCCCGCAAGGCCTTCTCGGCCCCCGACTTCTACCCGTACCACTCGCCGGTCGCCGGGGCGGACGCCCTGCGGGCCGTCCTGGCCGCCGTCCCCGAGGGCGGCCGGGACACGCTGGCCGGCCGGCTCCGCGCGAGCGGCACGGTCCTGCTGCTGGAGCCCGGCCGGGCCCTGCTGGACCGGGCCGGTGCCTCCGTCTTCCGCGTCCAGGGGGTCAAGGACCGCGACGGGTACCGGATCCTCATCGTCGACGGGACGAGCCTCAGCCTGTCCGAGCAGTGGTTCAACAGCGAGTACCTCCCGGACCCGGTGCTGGTGACTCCGGACGGGCGGGCCCTGCCGGACCCGGCCGGCACGGCCTTCCCCGCGTCGGTGGGGGGCGCGAGCTGTCTGGAGTCCGACCTGCTGACCTGGCGGAAAATTCCCTTCCCCACCCGCCCCTCGGTGGGTGACCTGCTGGTCTACCGCAACACCGCCGGATACCAGATGGACTCCAACGAGTCGCCGTTCCACGATCTGCCGCTGCCGCCCAAGGTCGTCCTCGACGACACCGGTGGACGGCCCCGCTGGCGCCTGGACCGCCGCCCCGCCTGCTGACACTCTCTCCCCGCCCCGCCTGCCACAGGAGTTCCCCCATGAACGAGGCACTGGCGCGCCCCGCCGTGGTCTCCCGCATCTCCGACCTCATCGGATACACCCCGCTGTTCGAGCTGTGCCGGACCGAGAACGGCAGCCGGCTGCTCCTCAAACTGGAGATGTACAACCCGACCGGCACCGCCAAGATCCGGATGGCCCGGCAGATGGTGCTCGACGCCGAGGCCCGCGGCGCACTGCGCCCCGGCGGCCGCGTCATCGAATCCACCTCCGGCAACACCGGCCTGGGACTCGCCGTGATCGCCGCCGAGCGCGGCTACACCTTCACCGCCGTCGTCGACCGCCACGCCTGCGTGGACAAGCTGCGCGGGATGAGGGCTCTGGGCACCGAACTCGTCTACGTGGCCGACGACGGCACCGGGGAACTCGCCACCGCCGCCCGGGAGGAACTCGCGGCGGACATGGCCCGGGGCCGGGACAACACCGTCTTCACCGAACAACACAACAACCCCAGCAATGGTGCCGGTTACTTCCCCGTGGCCCATGAGCTCCACCAGGCCCTCGACGGCCGGATCGACGTCCTCATCGGCGCGGTCGGCACCGGCGGCGCCCTGTGCGGCACCGCCCGGGAGCTGCGCACGCTCCTCCCCGGTGTGCGCACGGTCGGTGTGGAGCCCAAGGGGTCCATCGCCTTCGGCGGCCCCGCCCACGACTACTACCAGTCGGGAACCGGCACCCCCGAAGGCGCCGAGATCGGCGCACTGGTCGACTTCGACCTGATCGACGAGGGCGTGAAGGTCGGTGACGTCGAGGCGTTCGCCACCGCCCGCGCCGTGGCCCGTACCGGCCTGCTCATCGGCGGCTCCGCGGGCGGTGTGGTGTACGAGGCGCTGAGCCGCCTGCCGTCGCTGCCGCCGGGCGGCACCATGGTCGCTCTGGTCAACGACGGCGGCGAGAAGTACTTGGACACCGTCTTCGACGACGACTGGATGAACGCCCGGAATCTGATCGACCTCGCGGTGGAGCGCGAGATCGACGAGACGCTGACCAAACTCCGCGGGAACTGATGCCATCCATGCAGCCGCTCACCCTCCTGCGCGACAGCCGCGCGCTGGCCGCCCTCGCCGTCCCCCTCGTCCTCACCCAGCTCGCCCAAGTGGCGCTGACCACCACCGACACGGTGCTGATGGGGGTCCTCGGCACCCAGGCCCTGGCGGCCGGCGGCCTGGCCCTCGTCCTCTTCAACCAGCTCCGCACCATGGGCGTGGGGCTCGTCACCTCGGTGGGCAACCGGATCGCGGCCGCCGCGGCCCGCGCCGAACGGACCGGCGGCACCGGTGCCGACCCGGCGGCGGGGGGCGACGAGGTCGTCGGGATCGTCCGCGCGAGCATGGCGGTGGCCACGCTCGCCGGGGTCGCCGGGGCCGTCCTGATGGTCCTCGTCGGGCAGGGCCTCACCTGGCTCGGCCAGGACGCCACGGTCGCCGGCCGCGCGCGGACGATGCTGCTGGCGCTGGCCCCGGGGCTGCTGCCGTGTCTGTGGTTCCAGGCGATCCGGCAGTTCACCGTCGGCATGCGCCGCCCGCAGGCACTGCTGCGGATCACCCTCGCCTCGGTCGCCGTCAACGCGGGCCTCGACTGGCTGCTGATCCACGGCACCTGGGGGCTGCCCGAGCTGGGCCTGCCGGGCATCGGCGTGGCCACCTCGACCGTCTATCTCCTGTCCTTCCTCGCCCTGTACCGCTCGGCGAAGCGGGACACCGTCCTCGCCCCGCTGCTCGGCCTGAACGTCCTGAAGGCCGACCGCGCGACCGTGCGCGAACTCGTCCGGCTGGGCGTCCCCATCGCCGCGACCTACGGTTCGGAGGCCGGCTTCTTCTCGGTCACCGCGCTGATGGCCGGTTCCTTCGGGAGCGCCGCCCTCGCCGCCCACACCGCCGTGAACCAGCTCGTCTACATCGTCTTCCAGGTCGCCGTGGGGCTCTCCCACGCCGCGTCCATCAACGTCAGCCGCGAGCTGGCCCTCGGCCGCCCCGACGCCGCCCGGCGCATCAAGAACACCGCCCTCACCTGTGCCGCCGCCGTCATGACCGTCGTCGCCGTCGGCTACGCCACGCTGCCCGGGCTGGTGCTGCGCCCGTTCCTCGACACCGGCGCCACGGGCGACGACGAGGCCGTCACGATCGCCACCCGGCTGCTCTTCGTCATCGCCTTCCTCCAGTTCTTCGACTGCGCCCAGAACATCGGCGTCGGTCTGCTGCGGGGTCTCGACGACACCAAGAGCGGCTTCCGCATCACCCTCGTCGGCTATTGGCTCGTCGGTCTGCCCGCCGCCTGGCTGCTGGGCTACCCGGCGGGACTCGACACCCTCGGTATCTGGCTCGGTCTGCTCCTCGGCCTCGCCACCACGGCGGTCCTGCTGCTGCGCCGCTACGGCAGCGGTCTGCGCGCCCACGGCCTCGCCCGGGAGCCCGTCACCGCAGGTTAGGAGGGTCCGGCACCGGCCCCGGTCCCGGCGCGGCCCCGGCCGCCCGGATCGGGGCTTTGCCCCTTTGGCACCGGTTCCCGCCACGCCCCGACCGGATCCGACCCGTATTGACGGCTTGCGCGGCGCCCATCACCATGGGTTTCCCCCCTGGCGCCGAGGAAGTGCCGCTGACGGTCGGCGGGCCCGACTCCTCGCCCACAGGGGCGAACAGATCGATGATTCCGTTCCTCCGCCGGCCGAGGGCGACGCGCGCGGACCGCCGCCGGGAAGCCGAGGGAACGGCACGGCGCCCGCGGGGAAAAGCGACACGGTCCGGCCCTGGACAGCCCGTCATCACACCTACCAGCAAGAGGAGTTGGCGCGATGGGCGATGGGACGATACGGCACATCGGCTCTTCGAGTGATCCGCCGCTCGGGACGTCCGACGACATACCCACCCTGGGCGTCGAGGAGGAGTTCGTCCTCGTCGACAGCCATTCGCGGGCCGCGGTCGGCTGCGCGCCGGTGGTCATCAAGGGCGCCCAGGGCGTCCTCGGCGACCAGGTCGGCGCGGAGATCTTCCCGACCATGGTCGAGACCCGCACGCACCCCGTCACCACGCTCGACGATCTGTACAAGGAGTTGTCCCGGCTGCGCGCGGGCGTCGCGGCGGCCGCCGCCGAATACGGCTGCCGGGCGGTGGCGTCCGGCACCGTGATCATTCCCTCCCGGGGCCCGCTGGAGGTCACCGATCAGATCCGCTATCTGCGCATGGCCTCGGAGTTCGGCCCGCTGGTCACCGGGGACCAGGGCACCGGCGTCTGCGGCTGCCACATCCATGTGGGGGTCGCCGCCCGGGAGCAGGCCGTCCAGCTCGCCAACCATCTCCGGCCCTGGCTGCCCGCGCTCCAGGCCCTCGCCGCCAACTCGCCGTTCCACGCGGGCCGGGACAGCGGATACGCCAGTTGGCGGACGATGCGCTGGGCCCAGTGGCCGGGCGCCGGTCCCGCACCCCTGCTCCCCGACGCGACGGCGTACGACACGCTCGTGGACACCCTCGTCACCTCCGGCATGCTGGTGGACCGCAGGATGGTCTATTGGTACGCCCGCCCCTCCGAGCACTGCCCCACCGTGGAGATCCGGGTGGCCGACGTCAACGCGGACGTGGACACCGTGATCCTCCTGGCCGGTCTGACGCGCGCGCTCGCGGCGGTACTGCTGGCCGACGTCCGGCGCGGCGTCCCGGCGCCCGGCGTCCTCGACCCGCTGCTGCGCGCGGCGCACTGGCGGGCCGCCCGGGACGGCCTGACCGGGCGCGGCGTCGACCCGGCGACGGGGGGCCACCACCCGGCCGTCGAACGCGTCGACCGGCTGCTGCGCCGCGCGGCACCCGCCTTGGAGGCGGCGGGCGATCTGTCCCTCGTCCGGGATCTGTGGCGGCGCCGGCGCCTGACCGGCGGTGGCGCCGACCGGCAGCGGGAGGCTTTCCGCCGGCGCGGCGACCTGTGCGACGTCGTGGACCTGCTCACCGTGGGCACCGACCAGGGCTGACGGCCGGACGACGGCCCGCCGGTGGGCGGCGCCCGGCGGACACGCCCTAGGCGTTCAGCGGCCCAGCAGAGCGCCGGTGACGCCGGCGACGCCACCGAGCAGCCCGTCGACCACGCCGCTCGGCGGCGCCTGCCGCTGGGCGGACGGGCCGCCCGCCGGCCGCGCCGTCGGCGCGGTGGGCGCACCGGGCGCGGGCGCCGGGGGCGGGGGCGGGGACGACAGCGGGGGTGTCACGGCCCGCCCGGGTGCCGGGGACGTCCCGGAGGCGGCCTCGGCGACGGTCCGGGCGGCGCCGTCGGCGGCGACGGCGGGAAGGGCGGCGAGGGCGGACACATCGGGCACCCAACCGGCCGCCGGTGCCCCGGCCGCCCGCCCCGGCTCCCGGGGCCCGTCCCCGGCGCGCGGTGGCGGTGTCACGGTCCCGGCCGGGCGCCCCACCGTGTGCCGGACCTTCGGGCGCGCGGAGAAGTCGACGTCGGACGGCCCGGTGGATGCCGTCCCGGCCGGCTTGCCGCCCTTGTCCCGGCGGGTGGCGGCGGTGGGCTCGGCCGGGTCGTCGACGGGGTCGGGCACCGGCTCGAAGCGGGGTTCGGAACGCGCTTCGGCGGCGGTGTTCCCGCCCGTCGTCTGGAAGGTCAAGGCCAGTGCCCCCGCCACACCCATCATGGTGGCCGCTTTGATCGCCGTGGCATGGGCGCGCATCACACGGTTGGGCTGACTGTGCCTACCCATAGGGCTTCCTCCGGGTCGTACCGCTCACTGTGAGGCACCAGTCATACTGTGGTGCGGGGCGCGCTCGATGGCTTATACGGACTTGTTACACGGCGGCATACAGACCTGGTACACAGGGCGACTTGGTACGGACGAAGGGCTACAGCCTCTCCGGGCAGGCCGCCGCCCTGCTCCAACCGGACACCTGAGCCCCGGGATTCACCCACGGATCGCCGCAATCCGCCGTGGAGGACAGCGGGTTCCCGGTGCGCGGGATCGCTTTCGGGCCAGTCCCCCCGCTCGACGGCACGGCCCTCTCCGCCTTCGGCCGCCCTCCGTTTCGGCCGGGTGGCCGACGCGGGGGCGGCGGGCCGCGCGGGGCCGTCACCGGCTACGTACGAGTGAACATGCCCCGGTCGGCAGGCCGGACCCGGCCGGTACGGGTAGGCCTGGAGGAACAAGAGGTGAACAAGAGCCGGCGGGGACAGGGAAAGGCATGGGACATGGCGGATGAGGACCTGGGAAGTCTGCTGGACGGCCTGCTCGGCGGCGGCCGGAGCGGGACGGGCCAACTGCTGGCAGCCCTCCTGGGCACGCTCGGCGACAGCGGACAGGGCGGGGGGAACCCGCTCGCCGCGCTGCTGAGCGAACTCCGGGACGGCGGGCTGGAGGGCAAGGCCCGCTCCTGGGTGGGCCGGGGTGCGAACGAACCGGTCACCGGGGCGGAGGTCGCCCAGGCCCTGCCGTACCAGACGCTGGACCGGGTCGCACAGCAGGCGGGCATCACCCCGGAGGACGCCGCCGACCAGCTCGCCGCGGCCCTGCCGGAAGCGGTCGACAAGCTCACTCCCGACGGCGAGGTGCCGCAGGGCGCACTGGAGGACGTGATCAAGGCGCGGCTCTGAGGGCCCCGGTCGGCTTGACCCGGCCGGGGCCGGCGCGCCGGTCGTGACGGCGCGTTCGCCCCGGTCATCGGTGCCGCCGCCACGGAACCCGTGCTTCCGGCATGAGTGGGTCGGCTGTTTAGCATGGGGCCCATGAGCACTCGCGTCGTTCGTTTCCCCGAGCAGGGTCTGCCGGGCACCGTCGTCTATTACAACGATCCCTCCACAGCCGAAGCCGACGGTCAGGGCGGCCCGGTCGAGGTCACGCCCCGCGGCGCGGTCGAGGTCCCGGCCGAGGCCCAGCTCGTCTACGCGGCCGAGGCCGACGGACACAGCCTGGCCGGCCTGGCGGAGCTGCCGCCCGACACCTTCGTCGTGGTGGACCTGGGCGACGCGACGGACGAGGCGCTCCGGGCGGTTGGAAGGCTCCGCGGCCTGCGGACCCTCATCCTGACCGGCGACTTCACCGACGAGGGGGTGCGCGCCCTCGGCGGCCTGTCCGAGCTGGGCGACCTCGTCCTGGACTCCCCCCGGTTCACCGGCGCGGGCCTGGCCGCGCTGGCCGGATCCGAGGCCCTCGCCTCCCTGGACTCCCTGGTGCTGTGCGGCGGCGGCGCCTTCGAGCCCGCTTCGCTCCGGCAACTGGCGGGCCGGCACCAACTCGGCACCCTCACCATCGAGAACACGCCGGTCGACGACGCGCTGGCCGACGCCGTGCTCACCCTCGCTCCCCCGCTGACCGACCTGTCCGTGGCCGAACGCCCCGGCCACGAGCTGGACCTCGCGGTGCTGGAGCGTCTGCTGTCCACGGGGCTGGCGGTCAACGGCATCTCCGCTCCCCCGGAGAACGCCGCCGTCTTCGCCCGCGCCGCCGCGGACGCCGCGGCCCTCGACGAGGACACGGACGAGGAACTGGAGGCCGTCGCCGAGGAGCGCGGCGGGGTGCTCCGCGACATCGTCCGGGAAGCGGACCTGGACGCGCTGCTGGCGGGCCCCGTGCCGGTGCTCGTCGATCTGACCGCGCCGTGGTGCGGCCCGTGCGGGCTGCTCACGCCCGTGCTCGAGGACATCGTCGAGGCGTGCGGGGACACCCTGGTCGGTGTGAAGATCGATGTCGACGAGGCGGAGTGGGCGCAGGAACGGTTCGACGCCCTGAGCGTCCCCACCGTCGTCCTGATGCGCGACGGCTCCGAGGTCTTCCGCTTCAGCGGCGCGTGGCCGCCCCGGCGGATCACCGAATGGCTGACGGCGGCGGGGATCCACGGCTTGGGTTAGCCCGTACGTCTCGCCTGGTCGGCGGTTTTTCGACTACGAGCCGGTGGTGCCGCTTGCGGCGACGAGGCGCCTTTTGCCTGGCCGGCGGCTTTTCGGCTACGGGCTGGATGCGGCTGAGGCCAGCCGAATCCAGCCCGTCCGGCGATTGAGGACAACCGCCGCGCAGCGGTGGTGCCGACGGACTCCGGCGGTTTTTCGGCTACCAGCCCGTCTTGCCGCCTACGGCGGCGAGGCGCCCTGCGGGCGTGTCCTCAAGCGCCGGACGGGCTGGATTGGGCTGAGGCCAGCCACATCAAGCCCGTCCGGCGATTGAGGACAGACATAGCCAGACGCCCGGCCACCCGTTCGGTACCTCACACGAGGTACGTTCCCGGCACTTCGGAGTGTCCGGCCGTCAATGCGCGGACGATGTTCACTGACCGGTTCCCGCCCCGCGGCCTATCGGCTCGGGCCCCGGATCCGTTAGGCACGCGTAGGGCAGCTGTCCCCCGTCCATACCCCGGAGGTACGCGCATGGCCGAAAGCCGGAGCAGCGGCACGACGGGCAAGGCCTGGTTCCACGACATCTACGACGAGCCCGATCCCCGGGCCTACTTCCGGCGGCTCGGGCCGTTGGAGTACGAGATCCCGCACCACGCCCAGGACGTCTTCCGCCGTACCCGTGCCGAGCGCGCCGCGGCCGGCACGGAGGGGGCCGGGGTGCCGGTTACCGTGCTCGACGTGTGCTGCTCCTACGGCATCAACGCCGCCCTCCTCAACCACGACGTGTCCCTCGCCGAGCTGTACCACCACTACACCGGCCCCGAAGCGGACGCGCTCACCACCACCGAACTGATCGAGCGGGACAAGCGGTTCTACGCCTCCCGGCGCCGCGCGGACGCCTCGCCCGCCATCGGTCTCGACGCCGCGGGCAACGCCCTCCGCTACGCCCTGGCCGTGGGTCTGCTCGACGAGGCGTACGCGGAGAACCTGGAGAGCGCCTCTCCCAGCGTCCCGTTGCGCAGGGCCCTCGGGCGCATCGGGCTGATCACGGTCACCGGTGGCGTCGGGTATGTGACCCACCGGACGTTCGGGGCCCTGCTGGAGTGGACGCGGTGTCCGGTGTGGGTGAGCGCGTTCGTCCTGCGTACCTTTCCCTACGACCAGGTCGCCGCCCGGCTGGGGGCCCACGGTCTGACGACGCGTACGGACCCCGCGCGGACGTATCCGCAGCGGTTGTTCACCACCCCGGCGGAGCAGCGTGCCGCCGTCGAGCGGGTCCTGCTCGCCGGTGACGATCCCGCCGGGCTGGAGGCCGAGGGCCGCTACTACACCCGGCTGTACGAGTCCCGGCCCTGCCCGGTGTGACGGGCGGGGTCCGTCTCACGGGCCGACCGTGGTGTCCGGGGCGCTCGCCCGGGTGATGGCGGTTTCCACGGCGGCGACGCGGTCGGCGAGCAGGCCGAGTGCCGCGACGGCGCGGACGAGAGGGTCGTCGTCGGGCCCGCCGAGGGCCTGGGTGCGGACATAGGCCGTGGTGATCGCGGTGCGGCGGGCGGTCTGCGCGGGGGTGAGCGTGCCGCGCAGTTCGGCGAGTTTGAGGAGGTTCGCCTCGGCGCCGGTGGTCAGGGTCTGGGCCTCGGCGGTGTAGTGGTCGTCGATGACGGCGGCGAGTTCGGCGTCGTTCATGACGGGCACCACGCGTTCGGCGATCTTGTTCATGTTCCGGTAGGAGCCCTGGAGCAGGAAGGGTGGTTCGGTGCGGGTGGCGTCGGTGCGGGCGGCCGAGGCGATGTAGGCGGCGTTGACGGCCAGGACGGTGCCTCGCGCGGTGAGCAGATGGCGCAGGACGGCGAGCACCTGGTCCAGTTCGGCGGGGGCGTACGGGTGGACGAGACGGTCCGCCCGTGCGGCCGGGTCGCCTTCGGCGAGCCGGATCAGCGTGTCCAGGTCCGCCCGGTCCCGTCCGGCGAGCGGGGCGAGGACCGGGTGGGAGGTGAGGGCGTTCTCGATGAAGCTGAGCGCGAAGACGTCCTCCTTGCCGGACAGGACGTCGCCGAGGTTCCACACGTCGGCGCGGTTGGCGAGCATGTCGGGGATGCGGAAGCGCCCGCCGGACTCGGTGTAGGGGTTGCCGGTCATGCATACGGCGAAGCGCTTGCCCCGCAGGTCGTAGGTGCGCGCCCGGCCGTTGTGGACGCCTTCGATACGGCGTTGGGCGTCGCACAGGGAGATGAACTTCTGGAGCAGTTCGGGCGAGGTGTGCTGGATGTCGTCGAGGTGGAGCAGGGTGTTGCTGCCCGCCTCCAGGGCGAAGTTGATCTTCTCGACCTCGCTGCGGGCGGTGGCGTCGGGTGCCTCGGCCGGGTCGAGTGAGGTGACCGCGTGGCCCAGGGCGGGCCCGCTGACCTTGACGAAGAGGAGCCCGAGCCGGTCGGCGACGTATTCCATGAGGGTCGTCTTGCCGTAGCCCGGTGGTGAGAGCAGCAGGAGCAGACCGTTGTTGTCGGTGCGTTTGGCGTCCCCCGCGGCGCCCAGTTGCTTGGCGAGGTTGTCGCCGATCAGCGGGAGGTAGACCTCGTCGAGGAGGCGGTTGCGGACGAAGGCGCTCATCACCTGGGGCGTGCATTCCTCGATGCGCAGCCGGGCGCGCTCGGCGGCGACGAGTTCGTCGCGCCGACGGCGGTAGGAGCGGAAGCCCGGGACCCGCTCGTCGCGGAAGCGGCGGGTGCGGGCGAGGAGTTCGTCGAGGCGCACGGTCAGGCGCCGGTCGGTGATGCGGGGGTGGGTGCCGAGCAGGCCGTCGACGGGTGCGGTGAGGGGGGCGGTCACGGTGTAGCGGGGGGTGCCGGGGCAGAGTTCGACGGCGACGGCTTCGGCGAGGTCGCCCGGGTCGGTGTCCTCGCCGCGGGCTGCCGCGTAGGAGCCGAGCCAGGCCCGGACGATTTGGCGGCGGGCGGCCAGGCTCTCGTGGACGGTGGCGTGGTCGTCCCGTCCGGCGACCGGTGTGCCGAGTGCTTCGAGTTCCTCGTCGTAGGCGGAGCCGCCGGTGGCGCGGCGGAAGTCGTCGATGAGGGTGCGGGCCCCGGCGCCGGTGGCGAAGCCCTCGGGCGCGCAGACCAGTTCCTCGAAGAGGTACTCGGCGGCGAGGGCGCTCCCGGTGCCCGGGCCCGGTGCGGGTGCCTCGAACGAGGTGAGGGCCGCGGCCAGTTCGGCGGTCAGATCGGCGATGGCGGGGGCGGTCTTGAAGGTCTCGCGGGCCCGGGCCAGTGACCGGGCGCGCAGGGTCCAGGCCGCGCGTCGCGCGGGGTCGGCACCGTACGTCCAGAACAGCTGGGCGGCCGCGCGTACGGCCGGCGGGTAGCGCAGGAGACCGGCACCGGCGCGCAGCCGCAGCAGTACGGCGAGGATCGCGGCGGCGTCGTGGTCGTGCACGCCGCGCTCGTAACCCTCGTCGTACGCGGCGTCGGCGGCGGCCCGGACGAGGTCCGACAGGGCCGCCGGGTCGCCCTCAAGCAGGGTGCCCGGGGTGCTCTCGGCGAGGATCCGCGCGGCGAGGTGTTCCGCGCGGTACACCTCCGGGGTCTCGGAGGGCAGCAGTTGGTCCCAGTAGGGGCGGGTGTCCGCGAAGCCGGGGTCGGTGACCGGCGAACGGTAGTCGGTGCCGGTCAGCGCGAAGGCGAGGCCGTCACCGTGCGGGACGAGCGTGACGTCGGTGCTCTGGGTGTTGACGGTGAACCGGTGGCGGCCCAGGCGTATGGTCCCGCCGCCGTCGGCGTAGAGGTCGGCGCGGTCGCGCAGGGCACGGCCGGCTTCCTGACGGAGCGCCTTGAGGCGGCCGTCGAGTTCGTCGGCCCGTACCGGCTCGCCCAGTTCCCGCAGTTCGTCGGCGGTGCGGCGGACCTTGCCGACCATGGGGTCGGAGGCGAAATAGGTGTGGACGGCGTCGAGGTCGGCGAGGGTGAGGGCCCGGCGGTGGACGGTGGCGAGGATCCGGGTCGCGGAGCCGGCGAGGCGTTCGGCGTGCCGGGCGCGGGCGTCCCGGAGGGTCTGCTGACGGGCGGAGAAGGCCTCGTACACGTCGGTGCGCTTGGTGGCCAGTTCGGTGAGGAAGTCGTCATGTTCGGCGAAGCGCGCTTCGAGGTTCTCCAGCCGGAGCAGCAGCCGGGAGAGCTGCTCCTCGCAGGCCTCGGGGGTGCCGGCGGCGGCGAGGCCCGCGGTGACGGCCTGGGAGAGCAGCGCGCGTTCGGCGGCGAGCGCGGCACGGCCCTCGTGGCCGAGGAGTTCACGGCGGCGGGCGGCGAGCGTGGCGCGGGCCCGGTTGATACCGCCGAGCACCCCGGCGACCCGTTCCAGGATCGCGGTGCGCACGGTCGCGTCACCGATCTCCAGGCCCGCGACGACCTCCGTGAGGACCTCCAGACCGGAGGTCCGTTCGTCGAGGCTCTCGGTGACGGGGGCGGCCGCGGCGACCGTCTCGATGGCCTCGGCCTCGGCGGTCAGCAGGGCGACGTCGGCCTCGTATCCGGCGAAGGCGTCGTCCCGGCGCAGGAAGTCCACCGCGCGCCGGGCGGTGGCGGCGATGTCGTCCTCGACCTCGGCGGTGAGGGCGTCGATGCGCCCGGTGTCGGTGTAGCGGGTGTCGCGCAGGGTCGTGAGGCGGCCCTGCGCCCGCCGGAGTTCGCCGAGGTGTCCCACCCACGCGTCGGCGGTGCGGGGGCTCTCGCCGCGGACGCGCCGGACGAGGGAGGCGGTGTGCGCGGCGGCCTCCTCGAGCGCGTCGGCGGCCCGGCGGGTGA
The DNA here is from genome assembly GCF_055582085.1 of Streptomyces sp. NPDC042259. NCBI lineage: Bacteria > Bacillati > Actinomycetota > Actinomycetes > Kitasatosporales > Streptomycetaceae > Streptomyces > Streptomyces sp. NPDC042259. Next base: position 82,182 of record NZ_JBVJDW010000010.1, on the reverse strand, counting down.
GGGTCCGGACGGTCTCGAACTCGGCGAGGACCTGCTCGGCGGTGGACCGCACCTGCGTCAGGGGCTCGCGCAGGGAGCCCAGTTCGGGGTCGGCGAGCCAGTGAAACCGGTCGGCGACGCGGGTGCAGGCGCCGGCGATCGCCTCGAAGACGGCGCTCGTGGGGGTGGTCTCGGAGACCATGCGGGCGACGGTCAGGCACTCGGAGATGCCGCGCACCAGGTCGGGGTTGCCGACGCGCTCCAGGGGGCCGGTGCCCGCGGTCGCCTGGAGCGCCTCGGCGGCGTGGCGGTCGGACACGTACGGGCTCTGCCAGGTCTGTACGGCGTGGACGCGGGCCGCTTCGTCGGAGTCGGCGCGCAGGGTGACCAGGGTGCCGTCGTCGAAGAGCGCGTAGCCGTGGCAGGCCAGGGGGGTGGCGACCTCTTTGCGGATGACGTTGTAGGAGAGCAGCAGGGCGCGGCCCTCGCCGGGGGCGTGGAAGACGTAGAGGACGTCCTCGCCGTTGGGCGACCGGACGGACCGTTCGAAGACGAGCGCCTCGTCCGTGGTGGCGGCGTCGGTGTCGAAGGTCTTGGCGGTGCCGGTGGCGAGGTGGTAGCCGCCGGGGAAGATGATGCCCTGGTCGTCGGGGAGCCGCAGACAGGCCTGGCCGATGCCGTCGAGGCGGGTCACGGTGGCCGTGGTGGTGTTGAAGACGAGGTGGCGCCAGGCGGTCTCGTTGTAGGGGCGGACGCGCAGCAGGACGAGCGGGCCGGTGCGGGCGTGCTCGATGTCGGCGTCGGCGAGGGACTGCAGCGGGTCGTCGACGGGTTCGCTGTGGATGCCGTCGGCGGACTCGGTGGTGTTCTCGGTCTTGACGGTGAGGGTCCCGCCGACGGTCGACACGTAGAGGCCGGTGCCGATGGCGACGTGCGGGTGGCGGCCCAGGACGTGGTCGTCGCGGGTGGCGGGGATCCATTCGACGTCGTGGGAGGGCGGCAGGACGTGGTCGCGCTCGCCGCGCGCGTCGAGGTAGTGCGGCATTCCGTCCGCGTCCAGCCGCCAGCGCAGGACCCGCAGGTCGCCGGGGTGCGGTCCGGTGCGGAAGACGGCCAGCAGCTTGCCGTCGACGTGCCGCAGCCGCAGGAGCGTCGCCGCGCGGTAGTAGCGGTACAGCTCGCCGAACTCGCGGACGAAGGCGGGGTCGTCCAGCAGTCCGGGGAGTGGCCGGTCGTCGGTGTCGCCGAAGGTGATGTGTTCGCCGTCGCGCCGGAAGGCGCGCAGCGTGAAGACGTCGTCGGGGGTGTTTTCGGCGGTGTCGCGGCGCTGTCCGGGCGGGGTGTCGTACCCGAGGAGCAGATGGCCGCCGACGGCGACGAGGTCGCGGGGCACACAGGAGTGCCCGGTGTGCAGCCGCTCGGTGCCGAGCAGTCGCAGGCCGGTGGAGCCGAAGGCGGCCACGCGCCGGGCGTTGAGCGCCTCGGCCCCCCGGGCGAGGTCACCGGCCAGCGCGGCCAGCCGGTCGCGCAGCACCTCGTAGGTACCGGCGTCCGGCCGGGGGCCTGTGGATTGCGTGGACATGCAAGCTCCCTGTGCGTTGTCTTAAGGCGTCTCGCCTGGCCGGCGGTCTCTTCGACTGCGGGCCGGCCCGTGCCGCCTGCGGCGGCATAGCGCCTCTCGCCTGGCCGGCGGATCCCCGGCTTCGGGTCTGTTGTGCCGCCTGCGGCGGCGGGCGCCCTGCGGGCGCGTCCTCAAGCGCCGGACGGGCTGAAAATGAGCCCGTCCGGCGATTGAGGACACCGCCGCGCAGCGGAGGTGCGGGTGTCACGGGCGCCACCGCGCAGGGGCACCGCTACGGCGCGACGCCGTTGAGCGGGGCCGGAACCGGGAGGTCCGTCAGTTTCAGGTCGCCCAGGCCACCCGCGGTCACGGAGGCCAGCAGGCCTTCCAGGACGCCGGTCTGCGGGCCGCCGCCCGCGATGAGCCGGGTCAGGGCCCCGGCGAGGGTCAGGTCGCGCAGGCCCCCGGCGCCCAGGCCCGCCGTCATCGTCCGCAGGTCCCGGGTGAAGGAGGAGTCGTCCTTGTCCAGCCACGGGCCGGCCACGGTCCGTACGGTCTCGGAACGGTCGACGAGGGCGTCGATGCCCTTGCCCAGGGCGATGGAGTTCACGAGCCGGTCGAAGAAGACGCTCTCCCCGCCCACGATGTCTATCTTCGCGTTCTCCAGTCCCTTGGCGAGGACGCTCGCCTGTGCCTCGGCGACCTGGCGGTGCACGTCGATGCCGGCCAGCCGGACGTCCTTCTCGGCCTCCAGCCGGAGCCGGAACTCCTCGTGGTCGCGGCTGGCCGCGTCGAGCGCGGCCATCGCCGCGGCCTTGTCGGTGAGCCCCTCGGCCTCGCACTTGAGCTTCTGCTTGAGACCCTCCGCGCCGGCCAGCGCCTTCGCCCGGGTCACCTCGGCCTCCGCGTGACCGACCTTGGCGATGGCCTCGGCCGTGCGCTCTCGGACCTCCGCCTCCGCGAGCCCGACGGCGGCCGCGTCCGCGCGCTTGCCCTCGGCCAGCCGGACGGCGGCCTCCGCGTCCAGCTCGGCGGCCTTGCGCCGCGCCTCGGCGGCCGTCAGCGTCTCCGCGGCCCGGTGCGACGCGGACTGCTCGGCCGCCTCCGCCGCCTTGATGTCCTTGACCAACTGCTGCTGGGCCTCGGCCTCGGCCCGGATGATCAGTGCCTGCCGGTCGCGCTCGGCCTCTTCCACGACCCGCAGCTTCTTGATCTCCTCCTCCTGCGCGGCGACGGTCTTCTCGACCGCGATCCGCTCCCGCACGACGTCGGCGATCTCGCGCTTCTCCGCCTCGACCTCCTTGTCGGCGGCGATGCGCCGCAGCTGGGTCTCCCGCTCGCGGGCGATGACCTCCAGCAGGCGGTCCTTCTCGATGCGCTCGTTCTCGATGGCGATGACCCGCTCGCGGTTCTTCTGCGCCACGGCGACCTCACGCTCGCGGTTCTCGTTCTGGATGCCGAGCTGCTCCTCGGTACGGATCCGGGCGGTGTCGGCGCGCAGCCGCTCCTCGGCCTGCACCCGGGCCGTCTCGGCCTCCTCCCGGGCCCGTACGGTCTCGATCTCCCGCTGCTGCTTGATCTCGGCGTCGGTCTGCCGCCGCTCCAGCTCCAGGACCGCCTCGCGGGCCTCGACGTTCTGCCGGGTGATCTCCTTCTCCTCGGTGCGCTGGAACTCGTTGGTGCGTACGTGCTCGATCGCCGTCAGCTCGGTGATCTTCCGGATGCCCTGCGCGTCGAGGATGTTGGCGGCGTCCAGTTGGGTCATCGGGGTCTGCTCGAGGAAGTCGATGGCCGCGTCGTCGAGGTGGAAGCCGTTGAGGTCGGTGCCGATGACGGAGATGATCCGGTCCCGGAACTCCTCGCGCTTGGTGTAGAGGTCGACGAAGTCCAGCTGCTTGCCGACCGTCTTGAGCGCCTCGGAGAACTTCGCCGCGAAGAACTCCTGCAGGGTGCGCGGGTCGCTGGCCCGCTGGGTGCCGATGGCCTGGGCCACTTTGATGACGTCCTCGACGGTCTTGTTGACCCGCACGAAGAAGTTGATGTGGATGTCGGCACGGATGTTGTCCTGGCAGATCAGGCCCTCGCGGCCGGTGCGCCGGATCTCGATGGTCTTCACCGAGATGTCCATGTACTCGGCCTTGTGCAGCACCGGCAGCACGACGGACCCGGTGAAGGTGACGTCGACGCGCTTGGTCTTGGAGATGATCAGCGCCTTGCCCTGTTCGACCTTGCGGAACAGCCGGCTGACGGTGAACAGCACGCCGAGGGCGATGAGCAGCACGACGGCGAAGAGCACGCCGATTCCGATGGCGGTGGCATCCATGGTGGAACCTCTGTCGGTCGGTTGATGAGGGAAGTGTGGGTACCGCCGGCCCGTCAGCGGGCGGGCGGGCCGGGGTCGAGCGCCGCGTCGAAGGGCGCGACCCGGAAGAACTCGCCGTCGGTGTCGTAGTCGAAGATCAGGGCGGTGGAGCCGGCGGTGAGCCCGCTCTCGTCGGTGCGCACCTGGAGGATCGCGGTCGAGCCGTCGTCGGAGACGACTTCGGCCTGCCCGAAGTCGGCCCCGACGCGTCCGGTGCGGATCACACAGACGCGGCCGATGAAGTCCATGCGTGAGGGTGGGCGTTCGTCGCGGAAGAAGCGGCGCAGCGGCCGTACCAGCAGCCAGGTGCAGGCCCAGGAGCCCACCAGCGCCCCGGCGAGGATGCCGCCGGCGAGCAGGGCCCGGGGCAGTCCGAGGACCTCGGCGCGGCGGAGCGCGACGGTGCCGGCCAGGGACAGGAACCAGGCGAGGGCGATCAGCAGGGAGAGGACGGCGGCGACCGGGACCCTGCCGAGTCCGGCGCCGGCCGTCAGCCCCGACAGCCCGCCGTGTTCGGTACCGCCGTGGGCGTCCGGGGCATGGCCGTCGACGTCGACGGCGCCGAACAGCGCCAGCAGCCAGTACCCGATGACGACGAGAAGCGCGAAACCGAAGAGCGCGGCCGGGAACGCGAGCGCCGCGGCGAGGAATTCCCGCATCGGCCCGCCCCCTTGTGTCCGTCTTCGTGGTGACTGTCTTCGTGATGACTGTGTGTGATGTCTGTGTGTGATGACTGTGTGCGCGCCGCGTCCGTGTCACGTCCGTGCCGTGCGAGGGGTGAGCGCACGCCGGTGTGCGAAGGCCGGGAAGCCAGGCGGTCGGCCCGTCGGTGCCGGGCGTTCCGTTTCCCGGATCCGGCATCGAGGCGCCGCCGTGGTCCCCCACGTCTCCCCCGAGCACATGCTGACACCTGGGAACAGGAGTGCGCATTGCCGTACTCCGGCAATCTTTACGCGATCCTGATGCAGGATGCTGTCACCCGGGGCACCGGCCGCCCGCCGGCCGGGCGGCGCCCCGGCGGCCCGTCGGGGAATCCGGCGGGCGCCCCGTAGAGGACCGGAGACAACGCATGACACACCCGGAGATATCCGAGGGCTATCTGAGCGGCTACGCCGAACTCATCACCGCGGTCTCGGCCACCGGGCGCAGGCTCAGCCGCGACGAGTTGGAGTCGCGCCGCGCGCTGGGCGAGCGGGCGGCGGAGGACGGGCACGGGCTGCGCCGTCTGGTCATCGGTCATCTGTCCGCCACGCGTGCCCTCTGGGCCGCGCTGCCGGCCGCCACCGGCCCGCTCGGGGCGGGCGGTCCCCGCGCCACCGTCGACAGTGTCCTTGCCGCGACCGAGCAAGCCGTCGACGCCTTCGCCGAGGGCTACGAGCGGGCTCGGCACCTGGCCGTGCGCCAGGAGGAGGCCGCGCACCGCGAGTTCATCGACGATCTGCTGCACGGGCGCAGCGACCCGGGCCGGCTCTCGGAACGCGCCGAGCGCTTCGGCCTGCGGCTCGCCCACGCGCACGCGGTGGCCGTCGCCGCGGGCCCGGAGCCCTACGACGACGCCCACCCGGTGACGCGACGGCTGGCGGCCGCGTTCCAGGGCCGCTTCGGCGAGCGTCACACCCTGCTGACCACGAAGGACGGAAGGCTGATCTGCGTCGCGCCGGGCGACCAGGACGACGTGCTGCGTTACTTCACCCAGCGGGCCCACCACGTCACCGGCGGCGGGCAGGTGGCGGTCGGGCGCCCGCACCCGGGCCCGGGGGGCGTCGTGCACTCCTACGAGGAAGCCCTCAGCGCCCTCGACCTGGCCGGCAAGATGGGGCTCGACGCCCCCGTACTGCGCGCCGCCGATCTGCTGGTCTTCCCCGTCCTGACCCGCGACCGGCAGGCCATGGCGGACCTGGTGCGCTCCACTCTGGGCCCGCTGCGGCGGGCGCGCGGCGGCGCCGAACCGCTGCTGGCGACGCTCGACGCCTTCTTCGACTCCGGCTGCGTGGCCGCCGAGGCGGCCCGCAGACTGTCCTTGAGCGTCCGGGCGTTCACCTATCGTCTGGCGCGCATCCACGACCTGACCGGCGCGGACCCGGCGGACCCGATGCACCGCTACACCTTGCAGACCGCCGTCATCGGCGCCCGGCTCCTGGACTGGCCGGCCAAGGAGCTGTAGCCGGGCGGCGTCCGCCGCCAGTGCTCCGCCCCCTGCCCGTCAGCGCTCGGGGACGTGCTCCCGCCGGTGGTAGCGGCGGCGTTCGAGGAAGATCTCGGTGAAGACCGAGACCTTGGCCCGCAGCGCCCAGGGGTCGAAAGGCTTGGTGATGTAGTCCACGGCCCCGGCGGCGTAGCCGCGTGAGGAGTGTTCGGCGTCCATGCCCATGGCGGTGACGAAGATGATGGGGATATCCCTGTTGCGGGCACGGCGTTTGATCTGTGCGGCCGTCTCGTAGCCGTCCATCTCCGGCATCTGCACGTCCAGCAGGATGACGGCGAAGTCGTCGTGGTCGAGCAGGGCCTTGAGCGCCTCCTGTCCGCACGACGCGGCCACCAGTTCCTGGTCGAGCGTGGACAGCGCGGCCGTCATGGCGAGCAGGTTGTTGTGCTGGTCGTCGACGATGAGGATCTTCGGGCGGGGCCCGGGGTAGACCCCCGAGGGGGCGGCCTCGGCGTGCGGCGGGTGGCGGTCCTCGCGTACCGGGGGCGGCTGCTGGGCCTCGACCATGGCCAACTGCCGCTCCAGCAGCAGGCAGCGCTCCTCCGCGAGCAGTCCGCGCCGGCGGACGTCCTCCAGCTCCTCGGTGAGCCTCCGCACTTCCTGGCGGAGCAGGTCGCGCTCCTGGACCAGTTCCGCGCGGTCCGGGACGTTCCGCTCCAGCGTGTCCGCGCGGGTGCGCTCGGCCGCCCACGCCGCTTCCAGCTGGCTCAGCCGCACCTCCAGGTCCGCGATGCGGTGCTGGCGGTCGAGCAGCGCGTCGCCCAGTACGTCTTCCTGCACGGTGGACCGCCTCGACTCCCGGTCGGCGTCGGCCAGCTGGTGTTCCAGCAGTTCCATGGCGTGCGCGGGGGAACCGCCGGTGCGGACGGCCGCCCGGTGCAGCTCGCGGACCCGCTCGATGGCGGCCGGGGTGACCGCGGTGCCGCGCGATTCCGCGAGATCGGCGAAGAGGTCGAGGACGAATTCCCAGGGCGGGACGCGCGTGCCGCTCAAGTAGCGGGAGACGGTGCCCGCGTCGCGGAACCGGCGGGCGGCGTACCGGCGGACCGAGACCCCGAGCCCGGCGAACAGTTCGCGCAGCGTCTGGGCGAAGGTCCGGCACTCCTCGGTCAGCCCGTCGGCCAGGGGCCGCAGTTCACCCATGGCGCGCTCCCTCCCCGCGCCACGCGGCCCCGCCGGGACGGCCCCGTGTCCGTTCGGGCGTCGAACCCTTCACCGCGGACCTCCTGTCACCCGGCCGGGCACCCGCCCGGCTCGTCCCGGGCACGACGACCGGCCGGGACGAACACAGCGTCGGGCACGGGGCCGGTGTTGCGCACGGCAACACCGGGAGCGGCAACGGAAAGGGCTTCGGAGCCACTAGCCGTGTCCGGCAGACCTCGGCTGCGGGCCGTCTTGGCCGCCTGCGGCGGCGAGCGCCTCTCGCCTGGCCGGCGGATCTTCGCCTCCGGGCCGGTTGTGCCGCCTGCGGCGGCGAGCGCCCTGCGGGCGTGTCCTCAATCGCCGGACGGGCTCCAATTGAGCCCGTCCGGCGGTTGAGGACACCGCCGCGCAGCGGTGGTGCACACGCCGCGGGCCGCGGCGCCCGCCCACATGATCCGCCGGACACGGCCTACGGCGCTGCCGCGCCGAACTCGCGGACCGCGCCCTCGACGATCGCCTCGAGCCGCTCGTGGTGCGCGCCGCGCCAGTACACGCGGTCGCAGGCGGCGCACTGCGCGAAGACGTCGTACGTGCGTTGCGTGCCGTGCTCCAGCAGTTCGCTGACCGCTTCCTTGTCGGCGTCCCGCAACGTGCCGTTGCACGCGGTGCACCGGGTCCAGGGGGCCAGGCGCGGCGCGAAGCGGCCGAGTACGTCCCGGAGCTGCTCCTCGGGGCGGTCGCTGTAGACGTACGCCCCCGCCCAGATCTCCCGGCGCCGCAGCAGGCCCCGGTCCCGGGAGAGCAGCACCCTTCGTTCGGCGGCGGACAGCGCGGCCAGCGCCGGATCGCCGATGTCCGTCGCCTCGTAGGCCGCGTCGACGCCCAGCAGCCGCAGCCGCCGGGCCAGGGTTCCCAGGTGCACGTCGAGCAGGAACCGCAGTGGTGCTCCGGGCACGGGCTGAGGGCGCGGGGCGGGGCGCACCTCGACAGACTCGCCCGCGGCCGGCACGTGCGACACCGGCACCTCGCGGCCGTCGACGAGCAGCCGGCCGGCCTCGGTGAGCGGGATGCCGAGCGATTCGACGACGTGCCCGAGAGTCGATACCCCGTCGGTGACGACCGCCGCCCGTTCGCCGCGCCGCCCGGCGGCGACGAAGAGCCTCAGTTCGGGGGCGACGCTGATGTGGATCTCGGGTCCGTTCACCTCTTCAGCATGCCATTCGCGCGAGGCGCGCCGGTGGCCGGGCACCACCACCACCGGGCTCAGCACACCCGGCCCGTGAGGTCCGTGCCGAGCAGGGCCTCGATCTCGGCCACCGTGCCGGCGGGCTCGGTGGCGCGGACGACGGCCATCCCGAGGTCCCGGGCGGGGACGAGGTTGCGAGCGGAGTCGTCGACGAACACACAGGACTCGGCGGGGAGTTCCATCAGGCCGAGCATGATGGTGTAGAGCCCGGGGTCGGGCTTGCGCATCCGGTAGCGGCCGGAGAGCAGCACCGCGTCGTAGGACGTGTCGAGCGCGTACCCGGCGTACGGGTCGTACGGCTCACAGCCGAGGCTGTTGGAGAGGACGCCGACCCGTACCCCGGCCCGCCGGGCGGCCTGGGCGGCGGCGGTCAGCGTCGGCTCGGGGCGGAGGTCCGCGAGGGCCCGGCCGAGCAGATCGACCGGATCGACGCCGAGGAGGGCCGCGGTGTGTTCGTTCCACTCCCGCTGGCTGATCGCCCCGCGTTCCAGGTCCGCGAAGAGTTCGCGCCCCACCGGGTCCACCGAGACGGCGTTGAGGAAGGCGTCGGGGGCCAGCCCCTCGCGCAGGCAGAAGGCGCGGGCGCGGTCGGCGACGGACGTGGTCAGCACCCCGCCGAAGTCGAGGATCAGGCCCTTGGCCCGGCGACCGGACTGCGGAGTGGACATGTGCGGCTCCTCACGCTGCGGCACCCCTTGTGCACGCTGTGTGCCCGATCGTGGGGGGCCGTCGCCACCGGCGTCAATGACGCGTGGGAGCGGCGTTGCCCCGGCGCTGTGCGGTGACGAACGGTGACGCGCGTGGCGTGAATACGGGACGGAAGTCGCGTGTCCGGCCCGGTCGGTACGGATAGAGATGGAGGCGACATCAGCGGATACGGGAGGGGGACGTCCGCGTCATGGCCTGGGTCAAGACCGCCACGATCCTGAACGACGCCCACGAGACGCGCCGGGAGATCCTCGACACGCTCGGCACCAGGTTCACCGAAGTGAGCGACACCCTCGCCACGCTGCGAGAGCTGCTGGAGGCCGTCACCGCCGACGGGAACCGGCTGCGCGAGGACCACGGGCTGCTGCACGAGAAGCTCGACCGGGCCCTCGGGGAGATCGAGGCGCTCCGCTCCGACGGCAGGGCCCTGCGCCACCTCGTCGACGCCCGCACCACCCCGACCGTCGCACCGGTCGAGCCGGCCCGCCCCCTGGCCCGCCCCCTCCCCCGCCCCGCGGGCCCCGGCGACGAGGAGGCCGGCACCGAGGCCCCGGACCCCGTGCGGCTGAGGACGCTGCTCCGCCGCGCCGCCGGCATCTCCTCCGCCGGGCTCGTCTGCCACCGTGACACCTGGGCCTTTCTGCTCGAACAGACCGCGCGTGACCCGCACTTCCGCGCACCCGGCCCGGTCGACGACGAACAGCAGGGGCGGGTGGAGGTCACCCTGTCGGGCCGGAGCCTCATCGCCGTGCTCCTCTCGCTCTTCCGTACCTCCCGGGAGGAGGACACCGAGCGGCTCGGCGATCTGGCCTTGGCCGCCGAGCTGTACGAGCGCATCGCCGACGCGCTGCGGAACACCGATTCGGCCGACCGCTACGGCCCCCAGGTGGTCATCGTCCTCGACGACCGGGCGGGCCCCGCCCCGGACGGGGAGGAGGAGGGCCGCACCACCTGAACCCCGTCGCGTCGCACTGGCGTTCCCGACCCGTCGGGCGCCGCGCACAATGGCCCCATGCCCTACGACGAGAAGAACCCGCTGCGCCGGCTCTCGCTCGACACATTGCGCCAGCGGACGAGCGCCAAATGGCGTACGTACCCGCCGGACGTGCTGCCGCTGTGGGTGGCGGAGATGGACGTGCCGGTCGCCGAGCCCGTGGTGCGGGCGCTGACGGACGCGGTCGCGCTGGGCGACACGGGGTATCCGCTGGGTGCGGGGTACGCGCAGGCACTGGACGCGTTCGCGCGCGAGCGGTGGGACTGGGACGGGGTGGTGGCGGAGCGGACGGCGATCGTGGCCGACGTGATGCTGGGCGTGGTCGAGATGCTGCGGCTGGTGACCGGGCCCGGGGACGCGGTGGTGGTGAATCCGCCGGTCTATCCGCCGTTCTTCGCGTTCGTGGAGCACACGGACCGGCGGGTGGTCGAGGCACCGCTGGGCGAGGGGCACCGGATCGATCCCGTCGCCCTTGAAGCGGCGTTCCGGGAGGCGGTGGCGGGTGGGCGGCGCGCGGCGTATTTGCTGTGCAGCCCGCACAACCCGACCGGCACGGTACACACCGTCCAGGAGCTGACGGTGGTCGCGGAGCTGGCGAACCGGTACGGCGTGCGGGTCGTCGTCGACGAGATCCACGCGCCGCTCGTGCTGCCGGGTGCCCGGTTCGCGCCGTATCTGTCGGTGCCCGGCGCCGAGGGGGCGTTCTCCTTGATGTCGGCGTCGAAGGCGTGGCATCTGGCGGGGCTCAAGGCGGCGCTGGCCGTGGCGGGCCCCGCCGCCGCCGAGGAGCTGGCCCGGCTGCCCTACGTGGTGGGCCACGGCCCCGGCCACCTCGGTGTCATCGCCCACACCGCGGCGCTCCGGCAGGGCGGTGAGTGGCTCGACGCCGTGCTGAGCGGCCTGGACGAGAACCGGCACCTGCTCGCCGAGCTGCTGGCGCGGCAGCTGCCGGACGTGCGGTACGCGCCTCCGGAGGGGACGTATCTGGCGTGGCTGGACTGCCGGGCGCTCGGCCTGGGCGACGACCCGGCCGCCGTCTTCCTGGAACGGGGGCGGGTCGCGCTGACCAGCGGCGTCGGCTTCGGCACGGGAGGGGCCGGGCACGTGCGGCTGAACCTCGCCACGTCACCGGAGGTGATCACGGAGGCCGTGCGGCGGATGGCGGCCGCGCTCTGATACGGCCGCGGTGCGTCAGCCGTCGATCGCGGCGGCCACGACGGGCCACAGAGGCGCGAACTCCGGTGGGAGCGTGCCGAGCAGCCAGCGTTCGACGGTTCGTCCGGGATCGGCCAGTGTCGTGTCGCCGACGGTGATCCGGCCGTGGAACACCCACCGGACCGCTTCGGCGTCCGTGACCGTGAACCCCCGGTACCCCAGGCCCGGGGGCGGGTCCGCGCCCGCGTCCGCCGGGGCGAGTCCGGAGAGGAGCGCCCGGAATCCGGCCGCCGCGGCGGGGGCCAGCGGCCAGCGCGGGTCGGGACGGCCGCTGAAAACCTTCAGCTCCACGATCACCACAGGGCTCCCCGCCGCACTGTCCTTCCAGCCGCCGGCTCAGTCGATGACCACCGACTTGCCCGCGTAGAAGTACCCGCAGAAGTCGGTGTAGCCGCCTCGGTCGCAGGTCTCGGGGTCGGTGATGAGAGCGCCCCTGTTGTCGTAGTTCCGCGCGGCCGTCGAGCCGGGTTTGTGCCCCCAGAAGTCGCCGCGCTGCTCGCGGTACCAGTGGTAGTCCACGCCCGGCCAGACGACGAGGGCCATGAGACGGCGCGGGTACTCGCTGTCGGGCAGACAGTCGAAGCGGCGGAGCAGACCGTCGGCCAGCGCGGCCCGGGTGACGTCCGGGCAGGCCATGACGTCGGTCTGGGCGCCATGGGCGCGGCCGGGCTGGGCGAAGGTGTCCGTGCGGTAATTGCGCGCGTAGTTTTAGCAGTTGTTGTAGGGCTGCACTTCCGGGTGGTTCCAGAAGTCGGGGTTGAACTCGCTCACCTCGTAGAAGCAGCCGGCGTCGATCGGCTCGTCCTCCCGGATGGTGGTGCGCAGCGAGTGCGACGGGAAGAGGGGCGGGCGGAACCACTCCGGCGGGTCCTGGAAGAACCGGTCCATCCGCTCCAGGACGAGGTCGCGCATCGCTTCGTCGAGGGGCGTCGCGGCATGCCCGGGCAGGAGGGATTCGCGGTAGCGGGGCATGTCCGCGACGATCCGCCGGGCCAGCTCGGCCGAGCGCCCAGGGTCGGGGGCGCCGATGGTTCCGAGGGTGAAGGTGCGGGGCAGGGCCGTGGGCCAGGATTCGTCGTCGCTCGTCGAGGAGATGACCACTTCGCGGTAGCCGAGACCGCCGTAGCCCGCCCCGGTCAGGCCGACCGCCTCCTCGGCGACGGCCGCGATCTCTTCCAGCAGCGCTCCGGCCACCTCTTCGTCGGAGACGACCCACGCGGGGTTGGGGCGGCCGGAGAAGATGTCGACGTCCACCCGCAGCATCATCCGTCTCCTTCGCCTCGGCGCCCCGCTCCGCCTCGACGCTACGGCGGCGTGGCGGCCACGGCCTGTGCGCGGGGGCCGAATGGGCTACGGCTGTTTCTTGTGCCTTTCGCCTGGCCGGCGGGTCTTCGGCTGACGGCCGGTGGTGCCGCCTGCGGCGGCTTAGCGCCCTGCGGGCGCGTCCTCAATCGCCGGACGGGCTTGATTTGGCTGGGCTTGGCTGCCAAGCCCAGCCCGTCCGGCGATTGAGGACATCCGCCGTGCAGCGAAGGCGCCCACGCCAAGGATTAGGCGCGCGGGGTGAGTTCCGCCATCGGGCCCCAGCCGGTGCCCGGGACCTCGACGTTGATGATGTCCGGCGTCTTGGCGATCACGTCGGGCATCCATGCCATGGCCGTCTTGAAGTGCTCGGACTCCACATGCTCCGCACCGGCCTGAGCGTCCTTGAACGCCTCGACCAGGACGAACTGGTGGGGGTCGTCCACGCTCCTGGACCACTCGTAGAAGACGTTGCCCGGCTCCCGCCGGGTGGCCTGCGTGAAGTCGTCGACGAGCGTCAGCCACTCGTCGCTGCGCTCGGGGCGGACGGTGAATTTGACGACGATGAAGATCATGGGGTGCTCCCGTTTCTTCCGGACGGTGGGCCGGCCCGCCGGGAAGGCGTCCCCGGCGCGGCCTCCATCATCGTGCCGGGCGCGGCACCGGTCCGCGCGGCCGGGACGCGGCGATTCCGGCCCTGCCGGAAAATCCGGCCCCGGGCGGTGCTCACGCGGGGACGGGCTGCGGTGCCCCGGGGGTGGTCGTGGTCATCGTCCAGGCGCTGATGTGCCGGTGGTCGTCGTGGCGTTCCTGCCGGTAGCGGCCCGCGGAGATTCCGTAGGCCCGCTTGAACGCCGTGGCGAAGGCGAACTGCGAGGTGTAGCCGACCCGTTGGGCCACCGCCGCCAGGGGCGCGTCACTCTCGCGCAGGATGCTCGCCGCGAGCGTCAGCCGCCACCAGGTGAGGTAGGTCAGCGGCGGCCGGCCCACCAAGGTGGTGAACCGGCGGGCGAACGCCGCCCGGGACAGGCCCGCCCGGATGGCGAGGTCCGCCACGGTCCACGGCTTCGCCGGGTCGTCGTGGACCGTGCGCAGCGCGGCGCCGATGGCCGGGTCGGCCAGGGCGCGGCACCAGCCGGTGCCCGGCCGGGCGGACCGTTCGTCGAACCAGGCGCGCATGAGGTAGATGAGCAGCAGGTCCAGCAGCGCGGGCAGGGTGGCGTCCGTGCCCTGCCCCGGCGAGCGGAGTTCGTCGCCGAGCAGGGTGACGGTCGCGCGCAGCGCCGGGTGCCGTCCGTCGCGCGCGGGCAGGTGGATGACTTCGGGGAAGTCCGCGAGCAGCGGATGCGCCCGGCCCTGGTCGAGCCGGTAGGCGCCGCAGAGCAGGACGAGGGGGGCGTGGGAGGGATCGGTCGGCGGGCCGCCGCAGGGCACGTTCACCGCGCCGGCCGGCGCGGCGTCCGTGCCCTGCGGCGGCCCGCGGTCGATCAGGGCGTGGGGTGTGCCGTGCGGCAGGAACACCACGTCGCCCTCGGCGAGGGGCAGCGGCTCACCGCCGTCGTGGGGCAGCAGCAGACAGCTTCCCCGCAACACCACGTGGAACCCGGCGCCCGCGAAGGGCTCGATGTCCGTCCGCCACCGTCCGTGCCGGCCGGACAGCGCCGAATAGGGCCGTCCGGTGCGCAGGGCGGCGACGGCGTCGCTGAGTACGTCCATGAGGCGAGTATGCGCACCAGCACGTCGCGTCCGGCTCTCGGCCCCCGCCGAGACGATGACGTATAGATCGAGCACGATCACTTATTGGCCGTCTCGTCCGCGCTCTCTACCGTCGAGGGCATGCAGACAATCACTTTGGGCGGGGTGGACATCACCCGCGTCGTCGAATGGCACGCCCCGGTCGCCCCCGTCCCCGCCATCTTTCCCGGCAGCACCCCGCGGATGTGGCGGGAGAACGAGTCGCTGCTGACTCCGGACTTCTGGAACCCCGAGACCGACGACCTCATCGCGAACGTACAGTCGTGGGTGCTGCGCAGTGAGGGCCGCACGATCCTCGTCGACACCGGTATCGGCAACGACAAGCCCCGGCCGCACATGCCCGCCTGGTCGCATCTGCGGACCGACTTCCTGGGGCAGTTGGCCGCCGTCGGGGTCCGGCCCGAGGACGTGGACCTCGTCGTGAACACGCATGTGCACTCGGACCACGTGGGCTGGAACACCCGGCTGGTGGACGGCGAGTGGGTGCCCACCTTCCCGAACGCCACCTATCTGATCGCCAAGGCCGACTTCGACTACTGGAATCCCCTCAACAACCACCCCAAGCGGGGTTCTCTCGGCGGGGTCGGCGTGGCGATGGCCGGCGGTGACATGTTCGAGGACAGTGTCGCGCCGGTGCACCGGGCGGGTCAGACGCTGTTGTGGGAGGACGAGCATCAGATCGACGCCCAGCTGAGCCTGCGCCTCGCCCCGGGACACACCCCGGGTTCGTCGGTGCTGCGGCTGGAGTCGGGCACCGAGCGCGCCCTGTTCATCGGTGACCTCGTGCACAGCCCGCTGCAGTTCGTCGAGCCCGACTGTGACACCTGCCTGAGCGAGGACCAGGAGGAGGCCACCCGTTCACGCCGCCGGATCCTGGAAGAGGCGGCCGACACCCGTTCCCTGGTGTTCCCGGCCCACCTTCCGGGCCACGGCGCGGCCGAGGTCCGGCGGGAGGGGAGCACGTTCGCGCTGGAGCGCTGGGCGGCGTTCGACCGGACCCTCTGACGGGGACGGGCGCCGCGGTGACGCCGCCGTGACGGGCGGGTGACGAGGCCCTGATTAATCTCGGCCGCGCCCAGTGGCCGAGCAACAGGCACGGGACCAGGGGCGGACGGAGGGGTGCCCATGGCCGGGACGGAGATCGTCGTCCAGCTTCGCCGGCGGTCGCCCGCCGAGTGCGAGGGGGCCGCCGGGGCCGCGCGGCCGGCGGATCTGCGTGACTGGCTGGCGCGGCGGTTCGGCGTCACCGCCGAACCACTGCACCCGGGCGGCGACCCGGGCTCGGCCCGCTGGCTCACGGTCGGCGGTCTGGCCGGTGCGGACGCCGAGGCCGTCGCGGCGGCCCTGCGCGCCCGCCCGGATGTCGAGGCCGCCTATGTGAAACCACCGGCAGACCTTCCGTAACGGGTGAAGGAGAGGGCTGTGGCACAACGAACAGGTGCGGGAAACGGCGGGGGCGGCACGGCTCCTCCCCCATCGCCCTCCGGGCGGGCCGAGCTGGTGTGCGTGACACGCGCCGACGCGGGGGTACGGATCACCCCGACCGGCGCGAGCGCCGAGTCGGATGTCTCGGTGAGCGCTCTGCACGCCGTGGCCGCCGAGGCGGACGTCGTCATCAGTCCGCTGTTCGGCGCGGACCGGGACAGGCTGCTCGCCCGGGCGGAGCGGGCCCCGGGCGCGCCGCCCCTCGACGACGACGCCCGCGAGATCATCGACAGGATGGCGCGTTTCTACCAGGTGAACGCCCCGGCGGACCGGCTGGAGGAACTGGCGGAGCGACTGCGCTCCTCGGACGCCGTCGAGGCCGCCTACGTCAAACCCGGCGCGCGGCTCGCGATCCGGGAGGGCGCGGCCGGGACAGCGAAGGGGCCGGGCGCCGCCGCCCAGGCGGGGCCGCCCCTCAACGACATGGTGCCCGCCGCGGCGGACGCCCCGCCCGTCACCCCGGACTTCACCGCCCGCCAGGGCTATCTCGACGCCGCGCCGGGCGGCATCGACGCCCGTTACGCCTGGACCCGGCCGGGCGGCCGGGGCGCGGGCGTCCGGGTGATCGACTGCGAGTGGGGGTGGCGCTTCACCCATGAGGACCTGGTGAACAACCAGGGCGGCATCGTCTCCGGCACCGGCAGTACCGACACCGCGTTCGTCAACCACGGCACGGCGGTCCTCGGCGAGATCGGCGGGGACGTCAATACCCTCGGCATCACGGGCATCTCGCCCGACGCGGTGACCAGCGCTTCCGCGTTCTCCATCGCGACGGCCACCGCGATCCGCAACGCGGCCGACCGGCTCGGACCGGGCGACATCATCCTGCTGGAGATCCACCGGCCCGGTCCCAACGCGACCGGCTCCGGCCAGCAGGGCTTCATCGCCGTCGAGTGGTGGCCGGACGACTTCCTCGCCATCCGCTACGCCGTCAACAAGGG
Source organism: Streptomyces sp. NPDC042259 (assembly GCF_055582085.1). Classification (NCBI taxonomy): domain Bacteria; kingdom Bacillati; phylum Actinomycetota; class Actinomycetes; order Kitasatosporales; family Streptomycetaceae; genus Streptomyces; species Streptomyces sp. NPDC042259. The sequence goes on along the minus strand of NZ_JBVJDW010000010.1, from coordinate 65,285 downwards.
CGTCGTCGTGGTCGAGGCCGCGGGCAACGGCGCGGAGAACCTGGACGCCGCCGTCTACGACACCCCGCAGACCGGCTTCCCCGCCTGGTGGCGCAACCCCTTCCGGCGTACCGCGCTGGACGCCGGTGCCGTGATCGTCGGCGCCGGGGCACCGCCCCCGGGCACCCACGGCGCCGATCACGGACCCGACCGGTCACGGCTGGACTTCTCCAATCACGGTGCCTGTGTGGACGCCCAGGGCTGGGGGCGGGAGGTGACCAGCACGGGGTACGGCGATCTGCAGGGCGGCACCAACGAGGACCTCTGGTACACCGACCACTTCAGCGGCACCTCCAGTGCGTCACCGATCGTCGTCGGCGCACTGGCCTGCACCCAGGGGGCCCTGCGGGCCCAGGGCCGGATCCCGCTGTCACCGGCCCGGGCCCGGGAGCTGTTGCGCACCACCGGCTCGCCGCAGCAGGACGCGCCCGGCCGTCCGGCCACCCAGCGCATCGGCAACCGTCCCGACCTGCGGCAGCTGATCCCGGCCGCGTCGCAGACCGCCACCTGGGTGGGCGTCCAGTTCCGGGGCACCCTGGCGGCCAACGCGACCGGCCGCTGGTTCACCTACAACTGGCCCGCCCACTGGCACGTGGTGTGGACCGTCCAGCCCACCAGCGTCCGCCCCGGCGCCCCGCAGGTCCGCTGGCGGGTCCGGGTCGAGCGGGCGAGCGACGCGTACGCGACGTACTGGATCGAGGTCACCAACCTCGTGGCCGTCCCCGTCGACTTCGAGGCCCGGTTCGCGGTCCTCGGATGGTGACGGTCCCACGGCGGGAGCCGTAACGGCCCTACGGGGAACGCGAGTTCGCGACGCGAGAGTCCGGCGGGAGAGCCGGACCGGGAGAGGGAGCAACGATGCGAGTAGGAACGCAGTTCACCGGCACGCTGGGTCCCGGGCAGACCGGACGCTGGTTCACCCACAGCTGGCCCCAGGAGTGGCATGTCGTCTGGTACTTCATGCCGACGTCGCCCCAGGCCGGGGCCCCGCAGATCGAGTGGGAGACCGCGGTCGAGCGGGCGTCCGCCACGGCGGTGACCTACTGGCTGACGGTGAAGAACATCAGCGGCGCGCAGATCAACTTCGAAGGGCGCTACGCGGTCCTCAACTAGGCCGCCGGCCGCCCGGTCCCCCAGTCCTCAGCACTGTCTCATTCAAGGGAGCCGTCCATGGAGCTGCACATCACGGTCGCGGACGACGGCGGGCCCCCGGGCACCGCGACGGCCACCGCCACCGACGCGGGGGCCGCCCCGGGCGCGACGGCCGGTGCGCCGGCCGCCGGCGCCGCGGGCCGGGGCACCGACGGCGGCGCGGCCCCCGACTGGCTGATCGATCTCGTCCGGCTCGCCGACGCCGGCCGGGTGCCCCGGCCGGACACACCCCCGGCACCCGGCCAGGACGCGGGCGCCGCGCCCGCCCCCGGCTGACCCGAGGCGGGGCAGGAGAAGCGGGACGTGCGGGGTGGTGGCGGAACAGCCGGCCGCCCCGCACCTCTCGCGGTGGGGACGGGGGCGGGGGGCGCCGGCCCCCGGTGCCCGGTACCGCCCCGGGCACGGACCCCGTCCGCCGGCTCACCGTCGCCCGTCGGCCCACCAGCCGTAAGCCGTATGTCCCCCGGCCTCTCGCATCCCCGCCTATCCCTTGGCATGTGCGGCCAAACTCGGGCATCCTCGTCGTGGGGACCGGGCCCGACGGGCAGAGACCGGCTTCGGCACGCCGACCGCCCCCCAGTCAGGCAGCGCCAGAACGCGGCCGCCGTGCGGCACGTGCCGCGGGGCGCCCGGTGGGGGGAGCCATGGCCGATACCCGGGGAGATCCCGACGTCCCACACCAGCTGACCGCCACCGCGCGGCCCGCGCCCGCGCACCGGCCGGCGCGGCGGGCGCCGGGCCGGGTCACGGTCGCCCTGCTCGGCGGGTTCCGGCTCGGTCTCGACGGCCGCGACGTGGAACTTTCCGGCGGTGCGCAGCGGTTGGTCGCGGCCCTCGCGCTGAGCGGCCGGACCAGTCGCAGCCGGCTGGCCGGGACGCTCTGGCCGGAGACCGAGGAACACCGCGCCCTGGCCCGGTTGCGGACCGGCATCTGGCGGGTCAACCAGGCGGCCCCGGAGCTGGTGGTCACCGCCGGCGGCGAGGTCGTGCTGCACGCGCGCACCGAGGTCGACGTCCAGGACGTGGTCGACCGTTCGCTGCGCGTGCTGCACGGCGGTGAGGTGGACCCGACGGCGTGGTCCTCGGGCGAGAACGCCGGGGATCTGCTGCCGGACTGGGAGGACGAATGGCTCGCCGACGCCCGCGAGCGGCTGCGGCAGATGCGTCTGCACGTCATGGAGACCGTGGCCGAGCGGCTGTGCGAGACCGGCTGTTACGGCCTCGCCATCGAGGTCGCGCTGACCGTCCTGCGCGCCGACATGCTGCGGGAGAGCGCGCACCGGGTGCTGGTGCGCGTCCACCTCGCCGAGGGCAACCTCGGTGAGGCCTGGCGGGCGTACGAGACGTGCGTGCGGGTCCTCGACCGCGAGTTGGGCATATCCCCCACCCGGGCCACCCGCGATCTGCTCGCGGGCCGCCCGCCGGGGGTACGGCGGCGGGGGCGGGGCCACCCGCACTGAGCGGCCCCGCCGCGCGGCGGATCAGGCGCGGGTGAGGGCGGCGGCCCCGAAGGAGACATCGAAGCGGTCGCACCAGATGCTCACGCTGGTGTACCGGTCGAGGTCGAGCCCGGCGGGCAGGACGTAGTTCTGGTCGCCCTTGTTGCCCTTGAGCTTGCCGAGGCTGACGTGCGCCCCGTCGTCGAAGACCCGCCACCCGGCCGTGCCCCGCTTCACGGGCGCGTCCGACACCAGGACCCGCAGGTCGGGCCCGTTGCTGGTGTCGAGGTTCTCCAGCCGCAGCACGCGGCTCCCGTCGGCCAGGCGCAGGATCCGTACCGAGCCGCTGGTCTCGTGCTCATGGCTGATCAACTCACCGGAGGCGAGGGTCCGCGCGGCCGCCCCGGCGGCCGATGATTCCGTGACGGCGGGCACCGCCTCCCGCACGGTCTCGTCGACCCACAGCTTCCACGGCTGGAACCAGTAGATCCCGGCCCCGACCGCCACCAGCCCGGCGATCAGCACCCCGATCACGACCCGCTTGCTCAAGACCCGCCGTATGCGTCCCATGCCCGTCTCCTCACCCGCTGTGCCGTCACCGCTTCAACGACCGACGGGCGCGGGGAACTCCTGGACGCGCATGACGAAAGTCTCACGGCGGCATCGCGGGGCGGCGGACCTCGGACGGGCGCCGGCACAGACCGGTGCCGTGCGCCCGGCGCGGGCGGGACCTCAAGCCTTCGTCCAGCAAGGCGTGCGGGGTCTGGCTGCGCTCACGCGGCAGGCGTGCGCCCTGAACCGCCACACGAGCGCCCACACCCACCCGGAGACAGGCCCGGTCCTCGCCCGATCTTTCGAACCGGGCGAGGACCGGGCGAGGACTGGGCCTGATGCCACGCGGACCAGTCGCTGTTGCCGGCGGGACGGGGAGCCGAGCGGGCCGTCAGGCCCGGCGACTGTCAGGCGTGGCGGAGACCGCTTCGAAGTTGCACGAGTCGCTGATCGTGGTGGAGCTGCGGGCGCCCAGGGGCTCCCACGGTGTGTAGTGCCGGACGACATTGCCGAGGACCCGGCAGTTGAAGATCATGCGGACCTGGCTGGCGGATCCCTGGCCCTTGCAGGTGACCCATACCGCGGTGTTCGCCCAGTGCCCCTGGCAGCTCGGGGGCTTCCACGCCTCCGTACCGGCCTGAGCGGCGGGGGCGAGGACGATTCCGGCTCCGGCGAGGGAGAGAGCGGCGATGCCGGTGGCTATGCGTGTGAACACGACGACTCCTTGGGTCGCAAGTGGAAGGAGGGCGATCCCCGCTGACCCCCGGGGGTGGCCCGGGACCACCTTGCGAGGGCCAGAGAAAGCGGGTCAACGCCGTGGCACGTCCCGGACATGAGAAACCGTGTCCGGCCTGGTGCCCGGCCTTGTCCGGGCCTTGTCCGGGCAGGTTGGCCGGTTCGCGGGTTGTGACCCCGCGCCGACGCGGAGAACCTTCCGGCATGTGGGGGACGGGCATACAGCTGCGAAGCGCACGCGGCGCGGACGAGTTCACCGATCTCATGCGCCGGATCAAGGACCGTTCGGAGCTGACCTACCGGGAGTTGGAACAGCGGGCTCAGGACCGGGGCGAGTTGCTCGCCCGCAGCACCCTCTCGGACGTACTCCGGCACCAGTCCCTGCCACGGCCGGAACTGCTCGTCGCGTTCCTCCACGCCTGTGGGGTGGAGGACGAACGCGAGATCGCGGCATGGCTGAAGACCCGGAGCCGCATCGAGGACGGGTCGGGCAGACTATGGCGCCTGCGTCCCAGGCTCCCCGTCGGCCGGGCGCCGGTGGCCGCCGCCGTGGTCGTGACCGCCGTCCTCCTGCTGGTGGCGGGGGTGTGGACGCTGCTGGGGTCCAATGACGAGAACGGCACACGTGCGCCGGCGGCCACGGCGATACGGGGCTGGGTGGAGATCCGCCCGGCCCGCACCCCGCACCTCTGCCTGACGGAAGGCCGCGACCGCAGTGGCGCGTACCCGAGCGCGATCGCCGCGCAGCGTCCCTGCGGGGAGGCGAGACCGCCGCACACATACCTCAAGCGAGTCCACGACGGCGCCGACGCCCCGTACTACATCGAATGGCACCACCCCCAACACGGAAAGGGCTGTCTCACCATCCGCCGGAGCGCCCCGGCGAAGGGCATGCTCGAACCCTGGGACACGTGCAGCCGTTCCAACAAGGACCAGCACTTCCGCCTGGAGCCTGCGGGCGCCACGAGGCGTTACCGCCTGCACGCAGAGGGCACGGACCGGTGCGTGGGCATCGCCGCCGAGGACACCGCCCCGGAGGCGGAGGCCATCGAAAAGCGGTGCACCGGTGGCCCGGACCAGCAATTCCTGATCGAGAACGTGGCTTGACGAGGTGTGTTCGGCGCCCGGCCCGCGCCCGCTGACCGCATACGAGGCCGCCTGGTCCGGGGCCGATCAGCACGGCGTCGCCGGCGAGTGGGCCACAGCCCGGGCCCGATGGCACCGGGCGCGCGCTGTCGCGGGATGCCCGTGGGGTCAGGCGCAGACCCCGGCCCTCGTCACTGGCCCACCCTTCCGTCGATGCGCTCGCGCAGCAGGTCGGCGTGCCCGCAATGACGGGCGTACTCGTCGATCCTGTGCACCATCAGCTCCCGAATGGCGATCCCGCCCTTCCCCACACGCTCGCCCAGGTCCGGGTGTTCGGCCAACGCGGCATCGGTCGCGGCCTGCTCGCGCTCCAGATCGGTGTACGCGGCGTCGACCGTGGCCTGCGCGGCGACGGCTCCGTCGAAGTCCGCGTCACGCTCGCCGTACAGCTTCGGCAGCGGGTCACCGTCACTGATCCAGTCGCGCCAGTCCCGTTCCACCGCGGCGAGGTGCCGGACCAGGCCGAGCAGCGACATCGTCGACGGCGGAACCGACCGCCGTGCCAATTGCTCCGCGTCCAGGCCCTCGCAGTTCATCCGCAGGGTCATGCGGTAGTTCGTCAGGAAGTCCTGCAGTGTCGCAAGCTCACCGTCCGGACTGGGACCTTCGCTGTTGCGGGGGTCGTCGTTGGGGTCGGCCCACATGTCGGGGTAGACGGTTGCCTGGCTCCATCGCCTGGGTTGGTCAGTCATGCGTTCCATGGTCGTCCGTGACGACCCCGGCTCGCTACTGAGTTACCGGGGCGAGGTGACATGGCGTCAAGGGGCGTGCGGCTGAGCAGATGACCACGCTCGTAGCCGAGCCGATGAAGGCACCGGCGGGAGCGCGGAACGAGCACGCACTGACTGAAGCCCTCGGGCTGATCGCCGTCACAGCAGCCGCCTGCCGCCGGCGGTGGTGGGCTGCCCGCGACCGCCTCGAACGTGAAGAGCTGCGTTCCGGGGAGCCGGAGCGGGCGGCACGCTGAGCACCCACTCCGTGACTGCGGGCGCACCCCGGAATGTCCGACATGCACGCTTCGTACGTGCGTGCGAGCCTGGTAGCAGCTCATCATCCGAGATCCGTTGCAGGAGGCACGATCGTGGGCAAGAAGCAGACGCGTCAGAACCGCGGCGCCCGCACGGGCGGGCACGACTACGGCACCAGCACGGACACCGGCAAGCAGGAGAAGGCGTCGGCGGCGGCACGGGAGACCGGGCGTCCGGCGCCGGACCAGGCCGCCCACAAGCAGCCGCGGAAGTTCGGCCACAACTGATCCCACACGACCGGGCGCAGCAGCCGGGCACAGACGGGCGACCGGCCGGGTGCCGGCGTCGGTCGTCAGCCCGCGCCGTCGGCGTCCTTGGAGAGGGGGACCTGTCCGGTGTTGTCGACGTGCCGGGCCGCGACCCAGGCGGCCTGGTCCCGCAGCAGGTACCAAATGCTGTTGCCGTCGATGTCCTGAGCGTGGACCTTGCTCCTCAGACCGATCTGCGCGTCCTTGTTGAGGGTGCCCAGGACGGCGGAATCGGTGCTGGGGTACCGGCGCAGATTGACGCCGATCTGGCTGACGACGGTGCCGAAGGGTTGCTGGGGCGTCATTTCTTTCCTCCAGGGGAGAGCCGCGACTGCCGCGCCCGGCGCGGACGCGGACGCGGACGGGGTGATCGCAGACTAAACGGCTCGGCCGCGGAAGAGCCGGAGGCTGGCGGCACCGGCCCGGACGGCTGGGCCGTTGGCGGGACCGTGCCGCGCGGCCCGCCCCGGGAGAAGCCCAGAAGCCCCGCCCCACGGCCTCGCCGGCGGCGTCACGGCAGGGTGAGGATCCGGGGCCCGGCCTCGGTGATCGCGACCGTGTGCTCGATGTGCGCGGCCCGTGTGCCGTCGGTCGAGCGGAGCGTCCAGCCGTCCGGGGCCGTGCGGTAGTCGTCGCGGCCTCCGGCCATGAGCATCGGTTCGATGGCCACGACGAGGCCGTGCCGGAGGGAGTAGCCGCGGCGCGGGCGGCCCCGGTTGGGGATGTGGGGGTCCTCGTGCATCCGGCGTCCGATGCCGTGGCCGCCGAAGTCGGACGGCATGCCGCAGCGGGCCCGGCGGGCGACGGTGCCGATGGCGTGGGAGATGTCACCGACGCGGTTGCCGACGACGGCCGCGGCGATGCCGGCGTCGAGGGCGCGCCGCGTGGCGTCGATCAGGGCCAGGTCGGCGGGGTCGGGGGTGCCGACGGTGAAACTGACGGCCGCGTCGCCGGTCCAGCCGTCGAGTTCCGCGCCGCAGTCGATGCTCACCAGGTCGCCGTCGCACAGCCGGTAGTCGTCGGGTATGCCGTGGGCGACGGCATCGTTGACGGAGGCGCAGATCACCCCCGGGAACGGGGTGGGGGCGAAGGACGGGCGGTAGCCGAGGAACGGGGAGCGCGCACCGGCCTTGTCGAGAACGGCACGGGCGGCCTCGTCCAGCTCCCTCAGGCTCACGCCCACGGCCGCCGCGTCCTGGACCGCGGCGAGCGCGTGGGCCACGACGCGCCCCGCCTCGCGCATGGCCTCCAGTGCCGCGTCCGTCTTGATCTCCACCATGCTCCGGCTCCCCGCCTCGCACGGCGGCGCCGGGCATGCCCGGCGCCGCCGTCAACCAATTCTTATACCGGTATTAGTATCACGGTCATGGTGAGAACCCCTCTGACACCCCAGGAACGACAGCGCGGCGAGATGCTGGGCGCGCTGCTGCGCCAGGCCCGTGGCGAGCGCAGCATGGTCGCGGTGGCGGCGGCCGCCGGGCTGTCCGCCGAGACCTTGCGCAAGATCGAGACCGGCCGGGCGCCGACCCCCGCCTTCTTCACGGTGGCCGCCCTGGCCGGCGCCCTGGGCCTGTCCCTGGACCAACTGGCCGTCGTCTGCGGGGAGGTCACGGGCGCGGAGGCCGAACCGATGTCCGCCTGACGGCCCCGCCCCGGCCTCCGCGGCCGGAAGGCGCCGGCGGCCGGAAGGCGGCGCAACCGAAAGGCGTCAGCGGCCGGGCCCCTCCGCCGGCCCTCCGTCCGCCACATCGCCCTCGAAGCCGTCCTCCGCGTCGTCGTCGCGGTCCGGGAGCGGTGGCAGCCGCAGATCACCGGGCACCGGTCCGTCGTCCCACGAACGCGCGAAGCGATGGCCGCGGACGTTCAGATGCAGCCGCCGCGCCTGTTTGCCCAGCCGCCGCCGCTCGCGCCGGGCCTCCTCGCCCTCCGCCTCGCCGTCCTCGTCGTCGAGGTCCTCGGAGCGCCGGCGCGCCTCCCAGAAGGCACGCTCCTGCGCGGCCATCTGCTCCCCGGGGGATCCGGCGGTCTCCGGTCCCCACGGCTGGATCGTTTCGTCGTCGTCCCGCTCTTCCGCCATGCCGTCCATCATGGGCCAAATCCCTCTTTGTGTACGTGTATTGACCAGATTTCAGGTACAGACCTAGGGTGCTCTGTGATAGGGGGTCCATGACGTCGCCTATATCGCGCTTGTCGCGCTTGTCGGCTTGCCGTCCGCATCGTCACCCGGCGTCATCGCCCCGCCCCGCTCTCCCCCACGTCGCGCCGCCCGCGGTCACCGCGGCGGCGGCCTCGAAGCCCGGACCGGTACTGCGGCCCCACGGGGCCGGTCGGTCCGTTGTTGTCCGACACGTCGAGCGCTGGAGGTAGGAACCATGAACGAATCACTCAACTCCCCCGAGAAGAACGTAGACGACGGCATCGGCCAGGAAGAGCTGCTCGGCTTCGAGGAGATCGAGAACCCCGAGGCCGACGTGGTCAGCATGGGCGACGCCAGCTACACCAAGATGCTCGGCCGGATCTGGTCCTGATCACTCGGGGCACGGCGCGGCGGTGTGCTCCGCGCGCCGCCGCGCCCGTATGAGAAGGGGCGCGATGATACTGCGCAGCGAACTTCCCGTGCTCGACGAATGCGGACATGTGTACGTCGCCGGGGGCGGCCCGGCGGGCGAGTGCCTCAGGCTGAACCCCTCGGCCTCGCGGCTGTGGCGGGGCGCGGTCGGCTCCCTGGACGAGACCGCGGTGGCCGCGCTGCCCGGGCCTTCCCGGCGATTTTTGGAGAACCTGCTGGCCCGGGGCGTGCTCGGCTGGCGGGAACGATGACGGCGGCCGGTCGGTGCCCGTCGTCCATCGCCCTGGTCAACCCCTCCGTGGGGTATTCGGACCGCCGGAAGTCCAAGCCGATCGGCCTGGCCTACATCGGCGCCTATCTCCGGCACAACGGCTTCGAGGCGTCCGGGTTCGATTTCGGGGACAGCCCCGAGGCGCCCGGTGACCTCTCCGCCCGCCACGGCCTCGACCGGTTCGCCGTGGTCGGGTTCTCCGTCTACAACGAGTCGCTGGACGCCACGCTGGAGCACGCCGCGTGGATCAAGCGGCGCAACCCCGCGGCGCGCGTCGTGCTCGGCGGACCGCACGCGACGGCCGTGCACACCGAGATCATGCGCCACTGCCCGGACGTCGACGTCGTGGTCCGCCGCGAGGGCGAGAAGCCCATGCTTGAGCTGGCCCGCCGCGCGGGCGACTCCTGGCTGGACATCCCCGGCACCACCGTGCGCCTGCCGTCCGGGGAGATCCGCGCCAACATCGACTCCCCCTTCCTCGACGACCTGGACGCACTGCCCTTCCCCGACTTCCCGTTCGTCTCCGACTCCGGTTACCCGCCGCTGACCTACTTCGACTCCGCGCGCGGGACGCTGCTGCCCGCCCTCGCGGTCAATTCCAGCCGAAGCTGCCCGTACAACTGCTCCTTCTGCGGGGTGCTGACCATCGGGCGCAAGTACCGGATGCGATCGGGCGAGTCGGTGGTCGCGGAGATGGCCCACTTCCGGGCCGCCGACGGGCTGGACTACAAACACGTCTACTTCAGCGACGCCAACTTCTACGTCTATCCCAAGCGGGCCCTGCTGATCGTGCAGGCCCTGCACGCCTACGACCCGGAGATCACCTTCAGTTTCGGCACCCGCGTCAATCAGCTGATCAAGCACCGGAGCTTCCTTACGGACCTCAAGGAATGCGGGCTGCGCTTCGTCGAGCTGGGGATCGAGAGCGCCTCGCCCCAGGTGCTCAAACGGCTCGCCAAGGGCGTGGAGCCTGCGGACAACCTGGGCGCGGTCAAGCTGCTGGAGCGGCACGGGCTGGGGGTGTCCCTGGACTTCATCATGATCGACCCGGAGACCACGATCGGCGACCTGCGCGCCAACCAGGCGTTCCTGCGCGCGGGTGGCTTCTACGACTACGTCCCGCACGAGCATCTGTACACCCATCTCGTGCTGTACGCGGGCACCCCCATCCGCGACTACTACCAGGAGCGCCGGGGCACCACGTTCGGGATGTCCGAGCTGCCACCGATCGACACGCTGATCGAGGACCCGGCGACGGCCCGGGCGCACGCGGCCCTCGTCTGGTTCCGCGCCGCCTACCAGCCCGCCGTCGATCTCGTGCTCGCCGAGGCCGAGGCACTCCTGCAGTCGCGGGCGCGGCATCGCGAGCGGAATCCGGTGACGCCGGACGAACTCGCCCTGCAACTGGACGTCGTGGCCGCCCGGCACGCCCCCAATCTCTTCTTCGACAACGTCCTCGACGACTGCGAACGCCCGGGCGCCGGCCGGGCGCCCGACGCACCGGGCGGCCCCGAGGAGTTCGCCGCGCTGCTGCCCCGCCCGGGCACCGGTGCACCCGGTCTGGCCGAGCTGCTGCTGCGCGCGGCGGCCCGTATCGACGCCCTCGCCCCGGACCCGTCGGGCGGGCCCGGGGTCACGCACCGCACCCGGGCGTCGCTGCGCACCGCACCCCGTATCGCCACCGTGAATGGAGTAGCCGCCGATGGCTCCTGAAACCCTTGTCGCCGGTGCGACCCCGCCCCTGCCCGCCCGCATCGGCCGGCCGGTGCTGGGGCTGAGTACGGACTCCATGACCGAACGGGACCTCGCCGCGGAGGCGGTGCGCCGGGCCCGGCCGCCGGTGACCGCCTTCAGCGCCGCGGCCCTGTGCGGCCAGGACGACCTGGTCGACGAACTGGGGGCGTTCGCCAAGGCCAACGGTCTGTCGATCTATCTGCACGCCCTGGACCTCGACCTGGCGGGCATCGACCCGGTGGACCCCGGCATGGTCCGTCAGATCGCCGACTACGCGCGGGCACTGGGCTCGCCGTGGATCACCACCGACTTCGCGATGTGGGTGCTGCGCGGGGAGAAGCTGATCGAGAACATGCTCCCGGTGCCGCTCACCTGGGAGGCCGTCGACTGGGTGGCCGACCGGACCAAGCGGATCCAGGACATCGCCCAACTGCCCATCGTCGGTGAGAACCCGCCCTACCCGGTGCTGGCCGGGGACCTGGACATCCTCACCCTGATGGCCGGCATCGCCGAACGGGCCGACTGCGGACTGTGCATGGACATCGGGCACCTCTACATCCTGCGCCGGCAGCGGGGGGAGCCGATCGAGCGCCCCGGGGACGCCGACTTCCCCTGGGAGCGGGTGGTGGAGGCGCACATCTCCGGCATCACCTGCCGGGACTTCCACGCCTACCAGCTCGTACAGGACCAGCACCGCTGGCCCGTCGACGACCCGGTGTGGCATACCACGGAGCTGCTCATGCCGAAGATGACGCGGCTCCAGGCCCTGATCGGTGAGTCGGAGGGCATGCTCGCCGACGACCTGGTCGCCAAGCTGGAGCGGATGGACGACTGTCTGGAGGCGGTGGCGTGGTGACGACCGGGACCACGGGCCGCGCGCCGGCCCCCGCCCCCCATCCGTACGTGACGCAGGTGACCGAGCTGTGGCGCGGCTTCTACGGCCCCCCGCCCGTGGACGGGCCGCCCGACCCCGGCATGGCCGTGGACCGCTCCACCCGCAAGGCCATGGTGCTCGAACGGTGCACGGGCGCCCTGCCGGCCACCACCCGCGTCTACTGCGGTCTGGTCCCGGACGCCATGGACGCCTATCTCGGCAGCGAGCACTGGCACGGGCGGCGGGCGCGGGCGGGCTCTCTCTTCCCCGAGGCCGCCTCCACGGTCAGCACGTTCGCGGCCTTCCTGGAGGAGGCGTGGCTGCCGACGGCCGACCCGTGGGCCCGGCAGATCGCGCGCTACGAATGCGACGTGCTGTGGGGGGCGGCGGCCGAGCCCACCCCGGCGGCCCTGCGGGCGGGGGTCCGGCTGCCGGAGGGCGCGTGGGTGGCCGCTTGCGTCTTCGACGTGCCCGAGTACGCGGTCCGGCTGCGCGCGGCCTGTGCCTCCTATCCGTGGCCGGACGCGGTACGCCACACCCGCCCCCGGGCCCGCCCGTTCGCGACCCTCACCCTGCGCACGCCCGCCGGGCTACGCCGCACCCACCTGCGGGACGCCGCCTGTGAGGCGCTGCGCCCGCTGTGGGACACCGAGGCGGGGCCGCTCGACACGGCCGGTGCGGGCGGCCCGGCCGTCACGGCCGCCCTGGGACGGGGACTGGTGGTGCCATGCGTACGGTGAGCGAGGCCGCCCCGTCCGGGGCACGGCCCCTGGTGGGCTTCAGCTGGGACATGACGTCCGAGCACGAGCGGCTGGCACCGTTCGCCGAGCGGCTGGCGGGCGAGGACCGGGCGTTCATGGTGGGGCCCTACGCACGGGACGCCGCCACGGTCGACGAGGCCGTGCGTTTTTGCGAACGGCACGACCTCGTACCGCTGTTGCACACCCTCGATCTCGATCTGTGCGGCCTCGACCCCGTCGACGAGCGGCTGGTGAAGCAGCTCGGGGACGCGGTGCGCAGGCTGGGCGTCTCCTGGGTCACCACCGATCTGGCCATGTGGACCAAGGACGGGGAGTCCCTGGTCGAGGCGCTGGTCCCGATGCCGTGGATCGAGGACTGCGTCGACTACGTGGTCCCCCGCGTCGAGCGGATGCAGGAACTGCTGGGCGTGCGGGTCGCGGTCGAGAACTCCTCCTACGCCTATGTGGTGGGGGACGCCAATCCGTTCGCCCTCCAGTCGGAGATCGCCCGGCGGGCCGACGCGTTCATGGTCTACGACGTCGGCCACCATCTGATCGCCTCCGAGGTCGCGGGAATCGCCACCGACGCGCTGATGCCGGACGACTTCGCGTGGGACCGGGTCGTCGAAGGGCATCTGTCGGGGGTGACGGTGCTGGCCGCCGACGACGGGGTCACCGCCGACGACCAGCACGCCGCACCGATCCGTGAGGAACTGTGGCAGCTGGCGCGGCGTCATCTGCCGGCCGCGACGGCGCTGCGCGCCATGGTGGCCGAGTCGGAGGGCATCCGCGGGGAGGACCTGGTGGCCAAGGTCGGCCGGATGGCCGCCGAGGTGCGGATCTGGCGCGGGGAGGACCGATGACGGCGGCCGTTCCCCCGCGCGCCGGGGGCGAGAGCGCGTACGAGCGGGCCGTGCGGGGGGTGTGGGCGGCCCTGTACGACACCGAGGACACCACCGCCGTGCCTCCCGGGGTGCGCAACCCGGCGGGCTTCCGGCTGGAGCGGGCCCGGCGGCTGGCGGCCGTGGCCACGGCGGTGACCGCCCGGCTGCCCACCGCCGGCTTTCTCTATCTCGCCGGGGAGGGCACGCCCGGCATCGGGCGGTTCCTGGCCAGTGCCGCCTGGCGGGAGCGCGAGCGGGAGCCGGGCGCGGACTTCCCGCCGGGGCCGAGCACGGCCCGCGCGTTCGCGGCGTATCTGGAGAAGGGGTGGCCCGAGGGCCGCCCCGGCTGGCAGTGGGAGCTGGCGTCGGCCGACACCGACCTGGCCTACCGGCCACCGGTGCCCTCGGCCGTGGCCCGCCGGGCCGGGCTGTCCCCCGCCCCCGCCACCCGGTTGCGGATCAGCCCGTACGACACCGCCGACTACGCCCGCCGGACGGCCGTGAAGAAGCGGCGGATGCCGTGGGAACTGGTCCTGGACACGGTGCGCCCGGTGGAGCGCCGCACCGCGATCCTGGTGCCGGGCACCGGCCCCGGCGCGGGGCGCCCGCTGGTCCTGCACGACGAGGAGGCGGCGGCGCTCGCCTGGCTCACCGAGGCCCCGCGCGCGCACGCGCGGGTGCCGGCTCGTGAACCGGACGAGGCGTTGCTGCGCCGGCTGGTCGAGGTGGGCGCGCTGGTGCGGGACGGGAGCACCGGGTGACGCAGGCCCCGGCACGGGTGGACGACGAGGCGGTGGTGGAGCGGGCGATCGAGCTGCTGCGCGCCGCCGACCTCGGCCTGCCCGGCCTGGACGAGAACGGCGGACGGCTCGCGGCGCTGCTGCGGTCCGTCGCGGGCGGCCCGGCCCCCGCCCCGCCCCCGGGGCCCTTGTGCGACCCGGAGCCCACGGACGAACTCCCCGCCGTCGTGCGGGAGTGGGCGCGGGCCATGGGCGTCACGGAGGCGGCCTTCCGGGCGGACCGCAGGGCTTTTCTCCGTGGCGACCCGGCCGGTGTCACGCTGTGCCCCCGCGCGCTGGTGCGGGCCGCGGTGCCCCGGCTGCGGGCCCTGGCGGCCCTGCCCGCGGGGCACCGGCTGTCGCTGGTGTGGACGCGGGACCGGCCCTCGGTCACCTTCCCCGTCCGCATCCCCGACCGGTCGGCGGTGGCGCTGCCCGACCGCCCGGCTCCCCTGTGCGCCCAGTACGTCCATCACGAGCTGGGGCACGTCGTGGAACTGGCTTGTCGGCCCCCCGGTCTGCCGCTGGCCGAGCGCTGGCACCGCCCGCCGGTGGTCGCCGAGTGGGGCGCCCTCGTCGTGGAGACCCTCGGGCTGTCGGCCGCCTGGCTGGTCTCGCTCGGCATCCCGGCGGACACCGCGGAGCGGGTGGCGGCCCACTGCCGTCACGAGGACCGCTACACCCGGGCACTGGCCCGGCTGATCCTGCGCTGCGCCGCCCGGCCGGAGCGGCTGGCGGAGGAAGTGGCCGCGGCCTCGGACGGCCTGGTCGACCCACGGCACGTGCGGGAGGAGACGGCGCGCGCCGGGTACTGGAGCGCGGTCTTCCAAGGGCACGCCCTCGCCGACCGGACGGTGGCCGCCTTCACCGAGCGGTGGGGCGAACGCTGGTGGGACGAGCCGGGCAGCTGGCGGGAGTTGCGCGGGCGGCTCGCGGCCGGGCAGCCGGCGAACGGCGCTCTGTCATGAGCGGGCCCGCCGGGCCGTCCCGGTTCCAGCCGGTCATCGACCGCACCCACTGCCCGTACGCCCGCGCCTCCACCTGGCGTCTCTCCGCGCCCGCCCGTGACGAACTGCCCGTGGAGGAGCACCTCGAACGGGCCCTGCCGCGTTTCCGGCGGGCCTTGCGGCAGGTGACCGCGGGCGAGGCCGACGGGTTCGTACTGGACCTCCCGGCCCGGCTCGGGGCGGACGTGGCGACGCTGCGGGCGTCGTCGCTGACGGTACTGACGTGGTTCGCCGGCCGTTCGACGAGCCCGTCCCACGTCACCATGGCCGAACTGGAGGACCCCGCCTGGTGGTTCCCCTTCGACGGCCACCGGCTGTTCACCGTGGCCTTCGGCCCCTGTTTCGGGCCGGACCACACTCGTTACACGTTCGGGGCGGAGGGGTTTTTCCTGTTGTTCCAACACGAGTCGGCGTTCTCCCGCAGACACCCAGGGGGCATTCCCATGCAGGTACGGGACCGGATCCGGCACGCCTTCGAGGAGGCGGGCCGGCCGTACCGCTATGACATGGGCGTCGTCCCCGTGCCGCACGGGGGCGACGAGCGGTGATGGGCGGCCCCATGACACCGGGCGGTGCGGCGCGCCGCGCCACGGTGCGGCTGTATCTGCTGCTGACCGGTCTCGATTTCTTCGGCGACATGTGTCTGACGGTCACGTCGGTGCTGCTGCTCGGCGAGCGTGGTCTGGGCAGCGGCACCATCATCTGGCTCATCGCCTCGGTATGGCTGCTGGAGGCCCTGCTGGAGGTGCCGACGGGGGTCTTCGCGGACGCCATCGGGCGCCGGGCCGCCGTCGTGGTGGGCTTCGCCGTGCGCGCGGCCGGCTACGGCATGCTGTTCTTCTCCGCCGATCCCACGGTGGCGGTGGCCGGAACGCTGATCGCGGCCGTGGGCGCGCCGTTCGCCTCGGGCAGCCTGGACGCCTGGGCCGTGGACCGGCTGCGGCAGGAGGATCCCGCGGCGAGCCTCGACGCGCTCTTCGCCCGGGGCCGGATGGCCGAGAACGCCGGCATCGTGACCGGCACCGTCGCCGGGGCGGCGGCCGGGCAGTTCCTGGGGCTGGCCGTGCCGCAACTGCTGGCCGGGGCCGCCTGTCTGGCCGGGGCGGTGTGCACGACGGTGCTGCTGCACGGCCGGTCACCGGGGGCGGCGGGGGCCGGCCCCGGGGTGGACCGGGCGGGGGTGCGCCGGGAGCTGACCGCCGCGTCGCTGGAGGCTCTGCGGGGCTGCCGCCGGGCGCTGGGCACCGACCGCCTGCTGACCGGCCTGTTGCTGTGCGCCGCCGCGCTGTGCCTCTTCCGGGGGCTGCCGGGCGTGCAGTGGACCGTGCACTTCGACGTTCTCACCGGCGGCTCCCTGATCGCCCTGGCCGCGGCCCGGTGCACCGGTGACCTGTTGCAGATCCCGCTCCTGGAGGTCGTCGCCCGGAAGGTCCGGCACGACCCGGGGGCGCGGGCCCGCGTCATCGTGCTGGCCGCCGTGGCCGCTGGGCTGTTCCTCGGCGGCTCCGCCCTCACGTCCTCCGGCTGGGTCGGCGTCCCGCTGTACATCGGCTTCGTGATGGCGGCCGGGCTGTGCATGCCCGGCCTCAAGGCCGCGCTCAACGAGCAGGTGCCCGCCGGGTCGCGGGCCACCATGCTGTCGGCGGGCGGGCTGTTCAACTCCCTCGCCACCGGTCTCGGGCTGTATGTGATGGGCGGGCTGGGCATCGGTCTCGCGGACGTCCGGGGAGTGTGGACCATCGCGGCGGCCGGTACGGCACTGTTCGGTGCGCTGGCCGCCTGGTTCTGTGTCCGGTCCCTGCGGACGCCGCCGGTGGGCGTGGCGGCCGAGCCGCGGGGGGTGGGCGAAGCCGCCGAGGAGGATGGTGCCCGTGTGCCCTGATCCGGACCCCGGGCCACCGGCCGAGGCGCGGCGCGGCGAGCTGCTCCGGCCCGCTCCCGTCGTCTTCGGTGACACCGACGACGAGGGCGACGGGGGGACCGAGCTGGGGGCCGTCTTCCGGCCCTATCTGCGCGACTACATCGGTGACTCCATCGGACGCCCGGGCCCGTCGAGCGCCATCTGCCCGTTCGTCCGGGGGGCGTTGCGGGAGGGTGTCATGCACTACGCGGAGCTGCGCGTGGCCGGGCACACGGCGCCGCGCGCGGTGGCCCGGGCGCTCGTGGGTTATCTGGCGTGGTTCGACCGGGCCTCGCAGCGGGTGTCGGCCGAGCACCCGGGGCTGGTGGTGGCCTTTCCCGGTCCGCCCGCCGCGCTGCTGCCCGTGGTGGCCGCCGCGCACCGCGCGGTGCTGCCCGCGGTGTACGCCCGGGGGTGCACCGCGGCGCTCTTCCACGAGGATCCCGCCGAGCCCGACGACCCCCGGCACCCCGAGCCGCCGTATTTCACCGCGCCCGCCCCCTTCTACGTGCTGCGCAGGATCATCCCCGCCGATCTGCAACTGTCCTTGCGGGTACGGCAGATGTTCCCGGCGTATCACCGGCTGCACGCGGCGGAGGCACGCCGTACGCGACTGCGGACGAAGGAAGCCGCCGAGCGCTGGAACCAGGCGTGCCGCGAGCACGGTCTGACGCCCTGAGCGGGCGGGGCGGGCCGTCGTGGACTTGGGCCTCGGCCGCGGGCGGTCATGCCGGCTCGCGGGGTGATGAAGGCCCCGGCACAAGAGCGTCCCCCTTTCCGGACCCCGCGTGCCCGGAAAGGGGGATGACGTCAAAGGCTCCCGGCCGTCAGTGGCCGCCGTTCGCGGAACCGTTGCCCGACAGAATCGGGATCTCGTCGAGGATGTGCGAGAGCTGGTCGTCGCCGTCGCTGATCGTCGAGTTGTCGGTGCACTGCTGCTGCTGCTGCGAAGTGAGGATCGGGATGTCCTGGATGCCGATGTTGATCAGCGCGACAACCGACTGGATGCCGAGCTTGCCGATGGCCAGGCACGGCTTGTTCAGCGTGCCCTGGATCAGGCTCATCTGCGGGCTTTCCTTGCCCCCGGTGACCGTGTTGCCGTAACCGGTCTTGGCGGCGTTGCCGTTGGCGACGTCATTGTTGTCGTTGTCGACCGCCATCGCCGGGGCGGTGATGGCGCCGACCGCGGAAACCGTCATCGCAGTCGTGGCGAGTACCTTCTTGAGCACGTCCATGCCTTTCGATCGTTTAGCGCCCCTCACAAGGAAGCGACCTGAGTAACTCCGGCCGATTTAAGAAGTTCCGGACATTCACTCATTTGAGCCAGCCGGATCCTGGGGGCGCCATCGAAAGACAAGCGGCAAGCCGCCGGGTGTTTTCGCATTGTGCTGATAACGCGGCGCGCGCGGCGGCGCTTCGGTAGCCGTCGGCCCGCCCGGACAGTCCCCTCACAGGAGCGTCCGGGCGGGCTTCGAACAGCCTCAAGGGCTACTTGACGCGTCCGTACCAGACACTGTTCGTCCAGATCTTCTCCAGCCGCACGGACTTACCCGGCTTCGGAGAGTGCCAGATCTGATTCTTCCCGGCGTAGATCCCCACGTGGTAGACGTTGCTGCCCGAGTGGAAGAACACCAGGTCGCCGGGCTGACGTGAGCCGGACGAAAGATGCCTGGTCTTGTTGTACTGCGAAGCCGCGGTACGCGGCAGAGCCTTACCCGCCTTCTTGAAGGCGTACAGCGTCAGGCCCGAGCAGTCGAAACGGTTCGGACCGGTGGCGCCGTACTGATACGGCGACCCCTTCTTGGAGGCCGCGATCTGCAGCGCCTTCGTTCCCGGAGTCGCCGCCTGTGCGTCGGTTGCCAGAGTCGGGATCAGCATCGACGCGGTGACGGTGGCCGCGGTCAGAACGGAAGCCGTTCCGGCCCGGGAAAGAAGTGCGGGTATGCCAGGAAACGCAGACATGCCAAAGCCCTTCGTCATCCGCCTACGAAAGGTGACCTGTCGGGTTCGGGCTGACAAAGTTGCCCGGTCACCGAAGTGACTTCACCCCAAGAACCACCGCCATCGTGGTTCGTCGTGCTTGGGTCTCCCGCTCCTGCCGATCCTTGATCTGTATCTGCACCCGGTCGGCGGCAGGACTCGGCGTCCGCCCGGGTCGCCCGCCTCTGTGACGGGTTCTTGTGTGTTCGATCAGAGATCCTGCATCATCGGCCGCCCGAAAACAGAGCCCGGACCCCCTTCTGTGAACTTGTTCACTTCACGTCACACCGGGGAACCGGGGTCCGTTTCCGCCCCGCCCGAACCCCTGTCAACACCGCGCTCCGCATGCGAATCGGCTTCGGCCCGCGCGGGAAAGCCGCTGAATAGCAGGGGAGTTACCGGTGGTCGCGAGCGGAACCCACCGGGGGTCACAAGCACGGTCCACGGTATGCGCCCGTCGCTTCCGGATGCGTTCTCGCCGACTGACCGAATAACAGCTTCCGCATTGTGTACGACCGGGGCGGACTGACGGGTGATGAGCGTTCGCGGCCCTTCCCGTTCGACTTCGGGGCGAGCGATCCCTCTCGACGGAACCCTAAGCGTGGACACCTCCCCACTTGATGTTAGGGTCGGGTCCGGCAAGTGGGGGCCAATCCCCACTTGATCTCCGGTCATGGTCCGGAGCGACGAAGGGAAACGCCTGTGTCCACGCCGTCCCTCGAAGACCTCACGCCCGCCGGCACGGACTTCGCCCAGGACCCGTATCCGCTCTACGCGAGCCTGCGGGAGCGGGGCCCCGTCCACCGGGTGCGGACCCCCGACGGACGCGAGTCGTGGCTGGTCGTCGGCAACGACGAGGCCCGGGCCGCCCTGACGGACCCCCGGCTGCGCAACGACATCCGCCACTCGCCGGACTGGGAGGACGACGGCGGATACGCGATCGGTCTGAACATGCTCCAGGTCGACCCGCCGCACCACACGCGCCTGCGCGCTTTCGTCGCCAAGGAGTTCACCCCGCGCCGCATCGAGGAGCTGCGCCCCCGCATCGAGCGCCGGGCCGGTGAACTCCTCGACGCGATGCTGCCGCTCGGCCGCGCCGACCTCGTGGAGTCCTTCGCGCTGCCCCTGCCGCTGACGGTCATCTGCGAACTGCTCGGGGTGCCCGTCGCGGACCGTGCCGCGTTCCGCGAGTGGTCCAACGAGATCGTCCTGCCCAGCGGCCCGGAGGCCGCCGGCGCCGCCGCCCGGGCGATGACCGGGTACTTCGTCTCGCTCATCGAGGCCAAGCGGCAGGCGCCCGGCGACGATCTGCTCAGCGCCCTGACCACCGCCACGGACGACGACGGCGACCGGCTCTCACCCGACGAACTGCTGGGCATGGCCTTCGTCCTGCTCGTCGCGGGCCACGAGACGACCGTCAACCTCATCTCCAGCGGCGTCCACGAACTGCTGCGCCATCCCGGGCAACTGGCGGAGCTGCGCGCCGACTGGTCCCTGCTCGACGGTGCGATCGAGGAGATGCTCCGCTACGGCTGCCCGGTCGAGCGGTGCGCCTTCCGTTACACCGCCGAGCCGGTGGAGATCGGCGGCACCACCGTCCCCGCCCGGGAACCGGTGATCATCGTGCTCGCCGCGGCGGCCCGCGACCCCCGGCACTTCCCCGACCCCGACCGCTTCGACATCCACCGCGAGCCCCGGGGGCACCTCGCCTTCGGCCACGGCGTCCACCACTGCCTCGGCGCCCCGCTCGCCCGGATGGAGGCGGCCATCGCCCTCAGGGCCCTGCTGGAGCGCTGCCCGGACCTGGCCTTCGACGTCGACCCCGCCGAGCTGACCTGGCGGCCGAGCATGGCGCTGCGCGGACTGCTCAGCCTGCCGGTGCGCTTCACGCCGGAGCGGTAGCGGGCGGGCGACGGTGCCCCGGACCCGCGTGCCGGCCCGGGCCACCGTGCCGGCGGGTGGGTTTCAGCCGCCCGCGCCGGCGGGCGGGCGGTTGTCGGGCACCTCACGGCCGGGCAGCATGTCGCCCCGCTCGTCCGGCCGGACGCCGCCCCGCTCGCGCAGCGGCGGGAGCACCGCGTCCAGTTCCTGGTCGTTCGCCGGGTGGGCGGCCTCGGCGGCGCCGCGCAGGACGTCCCGGCTCACCTCGCCGCGGGACGCGCTGAGCCGGACCACGTAACCGTCCTTGGCCACGGCGTACTCATGCGAGCCCGCCGTGGAGCGGTACCACAGGGCACCCTCCCGCTCACAGCTCGTCAGGCCGCTGCCCTCACCGTAGACGGGGACGTCGGCGCAGTTCGCCTCGGTCAGCGTGCCGTGGTCGACGGTCAGCCACAGCACCGCGCCGCCCTTGACGTAGGCACCGGAGAAGCCGTCGTCGTTGATGACGCCGACGGACTGCTCGGCGAGCGTGAATCCCGGGACGGTGGTGACGTGGATCAGCTCGATGGCGGTCCCGATGGCGCGGGCCCGTGCCTCGAGTTCCGCCCGGTCGACGAGGGCGGCGGCCTGGGCGGCCGCGGAGGTCACGGGACGCTCGGTCCGGTCCACGGTCTGGGCCGAAGCACCGGCGGTGAGGGCGAGCGGCAGCAGCAGGGCCGCGGAGACCACCGGAATACGTAAGGAACGAATCATGCGAACATAATTCCGTAATGCGGACCCGCATCCGCGGCAAGCCGGGCGCGCATGACGCGAATTGACCGAACTATTGCTCGATCGCGTAGCTCGGGTGGGTACCGGGACGGGAAGCGGTGGGCGGCGGCGGGCTCCAGTGGTCGCCGGTGCCCAGCGCGCGGTGGACGGAGACCTCGCCGCCGAGTGGCGCGCAGCCGGCGCGGATGTGGTCGGCCTTGCCGGCCAGGTCCGCGTCGGCGGCGTCGAGGAGGACGCCGAGCATCGTGCCGCTGTGCGCGAGGACCAGGCCGAGGCCGTCCACCTCGTGGCACAGGCGGCGCAGGTCCGCGAAACCGCCGCGCACCCGGCGCCGGGCGTTCATCTCGGCGCTGCGGGTGGCGACGGCGCCGACGGCGGGCAGGTCGCCGGTGGCGACCGCGTCGGTCAGCAGACCCAGGAGGGCGGCGTACTCGCGGCGTTCCCCGGCGTCGAAGACCCGGGGCCGGCGGTTGTGGGTGACGGTGTCGACCCGTCCGCCCTCGTCATGGGCGACGACGGTGAGCGGGGGCAGCACGCCCAGCCGGTGGCCGAGCCGTACGTCCCGGTGGTGGAAGGCGACGATCTCGTCGTACATGACGCCGTCGGTGGGTTCGACACCCCGCAGGAACGCTTCGGTCCGGGCGGGGGTGAACGTCACGTCCCACGCCGCGCCGACCGCCCGTACCGTGGCCACCAGGTCGGCGGACGAGCTGGCCAGGCCCTTGCCCTCGGGCAGTTCGCCGCCGATGTCCAGCAGCCCGCCGCCGCCCGCCCCGAGGGAGGCGAGGACCCGGGCGGCGACCCGGCGGGACTTGTCCTTGTGGGCGGGGCGGACCACGATCGCGCCGGCGCCGGGGTCGTGGTGGAAGACGGCAGTGGACCAGCGGGCGATCGGGAAGGTGACGAGGAACTCGCCGCGCGGTGCGGGCAGGGCCCCTTGCAGCAGCTCCCCGAACGTACCGAAGGCCCGGCCGACGCCGGTCCGGGTGCCGCTCGCGCTCTCCTGGCCGGCGCGTCGCACGCTCGTCACCACCGGTACCGGCAAGGCTCTCCCCCGTTCCGTCTCCCGCCCCCCGGTGACCGGTCCGGGACGTCCGGCGGAGCGGGCACAATTATCGGGTGTCCCGAAACAGCGCACGCCGGCAGCCGGCGATCACCGATTCCTCCCCCTGCCCCTGCGGGCGCGCGGCGGCCTACCGCGACTGCTGCGGCGCCTTCCACCGCGGGGAGACATCGGCTCCCACTCCCGAGCGCCTCATGCGCTCCCGCTACAGCGCCTTCGCCGTCCGGGACGCCGCCTACCTGCTGCGCACCTGGCATCCCACGACCCGGCCGGACGGTCTCGATCTCGACCCGGACCAGCGGTGGACGGGGCTCGAGATCCTCGGCACGACGGGAGGCAGCGCCTTCCACACCGAGGGGACGGTCGAATTCGTCGCGCATTACAGCGAGCGGGGACACGCGGACAGTCAGCACGAGAACAGCCGCTTCGTCCGCGACGACGGACAGTGGGTCTACGTGAGCCCGGTCCCCTCGAAGGCGGACACTCCCTGAGGGGAGGGTGAGGGGGGTCAGAAGCCGACCGGGCAGACGTTCAGCCCGGCCGCACGGGATTTGGTGAAGGACGTCAGCCCCAGCTTGTTGGCGTCTTCGAGGTAGCCGTTCGCCCTGGCGAAGTCGCCGCGCCGCGCCACCGCGACCGACGTTTCGTACATGCGTATCGCCGTGTCGGTGGAGGCGTAGGCGTCGCGCACGGAGCTCGCGATCCCCGGCGGCATTTTGATCTTCCCCCAGTCGCGGTGGGCCGCCCGCATGACGGCGACCACCCCGCCCATGCGGTCGTAGAACACGGCCGGTCCCGCGTTCCGCGGTTCCGGGCCGAGCGCGGCCAGGGCCGGCTGATGCCGGGCACACGCGGCATCGGCCCGCTCGATGTACCCCGTTTTCCCGAACGGGGCGATGATTCCGCTGGCGTACAGCAGCCCGATCACCGCGAGCAGCACTCCGGTGACGGGGACTCCGACTTTGAGCCAGCGTTTGTCGTCACCCATCGCGGCCCCCGTCCCTCCGATGCAGGAGTCAACGAAGGTACTGCTGTACGAGCGCCCCCTCTACGGCGCACAGGCGCATCGCGGAGCGCGCCCCCGGAGAGCGGGACCGGACCGGGCGGCCGGAGGCGGACCGGCGGCCGGGCCCCGGCCGCCCGGCCTCGCGGGGGCCGGACCGGGCCGGGCACGCCTCACCCTCGGGGTCACTCGCCCCGCGACGCGTTCTTCTCCTTGATGCGCACCGCTTCCTTGCGGACCTCGGCCTGGGTGGCGCGCTCCCGCAGCAGCCACTCGGGCTGGTCCTGCTTCAACGCCTCGATCTGCTCCGTGGTGAGGGCGTCCGTGACGCCGCCCCGCGCGAGGCCCGCGATGGAGACGCCCAGCTTGGCCGCGACCACCGGACGGGGGTGCGGGCCGTTGCGTCGCAGCTCCTGCAGCCACTCGGGCGGGTCGGCCTGCAGGGCGTTCAGCTCGGTGCGCGAGACGACACCCTCCTGGAACTCGGCGGGGGTGGCCTCGAGGTACACACCCAGCTTCTTCGCCGCGGTCGCGGGCTTCATGGTCTGGGTGGTCTTGTGCGACGTCATGCTGTCAAGAGTATCGAGCGTGTGCGCTACCTCTGACCACGACCGGTAACCTGGCGGAGTGACAGGCTCGGATGTTTCCCCTTCGTTCCGGCTCGCGTATGTCCCGGGAGTGACGCCCACGAAATGGGTGCGGATCTGGAACGAGCGGTTGCCCGACGTCCCGCTGACCCTCGTCGCGGTGTCCCCCGCCGAGGCGTTCGACGTGCTGCGGGCCGGTGGCGCCGACGCGGGTTTCGTACGGCTGCCGGTCGACCGGACGGATCTCAGCGCGATCCCCCTCTACACCGAGACGACGGTGGTGGTGGTCCCGAAGGATCACATCGTCGCGGCGGTCGAGGAGGTGTCCCCCGAGGACCTGGCCGACGAGATCCTGCTGCACCCCCTCGACGACACCCTCGACTGGGAGCGCCCGCCCGGGCGGCCCGCGATCGAGCGCCCCGCCACGACGGCCGACGCCGTCGAGCTGGTGGCGGCGGGGGTGGGTCTGCTCGTCGTCCCGCAGTCCCTCGCCCGTCTGCACCACCGCAAGGACCTCACGTACCGGCCCCTCTCGGACGTCCCCGAGTCGCGCGTCGCGCTGTCGTGGCCCGAGGACAGGACCACCGATCTGGTGGAGGACTTCATCGGGATCGTCCGGGGGCGGACCGTCAACAGTTCACGCGGCCGCACCCAGGCCAAGGCCCAGCCGCAGGCGCAGCCGAAGCGCAAGCGCCCCGACGCCGGTGGCGGGCAGCGCAAGCCCGCGGCCCGCAAGCCGGCCGGCAAGAATCCGCGCGGTGGTTCCGGCGGCCCCAAGGGGGCCAAGCGCGGCAAGCCTCGCGGCCGGGGGTAGTCCTCGGCGGTGCTCCGCTGCCGGACGCCGCGCTCAGAACCCGTCGCACGTGGCGGTGGCCGCCGCCCCGGAGGCGGTGGCGGTGATCGGTTCGCCGTCGTCGACCGTGACGCGGCACGTCGCGGAGCCGCCTCGCGGGCCGATGGTGACGGCGAGCAGGCCGCCCTTGACGAAGCCCTTGGTGCCGAAACGTTTCCGCCACGGCAGGGACGACACCTTCT
The DNA here is from genome assembly GCF_055582085.1 of Streptomyces sp. NPDC042259. Taxonomy (NCBI): domain Bacteria; kingdom Bacillati; phylum Actinomycetota; class Actinomycetes; order Kitasatosporales; family Streptomycetaceae; genus Streptomyces; species Streptomyces sp. NPDC042259. The sequence goes on along the minus strand of NZ_JBVJDW010000010.1, from coordinate 39,868 downwards.
CCAGGCTCTCGGAGCGGTTCCCGCTGTTCCACGTGGTGTGGACGATCGTCACGTCCTTGGCGTCGCCGGTCACCTCGTAGCTCACCTCGACGGTCTTGTCGGACTCGTCCGAGACGACGGCGAACAGGGCCGCGCATCCGCCGACGACCAACAGCAGCAGGACCAGCAGGACCCACGGCCACTTCCGGCGGCGGTGCGCGGGCGGCGCGTGGTGCGGATGCCCCGCCGACGGCCCGCCCCGGCCGAAGGCGCCGTGCGGCCCTGACGCGGATGTGTCCGGCATGAGTGCGCGCCCTTCCTACGATCGGCACCGACCCTGGCCGACGTATCGGATGAATTCCACGCGAGCGGGGCATTCATGCTAGGCCGTAGGACTCACCGGCCTCCCGGCACTCGATTCTGTACCTACCAGTATGTACATTGATCTTGTGAGCACCTCGGAACGTCTGATCGAAAGCACCCGTGAACTCCTGTGGGAACGCGGCTACGTCGGCACCAGCCCCAAGGCCATCCAGCAGCACGCGGGGGCCGGTCAGGGCAGCATGTACCACCACTTCAGCGGCAAGCCCGATCTCGCGCTCGCCGCGATCCGCCGCACCGCGGCGGAACTGCGGGAGCGGGCGGAGCGGCAGTTCAGCGCTCCGGGCACGGCCGTCGAGCGGATCTCGGCCTATCTGCTGCGCGAGCGGGACGTCCTGCGGGGCTGCCCGATCGGACGCCTCACCCAGGACCCCGAGGTCCTCGCCGACCCGGCGCTGCGCGCACCCGTCGAGGAGACCTTCGACTGGCTGCGCGGCCGCCTCACCGAGGTGCTGGCCGAGGGCCGCGAGCGCGGCGAGCCGACCGCCGGCCTCGACCCGGCCGACACGGCCTCGGCCGTCATGGCGGTGCTCCAGGGCGGTTACGTGCTCGCCCGCGCGGCCGGGTCCACGGAGCCGTACGACCGGGCCGTCAGGGGTGCGCTCGGCCTGCTGGGCGCGCACACGGCCGACGGTCATGGACGAGAGACGAACTGAGGAACACCCGTGTACGCGATGCAGTACGAGATCACCCTGCCCGCCGACTACGACATGCGGATCATCCGCGAGCGGGTGGCGACCCGCGGCCACGCCCTCGACGACCGGCCCGGTCTCGGGCTCAAGGCCTACCTCATCCGCGAGCGGGGGGTGAACGGTTCGCCCGTCCACCAGTACGCCCCCTTCTACCTGTGGGACGACATCGGCGCGATGAGTCACTTCCTCGTCGGCCGCGGGGGCTTCCAGGGCATCATCGCCGACTTCGGGCGCCCCGCCGTCCGCCAGTGGGCGGGCATCGCCCAGGAGGCGGGCCCCGCCCGCGCGCGCACGCCCCGGGCCGCGTCCCGCAGTGTCACACCGCTGCCCGCCGGGGCCGACCCGGCCGACGTGGTCGGCGACGCCCTCGAAGAACTGCGCGCCCTGGCCGGGCACGCGGAGGTGCACACCACGGCGCTGGCCTTCGACCCCCACCACTGGGAACTGATGCGTTTCACCCTCTGGGCCGATGCCGTCCCTCAGGCACCCGGAACCCGCACCGCCGACACCGAGCGCTACGAGGTGCTGCACCTGTCGGCGCCGCACCTGTCGGCGATCCCGGCGGGTCGGCACTGGTAGCGCCCGACCGCACATAAGGGGGCATATTGCGCTTTTCGCCTCCCGCTTTTCCGGCGGAGAGAGGCGATCCGGCGGCAAACCACAAGATCGCTCCCCCCTTCCTTTCCTTTCGCCACCCGGGATATCCCTGAAAGCGGGCGGCCGGTTCCCCGGCCGCCCGCACCGCCCGGAACCCTGGAAAGGAACCCCACCATGAGTGACGCACCGTCGGGGACCCCCGCGCACGAAGCCGGCTGGTACGTGGACGACCGCTGTACGAACTGCGACGTCGCCCGGCAGCTCGCCCCCTCGCTGATCGGCGAGATCGACGGCCGCTCGGAGATCCTCCGCCAGCCGCGCGACACCGAGGAGGAGGCCCTGTTGCACGCCGCCGCGTACGCCTGCCCCACCCGGTCGATCCGGCACACCGCCCGCGGGCTCGATCCGGCGCTGGACCCGTTCCCGCTGGCCCTCGACGAGGGGGTGCTGCTGTGCGGGCACAACTCCAATCACACGGCGGGAGCCAACGCCTATCTCCTGCGCCGCCCGTCGGGAACCGTGATGATGGTCGACACGCCCCGCTGGAGCGAGCCGCTGGCCGCGCGGTACGAGGCGCTCGGTCCGGTCACCGACATCCTGCTCACCCACCGCGACCACAGCGCGCACGGGCGCCGCTACGCCGACCGCTTAGGGGCCCGGCTGTGGATCCACGAAGGCGACCTCGACGCCGCGCCGGACGCGGACCGGGTGCTGCGCGGCACCGGCCCGGTCACGATCGCCGAGGGGGTCGTCGCGCATCCGCTGCCCGGGCACACCGAGGGCAGCGTGGTCTATGTCGCGGACGAGCGGTACTGCTTCAGTGGCGACAGCTTCTACTGGTCCCGGACGACGGCGGACATCGAGGTGGCGGAGAGCGTCACCTGGTACTCCATCGAGGAGCTGGCCGCCTCGCTGTCGCGCACCGCCGCCCGGCTGCGCTTCGAGTGGCTGCTGCCCGGCCACGGGGACCGCAAGCACCTCCCGGCCGCGGAGATGTCCCGGCGGCTCGAAGGGCTGACGCTCCGCACCGGGGCGCTGCGGCCCCGGCCCGTCGACTTCACCGCCGTCCGGTGGTGAACGGCCGGACCCGGCCCGGTGCGCCGGGCCGGGTCCGGCACGCGCCGCACTCCCTCGCGTGCGGCGGCCCGCCGGCCGTGTGGCGGCCGGAAACGGGACGGCGGCGGCCCGTTCGGGCCGCCGCTGTCATTTGCCTCCGCTCGCGGTCGTCTTCGCCGCCTGATGGCCCGGGGGCGCGGGCTCGCCCTCCCGGCGGCGGGCCAGCAGTTTGGGGCCGGCCAGCACCACGGCGTTGCCGAGCAGCACCAGGAGAACGCCGAGCACGTCCCGCGCCGACCAGCTGAAGTCCTCGAAGACGGTGGACAGCAGCAGCGAGACGATCGGGAAGAGCACCGTCGCGTACGCGGCGCGCTCGCCGCCGATGCGGCCGAGCAGCGTCAGATAGGTGCCGAAGCCGATCACCGATCCGAACAGCGCCAGGTAGAGCAGGGAGCCGGTGTACTTCCACGTCGGCTCGTAGAGCGTGCCGTGGCCGAGGACGGCGGCGAACGGGGCGATGAGCAGCGCACCGTAGGCCATCGACCAACCGGTGCTCTGCACCACCGGCACCCCTTCGGCCTGCACCTTGCCGGAGACCACGTTGCCGAGACAGAACACCAGGGTTCCGGCGATGGACAGCACCGTGCCCAGCCCGTTGCCGGAGTCCGGGTCGAAGTCCGCGAGCGCCGGCCAGAAGACCGTGCCGATGCCCAGCAGACCGATGCCGCCGCCGATCAGCACGACCGGGGACACCCTGCGGTGGAAGAACAGCCGCGCGAAGACGATGTTCACCAGCAGGGACATGGCGAAGAGGATGGAGACCAGCCCCGTCGCGAGATGCTGCTCCGCGAAGTAGAAGCACACGAAGTTGCCCGAGAACATCAGGCCGCCCATGAGCGCGAACCGGGCGTGCATCCGCGCGGGGTACTTCAGCGGCAGCCCCCGCGCGCGGGCGTAGGCCAGCATGAGGACGGCGGCGAGCGCGAAGCGGTAGAAGATGGACAGGGTGGGATGGACCTCGCCGAGCTGGCCCTTGATGGCCAGCCAGGTCGAGCCCCAGATCACCACGGTCACCGCGTAGAGCACGGCGTTCATCGCGCCAGGCCCTTCTCCACGAGCACGGCGAGCCGCGAGACGCCCTCGCGGATCTGCTCCGGGGAGAGGTAACTGCACGACAGGCGCAGCCGGTTGTCGCCCGAGCCGTCGGTGTGGAAGTAGCGCATCGGGGCCCAGAGCACCCCGTGCTCGCGGGCGGAGAGCTCCAGCAGGGCGTCGTCGGCGGGGAACGGCAGGGTGAGGGTCAGGAAGAAACCCCCCTCGGGGGCGTTCCAGTGGATGCCGGTGCGCTCGCGCGTCGCGGCGGGGAAGTGCTCCTCCAGCGACTCCAGCAGCACGTCCAGGTTGTCGCGGTAGAACGCGATGGCCGGTGCGTTGGCCTCGCGCAGACGACAGCCGTGGACGACGAGCATGCCGCCGATGAGTGCCTGGCTGAGGGTGGGGGTGTTGACCGTGACCATGCTCTTGATCTTGGACAGTTCGTCCGCGAGGAGCGTGCGCCGGCCGTCGGGCGCGAGGACCGTCTGGTCGGCGACCACATAGCCGACGCGGGCGCCGGGGAAGCAGGTCTTGGCGAACGAGCCGAGGTGGACGACCCGCCTGCGGGTGTCCAGTGCCTTCAGGGTGGGCCGGACGGTGTCGGTGCGGGTGAAGAAGCCGTACGGGTTGTCCTCCAGGATCAGCAGGTCTTCCGCGTCCGCGAGGGCGAGCAGCTCGTGGCGGCGCTCCACCGGCATGCAGGTGCCGGAGGGGTTGGAGAAGTCCGGCACGGTGTACAGGGCCCGGGGGCGCTTTCCCGCCGCCCGTAGCGTGTGGATCGCGCGGCGCAGCGCGTCGAGGTCGACGCCGCCCTCGTCCTCGGTGACGGGTGCCGTCTCGACGCCGAGCAGCCGCGCGGCGCCCATGATGCCCACGTAGTTGGGGTCGGTGACGAGCAGGACGTCGTCGGACCCGGCGAACAGGGCGCGCAACGTGATGAGCATGCCCTCCTGGCAGCCCACGGTGACGACGATGCCCGCCGGATCGGCGTCGATGCCCTCGTCGTTGTGGAGCGTCCGCGCGATCAGCTCGTGGATCTGGCCGTTGGTGCGTCCGTACTGGAAGAGGGTGGTGCGCACCTGGTCGGGGCTCTGGCCGAGGTCCTCGGTGAGGTACCGGGTCCAGGCCTGGAGGTACTCGGTGATCCGGTCGACCTCGAAGAGGCCCTCGTAGGGGCGGCCCGGGCCGAAGGAGATGGCGTCCGGGTAGCGGAGGGTGATCTCGTTGAGGAAGTTCATCACCTCCATGAGCGGGTCGGCCAGCGAGCCGTGCAGTTCGCCGAGCGGCAGGACGGCTCCGGTGACGCTCTCGTCGGTGGTCTCGGCAGCCGTCACCGCTTGTCCTCCCACAGCACCGGGCAGAACTCGGGGTCGGTGTAGTCGGGGTTGCCGTCGGCGTCCCGGCGCACCAGTACGTCGTTGTTGTAGACCACGTTACCGCCGGTGGACAGCGGGTAGGGGCGCCACTGGTTCGCGGCGTCCTGCAGGTGCAGGCTGATGGCGCGGCGGGGCCGGTCGCTGGTGTTGAGTCCGCTGCCGTGGTACGTGCGGCAGTGGTGGAAGCTCATGTGCCCCTTGGGGATGATCATGGGGATCTTGCGGATCTCGACGCCGTTGAAGTCGGCGTTCTCCTTGAGCATGTCCTCCAGTTCGGAGCGGTCCCGCTCGGCGAAGTGGCGGGTCACGGAGTCGCCGGCGGGGATCTCGCGCCAGGTGTGGCTGCCGTCCACCATGGTGATGGTGCCCAGTTCCTCGTCGCAGTCGTGGAACGGGATGAAGGCGGTCAGCATCTCGTCCGAGGAGCAGGTCTGCCAGTAGTGGCGGTCGAAGTGCCACGGGACGATGTTGCGGGCGTCCTCGGGACGCGGGGGCTTGTAGATGAGGGTGCTGTTCCACAGCCGGATCTGCTCGGTGCGGGCGATGAGCGCGGCGGTGGCGGCGATGACCGGCTTCGACAGGATCCGCCGGATCGTGTCGTCCTCGTAGAAGATGTAGTCGTTGTGCCGGTGCACGTCCCCCTGCTCCGGCTCCCAGTACGCCAGGCGCGGCGGCCGGACGGGCAGGATGCGGTCGCGGTGCCCGGCGTAGAACCGCTCGCTGGCTTCGAGGAGTTCGTCGACCTCGGCGTCGGTGAGCAGCTGCTTCGTCAGGAACCAGCCGTGCTCCTGGTAGAACTCCACGTCCTGGGCGGTGGGCAGGAGTTCGCGGTCGGCCGGGCCGAGGTCGAAGGCAGCGGCGGCGGCCGAGGTCAGCTCTTCGGCGGTGCTCATCGGTGGGTGCTCTCCTTGCTGGGGGTGTGGTGGGGCGCTGCGGAACGGGGGGCGGGGCCGGCCGGAGGGGTGTCGCGGAGCCGGAGCATCCCGGCGTCGACGGACGCGAGATCGGGGCGGCCGGTCAGCGCCATGGCGTCCTCGAGTTCGGCGCGCAGGATCGACAGCACGTCCCGGGCGCCGGCGGAGCCCGAGACGGCCAGGCCCCACAGCACGGGGCGGCCGACCAGCACGGCGCGGGCGCCGAGGGCGAGGGCGGTGAGGACGTCCGTGCCGCGGCGGATGCCGCCGTCGACGTAGACCTCACAGCGGCCGGCGGCCGCGGCGACGACCTCGGGCAGGGCCTCCAGGGCCGGGACGGCGCCGTCGAGCTGACGGCCGCCGTGGTTGGACACCACGATGCCTTCGACGCCCAGTTCGGCGGCGCGGGCCGCGTCCTCGCCGCTCAGCACGCCCTTGAGGACGAGCGGCAGGGAGGTGAGCGAGCGCAGCCAGGCCAGGTCGTCCCAGCCGAACGCCGCGTCGTGGTGCCGGGCGGCGTGTGCGCCGATCACGGAGGCCCCGCTCGTGGCCTGCTGGAGTCCGCTCGCGTGGCGGTCGTCGAAGTTCGCCGGGACCATGCCGGACGGCAGGCTGAAGGCGTTGCGCAGGTCCCGGGCGCGGCGCGGGACGCGTGGGGTGTCCACGGTGACGACCAGCGCGCGGTAGCCGGCCGCCTCGGCCCGCCGTACGAGTGCCTCCGTCGTGGGGCGGTCGCGGAAGACGTAGAGCTGCATCCACAGGGGGGCGCCCGCGGCGGCTTCCGCGATCTCCTCCAGCGGGGTGCCGGAGAACGTGCTGACGACCGTCAGGGCCCCCGCCCCGGCCGCCGCGCGGACGGTGCCGGGCTCGGCCTCGGGGCTGACGAGCCCGTGGTAGGCCATGGGGGCGATGGCGACGGGGAGTTCCACGGGGCTGCCGAGCAGGGTGGTGCTCAGGTCGCAGTGGGAGACGTCGACGAGGACCCGGGTGCGCAGCCGGTAGCGGCGGTAGGCGTCCTCGCACTCGCGCAGGGTCCGCTCGTCGCCGCTGCCCCCCTCGATGTAGTCCCAGGCCGCGGGATCGACGAGGGCGCGGGCGGCGGTGCGGTAGTCGTCCAGGGTGACCGGTGCCGACCGGCCGGGCGCGGTCGCGCTCCCCGGGGGCGACAAGGGCTCGGTGGGCATGCTCACCGGGCCGTGGTCATGGCCGGGGCCGGGCTCTCGGCGTCCTCGGCGTCCGCCGTGCGGGTGCGCTCGCGCTCCACGGCCTCGTAGAGGGCCTTGATGTTGCCGCTGCCGAACGTGCGGGCCTCGACGCGCTGGATGAGTTCGAAGAAGACGGTGCGCCGGGGGTAGGGGGACCGGGTGAATATCTGGATGAGGTGCCCCCATTCGTCCTGGTCCACCAGCAGGCTCAGTTCGCGGAGCACCTCGGTGTCCACCCCGACGTCGATGCCCCGGCCGGCCAGGCCGTTGTAGTACTCGGCGGGGGTGGAGAGGAACTCCACGCCGCGCTCGGCGAGGCCGCGCACGGCGTCGGTGATGGCGTCGGTGCCGAACGCGATGTGCTGGACGCCCGGGCCGCCGAAGTTGTCGAGGAAGTCGTGGAGCTGGCCGCGCTTTCCCTCCGCCCGGGGCTCGACCATGGTGAACGTGATGCCACGGGTCTCGTCCTGGACCACCTTGGAGTCCATGACCTGACCGCCGACCTTGATCGACTCGTCGTAGGTGTGGCGCAGCCCCAGGGCCCGCTCGTAGAAGGAGACCCAGGTGTCGAGCGATCCGGGCGTCAGGCACAGGGCGAGGTGGTCGACGCTGCGCAGCAGCGGGGCGGCCGGTTCGCCGGACGGCTCCACGGGCAGCGGGCGGTAGCGGCCGGGCAGGAAGGCGCCGCCCGGGGTGTCGCGCTGGACGAGGGAGTGGTGCAGGCCCTCGTGCGTCCCGATGACGGCGACGACGACCCGGCCGGCCCCGTCCTCCTCGAAGACCCGCGGCTCCTGGACGGCCTCGGCTCCGGCGGCGACCGCGCGGGCGAAGTCGGCGGCGACGTCGGTGGAGGAGAAGGCGACGTCGCGCACGCCGTCGCCGTGCCGGGCGACGAACTCGGCGCCGGGCTGTCCCGCGTGCCCGGCGGACGTCACGACGAGGCGGACGCCGCCGTGCGCGAGGACGAGGGAGTGCCCGTCGGTGAACCCGGTCCCGGGCCCCGCCTCGGCCTCGATGTGGAATCCATAGGCCTCGCAGAAGTAGCGGGCCGCCTCGGCGGCGTCGGCTACCTGCAGGCCGACGTGGTCGACAGCGTGCACGGTCATGACTTTCACCTCTGTCGTGCGATGGGGGGTTGGGCACGGCGCCGCACGGGTACGGGACGCGGCGTTGCGCCCCGCACGGCCTGTCGCCGACGCGGACCGCCGGCCGAAGCGCCTCGACGTGAACACGGCCCGATAACGCGAACGGCATTACGGGATGGGGGTCGCCAATGCCGAACAAAGATCATCCTTGTCATTGCCCCGACAACGAAGCAAGGGTGATTTCCGGCCACCTCCGCTCGGGTGTGCCGCCGGGGAAGGCCGCAGGGGGACCTCCTCCGCGGCTCGTGCACCGCCCCTTTCGCATCTGTCCCCCATACGTGAACATGGCTGTGATCGTGGGACTTTGCAGCTGACGGTGGCACGGGACCCGGGAGGCCGGTCGATGGGCGCGGAGCGACGGACGGACGACAGTGTGTGCATCGGGGCGGTCGTCCCGCGCTCGGGACGGCTGGCTCGTCTAGGGGATCCCCTCGACTTCGCCCTGGGCCGCCTGGCGCCCCGGTTGCCGTCGGTCAAGGGCGCCACCCGGCGGTATCCGCTCCGCCTCGCGGCCCGTGACAGCCGGTCGCACGCCGAGGGCGCGCGGCAGGCGGTCGCGGAGCTGGTGCGCGACGAGGGGGCCCGGGTGGTGATCACCATGGCGGGCACCCGGGTGCTGCCCGCCGTGGCCGACGCCTGCGCGGAGCTGGGGGTGCCGTGCGTGTCCACCACGTTCCCCTGGCAGGCCTATGTGTTCGGCAGGGGCGGCGACACGGACCGCCCCTTCCCGTGGACGTACCACTTCGCGTGGGGGCTGGACGACATCGCCACGGTCTTCGCGGAGATGTGGGAGCGCGTCGGCGCCCGGCGGACGGTGGGCTGTCTGTGGAACGACGACGCGCAGGGCGAGTTCCTGCGGCACCCCGTGCACGGCTTCGTCCCGGTGGCGGCCGCCCGCGGCCACCGGCTGGTCGACCCGGGCGGCTACCGGGAGCCGGCCACCACGTTCGCCGGCCACATCCGGCACTTCGCCGACGCCGGGGTGGAGATCGTCACCAGCGCGGCCACCGTCGAGGACCTGACGCTCTTCCACCGGCAGGCCGGGGAGGCCGGGCTGCGGCCGCGTCTGATCACCTGTTCGCGCTGGCTCGCCTACCCCCGCGACCGGGCCCAGGTGGACGCCCTGGCGGGCACCGACATCGCCACCCTGGTCTACTGGACACCGCGCCACCCGTTCTCCTCCTCGCTCGACGGCACCGGCGCCGCGGAGCTGGCGGACGCCTACCAGCGCGCGACGGGCAAGCCGTGGCTGCAACCCCTCGGGCTCGCCCACGCCTTGGTGGAGATCGCCGTGCACGCCCTGGCCACCGCCGACGACCCCACCGACCGGCACGCCGTCGCCGCGGCCGTCGGCCGCACCCGGCTGTCGACCGTCGCCGGCCTGATCGACTTCACCGCCGGGCCCACCCCGAACATCGCGCTGCTGCCGCTGATCGGCGGGCAGTGGCAGCCCGGCCGCGACCACCCGCACGAACTGGCGCTGGTCACCAATACCCGTTTCCCCGCGCTGCCCGTGGACGCGGACCTCACGTTGGCGCCGTGACGGCTGCGCCTGAGCTTGACCCTGCCGCTGCGCGGCGGTGTCCTCAATCGCCGGACGGGCTCAATCCGAGCCCGTCCGGCGATTGAGGACGCGCCCGCAGGGCGCCCGCCGCCGCAGGCGGCAAAGACGGCCCGCAGGCCGAAGAACCCGGCGCGGCCCCGGCGGTACGGCACGGCACACGGCGGGTAGGCCGTGGGCCATGCGGATACCTAGACCCTCCGGGGCACCCGGTGCCCCTCCCCCGCCTCTTCCGGCCGACGGGGACGGCCCACCGCTCAAGCGGGTCATCGGCCCGAAGCTCCTGCTCCTCTTCGTCGTCGGCGACATCCTCGGCACGGGGATCTACGCGACCACCGGCAAGGTGGCGGGGAAGATCGGCGGGGCGCTGTGGCTGCCGTTCGTCATCGGCTTCCTCGTGGCGATCCTGAGCGCCGCGTCGTATGCCGAACTCGTCGGCAAGTACCCCAGGGCCGCCGGAGCGGCCCTCTACATGCACAAGGCGTTCAAGGTCCCCTTCCTGACGTTCATCGTCGCCTTCATGGTGATGTGCTCGGGCCTGGCGTCGGCGAGCGCCGCGGCCCGCGCGTTCGGCGGTGACTACATGGCGGAGTTCGTGGACCTGCCGCCGACCCTGGTCGCGGTCCTCTTCGTGCTGGCGCTGGCGGTGCTCAATCTGCGCGGCGTCTCGGAATCGGTGCGGACCAACGTCGTGCTGACCCTCGTCGAACTGTCCGGACTGCTGCTCGTCATCGGCGTCGGGGTGTCCGCCGTGCTCGCGGGCGACGGACAGCCGGCGCGCCTCGCCGAGTTCGACACCGGCGGCTTCGGGTACACCGCGCTCACCGGTGTGCTCGGGGCGACGGCGCTCGGGTTCTTCGCCTTCCTCGGCTTCGAGGACTCCGTCAACATGGCGGAGGAGACCCGGGATCCGGCCCGCACCTTCCCCCGTGCGATCTTCCTGGGGGTGGCGGTCACCGGCACGGTGTACATCCTGGTCGCGCTCGTGTCCTCGCTGCTCGTCGACCACCGCACGCTCCAGGGGTCCTCCGGGCCGCTCCTGGAGGTCGTACGGGTGGGCTGGGCCGGTTTCCCGCCGCGGCTGTTCGCGCTGATCGCGCTCTTCGCCGTCACCAACTCCGCCCTGATCAATCTGATGATGGCGTCCCGGCTCTGTTACGGGATGGCGAACGAGCGCATCCTGCCGCGTGTCATGGCCCGGGTACTGCCGCGCCGCCGCACACCGGTCGTCGGCATCGTCTTCACGACCGTGCTCACCGTGGCGCTGGCGTCGACGGGCGAGATCGCCGGGCTCGGTGACACGGCGGCGTTTCTGCTGCTGTGCGTTTTCGCGCTGGTCAACGTGGCGGTGCTGGTGCTGCGCAAGGACCGGGTGCCCCACCGTCATTTCCGCGCCCCCACCGTGCTGCCGGTGCTGGGCGCGGTCACCGCCCTGACCCTGGCGAGCCCGCTGGCCGACCGCCCGGCGGATGTCTATGTGCGGGCGGGGGTGCTGCTCGTGATCGGTGTCGCGCTGTGGGCGGTCAACAGGATCGCGCTCGGCGGCGGCACGCAAGGGGCGGGCCGGACTTGAGGACACCTGCCGCCCGAGGGCGCCCGGCCCCCGGAGGGGAGTTTCGGCTTGTCGTGAAATGGGGAGGCGCGCACCGCCGTTCGGGGTGACACTGGGTCCGTGCTGATCATGGACGCCGTCCTGGAGACCTACGCCTCCGCCGACTTCACCCTGTGGCCCGTGGCCGGTGAGGCGGCCGGTGAGGCGCTCCCGCTCTCCGGGCGGCTGTCACCGCCGGAGGTCGGGACCGCGATCGCGGTGTGGACCGGATACAACGGCGCGGTCCTCGCGGACGAGGCCGCTTACGTGCCCGACGGACCCGAGCTGATCCGCCGGACGATCGCGGTCGACCGCACCCTCTGGCCGGGCGGCCTGCGGGTGCGGGACACCGCCGGCGGGGTGTCGGTCTCCTCCGGTTGCTGTTGCGGCCTGGAGGACTGGCGCGAGTGGCTGGGGCTGCTGGGGGGTGAGGAACTGTGGCTGGGGCACGACCCGTCGCCGCGGGTGGAGCACGCGGGTCCGGTCGTCCGGTTGTGGCCCGACGACCGGGACGTGCCGGCCCCGCCCGCCGGGCGGCCCGTGGAGGTACCCAAGGATGAACTGCCCGCGCTGCTGCGGTCCGTCCAGGACGATCTGACGGGCTTCCTGACCGTCGTGGAGCGGTGGGGCGAGCGGTACGCCCCGTCTCTCGGCACCGAATTGGCCGCCAAGATCGACGAAGACCTGTCCGTCAGCGCGCCCTTGCGCCCGCCTCCCGGCGCCGCCGCGCCGGGCTGAGCGGGCTGAGCGGGCGGAGCGGGGCGGGGCGGGGCGGGCAGACACGACCCAGCGCCGCCCCCTTCCTTCAGGTCAGAACGGCAGCGAGAGGCCGCACTCGGGCGTGCCCTTGTCGTTCGGGTCCAGGGCCGAGAGGACCAGCTGCGCGGCGGCGGGATGGAGGGTCATCCCCGCGTGACCGACCCAGCTGCCCGGGCAGTGTTCCTGGACCGTGTGGTTGGTGACCCTCGCGCCCGCACCGGCGGTGAGGTACTGGTTGGTGTACGGGGTGACCACCCGGTCGTTGGTCGTGACGATCGTCGTGTAGGTGGTGCCGGGCACGGTGTCACCGCCCTCGTCCAGCTTGCGCGTGACCTCCGAGCCACGGGTCTGGTCGACGGCGGCCTGGCCCGCGAACCTGCCGACGATCCCCATGAGCCTCAGCGACTCACCGAGGTTGAGGAGGCTGCTCAGATCGGTGCCGTGGTTGCTCGGTGCGACACCGACGAGGTGGTCGACCTTCCCGGCACCGCCCTCGAACTTCAGGTACCAGCGCGGCAGCAGGCCGCCGCCCTGCGAATGGCCGACCATGTCCACCTTGTCGGCGCCCGTCCGCGCGAGCACCCGGTCGACGAAGGCGGCCACCTCCTTGGCCGACTGCGGCACCGGCCCGCTCGCCTTGATCACGGACCCGGCCGGTGCGCCGTAGTTGACGGTGTAGACGCAGTAACCGGCCTGCTTGAGCCGGGGCGACAGCGTCGCCCAGGTGTTGAGCGCGTTCGCCCAGGTGCCGTGGACCAGGACGACGGGACGGGGGTGCTCGGCCGAGGGGACGCAGTCCCAGTCGTTGGCTCCCTCCGGGGCGGCGTCCGGGGTGAGCACGGATCTGGCCACGGCGGCGAGGGTCCGGGGGTCGAGGCCGCTCAGGCCCGTAGGCCGGGGCGCTGCCGCGGCGGCGGGGGCCGGGGCGGCGGTCAGCCCGGCCATGAAGCAGGCCGCCGTGGCGGCGAGGAGGAACGAACGCAAAGGACGTGGCAAGGACATGGGAACCCCGTTGACTTCATCAAGCGCGATGATCTTCACCGCCCAAGACCGCGGTGCGCACACCGGGGTTGCCCGGCCGTCATGTCCGCTTAAATCGGAATACATCATTCCGACCGGCGACCACCTCGAGCGCGCCGTCGAGGGTGCATCGGTGGGTCGACATGGAGGTTATAGCCCGCCTTTTCGGCCGCCCTCGATCCCCGGCGATTGACTCAAGAGTGACGTTTATCCCACCCGTTGACCGGCCGAGGAGTGGAGGGGCGATCAACGGGCACCGGGCATAAAGCCGTAAATCCGCTTAGGCTAGCCTTACCTTATGACTCTGTCGCACGTGGGCCCCCCGACCTCGGGCCCCCCGGAGGCCCCCGCGGACCCGCGGTCCGCAGACACGCCGGGCACGCCGGCCACCTCGGGTACCCCTGGCATCCCTGGCGCCGGGGAGAAAGACCTCCCCGCCGGCCGCGAGGGGCTGCCCGGGCGTCCGCGCGGACGGCGGACCCTCCTGCTCGTGTCCGCCGCGCTCGCCCTGGCCGTCCTCGTGGTCGCCGCCCTCTCGCTGTCCATCGGCGCCGGCGAGGTCGGTCCCGGCGACGTACTGGACTACCTCCTGGGGCGCGACGGCGCGCGCGACAGTTCCCGGCTCTCCCTCGTCGTGGGGGATCTGCGCATCCCCCGCACCCTCACCGCCCTGCTCGTCGGCGCGGCGCTCGGCACCGCCGGGTGCCTGCTGCAGGCCGTCACCCGCAACCCGCTCGCCGAGACGGGGCTGCTCGGCGTGAACGCGGGGGCCTCGCTCGGCGTCGTCTTCGGCATCACCTTCCTGGGCGCGCAGAGCAGCTACGACTATCTGCTGTGGGCCTTCGGCGGTGCCGTCCTCGCCAGCGCGCTCGTCCTGCTCATCGCCGGCAGCCGGGGCGGCGGGTCACCGATGCGGCTGGTCCTCGCCGGCTCCGCCCTGGGCGCCACGTTCGGCGGCGTCACCAGTGTGCTGATCGTCAACTCCGCCGAGACCTACGACCGTTTCCGCTTCTGGGTGCTGGGCTCGCTCGCCGGTGTCGAGGGCTTCGGTGAACTCGGCCGGCTCGTGCCGGTGCTCGCCGTCGGCTTCGTCGTGGCCCTGCTCGTCGCCCGCCCGCTGTCCGCCCTGGCGCTCGGCGACGATCTCGCCCGGGGTCTCGGCCACCGTCCCTCCGTCATCCGTGTCGTCGTCGCCCTGGCGGTCACCCTCCTCACCGCCTCGTCGGTGGCGCTCGTGGGCCCCGTCTCCTTCCTGGGGCTGCTCGCCGGGTTCCTCGCCCGGGCCGTCACCGGACCCCGGCTCACGGCGCAGATCCTGCTCGCCGGGCTCATCGGCGCCGGCGTGCTGACCGGCGCCGACGTGCTGGCCCGGGTCGTCTCCCGGCCCTTCGAGGCACCGGTCGCCGTGATCATCGCCCTGTTCGGCGCCCCCGTCCTCATCGCCATCGTCCGCTCCAAGCGGCTGGGCGCGATGGGCATGACGGACCCGGCCACCACCGAGGGCGGGCAGCGTGCCGGACGCGCCTCCGTCGTACGGCGGCTGATCGGGCGGCTGCCGCGGCGGCACCGCGCGGAGACCCTGGTCCTGCGCCGCGGGTCCCTGTCGCTGCTGGTGCCGCGCCGGGCGACGCTCGCCTCGCTGTTCCTGGCGGCCCTGCTGGTGGCGGCCGTGGTGCTCTCCGCGTACGCGGGGCAGAGCGAGATGGGCATCGGCCGCACCTTCAACGCGGTCTTCGGCTCGGGCGACCGCTTCGATGTGCTGCTGGTACAGAAGTTCCGACTCGGCCGGATCATCGCCGGGCTCGCCGCGGGGGCCGCCCTCGGCCTCGCCGGCCTGCTGACCCAGACCCTCGCCCGCAACCGGCTCGCCACCCCCGAGCTGCTCGGTGTCAACGACGGCGCCACCGCGGCCGTGCTGCTGTCCGTGACCCTCAGCGCCACCGGTACGTTCGGCGCCTGGTGGGCGGGGCCGCTCGGCGCGCTCGCGGCGGTGCTCGTCGTCACCACCGTCTCCGGCGGTCTCGGCCAGCGCGGCTACCGCGTCCTCGTCGTGGGCCTGGCCATGTCGGCACTCGCCTCGGCCGTCACCCAGGTCGTCCTCTCCCGCCGCTCGCTGAACTCGGCCAGCTCGCTGTACGTCTGGACCTCCGGCAGTCTCAACGGCCGCGGCTACTCCGTCGCCGTCCCCGTGCTCATCGGCCTGGCCGTGCTGGTACCGCTGGCCCTCGTCGTCGCCCGTCAGCTGAACGTGCTGCGCTTCGACGACTCCACCGCCTCCTCCCTCGGCGCGAACCCCGCCCGGGTGCGGCTGATCTGCCTGCTGCTGGCGGTGGGCCTGGCCGGTCTGGCCGTCGGTATCTGCGGGCCGGTCGGCTTCGTCGCCCTCGCCTCGCCGGTCATCGCCGGACGGCTCGCCGGCCCGCTGCGGGTGCCGGTGCTGGGGTCGATGCTGACGGGTGCCGTACTGATCGTCCTGGCCGACACCGTCGGCCGGATCCTCTTCGACGGCACGGAGGTGCCGGTCGGCATCGTGACGACCGTGCTCGGCGGACCGTTCCTGCTGTGGGTGCTGCTGGGGCGCTCGGCGGCCGCGCGGGTGTAGCACCGCCGCCCCTTCCCGAACCGGCGGAAACCCAGCCCGGCCGGCGTTTGAGGCCACCGCGCGCAGCGCGGTCCGGGGCGCAGCCCCACCTGCCATCGCAAAAGGAAGCCCATGGAAATGAAGAGTCCGGTACTTCGTGAACTGGCCGCGGCCGTCCAGGCCGGCAAGCCCGACGCCATCGAGGCCTTCTGGCAGTACGCGGCGGCCACCGGCACACCGCTCGTCGAGGCCGACGCCACCGACCCCGCGTACCGGCTCGTCACGTTCGTCTGGCGGGACGACCCGCGGGAACCGGCCTCCGACGTCCTGGCGCTGCTGCACACCGTCACGGACAAGGACCGGCACGCGCACGACCTGACGCCGCATCTGATGGAGAAGGTGCCCGGCACGGACGTGTGGGCGATCAGCCACCGGCTGCGCGCCGACCACCGGGCGTCGTACCAGTTCTCCGTGGCGCGTGGCCCCCGCGAGGAGGCCCTGCGTACGGACCGCCGGTCGTGGCTGCGGGTCCTGGACACGGCCGTGCCCGACCCGCTCGCCGCGGGCCCCGCTCTCCCGGCCCGGGACGGCCGCAACCCGTCCTCCGTGATGGAGCTTCCCGACGCGCCCGCCCAGCGGTGGGTCCGCCGCCGGGAGTCCGTGCCGCGCGGGGAGTGGTTCGACTGTGTGGTCGACCGCCGGGCCGTGGGCGTCCATCTGCCCGCCGGGCACACCGCCGACGGCGGCCCGTACGCCGTCGCCGTCCTGCTGGACGGCGAGATGTGGGGCCCCGTGCTGGACTTCGGCGCGACCCTGGACAATCTGCGCGCCGACGGCCGCATGCCGCCGACCGTGACCCTGTTCGTCGAGACCATGGGCCGCGACCGGCGCGTGGCCGACCTCAGCTGCAGCGAGGAGTTCGTCGACTGGCTGGCGGACGTGCTGCTGCCGTGGGCCGCGCGCGCGTACGGGGCGACGGACGACCCGGCGCGCACCGTCGTGGCCGGACAGAGCGCGGGGGGCCTGACGGCGGCCTTCGCCGCCTTCCGCAGGCCGGAGCGGTTCGGCAACGCCCTGTCCCAGTCGGGTTCCTTCTGGTGGCCGGACGGGACCGAGTTCGACGGCGGCAGCGAGTGGCTGACCCGGCAGTTCGCGACGTGCGAGAAGCTGCCGGTCCGCTTCCACGTGGAGGTGGGACTGCAGGAGTGGATGCTGCTCCCGCAGAACCGGCATCTGCGCAACGTGCTGGAGGCCCGCGGCTATGACGTGACGTACCGGGAGTTCAACGGCGGCCACGACTACGCCTGCTGGCGCGGGGGGCTCGCCGACGGACTCGTCGGGCTGCTGGCCGACGGGGGCTGAATCGCCGCTGCGCGGCGGTGTCCTCAATCGCCGGACGGGCTCGAATTGAGCCCGTCCGGCGATTGAGGACGCGCCCGCAGGGCGCTCGCCGCCGCAGGCGGCAACGACGGCCCGCAGCCGAAGATCCGCCACAGGCCGGGCCTGTCCGGCCCGTCACGCCACGGCTTCCGCGCCTTCCGACGGCCGCGCCGGCGGCTCGTCGTCGAAGGGCGGCGGCGCGGGGGCGTCCTTGGGCAGGCGCAGCGCGAACAGCGTGCCGAGGGCGATGAGCGCGGCGGTGGTGAGGATCGCCGCCCGGTAGGGCCCCGGGGCGGCGTCGTGTGTGCCCGAGCCGCCGGCCGCCCCGATCACCGCGGCGGTGGCGGCGATGCCCAGCGCCCCGCCGAGGGTGCGCACGATGGTGAACAGCCCCATCGCCTGGCCCATGGCCGGGGGCGCGATGTCCGCGAACCCGGCGATCTGGACGGTGAGTACGGCCGTGCCCAGCACCAGGCCGACGCAGAACATCAATGCCCGCACCGCCCAGGCGTTCTCCGCCACGCCCGGCACCGCCAGCGCCGCGAAGACCGCCGTGGCGAGGACCAGCGCGGGTGCGGCGAGCAGCCGGGGGCCGAGCCTGGGCAGCAGTCGGTCGACGGCCTGGGAGGCCAGCATCAGGCCGAGTGCCTCGGGGAAGACGCTCAGGCCCGCGTCCAGGGCGGAGGCCCCGAGGGCCGCCTGGTAGAGCAGCGGGAAGGCGAACAGGACGCCCATCAGACCCGCCGAGGTGACCAGGGCCAGCACGGTGGCGGACCCGAAGACCTTGTCGCCGAGGAGCCCGACGTCCAGCAGCGGCGCCGCGGCCCCCCGCAGGTGGGCGCACGCCGCGACGAGGAGGGCCAGGCCGAGCAGCGCGCTGACCGCGATGGCCGGTGAGGTCCAGCCGTGCGAGGGGCCGAAGCCCAGCGCGTAGGTGAGCAGCCCGAGTGCGGGGGTGGCCAGCAGGAAGCCCCGGCGGTCGAAGCCGCCCCCGGTGCCCTCCACGTGCTCGCGCACGCCGAGGACGCCGAGCAGCACGGCGGCCGCGCCGATGGGCACGTTCACGAAGAACAGCCAGTGCCAGGAAAGGTGTTCGGTGAGGAAGCCGCCGAGCGGGGGGCCGAGCGCGGGCATCAGGGCCGTCGGCACGATCAGTACCTTCGACAGCTTCGTCCGCTCGTGCGGCGGGAAGGCGCGGAAGAGCAGCGTCATGCCGACCGGGGTGAGCAGTCCGCCCGCCAGTCCCTGGACGACGCGGGCGAGGACCAGCGTCGGGAGGTCCTGGGCCAGTCCGCAGGCCGCGGAGGCCGCGGTGAAGACGGCGAGCGCGCCGAGGAACACCCGCTTGGTGCCGTGGCGGTCGCCGAGCCAGCCCGCGACGGGCAGGGCCACGGCGAGGGCCACCAGGAAGGCGATCTCGACGGTGTTGGCCGCCGACACGGGCTCGCCGAAGTCCCGGGCGATGGTCAGCAGCGCCGGGTTGACGATGGTGGAGTCGAGACCGTTCATGCACATCGCCGCCGTGTAGACGATCACGACGGCGACGCGCGGGGAGAGCCGGCTCACCGGGCCGCCGGGGCCAGGTCGGTCCAGTGCGCGGATATCCAGTCGAGGGCGTCCTGCCGGGCGCACGGTCCGTGGACGGTGGTCCAGCCCTCCGGCACGGCGGCGAAGCCCGGCCAGAGGCTGTGCTGTCCCTCGTCGTTGACGAGGACGAGGAAGTCTCCGTCGCCGTCGAAGGGGTTGGCGGGTGCGTCGCTCATGGGGTCAGTTCTCCAGGTTCTGCAGTCGGCCGGCGATGACGCTCGCGATGTGCGCGATCGGTTCGGGCAGGGTCATGTCCTTGTGCGAGCAGGCGACGTCGGTGTTGTCGATGCGCCCGGTCACGTAGGGGGTCCAGGTGTCGGGGGTCAGCTCGTCGTCGATGGTGTCGACGGTGGCGCGGAAGAAGAGCACGTCGCCGTGGAAGACCCGGTGGTCGAAGCCGCGGACCAGGTGGTTGGTGTTGAGGTAGGTGGTGTTGAGGGCCTCGATGGTGCTGTCGTCGAGGCTGGCCAGCGGAGAGCCCTCGCGGCGCAGCACCTCGGTGACGTGGGCGAGTTCGAAGGGCTTGCCCGCCAGGCTGTCGGGTCCGTAGCCGCCCATGGCGAGCAGGGCTTCGAGGGCTTCGGCCTGGTCGGGTACGGGCAGCGTGCGGAATCCCTCGGCCGGGTAGGCGTCGAGGATCGCGAGCAGTTCGACCTCGTGGCCGAGGTCCTGGAGCCGGGTGGCCATGCCCTGGGCGATGATGCCGCCGGTGGACCAGCCCATGAGCCGGTACGGCCCGTGCGGCTGGACCTCGCGGAGCCGGTCGACGTAGTGGGCGGTCAGCTCCTCCATCGTCGCCGGGAGCGGGTCGGCGGCAGTGGCCGGGCCGACGCCCTGGGCCTGGAGGCCGTAGATCGGGACGTCGGCGGGGAGGTGGCGGATCAGACCGGCGTAGCACCAGCTGAGGCCGCCGGCCGGGTGCACGCAGTACAGCGGCGCCCGGTCCCCGTCCTTGGCCGGGCGCAGCGGCAGCAGCACGTCGAGGGCGTCGGTGCCTGCCGCGGCGTCCAGTGCGGTGTCGAGGGCGGCGACGGTGGGGGCCTGGAAGATCGTGCCGATGCCGACCTCCGCGCCGAGCGCGTCCTTGATCCGGCCGGCGAGGCGCACGGCGAGGAGGGAGTGGCCGCCGAGGTCGAAGAAGTTGTCGTCCACGCCGACCCGGGGCAGGCCCAGGACGTCGGCGAAGATCGCGCAGAGCTGCTCCTCGCGGGGCCCGCGCGGGGCGCGGCCCTCGGTGACGGCGGCGGTGAGGTCGGGGACGGGCAGGGCCTTGCGGTCGAGTTTGCCGTTGGCGGTCAGCGGCAGCCGGTCCAGGAGGACGACGGCCGAGGGCACCATGTGGGCGGGCAGTCCGGCCGCGGTGTGCTCGCGCAGCAGGGCCGGGGTGGTCTCGCGGGCGGGCACGGCGTAGCCGACGAGGCGCTTGTCGCCGGGGGTGTCCTCGCGGACGACCACGGCGGCGTCGGCGACGTCGGGGTGGTCGGCGAGGACCGCCTCGATCTCGCCGAGTTCGATGCGGAAGCCGCGGATCTTCACCTGGTGGTCGGCGCGGCCGACGTACTCCAGGGTGCCGTCGGGGCGGCGGCGGGCGAGGTCGCCGGAGCGGTACATCCGGCTGCCGCGCTCGCCGAAGAGGCGGGCGAAGGGGTCGGCGACGAACCGTTCGGCGGTCAGGGCGGGCCGGCCGAGGTAGCCGCGGGCCAGGCCCTCGCCGGCGACGTACATCTCGCCGGTGACGCCGGGCGGCACGGGCTGGAGGTACGCGTCGAGGACGTAGACGCGCAGGTCGGGGATGTTGACGCCGATGGTGCTGGAGGAACCGGCGGCGGCGCTCTCCCGGTCGAGGGCGATGTAGGAGACGTGGACCGTGGTCTCGGTGATGCCGTACATGTTGACCAGCGTGGGCGCGTCGTCGGCGTGGCGCTCGTACCAGTCGGCGAGGCGGCCCGGTTCGAGGGCCTCGCCGCCGAAGACGACGTAGCGCAGGGCCAGTTCCCGGCCGGGGTTCGCGCTGTTGTCCCGCTGGGCGTCCGCGGCGCTGAGCTGGTAGAAGGCGGACGGCGTCTGGTTCAGGACGGTCACGCCCTCGTCGGCGAGCAGCTCCAGGAAGGCCGCCGGGTCGCGGCTGACGAGGTGCGGCACGACCACGAGCCGGCCGCCGTGCAGCAGCGCGCCCCACAGCTCCCAGACGGAGAAGTCGAAGGCGTAGGAGTGGAAGAGGGTCCACACGTCGCTCTCGTCGAAGCCGAACCAGTGGTCGGTGGCGGAGAAGAGGCGGGCCACGTTGTGGTGGGTGACGGGGACGCCCTTGGGGCGGCCGGTGGAGCCGGAGGTGTAGATGACGTAGGCGACGTCGCCGGGGTGCTGGGCCCGGGTGCGGTCGTCGTCGGTCAGGTCCGTGGGCGGGTACGCGTCGGCTTCGGTGCCGTCGACGAGGACGACCGGTAGGTCGTGCGCCGGGACGCGTGCGGCCGTCGCGGTGTCGGTGACGACGGCGGCGGGGGCGGCGTCCTGGAGCATGTACGCGAGGCGGTCGGCCGGGTAGTCGGGGTCCATCGGCAGATACGCCGCTCCCGCCTTCGCCACCGCCAGCAGGCCCACGACCAGCTCCGGCGAGCGGGGCAGCGCCAGCGCCACGATCGAGCCCGGTCCGATGCCGCGCGCGGCCAGCAGCCGGGCCAGGCGGTTGGCGCGGGTGGACAGCTGTGCGTAGGTGAGGGAGGTGCCCCCGCAGGTGACGGCCGTGCGGCCGGGGTGCCGGCGGGCGGCGTCCTCGTACAGCTCGACGAGGGTCTGCTTGGCGGGGGCGGGCGTGGTGGGGCCGGTGTTCCACCCGACCACGGAGCGGTGCAGTTCTTCGGCGTCGAGCAGGGGCAGCCGGCCGATGGGGGTGTCCGGGTCGGCGACGGCCGCGGTGAGCAGGCCGGCGAGGTGGGTGGAGAGACGTTTCGCCGTGCCGGCGTCGAAGAGGTCGGTGCGGTATTCCAGGAAGCCGGATATGCCGCCGCCGGGTCGCTCCCCCGCGTTCAGGGTGAGGTCGAACTTGGCGGTGCCGGTGGGGACGGCATCCATGCGGGCGCTCAGGCCCGGGCCCATGGCGAACTCGGCGTCGGGCAGCGACTGCCAGGCCAGCATCACCTGGAAGAGCGGGTGCCGGGCCAGTGAGCGGGGCGGGTTCAGCTCTTCGACGAGCCGGTCGAAGGGCACGTCGGCGTTTTCGTACGCCGCGATCGTCGTGGCGCGGACGCGGCCGAGGAGGGTGCGGAAGGTGGGGGCCTCCCCGGTGGAGCCGGGGGACGTGTCGGTGCGCAGGACCAGGGTGTTGACGAAGAAGCCGACGAGGTCGGCGGTCGTGTCGTCGTCGCGGCCGGCGACGGGGGTGCCGAGCGGGATGTCGGTGCCGCAGCCGTAGCGGGTGAGGAGGGTGGCGAGGGCGGCCTGGACGGCCATGAAGACGCTGGTGCCGGTGGTGCGGGCGAGCTGTTCCAGGGCGGCGTGTGTGCGCGCGTCGAGGTGGAAGGGGACGGTGGCGCCCGCGGTGGACGCGACGGCGGGGCGCGGCCGGTCGGTGGGCAGTTCGAGCTGGTCGGGCAGGCCGGCGAGGGCCTGCTTCCAGTGGCCGAGCTGGCGGGCGGCGAGCGCGGTCGGCTCCTCCGCGGTGCCCAGGAGGCGCTGCTGCCAGGCGGTGTGGTCGGCGTACTGCACGGGGCGGTGCGGCAGTTCGGGGGTGCGGCCGGCGGCGCGGGCGGTGTAGGCGGTGGCGAGGTCGCGGGCCAGCGGGGTGGTGGAGGCGCCGTCGCCGGCGATGTGGTGCAGGAGGAGGAGCAGGGTGTGGCGGTCGCCGCCGTCGCCGAACAGCGTCGCCTTGAGCGGCGGTTCGGTGGCCAGGTCGAAGCAGTGGCGGACGGCCTCGGTCAGGCCGGCCCCGGCCGGTGCGGTGTGCAGGCGCGGGACGGCCTCGTCGGCGGTGAGGATCCGCTGGTGGGGCTCGTTGTCCGTGGCCGGGTACACCGTTCTGAGGGTCTCGTGGGCGTGCGTCAGATCGCTCAGGGCGCGCTGCAGCGCGTCGTGGTCGAGCGGTCCGGTCAGGGTCAGCACGAGGGGGATGTTGTAGGTGGGGCTGGGTCCTTCGAGGCGGTACATGAACCACAGCCGCTTCTGCGCCGGGGAGAGCGGCATGCGGTCCGTGCGGGGTACGGGCGTGAGCGCGGGGCGCTCCGCGCCCTCGGCCGCGGGGGCTTCGCGCAGGAGGGCGGCGAGCGCGGCCGGGGTGGGGTTGCGGAAGACGTCGGCGAGGCCGATGGCCGTGCCGAAGCTCTCGCGGATGCGGGCGGCGATGCGGCCGGCGGTGAGCGAGTGGCCGCCGAGGTCGAAGAGGCTGGCCTGCGGGGCGGGGGTGGCGTCCAGGCCGAGGGTGGTGGCGAAGAGGCCGCACAGGATCTCTTCGTGGGCGGTGCGGGGGCCGCTGTGGCCGGTGGTACCGCTCACGGCGGCCGGGTCGGGGTCGGGCAGGGCCCGGACGTCGAGCTTGTCGTTGGCGGTGCGGGGCAGGGCTTCCAGGGCGAGGATCGCGCCGGGCACCATGTGCTCGGGCAGCCGCTCGGCGAGGTGGGCGCGCAGCGCCTCGGGGTCGGCGACGGCGCCTTCGGCGGGGACGACGTAGCCGAGGAGCCGCTTGCCGGTGGCGGTGTCACGGGCGATCACGGCGGCCTGGGCGACCTGGGGGTGTGCGGCCAGCGCGGCCTGGATCTCGCCGAGTTCGATACGGAAGCCGCGGATCTTCACCTGGTCGTCGGCGCGGCCGAGGAATTCCAGGGTGCCGTCCGGGCGGCGGCGGACCAGGTCACCGGTGCGGTACATCCGTGCCCCGGGCTCGCCGTGCAGGGCGCCGAAGGGGTCGGCGGTGAAGCGCTCGGCGGTCAGGTCGGGGCGGCCGAGGTAGCCGCGGGCCAGGCAGGCGCCGGCGAGGTACAGCTCTCCGGTGACGCCGGGGGCGGTGGGCCGCAGGGAGGTGTCGAGGACGTAGGCACGGGAGGCGCGCACGGGTCTGCCCTGGGCGGAGCCGTTTACGCCCGGCACCCAGGAGTAGGCGTCGACGGTGGTCTCGGTGGGCCCGTAGAGGTTGAGGGGGGTGAGGCCCTCGGTGGTGGCCAGGCGGTGCCAGAGGGGTTCGGGCACGGTCTCGCCGCCGACGACGATCAGGGCCGGGTGGTGCCGTCCCTCCCCCAGCAGGCCTTCCGCGAGGAGCACTTCGGCGTAGGAGGGGGTGACGTCGAGGTAGTCGAGCCGGTGCTCGGCGACGTACGCGGTGAGCGCCGCGGGGTCGCGGTAGGCGACGTCGTCCAGGAGGTGCAGCTCGTGGCCGTGGACCATCCAGATGACGGGGTCCCAGGAGGCGTCGAAGGCGAACGACGCGCTGTGTCCGATCCGCAGCCGGTCACGGCCCGTGCGCCGCACGGCGGGGGCGATGTGGTCGGTGCCGTGCCCGGCGTGCAGATTGGCGAGGGAGGCGTGGGTGACGACGACGCCCTTGGGGCGGCCGGTGGAGCCGGAGGTGTGGATGATGTACGCGTCCTGGCCCAGGGCCGGAGCGGCGGGGGCGGTGTCCGGCCGCGCGTCGATCCGGGCCCGCGTCGCCGGGTCGTCGAGGAGCAGGACGGGCACGTCGTGCGGGGGGAGGCCGGCCACGGCGTCGGTGGTGCCGATGACGCGGCGGGGGCGGGTGTCCGCGAGGACCGCGGTCATGCGCTGCTCGGGGTGGCCGAGGTCGAGGGGCTGGCAGACGCCGCCGGCCTTGAGCACGGCGAACATCGCGACGAGGGTGTCGGCGCTTCTGGGCAGGGCGAGTGCGACGGGGTCCCCGGCCGTCACGCCCGCGTCGGCCAGTTCGTGGGCGAGCCGGTTGGCGGCGGAGTCCAGTGCGGCGAAGGTGAGGGCGGCACCGCCGCTGCGGACGGCGACGGCGTCGGGGGTGCGGGCGGCCTGCTCGGCGAAGAGTTCGGGCAGGGTCCGCCGGACGCGCTCCTCGGTGCGGCCCGCCGTGGCACGGCGGATCTCCGCCTCGTCCAGGAGGTCGATGCCTCCGATGGGGCGCTGCGGGTCGTCGAGGAGCAGCGCGGTCAGCGCGTCGAGGTAGCGGCGCAGACCGCGCTCGTGTCCGGCGAGCGACGGGCCGTCGTAGCGCGCGGCGTTGCCGTCGAGGCCGAAGCCCACGGATCCGTCCGGGGCGGGCGTGACGGCGAGGGCCAGGTCGTCGACGGGGCCGGCCGCGAGGTTGCGCACCTTGCCGGGCAGCGGACCGAACTCCAGGTCGCCCTCGAAGGCCTTGATGTTGACCATCGGTCCGAACAGGGTCCGCTCGGCGCCGCTCAGTCCGAGGTCGCGGCGCAGGTCCTCCTGCCGGTAGCGCTGGTGGCGGCGGACGGCACGCACTTCGAGGACGACGCGGCGCAGCAGTTCGGCGCCGGTGTCGTACGGGCTGACGGCGATGCGCAGCGGCATGACGTTGACGGTCATGGCGGGGGTGCGCAGGGCGGCGGGGCCGCGGCGGTTCATCAGTGGCAGGCCGAGCACGACGTCCTGGGTGCCGGTCGTCCGGTGCAGGTATCCGGCGGTGGCGGCGATGACGAGTTCGGCCCAGGTGGCCTTGACCGCGCCGGCGGCCTCCTCCAGACGGGCCATGGTGCCGGCCGGGAGCGCGGCGGCGTGCCGCAGCACGGTGCCGGCCGGGGCGGAGGAAGGGGAAGCGGAGGAAGGGGCGGTGTCGGCGGGGGCTGCCGGGGTGCCGGCGAGGGAGACGGGTTCGGGCCGGTCGGCGAACCGCGTGCGCCAGAAGTCCCGGTCGGCGGTGTGGCGTTCGCTCGCCAGGTACGCGGCCTCGTCGTCGACGAGTTCCCGGAGGGTGCCGAAGGGGTTCTCGGTGGGTTCCTCGCCCGCGGCGAGGGCGGTGTACAGCTCGGCGACGCGGCGGCCGATGAGCGTGAGGGCGTAGGCGTCGACGGCGAAGTGGTGGACGCGCTGGTACCAGTGGTAGCGGTCGTCGGCGACGCGGATGAGGGCCTGGGTGACCAGCGGCCCCTCGGTCAGGTCGACGGGGCGGGCGAGGTCCGCGCGCATCCAGGCGTCCGCCGCCTGGATCGGGTCGTCGGCCGTGCGCAGGTCGAGCCGGTGCAGGGGCCAGGGGCGGCCGGTCTCGACGCGTTGGGTGGGCACGGTGTCGCCGGCCGCGTCTTCGGCGTCGCTCTCCGGGGTCACGATCAGGGACAGCGTCTGCGCCTCGGCGACCGTCCGCCGCAGGGCGCGCTCGAACAGCTCCTCGTCCAGGGGCCCGTCGATCTCCACGCGGTCACCCGTGTTGTAGACCGGGTTGCCGGGGTCGAGCGCCTGGGCGTACAGAATCCCGGACTGCGCGGCGAGCAGCGGAAGTTCGGCAGGAGCGGTCTCGACCTGAGGGTGACGCATGGCGTGGGGACTCCCGATATCTGGCTTCGTTCCGGGCACGCCGTGTATACCCCGGCGTGTCAGCTTAGGTAAGCCTAAGCTATTTTTTGATCCCTGGTGAGAGTGACCCCCCGCTCACCGGGAGGGGACGAGGAGCCGGCCCGACGGCCGGACGGACAGGAGCTGGACATGACCGCGGCCGAAGGCCTCAAGAACGCCATACAGGAGCGTGTCCTCGCGCACCGCGAGAGCCTGTTGGCGCTCAGCCGCCGCATTCACGCGCACCCCGAGACGGCGTTCTCCGAGCACCGCGCCGCGGCCTGGTGCGCCGAACTCCTGCGCGAGCACGGCTTCGCCGTCACCGCTCCGGCGTACGGCCTCGACACGGCCTTCTCCGCGACCTTCGGCTCCGGCCCGGTCACGGTGGCCATCGCCTGCGAATACGACGCCCTGCCCGGCCTCGGGCACGCCTGCGGCCACAATCTGATCGCCGCGGCGGGGCTCGGCGCGGCCCTCGGCCTCGCCCCCTTCGCCGCCGAACTCGGACTGACCGTACGGGTGCTGGGCACCCCCGCCGAGGAGCGCGGGGCGGGCAAGGCGCTGTTGCTGGAGGCGGGCGCGTTCGAGGGGGTGGACGCCGCGATGATGGTGCACCCCTGCCCGTTCGACGTGGCCGAGTTCCGCTCGTTCGCGCTCGGCACCCTCTCCGTCGCGTACACGGGGAAGGCCGCGCATCCCAGCCTCAATCCGCACGAGGGCCGTAACGCCGCCGACGCCCTGACCGTCGCCCAGGTCGCCCTCGGGCTGCTGCGCCAGCAACTGCCGCCGCACTGGAAGGTGCACGGGGTGACGACGGCCGCGGGCACCGCGCCGAACGCGATCCCGGACCGGGCGACCGCCGAGTACGAGATCCGCGCCTCGGCGGCGGAGGATCTGCGGGAGCTGCGCGAGCGGGTCGAGGCGTGCTTCCGGGCCGGCGCGCTCGCCACCGGGTGCGAGGTGGAGCTGACCCGCCCCGAGCCCGATTACCTGGACTTCCGCACCGACGCGGAGCTGATCGCCCTGTGGCGGGTCAACGCCCGGGCGCTCGGCCGCCCCGAGCCGCAGCGGCGCGAGGCGTTCGCCTGCACGGACATGGGCAACGTCTCGCACGCCGTCCCCTCGATCCACCCCGTGCTCGACATCACCGGCGGCGCCTGCGGGCCGCACGAGGCGGAGTTCGCGGCGGCGGCGGTGTCACCGATGGGCGAGCGGGCACTGCTCGACGGGGCCATCGGCATGGCGTGGACGGCCGCGGACTTCGCGACGGTCCGCCGTGCCCGGCGGGCCGGGTAGCGGTGTCCTCGATCGCCGGACGGGCTTGAGAACACAGCCCGTCCGGCGATCGAGGACCGGGGCCCGGGGCGGAGCCCCGGTTACTTCTTCAGTGCCTTGACGATGTCGTCGATGACGACCTGGCTGGCCAGCGGGCCACCACGGGTGGACCAGACCGAGCCGTTCACCGTCACCGCGTGGTCCTTCTTCACCGCGTTGAGGTCCTTGTACGCCGGCTTGCTCTGCACGTCCTTCAGCGCCTTCTCACCGTCGGAGGTGAGGGTGGACAGGAAGAGCCAGTCGCCGTCGATCTCGTTGATCTTCTCCAGGCTCAGCGCCGGGGTGTGGGCGTTGCCGTCCTTGTCCTGGGTCTTGGGGCGCTTGAGCCCCATGTCCAGGGCGACCCCGCTCGCGAACTGCTTCTTCTCCATCCAGCTCGGGCCGTCCGGGTTCCAGCGGACGATGCTGACCTCGGCGCCCTTGTTCTCGCCCAGTTCGCCCCCGGCCTTCTTGGCCTTGGCCTCGTAGTCGGCGATGACCTTGTTGGCCTTGTCCATGCTGTTGAGCGCGTTGCCGATGCCCCGGAAGGACAGCTTCCAGTCGTCGCTGGGGGCCATGGTGACCAGCGTGGCCGGGGTGATCTCGCGGAGCTGCTTGAGGACCTGCTCGTCCTGCATGTCACCGGCCAGGATGAGGTCGGGCTTGGCCGCGATGACCTTGTCCATCACCGGCTGCAGCAGATTGCCGACGACCTTGATGTCCTTGACCTTGTCCTCGAGGTAGGCCGGCGGCTTGCTCAGGCCCTGCCCGTTGGTGATGCCGACCGGCTTGAGGCCGAGCGCGAGCACCGCGTCCAGGTCCTCCTGCGTGAGCGTCACGATCCGCTTGGGCTGGGCCGGGACCTTGACGAGCTTGCCGGTCGCGTCCTTGATCTCACGTGTCTGGCCGCCCCCGGCGCCCTGCGAGGCCGACTCCGAGCCCTTGTCGTCGGAACCCTTGTCGGAACCGCAGCCGGTCACCAGCAACGCGGCCGCCCCCACGGCGGCGAGAACCTGAGCCGCGCGGCGCGAGGCGGGCAGAAGAGGGCGGTGGGTCGAGGTCATCGAGAGCTCCGGGCGTCGAAGAGGGGAAGGAACAAGGCGGAAAAACAGAAAGGGGACGGCTTTCGGCGTGGGAAATCACCCCCACATGGGACCCCTGGGTCATTAGGTTAGCCTTACCTTAAGGCCCTTCCGCCGGGAGGGTCCACCTTGCGGCGAACGTCTTGGAAAGGCCTGCCACCTGTGGAGCTCCGCGTCGAACAGCTCACCGCCGGCTACCCCGGCCACCGCGCCGTGGCGGGCGTCGACCTGACCATCCCCTCGGGCCGGGTCGCCGCGATCGTCGGCCCCAACGGCTGCGGCAAGTCGACCCTGCTGCGCTGCGTCGCCCGGCTGCACCAGCCCGAGTCGGGCCGCGTCCACGCGGGCGACGCCGACATCTGGAAGCTGAAGCAGCGCCAGGCGGCCCACCGCATCGCCCTGCTCCCCCAGTCCCCGCTGGCCCCCGAGGCGGTGACGGTGGCCGGGCTCGTGCGCTACGGGCGCCACCCGCACCAGGGGCTCTTCCGCCAGTGGTCGCGCGATGACGAGCGGGCCGTGGGCGAGGCCCTGCTCGCCACCGGGGTCTCCGCCCTCGCGGACCGCCGGCTCGACCAGCTCTCCGGCGGCCAGCGCCAGCGCTGCTGGCTGGCGATGGTCCTCGCGCAGGAGACCCCCATCGTGCTCCTGGACGAGCCGACCAGCGCGCTCGACATCGGCCACGCGGTGGAGGTGCTCGACCTCGTCAAGCAGGTGGCCACCGCGGGCCGGACCGTCGTCATGGTGCTGCACGACCTGGCGAGCGCCGCGCGTTACGCGGACACCGTCATCGCCATGAAGGACGGCGCCGTCATCGCGCAGGGCCCGCCCCGGGACGTCGTGGACGCGGCTCTGGTGCGCGAGTTGTACGGCATCGAGGCCGACATCCTGCGGGCTCCGGGCGACGGCTCCCCCGTGGTCGTGCCCGCCACTCGCACACCGGCCGGGGCCGGTGTGCGAGGGCCCGCCACGGCCTGACCCGCCGGGACCCGCCCGGCGACCCGGCTCAGGACGACGACTCGGGCCTGCCGTGGTCGCCCACCGGGCGCGGCCCCTGACGCAGGGACAGCAGCCGGGCGAGCACGCCCGGTCGCCGCCGAGTGGCGGGCGGAGCGTTCGGCGCCGGCCCGGACCGGCCGCCCGCCGTCGCGGCCGGCCGGTCCGGTTCTCCGTCGGCACGGCGGCCCGCGCCGGTCCCGTGGTCGTCCTTGTCGGTGTCCTGGATGTCCCGCGCGTCCTGGGCGTCGCGGTACTCCTCGACGACGATGGGCGCGGGCTCGGGTTCGGGGTGGTGAGTGCGGTAGGCCTGGGCGCGCAGATACGCGTCCAGGGCGCGCGCGGGGTCGAGGGGCATGACGTCTCTCCTGCTGTCGCACCTACGAGTGAGCTGACGCGTGCGCGCGCGGCGCGGCGACCCCGGGCCGAGGGCGACGGGGGCGGCGGCGGGCGCGGTTTCGCTCAGCAGCGCAGGACGGTGTGACGCGCGCGGGCGGCGGTGACCTCGACGGCGCCGGAGCGGAGCACGGGCCGCTCGTCCGGCGCCGGGCCGGTGCCCGCCACCGCGGTGACGGCGGGCGGCAACGCGTCGCCCACCCTTCCGGGCGGACGGCCCGAGCGCCGCCCGGAGCGCGAGCCGCGCTGCTCCGAGGCGCAGGCGGCGTACTCCTCGGAGGCGCCCTCCGACTGGGATCCGGAGGTCTCCTCCCGGCCGACGCCGGACGCGAGACCTTCCGCGGCCGATCCGGAGAGCGCCAGGAGCACGGAGAGCAGCGCGACGACCAGGGCCCGCGACGCGGACCTCAGGACAGCACTCCTCCACACACCCATGACACCAAGAGTAGTTGTCCGATTACGGTGGGTGCACTCAGTCGAACGGGTGAAGGTTGCGGCTCCCGACGGTCCCTGACGTTCCGTGACGCGCCCCGGGGGCGGGAATCAATCGCTGGAGCTGCTCCCGCAACTGCTCCCGCAGCTGCTGCCACAACTGCTCGAACCGCTGTCGCCACCGCTGCCACTGTCACCACCGCTCCCGCTGTCGCCGCCGGAGCCCGAGTCCGAGCCGCCGGAGAAGAAGTCGCTCCACGACGCGTCGCCGTCGGATCCGGAACCGCACTCCGTGAGCAGCTCCCGCAGCGGGGCGTCCGGCAGGCACTCCGCACCGTCCAGCGCCACCCCCAGCATCCACGCCGTCGAGGAGGAGTTCGTGTGACCGCCCCCGGCCCCACCGCCGCGGACTCCCCGGGCGAGATCGGCGCCCGCCCGCGCCCGGCCCCCGGTGCCGGGCAGCACCTCCCGGCGCACCAGCCCGCACAGCAGCGCGGCCACCGCCGCCAGCACGTCACAGAGCAGGATGTGCGGTCCCCAGGCCGGTTCGCGGAGGAAACGCACGAACCCCACCACCGTCACGACCGCCATGAAGGCGAAGCAGAGATAGGTGAGCACCCTCAGCACGCGGTCACCGAGGCGGAACAGCCGTCGCCACCCGAGGCCGTGGTCGAGCCCGCGCCTTTGCAGGGAACGCCCGATGTCGAGGACCTCGGGGGTGTGCCCGCACAGGCGGCGCAGCGGCCGCACCTCGGGGGAGCGGGTCCCGCGCCCCTTCGCTTCCCGGTGCGTGCGCACGATGGCTTCCTCGACGGCCGTGCGCGGGCCGCGTCCCCAGGTCAGAAGGACCCGGCCGCCGGGAACGACTTGGGTGGATATCCGGAGCAGCCCGTCGCGTTCCATGGCGGCCAGAGCGGTGTCCACGACCCGCAACGGGCCGCCGCTCAGCCACGCCACCTCCAGGACCTCCCGGGAGGCACCTCCCCCGCCGCCGTCCGCGCCGTCCGAGCCGCCCGGCGCGGGACCGGCCGGGGCCGGGCTCTCCCGGCGCCGGCGGGCGGCCGACAGGCGGGCCGCCCCGCCGAGGGCCGCGCACAGCGCGATGACGAGGTAGGCGTACAGCAGGAGAAACAGCGGTACATCCATGTCCGACCAACCCCCCGAACAAACACAAGGTCAACTATTGGGGACACGCTAACCGGTGGGCCGCGCCGGGCCGCCACCCCACCGGCCCACGGGCGTCGCGATGGTGGGGTTCCGGAACAACTCCCCCGCGTCGTCCGCCCGGTGGTGTGTAATACCGCCATGGAGAGGCCGGATCGGGAGCGGGCGGAGTCGGCGGCGCGGCAGGAAGCGGCGCGGCTCACGGCATTGGACATCCACGGCGTCGCCCTCTCCTGGGTGGACGTCGCGGGCCTGGCCCGGGTCAAGGCCGTTCCCACCGCCCGGCTCCCGCACGCCGCGCGGCGCGGCGTGGGCATGGGCCCCTCCTTCGACGTCTATCTCACGGACGACTCCAGCGTCACCAGCCCCCACATCGGCGGACCGGACGGCGATCTGCGGCTCTTCCCCGATCTGGACCGGCTGACCGTGCTGGCCGCGCAGCCCGGCTGGGCCTGGGCACCCGTCGACCGCTACGAACAGAGCGGCGAGCCGTACGGCGCGTGCCAGCGGCAGTTCGCCCGGCGGATGACCGAGCGCGCCGCGGCGCGCGGCCTGCGGCTGCGGATGGCCTTCGAGTCCGAATGGATCGTCACCCGGGGCGATGCCACCGAGACGGGGATCCGCTATCCGTGCGCGGGCCCGGCCTACGGGATGACGCGGCTCATCGAAATGTCGGACTATCTGTGCGATGTCCTCGAAGCGCTCGCCGCCCAGGACGTCGAGGTCCAGCAGATCCACCCGGAGTACGCGCCCGGGCAGTTCGAGGTCTCGGTGGCCCCGGCGGACCCGGTGGGCGCCGCCGATCTCGCCGTGCTGGTCCGCCAGACGATCCACGCGGTGTCCGGGCGGCACGGGCTGACCTCCTCGTTCGCACCGGTCGTGGAGGCGGGACGCGTCGGGAACGGCGCGCATCTGCATCTCAGCCTCTGGGGCGACGACGGGATCGACGAGGGGAACCTGTGCCGGGGCGGCGACGGCCCGTACGGCATGACGGAGGTCTGCGAGGCCTTCCTCGCCGGGGTGCTGCGGGAGCTGCCCGCCCTGCTCGCCCTGGGTGCCCCCACCCCGGCCGGTTATCTGCGGCTCGCCCCCTCGCTGTGGGCCGGGGCCTTCCAGTGCTGGGGGCTGGAGAACCGGGAGGCGGCGCTGCGTTTCATCACCGGGGCGCCCGACGACACCGGGGGCGCCAACGCGGAGGTCAAGTGCTTCGACGCGGCGGCCAACCCGTATCTGGTGGTCGGTGCGGTCATCGCCGCCGGGCTCGCCGGGATCGAGGCCGGGCTGACGCTGCCGCCGCCGGTCGCGGGCGACCCCGTCGCCACCGGCCGGGAGAGGCGGCTGCCGGCCTCGCTGCCGGAGGCGCTGGAGCACTTCACCCGCTCGGCGCCGCTGCGCACCGCGCTCGGCGACCCGCTGTTCGAGGCCGTGATCGCGGTCCGCCGCGGGGAGGCGGCGCGGTTCGACGGTGCGTCGCCACAGGACATCGCGGACGCCGTCCGCGGGCGGTTCTGAATGTCTCCCGCGGTGGTGACTTCCCCGGTGGTGTCACCCCTGGTGGACCACCACTGCCACGGTGTGGCCCGTGCCGACCTCGGCCCGGAGGACTTCGCGTCCTTCCTCACCGAGTCCGACGCGCCCGCGGCGCCCGGCACCACCTTCTTCGACACCCAGCCGGGCTTCGCGGTGCGCCGGTGGTGCCCACCGCTCCTGGATCTCCCGGCACACTGCCCGCCGGCCCGCTACCTCGCCCGCCGGCGTGAACTGGGCGCGCGCGAGGTCAACAGCCGTCTGCTGCGCGCCGCCGGGATCACCGACTACCTGGTGGACACCGGGCTCCCCGGCGACCTGACGAGCCCTCGCGAGCTGGCGGCCGCCGGTGCCGCGACCGCCCATGAGATCGTGCGCCTGGAGACCCTCGCCGAGCGCGTCGCCGACGGCGTCGGCTCCCCCGGTGCCGCCGACGGTTTCCTCCACGGCCTCGCCACCGCCGTGCACGACGCCGCCCGGACCGCCGTGGGCTTCAAATCGGTGATCGCCTACCGGTACGGGCTGGACTTCGACCCCGCCCCGCCGGAGGCGGCCGAGGTCCGGGCGGCGGCCGCCCGCTGGCTCGCCGGGCGGGCACCGGGCGGGCGGCTGACCGACCCCGTGCTGCTGCGCCATCTGCTGTGGTCCGCCGCCCACACCGCCCTGCCGCTCCAGCTGCACACCGGTTTCGGCGACCCGGACCTGCGCCTGGACCGCTGTGACCCGCTGCTGCTCACCGACTTCGTCCGGGCCGTGCGCCCCACGGGCTGTTCCCTGGTCCTGCTGCACGGCTATCCCTACCACCGGGGCGCCGGGTATCTCGCCCACGCCTTCCCGCACGTCTACACCGACGTCGGCCTGTCCCTGACCCACACCGGGGCGCGGGCCGAGGCCGTCCTCGGGGAGATGCTGGAGCTGGCCCCGTTCGGCAAGGTCATGTTCTCCACCGACGCCTACGGGCTGCCGGAGCTGTACGTCGTGGGCGCCCGGCTCTTCCGCCGGGCCCTGACCCGGCTGCTGACCGGCTGGGTGGACGAGGGCGCCTGGTCCCCCGACGACGCGCGGCGGATCGCCGGACTGATCGGCGCGGGCAACGCGCGGCGCCTCTACCGGCTCGGGGAGAGCGGCTCACCCACCTAGGGTGCGGCCGGCGGATCATGGGGGCGGACCACACCGCTGCGCGGCGGTGTCCTCAATCTCCCCCAGCTACCGCTGGGAGGTGCCCCCAGCGGGCTGGTTCTGCCGGGCTCAGCCGATAGCAGCCCGTCCGGCGTTTGAGGACACAGCACAGCAGCCCGTCCGGCGTTTAAGGACGCGCCCGCAGGCCCTCGCCGCCGCGGGCGGACCGGTGCGACCCCGCTCTCCCGGACACCGCCGTATCCGGGCCGGTTCCTCCTCGTTGGGCCGGTGAGGAAGTTCGTCGGACGCCGGCCGGGTCCCGGCGGGCGGGAGGGCCGGGTCATGCGCATCCAAATCATCACGGCGGGCACCATGGGTTCGGTGGCGCCGTACACCGGTCTCGGCCACCGTCTCGTGGCCGAGGGGCACGACGTGGAGATCGTCACCCACGCGAAGTTCGAGGAGCTGGTGACGTGTTGCGGGCTGCGCATGCGGCCGCTGCCCTCCGACCCGTTCGAGGAGCTGATCGGCGCGCACACCCGCTTCCGGCACGGGGGCCGTTCGCTGCGGGCGGTCCAGCGGCTCGCGCACGCCACCGAGCGGGCGGCGACGGGGCTCGTGGACGGGATCATCACGGCGGTGGACCCCTCGGCGGACCTGGTCCTGCTGTCGACGATCGCCGCGCCGGTGGGCAGGGTCGTCGCCCGCTACCACGACATCCCGAGCATGGGGGTCTTCCTCCAGCCCGACGCCCCCACGGCGGCGTTCTCGCCGTGCGCGCTTCCGTGGCGGGAGCCGGGGTACGCCAACCGGCTCCGGGGCCGGGCGGTGAACCTCGCGATGGACACGCTGCACGCCGCGGCCTACCGGCGGCTGCACGCCCGGCTGGGGCTGCCCTACCGCAGCGGTCACCGGCTGCGCAGGACGCGGGAGGCGAGCCGCTGGCCGATCTGGCACGGGTACAGCCCCTCGGTCGTCCCGCGCCCCTCGGACTGGCGGCCCGAGCTGCGCGTCGCCGGGTACTGGTGGCCGCACGAGTGCCCGCTGTGGACACCGCCGTCGCTGGTCACGGACTTCCTGGCCGCCGGTCCGCCGCCGGTGCTCGTCGACTTCGGCAGCATGATGCCCGACGCCCCCGAGCGGCTGAGCGCCATCACCGCCCGGGCGCTGCGGCAGGCGGGGGTGCGGGGCATCGTCCAGTCCGGGTGGGCGGGGCTGTCCGTGGTGAACGACGACGTCATCACGGTGGGCGTGGTGCCGCACGGCTGGCTGCTGCCGCGCATGGCCGCCGTCGTGCACCACGCCGGCGCGGGCACCACGGGAGCGGGTCTGCGCGCGGGGGTGCCCGCCGTGCCGGTGCCGGTGCTGACCGACCAGCCCTGGTGGGCCGCCAGGCTGGTGCAACTGGGCGTGAGTCCCCGGGTGTTGCCGCACCGGGAGCTGACCGCGAGCCGGCTGGCGGACGCCGTGCGACGGGCGACCGGGGAGCCGTGCTTCGCCGAGCGGGCCACCGCGTTCGCCAAGCGGCTGGCGCGGGAGGACGGCGCGGGGGCCGTCGCCCGGGCGGCCGCCGCACTCGCCTCCTGACCACGCCCCGCCCCCCGACGCCCAGTCAGAACCAGGACCTCCCGTGACGGACCGCACCCAGGACACTTCCCCGGACGCCTTCACCGACCACACCGCCGACCACCCCGCCGGTCAGGCCCCGGGGCTTCCCCGGCCACGCCGCGCGGGGGACAGCCCGCCCTCCGCGCCGTACGCGGCGGGCGTCTCCATGCCGCCCTTGGACGCCTGGCTGTACGGGCAGCAGAGCGGCGGGCACCTGTGCATGACCGCCGGGCTGCTCGCCTGGTTCGAAGGCCCCCCGCCGACCGTGCCGGAGCTGCGGCAGCGGGTCCGGCGGTGCTGGGGGGCGCTCCCCCGGCTGCGGCTCATGCCGCCCGTGGCGCCCTCCGCCACCGCTTGGCCCCGGTGGGCGGCCGGCCCGGAGTTCGACCCGGCGGCGCACGTCACCGCCGGGCCGGGCGGCGGGCACGCCGCTCTGGAGGCGGACACGGCGTTGCTGCTGGCCCGGCCGCTCGCCCCCGGGCGGCCGCCGTGGCAGCTGCATCTGCTGCCCTCGCCCGGCGGCTTCGCGCTCCTGATCCGCGCCCATCACGCCTTGCTCGACGGGAAGTCGCTGGTGACGCTGTTGCGGGCCCTGCTCGACACGGAGCCGCCACCGGGGGCCGGGGCGCCGCGGCCGTACGCGGCGGCGGGGGCGCCGTCGCGCCGCGCGCTGGCCCGGGCGCTCGCCGATGTGCTGCCCAAGGCCCGTCCGCTGCCGTTCCACGGCCCTGTGGACGCCCGGCGGGTGGTGTCCTTCGAGCGGGTGGCGAAGACGGCCCTGAGCGCCGCCCGCGACACCCTGCCGTCGGGGCGGGCCTCCACCAACGCCGTCTTCCTCGCCGCGACCGCCGCCGCCCTGCGGACCGCCGGTCTGGCCGGGCGCTGGCCGGGGCTCCCGGGGATCTGCGCGATGGTGCCCGTGGACGTGCGCGCCGCCGAGGACGCCGAGGTGCTCGGCAACCACTACGCCACGATCAGGGTCCCTCTTCCCACCCACCGGCGTCCCGCGCGGCGGCTCGCGGCCGTGGACGGCTTCACCCGGCGTGCCGCGTTGCAGGGCCGGGCGCGGGCGCAGGCCCTGTTGGTGGCCCGGACCCGGCGCCGTAACGGCCGGCTGACCGACGCCCTCGGCCGTTATGTGGCCTCCCCCGTCTATTCCTCCCTGCTGTGCAGCAGCCTGGCGACCTATGCCGGTCCGCTCGCCCTGGGCGCCGCGCCGCTGGTGGCGGTGTCGGGCCTGCCGCCGCTGAGCACCGGTCACCCCGTGGCGGTGACCATGTCCTCGCACGGCGCGCACGCGGTGGTGGCGGTGGTGACCGATCACCGGCACCGGAAGCTGGCCACACGGCTGTCCGGCCTCATCCACGACGAGATCCACACGTTGCGGCTGTGAGGCGTCGGGCTCCCGGGACGTACGGGACGACGTTGGGTGACCGCTCGCGCCTGTCGGGCGGGCGGCCAGTAACGCACGGGCATGACCCGTCGTTGCCCCTGATGAACTGCCCACGAGATTCCCGGTCGCACGCATTGCCACGAGCTGCCCCGCGCAGCCGTCCGGACGCGACGTCCGACCGTGAAACGGAGACCGCCGTGACGATGCACACCGCCTTCCGCGAAGAGGTCATTCCACTCAGCTGCGACGGCTACGCGTACAGCGGGCGCATCGTGCACCGGCCGAACGCGCGGATGGCGCCCGTCGTCCTCGTCGGCGGGGCGTTCCAGCACCAGAACGCCTGGGGGCGGGTGGAGCAGTCCTTCCTGGAGGCGGCCAGTGTGATCACGGTGGACCTCCCGGGCTGGGGGGCCGCCGACCCGCTGCCCGCCCGCTACGGCTTCGACTTCCTCACCCGCGCCCTCGACCGCTTCCTGTCCGAGGTGGCCCCGGGTCCGGTCAACATCCTGGGGACCTCGTACGGGAGCGCCATCGCCCACCAGTGGGTGCAGCGTCACCCCGAGCGGGTCGAGCGGCTGGCTCTGGTCGGCACCATGGCGCATCTGACCGACCACGTCCGGGCGCGGGTGGAGCGTCTGCTGCGGCTGGGGGAACAGGGCCGTCGCGCGGAGTTGGAGAGGGGGGTCCTCGACACCATGGTGTGTGGGTCGCCGCTCGTCACCATCACGCGCCGGCCCGCCGTCATCAGATGTCTCTCCCGTGCGCTGGCCGAGATGTCCGGGCAGGACATCGCCAAGTTCCTCGACAACACCCGGCGGCTGCTCGACCACCCGGACACCCCCGGCGGTCCGACGGTCCGGGTGCCGGTTCTGGTCACGACCGGTGAGCACGATCCGCTGACCACCCCGGCCCTGAGCCGGGAGGCCGCGTACCGGTGCGCCGACGCGCGCTTCACGACGCTCAGGGACGCGGACCACCTGGTGCATCTGGAGCGGCCGCGGGAGATCGTGGACCTGCTGACCCGGTTCTTCGCCGGCGAGTCCCTCGGCGGCCTGGACTACTGCCGTCCGGTGGAGTACATCGGGCGCCGCGGTCCGGCCGTCACGGCGTCCGTGAGTCCGTTCCCGGCGCCCCGGTCGGGCGGTGGGTGTCAGTCCTCGTGTGCCCCCGAGGGCAGCTGACGCAGCCTCATCGGGGTGTGCGTGTGGTACGCGTAGTCCAGCATCTTCCAGGCGTCCGGGTAGCGGTTGGGGTCGTTGAGCAGGACCCCCACCACCGTCCGCTTGCCGCGCTTGGCGGCGAAGACCAGGCACGGTCCGGCCGCGCTGCCGGTGCCGGTCTTGATGCCGATCACGCCGGGGTACGCGCCGAGCAGTTGATTGGTGTTGTACCAGGTGTAGGTCCGGTTGACGTTGGTCGCCTTCTGCCGGGTGCTGGTCGACCGGGTGACCGCGTCGAAGGTGGCGTTGCGCAGGGCGTGCCGGGCGAGCTTCGCCAGGTCGCGCGGGGTGGTGTGGTTGCGGCCGTGGGCGGAGATGCCGTCGAAGGAGTCGTAGTGGGTACCGCGCAGTCTGAGCCGGGCGGCCTTGGTGTTCATCTTCTCGATGAACGACGTGGTGCGTGCCTTCTCGCTGCCGCCGCTGCCGACCGTGTCCGCGAGCGCGTACGCGGCGTCGCACCCGGAGGGCAGCATCAGTGCGTACAGCAGCTGGCGTACGGTCAGCTTGTCGCCGACGCGGAGGTCCGCGGTGCTGGCGCCCTGGCGTGCGACGTAGTCGCGGTACGACTGTTTGATGGTGACGGGCTTGTTCAGGTTGACGCCCGGTGTCTCCAGGACGACGACCGCGGTCATGACCTTGGTCGTGCTGGCCATCTGCCGTTGGACGTCCGCGGCCTTGCCCTCCCAGAGCCCCGCCCCGCTGCCGTCGAGCAGATAGGCGCCCTTCGCACCGATTCCCTTCGGGCCGCCCGTCGCCTGGGCGGTGGCCGTCGGGAGGGCGACGGCGAAGGCCGCCGTCGTCGCGGTCAGCGCCACGGTCCACCGACGGACCGGGCTTCTCCCACCTCGCTGCATTGACGCTCCCATTCCTCGCGGCTCGAGCCGTGTCCGGCTTAACGGGTCCGCATGCTCGCACCCGGCCGCGGGCGCGGTGAAATCGAAGATCACTAATGGGTGACCGTGCCGGAACGGCGCCGGGCGGCGCCCGTGGGCGTGCCATGCTGCTGACGCGCATGGCCGGACGGCGCCCGGAAAACGCCTCGGGGGCGTTCCAAGCCCGAAAAGGGGGGGGGAGCCCCCAAAGGGGGGAAAGGGGGGGGGGTGGGGGTTGGGGGGAGGGTCGTTTTTTTTTCCACCCACGCCCAACAAATGACTGGTGTTCTCAGCTCTTAAAGGGTCGAAAACCCCCCCTATCCCCCCCACCTCAAGCAATGGGCACAAGA
>NZ_JBVJDW010000009.1:56180-327149 GCF_055582085.1 Streptomyces sp. NPDC042259 | reverse complement strand
CTTCGGTATTTCGTGTTCCGACTCTATCAGATCCTTTTCCGTGCCGTTCCCGGCTCGAATTCGTTTCCGATCCCCGTCGAAAGGGGTTTCGCCTTGTTGCTTTCGCTTTCCGGCGATTCCGACTTTATCAGACTCGTTCCGGCCGAGCTAATCGGCCTTTCCGCTTCCAACAAGGAGTCGAAGATGCTCGGCGTGAATTCAATCCACAGTCCGAAGCGATTCAGATCTTAACGGTTGCGAGTGAACTTGTCCAGTTCGTTGCAACTGCTCAAATCTACCTCCCCCGTCATCCTGTGTCAACAGGTTTCCTGGGGTGAAGAGGACACTAGCAGGTCAGCGGGGCTCGACGCACATCCGCCGGCGCCGCGTCGGTCGTGGCGTGGCCTCAGGCGAACGAGGAGGGCGGGCTCTCCAGTTCCTCCAGCTCGATGCCCGGGGCCGACAGGACCACGTCGCCGGCGAGGTGGACCATGTGCTGCTCACCGGTGTCCAGGGCGCTGACCTGGTACTCGTCCACCTCCAGCGGGCCGGTGTCCGTGGCGTGTGCCGTCCTGCCGATCAGCGCCCACGACTGGTCGAGGGTGCGCGGGGCGAGGACGGGGGCGGTGAAGGCGACGAGTCGGACGCGAGTTGCTCCCCCGCCGGGAGACAGCCGGAGGAGACGGGAGACGGCCACGTAGAAGGCCGGGGAAGCACCGGTGAAGGTGTGGGCCGCGACGTTGCCCTCTGTCGCGTGCGCACCGGTCGGGTCCGTACGGACCCAGGTCACGCCGTCGAGCGCGGCACCGCGCACCTGCCAGCTCGCGGCATGGAGCTGGAGCCGGATCGGGCGGCCGAGTTCGTCGAGGGTGAGGTCGACGGAACCGGAGTGATCGCCGGAGGGGGCGGTGGTCTGGGAGACGTAGCGCCAGCCGGACGGGCCGGTGGCGCAGTGGAAGTGCTCCGCACCCAGGG
Organism: Streptomyces sp. NPDC042259; assembly: GCF_055582085.1. Lineage (NCBI taxonomy): Bacteria > Bacillati > Actinomycetota > Actinomycetes > Kitasatosporales > Streptomycetaceae > Streptomyces > Streptomyces sp. NPDC042259. Next base: position 326,195 of record NZ_JBVJDW010000009.1, on the reverse strand, counting down.
GGGTGTGATCGTGCGGATCGTGGAGGGAGTAGCGGCCGCGGGGCATCGTTGGGTCCTTGACGGGGGAACGGGACAGGCCCCCGCCGGAGGGCGGGGGCCTAGGCCGTGATCTACCGGCTTGCGGCGCGGGTGCGCTCAGTAGCGGTAGTGGTCCGGCTTGTACGGGCCCTCGACCGGAACGCCGATGTAGGCGGCCTGCTCCGGGCGGAGCGTCGTGAGCTTGACGCCCAGGGCGTCGAGGTGGAGACGGGCGACCTTCTCGTCCAGGTGCTTCGGCAGCACGTAGACGTCGGTCGGGTAGGACTCCGGCTTCGTGAACAGCTCGATCTGGGCCAGGGTCTGGTCCGCGAACGAGTTCGACATCACGAAGGAGGGGTGCCCGGTCGCGTTGCCCAGGTTCAGCAGGCGGCCCTCGGAGAGCACGATGAGGACCTTGCCGTCGGAGAAGGTCCAGGTGTGGACCTGCGGCTTGACCTCGTCCTTGACGATGCCCGGGATCTTGGCCAGGCCGGCCATGTCGATCTCGTTGTCGAAGTGGCCGATGTTGCCCACGATGGCCTGGTGCTTCATCTTGGCCATGTCGGCGGCCATGATGATGTCCTTGTTGCCCGTCGTGGTGATGAAGATGTCGGCGGTCTCGACGACGTCGTCCAGGGTGGTGACCTGGTAGCCGTCCATCGCGGCCTGCAGCGCGTTGATGGGGTCGATCTCGGTGACGATGACCCGGGCGCCCTGGCCGCGCAGCGACTCGGCGCAGCCCTTGCCCACGTCGCCGTAGCCGCAGACGACCGCGACCTTGCCGCCGATGAGGACGTCGGTGGCGCGGTTGATGCCGTCGATCAGCGAGTGGCGGCAGCCGTACTTGTTGTCGAACTTCGACTTCGTGACGGCGTCGTTGACGTTGATCGCCGGGAAGAGCAGGTTGCCGTCGCGCTGCATCTCGTACAGGCGGTGGACGCCCGTCGTGGTCTCCTCGGTGACACCGCGGATCTCGGACGCCAGCTGCGTCCACTTCTGCGGGTTCTCGCCGAGGGTGCGGTTCAGCAGGGTGAGGATCTGTGCGTACTCCTCGCTGTCCGCGGTGGCCGGGTCCGGAGCGGCGCCGGCCTTCTCGAACTCGACTCCCTTGTGGACCAGGAGCGTGGCGTCACCGCCGTCGTCCAGGATCATGTTCGGGCCGCCCGTGGGGGTGTTCGGCCAGGTCAGCGCCTGCTCCGTGCACCACCAGTACTCCTCCAGGGTCTCGCCCTTCCAGGCGAAGACCGGGACGCCCTTGGGGTCCTCGGGGGTGCCGTCCGGGCCGACGGCGATGGCCGCGGCGGCGTGGTCCTGGGTGGAGAAGATGTTGCAGGACGCCCAGCGCACCTCGGCGCCCAGCGCGACCAGCGTCTCGATGAGCACGGCCGTCTGCACGGTCATGTGCAGCGAACCGGTGACACGGGCGCCCGCCAGCGGCTGCGCCTCCGCGTACTCCTTGCGGATCGCCATCAGACCGGGCATCTCGTGCTCGGCGAGGGTGATCTCCTTGCGACCGAAAGCTGCCAGCGACAGGTCCGCGACCTTGAAGTCCTGGCCGGTGGAGGTGGTGGTCATACGGGCTGCTCCTCCTGAGGGGCGAGCGAGGGTGGGTACGGCCGTGCACGCGGTCAGGCTGCTGGACATTGTGTACATACTCGTCCCCTGGCCGCAGCGCAGTCCGTCGGAGGCCCTCTCTCCCTCGGCCGGTCCGTCGTGCGGGCCGCCCGACCGCCATCAGCAGCGACGTCTGGCTCTGGTCACGAATCTACACCGGGCTACCCGGTGAACCCCAGCCCCGTTCGGCCCGAGCTGGGCGGAGGGACGGGTTCCGGCCCCTCAGCGGCCCAGCCGGGGCCGTGGTTCGAGGGGCCGGAATGCCCGACGTGTGCCCGCCGTGTGTCAGTGGTGGGCCGGGCCGCCGGGGGTGCTGGCGGGGTCCGGGCCCGCGGCGGCGGCGGCCGCGCTGTAGATGTCCGGCTCCAGGTAGATCACCCGGGCGATCGGGACGGCCTCGCGGATCCGTGCCTCGGCCGCGTCGATCGCCGCGGCGACCTGGGTGGCGGACGACTCGGCCGGTACCGCGATCTTGGCGGCGACCAGCAGCTCCTCCGGGCCCAGGTGGAGGGTGCGCATGTGGATGACCCGGGTCACGGACGCGCCGTCGACGGCCGCGGTGCGGATCTTCGCCACCTGGTCCGGTCCGGCCGCCTCGCCCAGCAGCAGCGACTTCGTCTCGGCGGCCAGGACCAGCGCGATCAGGACGAGCAGGGCGCCGATGCACAGCGTGCCGATGCCGTCCCAGACGCCGTCTCCGGTGGCCATGGTCAGCAGCACGCCGCCGAACGCGAGCACGAGGCCGACGAGCGCGCCGAAGTCCTCCAGCAGCACGACGGGCAGCTCGGGGGCCTTGGCCGTACGGATGAAGGAACCCCACGACTGCTTGCCGCGCAGCTCGTTCGACTCCTTGATGGCCGTGCGGAACGAGAAGCCCTCGGCGAGGATCGCGAAGGCGAGCACACCGACGGGCCAGTACCAGTTGTCCAGGTCGTGCGGGTGCTTGATCTTCTCGTAGCCCTCGTAGAGGGCGAAGACGCCACCGATGGTGAAGAGGACGATCGAGACGAGGAATCCGTAGATGTACCGCTCGCGGCCGTAGCCGAAGGGGTGTTCCTCGTTCGCCTGCTTCTGAGCCTTCTTGCCCCCGAGGAGGAGCAGGGCCTGGTTGCCCGAGTCGGCCACCGAGTGCACGCCTTCGGCGAGCATCGACGACGAGCCGCTGAACGCGAACGCGACGAACTTCGCCACGGCGATGGCCAGATTCGCGCCCAGCGCGGCGACGATGGCCTTGGTTCCGCCTGATGCACTCATGTGTGCCCTTTGTCCCTTCCGCCCCTGGAATTGCTTTGCTTTTCCTTTACGGCGGGTCATTGTCGCAGCCGTGGGACGGCGGCGCGCGTCAGGCCATCACTGTGGCGCGGAAGACGGTGGCCTCGCCGTGCAGTTCGATGCGCTCGTCGGCCCGTACGAAGGCGGACTGGCCCCGGTCGAGCAGCAGTTCACCGCCGTCGGCGTCCCGCAGGACGGCGGTGCCGTCGGTGCACAGCAGGATCTGCGCGGTGCCGGACGGCAGGACGGCCCCCGGCTCGGCGCAGGGCGCGAGGACGTACCGGGAGAGCCGGAACTCGTCGATCGGCGTCTCGTAGACCTCTTCGCCCGCCGCGTCGGCCTCGGGGCGCAGGATCGCGGGGTCACCGCTCTCGAAGCGGACGACGCGCAGCAGTTCGGGGACGTCGACGTGCTTGGGTGTCAGACCGCAGCGCAGCACGTTGTCCGAGTTGGCCATGATTTCGACCCCGAGACCGTCGAGGTAGGCGTGCGGGACACCGGCGCCGAGGTAGAGGGCTTCACCGGGCTGGAGGCGCACGTGGTTGAGGAGCATGGCGGCGATGACCCCGGGGTCGCCGGGGAAGTGCCGTGCCGCGGCGGCGTAGGCGGCATACGCCTCCCGGTGCGGGCCGTCTTCGGCGGCGAGCCGGGCCGTGGCCTCGGCGGCCCGGGTGACGGTCTCGGCCATGCCGGCGCGGTCGGCGGTCAGGACGGCGGTGAGCACCTCGCGCAGGGCGTCCGCCTCGGGGTGGGCGTGCAGCAGGTCGACGTACGGCTTGAGGGAGTCGACCTCGAGGGCGGCGAGCAGTTCGGCGGTGGCGGTGGGGGCCCGGAAGCCGCAGAAGCCGCTGAAGAGCGTGAGCGCGCAGATCAGCTCGGGCTTGTGGTTGGCGTCCTTGTAGTTGCGGTCCGGGGCGTCGAGGGGGACGCCGCGTGCCTCTTCGGCGGCGAAGCCGTCGCGGGCCTGGGCGAGGTCGGGGTGGACCTGCAGGGAGAGCGGGGCGGCGGCGGCGAGGACCTTGAGGAGGAACGGCAGGCGCGGCCCGAAGCGCCGCACGGCCGCGGCGCCCAGTTCGCCCTCGGGGTCGGCGGCGATCGTGTCGGAGAGCGCGCGGGGGCCGTCGCCCCGGTCGAGGCGGGAGGGTGCGCCGGGGTGTGCGCCCATCCACAGCTCGGCCTGGGGCTCACCGGTGGGCGGGGTGCCGAGCAGCTCGGGGATCGCGGTGGTGGAGCCCCAGGCGTAGGGGCGCGCGGTGTTGTCGAGGCGGTCCATGGGGCGGTTCCTGACTGTTCGTACGGCTGTGACCCGGCTGCGGGCGGGGGCGGGCCGCCGCGCCCACCACCTGGATCGTTTCTACGGGGTCTGGGGAACGCCGCTAGGGAGTGCAGGCGAGCGTCAGGTAGACGGCGGCGAAATCCGTGATGGCGAGGAGTTCGGCGGCGGTCTCCAGGGGGCTGCTGCCCTCGGCGGCCTCCAGTTCGCTGACGGGCGTCTCGCGTTGCAGGGCCAGCGCGCGGGCTGCGGGCGAGGGCGAGGTGACGTCTTCCTCGCGGTCGCGGAGGAGGAAGACCCGGGCATGCAGCTCCCGGGAGTCCTCGACCCGGTCGCGGAAGAAGTCCTCGGGGTCCGCGCCGGCGGCGAAGGCCCCGGCGAGCAGGGTGCCGTGCGTGGTCAGCGCCTCGGGCAGTTCGGCGGCGAGCGCGGGACGCCCGGCGAGCGCGGCGAGGACGGTGGCGAAGTGGCGGCCCACGGCGGCGGACAGCTCGCCCTCGGTCCAGATGAGCGGGAGGGTGTCCGCCAGCTCGGCCGCGAGGGTCTTCGCGGGGTTGCCGTAGGTGGCGGTGGCGGGGCCGCAGCGTTCGGCGATCGCGTCGAGGCGGTCCGCGAGCGCTTCCAGGGCGGTCGGCGGTACGTCGAGCAGGCCGATGCGCCCCATGAGGGCGAGCAGCGGGGTGAGCAGGGACCAGAGGGTGCCGGGGCCGATGGGCAGGGCGGGGGCGCCTTCCGCGCCTCCGTCACCGGCCACGGACTCGTAGGGGGCGGTGGCCAGCGGGACCGCCAGGCCGCGGGCCTGGACGGTGGCGTCGGCCAGCGGGGCGCCCACGGGTGTCACGCCGGCGATGGAGCAGCCGCGGCGGTAGGCCTGCTCGATGAGGAGGGCCAGGCCCGGCTCCGAACCGTCCGGGCTGGCGACGAGCAGCAGGTCGAGCGGCCCGGCCCAGCCGGGGAGCGTCCAGGTCAGGGCGCCCGGCGCGGGGGCGACGCCGACCGGGCGGATCAGGGCGACGGGGCAGCCGCCGCCCGCGAGCGCGGTGAGCAGGTCGGCGATGCCGTCGGCCGTGGGGCCGGGGCCGGCGACCAGGACGGCGCGCGGCCGCCCGTCCGGTTTCAGGGCGTCGACGCCGGCCTCGGTCGCGTTGCGCGCGGCCGTACGGACCCGGGCGCCGCACTCGGCGGCACCGCGGAGGAGACCGTGGGTGTCGGCGCGGGACAGAGCTTCCGGGTCATCGAGAAGGGACTCGTCGAACACCGTTGATCAGCCTCCGGTCGCCGTGGGACAAGCCATGCGGTGTGCCTGACGGGGTCAGGGTGACGGAGTCAGGCCGTACGGGGATCAGGCGGGGCGGCGGGCCTCGTCCACGAGCAGGACGGGGATGCCGTCGCGGACCGGGTAGGCCAGCCCACAGCCCTGGCTCTCGCACACCAGCTCGGGGTTCGGCTCGGCGTCGGCTTCCTCGCGCAGGGGGGCGTGGCACGCCGGGCAGGCGAGGATCTCCAGGAGACCGGCTTCGAGCGGCATGGGGTTCCCTTCGGAATGTGCGTTTCTGTGCGGTCAGCCTACCTCTGGCCTTGCCGGCCTGGGGAAGGTATCGGGCCTGTCGCCCCCCCCGTCGGCTGGCCGCCGGGCCGGGTCGTGCGCACCACCGCTGCGCGGCGGTAGTCCTCAAACGCCGGACGGGCTGGACTTGGCTGGCCTCCGCCGATATCAGCCCGTCCGGCGCTTGAGGACGCGCCCGCAGGGCGCCCGCCGCCGCAGGCGGCAAGACGGCCCGTAGCCGGAGGCTACGCGCGGACGATCGCCAGGACCTCGTCGCGCACGCGCGCCACCGTGGCCGCGTCCCGCGCCTCCACGTTCAGCCGCAGCAGCGGCTCCGTGTTGGAGGCGCGGAGGTTGAACCACCAGTCGGCGGTCGTCACCGTCAGGCCGTCCAGCTCGTCCAGCCGCGCGCCGTCGACGGCCTCGTACGCGGCCTTGACCGCGGCGGCGCGGCCGGCCTGGTCGGCGACGGTGCTGTTGATCTCGCCGGAGGCGGCGTAGCGGTCGTACTGCCGGACCAGCTCGGAGAGCGGGCCGTCCTGGCCGCCGAGCGCCGCGAGCACATGCAGCGCGGCGAGCATGCCGGTGTCGGCGTTCCAGAAGTCGCGGAAGTAGTAGTGCGCGGAGTGCTCGCCACCGAAGATCGCGCCGGTGCGGGCCATCTCCTCCTTGATGAACGAGTGCCCCACCCGGGTGCGGACGGGCTTGCCGCCGTGCTCCTTGACGACCTCCGGCACCGACCAGGAGGTGATGAGGTTGTGGATGACCGTACCGCCGGGGTGCTTGGCCAGCTCACGGGCGGCGACCAGGGCGGTGATCGCGGACGGCGAGACCGGCTCGCCGCGCTCGTCCACCACGAAGCAGCGGTCGGCGTCGCCGTCGAAGGCGAGGCCGATGTCGGCGCCCGTCTCCCGGACCTTGGCCTGGAGGTCGACCAGGTTCTTCGGGTCGAGCGGGTTGGCCTCGTGGTTGGGGAACGTGCCGTCCAGCTCGAAGTACATGGGCACGAGGTCGATCGGCAGGCCGTCGAAGACGGTCGGGACGGTGTGGCCGCCCATGCCGTTGCCCGCGTCCACGACGACCTTCAGGGGCCGGCTCTTGCGCAGGTCCACCAGGGCGCGCAGGTGCGTGGCGTAGTCCGCGAGGACGTCCCGCCGGGTGATGGCACCGGCGCTGCCCGCGGCCTCGGGCGCGCCGCCGTCGGCCCAGCCCTCCACGAGGGTGCGGATCTCGGCGAGGCCGGTGTCCTGGCCGACCGGCGCGGCGCCCGCGCGGCACAGCTTGATGCCGTTGTACTGGGCGGGGTTGTGGCTGGCGGTGAACATCGCGCCGGGCAGGCCGAGTTGGCCGCTGGCGAAGTACAACTGGTCGGTCGAGCAGAGCCCGATCTCGGTGACGTCCACGCCGCGTGCCGCCGCCCCGCGCGCGAAGGCGCCCGAGAGGCCGGGCGACGAGGGCCGCATGTCGTGGCCGACCACGATCGCGCTCGCGCCCGTCACCTGTGCGAAGGCCGCGCCGAAGAGTTCGGCCAGGGTTTCGTCCCACTGATCGGGGACCACACCGCGCACGTCGTACGCCTTCACGATCTGCGACAGATCAGCCACAGCCAACCCCTCCTGGAGTCCGGTACGGGAAGACAAACCTACCCGGAGGCTCCGACAATCCGGACGCCGGACGAGAACAGGATTCCGTCATGACCGAAGAAGGCCCCTAGAAACGGCGGAACCAGACAGAACACACAAAGGCGGTAGCTAGGTCGGCATTTCGGGCGGGGTACGTGCCGTCAGGAGTCGGGCGAGCGCAGCACCCTGAGGTGGCCCCGGCGGGCGACCTCCATGGGGTTGGCCTCCCGGACGCTCGGACCGACGGGACCGGGCGTGGTGACCGGCCCGGGCGCACGCTCCGGCGGGCGGCCCGCCTCGCGCACGGCGTTGGCCAGCGCTTCGAGGTCATCGCCGCTGGGCCGGGCGGGCCCGCTGTCGATGGCGAGGCGGACGACCTCCCAGCCGCGGGGCGCGGTCAGGCGCTCCGAGTGCTCGGCACACAGGTCGTAGCAATGGGGTTCGGCATAGGTGGCGAGCGGTCCGAGAACGGCGGTCGAATCGGCGTAGACGTACGTCAGCGTCGCGACGGCCGGGCGGCCGCACGCGGTGCGCGAACAGCGACGTACAGGGCTCACGAGGTTGGACGGTACCGCACTCTTGAGCGGGCCGCGACGACTCACCCCCGCCTCACTCCTTTGTGTCGCCCCGGATCGCCCCGCGGGCACCGCCGTCGAACCTCCTGGTCGACCTGTGTCGGGCGGCGGTGGCCCTGCGCCCGGGGGTAAAGAAATCTGTCATCACCCGGCATACATAGTGTCATTCGGCATGCGGTCGCCGGTCTGGTACCTGGCTGTAATTGATCGCATAGATGGCCAGAACGCTCATCAGGCGACATGCGATGAGATGCGCGGGTACCGCGTGCGCGCGGCCGGGTGGCGGATACTCTCGGAGGTGATGGACAGCCCCGTACCGCCCCGCCAGGCCGAACCGCGCCCACGCCGCCGCGACCGACACGGACGCGGCATGCGCGGACCGATCGCACCGCCCCAGGTTCCGCTGTCCGTCAGCCGGGGTGAGGCCTTCATCGACCTGGTGCACGATTCCGCCGAGCGGCTCGAGCGGCTCTGGCCGCAGCTGGCCGCGGTCGACTTCATCGTCCGCGAGGTGCCGGTCACCGGCGGTGACGGCGGTCCGGACGACCCGGACGGCCCGGCCCCCTTCGGGCTCGACGGCGACTCCGTGCCGCTCGGCCGGTACGTCGAGGCACACGGCGACAGCCCGGACCGGATCGTGGTCTACCGCCGCCCCGTGGAGATCCGCACCAAGAGCCGTGACGAGCGGGCCCTGCTCGTCCACGAGGTGGTGGTCGAGCAGGTCGCCGAACTCCTCGGGCTCGCGCCGGAGTCGGTGGACCCGCGCTACGGCCAGGACTGAGGCCCCCCGGCCCGGCGCGGTCAGCGGTTCAGCATCGACAGGTCCTGCTCCGCCTCCGGGACCGCCACCGTCGACCGGTCGTCCGGCAGCGGCTGGATCGTGAACATGGGCAACCCGTCCTTGGGCAGCGCGAGCGTGCGTGAGACGTGCACCGGGCCGCCGGAGACCTTCTCGACCGTCACGGCGTAGGGCCCCTTCGTCCCGCCCGGCTGCGGTGGCTCCACGGCCAGCGTGGTGCCCGCCTTGACGGTGTAGAGCTTGCTCACCGGGCTGCCGCCGTCCGCGCCCGCCGAGGACGTCACCTTCACCCGGGCCTCCTTGCCGGGCGCCGCCAGGGACAGGGTGCTGCTCTTGGGGCGGTTGTCGGCGACGGTCCCGCGCCCGTCGAGGGCCGCGGTCGCGGGGATGTACGCCGTCTCCTGCTTGTCGCCCTTGCCGCGGGTGACCCGCAGCGCGGCGACGACGGGGGCGCTGTCGCCCTGCGCCGTGAGCAGCAGCGACCCGGGCTGGCCCTTGGTGACGTCCCCGAGGTCGACGGCGGTGGTCATACCGCTCTTGACGTGCAGCGTCTCGTGGCCGGCCGGGCTGATCGAACCGGTCGGCCCGGCAAGGCGCACCGTGAGGTCGGCGTCGTCGTCACCGGGCACGTGGGCGACGAGCCGCACGGAGGTCGCGTCGGCCGGGATGCCGGGAAGGACGACGCTGGGGGCGGCGTCGGCGGACGGGGCGATCCAGTCGCCGCCGAGCTTCTCGTCGGACGCCTGCACGGCCGCCCCCACCCGGCCGTTGCGGGCCGCGACGTGCAGGGTCAGGTCCTCGGTGGGCGTGTCCGTCAGGGTCGACAGCAGCACCGGCACGGTCGAGCGGGGCGGAACGTTCACGGCCTCGCCCGTGGGCGCCTTGATCCGGCCGTCCTTGCCGTGGAGTTCGAGATCGACGACGGCCGCCGTCGGGTCCGGGTTGGTCACGTGGACGTAGTCCTGGCGGCCCTTGGCGGTGCTGACGCCGGGGAACCAGAAGGAGGTGTCGGGGGCCGCGCAGCGCACCCCGTGCAGCCCGCGTCCGGCGCCCGCCGCGATCACCGTGGTCTGCTGGGTGGTCCAGCCGGGGGCGAGCGAGCCGTCGGCGGTGCCGACGAGGGCGGGGGCGTCGGAACTGCCCGTGGTGGCGGTGGCGGGCCTGCCGGGCTCCGCGACCGCCAGGACGGGCTTGCCCGCCTCCTGCGGGGCCTTCGCGCCCTTGCCCGCCTTCTTGGGGTCGGCCTTGGTGTCGCTCCTCGGCGCGGGGCCCGCCGCCGACAGCAGTCGGGCCGCCGCCTTCTGCCCGCCCGCCGCCTTCCCCCGCGGGGTGAAGGAGGTGTACGTCGTCTCGCCGACGTCGGACGAGGTGGGCGCCGGGCACAGCGCGGTCGAGCGCTGCACGGGCAGCCGGGTGGGGGCCTTGGCGCCCGTCTCGGCAGCGGGCGACGCGCCCCCCAGCGCGGCGGCACCCGTGACGGCGGCGAGCGCCGCGACGGCGCCGAACAGGGACAGGGTGGTGCGCTTCACTGCTGCTCGCTCCCGTCACGGTGGGGCTCGTTACCGCCGCCGTACGTCGTGTCGTAGGGCTGCTGCCGTCCGTAGCCGTACGGGTCGTAGGGGTCGTACGGGTCTTGGCCGTCGCCGGCGTAGGGGTCGGCCGGGTACGGCTGGGCGTACGAGCCGTCCCCGTGCTGCCCCTGGGGGAAGTGGGCCTGCTGGTACTGGCCCGCGTACGGGTCCTGCGGGTACGGGTCCTGCGGGTACGGCTGCTGCGCGTAGTCCGGGGCGGGGGCCGCGTCGTTCCCCCAGCCGTCGCCGGGCGGGGCCTCCTGCCCGTAGCGCTGGTGCGGCACCGCCGCGTACGGGTCGGCCGTCGGCTGCGCGTACGGGTCGGCGGCCGGGGCGGCGTACTCCACGGCCTCCGGGGCGGGGGGCCGCTCGCCGGTGGCCTCACCGGCGGCGGCCCGCAGCCTGCGGGCCCGCCGGCCCTCGCCGGACGTGGCCTGGGCGGGCACGGGCACGGCCCGCACCGGCGATGCCGCGCCGCCGTCCTCCGGCAGGTCGTCGTCGATCTCGCGCCGCCGGCCGGGCAGGGCGAGCACGACGAGGACGACGGCGAGGGCGCCCTGAGCCCACAGCCAGAGGGTGTGCGCCACCGGTGTCTCGTAGGTCAGGGCCAGCTTGCCGCCGGTGGTGGGCAGGCCGAAGCCCTGGGCCCAGCCGTCGACGGTAGTGCTCTTGAGGGCCTTGCCGTCGAGGGTGGCCCGCCAGCCGGGGGCCGCCTTGTCGGCGAGCCGCAGCACCCGGCCCTCGGGGCCGTCCGGGATCGTGGTGTGCGCCGAGACCGGTCCGGCGGCGACGGGCACCGGCCCGGTGCCGCCCCGCGAGGACGGGCCGCCGACGATCGTCACGCGGGCGGTGCGCCGGTCGACCCGCCACAGGGCGCTGCGGCCCTCCTGGCTGAGCCGGGTGAGGCCGGGGGTGGCGTCCAGGACCCGGCTCATGGCCGCCGGGGCGTCGCCCCCGACGAGCACGTAGCCGACCGCGTACTCGCCGAGGCGGCCCGTCTGGTCGGCGCCGGATCCCGCGACGAGATGGGCGACCACGTCGTCGAGCCTCTTGTCCCGGCCGGCGGCCGCGGCGGCCTCGGCGTCACCGAGCCGCGCCCCGGAGCCGCGCACGAGGGTGTAGGTGACGCGGCCGGGGTCACCGCCGAGCACGAGGGTGCGGGCCTGGTCGCGGGTGCCCGCCTCCTCCGCGACGAACGCGGGGACCTGCACCGGGTCACGCCGCTGGAGCGGCCCGGCCGCGCCGCCCGCCATCCAGGCGACGGCGGCGACCAGCGGGGCGGCGCCCGCGGCGAGGGCGATCAGGGCCGCGACGGGCTGCCGCCAGCCGAAGCTGAGCGCCGCGACGCGTTCGCGCGCGCCCTCGGCGCCGACGACGGCCGCGGCGATCAGCGCCAGCCCCTGGACGAGGGTGGCCGGGCCCGCCCACCCGGATCCGGTCGTGATCCCCGCGCAGAGCAGCGCGGCGAGCGCCGTGACCCAGGCGGCACCGGTCGCGAGCCGTCGGTCCGCGCGCAGCAGGGCGGCCAGCGCGGCCAGGACGATGCCGGCCGGCAGCAGGAGGCCGAGGGTCTTGGGGCCGCCGGGGTCGGCGGTGAGCAGGTGCAGCGGGCCGGGTGCCGTGCCGCCGAGGTCGAGCCCGGCCTCGGCGAGGAACCGGCCCGGGTGGCCGAGCAGCCCGAACGACCAGGGGGCGAGCACGACGAGCGGAGTGCCGTGCGCGGCCAGGAAACGCGGCCCGTGCGCGGTGAGCACCGCCCCGCCGCCCCGCACGCAGCGCAGCACCAGCACGCCGAGCCCCAGGGCGAGGGCGAGCGGCCAGACGACGGGGGTGAAGGCGGTGGTGACGGTGAGCAGCAGCGCGTACGTCCAGGTGGCCCGCCACGGCGGCCGGCCGGCCGGCGTGCGCAGTCCGCCGGCGGTGACGGCCGCACGGGCCATCAGCGGCAGCAGGACGGCGAGGACGGCGGTGCCCAGTCTGCCGGTGGCCAGCGCGCCGGTGACGGCGGGCAGGAAGGCGTACGCCACGCTCGCCCAGGCCCGCAGCAGCCGGGAGTCGACGAGCGGGCGGGAGGCGAAGTAGGCGGTGAGTCCGGCGAGCGGCACCGAGCAGACGAGCAGCAGGGTGAGCGTGAAGGACGTGGAGCCGAGGAGGAGCGTGCCGAGCCCGGCGAGGATCGCCAGGTAGGGGGGTGCGCTGCCGGTGCCGCCCACGCCGACCGGGTGCCAGCCGTCGGTGTAGCGCGCCCACAGGTCGGAGACGGTGTCGGGGACGGGCAGCAGCGCCCCGCCGGACAGGGCGCCGCCGCCGAACAGTCCCCGGCAGGCGATGACCGAGACGAGCAGCAGCAGGGCGAAGAGGACGGGGCCGGGTTTGCGTGCAAGGCGTTTGAGCCGGGCGAACTGTTCGACTTCCAGGTAGTCGGCGTCGTCCCCGCCGGGCCCGGACTCGACGGCGCCGTGGCGGCCGGCGGAGGAGAGTTCGGCCTCCGAGGTGCCGCCGAAGTTGCTCGCGACCTGCTCCACGGTGGCGCGGACGGTCGCGCCGGGCGGCGGGAAGAGGTGCCGCAGCTCGCCCGCGGCGACGGCCGGTGTGCCGCGCCGTTTGCGGGCGGCGCGGATCCGGCCGGGGCGCAGCAGGGTGGCGACCAGGCCGGTGAACTCGTCGAGCGCCTGCCCGGGGACCTTGCCCACGAGGTAGGCGAGGGTGCGCAGGAGGGTGCCGAGGACGAGCCGGAGCATGACGTACGGCAGCAGCGCGCCACGGGTGTTGGCGAGCAGGGTGTAGACGGCCCCCGCCTTGTCGACGCGGTGCGGATTGGCGGCGGTGCGGCCCGCGCAGTCGACGGGGCGGCGCTCGCGGGCGGCGGCCTCGGCGTGCCGGAGCACGGCGTCGGGGGCGACGAGGACCCGGTGGCCGGCGGCGTGGGCGCGCCAGCACAGGTCGACATCGTCGCGCATGAGGGGCAGCCGCGGGTCGAAGCCGCCGAGCTTCGTGAAGACGTCGCGGCGGACGAGCATGCCGGCGGTGGACACCGACAGCACGGGCCGCACCTGGTCGTGCTGACCCTGGTCCTGTTCGCGGCGTTCCAGGCCGGTCCAGCGGCGGCCGCTGCGGGCGATGGAGACGCCGACCTCCAGCAGCTGCCGCCGGTCGTACCAGCTGCGCAGCTTGGGGCCGATGACGGCGGCGTGGGGTTCGGCGTCGGCGACGCGCAGCAGTTCGTGCAGGGCGCCGGGTTCGGGTGCGCAGTCGTCGTGCAGCAGCCACAGCCAGTGGACGGGTTCGAGGTCGCGGTCGCGGTGTCCCGTGCCGTCCCGGCCGTACGCGTCGTAGTCGTCGTCGCGCCAGGTGCGGCTGACGGGGTCCCAGCCGCTGGAGCTCTTGAGGTACGGCAGCTCGTCGGCGGTGGGCGCGGGGGCCGCGCGGACGGCTTCGTCGACGGCGGTGCCGAAGCCCGCGCGGCGGGCGAGGTGCAGGACCCGGTCCGCGCCGAGGGCCTCGGTGAGCAGCCGGGCGGAGTCGTCGGCGCTGCCGGTGTCGGCGGCGACCGCGTTCTGCACGGGCCGTTCCTGGCCGAGCAGTCCGGCGAGGGCGTCGGGCAGCCAGCGGGCGCCGTCGTGGGCGACGAGCACGGCGGTGACGACGTGGCGGGGGAACGCCGGGGGGCCGGCGGGCTGGTCGAACGAGGCGGCCGGGTAGGGGGCCGCCGTATTGCTGTGCACGGACATCGGGGTACGGGCCCTCCGGCCGGGGTCCGGGGAATGCCCCCGGAAGACGCGGTGCTGGACTGCGCTGGACGCGCGCGCCCACTGGGGCGTCGGCACGTCGCGGACGGGCCCCTACCTTAGGCCGTCCGGCGGTTCGCATGAGTGGACGGCGGCCCGCTCGTATCGCGCGTATCGCGCCACGGCGCGTTGGGTGGTGGTGTCCTCAAGCGCCGGACGGGCTTGTTGTGCTCTGTCCTCAAGCGCCGGACGGGCTGCCGTGCTGTGTCCTCAAACGCCGGACGGGCTGCTGCGCTCTGTCCTCAAACGCCGGACGGGCTTGTTTGGCTGAGGCCAGCCCCCTCAAGCCCGTCCGGCGATTGAGGACGCGCCCGCAGGGCGCTCGCCGCCGCAGGCGGCCACGACGGCCCGTAGCCGACGAACCGCCGACCAGGCGAGAGGTGAAATCAGACCGCGGCCTTCTTCAGGCGGCGGCGCTCACGCTCGGACAAACCGCCCCAGATACCGAAGCGTTCGTCGTTGGCAAGGGCGTATTCAAGGCACTCGGAACGGACTTCACAGGCGAGGCAGACTTTCTTCGCCTCCCGCGTGGATCCGCCCTTTTCGGGGAAGAAGGACTCGGGATCGGTCTGGGCGCACAACGCGCGCTCCTGCCAGCCGAGCTCCTCGTCCGCCTCCTCGACCAGCAGTTGCTGGAACAGCTCGGTCATGTGCGCCCCTCGTCTGTCATTTGCGTCCCCGTGGTGCTGCCGCCATCGGGTGCGGCAGAACGACACGAGTGAAATTACAAGTGTGCCGATCCGGGCCAGTCAAGCCGAGATCTGCTATTGGGCCCCATATTCACTCTGCGGAACCAAGGCTAAGCGGAAAGTGGCCAAAATGTCACAAGTTTGGACACTTCCACCCGCCTGCCGCAGTCATCTCGTCTTTCTCTTCGAAGAGAGGACGACACTCACGCCCAACCCGTTGCACCGCTCCGGCTGAACGATGTTTACGGAACCGGTCGGAGCGCCACCTGTCCGCACCTCCACAACCACAAACCTTTCATCGCGCACAGTAACCGGATGAGGTGAAAGATTTACCTCAAACCAGACACGTGGTTGACAGAGCGCTTCCAAACCGGTCTCCTTGATGCCATGCCAGCAACCTCCGCGCTCCGCCTGACCCGTGCTTACGGGTCCCGCTGCGCTGTGCAGGCCCGCTGTCGCTGTTCCAGCTGTTGAAGCCACCGAGCTCCAGCTGATCTTTCTCCCGCATGGCGCCGTGCCTCCGCGCGCGTACGCTCCGTGCTCGCCTGTCTCCCCGTGCCGCCCGCATCCCTGCCGAGGAACTCCCGCACATGAACAGCGACGTCCAGATCGCCGGCGACCCGCTCGCCGTCCCCCACCTCATGCCGCCCGCGCCCGCCCACCCCTCCACCGTCGCCGAGTTCGCCGGTCTGGCCCGCGCGATCGCCGCCGACCGTGAGGGCTGGGCCCACCTCGTCCGCTACGACGCCGCCAGCCGCTGGTACCACCGGCTGCGCACCGGCCCCGGCTACGAGGTGTGGCTGCTGAGCTGGGTGCCCGGCCAGGGCAGCGGGCAGCACGACCACGGCCCCTCCTCCGGGGTGCTGACCGTCCTGAGCGGCGAACTGACGGAGGTGACCGGCGCCACCGGCGGCGCCCGCCGTCGGCTCCGTGCCGGTGACCAGCGCGTCTTCGCCCCCGGCTACGCCCACGAGGTCGTCAACGACTCCCTCGAACCGGCCGTCAGCCTGCACATCTACTCCCCCGGTCTGACCGAGATGCCGATGCATCACGCGGCTCCCCAGGTAAACGTCGTGCCGTCCGTCGCCCAGGGCGCCGTCACCCGCTGACGGCCCGCTCACGGCCCGTCGAGGATCCCTCGTACGAGTGACTTCGGTGGGCGGGTGACCGGCGGGCCCGGCACCCGCCCACCACTCTGCGGCGCGGCCGCCCCCGGCTGACAGACTGCGCTCATGCAGCGCATTGTGGTTTTGGCCGGCGGAATCGGGGGCGCCCGCTTCCTCCGCGGCCTCAAGTCAGCAGTCCCCGACGCGGAGATCACCGTCGTCGGGAACACCGGAGACGACATCCACCTCTTCGGCCTCAAGGTCTGCCCCGACCTCGACACCGTGATGTACACCCTCGGCGGCGGCATCCACGAGGAGCAGGGGTGGGGCCGGTCCGACGAGACCTTCGCGGTGAAGGAGGAGTTGGCGGCCTACGGCGTGGGGCCCGAGTGGTTCGGGCTGGGCGACCGCGACTTCGCCACGCACATCGTCCGTACGCAGATGATCGGCGCGGGCTATCCGCTCAGCGCGGTCACCGAGGCGCTGTGCGACCGGTGGCGGCCGGGCGTCCGGCTGCTGCCGATGACCGACGACCGCGTCGAGACCCACGTCCTCGTCGACGACGCCGACGGCGGGCGCAAGGCCGTGCACTTCCAGGAGTACTGGGTGCGGCTGCGGGCCTCCGTGCCCGCCCACGCGATCATCCCCGTCGGTGCGGAGGCGGCGAAGCCGGCTCCGGGTGTCCTGGAGGCCCTCGCCGCCGCCGACGTCGTGCTCTTCCCGCCGTCCAATCCCATCGTCAGCGTCGGCACGATCCTGGCGGTGCCCGGCGTGCGGGAGGCCGTCGCGGCGTCGAAGGCGCCCGTCGTCGGCCTGTCCCCCATCGTCGGGGGCGCGCCCGTGCGCGGCATGGCCGACAAGGTCCTCGCGGCCGTCGGCGTCGAGTCCACGGCCGCCGCGGTCGCCCGGCACTACGGCTCGGACCTCATCGACGGCTGGCTGGTCGACACGGTCGACGCGGGCGCCGTGCCCGAGGTGGAGGCCGCGGGCATCCGCTGTCGCGCCGTGCCGCTGATGATGACCGACGTCGACGCCACGGCCCGGATGGCCGCCGAGGCCCTCGCCCTGGCCGAGGAGGTCCGCGCGTGACCGGGCTGCCCGCGTACCGGGTCTGGGCACTGCCCGGCATCCCCGAGGTGCGCGCCGGGGACGACCTCGCCAAGCTCATCGCCTCGGCGGCGACCGCCGAGGGGCTGCCGGGTCTGGCCGACGGTGACGTCCTGGTGGTCACCTCGAAGATCGTCAGCAAGGCCGAGGGCCGGGTCGTCCAGGCCGCGGACCGTGAGGCCGCCATCGACGCCGAGACCGTGCGGGTCGTGGCCCGGCGCGGCCCGCTGCGCATCGTCGAGAACCGGCTCGGTCTGATCATGGCCGCGGCCGGGGTCGACGCCTCCAACACCCCCTCGGGCACGGTCCTGCTCCTGCCCGAGGACCCCGACGCCTCGGCCCGGCGGATCCGGACGGCCCTGCGGGACGCGCTCGGTGTGAACGTCGGCGTCATCGTCACGGACACGTTCGGGCGACCGTGGCGCGGCGGGTTGACGGACGTCGCGATCGGGGCGGCCGGGGTGCGGGTCCTGGACGACCTGCGCGGCGGCACGGACGCGCACGGCAACCCGCTGAGCGCGACCGTCGTGGCCACCGCCGACGAGCTGGCGGCCGCGGGTGACCTGGTCAAGGGCAAGACGGGAGGGCTGCCGGTCGCCGTGGTGCGGGGGCTGGCGCACGTCGTGTCCGCGGACGAGGGCTCCGGTGAGGGCGACGCGGGGGCCCGGGCGCTCGTGCGCCCCGCGGCCGACGACATGTTCCGGCTGGGGACGTCCGAGGCAATCCGCGAAGCGATGACGCTGCGGCGCACCGTCCGGGAGTTCACGGACGAACCGGTGGACGGCGGCGCCGTACGCCGGGCCGTCGCCGCGGCGGTCACGGCGCCCGCCCCGCATCACACGACGCCGTGGCGGTTCGTACTCCTGGAGTCGGCCGAGGCGCGGGTGCGGCTGCTCGACGCGATGCGCGACGCCTGGATCGCCGACCTGCGCGGCGACGGCTTCACCGAGGAGAACATCGCCCGCCGCGTACGCCGCGGGGACGTGCTGCGCAAGGCCCCGTACCTGGTGGTGCCGTGCCTGGTGACGGACGGTTCGCACACCTACCCCGATGCCCGGCGCAACGCCGGTGAGCGGGAGATGTTCGTCGTCGCGGCGGGCGCGGGCGTGCAGAACTTCTTGGTGGCGCTGGCGGCCGAGCGGCTGGGGTCGGCGTGGGTGTCGTCGACGATGTTCTGCCGCGACGTGGTGCGGGACGTGCTCGGCCTGCCGGCCGACTGGGACCCGATGGGCGCGGTGGCCGTGGGCCACGCGGCGGCGCCCCCGCCGGAACGGGCTGCGCGGAGCGCTGCGGAGTTTGTGACGGTTCGGTAGCCACGGTTCGCCGCCTGCGGCGGCGGGCGCCCTGCTTTGTCCTCAATCGCCGGACGGGCTTAATTCGAGCCCGTCCGGCGATTGAGGACACAGGACAGCAGCCCGTTACAGCGCCCTGATGTCGTTCACCGACAGCCTCGGTGCCCTCCGGGGTGGAACCAGGCCGCTGAGGAGGATCAGGCGGGCCGCCCGGTGGCGATGGCCCTCGTAGGGGGTCAGGAGGTCGAGCATCGTCGCGTCGTCCGTGTCGCGGAGGCCCGTGAGGGCATAGCCGATGATCTTCGGCAGATGGAGGTCGCCGACCGTGACCGCGTCGGGCGCGCCGTTGCTGCGCTGGAGGGTCTCGGCCGCCGTCCAGGGGCCGATGCCGTCGACGGCGCACAGGCGCCGGGTGGCCCGTTCCGCGTCCATCGTCGTCGCTTCCTCCATGCGGGGGAAGACCTTCGCGGCCCGGACGATCGTGGCCGATCTCTTGCCGTCCACTCCCGCCTTGTGCCAGTCCCAGGAGGGGATGCGGGCCCAGGTGCGGGGGTCCGGCGGTGTGTGCATCCGGTCCGCCGGGCCGGGGGCCGGGGGGCCGTACCGGCGTACGAGCAGGCGCCAGGCGCGGTAGGCCTCGTCGGCGGTGACCTTCTGTTCCAGGATCGAGGGGATCAGGGATTCCAGGACCAGGCCGGTGCGGGTGAGGCGCAGGCCGGGGTTGCGGCGGTGGGCCTCGTGGACGACGCGGTGGCGGGGGGTGAAGCCCGCCGGGTCGTCCTCGGCGCCGAGGAGGGCCGGAAGGCCGTCCAGGAGCCAGTCGGCGCCCGGGCCCCAGGCCTCGGCCTCGATCGTCTCCCCGCTGCGGGCGACGCGCAGGGTGCCGGGGCCGGCGGGGGTGCAGGAGGCCCGCCACACCGATCCGTCCGGGGTGACGCGGAACGTCGGATCGCCCGGGCCGCGGCGCAGGGGGCCGAGGGTGACGCCCAGGTGCAGCGGGCCCGGTGGGGTCCAGCGGCGGGTCCGCGAACCCGCCGCCACCGGTCGGGGCCTGCTCCCGGGCACGGCCGTGCGACCACCGCGCACGGTGGTTCGGGTCAGCCGGTCGGCGGTGGGTTCCACGGGGATGTCCTGGGTTCGGGTGCACCTACGAGCGTAGGCGCACCCGCTGACATCCGGCGACGGCTCCCGGCCGCTTCTGGTGAAACCCCTGGTGGAATTACTGGTCGGAGGAGAAGCGCACCGCGCCGTCCGGCAGGACCGCGCCGCACCAGACCCGGACCCCGTCCCGCAGTTCGTTGTCGGCGCCGATGTGCGCGCCGTCACCGATGACGGCGCCCGTCAAAACCGTGCGCGCCCCTACGTGCGCGCCCGCGCCGACGAGCGAGTCGCGGATGTCCGCGCCCGCCTCGACGACCGCGCCGTCCAGCACCGTGCTGCCGTCGACGCGCGCGCCGGGCTCGACGCGGGCTCCCGCGCCGATGACCGAGCCGCCGGTGATCTTGGCGTCCGGGGCGACGTCGGCGCTGTCGAGGATCAGCCGGTCGCCGCAGCGGCCCGGTACGGCCGGGGACGGGGCGCGGCCGAGGACCAGGTCGGCGGAGCCGCGGACGAAGGCCTGCGGGGTGCCGAGGTCGAGCCAGTACGTGGAGTCGACCATGCCCTGGAGGTGCGCGCCCGAGGCGAGCAGTCCGGGGAAGGTCTCGCGCTCCACGGAGACGGGCCGGCCGGCCGGGATGGTGTCGATGACGGACCGGTTGAAGACGTACGCGCCCGCGTTGATCTGGTCGGTGACGATCTCCTCGGGCGTCTGCGGCTTCTCCAGGAAGGCGGTGACCCGGCCGTCGGCGTCGGTGGGCACGAGGCCGAAGGCCCGGGGGTCCTCGACCCGGGTCAGGTGCAGGGAGACGTCCGCGCCCGCGGTGCGGTGCGTGTCGACCAGCGCCTCGATGTCGAGGCCGGTGAGGATGTCGCCGTTGAAGATCAGCACGGGGTCGTCCGGGGCGGAGTGCAGCTTGGAGGCGACGTTGCGGATGGCTCCGCCGGTGCCGAGCGGTTCCTCCTCGGTGACGTACTCCAGGTGCAGACCCAGCGCGGAGCCGTCGCCGAAGTACGGCTCGAAGACCTCGGCCAGATAGGACGTGGCGAGCACGATGTGCTCGATCCCCGCCGCGCGCGCCCGCGCCAGTTGGTGCGTGAGGAAGGGGACTCCGGCCGCCGGAACCATGGGTTTGGGCGTGTGCACCGTGAGCGGGCGCAGCCTGGTGCCCTTGCCCCCGACCAGGAGGATCGCTTCTGTCACCTTGTCGTCTCTGCTTCCTGCTGGGGGCCGGGCCGTGATCGGCGGCCAGTGTATGCAGACCCTGTGTCCCGGCTCGCCCCGGTCAGCGTCCCTGGAGGCGGCCCGCGGTGCTGCGGGCCTGGCCGAGCTTGTTGTAGAGGAGGTCCCCGGGGCATTCGGTGACGTAGCCGTCGCGGTGCCCCGAGATGACCTTGAGTCTGACCTTGGTCCCCTTCTTGAACAGGTTCCCGCCGGCGGACACCAGGGTCGTGGAGCCGAGGGGGTTGCGGCCGAACAGCCCGAGCTTCCAAGCGGTGAGTCTGGCCACGGCGTCGACCGCGGCGGTGGACGGGTTGGAACTTTTGAATGTCCCGAGAACGGCGATGCCCATGCTGTTGGAGTTGAAACCGAGCGTATGGGCACCCATGACGGCTTTCGCCACCCCACCCGCTCGGCCTTCGTAGATGGTGCCGCATTTGTCCACGAGGAAGTTGTAGCCCAGGTCCCGCCAGCCGCTGCTCTTGACGTGGTAGCGGTAGATCCCCCGGATGACCGAGGCGGACTGGGAGCAGCTGTATTTGTTGCCGGAGGCGGTGTGGTGCACGAACGCCACCCGCACGGTCTTGGTGTAGACGAAGCCCCGCTCGCGGAGGGACTCGTCGGCGCCCCAGCCCGCCCGGGTGACGATGCGGGGGCGCGGTCCGATGTACTCGCCGGCGGCCTCGACCAGGCGTGCTCCCTGGTCGGTGACGTCACCGCCCGTGGTGTCCACGTCCGGGTCGCCGTCGGTGTCGGGGTCCTGGGGCGGGCTCTTGACGGGGGCGTCGCCGGGGCCGGTGGCGGCGATGTCGGCCCCGGACGCCATTTTGTCGCGGGCGGGGATCTCGGTGGCGCCCAGGGGGGCGAGGGCGGTATTGGCCGCCGAGGTGGCGGCCTCCACGTCGCTGAGGCGTGGGGGCGAGGTGACGGGCTGCTCCTCGGTCTTCCGGGGCGGGGAGGCGCCCGTGGCGGGCGTGAGGGGCGTGGCGGGCGCCGGGACCGACGGCGTCTGGGCCTGGGGCCGGGCGGGTTCGGCGGCCGGGTCCGGGTCCTTGCCGGGATCGACGAGTTCGAGGCGCAGCCCCACGGGGAAGGCCGGCCCCTCGGGGGTCCGGTCGGTCACGGTCTCGGCGCGGACGCGGACCTGGACGGCGTCGGAGGCGCCGACCCACAGCGGCGCGGTGGCCCCGCGCCGGTGGCCGCTGACGCCCTCGGGGGAGTCGAGGTCGGGGCGGTCGTCGTCGTGGATCTGTACGTCCTGCCACTCGGACCACCGGCCGCTGCCCACCGCGCGGGTACGGACCTGGGCCTGGCCGCGCAGTTCGGCGGCGGCGTTGTCCCAGACGATGCCGACGAGGGAGAACGGTTCGACCTCCCGGGCCGGCAGCCCCCGTTCGGCGGCACCGGCGCCGGACGCGCGGTCACTGCCGGTGAGCGGGACCAGCGGCACCGACCGGGTCGTGCCCGGCACTCCGCTCCCCCCGTCGGGGAGGGCGGGAACGGCCCGGGCGGCGGGCGGGGTGACGGCGCCGGTGGGGGTGGTGAACAGCGGCAGGGTGAGGGCGGCGGCACAGGCGGTGACGGTAGAAGTAACGAAGATTCCACGCATAGTGAAAATCCTGGTCATATCACTAGATATCTGTCCATTTGAAAGGTGACGGCCAGTCGGTCGTACCCGCCCTCCGGCCGGACGGGCCGCTCGCCCGTCCGACTGACCGTCAACACGCCCGCCACGTACGCTGACGACGATGAACGCCACCGATCGCACCCCTGCCGACCTGCTGCGTTCCGCGCTCGCCGCGGACCCGGCCCGCCCGCTCGTGACCTTCTACGACGACGCCACCGGCGAGCGCGTGGAACTCTCCGTGGCCACCTTCGCCAATTGGGTGGCGAAGACCGCCAACCTGCTCCAGGGCGATCTCGCCGCCGGGCCCGGGGACCGCCTCGCCCTCCTGCTGCCCGCCCACTGGCAGACGGCCGTCTGGCTGCTCGCCTGCTCCTCGGTCGGCGTCGTCGCCGAGGTCGGCGGCGACCCGGCCGACGCGGATCTCGTCGTCAGCGGGCCGGACGCCCTGGAGGAGGCACGCGCCTGCTCCGGGGAGCGCGTCGCGCTCGCACTGCGCCCCCTGGGCGGGCGCTTCCCGCAGGCCCCCCAGGGCTTCGCCGACTACGCCGTCGAGGTGCCCGGCCAGGGCGACCGCTTCGCCCCCTTCGCACCGGTGGACCCGAACGCCCCCGCGCTCGTCGTGGACGGCACGGAGCTGACCGGTGCGCAGATCGTCGAACGGGCCCGGACCGACGCCGCCCAGCACGGGCTCGGCGAGGGCTCCCGGCTGCTGTCCGGCCTGCCCTACAACGGCTGGCACGGGCTGTCCGCCGGGCTGTACGCACCGCTCGCCGCCGGCGGTTCGGTGGTGCTCTGCCGCCACCTCGACCGGCTCTCCGCCGGGGCCCTGGACAAGCGCCGGGAGAGCGAGCGCGTCACCGTGACGGCCCCCTGACGCTGCCGGAGCGCCCGGATCGCGCGATGATCGTACGTACGCCGCACGACGTTACGTACGCCACACCAGGGCGCGGAGGGCCGGACCCCGGCCCTCCGCTACGGCTCCCACTGGTGCGAGGCCGCCGACTCCGTGAGGGAGGGCCGCAGCCGTGACCGACCGTCCTGGAGATCCCAGCAGCCCCGGCACACCCACCGGCCCCACCGGCGGGGCGTGGGGCGCCCCGCCGCCCGCCCCCGAGCCCCGGCCCCGGCGAAAGCGCCGTTGGCCGCGCTGGCTGGCGCTGGGGCTGACGATGCTGGTGCTCACCGCGGCCGGGATCGGCTGGACGCTCTACCAGCGGCTCGACGGCAACATCACCACCGACACCGACACCGCGAACGAGCTGGCGCGCTGGGAGAAGGAACGGCCCGTCGCCCTGGTGCACGGCGCGCAGAACATCCTGATCATCGGCTCCGACACCCGCGGCGCCGGAAACGGCGCGTACGGCACCGACAGCGGCACCCAGCGCTCGGACACCACGATCCTGCTGCACCTGGCCGCGGACCGGCGCAGCGCGACCGCCGTCAGCCTCCCCCGGGACCTGATGGCGAAGATCCCGAGCTGCCGGCAGCCCGACGGCTCCCGGACCAATGAGCGGTTCGCGCAGTTCAACTGGGCGTACGAGCTGGCGGGCGCGGCCTGCACGATCCGTACGGTCGAGAACATCACCCGGATCCGCGTCGACCACCACGTGATCGTGGACTTCACCGGTTTCAAGCGGCTGGTCGACGCCATCGACGGCGTCGAGGTCTGCCTCCAGCAGCCCGTGGACGACCACGAGGCGAAGCTGCGGCTGCCCGCGGGCCGCCAGGTGCTGCGCGGGGAGGCGGCCCTGGGGTACGTCAGGGCCCGCTACAGCCTCGGCAACGGCAGCGACACCGAACGGATGGGACGCCAGCAGGAGTTCCTGGGGTCGTTGTTCCGGGAGATGCAGAGCAGCGGTGTGCTGCTCAACCCCGCCCGGCTCTACCCGGTGCTCGACGCGGCCACCTCCTCGCTGACCACGGACTCCGGGCTGGACACCCTCCGCAAGCTGTACGACCTGGTGCGAACCGTACGGAACATCCCCTCCGACCGGGTGCAGTTCCTCACCGTGCCGCGCCGCCCGTACGTCTACAACAGTGCCCGTGACGAACTGGTGCAGCCGGACGCCGACCAGCTCTTCGAGCAGTTGCGGCAGGACCGCCCGGTGGCGGTCGGCCGGCATGTGCGGGCGGCCGGCGACAAGCCCGGACGAGACGAGGAGCCGATGCCTCCCGTGGCCCCGGGAGAGGCGGGGGAATCCGGGGCGGCCGAGGGGGAGACCCCCGCGCAGGCCCCACCGGCACCGGCGGACCCCGCCACTTCGGCACCGCCCACGGGACCGTCCACGGGGTCGCCCAACCCCACCACTCCGCCCACGTACGAGGGAACCACCGCAGCACGTGGCATGTGTGGATGATTTTGCCGAAAGGTACGATCACCTTTTCCTCCGGATGATCGTTCGGGCGAAAGGATTGGGCAGAATGCCCAGTTGTAGGGGAGTGCAATTTGTCACCGGCGTCGCTTGACGCTGAACTGGGCGGATAGTGTGAGCGATCCGGTGCGCACGGCCGGGCTGACCGCGCACTGCACAGACGACGTGACCGAGCGCCTCGGGGGGGTAGGCGCCGCGTGGCACCGACGGAGGATTCAAGCGACCGTGGACGCGCAGGGCCGTGGGCGGGCGGGCGACATCGATCCCGCCGACCAGTGGGTCTTCGACCCGAAAACAGGCAGCTACGAGCTGCGTCTTGACCATGCCGAGGAGTCGGAGGCGACTCCCGGGAGCGGCACGTCCGCGACGGCTTCGTCCCCTGCCTCCGCAGGTTCCGATTCCCCTGCCGTACCGGCCCCCGCGAGATCGCGGACCGGTACCCAGGGCAAACCCGGCCGCCGTACGGTGCCCGGACAGCGCGGCAACCCCCGCCGCGCCGGAGCGAAACCGGCACAGGGGCGGCGCAAGCCGAAGCCGAAGCAGAGCAAGAAGAAGAAGGCCCTGATGTGGACGGGCGGCACGCTCGCCTTCGTCCTGGTCGGCGGCTCGGTGGCGGCCTATCTGGTCTACCAGCACTTCAACAACAACATCGACAAGGTCGATGTCGGGATAAACAACGACGCGGTCATCGACGGCCCGGTGAACATCCTGGTCATCGGGACCGACAAGCGCGACGGCAAGGGCAACGAGGGCTACGGCGACGAGGGCAGCGTCGGCCACGCCGACACCACGCTGCTGTTCCACGTCTCGGAGGACCGGACGAACGCCACGGCGCTCTCCATCCCCCGCGACATGATCACCGACATCCCGGAGTGCCCCACCAAGAAGGACGGCAAGACCACCGTCATCCCGGGCACGAAGGGCGTCCGCTTCAACGAGAGCCTGGGCCAGGAGGGCCGCGACCCGGGCTGCACCTGGCGGACCGTCGAGTCGCTCACCGGGCTGAAGGTCACGCACTTCATGATGGCCGACTTCAACGCCGTCAAGGAGCTGTCGTCGGCGGTCGGCGGTGTCGAGGTGTGCCTGGGCAAGGACATCAACGACCCCAAGTCGCACCTCAAGCTGAGCAAGGGCCGGCACGAGATCGAGGGTGAGGACGCCCTCGCGTTCGTCCGGACCCGGCACAGCGTGGGCTTCGAGAGCGACCTGGACCGCATCAAGCTCCAGCAGCAGTTTCTGAGTTCGATGATCCGGAAGATGAAGTCCGGTGACACGCTCTCCAACCCCAAGAAGCTGTACGACCTGGGCAACGCGGCGACCAAGTCGCTCACCGTCGACACCGGCATAGGTTCCGTGAGCAAACTGACCAGCCTGGGCAAGGAGCTCAGCAAGGTCAACCTCGAGAACATCACCTTCGCGACCGTCCCCGTCAAGGACAACCCCGCCGAGGGCAAGAACCACAAGACGGTCGTCCTGGACCCCCCCAAGGCCGATCCGCTGTTCGCCATGGTTCGTCAGGACGTCTCCCTCACCGAGGTGAAGGCGAAGGAGAAGAAGGCCAGCGAGGAGGCGGACGCCAAGCAGGCCGCCCTGCTCAAGGGGCCGAAGGCGGAGCCCTCGGCGGTACGGGTGAAGGTGCAGAACGGCAGCGGCCGGGTGGGCGCCGCCCAGGAGGCCGTCACCTGGATGCAGAACTCCCAGGGCATGCGTCTCACGAGCAACGGCGGCAACGCCACCGGCGGCAAGAAGGACAAGACGATCCTGGAGTTCGCCCCCAATCAGGCGGACCAGGCGCGCCGGCTCGCGGAGATCATGGGCCTGCCGGTCGAGGCCCTCAAGCAGGGTTCCGCGGACGCCGCGCCGACGGCGGGGATGACGCTCGTCCTGGGCGCGGATTTCAAGGCGGCCGGAACTCCGGTCGTCACGAAGGCCCCCGCGAAAGCACCCAAAGAGATCCAAAAGATCGAAGCCGACGACAAGAACATCTGCGCCAAATGAACCTGGCCCCCCGCTGCCGCATCTAGGCCGGTAACAAGAGTTACACCAGGTTCAACACGCCTGCCCTTCGGGCCGGACGGACCATTCAGGGGAGGCCCGATGCGGCAGAGCAGAGGCGTGCGGGGGGCGGCCGGCGCCTCGGCCGACGAAACGGCGGGTTCGTCGGCTGGTTCGTCGGCCGACGAGTCGGCTGACGAGCTGGCCGGCGCCTCGGCCGGCGAGTCGGCCGGTGCCGCGCGGACCGGCGGCACGGTCCCGAACGCCAGGAAGTCCGGGCGCCGGGGCCGCCGGGCGAAGAAGCACGCAGCCGGCGCCGGCGCTCGTACGGGTTCCGGGGGCGACGGCCCCCGGGGCGACGGTTCCGGGGACGACGCCACCGGTGGCGAACCCGCCGAAGCCGCTACCGGAGCCGAGGGTGCCGGCAGCGGTGCTGCCGCGTCGTCCCTCCCGGCCGCCGAAAGCGCAGGGCCCGGCCGCAAGGCCACCCGTGCCAAGAAGGCCACCGAAGCCCGCGCGGCCAAGCGCCGCCGTACCGCGCGAATAGCCCGCTGGACCGCGCTCTCCCTCGCGGTCCTCATCCTCGGCGCGGCGACCGCCGGGTACTTCTACTACGAGCACCTCAACGGCAACCTCAAAAAGGGCGACCTCAACCTCGGCGACAAACAGCTCGACCGGAGTGCGGCCAACGCGGCCGGCCAACGCCCCCTGAACATCCTGATCCTGGGCTCCGACAGCCGGAACAGCAAGGAGAACGTCGCGCTCGGCGGCGCCCACGAGGACGTCGGGCGCAAGCCCCTCGCCGACGTCCAGATGCTGGTGCACGTCTCGGCCGACCGCAGCAACATGTCGGTGATCAGCGTGCCGCGCGACACCCGGGTGACGATTCCCAAGTGCACCGACCCGGAAGACGGCACCGTCTACCCGGAGACCGACCGGCAGATCATCAACACCAGTCTGATGAACGGCGGCCCGGGCTGCACGGTCGCCGCCTGGGAGGAGCTGACCGGCATCCCCGTCGACCACTTCATGATGATCGACTTCGCCGGTGTGGTGAGCATGGCCGACGCGGTCGGCGGCGTTCCGGTGTGCGTGGACGCCAATGTGTACGACAAGGACTCCGGACTGCGGCTGACCAAGGGCTCGCACAAGGTCAAGGGCAAGCAGGCCCTGCAGTGGCTGCGCACCCGGCACGGCTTCGAGGACGGCAGCGACATAGGCCGTACCCACGCCCAGCACATCTATATGAACGCCATGGTCCGCCAGCTGAAGTCCGGCACCAAGCTCTCCGACCCCGGTCAGCTCACCGATCTCGCGGAGGCCGCCACCAAGTCGCTCACCGTCGACAAGGACCTCGGTTCGGTCAAGAAGCTCTACGACCTCGGCAACGACATGAAGCGGGTGCCGTCCGAGCGGATCACGATGTCCACCATGCCGTGGCTGCCGGACCCGCTGGACCCGGAAGCGCACGTGATACCCAAGCCGGGCGACGCCGACAAGCTCTTCTCGCTCGTCCGCAACGACATCGCGCTGGACGGCAAGGACAAGAAGTCCGACAAGGGCGGCCCGAAGCCCACGGCGCCGGCCGCGCCGAAGGGCGCCATCGAACTCACCGTGTTCAACGGCACCGGCACCGCCGCCCAGCCGCCGGCCACCCGTCGGGCCTCGGACATCGCCGAGTTCCTCGTGAAGGCGGGTTTCACCAAGGCGATGTCGGACTCCGCTCCGCGCGCGCAGGCGGACACGACCATCACCTACCCGAAGACCGCCGAGCGCCCGGACGCCGAAGCGGTGGCCAAGGCCCTGGGGCTGCCGGAGAGCGCGCTGCGGATGTCGCCGACCGTCGACCGGGTGACGCTGGTCATCGGCGGTGACTGGCGTACGGGCACGAAGTACCCGAAGACGGGCGAAGCCGAGGACAGCGACGCGTCGGCCGAGCCGACGGCCGGTGCGGGGGCGTCGGACGACGCCAAGAACGGTGACGGCGGCAAGAAGGACGGCAAGGGCGACAAGGACGGCGACAACAAGGCACCCAAGAGTTCGGACCCGCTCAGTGGTGACAACACGTCGGCGTGCATGAACGTCAATCCGCTGAATCGTTTCTGAATCGCCTCGCCCAACGGCCGGTTGTGCCGCCTGCGGCGGCGGGGCGCCTCTCGCCTGGCCGGCGGTTCTTCGCCTGCGGGCCGTTGCCGCCTGCGGCGGCGAGCGCCCTGCGGGCGCGTCCTCAATCGCCGGACGGGCTGGAAAATCCAGCCCGTCCGGCGATTGAGGACACAGAACAGCAGCCCGTCCGGCGATTGAGGACAGGCCTAGCCCGCCCGGACGGCCGGGCGACGGCTGGCGATGACCCGTTTGGCCAGCGCACGCGGACTCGTGAGGAAGCCGAATCCCCAGGACATGTGCATCGTCGCGAGGGCCACCGGGATCCGGACGCGGGCGGCCGGCGACAGTCCCTTGCCCGCCGGCAGCGAACCGGCGGTGATCGCCGCCAGGTACCCGGCCGGGACCAGCAGACCCCACGGGGTGACGGTCGCGCCGACCACGATCCCGGCCGCGATGGCGAGCACGGCGGTCGGCGGGGCCAGGTAGCGCATGTTGATCGAGCCCTGGTGGAAGCGGGCGACGACGTGCCGCCAACGCCCGTAGTCCTTGTACTGCTTGGCGAGCGCCCGCACGCTGGGGCGGGGCCGGTAGGAGACCTTGAGTTCCGGGGAGAACCAGATCAGCCCGCCCGCCTCACGGATCCGGAAGTTCAGCTCCCAGTCCTGGGCCCGGATGAACTCCTCGTTGTACCCGCCCTGCTGCTCCAGGGCCTCCCGCCGGAAGACACCCAGATACACGGTTTCCGCCTCGCCGGCCGCGCCTCCCGTGTGGAAGGCCGCGTTGCCCACCCCGATCTTCGAGGTCATGGCGGCGGCGACGGCCCGCTCCCAGTCGTTCTCGCCCTCGGCGTGCATGATGCCGCCGACGTTCTGGGCACCGGTCTCGTCCAGCAGCCGCACGGCGGTCGCGATGTAGTTCGGCGAGAGCATTCCGTGACCGTCGACCCGTACCACGATCGGGTGGCGTGACGCCTTGATCGCGGCGTTGAGGGCGGCGGGGGTGCGGCCGGTCGGGTTCGGCACGGTGTGGACCCGGGCGCGGGGGTGGTTCGCGGTCTCCCGCACCAGGTCGGCGGCGATTTCGTCGGTGCGGTCCGTGGAGGGACCGAGGGCGATCACGACCTCGAGTTCACCGGCGTAGTCCTGTTCCAGGATGTGCCGCACGGAGGTGCGCAGATACCGCTCCTCATTGAGCACCGGCATGATGACGGAAACGGCGGGCGGCTGCTGATCGGGCATGGTTCCTCGGCGGTACGGGGGGTGCCCCCGGCGGACGGCGGATCGTCGGTCACGTTACGCCAATGGGGCACCCGAAAGCGCCCCGCCCGGGTGGCAGGCCCCGCTCGGACGGCGTGGGGCCGCGAACCGACGATCGTATGGGCCTACCGTTTCCCCGGTTCTGCCCAGTCCGTCGCGGAGGTTCGAAGTGACCGCACCGGCCCGCTCCCCCCGCCAGGCCCGCCCCCGCCCGAACCGGCCCCGCCACGGCGCCCCGCGCCGCCCGCGCTGGGGACTGCGGCTGGCCACCGGAGCCGCCGTGGCCGTGCTGGGCACCGGTGGCATCGGACACGCGGTGGTCGCGGGGATCGAGGGCGGCATCGGGCGGGTGGATCCGTTCGGGGGGCTGTCGGACCGGCCGCGGAGCAGCCAGGGCAAGAACATCCTCGTCGTCGGCACGGACGGCCGCGACAAGATCACGGCGGAGGAGCGGACCCGTTACCGGCTGGGCGGCGCGCCCTGTCACTGCACCGACACGGTGATGCTGGTGCACCTTTCCGCCGGGCACGACCGGGCCACCGTGATCAGCCTGCCGCGCGACACCTACGTCGAGATCCCCGAACGCGCCGACGCGCAGGGGCGGATCCGTCCCGCCCATCCGCAGAAGCTCAACGCGGCGTACGCGGAGGGCGGCCCGAGCCTGACCGTCCGGGCGGTGGAACAGCTGACCCGGGTGCACGTCGACCACTACCTGGAGGTCGACTTCGCGAGCTTCATGAAGACGGTCGACGTGCTGGGCGGGGTCCGGGTGTGCACGGTACGGCCGCTCAAGGACGCCTACACCGGTCTCGACCTGCCCGTGGGCCCCAGCGACCTCAACGGCGGGCAGGCGCTCCAGTACGTGCGCTCCCGGCATCTCGACGGAGGCTCCGACCTCGGCCGGATGCAGCGGCAGCAGCGGTTCCTCGCCTCGCTGATCCACAAGGCGGCCGGCGGTGACGGCCTGCTGAACCCGGTGAAGTTCCACGAGGTGTCGACGACGCTGCTCGGCTCGGTGCGCGCCGACCGGGGCTTCGGCAGCGACGAGCTGGTCGGGCTGGCCCAGGGGATGAAGAATCTGACGCCCGCCTCGGCGGAGTTCGCGTCGGTGCCGATCGGCATCGCGAATTTCCCCGTCCCGCGCGTCGGCTCGACGGTGAAGTGGGACGAGGCGGCGGCCCAGAAGATGTTCCAGGCCCTGCGCGAGGACCGGCCGCTGACCGTGCACGCCCCCCGGCGGCCGCAGGACGCGAAGCCGCAGGGCCCGTCGGCGAACCAGCCCGCGACGCCGGTGGACGTGGCCCCCGGGCAGATCCGGGTGCAGGTCCTCAACGGCAGCGGCCGCCCCGGGCTGGGCCGCGAGACCGACCAGGCGCTGCACGCGACGGGCTTCGCCACCACCGGGCTGCCCACGGACGCGCCCGGGCCGCCGGCTCAGCGGACGGTGATCTCCTACGATCCGCGCTGGGACCGTTCGGTCCGCTCGGTCGCGGCGGCGCTGCCGGGCGCGGAGCTGCGCCCGGCGCCGGGGCAGGGCCCGCTGATGAAGGTGACGCTGGGCACGGACTTCAAGGGCGTGCAGCAGGTACGCGCCCAGGACCCGCCCCAGCAGGCCGGTGCCGCACCGACGGCCGTCCGGGGAGACCAGGTGGTCTGCCCGTCCGCCGCGTAGGCCGTAGCCCGGCGGGTCATGTGGGCGGGCGCTGCGACCCGTGGTGTGCGCACCACCGCTGCGCGGCGGTGTCCTCAATCGCCGGACGGGCTGATGGGGCCGGGCTCAGCCCATTCCAGCCCGTCCGGCGTTTGAGGACGCGCCCGCAGGGCGCTCGCCGCCGCCGGGATCAGTCCCCGAAGCCTTCGGCGATCCTCTTCTCGCGCAGCTCCATGATCGCCCGGCGGCGAGCCAACCGGTGCGTGCGCCGGATCTGGGCCTCCTGGTAGCGGCGCTTGTCCTTCTCCGTCTCCGGGACCACCGGCGGAACGCGCCGGGGCTTGCCTTCCTCGTCGACGGCGGCGAAGACCAGGTAGGCGCTGCCGACCTGGGTGGCGGGCGTCGACTCGTTCCAGCGCTCGGCGAGTACCCGCACGCCGACCTCCATGGACGACCGGCCGGTCCAGTTGACCTGGGCCTTCACATGGACGAGGTCACCGACCCGGACCGGTTCGAGAAAGGCCATCTCGTCCATCGAGGCCGTGACGGCGGGGCCGCCGGAGTGCCGCCCGGCGACCGCGCCCGCGGCGTCGTCCACCAGCTTCATGATCACGCCGCCGTGGACGGTGCCCAGCAGATTGGTGTCGCTGCCGGTCATGATGTGGGAGAGCGTCGTGCGGGAAGCGGACGTCGGCTTGCCCGGTATCTCCGCCTCCGGGCTGCGGTCCTGATTGGTCATGTCCACCACTGTATGCGGGCCCGGGGGCACCGGCGGCTTTGCATCAGCTCTGCTACAGCCCGGCCCCGAACCCGTCTCCCCCCTGTAAGGCGGGTCGCCACAGCGGGCACACTCGTGTCATGAGCAATTGGGCCGATGGGCGGACCGACGACCGCCAGGACGGGTACGGAAACGGCGCCGCGAACGCCGAGCCGGAAGGCGCGCGTGCCATGCCGCGGATCCGGCGCACCGCCCCGCCCCCGCAGCGCCGCCCCGCCGAGCCGGCCCCCGGGCCCGGCTACGCGCGGGCCCCGGGCGGCGGCCACGGTGTGCCGGGCCAGGGCGGCGGGTACGGCGAGGGCGCGGCCCACGCGGCCGGCGGCCCGGGCGACGGTTACAACACGGGCCAGGTCTACGGCCGTGGCGGCCCGTCCGGCCCCGGCGGACACCGGCACGGCCCCACCGGCGGCGGTCCGGGCGGCGGCCCGGGCGGCCGTCGCCCGCACGGTTCGCGGGCCGGCGCCCCGGACTGGCGCAAGCGCGTCAAGATCGGCGGTATCGCGTTCGTCGCGGCGCTGCTGACCGTTTCGGTGGGCACGTACTTCTGGGCCGACTCCAAGGTGCGCCGCGAGGTCGACCTCGGTCAGGTCAAGGACCGTCCGGCGGCGGGCGAGGGCACCAATTACCTGATCGTCGGCTCCGACAGCCGCGAGGGCCTCTCGGACGGAGACAAGAAGGAACTGCACACCGGGTCGGCGGAGGGCAAGCGCACCGACTCGATGATGATCGTGCACACGGGCGACAACGGCACGACGATGCTGAGCCTGCCGCGTGACTCCTACGTCACCATCCCCGCCTTCAAGGGGAAGGAGTCCGGCAAGAGCTTCCCCGCCGCCACGCACAAGCTGAACCAGGCGTACGCGGACGGCGGCCCGGAGCTGCTGGCGCAGACCATCGAGTTCAACACGGGCCTGCGCATCGACCACTACGCGGAGATCGGCTTCGGCGGCTTCCGCAATCTGGTGGACGCGCTGGGCGGCGTGGAGATGTGCCTGGACAAGCCGCTGAAGGACCGGGACTCGGGTGCGGACTTCAAGGCGGGCTGCCAGGAGCTGAGCGGCGCCCAGTCGCTGGCCTTCGTGCGCCAGCGCCACCAGGAGGCGGACCAGGACCTGGGCCGGATGCGCAATCAGCAGAAGTTCCTGAACACCCTGGCCAACCAGGCGGCCTCGCCCTCGACGATCCTCAATCCGTTCCGCCTCTACCCCGTCATCGGCTCCGGTCTCGACACGCTCATCGTCGACAAGGACATGGAGCTGTGGGACCTCGCCTCGATGTTCTGGGCGATGAAGGGCGCCACGGGCGGTGACGGCAAGCAGATGACCGTGCCGATCGCGAGCGCGAACTACCCGACCCGCACGGACGGTGTCGCGGTGAAGTGGGACACGGCGAAGGCCAAGCAGCTCTTCGACCAGCTCAAGAAGGACCAGAAGGTCACCGTCTCCGACAAGTGAGCGCGGGCATGACGGCAGGGCCCGTGGCCGGTGACCGGCCACGGGCCCTGCCGTGTTCCCCTGCGGGCGGCGGTGCCTTAGGGGGACGCGGGCCCCGCCGCGTCGATGACCGCGAAGGTGCCGCCCTGCGGGTCCCGCACGATGGCCATCCGCCCGGCCACCATGTCGAAGGGCGGGACGAGCACGCTGCCGCCGCCCCGGGTCAGGGCGTCGACGGTGCTGTCGGTGTCGTCGACGGCGAAGTAGCACAGCCAGTGCGAGGGCGTGCCGGGCGGCAGCTTGTCCAGCCCCTGGGTGCCGCCGACGGCCCGGCCCTCGACCTGGAGCGCCGAGTAGTCCTCCGCTCCTTCCATGGGGAGCGTCTCGATGCCGAGCGCGGCGGAGTAGAAGGCGGCGGCGGCCTGTGGGTCGCTGGTGTTCAGCTCGTTCCAGATCAGCGCCCCGGGCTCGTTGACGACCTGCGCGCCGGGGAAGTCCCGGGCCTGCCAGAGCCCGAAGATCGCCCCCGTGGGGTCGGCGACGACCGACATCCGGCCGAGCGTGAGCACGTCCATGCCCGGCATCACCACGGTGCCGCCGTTGTCGGCGATCCTCTTCTCGACGGCGTCCACGTCGGAGGCGGCAAGGTAGGTGGTCCACACGGTCGGCGGGGTCGGCTGGTCGGGGTCGGGTGACATCGAGGTCATGATGCCGGCCACGGGTTTCCCGTTCAGGGTGCAGACCGCGTACCCACCGGTCTCCGGCGGCCCGATCTCGCCCTGCCACCCGAGCACGTCGCGGTAGAAGTCGAGCGCCGCCTGCTGGTCGGGGACCATGAGGTCGACCCAGCAGGGGGTGCCGGGCTTGTACGGAGCGGTTACCTCGGGCATGTCATGAGCCTCCAGGGCAGTACGACCCCCACCGCCCCCACCTTCGGCGCCCCGGCCCGATACCGCCACCGGCGTTCACCCGTACGCGCGACGGCCCCCGGCGGACTGCCGGGGGCCGTCGCGGCGGGCGCCCGAAGGGTTACTTCGGCAGGTTGCGCGCCATGACGATGCGCTGGACCTGGTTCGTGCCTTCGTAAATCTGCGTGATCTTGGCGTCGCGCATCATGCGCTCGACCGGGTAGTCACGGGTGTAGCCGTAGCCGCCGAGGAGCTGGACGGCGTCGGTGGTGACCTCCATCGCCACGTCCGAGGCGAAGCACTTGGCGGCCGCGCCCTGGAAGGTGAGGTCGCTGTCGCCGCGCTCGGACTTGGCGGCGGCCGCGTACGTCAGCTGGCGGGCGGCCTCGATCTTCATGGCCATGTCGGCGAGCATGAACTGGATGCCCTGGAAGTCGCCGATCGGCTTGCCGAACTGCTTGCGCTCCTGGACGTAGCCCTTGGCGTAGTCGAGGGCGCCCTGGGCGATGCCGAGGGCCTGGGCGGCGATGGTGATACGGGTGTGGTCGAGGGTCTTCATCGCCGTGGCGAATCCGGTGCCCTCCTCGCCGATCATGCGGTCGGCGGGGATCCGGACGTTGTCGAGGTAGACCTCGCGCGTCGGGGAGCCCTTGATGCCGAGCTTGCGCTCCGGGGCGCCGAAGGAGACGCCCTCGTCGGACTTCTCGACGACGAACGCGGAGATGCCCTTGGAACGCTTCTCGGGGTCGGTGACGGCCATCACCGTGTAGTACTCGCTGACGCCCGCGTTGGTGATCCAGCGCTTGACGCCGTTGAGGACCCAGAAGTCGCCGTCGCGCACGGCCTTGGTCTTCATGCCGGCCGCGTCCGAGCCCGCGTCGGGCTCGGAGAGGGCGTACGAGAACATGCCGTCGCCCTTGGCGAGCGGGCTCAGGTAGCGCTTCTTCAGCTCCTCGGAGCCGGACAGCACGACCGGCAGCGAGCCGAGCTTGTTGACCGCCGGGATCAGCGAGGAGGACGCGCACACCCGGGCGACCTCCTCGATGACGAGGACGGTGGCGAGCGCGTCGGCGCCGGCGCCGCCGTACTCCTCGGGCACGTGGATCGCGTGCAGGTCGGAGGCGACCAGCGCGTCGAGCGCCTCCTGCGGGAAGCGGCCCTCCTCATCCACCTCGGCGGCGAACGGCGCGATCTTCGCCTCGGCGAGCGAGCGCACGACCTTACGGAGCTCGTCGTGCTCCTCGGACGGCCGGTACAGGTCGAAGTCCTTTGATCCCGCCAAGGTGGATTCACTCCCCAAAGAGTTAACTACCGTTTAGTAACCCGATTCTAGGGGCGGCCCCCCGCACGGGGATACGTGAGCTTGCCGACAGCGCCCGGGCGGCGCCGGGATCTCCCCGGGACCTTCCCGCTCCGGGCCCCGACTATGCTCGGCGCACAGTCCAGCCCGCCAGCACATGGAGCGCACGCATGGCCCCCAAGATCACCGTGATCGGCACCGGCTACCTCGGTGCCACCCACGCCGCGGCCATGGCCGAGCTCGGGTTCGAGGTGCTCGGCCTGGACGTGGTGCCCGAGAAGATCGAGATGCTCGGGCGCGGCAAGGTGCCGATGTACGAGCCGGGGCTGGAGGAACTGCTCCGCCGGCACGTCGCCGGGATCGAGGGATCGACCGGCCGGCTGCGCTTCACCATGTCGTGGGAGGAGGCCGGCGAGTTCGGCGACGTCCACTTCGTCTGCGTGAACACCCCGCAGAAGCACGGTGAGTACGCGTGCGACATGAGTTACGTCGAGAGCGCCTTCGACGCCCTGGCCCCGCATCTGCGCCGCCCGGCGCTGGTCGTCGGCAAGTCCACCGTCCCGGTCGGCAGCGCGGCCCGGCTCGCGGCCCGCCTCACCGAACTGGCCCCGGCGGGCGCGGACGTCGAGCTGGCCTGGAACCCGGAGTTCCTGCGCGAGGGCTACGCCGTCCAGGACACCCTGCACCCGGACCGCATTGTGGTGGGCGTCGCCGGTGAGCGCGGCGAGAAGCTGCTGCGCGAGGTGTACGCGAAGCCGATCGGCGAGGGGTCGCCGTTCGTCGTCGCCGATTATCCGACGGCCGAGCTGGTCAAGACGGCCGCCAACTCCTTCCTCGCCACGAAGATCTCCTTCATCAACGCCATGGCCGAGGTCTGCGAGGCCGCCGACGGCGATGTGGCCAAGCTGGCGGAGGCGATCGGCCACGACGAGCGGATCGGGAAGAAGTTCCTGCGGGCCGGCATCGGCTTCGGCGGCGGCTGCCTGCCCAAGGACATCCGCGCCTTCATGGCCCGCGCCGGGGAGCTGGGCGCCGACCAGGCGCTGACGTTCCTCCGCGAGGTCGACTCCATCAACATGCGTCGCCGCGGCCACATGGTGGAGCTGGCCCGCGAGACGGTGGGCGGCGGCTTCCTCGGGCAGCGGGTCGCGGTGCTCGGCGCCACGTTCAAGCCGGACTCCGACGACGTCCGCGACTCCCCCGCGCTGAACGTCGCCGGACAGATCCACCTGCAGGGCGGCCAGGTCACCGTCTACGACCCCAAGGGCATGGACAACGCCCGCCGCCTCTTCCCGACCCTCGGCTACGCGCCGACCGCCCTGGAGGCGTGCCAGGGGGCGCACGTGGTGCTGCACCTCACGGAGTGGGGCGAGTTCCGCGAGCTGGACCCGGCGGCGCTGGGCGAGGTCGTGTCGGAGCGGCGGATCCTGGACGGGCGCAACGCGCTGGACGCCGGCGCTTGGCGTTCCGCCGGCTGGACCTACCGGGCCATGGGCCGGCCTCGGGCCTGAGCGGGCCGCTCAAAGATCTGTCCTCAATCGCCGGACGGGCTGGATTTTCCAGCCTGTCCGGCGATCGAGGGCGCCCTGACCTCAGCCGTCCAGCTGGTCGATCGTCGCGATCGACGGGCCCCGCACCGTCTGGAGCCGGCGGGCCACGTCCTCCGCCGCCCTCAGGACCCGTACCGCGTTCTGCCAGGTCAGCTTCGCCAGGTCGGTGTCGGACCAGCCGCGGTGCAGCAGTTCCGCGATCAGGTTGGGGTAGCCGGCCACGTCCGCGAGGTCCGCCGGGGTGAACGCCGTGCCGTCGAAGTCGCCGCCGATGCCGATGTGGTCGATGCCCGCGACCTCGCGCATGTGGTCGAGGTGGTCGGCGACCGTCGCCGCCGTGGCGACCGGGCGCGGATTCGCGGCCTCGAAGGCGCGGTGCACGGCCATCGCGGCGGGGGACGTGTCGAGGTGGTGCAGACCGTTGGCGCGCATGTTCTCGTCCGCCCGGCGGGTCCACTCGACGGCGGCGGGCAGGACGAACTTCGGCACGAAGGTCACCATCGCCACGCCCCCGTTCGCGGCGAGCGAGCCGAGCACGTCGTCGGGGACGTTGCGCGGGTGGTCGCAGACGGCGCGCGCCGAGGAGTGCGAGAAGACCACCGGCGCGTCGGTGACCCGCAGCGCGTCCCGCATCGTGTCGGCCGAGACGTGCGAGAGGTCGACCAGCATGCCGAGGCGGTTCATCTCGCGGACGACCTCCTCGCCGAAGCGGGTCAGACCGTTCGCCACGGGCTCGTCGGTCGCGGAGTCCGCCCACGGGACGTTGTCGTTGTGGGTCAGCGTCATATAGCGGACACCGAGGCGGTGCAGGGCGCGCAGGGTGGCCAGGGAGCAGTTGATGCTGTGCCCGCCCTCGGCGCCCATCAGGGAGGCGATGCGGCCCTCGGCGCGGGCGGCCTCCATGTCGTCGGCGGTGAGCGCGAGCCGCAGCTCCTTGGGGTAACGATTCACCAGCCGCCGCACGACGTCGATCTGTTCGAGCGTCGCGCTGACCGCCTCGTCGCCGGCCATGTCCGTGCGGACGTACACGGACCAGAACTGGGCCCCGACGCCGCCCGCCCGCAGCCGGGGCAGGTCGGTGTGCAGGCCGGTGCCG
Organism: Streptomyces sp. NPDC042259; assembly: GCF_055582085.1. Lineage (NCBI taxonomy): Bacteria > Bacillati > Actinomycetota > Actinomycetes > Kitasatosporales > Streptomycetaceae > Streptomyces > Streptomyces sp. NPDC042259. The sequence goes on along the minus strand of NZ_JBVJDW010000009.1, from coordinate 287,531 downwards.
CTCTGGTCGGTGGCGATGTCACGCCGGTCCAGGTCGTAGCGGACCTGCTCGCGCAGGGCCCAGGGGAGGTCGTTGTGGCCGTCGACGACGGGGTGCGCGGCGAGCAGCTCGTGGGCGCGGGCGAGGTGACCGGCGGCCGGGGTGGCGCTCATGGTCACTTCCCGAACCCGAAGCGGGCGTTGCCCATGGCCTTGGCGCGCAGCCGCTTGCCCTTCTCGGTGGCCTGCTCGTTCAGCTCGTCCTGGAAGTGCCGCATCCGGGCCATCAGCTCGGTGTCGTGGGCGGCGAGCATCCGGACGGCGAGCAGCCCCGCGTTGCGGGCGCCCGCGACGGAGACGGTGGCGACGGGCACGCCGGCGGGCATCTGCACGATGGAGAGCAGGGAGTCCATGCCGTCGAGGTACTTCAGCGGCACGGGCACGCCGATGACCGGCAGTGGGGTGACGGACGCCAGCATGCCGGGCAGGTGGGCCGCGCCGCCCGCGCCCGCGATGACCGCCTTCAGCCCGCGGCCCGCGGCACCCTCGCCGTACGCGATCATCTCGCGCGGCATCCGGTGCGCGGAGACCACGTCGACCTCGTAGGGGACCTCGAACTCGTCCAGGGCCTGGGCGGCGGCCTCCATGACGGACCAGTCGGAGTCCGAGCCCATGACGATGCCGATAACAGGAGCAGTCATTCCGTGATCGTTCCTCGCAGGTATCCGGCGGCGTGGGCGGCGCGCTCGCGCACCTCCGCCAGGTCGTCGCCGTAAGTGTTGACGTGTCCGACCTTGCGACCGGGCTTGACGTCCTTGCCGTACATGTGGATCTTCAACCCGGGATCGCGTGCCATGCAATGGAGGTACGCGGAATACATGTCCGGATAGTCGCCGCCGAGCACATTGGCCATGACGGTCCACTTGGCGCGCGGGCGCGGGTCGCCGAGCGGCAGGTCCAGCACCGCCCGCACATGGTTGGCGAATTGCGAGGTGACCGCGCCGTCCTGGGTCCAGTGGCCGGAGTTGTGCGGGCGCATCGCCAGCTCGTTGACGAGCACCTCGTGGGAGCCGTCGGCGTTGCGGATCTCGAAGAGTTCCACGGCGAGGTGTCCGACCACGCCCAGCTCCGCGGCCACCTTGAGGGCGAGCCGCTGCGCGTGGGCGGACAGCTCGGGGGAGAGATCGGGCGCGGGCGCGATGACGGTGTCGCAGACGCCGTCGACCTGGATGGACTCCACGACCGGGTAGGAGACGGCCTGGCCGTGCGGGGAGCGGACGACGTTGGCGGCCAGCTCGCGGGTGAAGGCGACCTTCTCCTCCGCGAGGACGGGCACGCCGGCCCGGAAGGGCTCGCTCGCGTCCTCCACGCCGCGGACGATCCACACCCCCTTGCCGTCGTAGCCGCCGCGCACCGTCTTGAGCACGACGGGGAACCCGTCGCCCTCCGCCGCGAACCGCGCCACGTCGGCGGGGTCCTCGACGATGCGGTGCCGGGGACACGGCACTCCGATCTCCATGAGCTTGGCCCGCATCACGCCCTTGTCCTGGGCGTGGACCAGCGCGTCGGGCCCGGGGCGGACGGGAATGCCGTCCGCCTCCAGGGCCCGTAGGTGCTCGGTGGGGACGTGCTCGTGATCGAAGGTGATCACGTCACAGCCTTGTGCGAAAGCACGAAGGGTGTCCAGGTCGCGGTAGTCGCCGATGACGACTTCCCCGACCGCCTGGGCCGCCGAGTCCTGCGGGGTCTCGCTGAGCAGCTTGAACTTGATGCCGAGGGGGATGCCCGCCTCGTGGGTCATACGGGCGAGCTGGCCGCCGCCGACCATGCCGACTACCGGGAACGTCACGCTCCCAGAGTATCCGTACGGACGATCCGTGCCGACCGCCCCTGGAGGATCGTCCAAGAGCCGGGGTGCCCCGGCCGGGGCCGTAAGGGGGGTGCGTTCGCCGGCCGTTCACCGGGCTCCAGGGTTGCCGGCGGGCCCCGCTGGTTAGCATGAAGGCTGCCCTCTGCCCAGTTTCGCCCAGCAACGGAGCCTGACGATCCCTATGAGTCAACGGTCCGCAGTGCGTGCCCGGCTGGAGCGACTGGCCCGCGAGGTCGCGAAGTTCGGGGCGGTGGGTGCCGTCGGCTTCGTGGTGAACTTCATCGTCTTCAACATCTGCCGGCACGGCCTCGATCTCGCGGTGGTCCGCTCGGGCGTCATAGCGACCGGTGTGGCGATCGGCACCAACTACGTGGGCAACCGCTACTGGACCTACCGGGCCGGCGACAGGAACCGGCGCAGCCGTGAGCTGACGCTGTTCCTGCTGTTCAGCGGCGTGGGGCTGGTGATCGAGAACGGCATTCTGGCGCTCTCGCACTACGGCTTCGGGCTGACCTCGCCGCTGGCGGACAACATCGCCAAGAACGTCGTCGGCCTCGGCCTCGGCACGGTCTTCCGCTTCTGGTCCTACCGCACCTGGGTGTTCCGGGCACTGCCCGCCCGTGTGGCCGTGGAGACTGCTGAATCGTTCCTGGACAACCGGCCGCAGCGGGCCGGCGCCGGCGAAACGGGCCGGTAGGACCGGCCCGCGGCGGCGAGCGCCCCGCGGGCGCGTCCTCAGGCGTCGGGCGGGCCCGTTTCCGGCTGCCAGTCCCCGTGGTCGCCCGCCTCCCGGCTCAGGAACAGCGCGAAGACCGGCGGATACGGCTGGAGGAGTTCGAGCCGCCCGCCGTCCGCCTCCGCCAGGTCCCGGGCGACGGCCAGCCCCAGGCCCGTGGAGTTCCGGCCGCTGACGGTCCGCTCGAAGACCCGCGATCCGAGGTCCGGCGACACCCCGGGGCCCTCGTCGGTGACCTCCACCACCGCCTGGTTGCCGGTGACGCGGGTGCGCAGGGCGACCGTGCCGTCCCCGTGCATCAGCGAGTTCTCGATGAGGGTGGCGAGCACCTGGGCGACCGCCCCGGGCGTGCCGACGGCCCGCAGTCCCTGCTTGCCGGAGCGGACCAGGGCCCGGCCCTCGCTGCGGGTGGCGGGCCGCCATTCCTCGAGCTGCTGCTTGATGACCTCGTCGAGGTCGAAGGTCACCGCCGAGCCCGACTGCGGGTCGCGGGAATTGGTCAGCAGCCGCTGGACGACGTCGGTGAGCCGCTCCACCTGGGTGAGGGCGATGGTCGCCTCGTCCTTCACCGTCTCGGGGTCGTCGGTCAGCGTGATCTCCTCCAGCCGCATCGACAGCGCGGTCAGCGGCGTACGGAGCTGGTGCGAGGCGTCGGCGGCGAGCCGCCGCTCGGCGGTGAGCATCCGGGCGATCCGCTCCGCGCTGGCGTCCAGGACGTCCGCGACCCGGTCCAGCTCGGGCACCCCGTAGCGGCGGTGGCGGGGGCGGGGGTCGCCGGAGCCCAGCCGCTCGGCCGTCTCGGCGAGGTCGGTCAGCGGCGCGGTGAGCCGGTTCGCCTGGCGCACGGCGAGGAAGACGGCCGCGATCACGGCCAGCAGCGCCACCGTGAGGATCACCATCAGGGTGCGGCCCAGCTCCTTGCTGACCGCCGAGCGGGACTCCTCGACCCGGACGGTCTCGCCCTGCTCGCCCCGCTCCGTGGAGGCGATGACATCGCCCCCGGGGCGCTCGCCGATCTCGATGGGGGCCCGGCCGGGGATGTCGACCCGCGCGTACCGGTCGGGGGTGATCTGCTCGCGCAGCACCCCCGACTCCACGCGCTCGCCGCCGATCAGCCGGCTGTCGAGGATGCTCACCAGCCGGACGGCCTCGGACTGCACGCTCTCCCGCGCGCTGCTCTCGATCGTGCGGGTCTCGACGATGACGAGCGAGATCCCGAACACGGCGATCACGACGAGCACGACGGCGAGGGTGGAGTTGATCAGTCGGCGGCGCACGGTGCCCTCCGGGCGGGGTGGTACGAAGACGGCCCGGCGGAGGCCGGTCAGCTCTTTTCGAAGCGGAAGCCGACGCCTCGGACGGTGGCGATGTAGCGCGGGTTCGCGGCGTCGTCCCCGAGCTTCTTGCGCAGCCAGGAGATGTGCATGTCGAGCGTCTTGGTGGACGACCACCAGGTGGTGTCCCACACCTCGCGCATCAGCTGGTCACGGGTGACGACCCGGCCCGCGTCGCGGACGAGCACCCGCAGCAGATCGAACTCCTTCGCGGTGAGCTGGAGTTCGTCGTCGCCCATCCAGGCGCGGTGCGACTCGACGTCGATCCGCACGCCGTGGGTGGTGGGCGGCTGCTGCGCGGCCTCGACCGTGCCGCGCCGCAGCAGGGCCCGCACCCGGGCGAGCAGCTCGGCCAGCCGGAAGGGCTTGGTGACGTAGTCGTCGGCACCGGCGTCCAGGCCGACCACGGTGTCGACCTCGTCGGCGCGGGCGGTGAGCACGAGCACGGGGAAGCCGTGACCCTCGGTGCGCAGCCGCCGGCAGACCTCCAGGCCGTCCATGCCCGGCAGGCCGAGGTCGAGAACGAGGAGGTCCACCCCTCCCTGGAGGCCGGCGTCCAGCGCCGTGGGGCCGTCTTCACGCACCTCCACCTCGTACCCCTCGCGGCGCAGCGCGCGTGCGAGCGGCTCCGAGATCGAAGCGTCATCCTCGGCGAGCAGTACTCGGGTCATGGAGTGATGGTAGTCCGCTGGACCGCATGTCAGGAGGGGGATGGGGCTACCTGCGGCAACACCGCCGCCGGCCGGTCTGGACCATTGAATGTGGGCAAACAGTTCCACAGTCGCCTGTGATCCATGTCTCAACTCCTTCCTTTTCCGGGCAGGGTCTGACGTATGGTGACGGGAAGTCTGTAGCACTACCGGGGGCCTTCGGCATGTCCAACACGCCGGGGGTCCCTGTTGTGCACAGGGCTGGTCCACCAGCCCCGTCACAGAGAATGACCTGAAGGCCGGGTCCGCCGCGCGAAGGTGCGCGGGGGCGTGGATCCCGGTGCACGGCTGTCCTGCCGATCTCCTCTACAGAGGTGCGTCGAACCCCTGGGGCGTGGGGACGGGCAGTGCGGTGCCCGGTGCCGGCCAAACCCCCACCCGGGCGCGCAACAGCTCCACGCGCGTCCCGAGCACTCAAGGACTGACCATGGCGTCCAGCCTGACGAAGGGCACAGCCGAGCAGGAGAAGACCTCTCCGGGCTCCGGCAAGACGTTCTTCGGCCACCCCCGCGGCCTGGCCCCCCTCTTCATGACGGAGATGTGGGAGCGCTTCAGCTATTACGGAATGCGCGCCCTTCTCGTCGTCTACCTGATCGCCGGCGGCCCGGACGCCAAGCCCGACAGCCAGGGCGGCGGTCTGGCGATGCCCGAGGCCAACGCGGTGGCGATCTACTCCGTCTACGTGGCGATGGTCTACCTGCTCGCCATGCCCGGCGGCTGGTTCGGCGACCGCGTCTGGGGTCCGCGCAAGACCGTCACCATCGCGGCCGCCACCATCATGGTCGGCCACCTGGCACTGGCGATCCCCGGCAAGCCCCCGTTCTTCGTGGGTCTGGCGCTCGTCGCGCTCGGTTCCGGTTTGCTGAAGGCCAACATCTCCACGATGGTCGGCCACCTCTACGACGGCCCGCAGGACCCGCGCCGCGACGGTGGCTTCACCGTCTTCTACATGGGCATCAACCTCGGCGCCTTCTTCTCCCCGCTGGTCATCGGCACCGTCGGCCAGAAGTACAACTGGCACCTGGGCTTCACCATCGCCGCCGTCGGCATGGCGATCGGCCTGGCGTTCTTCCTCTGGGGCACCCGACACCTGGACGCGAAGAGCAGCGTCGTCCCGAAGCCGCTGACGGCGGCCGAGAAGAAGTCGACGCTCACCAAGGGCCTGGTCTGGCTCGCCGTCGCGGCCGCCTTCTACGGCGTCGTCGGTGGCACCGGTCACTTCACGCTCAACTGGGCGCTGATCCCGATCACCCTCGCCGGTCTGATCATCCCGGTCACCGTCCTGGCCCGCATCAAGCGCGACAAGGAACTCTCGGCGACCGAGCAGACCAAGGTCAGCGGCTACATCTGGTTCTTCGTCGCCGCCGCCGTGTTCTGGATGATCTTCGACCAGGCGGGCTCGACGATGTCGACCTTCGCCGAGAAGAAGACCGCGGACAACGTCTTCGGGATCGAGTTCCCCTCCACCTGGTTCCAGTCGGTCAACCCGCTGTGGGTCATGGCGCTGGCCCCGGTCTTCGCCTGGCTGTGGATGTGGCTCGCCCGCCGCGACCGCGAGCCGAGCACCACGGTGAAGTTCGCGATGGCCATGGTCGTCATCGGTGCCTCGTTCTTCGTCTTCGCCGTCCCGATGGCGATGGCCGGTGACGGCACCAAGGTCAGCCCGATGTGGCTGCTGTCGATCTACATGATCCAGACGATGGGCGAGCTGTGCCTCTCCCCGGTGGGTCTGTCGCTCACCACCAAGATGGCGCCGCAGAAGTACGCGAGCCAGATGATGGGCGTGTGGTTCCTCGCCGTGACCGCCGGTGACTGCACCACGGGTCTGCTGTCCATCGCGGGCGTGGACCTCAACGGCACCGGCATGATCCTGCTGCAGGCGACGCTGGCGGCCCTCGCCGGTTTCGCGGTGTGGATGTACCGCAAGAAGATCGAAGCCCTGATGGGCGACGTGCGGTAAACCCCAGAAGGCTGTGACAGGGCCCCGGCGCGGATCTCCGCGCCGGGGCCCTTCGCGTGCGACCGCGTCTCAGCGACGCGGCCGGCGTCCGGGGACGAAGGTGAGGACAGCCCCGCCGAGGAGGACGAGCGTCCCGGCGGCGAGGGCGAGCGCCTTCAGAGGGCCACTCGCACCGGTCGAGGCGAGACCGCCGCTGCCGTTGCCGCTGCCGCTCGTGGTGCCGCTCGTGGTGCCGCCGGTGGTGCCGCTTGTGGATCCGCCGGTGGCGGTGGTGCCGGTACCTCCGGTGGTTCCGGTAGTTCCGGTTGTTCCTGTCGTACCCGTGGTGCCTGTCGTACCCGTGGAACCCGTGGTGCCGGTGGTGCCGCCGGGCTGTTGCTTGGTCTCCACTACGAGGGACACGCCGGGGTCCTTGGCCGGAGTGCAGACGGTGATGGTGCCGAGGGCCTTGATCGTGAGGACACCGGGGGTGAGGGTCGCCTTGCCGTCGGCGCCGGGCTTGTACGTGCCCTTGAGGTCGGGGATGACGATGGGCTCGTTGGTCTTGATCGGCCCCTTGTTGGGCTCGCCGACGACCTCGACCTTGCCCTTGTCGGCGCCGCCGACGGTGACCGCCATGGACGGGAAGACGGACTTCGCGGGAATCTCGGCGGGGCTGTTCATGACGGACTTGGCGAACTTCACGGTCAGATCGAAGCTGCCGCCCTTGCGGAGGGCGTTGATCTGGACGGGCGAGGTGGCGTTCTTGTCACCGATGGGCGACTTGCACCGGTAGTCGACGTTCACCTCCTTGCCCGTGAGGGGCCCGTCACCGGGGTCGCCTCCACCGGTGGTACCTCCGGAGGTGGTCGTCCCGCCGGTGGTGCCGCCGGTCGTGGTCGTACCACCGGTTGTCGTCGTGCCACCGCTGGTGTCGGACGAGCCGCTCGTCACCTTGATCGTGGCGGCGGGCTTCACCGCTTCCTTCGGTGAGCACTTGGTGTCGGTGGACAGCGGCTTGCTGACGTTGATCGCGTAGGCGCCGGGGGTGAGTGTCACCTCGCCCGCCTTCGTCAGCTTCACCTTCGCCTTCATGTCGGGCAGGAGCATGGCGCTGTTCTTGGGGATGGGCGGGTTCTGCCGCGGTCCCTCCACGGCCAGCTCACCGGTCTGCGCGCCGCCGAGGGATATCTTCCCGGTCGGTTTGACGGTGTCCTTGTCCAGATCGAGGATGTCGGGGTTCTTGGCGGCGGCCTGGACCGTCTTCCACACGATCTCGATCTCGTCGCCGACCTTCGCCGTCGCCGGGGCGGTGATGTCCGCCCGCGTGGTGCCCTGCACGGGCGGCAGCTGCGAGATCGGGGGCGGTACGCACTCGGTCGCGTACGACACCTCGGCGGCCTGCACAGGCCCCGCGGCCAGCAGCGTCCCCGCACCCCCCAGCATCAGCGCGAGCCCTGCCGCGCGTGCTCTCCGTCGCGTACTCACGTCGTTCCCTCCGTCGGTCTGTCGTCGGATGGTGCGGAAACCTGTGGCTGCGCCCCCGCGGCGAACCACGGGAGGCCCGTGCGGGCGGCACTGCCCGTACCGCCACCGGGCCCCGTGCCGGGAGCGGGGACTTCACCCGCGCTGACGCCCGGGCCTCCGGCGCCGGTGCCCGTGCCGGGAGCGGGGACCTCACCCGCGTTGCCCCCCGGTGCGCTGCCACCGGCACCAGGCCCCGGCACGGCACCCGAGCCCGTGGCGGGGCAGAAGTCGGGCCCGGGGCCCGGGGCGGCGGCAGTGGTCGTGCCCGCGTCCCGGGCGGCGTTGCCGCTCGGGTGGGCCCGCGTGGCGGCGGCAGGGCCGGGAAGCGTCCCCCCGCCGGGGTCGCGGCCCGCCCCTGGGCGGGGGCTCCCGGCGACGGCAAGGTCGGGGCCCGTGGCCGGGCCGAGGGGCGCGTCCGCTCCCGGGCCGGGGCCCACGGCCCCGGGCGCCCTCGCCGGTGGGCGGGACGGGGCCCGGGACCAGCCCCGGGGTGCCCGTACCAACCGGTGGCGGCGGGCCGCCGTCGCCTTCGCCGCCGCCATCGCCGCTCGGAAGACCGCCGCCGGGACGACCACGCACAGCAGGGCCCAGAACAGCGTCACGCCCCACGGCCGGGGGACGTTCCACGGCTGCTCGACCAGCAGTCTGCCGCCGTATTCGAGTGAGACGACGTAGTCGCCGTGGGCCCCGGCCGCCAGTTCCACGTCCAGCGCGACCCGCGCCTTCGCCCCGGCGGCGACCGTGCCGCGCCAGCGTTGTTCCTCCCAGGCCGGGGCCAGCACGCCGTGCGCGGTGCCGACGCGGAAGACCGGGTTCCGGGCCGGGGTGGGGCCGAGGTTGCCGACGGTGACGACGAGTTCGCGCCGTGGGGGTGCGCCGAACCAGGTCAGCAGTGTGCTCGAGCCCTCCAGACGGGCTCCGAGCACGCTCAGCCGCTCCCGGCCGGTCTGCGGGGGCAGCGGCTCGACGGGGTGGCCCGCGACGCGGAAGGGGGCGTCGGCGGCGGCCCGCTCCCCCGTGACGGTCGTGACGTGCACGACGCACGGGCACGGCTTGGGCGGCTCGACGACGGGGATCTTCCGGGCGAACCGGCCGTCGTCGCCGACGCGGACGGTCCGGCCGTCCGCGTTGGCGCAGTCGTTGGTGCCGCCCGTCATGTTCCGCCCGCACAGCAGCAGCGTGAGGAGGTCCCCCGGCCGCCACCCCGTGCCGGTCACGGTGACGCTGCCGCCCTTGCCCGCCTCGGGGCGGTCCACGGCTGCCGTGGGGCCCTCCGCCGCCGCCCGGCCGGCCGACGGCGGCACGAACGCGGTCGAGGCGAGCAGCGCGGCCGCCAGCGCCCCGGACCACCACGGGCGGCGGCTCACGCCGGGCCTCCCGCGCCGGGACGGCGACGGCGGCGCACGAGGCGCCGGCCGACGACGACCGCGACCGCCGCCCCGAGCCCGGCCAGGGCGGTCGGTACGAGCCACGGCAGCGGGGTGTACGAGCCGGAGGCGGTGGCCCGTGCGGCGCCCGGGGCCTGTGCGGTGATCCGGACCTCGACCGGGTCCACCCGTGGGGCGTCCGGCCACTTCTCCGTCAACCGGACGGCGCTGCCCGGCGCCAGCGCTGCGGGGACGTCGCGCGCGGCGCGGTTGAGCACCTCGCCGAAGTGGCCCTTCGCGCGGATCGTCAGGCGCGGGGCGAGGGTGGTGTTGCCGCGGTTGACCAGGGCGTACCGGATCACCGCGGTGCCGCCCGTGCCGCTGATCCGCACGTTTTCGACCGACAGGGCGGGCAGCGCGGTGCCGCTCACGCGCACCGCCATCGGTACCCGGGCCCGGAGGCCGTCCCCGGTGGCGACGACCGCCGCGTGGTGGTCGCCGGGCCCGGTGCCGGCCGGGACCGTGACGGTGAGCGGCACATCGGCGCGGGTGCGCGGCGGGACCCGCACCCGCCGCGTGGCGAGGGCGATCCACGGGCCGGTGCCGCGCAGTGCCACCGTGCGGGCCCGGTCGCCGGGGTTGACGACCGTGAGCCGGTCCTCGATCACCGTGCCCGGGCCGCCCTCCAGGAAGAAGGAGGAACGGTCCTCCGCGCCCGGCCCCCGGGAGCCGCCCGGCGCGGGCGCCGCCGACCAGGGCGGGGCGTCCGCCGTGGCGGGCGCGGCGGACAGCGCGCACAGCGCGGCGACGACGGCGGCGGGGACGACGGCACGGCCGAACGTGCGGAGACGGCGGAGACGGCAGGTACTGCGGGTGCGGGTGGTCCGGGACGGCATCGGCGGCTCCCTGCGGACGCGGTCGGGCCTCGTGGCCGCGCTACCGGGCGGAGCCGGTGCGCTGACGCCGGGTCAGCCAGAGGGTGCCGGCGATTCCGGCGAGGAGCACGGTGCCGCCGAGGGTGCCGAGGGCGACGGCGGAATCCGCCGGTCCGGTCCGTGGCAGCTCACCGCCGCCGGTGGAGCCCGGGGAACCGCCCGTGCCCCCCGTACCGCCCGTCCCACCGCTCGTACCGTCGGAGCCGCCCGGGCCCTTCACGTCGAGGGTCAGCGACGGCTTGGGGGCGTTGGCGGGCGTGCACGTGGTCGTCGTGCCCAGCGCGGCGATCGTGAGGGTGCCGGCGGTGAAGGTGACCTTGCCGCTCTTCTTCGGGGTGTACGTGCCCGACAAGTCGCTGATCTTTATGGGGGTGTTGGCCGGAACCGGCGCGTCGTTGGGGGGCCCGGCGACGGCCACCGTCCCGTTCTCCGCACCGCCGAGCTTGATGAGCGCGCTCGGCTTCATCGCGCCCTTGCCGAGTTCGACGGGGCTGGAGGAGACGCCCTTCTGGAAGGACATGGTGAGTCGGTAGGCCGAGCCGCTCGCCACTCCCTTGATGTCGATGGGCGATACGGCGCTCTTGTCCCCGATCGGCGTCTTGCACTGGTAGTTGACGTCGATCGTCTCGGCGTGCGCGGCCGGGGCGAGCAGCAGCGCCGACCCGCCGGCGAGGGCCGTGGCCAGGGTCAGCGCGGCGGCGCGGCGCGCGGGGGCATGGCGGATGGGCCGTCGGGGGTGGCGCTGGGGGTGGGACACCTCGTTCCCCTCTCGTCCGGTGCCGTACCGAAAATCACTGACGACACATCAGATCGGGCGCCGACAGTACGCCGGGGACCGTGCCGAGGGAAGACGCAGAACACGCCGCCGTGGTGCCCGGCGGCGCGTGCGGTGGTGCACCGGCCCGGCCCCTGGGGCCGGGGAGAAGCGGAAGGAGCAGGTCAGCCGGGCAGGGGGACCGGCCGGCCCGTGGTCACGCGGGTGCGGCCAGCTCGGCCCACACCGTCTTGCCGTTGCCCCCCTCGTTGCGGACGACGCCCCAGTCCAGGCAGAGCCGCTCCACGATGAACATGCCGTGGCCGCCGGGGCGGCCCGCGCGGTGCGGGTTGCGGGGGGTGGGCGTACCGCTGCCGAGGTCGACGACCTCAAGCCGCAGCACCTTGCCCGCGAAGGCCACCCGCAGTTCGTCGGGGCCGTTCGCATGCAGACAGGCGTTGGTGACCAGCTCGGAGACGACGAGCAGGACGTCCTCGGCGGCGGCCCGGTGATCGGCGGAGGCCGCGGGGAGCCAGCCCCAGTCGTACAGCGCCTGCCGGGTGAAGTCGCGGGACCGCGGCACGGCACCGCTGACTCCCACCAGGTGGAGCCTGCGGACCTGCCCGCTCGGCCGGGGCGGACCGGCCGAGGCAGCGCCGTCCGCCTCCGGACCGCGGTCGCCCGGCGGCGGGTACGGCCGGGTGGTGCTCATCAGCGCTTCACCTCACCGATTCACCGATTGAGAAAAGTTGGATACCTGGCACATTGAAATGGATTCAGCAGACTCCTGCCCGACCGGACCGTGAGAACACCCACTTTCTTCGGCGCGGTTCCCGTGACTCGGACAACGCGTGAGGAGCACCACAGGTAGCGGGCCGAAGTGGACGGGCCGAACGGGGCCGGGCCGGACCGGAGGATCAGCCGGAGAGCGCCGCGTCGACCGTGTCGTGCACGGCGAAGACGGCCTCGGCCCCGGTGATCTCGAAGACCCTGGCGACCACCGGCTGCATGGCGGCCAAATGGATGGCGCCACCGACGGCCTCGGCCTTGAGCCGGGCCCCGAGCAGCACGTTCAAGCCGGTGGAGTCACAGAACGCCAGTTCGGAGCAGTCCACGATCACCCGGACCCCGGCCTCCTCGGCGCACGCCTCAAGGGGCTCGCGCAGCAATTCGGCCGTATGGTGATCGAGCTCACCCGCAGGTCTGACGATCGCGCTCGCCCCCTGCCGCCGGACCTCTACATTCAGCCGGCCTCTGCTCGCACTGCCGACCATCCCGCGGTCCATGCGCGTCCCTTCTCGGTGTGCTGCGTGCTGTTGCTGTACCTGCGTGGCGCTGCGAGAAGAGTACGCCTTCGATACGCAGGCCGGAAGCCGAACATCCGGCATTTTCGTATATAAACGGACAACGTGGACTTGCCATGTGGAGGTGAAGACCGGTAGGGCTAGATAGGTACATCCACCACGGACGGCTTTGGAGGCGCCGCACACCGCAGCAAGAGGTCACGGCATCGGCAGCCATACGCCGAGAATGATGGAGGACCCCCATGTCACCCCTGCTCGACGAACCGCGCACCGAATCTTCTCGGGAGACCGCCTCGTCGACAACCCCGCCCGAGCAGATCGAGCCCGAAAATCTCGGTCTCCCCACGATCCCGCCCCACGGCGAGATCGGAGCGGTCGACGCGCGGGCGCTGTCCAAGACGCTCTTCGCGCGCCTGGAGTCGCTCGAAGAGGGCACTCACGAGTACTCCTACGTGCGCAACACCCTGGTCGAGCTGAACCTCGCCCTGGTGAAGTTCGCCGCCTCCCGGTTCCGCTCCCGCAGCGAGCCGATGGAGGACATCATCCAGGTCGGCACGATCGGCCTGATCAAGGCCATCGACCGGTTCGAACTGAGCCGCGGCGTCGAGTTCCCGACCTTCGCGATGCCGACGATCATCGGTGAGATCAAGCGCTTCTTCCGCGACACCAGCTGGTCGGTCCGCGTCCCGCGCCGGCTCCAGGAGCTGCGCATCGACCTGGCCAAGGCCGGGGACGAGATGGCGCAGCAGCTCGACCGCGCACCCACCGTCGGCGAGCTGGCCGAGCGGCTCGGCCTCACCCGCGAGGAGGTCGTCGAGGGCATGGCCGCGAGCAACGCCTACACCGCGACCTCGCTGGACGCCCAGGCCGACGAGGACGACACCGAGGGCGCGCTGTCGGACCGCATCGGCTACGAGGACCACGGGCTCGAAGGCATCGAGTACGTCGAGTCGCTCAAGCCCCTGATCGCCGAGCTGCGCCCGCGCGACCGGCAGATCCTCTCCCTGCGCTTCGTGGCGAACATGACGCAGTCGGAGATCGGGGAAGAACTCGGGATCTCCCAGATGCACGTCTCACGTCTGCTGGGGCGGACGCTGGGGCGCCTCCGCAAGGGGCTGCTGACGGAGGATTAGCCTCCGGTTCCACCCCTCCCCCATCGCCGCGCGCCGCCCGGATCTCCCGGGCGGCGCGCGGCGTTTGGGGTGCGCGTGCCCCGCAAACGACCGTGTCACTCCCCTGTGTGATCATCAAGCGTCTTGAGTGACATGTTCATTTGGAGGGGAAATGAATCGATCCGTCAGAGCCCTGGCGGTCGCGACCGTCGCCGCGTCGGCGATGGCCACGGCCCTGGGCGCCACACCCGCCCAGGCGGCGGGCGCGGTGGCCGGCGCACCGGGGATCAACGTCGTGTCGTGGAACATCTGCGGCGAGGCGGGGGGAGACCGCGGCATGGCGGGCTTCTGTCCGGACCGCGACGAACCGGCCAAGAAGATCGAACAGATCAAGCAGGTGGTGGACGAGCAGCGCGCCGATGTCGTGATGCTCCAGGAGGCCTGCGGGGAGGCCCCCGGCAGCCACATGGACATGCTCCAGGCCGCCCTGGGCGACAAGTGGTCCCTGCGGCACGCCGCCGGGGCCCGCCCCGACGGCCGTACCGACTGCCGCGCGGGCCTCAAGGGGCAGCTGGGCATCGTGCTGGCGGTCAAGGGCACGATCACCGGCTCCTGGTCGGAGAACGCCCTCCCGGCGGACCCGACGGGGGCCTCCAAGCAGACCCTGCCGGTCCTCTGCGCGACGGTGGCCGGCTGGACCACCACCCCCTGCACGACGCACATCGTCGTGGGGGACGACACACGGGCCGCGGCTCAGCTCAAGAACGTCAAGGCGTTCGCCGAGAAGCACGGCGGTGCGAACGGCTTCGTGCTGGGCGCCGACTTCAACCGCAACGGCGACGCGGCCGTGCTGCGTCCGATGAACACCGCCCTCGACCGGTGCGTCAACGAGACCACGTACCACGGCTGGGAATCGGACACCAAGCAGCACAGCTACCACTCGCTGGACCACTTCTACGCGACCAAGGCCGTGGGCAACAGCCGGTTCGCCTCGTGCGCCGTCGACAAGAAGCGGATGGACACCACGGAGAACGAGCCGGACAGCGGCCCGCCCAGCGGCGTCTCGGACCACGCGCCGATCATCGCCCGGCTGCGCGGCACCCCGGTGCCCGGTGACCTGAACGGGGACGGCAAGCCCGACCTTGTCGCCGTCGACGACGCGGGCAAGCTCCGGCTCTACCCCGGCCAGGGCAACGGCGGCGTCACCGGCAGCCCCACCGTCATCGGCGGCAGCGGCTGGTCCGGCGCCTCGGTGTCGCACCGCGGCGACCTCACCGGTGACGGCACCGAGGACGTCGTGGCCCGGGTCGGCGGCGAACTGCGCGTCTACCCCAACCGCGGTGACGGCTCGCTGGCCGACCCGGTCCGCCTCGCCGCACTGCCCACCGGCGCCCAGGTCGTGAGCGTCGGCGACCTCACGGGTGACGCCTACCCGGACGTCGTGGCCTCCTACGACGACAAGCTGTGGCTGTACGCGGGCGATCCGGCCGCGAAGCCCGCCGTCAAGCCCGCACGGCAGATCGGCAGCGGCGGCTGGTCCCCCATGACCCTGACCGCCATGGGTGACGCCGACCACGACGGCCTCCCCGACCTGCTCGCGCGCGACACCCGCGACGGCCGGCTGTGGCTCTACCGCGGCCGCCCGGACGGCACCTTCGACAACCGCACCGACTACGGCCACGGCTACGGCCCGGCCAACCGCCCCCTCCTCGCCGGCGCCGCCGACGCGGACGGCAACGGCACGGCGGACCTGTGGACCACCACCGACGAGGGCACCGGCACGCTGATGTTCTACGCCGGCGAGACGAACGCGGCGGGCAACCCGGTCGACGGCGACCGCACCACGGTCGGCATGAGCGGCTGGAACACGATCCGCTCCATCAGCTGACCTCCGCGCGACACGGGCGGGCCGTACGGGAGACCACCTCCCGTACGGCCCGTTCTTCATGTGCCGGGGCCCTCCGGGCCCGCCGTGGCGGCCAGCAGGCCGGCGAGTGCGGAGCGGGTCGCGCGGAGGCCGGCGATGTGGGCGTCGAGTTCGCTCAGGCGGGTGCGCAGATGCGTCGTCACGCACGGGTCGAAGTCCGCGCCCGCGCCCTGGACGCAGGGCAGGATCTCGCGGATGACGCGGGTGGGGAGCCCGGCCGCCAGGAGGGTGCGGATGCGGCGGACCGTCTCGGGGGCGTCGGGGGCGTAGCGGCGGTGGCCGCCGCCGGGGCGGTGGGTGGTGAGCAGGCCCTGTTCCTCGTAGTAGCGCAGGAGCCGCACGCTCACACCGGTCTCGCGCGCCAGCTCACCGATCTTCATATGGCTTGCCTCACAGAAGCTTGAATCTCACACGGGTGTGAGAATTTAGCGTTGCGTCCATGACGAACACAGCGACCGCCGCGACCCATTCCCCGGCCCCGGACCCCCACAACGGCAACCCCTTCAATCTGCGCGTCATCGAGGAGTTCCGGGCCAACGCGGGCCGCGTCGGCGGGCAGTTCGCCGGAACGCGGCTGTTGTTGCTCACCACGCGCGGCGCCCGCAGCGGGCTGTCGCGGACGACGCCGCTGGTCCATCTCCCGGACGGGGAGCGGCTGATCGTGTTCGCGTCGAACGGTGGCGCGCCCGCCGCGCCGGGCTGGTTCCACAATCTGACCGCCTCGCCGGAGGCCGTCGTCGAGGTGGGCACCGAGCGCTATCCCGTCCGGGCCCGCCTCGTCGAGGACTTCGCTCGCGAGGCGGTCTGGGAGCGGCAGATCGCGGCCGAGCCCGCGTTCGCGGACTTCCGCCGCCGGGCCCTGGCGGCCGGGCGGGACATCCCCCTGGTGGCACTGGAACGGGTCGGATAGGAGCACGCCCGGGTGCGCGCCGGGAGGCCCGGTGCCCACGGGTTCCACCGGGATTTCATCGGCCACTGCCACTGTCGTCCCAGTGCGCTCGGCCGGCCGTGCACCGCATCGGACGGCGGACGCGTAGCCCACTACATGGGGAGAACCGCATGCGAAAAGGAAAGATCGCGGCTGCGTCGGCCGCTCTCCTGGTGACATCCGGGCTCTCACTGGCGCAGGGACCCCCGGCACAGGCGGTGACGGCTCCGTGCGAGGGCACCTACACGATCGTTGTCGGGGGCACGTGGAGCACGTGGGACAACGACCGGTTCACCGGCAACATCCAGCAGCACGTGAGCTACTTCAGCCAGGTCCCCAGCGGGCCGAGCGTCCGGCAGGGCGTCGGTGAGCTGAACCGGCTGGTCCGGGAGCAACGTGCCGTGTGCCCGGACCAGCACGTCAAGATGGGCGGGTACTCCATGGGTGCCGCGGTGGTGCACGTGTGGATCAGCGAGAACTGGAGAACGTTCGGCAACGTCAACGCCGTTCTCCTCGCGGACCCCAAGCGTCAGGGCCCTCCCGGCACCCACGGCAGTGCCACGCCGTTCGGCGGCATCATCGGCGCCCCGCTCGCGGGCACCGACCGGAACTTCGGCAACGTGCCGGTCAAGTCGATCTGCTACTGGGACTACATCTGCGACGAGTCCGCCGGCATCGGGACCTACCCGAAGAACCACAACGACAACTACTGGCCGGACTTCAACATGGACCACCACAACGACGACGCCAACGAGCAGTGGTACAACGGCGCCTGGTACCCCTGGTAACACGCGGGTCGGAAGCCACCGGCCGGGCCCTCCGGGCGGACATGGTCAGACCAGTTCGCCGTCCTGCCAGACCGCCGCGACCAGGGGGACACCGGGGCGGTAGGCGAGGTGCACGTGGCTGGGCGCGTCGAGGAGGGCGAGGTTGGCGCGGGCGCCCGGGGCGAGGCGGCCGACGTCGGTGCGGCGCAGGGCCGCCGCGCCGCCGGCGGTGGCGGACCAGAGGGCCTCGTCCGGGGTCATGCCCATGTCCCGTACGGCCAGAGCCACGCAGAACGGCATCGAGCTGGTGAAGGACGAGCCGGGGTTGCAGTCCGTGGAGAGGGCGACGACGACGCCCGCGTCGAGGAGACGGCGGGCGTCGGGCCACGGGGCGCGGGTGGAGAACTCGGCGCCGGGGAGCAGCGTGGCGACCGTGGAGCCGTTCGCGAGGGCGTCGACGTCGGCGTCCGTGAGATGGGTGCAGTGGTCGGCGGAGGCGGCGTCGAGTTCGACGGCGAGCTGGACGCCGGGGCCGTGGGTGAGCTGGTTGGCGTGGACGCGCGGCAGCAGGCCCGCGCGCTTGCCGGCGGTGAGGATCGTGCGGGCCTGGTCGCCGTCGAAGGCGCCGCGCTCGCAGAAGACGTCGATCCAGCGGGCGTGCGGGGCGCAGGCGTCGAGCATCGGGCCGGTGACCAGGTCGACGTACGCCTCGGGGCGGTCGGCGAACTCGGGGGCGACGATGTGGGCGCCGAGGTAGGTCACCTCGTCGGTGTGGACGGAGGCGATGGTCAGGGCGCGGGCCTCGTCCTCGGTGGTGAGGCCGTAGCCGGACTTGATCTCGATGGTGGTGGTGCCTTGCCGCCGCGCTTCCGCGACGTAGCGGGCGACGTTGGCGTTCAGCTCGTTGTTCGAGGCGGCGCGGGTGGCGGCGACGGTGGTGCGGATGCCGCCGGCCGAGTAGCTCCGCCCGGACATCCTGGCGTTGAACTCGGCGGTGCGGTCGCCGGCGAAGACCAGGTGGGAGTGGGAGTCGACGAAGCCCGGGATGACCGCGCGGCCGCTCGCGTCGAGGCGGTTGTCAGTGGCGGGTGCTTTGCTGGACGGACCGACCCAGGCGATGCGGTCGCCGTCGATGACGATCGCCGCGTCCTGGATCAGTCCGAGGGGGCCCGAGCCGAGGGAGGGGTCGTTGGTGACGAGGGTGGCGATGTCGGTGATGGCCGTCGTGTCGGCCCTCTTCTTCCCGTCCGCCGGGTCGGGGGTGGCGCCGGGGATCGTCTCGGGGCTCATCTGGGGGAGGTTCTCCTTCGTCAGCCGCGCAGCGCGGCGATGCTGTCGGCCAGGGCTGACGGCACGTCGGGCACGCTCTGGTGCACTCCGTCGCGCACGATGTGCCGGCCGCCGACCACGGTGTGCCGGACGTCGGCGCTGGTCGCCGCGAATACGGCCGCCTCGGCGGCGAGCCGGGGCGGTGGCCCCGCCGTACGGACGGTGTCCAGCGCGATCGTGGTGAGGTCGGCGAGCGCGCCGGTCTCGATGCGGCCCGCCTCGTCCCAGCCGAGGGCCGCGTGGCCGTCGGTGGTGGCGGCGCGCAGCAGCTCGGCCGCCGACCAGTGGCCGCGGGCGCGGCTGTGCAGCCGTTCGTCCAGCTCCATGGCGCGGGCCTCTTCGAGGATGTCGATGACGGCGTGGCTGTCGCTGCCGAGGGAGAGCGGGGAGCCGCCGCGCTGGAGCTGCAGGGCGGGGCCGATGCCGTCGGCCAGGTCCCGTTCGGTGGTGGGGCACATGCACACACCGGTGCCGGAGCGGCCCAGGAGCCGCATGTCGCCGTGGGTGAGGTGGGTGGCGTGGACGGCCGTGGTGTGCGGTCCCAGGACGCCGTGGTCGGCCAGCAGCGTGGTGGGGGTGAAGCCGTGGGCCTCGACGCAGGCGTCGTTCTCGGCGGTCTGCTCGGAGAGGTGGACGTGCAGCGGGGCGGTGCGGTCCTGTGCCCAGGCGGCGACCGTGGCCAGCTGGTCGACGGGCACGGCCCGTACGGAGTGGATGGCCGCGCCGATCCGGGTGTTCGCGTCGGCCTTGAGGGCGTCGGCGCGCTCGGCCCAGCGGGCGGCGGTTCCGTCGCTGAAGCGGAGCTGGTGCCGGTTGGGCTGAGCGCCGAATCCGGCGGAGAGGTAGCAGGTGTCGAGAAGGGTGATGCGGATGCCGGCCTCGGCGGCGGCCGCGATCAGGGCCTCGCCCATGGCGTTGGGGTTGTCGTAGGCGCCGCCGCCGGGGGCGTGGTGGAGGTAGTGGAATTCGCCGACGGCGGTGATGCCGGCGAGGGCCATCTCGGCGTAGGTCGCCCGCGCGAGCGCGAAGTAGCTCTCGGGGGTGAGCCGGTCGGCGACGCCGTACATGACCTCGCGCCAGGTCCAGAAGGAGTCCGGCGCCCGGTCCGCCCCGGCGGCGGGCCGGTCGTCGCCCGCGCCCGGCAGCGCCTGGCCGGGTGCGGCCTGGACGACGCCGCGCAGGGCGCGGTGGAAGGCGTGGCTGTGGGCGTTCGCGAGCCCGGGGAGGGTCAGCCCGCGCAGGGTCGTGGCGCCGGGCGGCGGCAGCGGGACCTCGGTGCGGACGGCCGTGATCCGCCCGTCCCTCGTCTCGATGGCCACGCCGTGCTCGACGCGGTCACCGAGCCAGGCGTGCTCCGCCCAGTAAGTCACCTGCACGCGAGACCCTCCAGTACGTCGGCGAGAGCGGTCACCCCGGCCAGGCAGTCGTCCTCGGCCGCCGTTTCGGCGGGTGAGTGGGAGACACCGGTCGGGTTCCGCACGAACAGCATGGCGGTGGGGATGACGCCGGACAAAATACCCGCGTCGTGGCCCGCTCCCGTCGGCAACACGGGCACATCGCCCAGCAGCTTCGCCAGTTCGTCGCGGAGGTCGTGGGCGAATTCCACCACCGGGGTGAACGATTCCCGGGTGACGCGGACGTCGACGCCGTCGCGGGCGCCGCGCTCGGCCGCCGCGCGTTCGATGTCCTCGACGACGGCGGCGAGGGTCTCCTCGTCGGCGGCGCGGGAGTCCAGCCAGCCGCGGACCAGGGAGGCGATGGCGTTCACGCCGTTCGGCTCGACGCTGACCTTGCCGAAGGTGGCGAGGGCACCGGCGGTCCGGGCCTTCTTCCGGGCGGCCAGCACCGTGTTGGCGTAGGTGAGCATCGGGTCGCGGCGGTCCTCGATGCGGGTGGTGCCGGCGTGATTGGCCTCGCCGTGGAAGTCGAACCGCCAGCGCCCGTGCGGCCAGATGGCGGACGCGACGCCGACGGCGTGGTCGGTGTGCGCGAGGGCGCGGCCCTGCTCGACGTGCAGTTCGACGAACGCGCCGATCCGGGCGAGGCGCTCGGGGTCCGCCCCGACGGTCTCCGGGTCGTACCCGGCGCGTTCCATGGCCTGCGGGAGCGCGACGCCGTCGGCGTCGCGCAGCGCGTGGGCCTTGTCGAGGGTGAGCTGCCCGGCGGTGAGCCGGGAGCCGACGCAGGCGAGCCCGAAGCGGGCGCCCTCCTCGTCGCCGAAGTTGACGATGGCGAGCGGGCGGGTGGGCCGGGCGCCACGGGCGCGCAGCTCGTCGAGGGCGGCGAAGGACGACACGACGCCGAGGGGGCCGTCGAAGGCCCCGCCGTCCGGGACGGAGTCCAGGTGGGAGCCGGTGACGACGGCGTCCCCGGCGGCGGGGTCGCCGAGCCAGGCCCACTGGTTGCCGTTGCGGTCCTGCTCGTAGGTCAGGCCGCGGGTCTCGGCCTGGGCGCGGAACCAGTCGCGGCAGTCGGTGTCGGCGCCCGTCCAGGCGTAGCGGCGGTAGCCGCCCGAGGCCGCGTCGCGGCCGATGGGCAGCAGATCGCGCCACATCTCGTGGAACGAAGGCCCGGTGCGCGCACGCGGGCCGGGCTGTTCGGCCTCGGTCACGACGCGTCGTCCTCGCGCATCGGGATCCGCACGTCCTTCTCCGCCGCCACCGACTCCGCGATGTCGTAGCCCGCGTCGACGTGCCGGATCACGCCCATGCCCGGGTCGTTCGTCAGCACGCGGCGGATCTTCTCGCCCGCCAGCGCGGTGCCGTCGGCGACGGTGACCTGGCCCGCGTGGATGGAGCGGCCCATGCCGACGCCGCCGCCGTGGTGGAGGGAGACCCAGGAGGCACCGGAGGCGACGTTGACCATGGCGTTGAGCAGCGGCCAGTCGGCGATCGCGTCGGAGCCGTCGAGCATGGCCTCGGTCTCGCGGTACGGGGAGGCGACCGAGCCGCAGTCGAGGTGGTCGCGGCCGATGGCCAGCGGCGCGGCGAGCGTGCCGTCGGCGACCATCTCGTTGAAGCGCTCGCCGGCCTTGTCGCGCTCGCCGTAGCCGAGCCAGCAGATCCGGGCGGGCAGGCCCTGGAAGTGGACCCGCTCCCCGGCCATCTTGATCCAGCGGGCGAGGGACTCGTTCTCGGGGAAGAGTTCGAGCATCGCCTTGTCGGTCTTGTGGATGTCGGCCGGGTCGCCGGAGAGCGCCGCCCAGCGGAAGGGGCCCTTGCCCTCGCAGAAGAGGGGGCGGATGTAGGCGGGCACGAAGCCGGGGAAGTCGAAGGCGCGGGCGTAGCCCGCGAGCTGGGCCTCGCCGCGGATGGAGTTGCCGTAGTCGAAGACCTCGGCGCCGGCGTCCATGAAGCCGACCATGGCCTCGACGTGCCGGGCCATCGACTCCCGGGCCCGCTGGGTGAAGTCGGCGGGCTTCTCGGCCGCGTAGGAGGCCATCTCGTCGAAGTCGACGCCGACGGGCAGGTAGGCGAGCGGGTCGTGGGCGCTCGTCTGGTCGGTGACGATGTCGATGGGGGCGTTCATCGCCAGGAGCTGCGGAAGCAGCTCGGCGGCGTTGCCGAGGACGCCGATGGACAGCGGGCGGCGGGCGTCGCGGGCCTCGGTGGCCAGCTGGAGGGCGTGGTCGAGCGAGTCGGCCTTCACGTCCAGGTAGCGGTGCTCGATACGGCGGTCGATGGCGCGCGGGTCGCAGTCGATACAGATGGCGACGCCGTCGTTCATGGTGACGGCGAGCGGCTGGGCGCCGCCCATGCCGCCGAGCCCGGCGGTGAGGGTGATCGTCCCGGCCAGGGTGCCGTTGAACTTCTTGGCGGCGACGGCGGCGAAGGTCTCGTAGGTGCCCTGGAGGATGCCCTGGGTGCCGATGTAGATCCACGAACCGGCGGTCATCTGCCCGTACATGGTGAGGCCGAGGGCCTCCAGGCGCCGGAACTCCTCCCAGTTGGCCCAGTCGCCGACCAGGTTGGAGTTGGCGATGAGGACGCGGGGGGCCCATTCGTGCGTCTGCATCACGCCGACCGGGCGGCCGGACTGGACGAGCATCGTCTCGTCCTGCTTGAGGGTGGTCAGGGTGCGGACCATGGCGTCGAAGGAGCGCCAGTCGCGGGCGGCCTTGCCGGTGCCGCCGTAGACGACGAGCTTGTCCGGGTGCTCGGCGACCTCGGGGTCGAGGTTGTTCTGCAGCATCCGCAGCGCGGCTTCCTGCTGCCACCCCCGGGCGGTCAGCTCGGTTCCTCGCGGCGCTCGCACGGGTCGCGGTCCTGACATGGGCCCTGCCTCCCTGGCTCTGAATAGAACACTGCACATCTTGGGCCGCTGAATAGCGCTAGTCAACAGGTCGGTGGGAAGCCGGGCGGCCTCCCGGGGCGCGGAGACGCGCGGGGCGGGACACGCCGGGTTGCGCCGCGCACCCTCCCGGACCGCGGCCGCGGGTGGTGGAGTGGGGGCATGAGCGGGCGGAGCGCGGACGACAGGCGGACGGCGGCCGTGTCGGCCGCCGTGGGGCAGGGGGTCGTGGGGCCGGCGCACCCCGTGGCCGGGTTGCTGGACGTGCGGGGCATCCGCGAGGGCGCCGCCGCGTTGCGGGCCGCGTTCGCGGAGGTCGGGCGGGCGGAGGTGCTGCACGCCTTCGCCGTGAAGGCCGCCGCCCTGGTGCCCGTGCTGCGGCTGCTGGCCGACGAGGGGCTGGGCTGCGAGGTCGCCAGCCCCGGGGAGCTGGCGCTGGCCCGCGCGGCCGGTGTCCCGCCGGGGCACACCGTGCTGGACTCGCCCGCGAAGACCGGCGCGGAGCTGCGCGAGGCGCTGGCGCTCGGCATCACCGTCAACGCCGACAGCCGCGAGGAGCTGTCCCGGCTGGACGCGCTGGTGCGGTCCGCGCCGACCGGCGCGGCCCTGGGCGTACGGGTCAATCCGCAGGTCGGCGGCGGCAGCATCGACGCGCTCAGCACGGCCACGGAGACCTCGAAGTTCGGGGTGGCGCTGCGTGACGCGGGGGCCCGCGACTGGCTGGTCCGCGCCTACTCCGAGCGGCCGTGGCTGACCCGGATGCACGCCCACGTGGGCTCCCAGGGCTGCCCCCTGGAGCTGATGGCCGAGGGCGTACGGATCATCTACGAGCTGGCCGAGGAGATCAACCAGGTCGTCGGCCGGCAACAGATCGACACCCTGGACATCGGCGGCGGGCTGCCCGTGAACTTCACGTCCGACGAGGTCACGCCCACGTTCCGGGACTACGCCCGGCTCCTGGCCGGGACCGTCCCGGGGCTGTTCGACGGGCGCTACGGGCTGGTGACCGAGTTCGGCCGGTCGCTGCTGGCCAAGAGCGGCACGGTGCTGGCCCGGGTGGAGTACACCAAGTCCGCCGGGGGCCGCCGGATCGCGGTGACGCACGCGGGCGCCCAGGTCGCCACCCGCACGGTGTTCGCGCCGGCGTCCTGGCCGCTGCGGGTGGCGGTGTTCGACGGGCTGGGGCGGCCGAAGACGACCGAGCCGGTGCCGCAGGACATCGCCGGGCCGTGCTGCTTCGCGGGCGACCTCGTCGCCGTGGACCGGCCGCTGCCCCTCCTGGAGGCCGGGGACCACGTCGCCCTGCTCGACACGGGCGCGTACTACTTCTCGAACCACTTCGCGTACAACTCGCTGCTCCGCCCGGGGGTTTACGGCTACGCGCTCGCAGAAGGCGAGGGTGACGCCGGCGCCGTGCGGTTCGCTCCCGTACGCGCCCCGCAGACCCTGGAGGACCTGGTCGCCGAAAGCGGCGCGGCGCACGCCGGTGACCTGACGGCTCTGCGCTGAACCCCGGGGCTCCGCCCCGGACCGGGTGGGGAGGCGGCGCAGTAGGGTGCGCCGAGTGAATAGTGCTTCTCGCCTCCCGGCCAGCTTCCGCCTGATCGTCACGGGTGGAGGTACCGGGGGCCACACCTATCCCGCGTTGACCGCGATCCGCGCGCTCCAGCATCGGCTGGCGGCTGATGGCAGGGCGCTCGACGTCCTGTGGATCGGCACGGCGGACGGCCTGGAGGCCCGGGTGGCACCGGCCGAGGGCATCGCCTTCACGACCGTGGCCACGGGCAAGATCCGCCGCTCCAGCAACCCGCTCAAGATGGTGAGTCCGGCGAACGTCCGGGACATGGCCCGGGTACCGCTCGGTGTGGCCCAGGCACGGAAGATCGTCTCCGACTTCCAGCCGGACGTGGTGCTCGCCACGGGCGGGTACGTGGCCGTCCCCGCCGGACTGGCCGCCCGCATGTGCCGCCGTCCGTTGGTGCTCCACGAGCAGACGGTGCGCCTGGGCCTGGCCAACCGGAAGCTGGCGAGCTCGGCGACGAGGATCGCGGTGTCGTCGGAGTCGTCGCTGCCGCTCCTGCCGGAGTCGGTGCGGGGTTCCGCGGTCGTCACCGGCAACCCGATCCGCCCCGAGGTGCTGACCGGGCATCCGGACAAGGCCGTCGAGGCGCTGGGGCTGTACGGCTTCGACCGGCGTCTGCCGACCGTGTACGTCACCGGCGGCGCGCAGGGCTCCCAGCAGATCAACGGCGTCGTACGGGATGCGCTGCCGTGGCTGCTGGGGCGTGCGAACGTGATCCACCAGTGCGGGCCGGCCAACCTCGAAGGGCTTCGGCAGCACGCGGCAGCCCTGCCGTTGGAGCTGTCGGGCCGGTACTACCTCGCCGGCTTCGTCGGCCCGGAGCTGCCCGACGTACTGGCGCTGGCAGACGTCGTGGTCTCCCGGAGCGGCGCCGGGACCCTCGCCGAACTGACCGCGCTGGGCAGACCGGCGGTGTTCATCCCGCTCGCCTCCTCGGCCGGGAACGAGCAGGCGCACAACGCGCGGCATCTGGAGGACGCCGGGGCCGCCGTCGCGCTGCTCGGTGAGGTGACCGGTGGGAGCCTGCGGGACGCGC
This sequence comes from Streptomyces sp. NPDC042259, assembly GCF_055582085.1. Classification (NCBI taxonomy): domain Bacteria; kingdom Bacillati; phylum Actinomycetota; class Actinomycetes; order Kitasatosporales; family Streptomycetaceae; genus Streptomyces; species Streptomyces sp. NPDC042259. The sequence goes on along the minus strand of NZ_JBVJDW010000009.1, from coordinate 262,106 downwards.
TGGACCCGCTCCTCACCGATCCCGCACGGCGGGAGGCGATGGCGGAACGGGCCCGGGCGCACGGACGGCCGGACGCGGCGGACAGGCTCGTGGACGTGCTCCTGTCCGCCGCGTCCGGCTGACCGGCGCGGGTCCTACGGAAGGTGCCGGGCGGCACCGTCCTCGACGAGGGTGACGACGTCGGCGAAGAAGGCGGCTTCCTTGCCCCACGGGTCTGGGACGTCGCGGTCCTCCAGGTAGAGGGCCAGCTTCGGAGCGGTGCGCTCGTCGGCCAGTTCCCGGAGCGCGGCGAGGTTACCCTCGTCCATGGCGAGGACGACGTCGGCCCACTCCAACAATTCCCTGTTGATGTGCACGCCGAGGTGGGGACTCATGTCATACCCTCGCGCCGCCGCGGCGGCGACCATCTCGGCGTGGGCGGGCTTGCCGGCCCACTTACCCACGGTGCCCGCCGACCTCACCTCGACCGCGTCCCCGCCGAGCTGGGCAAGGATGACGGCGGCGAGCGGGGAGCGGCAGTGGTTGCCGAGGCAGACCGTCAATATGCGTTGTGGCCGGGCGGTCATCCGACGGCTGCCGTCTCGGTGGCGGCCTTCACGACCTCGGAGGCGACGCGTTCCACGTCGGCCTCCGCCAGGTGCTGGTGGAATGGCAGGGTCATGATCTGGCGGCCAACCCGCTCGGTCACCGGCAGGGACCGGCACCACGGGGCGAAGGCCGGCTGCTGGTGGTTCGGCGGGTAGTGCGTGCCGACGCCGACACCCCGGGCTCGCAGCGTCCGGAACACCTGGTCGCGGTCCGCGTGGACAAGCACCGCGCACAGGTGGGGTACGGACCGTTGCACGTCGACGTCCACAACGGTGACGTCCTCGACGCACTGCAGAGCGGTCGCGTACGCCCGCCACAGGGACTTGCGCTTGGCCTCGGCCTCCGGGAAACAGCTGAGCTGTGCGGAGCCGATCGCCGCGTTGATTGACGACATCTGTACCCGCAGCCCGAAGCCTTCGACGGTGTAGCCGGTCGCCTCCGCGCGCCAGGCCGCCGACTCGACGATCCCGAGCCCGCGCAGCTTGCGGCAAGCCGCCGCTTCCAGCGCATCCCGCGGGACGATCATGCCGCCCTGCCCGCAGGTGAGGTTCTTGATCGGCCCGAAGCTGAAACAGGTCAGCGCACCAGTGGCTCCGACGCGCCGCGCGCCGGCGTAGGAGCCGAAGGCGTGGGCCGCGTCCTCGATGACGGTGATGCCTTGCTCGGCGAACACCGGCTGCGCCTCGGACAGGTCGACGGCCCGGCCGCCGTACAGCACGGGCATGACCGCGCGGGTGTCCGCGGTGACGGCGTCCAGCACTTCCGCGCTGCCGACACACGCGGTGAGCGGATTGACCTCGACGAACCGGGGCCGGGCGCCGACGGCGAGGATCGCCTGAATCGTGGCGCAGAAGGTGAGGGACGGGACGAGCACCTCATGGCCCGGGCCGATCCCGGCGGCGAGCAGGGCGACGTGGAGCGCGGACGTGCCGGAGGCGACCGCGACCGTCTCGGGGACGCCCAGGAAGGCGGCGACGTCGGCCTCGAACTGGTCGGTGACGCCGGTGTGGCCGTAGTGCCCGCTGCGCAGGACCCCGGCGAGCGCGGTCTCTTCGGGGCCGTAGAGGAACGGACGCGCGTTGTAGGCCGCGCCCGCCACCATAGTTGTGGTCATCGTTGGCCCTCCTCGACGATCAACGTCTCGGTGTACTTGGTGAGGCACACGTCCGGCTTGTACTGGAGCCGGTCGTGGTCGACGGGGTTCTCGAACAGGCCGGCGAGGAGCTGGCCGGTGAGATCGGCCCCGGCCGCCTCGCTCGCTGGGAATCCCCCGGCGACCCGGGCGTTGACCTCGGTCATGACGACCCGCTCCGGGCCGTCGCTGATGAAGCCCTGGGCACAGCAGGCGCCGACCGCGCCGACGGCGGCCAAGGTTTCCTGGACGAGCTCGGCCACCTCCCGGTCGTGGAACGTGCGGCTCACGACGGCAAGCCCGCCCTTGACGAGGAGCCGGTATCGCAGAATCACCGACGCCTGGCCGGAGCGGTCGACGAGGCAGTCCGCGGTGAACTCGGCTCCGTTCACGCGTTCCTGGACAATCGGGTCGGGGACGAGTTCGCACAGCACGCGCGCCTGATCCCTGGTGTGGCAGAGGTGCACGTTCTGGGCACCCTGCCCACGCCGGGGCTTGACGACCAGCGGGGTGCCGTCAGGGGCTCGGCCCAGTTCGTGGGGCAGGAAGGTGCGCGGCGTGGGGACGTCGTTCTTGCTGAGCGCCGTGTGGAACGCGGCCTTGTCGGTGCACGCTTCGATCGCGGCCGGGTCCGGCAGCCACGTCGTCACGCCGAGGTCGGACAGAGGGCGCCGCAGTGCGGCGAGCTTGCCGAGCTCGTGCTCGACGGTGGACAGGATCGCGTGTGGCCGGAGCTCGGCGCACAAGCGCAGGAGGCTGGACCGGTAGGAGACATCGGCGGCTGGGGCTGTGGTGCGCGGCGTGACATTCGGCAGCCGGAGACCGACGGCCAGCGGGTGGGAGTCCGCCGCGATGATGTCGCAACCGAGCCTGAGCAGGCTCCGTGCGAGGTCGAACCCGGGGGCTCCCCCGACGCCGGTCACGAGGATACGGCGCTTCTGCACGTCAGTGGACGACACGCGCGGTCTCCTCGACGGCAACCGCGATTTCGGCCCTGGGCATCGGCGCGTAAGGGTTGCGCATTAGCGGAGCCCACCGGTCGGGGTTGCACTGGTACCACTCCACAGCGGCGGCAAGGCCGTCCCCGAAGACGCGGGCGGGCCGGTAGCCGAGCTGAGTGGCGATCTTGTCCCAGTTCATCGAGTACCGGATGTCGTTCGACCGCCGGTCGGACACGTACACCACCGAGTCCCAGTCGGCGCCGCACATGCGCAGGAGGGTGTCGGTGAGTTCCACGGTGGTGAGATCCGTGCCGCCGCCGATGTTGTAGACCTCGCCAGGTACGCCACCGCGCAGGACCAGCTCGATGCCGGCGCAGTTGTCTTCGACGTGCAGCCAGTTGCGGACATGCTGGCCCTGGCCGTGGATGGTGACTTTGTCGCCCTGGAACAGCCGGGTGACGAACAGCGGGATGACTTTCTCGGGGTGCTGGTATGGCCCATAGTTGTTCGAGCTGCGCGTGACGCACACCGGGACGTCGTAGGTGTGGAAGTAGCTCAACGCCACGAAGTCGCTGGCGGCCTTCGACGCGGCGTAGGGCACGGTCGGCCGGACCGGGTCTTCCTCGATGGCAGCCCCTTCGGTCAAGGGCCCGTAGACCTCGTCCGTGGAGACGTGGACGAACCGCTTGATGCCGTAGCGCATGGCAGCGTCCGCGAGCGTCTGGGTGCCGAGCACGTTCGTGGACAGGAAGGTGCTGGCTGCGAAGAACGAGCGGTCGACGTGGGACTCGGCGGCGAAGTGGACGATCGCCGTGTGCTGCTGCACCAGGTCGTCGACCAACTTGGCGTCGATGATGTTGCCGTGGACAAACCGCAGCTTTGGGCTGAGGAAGGCCTTACCGAGATTTTCGGCGTGCCCCGCGTACGTGAGCGCGTCGAGAACGGTCACCTTGGCGACGTCGTCAGCACGCAAGATGCGCTTGACGAAGTGCGAGCCGATGAACCCGGCCCGCCAGTGACGAGCACTTTCTCCATGGTTGCCTCCGGTAGGAGCGCGAGCAGCGAAACGACGGGGGACGTCGCCCGTCTGCGGGACCACCATGGCGGCGCGGCGGTCGGTCAGGGACGGGCGGGCCAGGGGCGCTTTCGCACACGGTGTGCGGAACCGGCACCCGATGTGCATCCGTGCGCCCTACCTCCTCGTGAGGACCAGCGCTAGCGTCGTCCGCCCCGTCGGTGCACAGGAGGTGCCCATGGGTCACAGAACGGAAGATCTCGGGGCCGTCGTTCGCGGTGCCCGCGCTGCTGCCAGGCTGACGCAAGGGCAGTTAGGTGCAAGCTGCGGCTACTCGGCGTCGGCGATCTCCCGGATCGAGGGCAACAAGCTGCGTCCGGAGCCCTCCGCGATGCTCCTCATGGCCGAGGCGTTGGGCATCCCACCCGAGCGGCTGTGTGGTCCCGCAGTGCCACACGGGTCGGCGGTCGCTACGGTGGCGGGCGAGTGGCCGTCGGACGAGGAGGATGCGGTGCGTCGTAGGGAACTGCTGGCCGGGGCGCTCGCCGCTGGGGCGACGGCCGTCGTAGGCGCGGAGACGGCATCGGCAGCCGTGGTATCCGAGGACCTGACCGCCGCTCTGGAGGATGCCCTATTCCGGCTTCCGGCCGCCGAAGCGGTGCCGCTTGCGGTCCTGACCACGCAGACGTCTGCGGCACGGCAGACATTCCGGGCCGCGCGCTACAGCGAACTCGGCACCTCGCTGCCGGAGCTGCTCGCTGCGGCCGAGGCGACCCGGCACGCTGCGACCGGGCGTGCCCGGCAGCAGGCCGCCGCTGTGCTGGCCCGGGCCTACGTGCTCACCGCAGAACTCGCATCGAAGCAGCACTCCGACGCCGCGTGGGTCGCTGCCGACCGGGCCCTGTCCGCCGCCCGGTCCAGCGGGTCCCCGGTGCCGGTCGGGGAGGCGTCCCGGGTACTGGCAATCACGATGCGCCGCTCCGGTCGCTGGTCGCCTGCAGTGAACCTCCTCACCCGCGAGGCGGCCGAATTGGACCCATCCAAGGAACGCACCAGGGCCGTACGGACCACTCTGCTGCTGACCGCCGCGTATTCGGCGGCTACGGGTGGCGACCGCTCTGCGGCGCTCGCTCTGCTCGACGAGGCGGAGGAGGACACCAAGCGCCTGCCGGAGGTCCAGGGCCTCTTCACCGTGGAGGCGACCCGGACCCAGGTCGACGTCTATCGCATCGGGGCCCTCAACGCGCTCGGGACACCGGACGAGGGCGTGCAGGTCGCATCCGGGCTGAACATCGACTTCATGCCGACGCCGGAGCGACGCGCCCGGGCCTGGACGGACATTGCCCGCATGTGGCACGCCTTGGGTGATGGGCCACAGACGTTCACGGCGCTACGGCGGGTGGAGCAGGAGGCGCCCCAGGAAGTACGGCGCCCGGCGCTGCGGGCACTGACGTCAGATCTGCTGTACGGGCCCGCTCGCGTACAGGGGCTTCGTGAGTTCGCGATCCGTACCGGGGCGCTGGTTACCTGAGCTGAACCCTGGGGCTCCGCCCAGGAGCGCGGTCCGGGGGCGCTTGCCCCCCGGAAGAGTCGGAGCCCGGCGCACCGGTCAGCCCCGCGCCCCCGCGCGGACCCGCCTCGCGCCGCCCGGTGCAGCGTCGCCCGCCGAGAGCCCGGTCGTCTGGTAGCCGCCCACGGTCTTCCCGGCGGCGCTGCCGCGCGCCGCCTCCGGGCGGACCCAGAGCAGTACGTCGCCGGCGCGCTCCAGGCCGCCCAGCCACAGCGCCTTCGCCCACAGGCCGGTGCCCAGCCCGGCCATCGCCATCCCCGGCGCGGCCGGGACCGCGAAGGAGGCGGCCACGGCGGCGAGGAACGCCCCCGCGAGCCACCAGCGCCGGTGGCGCCGCCAGGCGCGTAGCGTCACGGCACGGTCCTGGAGGATGACGGACCTGCCCGCCCGCGACGCGCCGAGCGCCAGCTCCGCGTACCGTCCGCGGCGGGCCACGAACGCCCCGCACGCCGCGAGCAGGAACAGCGCCGCCCCGGCGAGCACACCGATCCGGCGCCCGGTGAGCCCCGGCACCAGCAACCCGACGCCGGCACTCACCACACCCAGCCACCACAGCGGACCGGCGGGGGCCCGTACGACCACCGCCACCCGCGCCAGCGCATACACCCCGCGCCCCACGGCAGACCTCCTTCTCACGCGTCCTTCACGTGCCGCGCGGCACGGTAACCGACCAAGATGAGGACCGGCTGAGAACCCGCGCCCACCGACGTCATACCCCGGTATCCCCCGCAAGTTGGCTCCGACGTATGACGCCTGGGCACCCGTTCGTTCCCTAAGGTCGGCTCATCAGCCGATCGGAAGGAGTCCGGGATGCCCGCATACGAGCGTGGTCTGCGGCGACGGGCGGTCATCGCGGCGGCGGCACTGACCGTGACGGGCCTGCTGGGCGTGACCGCACCCCGGGCGGACGCGCACGAGAGCGCGGGCCGCCCGTACGGGCACCTGCCGGCCCCCACCGGCCCGTACGCCGTGGGCACCACCACCCGGCACCTGACCGACGACGCGCGGCGGGATCCCTGGCGGCCCGGGCCGCGCGAGGTGATGGTGAGCTTCTGGTACCCGGCCGAACGGGGTCACGGCGGCCGGACGGCCCGTCACATGGACGAGCGCGCGGCGGCCCACTTCGGCTCCGCCACCGGCGCGGGCGCGCTCAACTACGGCGTGCCGGCCGACCGGGCCGACTGGGCCGCCACGCGCACGCACGCACGCGTGGACGCGCCCGTCGCCCGGTGCCCGGGCAAGCTGCCGGTCGTGCTGTACTCGGCGGGGCTGGGCGACCCGCGGACCTGGAACACCGGCCTGGTGGAGGACCTGGCCTCGCGCGGCTATGTGGTCGTGACCGTCGACCACACCTACGACTCCTCCGAAGTGGCCCTGCCCGGCGGGCGGCTGGCGACGTCCGTCCTCCCCGGGCTGGCCCGAAAGCCCGGCACCGACATCGGCGCGGTGCTGCGCAAGGCGATGCGGGCCCGGGTCGACGACACCCGCTTCGTCCTCGACACCCTCGGGGGCGCCAAGCGGCGCGTCGCCCTCCCGCCGGGCCTCACGAACGTCATGGACCTGCGGCGCGTCGGCATGGCCGGGCACTCCGCGGGAGGGTTCACCGCCCTCCAGACCATGCACGACGACCGTCGGATCCGGGCGGGGATCAACATGGACGGGACGCTGGAGTTCCCCGGCCCGGACGGCTCGGGAAGCGAACCGGGCACGGTGGCCCGCGACGGCCTGGACCGGCCGTTCCTGCTGATGGGCACGGAGTCCCCGGACTCCGGGGACTACCACCGGCAGCCGTCGTGGACGGCCCTGTGGAAGAACTCGACGGGCTGGCGCGGCGATGTGACGCTGCGCGGCTCGCGGCACGGTTCCCTCACCGACGCCTCCGCCCTGCTGCCGTCCCTCGCCGAGCGGGGCGCGGTGCCGCCGGAGACCGTCCGGGAGCAGCTCGGGACGGTGCGGCCGGAGCGCGCGGTGGCGGCGGGCCGGGCGTATGTCGCCGCGTTCTTCGACCGGTTCCTCAAGGGCCGCGACGACCACCTGCTCGACGGGCCGTCGCCCCGCTTCCCCGAAATGCGGTTCGCCCGGTAGGGCGTTTGGGACCGGTCTCTGCCGGAACGGCCGGAGGCCGATGTCCCTGCCGCCTCTCGCCTGGCCGGCGGTTCCCGGCTATCGGCCGGTCCCTGCCGCCTGCGGCGGCTTGGCTCCCTGCGGGCGCGTCCTCAATCGCCGGACGGGCTTGATGTGGCTGGGCTCAGCCAAAACAGCCCGTCCGGCGATTGAGGACGAAACGGCGGTCTGGCCGCCCACCCAACCCCGGCCGGACGGCCAGACCGCTTCACTCCACGAACAGCCCGCGCGCCAGCGCCTTCGAGTCGAACTCCTCCAGCCGCGCCTGCGCGTCCGGCAGGGCGTCGCACATCGCTTCCAGCAGCACCCGCCCCAGCAGCATCGGCGCGCACGCGGTGTCGAAGGCGAGGCCGGTGCCGACGGCGGCGGGGAGCAGGTGGTCGGTGTGGCCCGCGACGGGGGCGAAGGTGGAGTCGGCGACGGTGACGACGGTCAGCCCCGCGTCCCGCGCGTACTCCAGTGCCTCGACCACCTCGCGCGGATGGCGGGGCAGCGCGAAGCACAGCAGGGCGCTCGCCCCGGCCCGGACGGCCGCGTCGACGCGGTCGGCGAGCAGGGTGCCGCCCTCGTCGAGGAGCCGGACGTCGGGGTGCACCTTGCGGGCGAAGTAGACGAAGCCGCCCGCCTGGGCGGCCGCCGCGCGCAGACCGAGCACGGGCAACGGCCGCGACGCGGCGAGCAGCCGGCCGGCCCGGGCGACGGGGGCCGGGTCGGCGAGCAGCGAGGCGAGATGGCGCAGGTTGTCGATCTCGGCGTAAACGGCCTGCTGGTACTCGTTGTACGAGCCCTCGCCGGGCGCCTCGGCGGCGGGCACCACATCGCGCAGATGGCGGCGCAGGGCCGGGTAGCCGTCGAAGCCGAGGGCGACCGCGAAGCGGGTCACGGACGGCTGGCTGACGCCCGCCAGCTCGGCCAGCTCGACGCTGGAGAGGAAGGGCGCGTCGGCCGCCCGCCGCACCATGCAGTGGGCGATGCGGCGCTGGGTCGGCGTCAGCCGGTGCCCCTCGAAGAGCTTCTGCAGGCGTGCGGTGGCTTCCGGTTCGCCCCCGGTCTCCGTCATCGGGCCCTCCATGGTGTTCGACGGTTCACTCGACCTCGGACCTCCATTCAGATGGCCCTGACTCTGCATGAATATATGCAGCGCGCTGCCGCCGTCCACTGCGGCGCCCTACAGCGGCGGCAGCAGTTTCTTCTGCGGCTTGCCCATCGCGTTGCGCGGCAACGCCTCCAGGAAGCGGATGCGGCGCGGCCGTTTGTGGACGGACAGATGCCCGGCCACGAAGTCGATCAGTGCCTTCTCGCTCACCTCGTCGGCCACGACATAGGCGACGATCTCCTGCCCCAGATCGTCGTGCGGGGCCCCGACGACGGCCGCCTCGCGCACCGCCGGGTGGTCGAGCAGCGCGTTCTCCACCTCGCCCGCCCCGACCCGGTAGCCACCCGACTTGATCAGGTCGGTGGAGGCCCGGCCCACGATGCGGTGCGAGCCGTCCGGCTCGATGGCCGCGATGTCGCCGGTGCGGAACCACCCGTCGTCCGTGTACGCGGCGGCCGTCGCCTCCGGGCGGCCCAGGTAGCCGCTGAACAGCGTCGGCCCGCACACCTCCAGCTCGCCGATCTCCGCGCCGTTCTCCGCCACCACGCGGGTGCGCACCCCGGTCAGCGGCAGCCCGACCGAACCCGGCCGGCGCTCCCCGTCGGCCCGCGCGGAAATGGTGATCAGGGTCTCGGTCATGCCGTACCGCTCGACGGGCCGCTGCCCGGTCAGCCGTTCCAGGTCCCGGAAGACGGGCGCGGGCAGCGCCGCGCTGCCCGACACCAGCAGCCGCGCCCCGCTCAGCGCCCGCGCGGCGTCCGGTTCGCGCACGACGCGGGACCACACGGTCGGCACCCCGAAGTACAGGCTGCCGCCGGCCGCCGCGTACGCCTGCGGGGTCGGCCTGCCGGTGTGCACCAGGCGGCATCCGGTGCGCAGCGCGCCCAGGACGCCCAGCACGAGGCCGTGCACGTGGAAGAGCGGCAGCCCGTGCACGAGGGTGTCCTCTTCCGTCCACTGCCAGGCCTCCGCGAGCCCGTCCAGCCCCGCGGCCACCGCACCGCGCGGGATCAGCGCCCCCTTGGGCGCCCCGGTCGTCCCGGAGGTGTAGAGGATCAGCGCGGTCGCCCCGGGATCCTCGGCCACGGCCGTGAAGTCGGCGCGCTCGCCCGGATCCACCGGCACGTCGGCGTCCTCGCCGCCGCCCAGGACGAGTTCGGCGCCGGAGTCGCGCAGGATGTGCTCCCGCTCGGCCGGTCCGGCGTCGGGCGGCAGCGGCACCACGGGCACGCCGGCGAGCAGGCCGCCCACGACGGCCACGACGGTGGACACGGCCGCCTCGGCCCGGACGGCCACGGAGGCCGCCCCGGCGATCCGGTGCGCCACCGCGCCCGCGGCACCGAGGAGTTCCTCCCGGGAGAGGGCCTGCCCGGCGACGGTGAGGGCGTCCGCCCGGTCGACGGCCCCGGGTCCGGCGAGGGACGACAGCAGAGGTACGGGCACGGACTGCTCCTTCCACGGGGGTCCCCGGTGTGACGGGGACTTTCCCTACTGCGGATACGGGTGCTGGCCCCCCTGACCGCGGGGCCTCAGTGACCGTACCGTTACGGGCATGACGGCCCGCGACCCCGAGCTGAAGAAGGAACTCGACGCGACCCTCCAGACCCGCAAGGAACTGGGGTCGGAGTACGAGTCGGAACTCATCGAGTCGTTCCTGGAGAAGGTCGACCGTGCCGTCGAGCGGAAGCTCGACGGCACGGTCGACAAGCGCGTGCGACGGCACCTGGCCGAACAGCAGATGACGCTCGCCCGCGGCGGCCGCCCCGGCGGCTCCGCACCGGGCGCCTTCGGCGAGCGCTTCGGCTTCGTCGCGCTCTCCCTGTTCCTGGCGATCCCCCTGTCCGCCATAGCCGTGACCAACGCGGGCCTGTCCGGCCTGCTGGTGAGCTGGGCGGGCATCGTCGGCGTCAACGTGGCGCAGTCGGCGGGAGGTTTCCCCTGGCGCCACGCCCGGAAGAAGGAACCGGCGGACTGGGAGTAGGGGACCGAAAACGCTTCCGGGCACCCCGTTTCCGCCTTCGCGTGGGCGGCTCGCGCCGGGCGGATGTTCGGCCGCGGGGCCGTCTTTGCCGCCGCGGCGCGTGGCGTGTGCACCACCGCTGCGCGGCGGTGTCCTCAATCGCCGGACGGGCTGGATGTGGCTGGGCTCATCCTCATCAAGCCCGTCCGGCGGTTGAGGGCACAGCACATCCAGCCCGTCCGGCGATTGAGGAAATGGCACGTCGAGGCCGTTCGGCGGCGGTTGAGGGCTCGGCCATGTGCGAACGCGAGAGGGCGCTTCGACTCCGCTTGAGCGGCGCCCCCGTTTCCGGTACGAGTGAGCCAAAGGGCGCGCCCCTGTCGAAAGCGACGAGACCAAGCGTCGGAGCGAGGAACGAGCGACAAAGCGCCGTGTCGAGGAGTGTCGACAGGGGATCAGAGCGCCCGGAGGCGAACGAGTCCAAAAAAAGGGGGACCGCCGCACCCCGGCCGGAGGCCAGAGTCGGGACAACGGCGGTCCCCACCAAACGCGCCGGCCCAGGAGTCCGGGAGCCGCTCCGGAATTCCCACCGCCGCTGAGGCGCGCCGGCCCGGACGCGTACGTCCGTGCCGACACCCCTCCACCATGCCGGTCCGTTGTTAAGCCCGTGCTGCGAGCACATGACGTGTACGTGCACGCACCTTTGCCGCCCCGCAAGCCGCAGCAAACCGCAGCCGCAGCCCGCAGACCACCAACGCGGGCCGCAGGCCTACTTGGTGCCCTCCGCCAGGAAGGCCAGCAGGTCCTGACGGCTCACCACACCGGTCGGCTTGCCCTCGGTGATGACGACCGCCGCGTCGGCCTGGCCGAGCACGGCCATCAGGTCGGCGACCGGCTCACCGGCGCCGACCTGCGGCAGCGGCGGGCACATGTGCTTCTCCAGCGGGTCGGAGAGGGAGGCGCGCTGGGCGAACAGGGCGTCCAGCAGCTCCCTCTCCACGACCGAACCGATGACCTCGGCGGCCATCACATCGGGGTGCCCCGCTCCCGGCTTCACGATGGGCATCTGCGAGACGCCGTACTCGCGGAGCACCTCGATGGCCTCACCGACGGTCTCCTCGGGGTGCATGTGCACCAGCGAGGGCATGTCGCCCTCCTTGCGGCGCAGCACGTCGGCGACGCGCGCGGCGTCACCGGCTTCCTCCAGGAAACCGTAGTCCGCCATCCACTCGTCGTTGAAGATCTTGCTGAGGTAGCCGCGGCCGCTGTCGGGCAGCAGGACGACGACCACGTCGTCCGGGCCGAGCCCCTCGGCGGCGCGCAGGGCGCTGACGACCGCCATGCCGCAGGAGCCGCCGACGAGCAGGCCCTCCTCCTTGGCGAGGCGGCGGGTCATCTGGAAGGCGTCCTTGTCGGAGACCGCGATGATCTCGTCCGTCACCGTGCCGTCGTAGGCGGTCGGCCAGAAGTCCTCACCGACGCCCTCGATCAGGTACGGGCGGCCGGAGCCGCCGCTGTAGACCGAGCCCTCCGGGTCCGAGCCGATGACCTTGACCCGGCCGCCGCTGATCTCCTTGAGGTAGCGGCCGGTGCCGCTGATCGTGCCGCCGGTGCCGACGCCCGCGACGAAGTGGGTGATCTTCCCCGCCGTCTGCTCCCACAGCTCGGGGCCGGTGGTCTCGTAGTGGGAGAGGGGGTTGTTCGGGTTGCTGTACTGGTCTGGCTTCCAGGCGTTGGGGGTCTCCGCGACGAGCCGGTCGGAAACGTTGTAGTAGGAATCCGGGTGCTCGGGGTCCACCGCGGTCGGGCAGACCACGACCTCCGCGCCGTACGCCCGCAGCACATTGATCTTGTCAGTGGAGACCTTGTCCGGGCAGACGAAGATGCACTTGTAACCCTTCTGCTGAGCCACGATCGCGAGGCCCACCCCGGTGTTGCCGGACGTCGGCTCGACGATCGTGCCGCCGGGCTTCAGCTCTCCGGACTTCTCGGCGGCCTCGATCATCCGCACGGCGATACGGTCCTTCACCGAGCCGCCGGGGTTGAAGTACTCGATCTTGGCAAGCACGGTGGCTTGAAGGCCTTCGGTCACGCTGTTGAGCTTCACGAGCGGGGTGTTGCCAACGAGCTCAATCATCGAATCGTGATACTGCACGGTGATCTCCGCGGTCGGGGGTACTAGCGGTCATCGCGTACCCGTACATCCAGCCTATTGCGCCGCCGAGTGCACTAGCGGCGCGTTGCGCGGGCGGGCGCTCGGGGCAACAAGCTGTTAACACGGTCGGGCAAGGGTGCGCGGCGGTGGATCGGGAGGAGGCCCGGGCCTATGTCCATGTCGAGGGCGAGGGTCGCACGGCGGATCGCGGCCGCCGCCGCGTACGGCGGCGGCGGGGTGGGGCTGCTGGGTGGGGCGGCGCTGGGGGTCCTCCTCACGGAGGTCGCGCTGGCCAGGCGGGTGGTCGGCGGGAACAACGACACACCGCCGCGTGCGGACGGCCGCTACGGGTCCTCCTTCGTCCACCGGCTGGGGCACGAGCCGCTGCTGCTGGGCGTGCTCGGCGACTCCACGGCCGCCGGGCAGGGCGTCCACCGCCCCCGGCAGACCCCGGGGGCCCTGCTGGCCTCGGGGCTCGCCGCGGTCGCGGAGCGGCCCGTCGAGCTGCGCAACGTGGCACTGTCGGGCGCGCAGTCGCACGACCTGGAGCGGCAGGTCACCATGCTGCTGTCCGACCCGGCCCGGGTCCCCGACGTCTGCGTGATCATGATCGGGGCGAACGACGTCACCCACCGGATGCCCTTCGCCCGGTCCGTGCGGCTGCTCTCCGACGCGGTGCGCAGACTGCGCGAGGCGGGCTGCGAGGTGGTCGTGGGCACCTGCCCCGACCTGGGCACGCTCGAGCCGGTGTACCAGCCGCTGCGCTGGCTGGCCCGGAAGCTGAGCCGCCAGCTGGCGGCGGCGCAGACCATAGGGGTGCTGGAGGCGGGCGGGCGCACGGTCTCGCTGGGCGCCCTGCTGGGTCCGGAGTTCGAGCAGAACCCGCGGGAGCTGTTCGGGCCGGACAACTACCACCCCTCGGCCGAGGGGTACGCGACGGCGGCCATGGCGGTGCTGCCGACGCTGTGCGCGGCGCTGGGCTGCTGGCCGGAGGACGAGGAGCGGCCGGACGTCACCCGCCGCGAGGGCATCCTGCCCGTGGCCCGGGCGGCCGCGCAGGCGGCGGCCGAGGGCGGCACGGAGGTCACGGCGGCGCGCGGCCGGTGGGCCCTGCTCAAGCACCGCAAGCGGCGGCGGCTGCCGGCGCACACGGAGCCCACGCCCCACCACGTCTGGTCCCGGGCGCGGCGGGAGACCTGAGCGGGCGGGCACCCGCTTGCCTGAGCGGGCGGCGGGTACCCGCTGCCTGAGCAGCCGCTTAGAAAAGAGGCCCGCATCACAGCGCGGAGTCGGTGACCATGGCGCTACGTGCGGGTAACTTCCAGCAGAGTCAGCCCTTTCGCGCCCCCTGGAGCCGTGATGCCCGAAGCCGTGATCGTCTCAACCGCCCGCTCCCCCATCGGCCGCGCCTTCAAGGGCTCGCTGAAGGACCTGCGCCCCGACGATCTGACCGCCACGATCATCCAGGCGGCGCTCGCCAAGGTCCCCGAGCTGGACCCGCGCGACATCGACGACCTGATGCTCGGCTGCGGTCTGCCCGGCGGCGAGCAGGGCCACAACCTGGGCCGGATCGTGGCCGTGCAGATGGGCATGGACCACCTGCCGGGCTGCACGATCACCCGGTACTGCTCCTCCTCGCTGCAGACCTCGCGGATGGCGCTGCACGCCATCAAGGCGGGCGAGGGCGACGTCTTCATCTCGGCGGGCGTCGAGATGGTCTCCCGGTCCGTCAACGGCTCGTCCGACGGCATGCCCGGCACCCACAACCCGCTCTTCGCGGACGCCGAGGCCCGCACCGCCGACCGGGCCGGGCAGGAGGGCACCGACTGGCACGACCCGCGCGAGGACGGCCTCGTACCGGACGCGTACATCGCGATGGGGCAGACGGCCGAGAACCTGGCCCGCCTCAAGGGCGTCACCCGCCGGGACATGGACGAGTTCGGCGTGCGGTCGCAGAACCTCGCCGAGGAAGCCATCAAGAACGGTTTCTGGGCGCGGGAGATCACCCCGGTCACCACGCCGGACGGCACGGTCGTCTCGACGGACGACGGCCCGCGCGCGGGCGTGACCCTGGAGGGCGTCTCGGGCCTGAAGCCGGCCTTCCGCCCGGACGGTCTGATCACGGCGGGCAACTGCTGCCCGCTCAACGACGGCGCCGCCGCCCTGGTGATCATGTCCGACACCAAGGCACGCGAGCTGGGCCTGACCCCGCTCGCCCGGATCGTGTCGACCGGCGTCTCGGGCCTGTCGCCCGAGATCATGGGCTATGGGCCGGTAGAGGCCAGCAAGCAGGCGCTGAAGCGCGCCGGGCTGGGCATCGGCGACATCGACCTGGTCGAGATCAACGAGGCGTTCGCGGCGCAGGTCATCCCCTCGTACCGGGACCTCGGCATCGACCTGGACCGCCTGAACGTCAATGGCGGCGCCATCGCGGTGGGCCACCCCTTCGGCATGACGGGCGCGCGCATCACCGGCACGCTCATCAACTCGCTGCAGTTCCACGACAAGCAGTTCGGCCTGGAGACGATGTGCGTGGGCGGCGGCCAGGGCATGGCGATGGTGATCGAGCGCCTGAGCTGAGCCGCAGCGCAGCGGAGGCTCAGTTCAGGCGCGCCAGAAAAGCACGGGCGGCTGAGCTGAGCCGCAACGGGGGCTCAGCGCAGACGCGACAGAAAAGCACGTCGCCTGAGCTGACCTGCGAGGTCTCGCGCTCGACGCACATCTGACCCCATATCGGCCTTCGGCGTGGCCGTGCGGGAACGTGACCGAATCTCCCCCAGGATGTGACCAATGTCCCGGGGGCGATTCGTTTCCCCAGGTCAGGGATGTTGAAGGAACAACGTCCGGGCCCTTGGTCCCGTCCGTTTCATGACGTTTCGCACTACGCTCCGGGGGCATCGCGCGCGAAGCTGAGGTAGGAATTCGGGGGATCTATTGCAACCGGGAGTACGTCAGTGAGCGCCATGTCCCTTGCCCTGCTGCTTGCCGCTGCCACCGCGACGGCGGCGGGCGCCGCCGCCCTCCACACCACCCGCGGTCTGCGCCGGCAGATCACCGCCCTGCGCACCGAGCTGGCGGCCGCCACCGCGGACCGCCGGGCCCACGCGCCGGTGCCCGCCGCCCGTACCGCCCCCGTGGCGGAGCTGTCCGAGATACGCGCGGCCGTCGCCGACGCGCTCGCCGAGGAGCGCGAGCGGGAGCTGGCCGAGGCCCGTGCCTTCTGGGCGGCGCAGGAGGCCCGGGACGCCGCCGACGCCCCGTCCCTGCTGGGCGGCCTGTCCGGCCTCGGTGACGATCTGCTGACGCCCGACGGCCCCTACGGCGGGCTCTTCGTGCCCCGCCAGGCGGACCTGGCCGGTCTGGAGCCGCTGCCGGGCACCGACCCGCTGACGGAGGCGGCCGAGGCCGTCGCCGACGCGGAGGCCGCCGAGTCGCCCGAGCTGACCGCCGCGCGCCGCCGCCACCCCTCGCACCCGGACTTCTCGCCGTTCCCGGCGACCGACGACCACGAGCGCACCGTCGAGCGCCTCGCCGAGCTGGCGGAGATCGGGATGCCGCTGGCCGACGTCCGCCCGGGCCCGCTCGGCACCCTCGACGTGTACGTCTTCGCCGACGGCACCACCCTCTGCATGACCCCCGGCCACCGCGAGACCGCCGAGCGGCTGGCGGACGCGCTGCGCACCGGTGACTCCCCCGTGCTGCTGGGCGGCTCCGGGGTCTCCGGCGCCTACGCCCTGACGTTCGGCTGCGCGTCGGGGAACGTCTACGTCCTCGCCGACCGCGTCATCGCCTCCCTGTAGCCCCTCACGGGCCGCTCAGCGGCCGCGCGGGCTCCCGGCCGCCCACGGGGCGCCGGGGCTCGTCCCGCCGCCCCCGTGCGGCGTTTACAGGCCGCAGCGCTTCGCCGCGGCCTCGACGAGGGCCACGGCCTCGGCCACTGACGGGCCCGTCGCGGCCTGATCCCCACCACCGACGGCCAGTGCTTCGGCCAAATCGTGGCCGGCCACGGCCACTTGGTCGGCGACCGCGAACATGCCGGCTTCCGGCATCTCCCGGGCGGCGGCCGTCCCCGGCTCCTCGACGGCTTGCGTCCAGGCGGCCAGGTCTCGGGCCAGGGCCAGCGCTTCCGCCGCCGCCCCCCTGCTCAGTCGGGACTGCGGCAGGGCACGCAGCCGGTCGGCGAAGGCGTCCACAGCGGCCAGAAGAGGCGTCACATCATCCACGCCGCGAGCCTATGCGCCGTCCACCGACTGTTGCCAACGCCTGAACACTCAGGCACGGTGACATGAAGGACCATCATCCGACGCGTCCGGAGGCGCCGATGACCCACGTCTTCTCCGACGAGACCCACCGGAATCTGCTCTCCCGAATCCCCCATTGCACCGGCCGCGAGATCGCCGACTGGCTGCGCACGGTCGACGAAGGACCCTCCCTCTTCCGCTTCGAGGAGAAGGTCAGCTGGCTGCGGGGAGAGCACGACCTCGCGTACGGCCACGCCAAGGCGATCGTCCACGAGTACGACCTCCGGCGGGCGGCGCGGAAGCTGGGATAGCCGCACACCCGGCGAACGACCCCCGACAGACGACGAAGGGCCCGGGAAGGCGAATGCCTTCCCGGGCCCTTCCGGTCTTTCGGGGACCAGTCGCTTGGGGGACTAGTCGTTGCTCAGCAGCGAGATCAGCCGCAGCATCTCCGTGTAGATCCACACGAGCGAGAGCGTCAGGCCGAAGGCCGCCAGCCAGGACTCCTCGCGGGGAGCGCCGTAGCGGACGCCGTCCTCGATCTGCTTGAAGTCCAGCGCGAGGAACGCGGCGCCGAGCAGCACGCCGACGATGCCGACGACGATGCCCAGACCGCCGGTGCGGAAGCCGAGGCCGTCACCGCCGCCGAAGACGGCGAACAGCATGTTGACGGCCATCAGCAGCACGAAGCCGATCGCGGCCGCCATCACGAAGCGGACGAACCTGCGGTCGACCCGGATGAGGCGGGTCTTGTAGGCGAGCAGGACACCCACGAAGACGGCGGTCGTACCGAGCACCGCCTGCATCGGGGCGCCCTGGGCGACGTTGTTGTACGCCTGGCTGATCACACCGAGGAACAGGCCCTCGAAGACGGCGTAGCCGAGGATCAGGGCAGGGACGGGCTTGGCCCTGAACGCCTGGACGAGGCCGAGCACCATCGCGACGAGACCGGCACCGAAGCCGAGGGCCGCGGGCAGCTCGAGCGCCCAGGCCAGACCGGCGGCGACGACGACCGCACCCAGCGTGATGCCGGTGCGCGAGACGACGTCGTCCATGGTCATCCGGCCGGGCTGCGCCGGGGCCTGCGGGGCACCGTGCTGCAGATCGGGACCACCGGTGGCGTACGGGTTCGCCGCGTACGGGTTGGTGGGCTCGGCGTACGGGTTGCTCGCGTAGGGGTTGCCCTGGGTCGCGGCCCCGGCCTGCGGCCCCGCGTTGAAGCCCGCGTAGCCGCCGTTGTCGCGGCTGAACCCCCGTCGCGAGAAGACCGGGTTGCTGCTCCTCATTTCACTCCTCCATGGCCACCCTGCGCGGCCTTGCGACAAGGGTAATAGGTAGGCAAAGAAATGACCCTCCTGCTTGGGGACGATCTTTTTCTTCGCACGTCTTCCCTCACAACGCGAACCGAAGCCCGCCGGTTCCCCGTGACCCACCGCACACCAAGAAACGGCGGAGTGTATTCCGTTTCCGGCGGAGAGCGCGCCCGCGTGGGGATACAGCACGCGTGCGCGGTGGTGCCCGGAACCGGACTCGAACCGGCACGGCCGTAAGGCCAGCGAGGTTTAAGCTCGCCGTGTCTGCATTCCACCATCCGGGCAGAGCTCTCGGGCCGTCACGGACTGGGAGGCGCGCGCGCCTCATCAGAAGAGAGCAGGACGAGCCTATCCGGGGAGCGCCCCCCAAACAGCGGAACCATGACCCGAGGTTGTCTTATTTTATTGGCAACTGAGGGCCTATCAGTGCAGGGATGACGCCATTGGCACATGCCAGAGGCCGATCTCCCCCGTTCCCGCCCCCGCCCCTCGCGCCGTCCGCAATTGTCGCAATCTCGTCTTCGGCTCTCAGGGGCGCCCTCCTACCAAAGGATGACGAACCTCCCGGCGGCTACCCCTTGAGTCTGTCCCGGGAACCGGAGCTGGGTCTGATCCCGGCGGCGTATCCGCACAGGACGATGGAAAGACGTTCCGCCCTCGTCCCGACAGGAGTGCTCCACCGTGACCACCACCCCCTTCGGCGCCCAGACCGCCGTCCGCACCACCGCGGTGGCGGCCCGCGCCACGGATCTCACCAAGGTCTACGGACAGGGCGAGACCCAGGTGGTCGCCCTGGACGCCGTGTCCGTGGAATTCCGTCAGGCCGAGTTCACCGCGATCATGGGTCCGTCCGGCTCCGGCAAGTCGACCCTCATGCACTGCATGGCGGGCCTCGACTCGGTCTCCCGCGGCTCCGCCCGGATCGGCGACACCGAACTCACCTCGCTGAACGACAAGAAGCTCACCCGGCTGCGCCGCGACAAGATCGGCTTCATCTTCCAGGCGTTCAACCTGCTCCCGACGCTGAACGCCCTGGAGAACATCACGCTTCCCATGGACATCGCGGGCCGCAAGCCCGACAAGCAGTGGCTGGACATGGTCGTCGACACCGTCGGCCTCTCCGGGCGGCTCAAGCACCGGCCCAACCAGCTCTCCGGCGGCCAGCAGCAGCGCGTCGCCGTGGCCCGCGCCCTGGCCGGCCGCCCCGAGATCATGTTCGCCGACGAGCCGACCGGAAACCTCGACTCCCGCTCCGGCGCCGAGGTGCTCGGCTTCCTGCGCAACTCGGTGCGCGAGCTGGGCCAGACCGTGGTCATGGTCACCCACGACCCCGTCGCCGCCTCCTACGCCGACCGCGTCGTCTTCCTCGCCGACGGCCGCATCGTCGACGAGCTGCGCGAGCCCACCGCCGACGCCGTCCTCGACCGCATGAAGCGCTTCGACGCCAAGGGCCGCACGAGCTGAGGTCCGGGCAGCCCCGGACCGACACCCGTAGCCCTTTCCTCTCGTCCCCCTCGCCCCTCACCCGTCACAGGGACGAGGGAACCCCACTCAGGACTGACCATGTTCCGTACCGCCTTGCGCAATGTGCTCGCGCACAAGGCCCGGCTGCTGATGACCGTCCTCGCCGTCATGCTCGGCGTGTCCTTCGTCTCCGGCACCCTGGTCTTCACCTCGACCATCTCGGACGCCTACCAGAAGAGCTCCCAGAAGGGCTTCACCGGCGTCGACGTCGCCATCCAGCCCCACCGGGAGGACGGCGACAAGGGCAAGCCCGGTGCCGCGCCCGACCTCGGCCAGGGCCTGCTGGACCGGGCCGCGAAGGTACCGGGCGCCGCCTCGGCCACCGGCTCCGTCAACGGCTTCGCCGCGATATCCGACAAGAAGGGCAAACTCATCGGTGAGGGCTTCACCTCCGCCGGTGCCAACTACTACCCGGGCGCCGGCGGCAAGGACCCCCGCTACCCGATGAAGAGCGGCCGCGCGCCGCGGGCCAAGGGCGAGATCGCCCTCGACGCCACCACCGCCGACCGCGCGGGCTACAAGGTCGGCGACACCGTCCGGGTCTCCGTCGACGGCCCGGTGCTGCCGCAGAAGGTCACCGGCATCTTCACCACCGACGACGGCAACGTCGCCGCCGGCGGCAGCCTCGCCCTCTTCGACACCCCGACCGCGCAGCGGCTCTACGCCAAGCCCGGCCGGTTCAGCGAGATCGACGTGAAGGCCGCGCCCGGCACCTCGCAGACCGCGCTCAAGGCCGAGCTGGACAAGATCCTGCCGCGCGACGCCGAGGCCACCACCGGCAAGAAGCTCGCCGACGACCAGGCGAAGATCATCGCCACCGGCATGGACGGCATGAAGGACGCCCTGCTGATCTTCGCGGGCATCTCCCTCTTCGTGGGCATCTTCATCATCGCCAACACCTTCACCATGCTGGTCTCGCAGCGCACCAAGGAGCTGGCGCTGATGCGCGCGGTCGGCGCAAGCCGCCGCCAGGTCACCCGCTCCGTGCTCATCGAGGCGTTCGTCGTCGGCGCGGTCGCCGCCGTCGCGGGCCTCGTGGCCGGCATCGGCATCGGCGCCGGGCTGCGCGCCCTGATGAACGGCACCGGGGCCACCGTCCCCGACGGACCGCTCGTGATCCCGCCGTCCGCGATCGTCAGTTCGCTGGTCGTCGGCATCGTCGTGACGATGCTCGCCGCCTGGCTGCCCGGCCGCCGCGCCGCGAAGATCCCGCCGGTCGCCGCCATGAACAGCGTGCACGCCGTGGCCACCACCCGGTCGCTGGTGGTCCGCAACTCCATCGGCGCCGTCTTCGCCGCCGCCGGTGTCGCGCTCGTCCTCGCCTCGAAGACCCAGTCGACCCTCGGCATCGGCGCCGCGCTGCTGCTCGTCGGCGTCTTCGTCCTGACCCCGCTGCTGTCCCGGCCGCTGATCGCCGCCGCGGCCCCCGTGCTGCGCGTCTTCGGAATGCCCGGCAAGCTCGCCCGGCAGAACGCGGTCCGCAACCCGCGCCGCACCGCCGCGACCGCCTCGGCCCTGATGATCGGCCTCACCCTGATCACCGGCCTGACCGTGATCGCGGGCAGCGTGTCCAAGGCCATCGACAAGATGGCCACGGACGCCATCAAGGCCGACTACATCGTCTCCATGGCGAGCCAGACCCCGCTCTCCCCGGACGTCGAGAAGAAGCTCTCCACGCTGGACGAGGTCACCGCCTCCACCCCGCTGCGCCAGTCCCCCTCCCGGATCGACGGCGACTTCCAGCAGCTCGTCGGGGTCAACGGCAAGACCATCGCCGACCTCACCCAGCTCGACTTCACCAAGGGTTCGTTCGCCGGCCTCTCCGGCGGCAAGGCCGTCGTCGACGACAAGACCGCCCGTAGCCACGGCTGGAAGCTCGGCTCGACCCTCGACACCACCTACGAGGACGGCAAGCGGGGCAAGCTCACCGTCTCGGGCGTCTACCAGGGCAACGAGCTGATGCGCGGCATCACGGTCGACACCAGGACCCTCGCCCCGCACCAGAGCGAGATCACCGACCAGCAGGTCATGGTCAAGACCAGGGGCGGTACGAGCGAGGCGTCCGAGGAGTCGCTGCGCAAGGCCCTCGGTGACAACCCGGCCATCTTGATCCAGACCAAGAAGGACGTCTCCGAAAGCATCGCCGGTGCCATCAACCTGATGCTGAACATGCTCTACGGGCTGCTCGCGATGGCCGTGATCGTCGCGGTGCTCGGCGTCGTCAACACCCTCGCGATGTCCGTCTTCGAGCGGTCGCAGGAGATCGGCATGCTGCGTGCCATCGGCCTGGACCGCAAGGGCATCAAGCGGATGGTGCGGCTGGAGTCGCTGGTCATCTCGCTCTTCGGCGGTGTGCTCGGCATCGGCCTCGGTGTCTTCTTCGGCTGGGCGGCCGGCGAGCTGATCGGCAACGCCCTGACCACCTACGAGCTGGTGCTCCCGTGGGGCCGCATGGGGATCTTCCTGCTGCTGGCCGCCGTGGTGGGCGTGCTGGCCGCGCTGTGGCCCGCCCGCCGGGCGGCCCGGCTGAACATGCTCTCGGCCATCAAGGCCGAGTAGCGGGCGGGGGGCGGCCCGGTCGGCCCGAATCCGACCGTGCCGCCCTCCGGCAAGGCCCGGCCCGCGCGACATTCCGTCGCGCGGGCCGGGCTTTCGCGTGCGGGGGCCTTCGCCTGCAGGCGGCGGGCTTCCCCGTGCGGGCTCAGCCCCGCCACTCCCGGGTCCGCAGCGGCAGACCGGAAGCCCCGGAGTCCGGGGTGCGGACCGCCAGTACCTGATTGACCCCTATCCGGTTGCGCTCGAAGGACAACGCGGACGCGGCCATGTAGAGCCGCCAGACACGGGCACGGCCGGGCGAGCTGAGCCTGACGGCCTCGTCCCAGTGGGCCTCCAGATTCGCCACCCAGCGGCGCAGCGTCAGGGCGTAGTGCTCGCGCAGCGCCTCAACGTCGCGGACCTCGAACCCGGCCCGCTCCAACTGCCCGACGGTCCGGCCGACGGGCGCCAGCTCCCCGTCGGGAAAGACGTAGCGGTCGATGAACTCGTCGACCTCGTAGGCCCCTTCGTCGGTCAGCGGCCGGCGGGCGATCTGGTGGTTGAGCAGCCGGCCTCCGGGCCGCAGCAGCCCGTACAGCTCGGCGGCGTACTCCGCGTAGCGCGCGGAGCCGACGTGCTCGGCCATGCCGATGGAGGAAATGGCGTCGAAGGGGCCGTCGGCAGTCTCCCGGTAGTCCTGGACGCGGATCTCGACCCGGTCCGCCAGCCCCGCCTCGGCGATCCGCTTGCGGGCGTAGACGGCCTGCTCCTCGGAGAGCGTGATGCCCACCGCGCTCACCCCGTACTCGCGGGCGGCGTGCAGCACCATCGAGCCCCAGCCGCAGCCGACGTCCAGCAGCCGCTGGCCGGGTTCCAGGGCGAGCTTGCGGCAGACGAGGTCCAGCTTGGCGCGCTGGGCCTCTTCGAGGGTGGAGCCGGGGCTCTCCCAGTAGGCGCAGGAGTAGACCATCGAGGGGCCGAGGACCCGCTCGTAGAAGGTGTTGCCCACGTCGTAGTGGTGGCTGACGGCCGCCTTGTCGCGGCGGGGGGTGTGCAGCGGGCCGCCGCGGGTGCGGGCCGCCTCCTCGGGCGGCGGGGGCGGCGGCAGCCCGGGTCCGGCGAGCTTGAGCAGCTCGGTGCCCGCGGCGCGCAGCTCCGGGTCGCGCAGGGTCCGCAGCAGGACGGCGGGCCCGGACGGGCGGCCCGCGTCCTCACCGCGCTCCCAGAGCGAGCCGGAGAGCAGGTCGAGGGCTTCGTAGAGATCGCCCTCGACGTCGAGGTCACCGGCGACCCAGGCGCGGGCCAGGCCCAGCTCGCCCGGCTTCCACAGCAGCCGACGCAGGGCACGACGACGGCGGACGACGAGAACAGGGGTGCCGGGGGCCCCCGGCGGGCCGGACTCGCTGTGGTCCCAGGCGCGGATCCGCACCGGGAGCGGGGCTCCCAGTACCTTCTCCGCGAGCGCGGTGAGCCGTCCAGCGGCGTCGGCCATGTCGCACACCTCCGTGATGAAGCGCCAGGAAAAGATTCATCTGACACCTAAACACTTACGGGTCGCGCTGTACTCCCGTCCCCTGAGACTTGGTCGACTTCCCCACCGCTAAACCTGCGCGGGGCGCCGGGCATGCCGAAGGGCGCCCATCCCACGGAAGATGGACGCCCTTCGGGCCGTGTTTCGTGCGGCTGCCGCTAGGAGGCCTTGGCCTTCTCGGCCGGGGAGTCGGCCTTCGCCTGCGGGGCCGGCTTGGCGGCCTCGTAGAACTCCTCGCGGGGGTTCTCCATGGCGCCGAGCGAGACGACCTCGCGCTTGAGGAACATGCCCAGCGTCCAGTCGGCCAGGACGCGGATCTTCCGGTTGAAGGTCGGCATCGCCATGCCGTGGTAGCCACGGTGCATGTACCAGGCGAGACGGCCCTTGAGCTTGATCTTCATCTTGCCCATGACGATCATCGCGACGCCCTTGTGCAGGCCGAGGCCCGCGACGGCGCCCTTGTTGGCGTGCGAGTACGTCTTCTGCGGGAAGCCGCGCATGCCGGAGATGACGTTGTCACCGAGGACCTTCGCCTGACGCAGCGCGTGCTGGGCGTTCGGCGGGCACCAGGCGTTCGGGTTGCCGGCGTTGCGGCCGACCACGTCCGGGACCTGGGCGTTGTCGCCGGCGGCCCAGATGTAGTCCGTGCCCTGGACCTGGAGGGTCTCGGAGGTGTCGACGTGGCCGCGCGGGCCGAGCGGCAGGCCGAAGCGGGCCAGCGCCGGGTTCGGCTTCACGCCGGCGGTCCACACGATCGTGTTGGAGTCGACCTCAAGGCCGTTCTTCAGCACGACGTGGCCGTCGACGCACGAGTCCATCGAGGTGGAGAGGTAGATCTCGACACCCCGGCTCTCGAGGTGCTTCTTGCCGTATTCGCCGAGCTTCGGGCCGACCTCGGGAAGGATCTTGTCGGCGGCGTCGACGAGGACGAAGCGCATGTCCTCGCGCTTGACCGTCGGGTAGTACTTGGCGGCGTCGCGCGCCATGTCCTCGACCTCGCCGATGGTCTCCGCGCCCGCGAAGCCACCGCCGATGAAGACGAAGGTCAGCGCCTTGCGGCGGATCTCCTCGTCGGTCGTGGAATCAGCCTTGTCGAGCTGCTCCAGGACGTGGTTGCGCAGGCCGATGGCCTCCTCGATGCCCTTCATGCCGATGCCGTTCTCGGCGAGGCCGGGGATCGGGAAGGTACGGGAGACGGCGCCGAGCGCGATGACCAGGTAATCGAAGGGCAGCTCGTACGCCTCGCCGACGAGCGGCGCGACGGTGGCGACCTTCCGGTCATGGTCGATCGTGGTGACGCGGCCGGTGAGGACCTCCGCCTTGGGGAGCACGCGTCGCAGCGGCACCACGACGTGGCGGGGGGAGATGCTGCCGGCAGCTGCTTCGGGCAGGAAGGGCTGGTAGGTCATGTACGAGCGCGGGTCGACGACCGTGACGGTCGCCTCCGCGTACCGCATCTTCTTAAGGATGCGGCGCGCCGCGTACAGGCCGACGTACCCACCGCCTACTACGAGGATCCGTGGACGCTCCGTGGTGCTCATGTTTCGAGTATCCAGCACTCTCGGGAGGGGTGCTCGTGAGCCCCTTCACAAGGTCTGATGGACCATCTGCTACACTCCGCCGCCCTCGTGACCCACGCCATACTCCCGCAAGGGAACCACTCACCGGTCACATGCGTTGTTCACCCCTGCTGAACTGGCCTTGCGCGGTTCGCGGGCGCTGAACCAGTGCGCTCGAAGCGCCTGCATAAACGTTCCTTTAACCCGCATGAAACCGGACGGTTTCCGACCGCCAGGGCCTGTCGGGCCCCGAAAGAGGGCCGGAAGGCCGCTGTGGGTGCCCGTCGAGCCACTTTTTCATGTGAAGGATTTCACGAACCTTTTTCGCGGAGGGGTTCCGGAGCGCCTCGCGGGACGCTTCCGGGCGCTGCCGTCCGCGCCCTGGGCTCGGCGCGGAGGTTGTCGACCCCTGCCCGTGTACACACCATTGCGTACACTGCGTGTATGGCGGAAAACGTGACCGTGCGGGAAGCCCGCGCACACCTCGCGGACCACATCAACCGTGCCGAGCAGGGAACGCCGACGGTCATCACGCGCAATGGGGCCCCGGTGGCCGCCCTCGTACCGATCGCGGACTTCGACGCCCTGGAAGCAGCGGCCGACGAGCTGCTCGCCCGGGAGGCCGAGGCGGTCCTGGCCGAAGGGGGCCCCACGGTGACGATGGCCGAGCTGCTGGCGGACCTGTTCACCGAGCGCGGCGAAGGCGCGGCGTGAAGTACGCGTTCCGGTTCACGGCGGAGGCACAGCGGCAGCTGCGGGCCATCGACCGGCCCGCCGCCATGCGCGTCCTGGCCGCGCTGACCGCACTCGGCGACGACCCGTACCGCGAGGACGCCGACATCAAGAAACTCTCGGGCCCGTCGGGCCTGTACCGGCTCCGGGTCGGCGATTACCGGGTCGCCTACCGGGTCGAGGACGGCGAACTCGTCATCCTGGTCGTCAAGGTCGGCGACCGTCGCGACGTCTACCGCAACGTCTGAGTGGGGCCTGCCAGCCGCCGGCCCGGGACGGCTGTCTTGTTCCGGCACTGGCTGCTCCGGCACCGACGGCCGGAAGCGGGACGGGCACGTGCCTGCCACCGCGATGCGGCCGGTGGACGCGACCGGAGCGTGACGGCGCACCTCTTCCCGTGAGCTACGGCAGGTAGACGCGCTGCCACTCCAGCGACGACATGCCCTGCGCGGCGTCGGCCAGGGCGATCGCCGACGGCGTCTTCAGCTTGGCCCGTGTGCTGTCGACCCACTCCTGGGCCTTGCCGTAGCCCTGTTCCAGGTACTCCAGCCCCTGGATCATGCACTCCAGCTTGTCCGCGTCGCGCGCGACCATGACGTCGAGGGAGTCACCGTTCTCGTACTCGTGAACCACCGCTCGCACCCCCGCCGCCACAGCGGGATGGGCCTGGGACACCTGGTCAGCGGTGACCTTCTCGTTGTCGGCCGCCGTGAGGTAACGGCGGCCGACCCAGGGGATGTCACCGATCCGGGTCTCCTGGGTGTCATGGAAGGTGCAGAGCAACGCGACCTTGGCCGGGTCGGCCCCTTCCATCATCGCCAGCACCGACCCGATGACGGCGGTACGGAAGCTGTGCTCCGCGATCGACTCGGGGTCCTTCACCCCCACGATCCACCAGCCGGTGCGCTTGGCGCGCTTCAGCAGGCCCATTTCCATCAGGTAGCACACGGACCCCTTGGCGTACTGATCGTCAGTCATGCGTTCGTCCTTCCAGGCGGTCCCGGGGCGGCTCTGGCCAGACCGTAGTGCACGACGTCGAGCCGCCCGCCCGTTCCGCCGGTACTGCCTGTCCGCTTCCCTTGGTACGGCCCGCACCACGACTCCCCGCACCGGCCAACTCGACCATGCAACAGGCGCGTTCCGCACTGCGTGACGTGCGATGTTCCTGCCGATCGGTGGGGAACGATCCGCCTGTACGGAGACAGTAGGTGACCTGCCCCCCAAATCCCACGGAACGGGCCCTCTTGCTGCTCAGGAGCGCCCGCTCTTACTCGAGTCTGCCGTCGCGGACCGCTGCGACGAGGCCGTGCACCTGCCCATAGCTCAGCAGCAGGGCCGGCCCCGTCGGGTTCTTGCTGTCCCGGACCGCGACGACCCGCTCGTTGACGATGCCGAACTCGACGCAGTCGGACACCGCGCCGGATGCCGTCGCTTTCCACCAGCTCACGGGGAGAGTCGAGGCATCGTGTATGTGGCTCATGCCATCTTCCTTATCTCTGCGATGCGGTCAGCGGACGCGTCAGCCGGGAGCGCGGCGGCACGCAATCGCTCGAAGGCGTCCTGATAGACGCCGACCTGTTCGCCATCCTCGACGTAGAGCGCCGAGGTCAGGCTTTCCACATGGACGACGTCGAGGTCGGTGTGATCGTTGAACCCGAGGATCGAGAACGAACCCATCTGCCCAACGTGGGTCGGGGCGTCCGGTGGCATCACTTGAATGGTGATGTTGGGTCGACGGCTCAGTGTGTGCAAGCGCGTGAGCTGGTCGTGCATCACGCCCTCGCCCAGGCACCGGGTGTGAAGCGCGTTCTCGGCGATGATCACGCTCAGAGCGAGAGGCCGCTCCCGTGAAGTGAGCACCGCCTGGCGCGCGAGCCGGATCTCGACCAGCGCGTCCACCCGTTCTTCAACCGCAGCCGACATGGCCGTGCTGGCGATGATCTCGCGAGCGTACTCGGCGGTCTGCAACAGGCCTGGAATGGCTCCGATCTGCCAAGACCGTGCCGATGCCGCATCGGCTTCGAGAGAGATCAGATCCTCGTAGACCGGGGACAGGACTCCACGATACGAGTGCCACCAACCACGGCGCGCGCCTTCGCTCGCGAGGGCCAGTAGCGCCGCTTGAAGCTCGGGGTTGTCAACGCCGTACAGATTGAGGAGCAACTCGACATCGGCGGGCTTCGCCGCAGTGCGGGCCGTCTCCACCCGGGACAGTTTGGCTACCGTGACCTTGCCTGCGGACTTCGCCGCAACCTCTTCGAGGGTGAGCCCCAAGCCGTCGCGGAGCGCGCGCAATTTCGCCCCCAGCCTGCGTCGACGCACTGTTGGTGTGCTCACATGCCCCTCCGTCATTGCGTTCTGACTGCCAGTCTGCCGCCTGCCGTCCGGCCATGTCATCCGTGCTGATCGTTTGGCCACCGCCACCTCAGAGCAATATGCAAATTCTCATCCTTACGTGAGAACTGGTTGCACGAGCAGGTCCATAGGAGCACTCTGAAACTACGAAACGTCATAGCGCGATCACTGTCGTGACACGAATCGGCGCTGATCGACACTGCCCGTGAGGGGATTTGCACGGTGTTCATGCATCCGAGTCCGCTGACCCTGTCCCCCCGCCGCCCTTCGGTGGGCCCGCCGTCGCACACCACGTTCCCGAGCACCCCAGAATCGGTCGGTGAGGCCCGGAGCTACGCCCGCGAGATCATCGAGCGCTGCGCACCCGGTACCGCCCTGGACCACGTAGCCGATGTACAGCTGGTCGTCTCCGAGTTGGTGACCAACGCCTTCCGGTACGGCACCGAGCCCGGGGACAGCCTCGCCCTGACCGTCTCGGCCTCGGCCAACCGTGTGCGCGTCGAGGTGCACGACCCCACCCGTCGTCGGCCGTGCCTCAAACCGGAGTCCGAAGAGCGACAGCGGGGGCGCGGCTTGTTCATCGTGGAACATCTCGCCGAGATCTGGGGAGTCGAGGACCGGCCGCTCGGAAAGATCGTTTGGGCGGAACTCACGTGGCACTGACCAGCCCGGCCGACTCGGCACTGATCAGGCGCTCGGTATGGGACCACACGGGAGTGCCTCCCGCGACGGTTCGGATCGCGACAGCCCGGATACCGACTTCGAAGCCCGTCTTCAGCCGCACCGCCGGGCAGTGCCGACACCCGGTCGGGTGGGTGCGTCATGATGACGGCGCAGAGCAGTGCCCCCGCTGCCCGGTCCGCCGCTTCACCGATTACCGCGCGGTGCGGATACCGCAGGGCTACCTCCAGACGTCTCTGCCCATTGGGCTCGGTTGACACCAAACGATGGCCCCTCTGCCGCCGCGTTGGGCTCTACCGGGCACCGCTCACCGCCCCGGTTCCCGCTCCGCGTCAGGCCGCAGGAAGCGCTCAAGGATCAGGCGCAACGTGGGGAGTTGGGCGGCCGGGGCGAAGGACGGGTCCGTGGCGGCGGTGGTGTAGAGAGCGGCGATGAGGGCCATGACCCAGGCCGCGGTGTCGTCCGGGTCCAGGGCGGGGTCGATCCGGCCCGCCGCGGCCGCCCTCCGCAGGAGGGTGGTGACGGTGGACCGTTCCTCGTCGTTGTCGCGGCTCAGCAGCGCTTCGAGTTCGGGGTCGCGGTAGGCCTGGGTCATCGCCTCCATCACGAGGGCGGGAACCAAGGGTTCCGTGGCCGGGGCGGCGAGGAGGTCGACGGTGTCGAGGAGGGCGGTCCACGGGTCGTCGGCGACGCGGGCGGCGGCGAGACGCTCGGCCTTGGTGGCGCCCTCGTGCTCCTCGTCCTCGAAGACGGCGTAAAAGATCGCGCGCTTGTTGGGGAAATAGTGGAACAGGTTGCCCGCGCTCATGCCGGCGGCCTTGCAGATCTCCGCCGTGGTGGTGCGCTCGAAGCCCTTGGCGGCGAAGAGTCCGGCCGCGGTGTTGACGATGTGCCGGCGCCGGGCCTGGTGCCTGGCCGGATCGACTGTCCTCATCGTGGTCCCTTTCTGGTCGCCTGCGGGCCGTTCCGACCCTTCCCGTAATAATAGACCGAGCGCTCGGTCTATTATTACGGGAACAGCAGGAGCGAGGGGGAACAAGAGCATGCGCAAGAGTCTTGAGCGAAGCCCGCGAGGCGGCCGGATCACCGTGCTCGGCCAGCCGGCGTGGATCACCGTGTGCGTCTATGTGGTCTTCATGCTGATGGGAGCGGGTGTCGGCCGGCTGGCCGGCCTGCTGGCCGCCTGGTTCGTGACGCTTCCCTGGGCACCGTTGCAGGGACCGGCCGAACTCCTCTCGTCGGTCCCCGCTCCGTGGCTGCTCGCCGTGGGTGCGGTGGCCGGGCTGGTCCTCGGGCTGGTCGCGCAGTACGAGCAGTTGGTGATCCGGCTGTCGGACGACCGCGTCGTGCTCACCCGCAAGGGGCGTGAGCGGGGGTTCTCGCGCGACGCCGTCTCCGTGGTGTTCCGGGACGGCAAGCAACTCGTCCTGCTCGGCCACGACGGTGGCGAACTCACCCGCCAGGAGTGCGACCTCGACGCCGGCCGCGTTGCCGACGCCTTTGCCGAGCACGGTTACGGGTGGGCGGACGCCGATCCGCACCGGGACGAGTTCCGCCGCTGGGTCCCCGGCGCTCCGGGCCTCCCGGAGGGAGCGAACGCCGTCCTCGCAGCCCGCCAGCAGTCGTTGGAAAAGAAGGGTTCCTCCGACGACGACGTTCAAGAACTCCGTGCGGAACTGGCCCGACTCGGCGTCGTCGTGCGGGACGAGAAGCGACGCCAGTACTGGAGGACGTTCCGGACGCCCGGTCCGGCCACCCCCGGCCCCGGTGAGTGAATTACGGCGGCCCGCCGCCCGCGACCAGAGTGCCCAGAGCCGTGCGCCGGTGGGTGACCGAGCGGCCCGTGCGAATCGTCGTCGCCAGGCCCGCAGATCTGAGCGTCGCCGCGTGGGACGAGGCCGTCGCGTTACTGACGCGCAGGGCGCGGGCCAGGGATGACGTGGTGTGCGGCTCGGCGAGGAGGCGCAGGGCTTCGAGCCGGGTGCGGCCCAGGACGGCGGCCAGCGCCTCGGCGGGGACGGCCCGGTGTTCCGCGGTGGGCGGGAGCCCGGGTCCGGCCGGGTACGTCAGGACCACGGGACGGCCCGGGGCGTCCTGAAGCAGCGGGCCCGCCGGATGGTGGAAGGTCGGCAGCAGAACCAGGCCGCGCCCGTCGAGGTGGACGTCCCGGGGCGGCGCCCCGCCGGGCCACTCCCACACGCCCTCGTGGAGCCGGCTGCCCGGGGCCAGACCGGTCAGCGCGGCGGCCACGCCGTGCTCGGCGACGGCCAGCGCGTAGCGGGTGAACTCCTCCCGGTGCAGATCCTGCACGACGGGCCAGACCGGGGCGAGGACCGTCTCGTACGCGGACCGCTGGGCGCGGTACAGCGTGCGCCAGGCCGTCTCGTCGCCCGCGTGCAGGCCGCGGATCCAGTGCGGCGCGGGCACCGGCCCGTAGACCCGCTCCAGTTCGGAACGGACGATGCCCGGGCCGGTGGCACGGATGTGCGCGAAGCCGTCGGCCAGGGTGTCGCCGAGGACGTCGAGGAAGGAGGGCGGGCGGCCCGTGGGAACCAGGTCGGCGAGCGGGTCGGCGGCAGCCGGGAGGGAGCGCAGGACACGGCCGCGCCACGGTGTGAACAGCGGTGCGCCGCGCGGGGTCACGGCTGTCGTCAGGGCGGCGTGCAGTTCCTGGAGCGGCGCCGGGCGGGGTGCGAAGCGGACGCGGGCGAAGTCCGCCGCGGTGAAGTGGATGCGCAGCGCCTGCACGGCTCACAACTCCCCGTTCCCGGCCATCCTTTCGGCAAGGGCCTGAACCTTCGCGTCGTGACGGCCCCCGCCCAAGGATGTGCGTATGACTTCTCGACGCGCTCTGCTGAAAGGCACCCTATTCGGGAGTGCCGCCGCCCTGTTGCCCACGGCCGCGTCCGCCTCCGGCGGTGACCCGCGCCTGAGGCTGCCCGCGCCCGCCGGCCCGTACCCCGTCGGCCTGCGGACGGTCCATCTGACGGACCCGGCCCGTACCGACCCGTGGGTCGGCGGTGTGCGGGAGTTGATGCTGACCGTCCTGTACCCGGCCCGGTCGGTGCGCGGCTTCCCCCGGGCCCCGCAGCTCACCCCGGCCGAGGCCGAGGAGTTCGCCCAGTACGCGCCGCGCGTCCACCCGGGGCTGCCGGGGCCGGGCGCGGTGGACTGGGGCGCGGTCCGCACCCACGGGTACGTGGGCGCGCCGCCGCTGCCCGGCCGGCGGCCGGTGCTGGTGTACTCACCGGGCGGCGGCGACTCCCGCACGCTCGGCACGAGCCTCGCCGAGGACCTGGCGAGCCACGGCCGGGTGGTCGTCCTCGTCGACCACCCCGGTGACGCCTCCCAGGTGGAGCTGCCGACGGGGATGCGGACGACCGCCCTGGCCGGACCGCCGGATCCGGCGACCTTCCGCACGATGGTGGACACACGGATCGCGGACCTCCGCCTGGTGCTGGACCGGCTCGGCGGCCTGCCGCTCGCCCCGGTCATGGACCCGGCCCGGGTCGGGCTGTACGGGCACTCGGCGGGCGGCACGGCGGCGGTGTACGCGGCCCGTGGCGACCGCCGGGTCCGCGCGGTGGCGAACCTGGAGGGGTATCTCGACCTGTACCCGGCGCCGGCCGGCTCCGACCGGCCGCTGCTGCTGTTCCGCAGCGAAGGATTCGAGGGCGCCGCCCGTATCGAGTCCTCGTGGGCGGGCCTTCCCGGCCGCCGTGCGCTGCTCCCCGACGCGAACCACTGGGCGTTCACCGACTACGGCTCGCTCGTCGCACGGCTGCGGGCCGCCGGTCTCGTCACGGCGGCGGCGCGGGCCGCGCTCGTCGGCACCGGCGACCCGGCGGTGACGCTCGCCCGGGTACGGCACGAGGTGGGGGCCTTCTTCGCCCGCCACCGGGTGTAGCGGGCCCCGCCCGCCGTCTCTCCCGCACACACACAGCGGTGCCCCCGGAGAGTCCGCCGGGGGCACCGTGATCTTCACATTTGCGCAGGTCAGGCCGACGTCGTCGCGTCCCCGGTCGCCACCGACCACGCGATGCCGTCCAGGATGTCGTGTTCGCTCACCACGACCTCCCGCGCGCCGGTCCGCTCCATCACCGTCTGCAGGACGAGCGCCCCGGCGCCGATGACGTCGACGCGCCCCGGGTGCATCACCGGGATCGCCGCGCGCTGGTCGTGCGTCGAGGACAGCAGCATGCCGGTGACCTCCTGGACCTGCTCCAGGGAGATCCGGGCGTGGTGGATCGCGGACCAGTCGTACTCCGGCAGGCCCAGCGCGATCGCCGCGACCGTGGTGACCGAGCCGGCCAGGCCGACGAGGGTGCGGGCCTCGGTCAGCGGGACGCTCTCCTCGGCCTGGTCCAGGGCGGCCTCGATGTCGGCCTTTATCGCCGCGAGCTGACGATAGGTCGGCGGGTCGGTGACGACACCGTCCTGGACGAGATGACGCTCGGTCATCCGGACGCAGCCCACGTCCACGCTGCGCGCCGCGCGCACGTGCTCCTCGCCGACGACGAACTCCGTCGAGCCGCCGCCGATGTCCACCACCAGATACGGCTTCGCCAGGTCGGTGCGGCCCGTCAGTTCCTTCGTGGCGCCGGTGAAGGAGAACTCCGCCTCCTGGTCGCCGCTGATCACCTCGGGCTCGACGCCCAGGATGTCCAGCACGCCGCGCACGAAGTCCTCGCGGTTCTCCGCGTCCCGGGAGGCGGACGTGGCCACGAAGCGCAGCCGGCTCGCGCCGTGCTCCTTGATGACCCCGGCGTACTCCCGGCAGGCGGCGAAGGTGCGCTCCAGCGCCTCGGGGGCGAGCCGGCCCGTGCGGTCCACGCCCTGGCCGAGCCGGACGATCGTCATCCGGCGGTCGAGGTCCTTGAGTTCACCGGTCGCCGGATCGGCGTCCGCGACCAGCAGACGGATGGAGTTGGTGCCGCAGTCGATGGCCGCGACGCGAGTCATGCGCACTCCTGAGAGGTTGGTTCCGCTCCCCGGGCGGCACGCCCGGGGAGTCTGCTGCCGGGCGGGGCCCGGCGGGGCTCACGCCTTCGCGTCGGCGCCGCACGCCCCGTCGGTGTCGCACGGGCTCACGCACGGGCCCTTGGCCCACCACTCGGGGAGCATCGCGATGGCCTCGTCACCCAGCGGGTTCACCCCGGGGCCCGCGGCCAGGGAGTGGCCGACGAGCACGTGCAGGCACTTGACCCGGTCCGGCATGCCGCCGGCGCTCGGGAAGCCCTCCAGCACCTCGATGGCGTCACGGCGGGTGATGTAGTCCTCGTGCGCGGCGCGGTAGGCGTCGGCCAGCTCCGGGTCGCTCTGCAGCCGGGCGGTCATGTCCTTCATGACGCCGTCCGCCTCCAGCGTGCCGATCGCGGAGGCGGCGCGCGGGCAGGTCAGGTAGTACAGCGTCGGGAACGGCGTGCCGTCCTCCAGACGCGGCTGCGTCTCGACGACGTCGGGGTTGCCGCAGGGGCAGCGGTGGGCGATGGCGCGCAGCCCGCGCGGCGGGCGGCCCAGCTGCTCCTTGAACGCCGCGATGTCCGCGTCGGTCGGCTCGGTGGGCTCGGTCTTCGGAGGAGGGGTGTCCATGTGCTCGCTCGTACTCGGTGTTCTCGAATGTGGTCGGGGAAGATCGGGAGATCAGGACGATCCGGGACGATCCGGGAGGAGCCCTGACGGGCCCTTACGGGGAGTCCGTGGCGTCCACGCCGTCCCAGAGGTTGCTGTACCAGGGGCGGTTGGCGGCGCCCTGGTCCGTGCGGCGCTTGGCGGGCCCGCTGCCGTCCACCACGCTGTAGCCGGTCTCACCGGGGCGTAGGTAGTGCAGGTGCTCGCGCGCCTGCTGCTCGACGTACGCCGGGTCCTCCAGCCGCGCCTTCTGCTCCCGCAGTTGTCTGACCTGTTCGCGGGCGCGCTCGGACTGGCGCCGCTGGTCGGCGATGTCCGAGCGCTGGGTGACCCACTGGCGCATGGGGTAGGCCAGCGCGACGACCAGGGAGCAGACGACGAGCGCGAGGAGCGCGGCCCGGCCGGTGAGCCGGCTGCGGCGGGGCGGCCGGGCGCGGTAGACCCGGCCGCCGCGGGCCGACGGGCCCTGTACGAGCACCGTGCCGAGCGCCTTGAGCCTGGTCGCGGTGGGCAACCGTTCCGCCGCCACGTCGCCTCCCCGTGGTCTCTGAACGAACGTACGTCCTCGGCCACGGTACGGGACCGTGGCCGAGGACGTAGTGAGGCTGCCGTCTGTCCCGGGAGGGTTTTCGGCCGGGGCCGTTCAGCGCCCGTTCACAGCGGGTATGTCAGCCCTTGCCGCGTTTAATCAGTTCGCAGAGCGAAACCGCGGGAAGGCGCTGCGGCCGGCGTAGACCGCGGCGTCGTCGAGGATCTCCTCGATGCGCAGCAGCTGGTTGTACTTGGCGACGCGCTCGGAGCGGGCCGGGGCACCGGTCTTGATCTGGCCGCAGTTGGTGGCGACGGCCAGGTCGGCGATGGTGACGTCCTCGGTCTCGCCGGAGCGGTGGGACATCATGCACTTGAAGCCGTTGCGCTGGGCCAGCTCGA
This sequence comes from Streptomyces sp. NPDC042259, assembly GCF_055582085.1. Taxonomy (NCBI): domain Bacteria; kingdom Bacillati; phylum Actinomycetota; class Actinomycetes; order Kitasatosporales; family Streptomycetaceae; genus Streptomyces; species Streptomyces sp. NPDC042259. Next base: position 226,493 of record NZ_JBVJDW010000009.1, on the reverse strand, counting down.
CGGCGTCGAGGGTCTCGGTCAGCGAACCGATCTGGTTGACCTTGACCAGCAGGGCGTTGGCGGCGCCCTCCTCGATGCCGCGGCCGAGGCGCTCGGGGTTGGTGACGAACAGGTCGTCACCGACGATCTGCACCTTGTCGCCGAGGCGCTCGGTGAGGGTCTTCCAGCCGTCCCAGTCGTCCTCGAACAGCGGGTCCTCGATGGAGACCAGCGGGTACGCGGCGACCAGCTCCGCGTAGTAGTCCGTCATCTCGGCGGCCGAGCGGGACTTGCCCTCGAACTCGTACGAGCCGTCCTTGTAGAACTCGGACGCGGCGACGTCGAGCGCGAGCGCGACGTCCTGGCCGGGGGTGTAACCGGCTTCCTTGATGGCCTCGAGGATGAGGTCGAGGGCCTCGCGGTTGGAGCCGAGGTTCGGGGCGAAGCCGCCCTCGTCGCCGAGGCCGGTGGACAGGCCCTTGCGCTTCAGCACGGCCTTGAGGGTGTGGTAGACCTCGGTGCCCCAGCGCAGCGCCTCGGAGAAGGACTCCGCGCCGATCGGCGCGATCATGAACTCCTGGATGTCGACGTTGGAGTCGGCGTGCGACCCACCGTTGAGGATGTTCATCATCGGAACGGGCAGCAGGTGCGCGTTCGGGCCGCCGAGGTAGCGGAAGAGCGGCAGGTCGGACGCCTCGGAGGCGGCGTGCGCGACGGCGAGGGAGACGCCGAGGATGGCGTTGGCGCCGAGCGAGGCCTTGTTGTCGGTGGCGTCCAGGTCGAACATGGCCTGGTCGATCAGGCGCTGCTCGGTGGCGTCGTAGCCGACGAGCTCCGGGCCGATCTGCTCGATGACGGCGAGGACGGCCTTCTCGACACCCTTGCCGAGGTAGCGGTTCTTGTCCCCGTCGCGGAGCTCGATGGCCTCGAAGGCGCCGGTGGAGGCGCCGGACGGCACGGCGGCACGGCCCGTGGAGCCGTCGTCGAGGCCGACCTCGACCTCGACCGTGGGGTTGCCTCGCGAGTCGAGGATCTCGCGAGCTACGACGACGTCGATAGACGGCACGTGCGTCTCCTTCGTGTGTGTCTGGAGTTCTGCCCCCGAGCCTAACGGGCTCCGGAGGTTCCCCCCGCCGGTGGACCACCTGGCGAGCCGAAAAACCGCACAAATGCCGAGATCATCGGACGAATAGCCGATGTGTTCGCCGAGCGGGAAACACGGACGGCGGGCCGGACGGCCGGACCGCCGGAGCCGGCGGGGCCCCGGAAACGGCGGAGCCCCGCTCCGGCGCGCCCCGGGGGGAAGGCGCGCGTCGGAGCGGGGCGGTCCGCTGTGAACACTGGGGGCGCGGCGCGGCGGCCGGCCCGCCGGATCAGCTGAGGTGCAGGTGCTGGCCCACGAAGATCAGGTCGGCGTTCTCGACGATGTCCTTGTTGAGCTCGTGGAGCTTCTGCCAGCCGCCCTTGACCTTCTTGGCCTCGGCGATCTTGGCGAGGGTGTCGCCGGACTTGACCTCGTACTCGCCGTCGCCCTTCTTGAAGGACTTCGGGGTGGCCTTCGGAGCGGTCTGCTTCGGGGCCGGGGCCGGAGCGTCGTCCTCGTCGTCGGACTGCAGCTGCGGGGCGGCCTTCGGCGCGGTCTGCTGCGGGGCCTGGCGCTCGCTGCGGTCCGCGTGCGACTTGGTGGAGGTGCCGCGCGAGGACGAGCCGGAGGTGTCGACGTCGGCCTTCGGGCCGCCGGACGTCAGACCGCCCGCACCGGCGCAGCCCCAGGCACCCGGGCCCTGCATGGCGAGGAGCTTCTCGGCGACGGCGATCTGCTGGCTCTTGGTGGCGTGGTCGGCGCGGTCGGCGTAGGCCTGGCCGCCGGCGGCGTTCCAGGAGGACTGCGAGAACTGCAGACCGCCGTAGTAGCCGTTGCCGGTGTTGATGGACCAGTTGCCACCGGACTCGCACTGCGCGACCGCGTCCCAGGTGGAGACGGAGGCGGCGTTGGCGGAGGTCGTGGCCATCAGCGGCGCGGCGACGGCGACACCGGCGACGCCGGCGAGCGTGACGATACGAACGGCCTTGGACGGACGACGGTGCTTGCCCTTGGACATGAGTCGGTTTCCTCACCGACGCCTACGAGGTGAGCTGTCGGGTTCGGGCTGTGAGTTGCCCGGCCCGGTGTGTGGTGCACACCCGGCTTCACCCCAAGCCGTCCCGCTCCTGTCGATCAGGTGATCGGCTGGACCGTTCCGGCGCCTACCTTGGTTCCCCCGCTCCTGCCTACGGCGCTTTCGCGACGACCCCTCCGGCCGCCGGCAGGATTCGGCGTGGCGGCCGTGGTGCTCGCGGTGGCGAGCGGTGACGACGTTAGACACAGCTGGCGTACGGGTTCAAACCCCTGATTCCAGCCACAGTTGCCTCTTGTTACCCACGGGAACACCTCGTTTCCGCAGGTGAGACCCCATGAACAAACTCCGGATGAGGACCTTCCGACCAAAAGTCAACGAGACCCATGTCTCACTTTCGACTGGAACGGACATTCCCCCCGAAGTCTGCTCTATTTCGTGGGGTGTTTCCGGACCTCAAGCTTCTGACCAGGCTGGATGAGGTCCGGATCGGAGCCGACGACCTTCTTGTTGTCCTGGTAGAGGGTGGACCAGCCGCCTGCGACGGAGTGTTCCTCCGCGATGGCTGACAAGTTGTCACCGGGGCGCACCGTGTAGTCACCGGCGCCCGGCTGGTCCGTTCGCGCGCCGCCGTCCCGCGAGGCGCGGCCGGTGTCCGAACGCGGCGTCCCGGTGTGCTCCTTGCCGGCGTCCGTGCCGTCCGTGCTGTCCGCGTTGCCGGGGGCCGGGGTGCCGGAGGGCGCACCGGGTGTGGTCGAGGGGATCTCGGTGGGATCGTCGGTGGCGGGCGTGCGGTGCTTGCCGTCCGAAGTGCCGTCCGTGGGGCGGGGGGACTCCCCGGTCGCGGGCCCGGTGGGCTCGCCGCTCGGCCGGCCGGTCCCCGTGGGGGCGGACGGCGAGGCGGGAGAGGTGGGGGAAGACGGCGAGGAGGAGGGCGAGGCCGGCTTGTCGGAAGGTGACGGCTTGTCGGAAGGCGAGGGCTTCCGGGAGGAGTCGGAGGAATCGGGGTCGGGGGAAGGCGAAGAGGTCGACGGCGTGGAGGGGGTGGTGCGCGTCGGCGCGGGCCCGGTGGACGTCTCCGGCTCGGGGGTGTGCGTGCTGCCGGGGTTGACCTCCGGCGCCTTGCCGCCCTTGGCGAGCCCCGAGGACACCGCGCAGCTCGGCCAGGCGTCCGGGCCACGGTTCGCCAGGATCCGCTCCGCCACCGCGATCTGCTGCGAGCGGCTGGCGAGGTCGGGGCGCGGCGCGTAGTCCGTGCCGCCGCCCTGCTGCCACATCTCCTGCGTCAGCTGCAGCCCGCCGAAATAGCCGTTGCCCGAGTTGGAGCTCCAGACGCCTCCGCTCTCGCACTGGGCGACCTTGTCCCACGTCGGGGCATCGGCGGCGTTCGCGCCGGTGGCGGCGAGCAGCGGCATGGCGAGGGACGCGCCCGTCACCCCCGCCGCGACCACGATCGCCGGTACCTGACGGGGTCTGCGGTGTCTACCGTTGCCGGAGCGCATGCGTTGGCCTCTCGTTGGCGGCTGAGTTGATGGTGGTCGAACATAGCGACGGACCACGGGAGTCACAAGCCGGTGTAGCGGAGGTCACGCGAAGGTCACGCGAACTGACGTAGGGTCATCTGATACGCGTAGTGAACTCCACCGGAAGCGTGCGTAGACCACGCATAATCAGCCCGCCGCGCCACCTCAACTCCTCCGGGTCGGCGGCCAGTCGCAGATCCGGCAGCCGGCGCAGCAGCGTCGCCAGCGCGGTCTGGCCCTCCAGCCGGGCGAGCGGCGCGCCCAGGCAGTAATGGATGCCGTGCCCGTATCCGAGGTGCTGATTGTCACGCCGGGACAGATCGAGGGTGTCCGGCCCGGCGAACCGTTCGGGGTCCCGGTCGGCGGCCGCGAGCACGACGAGCACGGGATCGCCGGCGGCGATGCGCTGCCCGCCCAGACTGATCGGCTCGGTCGCGAACCGCCAGGTCGCCAGCTCCACCGGCCCGTCGTAGCGCAGCAGTTCCTCCACGCCGGTGGCGAGCAGGCTCTCGTCACCCGCCGCCAGGGCGCGTTGCAGACGCGTCCGTTCACCGGGATTGCGCAGCAGGGCGTAGACGCCGTTGCCGATCAGGTTCACGGTGGTCTCGAAACCGGCGAACAGCAGGATGAAGGCCATGGCGGCGGCCTCGTTCTCGGTGAGGTGCTCACCGTGGTCGCTGGCGCGGATGAGCCCGGAGATGAGGTCGTCGTCCCCTCCTTCTCCCAGCTCCTCCCGCTTGCGGTGGATCAGCTCGGCCAGATAGCCGCGCATCTTCTTCACCGACCGGGCGACCCCGCCGCGCGGCCCGCCGCCGTGGCGGATCATCATGCCCGCCCAGTCGCGGAAGTCGTCCTGGTCCTCGCGGGGCACACCAAGCAGATCGCAGATCGCGTAGATGGGCAGCGGGAAAGCGAACTCGTGGATCAGGTCCGCCTCCCCGTTGTCGATGAAGGCGTCGATGAGCCGGTCGGTCAGCTCCTGCACACGCGGGGCGAACTCGGCGACCCGGCGCGGGGTGAAGGCCTTCGACACCAGCCGGCGCAGCCGGGTGTGGTCCGGCGGGTCGATGTTGAGCAGGTGCGTCATCAAATTCGCGCTGCGCTCGCCCGGAATGCCGACCTTGCCCTTGCCGTGCGCGGCCTCGGAATGGTGCGCCGGGTTCTTCGACAGCCGCTGGTCGGCGAGGGCCTGGCGGGCGTCGGCGTAGCGGGTGACGAGCCAGGCATCGACGCCACTGGGCAAGGTGGTGCGGTGCACGGGAGCGTGGTCGCGCAACCAGGCGTACGCGGGGTACGGATCGGCGGCGAATTCCCAGGTGAACAGGGGCGGCGCGGGGGGTGTGTCCTTGTCGTCGTGCACCCCCCGACGCTACCCGGTGCCCTGCGGGTCTTGACCTGTGCACCTCCGCTGCGCGGCGGTGTCCTCAATCGCCGGACGGGCTCGAATCAAGCCCGCTGGGGGTCCCCCCAGCGGTAGCTGGGGGAGATTGAGGACGCGCCCGCAGGGCGCCCGCCGCCGCAGGCGGCACAGACGGCCTACGTGTGACCGCCGCCGCCGCTGCCAAAGCCACCGCTGCCGCCCTCGTGCCACTTCTTGCGCTCCTCCGTCAGCTCTTCCTCGTGGCTGGCGGGGTTCAGCTCGTGCGGCAGCATCCGGTGTTCCTGGTCCTGCACGGGCACTTCATTCGACTCATGATGTTCGGTGACATAGCCGACCGTGCCGTCGTCGTCATCGTGGCCCGGCCCGTGGTCGGGCGTCTTCGGCCCGTCCTTCTCGTCCGGTGTACTCCACGCGCCCATGCGTCGCTGCGGCGCGGCCGGGGGCGGCGGCTCCGCGTCACGCTTCCGTCGGCCCCAGAAGACGGCGACGATCAGAAGAATGGTGACGATCACGCCGACGACCGCGGGCGCGATACCGACGAGGTGGTCGCGGTTGGCGAGGTCCATGTGTTCCAGCATGCGGTCCGGTTACCCCGGCTGCGCGCGGTCAGCCCCGAATCTGGGCCGAACGGGTGCGCGGCCGTCACCGGGACCGACGGCCGGCGCCCCGCCCCGGCCGGGTCAGTCTTCGCCGGGCGCGCCCTCGGCCGCGCGGATCGCGTCGCGGTAGGCACGGGCGGCGGCCCGCAGCGCGGTCTCCGGCTCGACGCCGTCCGCCTCGGCCCGGACGGCCAGGGCGAGCAGCTCGTAACCGACGCCGTCACCGGCCGGCAAGGCCACGTCCAGGCCCCCGGTACGGGCGCGGGAGGCCAGCTTCGCGGTCAGGGCCAGGGCCGGCTGACCCAGCGGCACCCCCTCGGTGACCGACGCACGGTCCTTCTCGATCGCCTTCGTCCGCAGCCAGTGCGCCTTGACGTCCTCGGGCGTCTCGGCGGACTCCGCACCGAAGACGTGCGGGTGGCGGTGGATGAGCTTGTCGACGATCACCCCCGCCACGTCGTCGACGGAGAACGGCTCGTCCGGGTCGTCCTCGGCGATCCGGGCGTGGAAGACGACCTGGAGCAGCACGTCGCCCAGTTCCTCGCGCAGCGACTCCCGGTCGCCGGTCTCGATGGCCTCCAGCAGCTCGTACATCTCCTCCAGGCCGTACTTCGCCAGGTCCTCGTGGGTGCGGATGCCGCTCCACGGGCAGGCGCGCCGGATCCGGTCCATGACCTGGACGAGGTCGAGCAGACGCGCGCCGGGCAGGTCGTAGGAGCCCGGCAGCAGTTCCAGGGCGGGCATCGTCTCCCGGCCGGAGCCCGCGAGGCGGGCCAGCCCGTCGGTGAGGGCGGACTCGCCGACGGCCGAGGTGAGCACCACGGCCGTACGGCCGCCGGTCACGCAGTAGTCGACCAGCTCCCGGGCGGTCACACCGCCCTCCTCGACGTCGACGCCCGCCTCCCGCAGATACGGCAGCTGCGGGTGGGCGGCGTCGGCGCACAGCACCCGGTCGGCGGCGCGCAGCACCTGCCAGGCGGGCCAGGACAGCAGCCCGGGGGCGACCCGGTGGCTGGTGGTGAGCAGGACGATGCGGCCAGGTGCGGAGTCGTTCACACCGCCGAGCGTAGGGGACGGGCCCGGCGGCGGCTCACGCCGGGCGGCGCGGTTCGCCCGGGGCGGGGGCGGCGACCCGCAGCCACGGTTCCCGCGCGGGCTCGGCGGTACCGCGCTGGGGGTCCCAGGTCCCGTAGCGGGGGTTCACATCCACACGCAGCGCGTCGGAGGTGCGGCGCAGCACGTCGTTGGTCCGGGCGGTGCCGAGCTTGCCGTCCAGCCCGGCCCGGGCGAGGTCCATGGTGAGGGCCTCGTCGATCTGGCCGGGAGCGATGCCGAGGGCCAGGAACCTGCTGCGCACCGCCTCCGCTCCCCCGTTGGACCGCTCGACCTCGGCGCGGCGGCGCTGCACCTCGCGCCGGGTCACCTTCACACCGTTGTCCTCGGCGGCCTGCCGCACGATCCGGTACTGCAGGAGGCGGATCAGGGTGTCCTGGTTGAGCCGGGCGCTGTTCGCCACCAGCTGCTGCCCCTGCGGGGCGGACCGCTGCGCGTCCCGTACGTCGTTCACCGCGCCCTGCAACTGCGAGACCGTGATCCGGTCGTCCCCCACGACGGCCGCGGCACCGGGATGCGCCGTCGACCCGCACGCGGTGAGCAGCGGCGCGGAGAGGAGGAGCACGGCGGCGGAGACGGAGAGCGCGGTCCTACGGCGGTGCATGGAGCCTCCCGGCTGGGTCGTGGACGATGACGGGCGGGCAGTCGGCCTTGCGTTGATCGATGTTAGGGAGTCCACGTGACGTAGGCCACTGATTCGACCAACGATTCGCCTCCGGCTGTGGGCCGGTTGTGCCGCCTGCGGCGGCGGGCGCCCTGCGGGCGCGTCCTCAATCTCCCGATTGAGGACACCGTCACCGGACCGAAAGCGCCCGACGGTGAACCGCCACCGCCCGGGAGCCGTCTTCGCGGAGGGGGCCGAAGGAGAGGCGGGCCTTCCCGGCAAGGGGCCCGTTCGCCCTCGCGTATCTTTTCGACATTCACCCGGCGCGTCCCGGGGCCCCGGCGGCCCGAGGGACACAGCGCATAGAGAGAGGACAGGACCGCCCATGGATTCGGCCGCAGCCGCCGTCTCGGCACCCGGCCGGAGCCGGGCCGGGTCCGTGTCCGGGGCCTGGCCGCGCGCCGCCGCCCTGCGCGGGCCACGCGCCGACCCCTACTGGGTGGGGGCCGTCCTCTTCGTCCTGTTCACCGCCGTGTCGGTGTGCCGGCACCGGCGGATGCTGACCATGTCCTGGGACCTGGGCATCTTCGAGCAGGCCATACGCGCCTACGCGCACCTGCAGGCGCCGGTCGCGGACCTCAAGGGGCCCGGCACCCATATCCTCGGCGACCACTTCAGCCCGGTCACCGCGCTGGTCGCGCCCTTCTACCGCCTGTTCCCCGGCCCCGTCACGCTGCTCGTCGTCCAGGCCGCGCTGTTCGCGCTGTCCGCCGTGCCCGTCACCCGGCTCGCGGCCGGGCTGCTGGGCCGGGCGCGCGGGCTGGCCGTCGGCGCCGCGTACGGACTGTCGTGGGGGGTGCAGCGCGCGGTCGACTTCGACTTCCACGAGATCGCCTTCGCCATGCCGCTGCTCGCCTTCTCCCTGGAGGCCGTGGTGCGCCGGCGGTGGCGGGCCGCGGTGTGGTGGGCGGTGCCGCTGGTCCTCGTCAAGGAGGACCTGGGTGTCACGGTCGCGGCCATCGGGGTACTGATCCTCGTGCGACTGCGCGGCACGAGACGCGACCCGCGCACGACGGCGCTCGCCGTCGCGCTGGTCGCGTTCGGACTGGCCGCCTTCGCCGTCACCGTCGGCCTGGTCATCCCGGCCTTCAACACCGGCGGCTCCTACGACTACTGGAACAAGGTCAACGGCTCCGGCCCCACCGCCACCATCCCCCTCGACACCGCCGTGCGCACCCTGCTGTGGGTGCTGCTGCCCACCACCGGGCTGCTGGCACTGCGCTCGCCCCTGCTGATCGTGGCGCTGCCGACGCTGGGCTGGCGGTTCCTCTCCCACGAGGAGCACTACTGGGGCACCGACTGGCACTACAGCGCCGTGCTGATGCCCGTCGTCTTCCTCGCCCTCGTCGACGCGCTGGCCTCGGCACGGCGCAGCCGGCACGGGTGGCTGCGCCGCTACGCGCACCAGTTGCCCGCCGCGGTGCTCGCGGCGGCCCTGGCGCTGAGCGCCTCACTGCCGCTGTACGGGCTGACCGAACCCGACACGTACCGCATATCCCAGGGCGTGCGGGCCGCCGAAGGCCTGCTGGCCCGCATCCCCGACGGTGCCGTCGTCGAATCGGACGTCGGCCCGATAAGCCGGCTCGTCACCCGCTGCCGGGTGCTGTGGATCGGGGACACCCGGGGCGTCGTCCCCGACTACGTCGCCCAGCACGTCACCGACGGCAAACCACCCCGGGAACTGGCCGCCGAGGCCCAGCGCCGGCACCCCGGCTCACGCTTCGGGGTACTCGGCGACGAGGGTGGCTACGTCGTGCTCAAGCGCTTCGCCTAGCCGGCGTCGGCACGTCGCACCACCGCTGCGCGGCGGTGTCCTCAAGCGCCGGACGGGCTGCAAACGCAGCCCGTCCGGCGCTTGAGGACGCGCCCGCAGAGCGCCCGCGCCCGCCGGCCAGGCGATCGGTTATCGCGTCGTGAACCGCGTCGGCGCCACCGTCGGATTGCCTCCCGTCGGTGCCTTGCGGGAAGGGCACGTGGAGAGGACCTTCACCATGGCCGTCTTCTCCGCGCCCGTCACCCACAGGCCGTACTTCTTCTTCACCGCCACCTGACGGGCGACGTACTCGCAGCGGTAGCCCTTGTTGTCCGGCAGCCACTTCGCCGTGTCGCCGTCGCCCTTGCCCCGGTTGGCGGAGGCGTCGGCGGCTATCAGGTTGAGCGGATCGTTGGCGAGGGCGACGCGTTTGGCGGGGGCCCAGTCACGGGCGCCCTTGCGCCACGCGTCGGACAGGGCGACGACATGATCGATGTCTATCTTGCTCTTCCCCCGCTCGAAGCGGACCGACTTCCCCGTGTAGGGGTCCTTGGTGAGCGTGCCGGAGGCGACCTGGCAGCGGCCGTCGGTGAACTTCACCTCCGACAGGTCGCGTTTGAGGATGTCGTCCCGGGTGCCGCACTTGTTCCCGTCGGTGTCCGCCCAGGCCTGGCCGAACTTCGTCCGGGCATAACCCGCCGTGGGCCCGGGCTCCTTGACGGTCAGGGTGGACACGGACTTCAGCGCCGAACCCGCACCGCCCTTGGCGTCCCCCTTCTTCTCACTCTCGGAGGAACAGCCGGCGGCGGCACACAGCACCGCGCAGGCGAGGACGGTGGAGGCGGCTTTCCGGACGGCGGGGAACGCGGGCAGCGTGGACCGAGGCAAGGGAGTCGTCCCGTCTGTGGTGGGGCCTGAACCGGATCCCGTGACCACCCGGCGGGCGCCGCCCACCGGGCGTTAAGGAATTTGTCCCGTCCCAGACGGTCACAAACGGCGCGAAGGAGCACATCCGCCCACGTCACAGCGCCCACGACCGCCCCCCGGCCCGGGATCGGTGCGGCCGGGGGCGACCGGGGGGGCGGCGGAGGGCGGGTTACGAGCCCAGGATCGTCGTCAGGAACTCGCCCGTCCACGCCAGCAGTTCCCGCCCGACCAGCGGCTTGCCGCCGATGGGCCGGGTCGCCGGACGCGGCACCAGGATCTGCCGCGTGGCCGGCTTCATCACCGTCCGCGGATAGAGGCGCTTGAGCCGCAGCTCCTGCGACTCGCGCAGCTCGACCGGCCCGAAGCGCACATTGGGGCCCTGGAGGGTGATGTCCGCGACCCCGCAGGCCCGGGCCAGCATCCGCAGACCTGCCACGAGCAGCAGATTCTCCACCGGCTCCGGCAGCTTGCCGTAACGGTCGGTGAGTTCCTCGCGGACGGCCTTGATGTCCGCCTCGCTGTTGGCCGAGGCGATCGCCCGGTAGGCCTGCAGGCGCAGCCGCTCGCCCGGCGCGTAATCGTGCGGGACGTGCGCGTCGACCGGCAGCTCGATCTTCACCTCCAGCGGCGGCTCCTCCTCCACCCCGCCCTCCACCGAGGCCCGGTAGTCCGCCACGGCCTCGCCGACCATACGGATGTAGAGGTCGAAGCCGACACCCGCGATGTGCCCGGACTGCTCCCCGCCGAGCAGATTGCCCGCACCGCGGATCTCCAGGTCCTTCATCGCCACATACATGCCCGCACCCATCTCCGTGTGCTGGGCGATGGTGGCCAGCCGCTCGTGCGCGGTCTCGGTGAGCGGCTTCTCCGGCGGGTAGAGGAAGTAGGCGTAACCCCGCTCGCGGCTACGGCCGACCCGGCCGCGCAACTGGTGCAGCTGCGACAGACCGAAGTTGTCACCGCGCTCGACGATGAGGGTGTTGGCGTTGGAGATGTCGATGCCCGACTCCACGATCGTCGTGGAGACCAGCACGTCGAACTTCTTCTCCCAGAAGTCGACCACGACCTGCTCCAGGGCGCTCTCCCCCATCTGCCCGTGCGCCGTCTGGATCCGCGCCTCCGGGACGATCTCCCGCAGCCGCGCGGCCGCCCGGTCGATGGACTCGACCCGGTTGTGGATGTAGAAGACCTGGCCCTCGCGCAGCAGCTCCCGCCGGATGGCGGCACCGATCTGCTTCTGGTCGTAGGGGCCCACGAAGGTCAGCACCGGGTGGCGCTCCTCCGGCGGCGTGGTGATCGTCGACATCTCGCGGATGCCGGTGACGGCCATCTCCAGCGTGCGGGGAATGGGCGTGGCGGACATCGTCAGCACATCGACGTTGGCACGGAGCTTCTTCAGCTGCTCCTTGTGCTCCACGCCGAAGCGCTGCTCCTCGTCCACGATGACCAGGCCCAGGTCCTTGAACTTGGTCTCGGAGGAGAACAGCCGGTGGGTACCGATGACGATGTCGACCGAGCCGTCCCGAAGCCCCTCCAGAACGGCCTTCGCCTCGGAGTCGCTCTGGAACCGCGACAGCGCCTTGGTGACCACCGGGAACTGCGCGTACCGCTCGGAGAAGGTCCCGAAGTGCTGCTGCACCAGCAGCGTGGTCGGCACCAGCACGGCGACCTGCTTGCCGTCCTGCACCGCCTTGAACGCGGCCCGCACCGCGATCTCCGTCTTGCCGTAGCCGACGTCACCACAGACCAGGCGGTCCATGGGGACGGACTTCTCCATGTCCTCCTTGACCTCGGCGATGGTGGTGAGCTGGTCGGGGGTCTCCGCGTAGGGGAAGGCGTCCTCCAGCTCCCGCTGCCAGGGGGTGTCCGCGCCGAAGGAGTGCCCGGGGGCGGCCATCCGCGCCGAATACAGCTTGATCAGGTCGGCGGCGATCTCCTTGACGGCCTTCTTCGCGCGCGCCTTGGTCTTCGTCCAGTCCGCGCCGCCGAGCCGGTGCAGCGTCGGCGACTCACCACCGACGTACTTGGTGACCTGCTCCAGCTGGTCGGTGGGGATGTAGAGCCGGTCGCCGGGCTGGCCGCGCTTGGCCGGCGCGTACTCCACGAGCAGATACTCACGGGTCGCGCCCTGCACGGTGCGCTGCACCATCTCGATGTAGCGGCCGACGCCGTGCTGCTCGTGGACGATGTAGTCACCGGCCTGGAGCGTCAGCGGGTCGATCGTCTTGCGGCGGCGGACCGGCATCCGGCCCAGTTCCTTGCTCGCCGACCGCTGACCGGTCAGATCGGTCTCGGTGAGCACCGCGATCCGCAGCCCCGGATCGACGAAGCCGTTGTCGAGGCTCGCACAGGAGACGTGCACGACGGACGGCGACAGCTCGGCCAGGTCGGCGTCGAGACGGGCGGGGATGCCCTCGCCGCCGAGCACCTCCACCGTACGGGCCGCCGGGCCGTGGCCCTCGGTGAGGAAGACCGTGCGCCAGCCGTCGGCGACCCAGCCCTTGGTGTCGGCCAGGGCACGGGCGGTGTCACCCCGGTAGACCTCGGGGGCGTGCATGCCGAGCTTGAGGGTGTCGCCGTCCGGCTCCTCCTCGTCCGCGGCGAAGGGGCTGACCGACCACCACATCATGCCCAGCTCACGGGCCCGGTCCCGGACGTCCGCGATGCCCCACAGGGATGCCGCGTCGACGTCGATGGGCGCCTCGCCGCCGCCCGCCGTGGCCGCCCACGACGCCTGCAGGAACTCCTGGCTCGTCGCGACGAGGTCCGCGGCCCGGGTCCGCACCCGCTCGGGGTCGCAGACCACCGCCATGGACCCGGCGGGGAGGACGTCGAGCAGCAGCTCCATGTCGTCCACCAGGGCCGGGGCGAGGGACTCCATGCCCTCCACCGCGATGCCCTCGGCGATCTTGCCGAGCAGCTCGCCCAGCTCCGGGTGCTCCTCCGCCAGCTCCGCGGCCCGCGCCCGCACGGCGTCGGTCAGCAGCAGCTCCCGGCAGGGCGGCGCCCACAGACCGTGCTCGGCGGCCTCCAGGGACCGCTGGTCGGCGACCTTGAAGTAACGGATCTCCTCGACGTCGTCACCCCAGAACTCCACGCGCAGCGGGTGCTCCTCGGTGGGCGGGAACACATCCAGGATCCCACCGCGGACGGCGAACTCACCCCGCTTCTCCACCAGTTCCACCCGGGCGTACGCGGCGGCCGCCAACGCCTCGGTGACCTCGCCGAGGTCCGCGCTCTGCCCGCTGCGCAGGGCGACCGGCTCCAGGTCGCCGAGCCCCTTGACCTGCGGCTGCAGCACGGACCGCACGGGCGCGACGACGACACTGACGGGCCCCGCGGCCGGGTCGTCCTTGCTCGGGTGCGCGAGCCTGCGCAACACCGCCAGCCGCCGGCCGACGGTGTCCGAGCGCGGCGAGAGCCGCTCGTGCGGCAGCGTCTCCCAGGAGGGGTAGTCCACGACGCCGTCGGCCGGCAGCAGCGACCGCAGCGCCGCCGCCAGGTCCTCCGCCTCCCGCCCGGTGGCGGTGACGGCCAGCACGGGCCGCCCGGCGGACCGCGCGAGCGCGGCGATGGCGAAGGGGCGCGCGGCGGGCGGGCCGACGAGATCGACGTGCGGCCGCTTCCCGTCGGCCGCGGCCTTCACCGCTTCGGCAAGCGCCGGATCATGGACGACGGCGTCGAGCAGACCGTGCAGGCTCATGAGGATCTTTCCGTCCCGGTTCGAACAGAGGAGGGCAGGGCGACGAGGTCAGGGACAACGCGAACCACCCGACACGTGGGATACGGGCCGGGGTGCCCCCAGCCTACGACGGCGGGCCGACGGCCACCGCCGGACCACGAATGCACCAGGGGCGTCCCGCCGCGGCCCCGCTCACCCCGCCGGCCCCGGCTCAGAGGGGCCACAGGGTGACCTGCACGACGCACTCTTCTCGGGTCTGGGGGTCAGCGCCCCACCGTCGTGAACGGGCTGCGTGGTCGTGCGTCCTCCCAAGGGTGCCCGAGCACCGTACGGCAATCGATCGCGCCGAATGGGCCGGACGGCGGACGCGGACCGCCGAAACCCCCGGGGCCGGGAGATCGGTCCGGGCCCGTACACAAGCCCCCGCCTGGGCGCAGTCCCGTTCGCGTCGAGCCCAGGTTCAGACCGTCCGTCCGGCACCGTTCAGATGATCGTTGAGCTGCCTCAGGCGTCGCCAAGCAGCGGGGTCCGTGCCGTCGCCGAACGCGAAATACAAGGCGGGGCGGGCAGCCGGGCCTAGCAGGGCGGGGGCAATGTCGATCGAGCCTCTGCGGATCCGGTCGAGGCCGAGGTCGGCTACCGCGTCGGGGCCGAGGGTGAGGGAAAGGGGAACGGAAGGCCGCTCGTAATGAGCCGGGGTGGTCAGGTCGGCGCGGGCGGCGCGCAGCTCCGTAATCATCATGGCGAGGTTGTGCCGCGCTGAAAGGGCCTCTGCCAGCTCAGGCAGGGCGCCTATTGGCGGATCCTCATCGGCGCCGTAGCCGACACCCAAGGTGATGTGCTCTTCGACACCGGCCTCTGTACGGACGATGCGCATGGTGGCGATGGCCGGACGGTCAGGAGTGCCGACGGCGACCAGCCAGGTGGGATCGGACCGTCTGGCCCGGGTACGGGCGAGTTCGGTCAGCTGCTGCGGGGCCCAAGGAACGTTGACGGGTTCGGCGGTGGACCACCCGGCAGGAGGGGATCCAGTCAGCACCAGCCAGGCACATTCCAGTGCGCCCCCGAGAACGAGCCGCTCGTCGGCGGGGTGGACGGTCCGGATGGACAGCAGTAGCTGCCGTTCTCCGCCGGCATCAGGTTGGGGTCTGATCGACCTGGGCCGTCCTCCGGCAAATCTCCGGTCGCGCGTCCTGCCGCCCGCGGCGGTGGTACGGACGCCCCGGGGCCGCAGCGCACCGCCCACATGGGATCCGCCGGACCGGCCCTAGTACCGGCCCGAGAGTTCCTCCAGCGAGTCCAAGGTCGGTACTTCCCGGGGCGCGCCTTCGGCAATCAGGCCGATCTCCTGTCGCGGCGGAAGCTGTGCCAGCCAGCTCAGTGCCTCAAGGGCGTTGAAACCCCGGCCATGAGCGGTCCGCAGGCGTAGCATCCATCCGGCTCCGGCCTCGAACGCATCATCGCCGGCGGCGGTCCGGGGCTCGAATCCTGCGGCGTTGTCAGCGACCGAGGCCCAGAGGAAGCCCAGCGTCTGCCCCTCGCGTTGGATGGTGAGGTAGCGCACTGGATGTTCAGTGGTCTCCGGATACTCGTCCTCGGACGGCGGAAGAAGGGAACGCAGCCGACGGGAACGAGCCGGGACATCGAACGTCCCCCACGAGTCGCTATAGGCAGGCCCCTCGATCCGCAGATCCTCAAACCCCGTCTCAGTCGGGGTCGCGTGACGGTTCGGGTCGCCAGGCGTAGGGGCGCTGCCGAGCCGGGCTGACATACCTTCCAGGACGGCGGCGAGCCGGGGCGCGTTCTCCGCATGTACCGCGACCTGCTCCCGCTCTCGTGTGTCCATCGTCAACCACGCGTCGGTGTACGTCTCCAACGTCACTACGACAAGGCTGCGCTTCCAGATGTCCACCTGGATGACGAACAGCTTCTCTGCCCGGTGTTTCGTCCCTGACTCCAGCCAGAAACCCGGGCATTGGACGCGAACACTGACGAGGAAGTCGCCCTCCAGCGCCTCGGCCTGTGCCACCACCCGCGAAAGAGCCGTCTCAGGGCCGAGCGGCTCTTCCTCGAGAGGGAGGCCTTTCGCGTTCACGCGGATATCCCGCATATCACCCAAGGACCGCACCGAGAAATCGGCCTTCCCCACGGGAACGGCCAGCTCTTGCCCGGCCAGGACGCCCCAGAGCGCGCCGGCGATCTGCACGGCGTGCATGGGCCCGGCTCCACCGGTGTCCGGCGAAATTTCCCAGGTCCAGTCGCCGATAGGGGCTGAGGTGATCACAGCATGTCCTTGGGGTCGATCTTGCTGCCGGGCGGGATCACAAGTGTTCCGTCCTAAAGGCTGGAAATCACCCTCGCCCGAAGCATCCCGCTGCGCTATGAACCCCCCGCTGGGAGTCCACGGCTCGCCCGCCACGGGACGGCGCTCCCGCCGGGCCGCCCCGTGTCGGGGCCACCGGGGCGGACGAACGGTCGAAGACAGGGGGTAACAGGGGGAAACGGCCCCCTGAAGGGGGGAACGAAGAGCGAAGAATACGTGAAGCCAGTCCCGGGACAAGACAATTGGGGCCAGAGGGAATTAGTGTTCGGGTCTATGGCCGTGGGGGGCACGTGCGACCCCCCTCGCACCGGCCAGTCGGTCTCCCAAGGAAGCAGCCTCCGTGAAGATACTTCGTACTCGCGCTGCCAGCGTCTCCCGGCAGGGACTGTGCACTGCTCTGCTCGTCGCCAGCCTCACCGCGGCCGTCGGCGTCAGCCCACCGCACAACACCGCCGGTGCCGACGATTCCTCCCCCAGACCTTCCGACCCGCAGGGCAAGCCGCATGGCGTCCCCAACCTGGCCCTGCCCGACCTCGCCCCGAAGAAGCCGGGCGACGCCGGCAAGCCCGGCGGCGGCACCGGCGGCGACACCCCGGACGGCAACACGGGCATTCCCAAGACCGCCCTGGCCGCCTATCAGAACGCCGCACGGCTCGCCGCGACCCAGCTGCCGGGCTGTCACATCCCGTGGGAGCTGATCGCGGGCATCGGCCGGGTGGAGTCGGTGCACGCCAGCGGCTACGGGCTGCGCAGCGACGGCTCGACCGAGCGGCCGATCCGGGGCCCCCGGCTGACCGGCGGTCAGTTCGAGAAGATCACGGACACCGACAAGGGCCGCTGGGACGGCGACACCGAGTACGACCGGGCCGTCGGCCCGACCCAGTTCATCCCCTCCACCTGGGAGATCGCGGGCGCCGACGGCAACGGCGACGGCATCAAGGACCCCAACAACATCTTCGACGCCGCGCTGGGCACCGCCCACTACCTCTGCGCGCACAACCGGGACCTGTCCAACAGCGACGACCTCGACAAGGCGGTGATGAGCTACAACCAGTCCCGCGAGTACGTCAACGCCGTCCTGGCCTGGATGCGTACGTACCAGGCCGGCAACGTCGGCACCCTGCCCGACAACACCCCGGCCACCCCGCACAACCCGGCCGGTGACACCCCCGGCACGATCCCCACCCCGGCCACCGGCCGGACACCCGGATCCGGCTCGTCCACGTCACCGAGCGACAAGCCCACGCCGGGCCGGCAGACGCCCACGCCGCAGAAGCCGACACCGAAGCCGAAGCCGAAGCCGGACCCGCAGAAGCCCACCCCCAAGCCGGACCCCAAGCCGGACCCCGGCAAGCCGGACCCCAACAAGCCCACCCCTTCGCCCGTCGACCGTCTGAAGCGGACGAGTCCGGTGAACGTGGAGACCACAGCGGGCGGCACCTTCGAGAAGGCCGCGAGCGTCCAGGCCCTCGACAAGGCCCGCAATCCGGTCGCCGGCACCCGGGTGGTCTTCGAGATCAGGGGTGACAACACCAAGGCTCGCTTCCTGGGCAACTCCAGGAAGGTCACCTACACGACGCTCAAGGACGGCATCGCCGACGCGCCGACCATCCTCGCGGGCGACACGGCGGGCACGTTCACCTTGCGGGTCACCGTCGAAGGCAAGGACGCCGTCACGCCCGTCGACTTCAACGCGACCGTCAAGCCCGCCCCGGCACCACAAGCCGACAGGATCGAGCGCGTCGGCACCGAAAAACTCGAGGCCAAACCGAACAGCGCCTTCACCAGCAAGATCATCATTCAGGCCACCAAGGACCGCAGGGCCGTGCCCGGCATCGGCATGACCGCCACCGTGGCCCCCTCCGACGGCGAGGGCACCGTCACGACCGGCCCGTACTTCAAGGACAAGAACGGCAAGCCGGTCCGCACGGTGGACCTCGGCAAGACCGGCGCGGACGGCCAGCTCACCCTGCCGCAGCTCTTCACCGACGACCGGTTGGGCAGCCACACCATCCGCATCCTCACCACCGACGGCCACATCTTCCTCGTGCACGTGAACGTGGCGACGGAAACGTCCACCACACGGCCGAGCATTTCCCCGAAGTCCTGAGCCCGCGACGGCAAGCGCCCCGCGGGCCGCGTCCCCGAACGCCGGGCGGGCTGTCAGCGGCTGACCCCAGCCGCCGACAGCCCGCCCGGGACGCGTGGACCCCGGCTACAGATCCCCCGCACCCGCGTCCTCGGCCACCGGCTTGCCCGTCAGCGCCGCCAGACTGTGCCGCACGTGCGCCATGTGCGACCGAAGCTCCTCACGACGCTCCTCGTGCTCCCGCAGCATCCGCTCGGTCTCCCGGGTCACCCGCTCCTCGCGCACCCGCGCCTGCGCGAGCAACGCCCCCGCCTGCGCCTCCGCGTCCTCCTGGCCGTGCCGCGCGGCCTCCTCCGCCTCCGCGTACCGGCGCTGCGCCTCCCCCAGCGTCGAGCGCGCGTACTCCTCCAGGGCGGCCACCCGCACGTCCATCGCCGCCTCCCGCTCGGCGATCTCACGGCCCGCCGCGTCCCACCGCTCGGCCTGGTCCTTCTCCTGCTCCGCCAGCAGACCCGCCGTGTGCTGCCGCATCTCCCGCAGCGCCGCCAGCGACTCCCCACGCCGCGCCTTGACCTCCCGGCGCACCTCCGCCCGCAGTTCGTCCGCCGCGGACTGCGCGGCCAGCACCGCCTGCCGCGCCCAGCCCTCCGCCTCCGCCCGCACCGCCACGGCGTGCGCGTGCGCCTCCTCCCGGACCGTGCGGGCATGCGCCTCCGCCCGCTCGCGCAGCTCGGCCGCCGCCGCCTCGGCGCGCTCGCGCAGCCCCGCCGCCTCGGCCTCCGCGGTGGTCAGCAGCCCCCGGGCACGCACGCCGAGGGACTCGTACGTCTGCGGCGGAAGCTGCGCCACCACCTCGGTGAGGCGCTCCACCTCGCTCTCCATCTCCCGTGCGAGCACGGTCAGCCGCGCCACCCGTTCCCAGGCCTCGTCCCGCTGGCGCGCGAACTCCGCCGACGCGCGCTCGACCTGCTCAGGCCGGTAGCC
Organism: Streptomyces sp. NPDC042259; assembly: GCF_055582085.1. Classification (NCBI taxonomy): domain Bacteria; kingdom Bacillati; phylum Actinomycetota; class Actinomycetes; order Kitasatosporales; family Streptomycetaceae; genus Streptomyces; species Streptomyces sp. NPDC042259. Next base: position 207,359 of record NZ_JBVJDW010000009.1, on the reverse strand, counting down.
GCGGCCCCGCACGACAGTGAAACCGCCGGGAGACACCGATGCACTCATCCTTGAAGCCCCTTATATCCGGATATCCGGTATGCGACGCGATCCGGCGCACATCATTTTCCTGGACCACCGAAGCGCCCATAAGGCGACACTCCGCCCCGTTATCCCGCAAGGACGCGCGGACCCACGACGCAGGGCGCCCGACCCCTCACCCGGGTCGAGCGCCCTGTGCCCTCACCTGCACCGGCCGGTCGCTAGAAGAGACCGTCCCACATCTGCTCCAGCAGTACGGCCCACCAGTTCTCCGGCGACGCCAGCGCCGCCGGGTCCAACGCCATGAGCTGGGCCTGGAAATCCACGGTCCAGCGCCCGGCCTGCTCCGGGGTCAGCCCGTAACGCCAACGCCACATCTTCCCGAGCAGCGCCAAACAGCGTACGAACTGAGGAAGGCTCGTGTTGACGAACTGCGGCGCCACCGAACCACCGTCCGGACCCGCCTCCATCGGCACCGCCACGATGTGCGCCGTCCCGTACTGCACACACAGCTGACGACCGAAATCGCTGCCCATGACGAGATACGAACCGGCGTCCGGCGCCGGCCGCACCCCACGCTCCGCCGCCAGCTCCGCCAGCGTCGGCACCGGACGGCCCGGCTGCGCCTGACCCCAGAAGAACGGGCCGAAATCGACCGGCAGCCCCGCCCACACCAACGTCTGCGCGACCATGTCCGGCACGCCCTGACGCGACACCGCCCGCTGGTCGAAACGGAAGATCCCCTGCGGGCCGAACGCCTCCACCAGCTCACGCGCGATGCCGTCCGGAGCGACCGGCGGCGCCTGCGGCACCTGGCCCGGGTGCGGCAACGGCACCCGGTTCGGCGCCGGACGCGCGGGACCGTCCGCGACCTGGTGCAGCTCGCCCTGATGCTCCACCAGATGACGCACACCCTGCTGACGCGTCAGATGGTCCCGCCCGTACGCGGCCGTATGACTGATCCGCACCTGCGGCCACGTCTCCCGCACCATCCGGGCGCAGTAACCACCGGGCAGATCACACGACTCCAACTCCGTGTGCAACTCCAGCACCTGCTGCGGCGGCACGTTCATCGCCCGCAGCTCATGCAGGATCTGCCACTCGGGATGCGGCGTACCCGGCGCGCTGCGCCGGATGATCTGCTGCTCGGAACCGTCCTGCGCGCGGTAGCGCAGCACGGCCATGTAGCCGGGGCCGACCGTCGGCAGACCCGTGGGAGCGGCCTGCGGATACCCGTACCCGCCCGGAGCGGCCGGGGCACCCATGGGAGCCGCCGGGGGCATCGGGGCACCGGGCGGCCCGGGCGGCACCGGCGCACCCGGCAGGCCCGGCGTACCCGGCCCGGCGAGCATCGTCGCCGCCGCGTGCACACCCTGCGGCTGACCGGGCACGGGCGCCGCCGAAGGCTGCGCGCCGGGCCGGCCGGGGGCACCGGGCGCCTGCGGACGGCCGGGAACATGCCCCTGACCGGGAGCACCGGGCGCACCGGGCGGCCCGGGCGGCACCGGCGCACCGGGCGCACCCGGCGTACCGGGCCCCGCGAGCATCGTCGCCGCCGCATGCACACCCTGGGGCTGACCGGGCACGGGCGCCGCCGGAGGCTGACCCGGCGCGCCCGGGAACGCCGGCGCGGCCGGTCGGCCCGGCGCACCGGGCGCACCGGGCGCACCCGGCGTACCCGGCGTACCGGGGTCCGCGAGCATCGTCGCCGCCGCGTGCGCACCGCCACCGGGAGCACCCGGCCCCTGCGGCGGGCGGGGGCCACCGGCGGACGCGTCCGCCGCGCCCGGGGCACCGGCGCCGGGGGCACCCGCACCCGCACCGGGGCCGTCGGCGTCGAGCTGCGACACGAGCTGCGTACGGACGTACCCACCCGGCGGCGCGGCCGGAGGGGCACTCGGCGGTGCCTGCGGGGGAACGGCCGGCGGCTGCTGGGCGGCGGGCGGCTCGGGAGCGGCGGCGGGCGGCGCGGGCGTGGTCCCGGCGGGTACGGCCCCGGCGGGGTCCTCGATCGCGGGGGCGATCGCCGTACGGGGCAGCGCGCTGCCCGTCGCCATCAGCGCCGTCTTGGCGTCCGCCGGCACGGCCGGCGACGCGGCGTCCGGCGCGTCGGTGTCCTCCAGGGCGGGCGCGAAGACCGTGGCGGGCAGACCGACCGAACGGTCACTGTCGTCCGCGTCCGTGTTCGTGTCGGCACCGGCCCACGGCGTCGCCCCCGCCGGAACGTCCGGGGCAGCGGGCGCGGCGGGCACATCCGTCTCCGGGGCGGGCACCGGGGCGGCGGCCGGAGCCGGCGCCTCGGCCGGCAGCCGGCCCGCGTCCGCACGGGCGGCCGGCACCGACGGAACCGCCGGGGACGACGAGGCGGACGACGCGGCGTCCTCGGCAGCCGCGGGCGCGGCGGCCGAGGAGGACCCCGAACGCCGGTCCGGAATCCCGATCGCGTCCGCCGCGTCCTGCAACCACTGCGGCGGGCTCAGCAGGAACGACGTCGCCTCCAGATCCAACCGCTTCGGCGCGGTCTCCGCCGCCGGTACCGACTCGTCCACAGCCCCGTACTCCTCTTCGTACCGACGGATCACCTCACCCACCGGCAGCCCCGGCCACAGCGTGGTCTCCCCGCTGTCACGGGCGATCACCAGACGCGCCCGGCCACCGTCCGTCACCGGACGGTCCGCACGGTCCTCCGCCCAGGCCACGAAACCCAGATCGAACTCCCGCACCCGCACCTCACGGTGCAGATACGCCGGAACATCACCGTTGACCCAGCGCTCCGCGCGCTCCTGCGCCTGCGCGAACGTCACCATCGCGCTCACCCCTCCACCGGGACGGCGTACGCGAAGCCACCGTCCACCATCAGATTCGCCACGGTCTCCAGCTCCGGCGGGCCACCCGCCAACCGGGAGAGAAACGCGTCGAAATCCTCACCACAGGGCAACAGCAGCCGCTCCACCCGCTCCTGCACCGTCAAACCGTCCTGGTCCCGGGCGTCGTCGTACGGGCAGAACCACACCGACCCGATCGCCTCGCCCTTCACCTTGACCGCGATCACACCGCCCTGCACGAACCCCACACCCAGATAGTCCTTGGTGAAGTGGTCACGCAAACACTTGTTGACATACACCAGGTCGTTGACCGCTGCCTCGTCACGCACCGTGAAGAACGGCTGGTCCAACAGCAGACCCAGTTCCGCGTCCAGCGCCGCACCCACCGGCGCACACCCGCCGGCCGCCTTCAAGAACGCCCGGTAGGCACCCGGCAGCCGATAGCCGAGATCCTCCTCGACACCCCGCACCTGCTCCTCCGAGACCGCCAGGTCCCGCTGCGGCAGCGCGAAGTGCACCGGCCGGGTCTCCGCCAACGGCCGCGTACCGCGCTTGTCCTGGTCCACCGGAGCCGTCGCCAGCCCGCCGTGGTGCCGCAACAGCGCCTTGACCTCCACCGGGATCAACTCCAGCCGACGGCTGCGGACCGAGTGGTGCCACGTCCAGCCGTGCGGCGTCGCCACCGGCGGCAGACTGGCCCACAGCTCGTGACCGGCCGCGTGCAGGGCGGCGTTCGCCGACACGTAGTCCGTCAGCCGCAACTCGTCCACGCCGAAACCCTCCGGCGGCTCCGCGATCTCCGCGGCGGCACGCGCGTACGGCGAGAAGTCCGGGAAACCGTCCTCGTCCATCCGCACGCCCTTGGGGTAGCGGCTGGCCCGGACCGGGTCCGGAAAGTGCACGACCTGCCCTGCGTAGGCCGTGTTCGGTGGCGCGGCTTGCTGCCCGAGCCGACCTGTCGTCATGGCGGATGCCCCCTGCTGATGTGTCTCCTGGAGGCCCGGACAGATGCGGCGGACGCCGCGGGCCACCAGCTCCCCGGCCGGACCACGGGGCGGCTCGGCCGGTCGGTGTCCCCATGGCCGAGGACCCCTCGTGGCGGACAGCCTATGCGGTGCCGCAAGAGCGGCCCCCGCCCCCGCCCACGCGGAGCCACCGGTTCCACCCCGCCCGCCCCGAGCGCGCCAAGGGCCGCACCGCCCCGCCACCCCTGGCCTCACCAAGCACATCCGCCACACGACGCGCGCACAACACCGCCCTGACTTCCACACCCCGCATCCCATTTGGCAGTCTGATCCCCGCAACAGGGGGATTGCACGGGAGGGAAGAACCACCATGCACACAACGCAGGACCGCCACACCGACGGCGGAACACCGGGCGACCCCCGGCTCACCTGGAGCGCCACCGACGACGCCGACCGCGCACCCGCACTGCTCCACCGCCGCGACGGCATACTCCCCGCCGTGGCCGCCGCCCTCTCCGTCCGCGGCGAAACCCTCACCTGCACCGCGGGCAGATCCGACCAGCCACCCGCCCTGCACCCACTCGTCCAGGACTTCCTCGACACCCTCACCAGCGAACGACGCGAACGCTTCACCGGCCGCTGCCCCGAAGCCGTCCTCCTCACCCGCTACCTCAGCGCCTTCGAAGCCGGCCGCAGCAAACGCGCCTCCCGCAAACCCCTCACCCACGGCGAAGCCCGACGCGCACTCAAACAATCCAAACTCACCGCACGCCACATCCGCGAGGACGGCGACCCCCGCCACGGCAGCTACGCACCCCCCTGCCGCTCCTGCACCGCCCTCCTCACCCACTTCGGCGTCCGGCCCGTCGACCCCGCCACCCCCACCAACGGCAAGAGCTGACACACACATGCGCGCCTTCGACCGCACCGCCGCCACCCGCTTCCCCGTAGCCGTCGACGCCGCCCTGCGCGAAGCCGGCTGGCAGCCCGGCCGCTGGGACATCAAAGCCGCCGAGAACTGGGCCGACGCCCTCCGCGCCCACGTCTCACCCGCCGGCCACCGCCACACCGTCTTCCCCGCCGCCGTCGAAGCCTGGGCCGAATTCGGCGGACTCCACATCGCCGCCCCCGGCGCCGGCCGCCACATCGCCCCCACGCCCTTCCACATCGACCCCCTGCACGGCCTCCACCTCGCCCGCACCGTCGCCGACCTCGGCCGCGCACTCGGCACCGAGGTCTGCCCCCTCGGCCAGGAAGCCGACAACCAAGCCCTGCTCACCATCGACACCCACGGCCGCGTCTACAGCCTCGACCACACCGGCGACTGGTACCTCGGCCCCGACATCGACCACGCCATCGGCACCCTCGTCACCGGCACCCGCCCCGCACGCCTGTCCGCCGGACGCCGCTGACCCCACGCCACGCCCAGCCCCGAGCGCCGATCACGCCGCCCGCACCCGGTCCGGAATCACCGCCGACACCCGAAAACCACCCGACTCCGTCGGCCCCGACACAAACACCCCACCCAACGCGGACACCCGCTCCCGCATCCCCACCAGACCATTGCCCCCACTCGGCAGCCCCGCATCCGCACCACCCTCCGACGGACCGTTCTCCACCTGCAACGCCACCTCCCCCTCCCGATGCGCCAGACGCACCCGCGCCGTCGCACCCGGAGCGTGCTTGTGGACGTTCGTCAACGCCTCCTGCACCACCCGGTACGCCGTACGCTCCACCCGCCCCCCGTACGCCCGCTCCTCACCCTCCACCGACAGCTCCACGGCCATCCCCGCCGCCCGCGACTGCCCCACCAGATCCGCCAGACCATCCAGACACGGACCGTCACCGGCCGGACCACCCTCGTCCTCATGACCACCGGCCACACCCGCCGACGCCCGCGCCGAAGCCACCGCCGCCACCGCCGCCCACCGCTGCGTCTGCGCCGCCGCCGACTCCGCCGCCGCACCCTCCGACGACGTCCGCAGCACACCGAGCATCTCGCGCAACTCCGTCAGCGCCTGCCGGCCCATGTCACCCACCAGACCCGCGTTCTTCGACGCCTTCTCCGGATCCTTCAACGCCACCGCCTGCAACGCCGCCGCGTGCACCACCATCAACGACACCCGGTGCGCCACCACGTCGTGCATCTCCCGGGCGATCCGGGTGCGCTCCTCATTACGCGCCCACACCGCCCGCTCCTCCGCCCGGTCCGCCAGCAACGACAGCTCCCGCTCCAGCCCGTCCGCCCGCTCCCGCAGACTGTCGACCAACCGGCGCCGCGCCCCCACGTACAACCCCAGCAGCACCGGCGGAGCCGTCAGCCCCAGCGCCATCGCCACCGTGAACCCCACGACCACCCACGGCGCGGGCTGATAACCGTCCTGCGCCATGTCCTGCTCGAACCGCACGAACGTCACTATCAACGTCCCCGCCAGCGACGCCCCGGCCAGCACCACGGTGATACGACGCGGCACCTCGGACGCCGCCAGCGTGTACAGACCGACGATGCTCAGCAGAAAACCCATCTCCGCCGGCGTGATCGCGATCGACAGCAGCACCACGGCCACCGGCCACCGCCGCCGCAACAGCAGCGACGCCCCGGCCGGCAACCCGATCACCGCCCCCAGCAGCCCCGGCACCCCGTGCTCGTCGGCGAACTGGACCCCCTCCAGCACACACTCCAGCGCCGACACCAACGCCAGCACCGCATCCAGCACCAGACTCCGCCGCCGGGCCCACCACCAAGGCCCCGACGGCGCGCCCCGCGCGCCCGCTTCCACGATTGCCCCCGTTGTGGTCATACCTCCCAGACTAAGGGCGACAGCCGCCGGTTTTCCGGTGCGCACGGCAGCACGAGGGGTGTACGAACAAGGACGAATAGCGAGCTTTTCCCTCGAACTGTTGAATCGGCCGGATTTTCGGCACATGTGCACGCACGTACGACGAGGCTTCGGGCATGGTCCAAGCCAAAACAGACATGAAGGCCCGCGCACGAGAGCTGCGGCGGGCGGGGAAGACGTACGACGAGATCGTGGCGGAGCTCGGCGTGTCGAAGGGTTCGGTGTCGCTGTGGGTGCGGGATCTTCCGAAGCCGCCCACACCACCGGAGCGCCTGCGCCGGATGACCGAGGCGCGCTGGGAGCCACACCGGCGGGAACAGGCGGCGAAACGGAAGGAGACGAAGGAATCGGCCACCCGAGAGATAGGGCGGGTGACCGACCGGGAACTCTTCCTGCTCGGCGTCGGGCTCTACTGGGCCGAAGGCTCCAAGAGCAAGCCGCATCGACTCCAGGAGACGGTCATCTTCATCAACAGCGACCCGAACATGATCACCGTCTACCTCGCGTGGCTCGCGCTCCTGGGGGTCGAACGCGAACGCCTTCGGTATCGCGTCATGATCCATGAGTCCGCCGACGTGGCAGGCGCGGAGCACTACTGGGCCGACCTGGTCGGTATCCAGGCCACCGAACTGGACAGAACGACACTCAAAAAACACAACCCCAAGACCGTCCGCAAGAACGTCGGGGAGAACTACCGGGGGTGCCTTGTCGTCCGAGTCCTGGGCGGCGCCGACCTATACCGTCGCATCGAAGGCTGGTGGTACGGCATAGTGTTGGGGGTCAAGCAGACCGCTTAGCGGGATGTCCCTTTTAGGGTGGCTTGCCATCCCCCATGGTGTAATCGGCAACACTGCTCACTTTGGATGAGTTATTCCAGGTTCGAGTCCTGGTGGGGGAGCTCAAAGTTCGAATACCCGGGTCCTGACCTCCAGGTCAGGACCCGCCCGCGTTTCGGCCCACATACGCACCGGTATCCTTCGGGTGTCCACCACTCGAAGCCGAAGGGCACACCCGTGAGCGCCAACCGCCCGGCAGCCGTCGTCGTCCTCGCAGCGGGTGAGGGCACCCGCATGAAGTCGGCGACCCCCAAGGTCCTGCACGCCATCTGCGGCCGCTCCCTCGTCGGGCACGTCGTCGCCGCCTCCCGCGAGCTGGACCCCGAGCACCTCGTGGTGATCGTCGGGCATGCCCGCGAGCAGGTGAGCGCGCATCTGGCGGAGATCGACCCGGCCACCCGCACCGCCGTCCAGTACGAGCAGAACGGCACCGGTCACGCCGTGCGGATGGGCCTGGAGTCGCTCGGCGACAGCGGGGTCACCCTCGACGGCACCGTCGTCGTGGTCTGCGGTGACACCCCGCTGCTGACCGGCGCGACGCTCAAGGCCCTCAGCGACACCCACGCCGCCGACGGCAACGCCGTCACCGTGCTGACCGCCGAGGTCCCCGACTCCACCGGCTACGGCCGTATCGTCCGCGACGACAGCGGCGCCGTGACCGCGATCGTCGAGCACAAGGACGCCACCGACGCGCAGCGCGCCATCCGGGAGATCAACTCCGGGGTGTTCGCGTTCGACGCCCAGCTCCTGACCGACGCGCTCGGCAAGGTGCGTACGGACAACAGCCAGGGCGAGGAGTATCTCACCGATGTGCTCGGCATCCTGCGCGAGGCCGGTCACCGGGTGGGGGCGGCCGTCGCGGGTGACCACCGGGAGATCCTGGGCATCAACAACCGGGTCCAGCTCGCCGAGGCCCGCAAGCTGCTCAACGAGCGGCTGCTGCACGACGCGATGATGAGCGGTGTGACGGTCGTCGACCCGGCCACGACCTGGGTGGACGTCACGGTCACCTTCGAGCCGGACGCGCTGGTCCAGCCCGGTACGCAGCTGCTGGGCGCCACGCACGTCGCCACGGGCGCGGAGGTCGGCCCGAACACCCGCTTGAAGGACACGTCCGTCGGTGCGGGCGCCGTGGTGGACAACACCGTCGCCGACGGCGCGCTGATCGGCGAGGGGGCGTCCGTGGGTCCGTACGCGTATCTGCGGCCGGGTACGAAGCTCGGCCGTAAGTCGAAGGCCGGGGCGTACGTCGAGATGAAGAACGCGGACATCGGCGAGGGCACCAAGGTGCCGCACCTGTCGTACGTCGGGGATGCGACCATCGGTGAGTACACCAACATCGGCGCGGCGAGCGTCTTCGTGAACTACGACGGTGTGAACAAGCACCACACGACGATCGGTTCGCACTGCCGGACCGGTTCGGACAACATGTTTGTGGCTCCTGTCACGGTCGGGGACGGCGCGTACACCGCCGCCGGCTCCGTCATCACCAAGGATGTGCCCCCGGGTTCGCTGGCTGTCGCCCGTGGTCAGCAGCGGAATATCGAGGGTTGGGTCGCCCGTAAGCGTCCCGGAAGCGCGGCCGCGCAGGCCGCTTCCACGGCTCGCCCGGAGCCCGACGGCGAGCAGTGATCGTGACACGGGCGCGCCGTGCGGGGCGTACCGTGATAAGCGCACACAAATGGACATCCAAGGAGACTGTGCTGTGAGCGGGATCAAGACGACCGGCGAGAAGAAGCTGATGCTCTTCTCCGGCCGCGCCCACCCCGAGCTTGCCGAGGAGGTCGCGCACCAGCTGGGTGTCGACCTGGTCCCGACCAAGGCATTCGACTTCGCCAATGGTGAGATCTACGTCCGCTTCCAGGAGTCGGCGCGCGGTGCCGACTGCTTCCTGATGCAGAGCCACACGGCTCCCATCAATAAGTGGATCATGGAACAGCTCATCATGATCGACGCTCTGAAGCGGGCTTCCGCCCGGAGCATCACCGTGATCATCCCGTCCTACGGTTATGCCCGTCAGGACAAGAAGCACCGTGGTCGTGAGCCGATCTCGGCGCGTCTGATCGCGGATCTGCTGAAGACCGCGGGTGCCGACCGCATCCTCACGGTCGATCTGCACACCGACCAGATCCAGGGCTTCTTCGACGGCCCGGTGGACCACCTCTCGGCGCTGCCGGTGCTGGCCGACTACGTGGGTGCGAAGGTCGACCGTTCCAAGCTGACGGTCGTCTCGCCGGACGCCGGCCGGGTGCGGGTCGCCGACCGCTGGTGCGACCGGCTGGACGCGCCGCTGGCGATCGTGCACAAGCGTCGTGACAAGGACGTCGCCAACCAGGTGACGGTGCACGAGGTCGTCGGTGATGTGAAGGGCCGCATCTGCGTCCTGGTCGACGACATGATCGACACGGGTGGCACGATCTGCGCCGCGGCGGACGCGCTGTTCGCCAATGGTGCGGAGGACGTCATCGTGACGGCCACGCACGGCATCCTGTCCGGTCCGGCCGCGGACCGTCTGAAGAACTCCAAGGTGAGCGAGTTCGTGTTCACGAACACGCTGCCCGACCCGGGTGACCTGGAGCTGGACAAGATCACGGTGCTGTCGATGGCGCCGACGATCGCCCGCGCGGTGCGCGAGGTCTTCGAGGACGGTTCGGTCACGAGCCTCTTCGACGAGCAGGCGTGACCGGTCGGTAGATCGATTTCAGTGCGGCCTTCCCGCCGGGTAGACTCATCGAGTTGCTCGGCGAGGGAGGCCGCACTGCTGTGCGCAGTGTGCGGCGGTCCGTTATCGACGCGCTCTTCGTAGCAAGGTCTGTCGTGGGCCGGGTAACGGCCGTCAGATCCGATTGCTTACGAGGAGTGCCCCGTGTCCGAGGTCAAGATCCCCGCACAGATCCGCCGCGAGTTCGGCAAGGGCTTCGCCCGCCGCGCCCGTGCCGCCGCCCAGGTTCCCGCCGTCGTCTACGGCCACGGTGGCGAGCCGGTTCACGTGACCCTGCCGGGCCACGAGCTGATGATGGCGCTGAAGACCCCGAACGTCCTGCTTTCCCTGGACATCGAGGGCCGCACCGAGCTGGTCATCCCCAAGGCCGTCCAGCGTGACGCGCTCAAGGGCTTCCTGGTCCACGTCGACCTGCTCGTCGTCTCCAAGGGCGAGAAGGTCACCGTCGAGGTCCCGGTCCACACCGAGGGCGAGCTGGCCCCGGGCGGCAACCTGCTCGAGCACGTCATGAACACCCTGACGGTCGAGGCCGAGGCCACCCACCTCCCCGAGTCCGTCACCGCCAACATCGCGGGCCTGGAGGCCGGTGCCTCCGTCCTCGCCAAGGACGTCGTCCTGCCGGCCGGCACCACCCTGGCCGTCGACGCCGACGCCGTGGTCCTGCAGGTCCTGGCCGCGCAGACCGAGGCCCCGGCCGAGGCCGAGGGCACCGAGGCCTGATCCTCGCCCGCTGAGGTTTTTTTCGCCGCCGCCGCCCCGCTCCGCACGGAGCGGGGCGGCGGTTGGCTATAAGGAGGTATGCGGATGACGGACGACACGAGCCCCTGGCTCATCGTGGGCCTGGGCAATCCCGGCCCCGAGTACGCGGCGAACCGGCACAACGTGGGCTTCATGGTCGCGGATCTGCTCGCGGAGCGGATGCGGGCGAAGTTCAAGGCGCACAAGTCGCGGGCGCAGGTCGTCGAGGGCCGGCTCGGTGCGCCGGGTCCGTCGAGCCGGCGGGTGGTCATCGCCAAGCCGATGTCGTTCATGAATCTGTCGGGTGGTCCGACGGCCGCGCTGCGGGATTTCTACAAGGTGCCGGTGGAGCGGATCGTCGCCGTCCATGACGAGCTGGACATCGATTTCGGGCAGTTGCGGCTCAAGCTGGGGGGTGGTGACAACGGGCACAACGGCCTGAAGTCGATCACCAAGGCGCTGGGGCCGGACTATTGCCGGGTGCGGTTCGGGATCGGGCGTCCGCCGGGCCGTATGCAGGTCGCGGACTTCGTGCTCAAGGACTTCTCGTCGACGGAGCGCAAGGAGCTGGACTTCGAGGTGGACCGGGCGGCGGACGCGGTGGAGTCGCTGATCGTGGACGGCCTGGAGCGGGCGCAGGGCACGTACAACTCGTAGTACCGGGGCTCCGCCCCGGGCCCCGGTCCTCAATCGCCGGACAGGCTTGATTCAAGCCCGTCCGGCGATTGAGGACAAGGCACGGAAGCCCGTCCGGCGCTTGAGGACGCGCCCGCAGGGCGCTCGCCGGCGCAGCCGGCACGACGACCCGCGGAGTCAGCCTGTGTTCCGCAAGCCGGCAGCGACCCCGTTGACGGTGAGCAGCAGCGCCCGCGACAGCAGCGGATCCGCCGCCTCACCCCGCTCCGCGGCTTCGCGCTGGCGGGCGAGCAGGGTGACCTGGAGGTAGGAGATCGGGTCCAGGTACGCGTCCCGGATGTGGAACGTCTGCCTCAGTACCGGGCTGGCGTCGAGGAGTTCCCGTTCTCCGGTGATGCGCAGGACTTCCTGCACGGTCAGCTCGTGCTCCGCGCGGATGGTGTCGAAGACGTGCTTGAGGTGGTCGGGGACGAGGGTGTCGACGTAGTGCTGGGCGATGCGCAGGTCGGTCTTGGCGAGGGTCATCTCGACGTTGGAGAGGAAGTTCTGGAAGAAGTGCCAGTGTTCGTGCATTTCGTCCAGGACGGTGTCGAGTCCTGCTTCGCGGGCGGCCTTGAGGCCTGAGCCGACGCCGTACCAGCCGGGGACGATCTGGCGGGACTGGGTCCAGCCGAAGACCCAGGGGATGGCGCGCAGTCCGTCGAGTCCGGCGCCGGTGTCGGGGCGGCGGGAGGGGCGGGAGCCGAGGTGGAGTTCGGCGAGCTGGTCGACGGGGGTGGAGGCGAAGAAGTAGGCGGGGAGGTCGGGGTCCTCGACGAGTTCGCGGTAGGCGTGGTGGGCGGCGTCGGAGACGGTGTCCATGGCGGCGTCCCAGCGGGCGAGGGCCTCGTCGGACTGCCGGGGGGCGGTGTGCAGGGCGGAGGCCTGGAGGGTGGCGGCGACCGTGAGTTCCAGGTTTTCGCGGGCGAGGGCGGGGATGAGGTACTTGTCGGAGATGACCTCGCCCTGTTCGGTGACCTTGATCTCGCCGTCGAGGGTGCCCCAGGGCTGGGCGAGGATCGCGTCGTGGGTGGGGCCGCCGCCGCGGCCGACGGTGCCGCCGCGGCCGTGGAAGAGGCGCAGGCGTACGCCGTAGCGGTGGGCGACGTCGCGCAGTCGGCGCTGGGCGCGGTGGATTTCCCACTGGCTGGTGGTGATGCCGCCGAACTTGGAGGAGTCGGAGTAGCCGAGCATCACTTCCTGGACGTCGCCGCGGAGTGCGACGAGGCGTCGGTAGGAGGGGTCGGCGAGCATCTCGTCGAGGATGCGGTCGGCTTCCTTGAGTTCGTCGGTGGTTTCCAGGAGGGGCACGATGCCGATCTTGGCCCAGCCGGCGTGGAGGTCGATGAGTCCGGCTTCGCGGGCGAGGACGGCGGCGGCGAAGACGTCGTCGGCGCCCTGGCACATGGAGATGATGTAGGACTCGACGACCTCGGGGCCGAAGCGGGCGAGGGCTTCGCGGATGGTGTGGAAGACGCCGAGGGTCTTGGCGCCGCCGGCGTCGAGGGGGGCGGGCTGGGGGGCCAGGGGGCGGCGGGAGCGCAGTTCCTTGGCGAGGAGCTTGCGGCGGTAGTCGCGGGGCATGTCGGCGTAGCGCCAGGATTCCTCGCCGAGGCGGTCGAAGAGCTGACCGAGGGCGTGGTGGTGGGCGTCGGCGTGTTCGCGGACGTCCAGGGTGGCGAGGTGGAGGCCGAAGGCGGCGAGGGTGCGGATGGCGCGCTCGAGGCGGCCGTCGGCGATGAGGCGGCCGCGGTGGGCTCGGAGGGAGTCCTGGATGAGCTGGAGGTCGGCGAGGAGTTCGGCGGTGCCGAGGTAGTCGCGGCCGTCCTGGTGGGGGGTGTCGCGGGCGAGTCGCTCGCGGGTGTTGACGAGCTTCTGGCGGATGCAGGTGGCCTTGAGGCGGTAGGGCTCTTCGGCGTTGAGGCGCTTGTAGCGGGGGCTGATCTCGGGGAGGAGGTCGAGGTCGCGCTGGAGTGAGGTGAGGAGTTCCTCGGTGGCGCCGCTGTTGCGGATGGAGTTGGAGAGGGCGCCGCGCAGGACGTCGACGAGTTCGAGGGCGTCGGTGATGCCGTGTTCGTGCTGGAGGATCAGGACGTCCCAGGTGACCTGGGGGGTGACGTTGGGGTTGCCGTCGCGGTCGCCGCCGATCCAGGTGCCGAAGGTCAGGGGGCGGGTGGTGGCGGGGAGGGTGAGGCCGACGCGCTCGAGTTCGGCGGTGAGGTCTTCGAGGACGTCGCCGACGGCTCGGGCGTGGAGTTCGTCGAGGTAGTAGATGGCGTTGCGGGCCTCGTCGGTGGGTTCGGGGCGGACGACGCGCAGTTCGTCGGTCTGCCAGAGCAGGTCGATGTTCTCGGCGAGGCGCAGGTCGGTGCGTCGCTTGTCGCCGGAGGCGCCCTCGGTGTGGGGGGTGTCGAGGAGTTCGGCGATGCGGCGGAGCTTGTTGAGGACGCTGCGTCGGGCGGCTTCGGTGGGGTGTGCGGTGAAGACGGGGCGTACCCCGAGGTGCTCGACGGTGTGCCGGAGGTGGTCGGTGTCGGCGTCCTTGAGCTGGTCGGCGGTGCGGGCGAGGATGGAGCCCTCGGCGTCGCGCTTGGCGCGCAGCTCGCGGCCGCGGTGCACCTGTTCGGTGACGTTGGCCAGGTGGAAGTAGGTGGAGAAGGCCCGGACGAGCCGGGCGGCGGTGTTCAGGTCGGTCTCGCCGAGGAGCCGGGCGGCCGCGTCGCCGTCGCTGCGGGTGAGGGCGCGGACGCGTTCGACGAGGTCGAGGAGTTCTTCGCCCTCCTGGCGGACGAGGGTCTCGCCGAGGAGGTCGCCCAGACGGCGGATGTCGGCGCGCAGGGCGGCGCTGCGCTGTGCTTCGCCGTCGCTGTCCGGGGTCTCGGCGGGGGCGAGGGGGGTGTGGTCGGCACTGCTCACAGGTGCGGCTCCTTGCAGATTTCTGAGCACGTCTGGAGGGGTGGCGGACCGCGCTGTCCGACGGTCCCCAGCATAGGTCTCCGCTCGACGCGCGGTTGTCCCCAGCCCTCGTGTACGGGGCGCCGGTCCTGCCATACTTACGTAGCCGTAGGTTACGGAACCGTAGCCTTGCCCCGAGCCCTTTGAGGGAACCCCATGACTGCAAGCCCCGACGTGATCGAAGACGCGCCGATGGCCCAGGAAACTTCGCTCCCCTCCGCCACGCTGGGTGGCGACAGCAAGCGTTCGGTCGAGCAGATCGCGCTGCTGCTGTTCATCATCGTTCCTTTTGTCGCCTTGCTCGCCGCGGTCCCCTTGGTGTGGGGCTGGGGGGTGAGCTGGCTCGATCTGGGGCTGATGGTGGCGATGTACTACATCGGTTGCCATGGCATCACGATCGGCTTCCACCGCTATTTCACGCATGGCGCGTTCAAGGCCAAGCGGCCGTTGCGGATCGTTTTGGCGATCATGGGGTCGCTGGCGGTCGAGGGGCCGCTGGTGCGCTGGGTCGCGGATCATCGCAAGCACCACCGGTTCTCGGACGCGGAGGGTGATCCGCATTCGCCGTGGCGGTTCGGCGAGTCGGTGCCGGCGCTGATGAAGGGCCTGTGGTGGGCGCACATCGGCTGGATGTTCGACGAGGAGCGGACGTCGCAGCAGAAGTACGCCCCGGATCTGATCAAGGATCCGGCGTTGCGGCGGGTGTCCCGGCAGTTCGTGCTGTGGACGGTGGTGTCGCTGGCGATCCCGCCGGTGGTGGGCGGGCTGGTGACGTGGTCGTGGCAGGGCGCGGTGACGGCGTTCTTCTGGGGTTCGCTGGTACGGGTGGCGTTGTTGCACCATGTGACCTGGTCGATCAACTCGATCTGTCACGCGGTGGGCAAGCGCCCGTTCAAGTCGCGGGACCGGTCGGGGAACGTGTGGTGGCTGGCGGTGCTCTCCTGCGGGGAGTCCTGGCACAACCTGCACCACGCCGACCCGACGTCGGCGCGACACGGTGTGCTGAAGGGGCAGCTGGATTCCAGTGCCCGGATCATCCGCTGGTTTGAGAAGGCCGGCTGGGCGTACGACGTGCGGTGGCCCGATGCCGGCCGCATCGAATCCCGACGGAAGGACGATGCCGCGCACGCGGCATGATTGACAGCGTGGCGATCGACAGCAGTACCAGTGACAAGGACCGGGCCCCGGCTACGGGGAGCCGCCGCGCCCGCCGGGTGCGGATGACCGGCGCGGAGCGCCGTGAGCAGCTGCTGGACATCGGTCGCACGCTCTTCGCCGAGAAGGGGTTCGAGGGTACGTCGGTGGAGGAGATCGCGGCGAAGGCCGGGGTCTCCAAACCGGTGGTGTACGAGCACTTCGGCGGCAAGGAGGGGCTGTACGCGGTGGTCGTGGACCGGGAGATGCGGCAGCTGCTGGATCTGGTGACGGGGGCGCTGACGGCGGGGCATCCGCGGGAGCTGCTGGAGCAGGCGGCGTTCGCCCTGCTGGATTACATCGAGACGTATACGGACGGTTTCCGCATCCTGGTGCGGGATTCGCCGGTGGCGCAGTCGACGGGCACGTTCGCGTCGTTGATCAGCGATATCGCCACCCAGGTCGAGGACATTCTGGGGCTGGAGTTCAAGGCCCGGGGCTTTGATCCGAAGCTGGCGCCGTTGTACGCGCAGGCGCTGGTGGGCATGGTGGCGCTGACGGGTCAGTGGTGGCTGGACGTGCGGAAGCCGAAGAAGGCCGAGGTGGCGGCGCATCTGGTGAATCTGGCCTGGCACGGGCTGGACGGCCTGGAGCCGAAGCCTCGGCTGATCGGTCACCGGCGGTCCTAGCGGCGCCACCGCTGCGCGGCGGTGTCCTCAAGCGCCGGACGGGCTGCTGTGCTCTGTCCTCAATCGCCGGACGGGCTGCTGTGCTCTGTCCTCAATCGCCGGACGGGCTGCTGTGCTCTGTCCTCAATCGCCGGACGGGCTCGTATGAAGCCCGTCCGGCGATTGAGGACGCGCCCGCAGGGCGCCACGCCGCCGCAGGCGGCAAAGCCGGCCGGTAGTCGAAGATCCGCCGGACACGGCTCAGGGGTGCTCCGGGGCGGAAGTCCGCTTTATCGCCCCGTCCGGAGGACGGCGAAGATCCGGCGGAACGGGAAGACCGTGCCGTGCGGGCCCGCCGGGTAGGCCGTGCGGAGCCGGGTGCGGTAGGCGGTGAGGAATTCCTCCGTGGCCGCCGGGTCGTCCGCCAGGGCGGTCAGGACGGGGCGCAGGCCGGTGCCCTTGACCCAGTCGAGGACGGGGTCCTCGCCGGTCAGCAGGTGCAGATAGGTGGTCTCCCAGACGTCCACCTCGCGGCCGGGCCCGGCCAGTCGTTCCAGGTAGTCGGCGGGGTCGAGGACGGCGACGCGGCGGCGCCCGGCCTCTCCCAGGCGGGTGCTCCAGCGCCGGTCGGCGCACAGTTCGCGCAGGATGGCGTGGCTGGGGGCGTCGGTGTTGCCGGGGACCTGGAAGGCGAAGGTGCCGCCGGGGTTCAGCGCGGCGGTCCAGGTGTCGAAGGACGCGGCGTGGCCGGGCACCCATTGGAGGGCCGCGTTGGAGACGATCAGGTCGTAGCGCTCGTCGGGGGCCCAGTGGCCGAGGTCGGCGTGGCGGAAGTCGAGGAGGCCGCCGCGCAGGGTGCGGCCCGCGTAGGACCGGGCGTCGGCGAGCATCGCGGCGGAGTTGTCGAAGCCGGTGACGTGGGCGGTCGGCCAGCGTTCGGCGAGGATGGTGGTGGCGTTTCCGGGGCCGCAGCCGAGGTCGGCGATGCGCGGGGAGCGGGCCGGTGGCTCGGGGATCCGGGCGAGCAGGTCGTGGAAAGGGCGGGTCCGGTGGTCTGCGTGGCGGAGGTACTGCCGCGGGTCCCAGGTGGGTGCGCTGTGCATGGGGGCCTCCCTGCGGGGTGGACATACCGGGGCGACCGGGGCGTGGAGGCGCGGCCGGTGACCTGTGTTCCAGCATTCCCCCCGAAGTCTCTTGACGTCAAGAGACTTCATGTCGACAGACCCTCTACACTGATCGTCATGGAGGACGAGGTCGATCGGCTGGTCGCAGCATGGCGCCGAGAGCGCCCGGACCTCGACGTGGAACCGCTCGAGGTGCTCAGTCGGGTCAGCAGGCTGGCCCGCCATCTCGACCGGGCCCGGCGGATCGCCTTCGCCGAGCACCAGCTCGAGCCGTGGGAGTTCGACGTGCTGACCTCGCTGCGCCGGGCCGGGCCGCCCTATCAGCTCTCCCCCGGCCAGCTGCTGACCCAGACCCTGGTCACCTCGGGCACCATGACCAACCGCATCGACCGGCTCGCGAAGAAGAGCCTGGTCGAGCGGCTCCCGGACCCCAGCGACCGGCGCGGCGTGCTGGTACGGCTGACCGCCGAGGGCCGGGACCGCGCCGACCAGGCGCTCGCCGGCCTGCTCGCCCAGGAACGGGCGATCCTCGCCGAGCTGTCCCACGCCCAGCGTCTGGAACTGGCAGGGCTGCTACGCCAGTTGACCGCCCCGTTCGACAACATCCCCGGCTAGGTCCACCGGGCCCACCCCGGCCCGCCGGGCCAGCGCCACGGCGGCCAGCGTGGAGTGCACCCCGAGCTTTCCCAGCACGTTCTGCATATGGGTGCGGACGGTGTGCGGGGACAGATAGAGCCGCTCGGCCACCGCCTTGCGGCCCAGCCCGGCCACCATGCAGCGCAGCACCTCGCGCTCGCGCGGGGTCAGCGACTCCACCAGCCGCTCGCTCTCCGTACGGTGCTTGCGCGCGGCGGTCAGCTCCCGCAGCACACCGGTCAGCAAGGCGGGCGGCAGATGGGTCTCATCCCGCAGCACCCCCCGTATGACGGACAGCAGCCGCGACAGCGAGCAGTCCTTGGCGACCCAGCCGCCGGCCCCGGCCTGCAGGGCGGCTGCGGCCCGCCGGGGGTCGTCGCGCTCGGCGAGCACCACCGTCCGTACCGCCGGCTGCCCTGACCGGACCCCGGCCACCAGGGAAATGCCGTCCACCACGCCCTCACCCGGCCCGCCGCCCTCCTGCCCCGGCCCCCGGAGCTGTCCCGGTACCTGCGCGACGTCCGTCGCCGCCGCGCCCAGGTCGGCGTCGATCAGCAGCACGTCGAAGCGCCGCCCCTCGCCCGCCGCGCGCTCCAGGGCGCGCAGCGCCGCCGGCCCGCTGCCGGCCGCCGAGACGTCCACGTCCTGCTCGGCCGCGAGGGCGGCGGCGAGCGACTCGGCGAAGATGCGGTGGTCGTCGACCACCAGAACCCGAATACGTGCCACAGCCACCCCCATATCCCGGGAGGCGGGCAGTGCGGGCACGGCGCCCGGGACGGGGTCGCCACACGCGCACGGCCGCCGCCGCGCCCCTGACATCTACCCACCCCGGGCGTCGTACCTGCCTGTCTCGCCCCCTGATCAGCGTCGGCCCCCACCGAACGCTGTGCATCAGCGTACGGCGGGGGTACGACATCGGAAGCCGATTGACAAAACTGCTTGGCCCGGCTGTTTATCGTGAGCTTTATGTTCAGTATTGGGGCGGTGAACGACGAGGAACGACGCGATGTGGTCCATGCGCGTCCGCAATAGCGCGACTCCCAACTCGCGGTCAGGCCAAGGGGAATGGTCGGCCGGCCCGAAGGACCTCCGGCGGTGGTGCGCCTCCATGACCCGCCGGTCACGCCCTAAGTCGTCCCGGTCGTCCGGCCGTTGACGCTTCACAGCTCCCTGCGGGCGCCCGCCGCCGGGCGCACCGGGAAGAGGCGCGGCGGGCGGTGTCCGGCGGACGCGAAGGCTTCGGTGACGGCCTCGGCGACCGCGTCGGCCCCCGCCGCCTCGACCAGGACCAGCGCCGAACCGCCGAAGCCGCCGCCGGTCATCCGTGCCCCGAGCGCGCCCGAGCGGTTCGCGACCGCGACGACCAGGTCCAGCTCGGCGCAGGAGACCGCGACGTCGTCGCGGAGCGAGGCGTGCCCGGCGGTGAGGACCGGTCCGATCGCGCGGAGGTCGCCCGCCGCGAGCAGGTCCGCGACCCGGGCCACACGGTCGTTCTCCGTCACCACGTGCCGCACGAGGCCCCGCACGACCGGGTCGTCCGCCAACGCCTCCAGCGCGGCCGGGA
This sequence comes from Streptomyces sp. NPDC042259, assembly GCF_055582085.1. Taxonomy (NCBI): domain Bacteria; kingdom Bacillati; phylum Actinomycetota; class Actinomycetes; order Kitasatosporales; family Streptomycetaceae; genus Streptomyces; species Streptomyces sp. NPDC042259. The sequence continues at coordinate 187,656 of NZ_JBVJDW010000009.1, read as the reverse complement.
GTTGCGGGTACGCGACATCGCGCAGTGCAGGCACGCCGAGTGCCCGCGCGCCCGCCTCACAGCCCGCGCGCCGCCGCGCGTACGCCCCGTCGCCCAGATCGTGCCGGACCCGGGTGTCCACGACCAGCAGCCGCAGCCCCTCGGGGTCGGGAGCGAACGGCACATGGCGGCGGGAGAGGTCGCGGGTGTCGAGGTGCAGCGCGTGGCCCTCGGTACAGCAGGCCGACGCGGTCTGGTCCATGATTCCGCAGGGGACGCCGACGAAGGCGTTCTCGGCGTGCCGCGCCAGGCGCGCCAGGCGGTCGGGCGGCAGCTCCACGGCGTGCGGTTCCGTCAGGGCGAGGGCTGTGGCGACCTCCAGGGCGGCGGAGGAGGACAAGCCCGATCCGACGGGCACGTCACTCTCGATGTGCAGGTCCGCGCCCCGGGCCGGATACCCCGCCTCGCGCAGCGCCCAGGCGACCCCCGCCGGGTACGCCGCCCACCCCCGCACCGAGCCCGGGGCGAGGTCCGCCGTCCGCAGTTCGACGACGCCGCCCGGTGCGGCGGCGGAGTGCAGCCGCAGCCGGCCGTCCGTGCGGGCCGCGGCGGCGGCCCAGGTGCGGTGGGGCAGAGCGAGGGGCAGCACCAGCCCGTCGTTGATGTCGGTGTATTCGCCGATGAGGTTGACCCGGCCGGGCGCCGCCCACACCCCGGCGGGCGGCGCGCCGTACACCTCCCGGAAGGCCGCGGCGGCCCGTCCGGCGGTCATGCGCCGTCCGTGCGCCGGGCGAACTCCCAGGCGTCCGCGACGATATCGGCCAGCTCGGTGCGGGTGGGCCGCCAGCCGAGCCGGTCCCGGGCGCGGTCGGCGGAGGCGACGAGCACGGCGGGGTCGCCCGCGCGGCGGGGGGCCACCTCGTGCGGGACGGGGTGGCCGGTGACCTTCCGGACGGTGTCGATGACCTCGTGGACGGAGAAGCCGTTGCCGTTGCCGAGGTTGCAGATGAGGTGCTCGCCGGGGCGGGCGGCGGCCAGGGCCAGCAGATGGGCCTCGGCGAGGTCGGCGACGTGGATGTAGTCGCGGACGCAGGTGCCGTCGGGGGTGGGGTAATCGTCGCCGTAGACGGAGATCGTCTCGCGCTCCCCGCGGGCGACCTGGAGGACGAGCGGGATGAGGTGGGACTCGGGAGTGTGCCGTTCGCCGTGGCGTCCGTGGGCCCCGGCGACGTTGAAGTACCGCAGCGAGACGGCGGCCAGGCCGTGGGCGGCGCACTCACCGGTGATCATGTGGTCGACGGCGAGTTTGGTGGCGCCGTAGGGGTTGGTGGGGGCGGTGGGGGCGTCCTCGGTGACGGGGACGGTGGCGGGCTCGCCGTAGGTGGCGGCGGTGGAGGAGAAGACGAGGGTGCCCACGCCGGCGTCGCGCATGGCGGCGAGCAGCTCGATCGTGCCGCCGACGTTGTTGCGCCAGTAGGCGTCGGGGCGGGTGACGGACTCGCCGACCTGGGAGAAGGCGGCGAAGTGCAGGACGGCGTCGTAGGAGCCGTCGAGCAGGCGGGCGGCGTCCTGGACGCGGCCCTCGATGAAGCGTGCCCCGTCGGGTACTTGGTCGCGGTGGCCGGTGGAGAGGTCGTCGAGGACGGTCACGGCGTGTCCGGCGGCCAGCAGATGGGCGGCGACGACGCTCCCGACGTAACCGGCGCCGCCCGTGACCAGATACTCGCTCATTCGCTCGCTACCTCTCGCAGTCGCTCGGCCGCGGACTCGGGCGGCACATCGTTGATGAACACGCTCATGCCGGATTCGGAACCGGCGAGGAATTTGAGCTTGCCGGGAGAGCGGCGGTTGGTGAAAAGCTCGAGGTGAAGCCCGAATTCACTCCTGTGGGTGTGGCGGACGGGGGCCTGGTGCCAGGCGGAGATGTACGGGGTGGGGCCGGGGTCAGGGCCGGGGCGGTCGTCGAAGATCCGGTCGAAGCGGCGCAGGAGTTCCAGGTAGATCCGTGGGAACTCCGCGCGTGCCGCGTCGTCGAGGTCGGGCAGGCCGGGCACCCGGCGCCGGGGGTAGAGGTGGACCTCGTAGGGCCAGTGGGCGGCGTAGGGCACGAAGGCCGTCCAGTGCGCACCGTCGAGGACGATCCGCCGCCCGTCGGCCCGCTCGGCGGCCAGGGTGTCGTCGAAGACGTTGCGCCCGGTGGCCTCCCGGTGGGCGGCGGCCGTGGCGAGCATGCGGTCGGTGCGCGGGGTGACGAAGGGGTAGGCGTAGATCTGGCCGTGCGGGTGGCCGAGGGTGACGCCGATCTCCGGGCCGCGGTTCTCGAAGCAGAAGACTTGCTCTACGCCGGGGCGGGCGGCGAGTTCGGCGCTGCGGTCGGTCCAGACGTCGAGGACGAGGGCGGCGCGTTCCTCGTCGAGGCCGGCGAAGGAGACGTCGTGGTCGTCGGTGAAGCAGACGACCTCGCAGCGGCCGGCGTCGCCGGCGAGCGCGGGAAAGCGGTTCTCGAAGACGGCGACGTCATAGCCGGCGGCGGGAATCTCGCTGAGCCGCCCGTCGCGGGAGGGGCACAGGGGGCACTGGTCGGGGGGTGGGTGGTAGGTACGGGTCTGGCGGTGGGAGGCGATGACGACGCTGTCGCCGAGGAGGGGATCACGGCGGACGTCGGTGCGGGTGCGGATGCCGGTGCCGGTGCCTGTGCCGTTGGCCGGGGCGAGGGGACGGAGGTCGACGGCGTCGCGCACGGCGTCGTCACGGGCGTCGTAGTAGAGAAGCTCCCGACCGTCGGCGAGCCGGGTCGCCGTCTTCTTCACGAACAGCTCCCTGGGGCCGTAACCAACAGGACTGAACATAAAGAATCACGTTCGAACGGGTGGGGTCAATGGCTCTGGCTACGGGCCGTCGTGGCCGCCTGCGGCGGCGAGCGCCTCTCGCCTGGCCGGCGTCTTCTTCGGCCACCGGCCGTCATGGCCGCCTGCGGCGGCGAGCGCCCTGCGGGCGCGTCCTCAAGCGCCGGACGGGCTTGAATTGGCTGGCCCCAGCCGACATCTGCCCGGCACGGGCTCGATGGGGCCGACCTCAGCCAACCAAGCCCGTCCGGCGATTGAGGACACCGCCGTGCAGCGGTGGTGGTGCGGGACGACACGGGCCGCAGCGCCGTCCACGTGATCCGCCGGACAGGCCCTAGCGGCCGGCTGCCAAGCCGCCGGCGCGGTCCAGGAGGCCCGTGCGCGCCGCGAGGGCAGCCGCTTCGAGGCGGGAGCCGACGCCCAGTTTCATCAGGACGCGCTGGACGTGCGTGCGGGCGGTGCTGGGTGCTATCCCCATGCCCGCCGCGATCAGCCGGGTGTCCTCGCCCTCGGCGACCCGCATCAGGACCTCGACCTCGCGCGGAGTCAGCAGCTGGAGCAGCCGGGCGCCCTCGTCGTCGGGCTGGGCGGCCGGGTTGAGCAGTTCGGCGAACGCGCCCTGGAGGAGCTGGGGGTCGACCGCCGCCTCTCCGGCGCGGGCCTTGATCATGGCGCGTTCGACGCCTTCGATGCGTTCGTTGTGCCGGACGTAGCCGGACGCTCCGGCGGCGAAGGCGGCGGCGATGCCGAGCGGGCTCGGTACGGGGCCGAGGACGACGACGGCGACCTGGGGGCGGTCCCGCTTGATCCGCACGACCGGGTCGAAGGCGCCCGGTTCGGCGGGGGTGGCGGTGCCCAGCAGGCACACCTCGGGGGCGCGGCTGACCACCAGGTCGGCCGCGCCCGCGCTCGGCGCGGCCGCGGCGAGCACCCGGTGCCCGCGCAACTTCAGTGCCGAGGCGAGCGCCTCAGCCAGCAGACGGTGGTCGTCGACCACCATGAGCCGCACGCCCATGCGCGTCCCCCCTGTCGCCCGCGTACGTCTCCTGGGCTCCCTCTTGCCCCCGGAAGCTACACGCTTGTTCGACGTCGCGCGCCCCTTACCCGTGAGAAGTCCCCCGGAATGCCGAAATCCCTGCCAATCACGTGTACTTCGCGACTGAAACGGATCGTTCAGGCATGTGCACGTGATGAGCAGGGATACGGCGTGAGCGTTCGCCGAAATGATCAGATTCGGCTCGCCGACCGGGGGGCGCGGGGGTCAGCTGCCGCCGAAGACGAGCGTCAAGTACTCCTTGTCCGTGCGGTACTTGCTCGGCTTGTCGGCGAATCCGTCACCCAGGTAGAGCCGCCCCTGGGCGTACAGCGCCTGCTGGTAGGACGGCGAGAGCGAGCGCTCGGCCGCGGCCGCGGAGGCCGGGTTCTTCAGCAGGACGTCCTTCTTGAAGGTCTTCGGGTCGATGCGGAAGACCGCGCCGCCGTCCCGGTAGGTGGGCGACTGGTAGCCGATGACGTAGCCGTCCTTGTCGACCGAGAGCGGCAGCAGCTCGGTGTTGGGGAGGCCCTCGGTCTTGCCCTTGGACTGGCCGGTGGCCAGGTCGAAGGCGACGATGTCGTTCAGCCGGCCGGGGTTTTGGGTGTTGCCGCTCTGGTGCTCCTCGGACGGCATGTAGACGGCGTCCTTGCCGACGGCGATCTTGGTGCAGCCCTCGACGTCGGTCGAGGGGCACTTGATCTGGAACTTGCCGTTGCCCGTGGAGATCTTGGACCGCATCTTGGCGTCCTTGGCGCTGTCGTCGATCGCGATGAGGTCGGAGGCGCCGCTGCCCGTGGAGCCGCCCGCGTCGACCCCGATGACCAGCGGGTCGGTGGACACCACGTGGACGTAGGAGATGCCCTCGGGGACCTTGTACTCGGACGTGATGGCGCCCGACTTCGGGTTCAGGGTCTGGATCTTCATCTGCGGGCGCTTGTAGTCGCCGCAGCGGCGTACCGCGACGAGCTTGTCGCCACCGCCGCCGTAGCCGTCGTCCTTGCAGTCCTCGCCCGCCTTGGGCTTCCACAGGGACTTGGCGCCGTCGAGCGACCAGGCCGCGCCGCCGCTGGTGCCGCCCGCGGCGACGGTGCCGCCGCCGACGGTGACCTCTTCGAAGCGGACGTCCTGGTCGGCGACCTTGGCGGACTCCTGCCAGAGCTTCTTGCCGTTGTTCAGGTCGAGGGCGACGACCTGGGTGCACTGGCCGCCGTACTTCTTCTCGGCGCTGGGCTTGGCGTCCTTGACGAGGATCGCGGTCTTGCCGTCGGCCGTGACGTGCTGGGAGGACCAGCAGATCTCGCCGTCGAGCGGGATCTCCCACTTCTGGCCGCCGGACAGGCCGTAGCCGACGACCTTGTAGACGTCGGCCTTGGCGAAGACCTTGTCGGTGACCCACATGCCCTTGACGTTGACGAGGTCGTCGACCTTGGGCTGGTCGACGCTGAAGAGCAGCTTGCCGTCGATGGTCTTCGGCGCCTTGCCGCCGCCGCCCTGTTCGCCGGTCCCGCCCTGGCTGTTGTCGGTCTCGCTCTTGGCCTCGTCGTCCTTGCCGTCACCCTTGGTGAGGAACCAGACGCCGCCGCCGGCGACGAGGATCAGCGCCACCACGGCGGCGACGATGATCGCCATGCGCTTCTTGGAGCCGCCGCCGGACGGGCCGCCACCGGCGCCGGGGTACTGCGCCGACGGCGGGTAGGCGCCGAACTGCTGCTGTGTGGCGTACGGCTGCGGCGGCGCGCCGAACGGCGGCTGGGCGGCGCCGAACGCCTGGGTGGGGAAGTCCTGCTGCCCCGGGGCGCCCGGTGCCGCGGGCCCGGGGTAGCCGTAGCCACCCGGCGGGGTCTGGGGTGCGCCCGGGGGCGGCGGCGGCGGGCCCTGCGGGGCGCCCGGAGGCGCGGGCGGGGCCTGCGGTGCGCCCGGCGGGGGCGGCGGTGTCTGGGGGTAGCCGTAAGCGGGCTGGCCCTGCGGCGGGCCCGGGGGCGGCTGAGGGGTGAAGCCGCCGGGGGCGGCCCCGAAGCCGGGCGGCGGGCCCTGTGGCGGCTGGTTGGGCGGCTGCGGCGGCTGTGACATCAGCTTTCCTCTTTACGTGGGCGCATGACCCGACCGGTCTCCCCCGCGATCCCGGTGTCCGAAAATCACCGGGAAGGAGCGAATCAGGCGGAAATCCCACAGGTCAACGGCAGGCGAGCGGGTGTTCTTTGTATCACCCGACGCGGACGGCACACGGGCCGATTCCAGCGGTATCCACCAGCTGAGACCGGCCCGTGACGAGACTGTTGCCGCCTTACGGCGCGACGGTCGCGCCGTACCGTGCGCCTCTGCCGTTACGCGTCATCGGCGAGTTCCAGCCAACGCATCTCCAGCTCGTCGCGCTCACCGGCGAGTTCGCGCAGCTCGGCGTCCAGCTTCGCCACCTGCGCGAAGTCGGTGGCCTGCTCGGCGATGCGGGCGTGGAGCTTGCCCTCCTGCTCGCTGATGCGGTCCAGGCGGCGCTCGATCTTCTGGAGTTCCTTCTTCGCCGCGCGGGCGTCCCCGGCCGACTTCTGCTTGGCGGCGGCCGCCTCGGTGACGGCGGGGGCGGCGGCGGGCACCGAGGCGTCGATGACCTGCTGACGGCGCTCCAGGTACTCGTCCAGACCGCGCGGCAGCATCCGCAGGGCGGCGTCGCCGAGCAGGGCGAAGACCTTGTCGGTGGTGCGCTCGATGAAGTACCGGTCGTGGCTGATGACGACCATCGAGCCGGGCCATCCGTCGAGGAGGTCCTCGAGCTGCGTCAGCGTCTCGATGTCGAGGTCGTTCGTCGGCTCGTCGAGGAAGAGGACGTTGGGCTCGTCCATCAGCAGCCGCAGGATCTGCAGGCGCCGGCGCTCACCGCCGGAGAGGTCGCCGACGGGCGTCCACTGCTTCTCCTTGGTGAAGCCGAACTTCTCGCACAGCTGCCCGGCCGTCATCTCGCGGCCCTTGCCGAGGTCGACGCGGTCGCGTACCTGCTGGACGGCTTCCAGCACCCGCTTGGCGGGGTCGAGTTCGGCGACCTCCTGGGAGAGGTAGGCCAGCTTGACGGTCTTGCCGACCGTGACCTTGCCTGCGGCGGGCTGCTTCTCGCCGCCGGTGCGGGCGGCTTCGGCGAGCGTGCGCAGCAGGGAGGTCTTGCCCGCGCCGTTGACGCCGACGAGGCCGATGCGGTCGCCGGGGCCCAGCTGCCAGGTCAGGTGCTGGATGAGGACCTTGGGGCCGGCCTGGACGGTCACGTTCTCCAGGTCGAAGACGGTCTTGCCGAGCCGGGAGTTCGCGAACTTCATCAGCTCCGCGGTGTCGCGGGGCGGCGGTACGTCGGCGATCAGCTCGTTGGCGGCTTCGATGCGGAAGCGCGGCTTGCTGGTGCGGGCGGGGGCGCCGCGGCGCAGCCAGGCCAGCTCCTTGCGCATGAGGTTCTGCCGCTTGGCCTCCTCGGTCGCGGCGATCCGCTCGCGTTCGGCGCGGGCGAAGACGTAGTCGCTGTAGCCGCCCTCGTACTCGTGGACCTCGCCGCGCTGGACGTCCCACATGCGGGTGGCGACCTGGTCGAGGAACCAGCGGTCGTGGGTGACGACGACGAGCGCGGAGCGGCGGGCCCGCAGGTGGGCGGCGAGCCAGGAGATGCCCTCGACGTCGAGGTGGTTGGTGGGCTCGTCGAGGACGATCATGTCCTGGTCGGCGATGAGCAGCTTGGCCAGCGCGATGCGGCGGCGTTCGCCACCGGAGAGGGGGCCGATGACCGTGTCGAGTCCCTGGGGGAAGCCCGGCAGGTCGAGGCCGCCGAAGAGGCCGGTCAGTACGTCGCGGATCTTGGCGCTGCCCGCCCACTCGTGGTCGGCGAGGTCGCCGATGACCTCGTGGCGCACGGTGGCGGCGGGGTCGAGGGAGTCGTGCTGGGTGAGGACGCCGAGGCGCAGGCCGCCGGCGTGGGTGACGCGCCCCTTGTCCGCCGTCTCCAGCTTGGCGAGGATGCGGATGAGGGTGGTCTTGCCGTCGCCGTTGCGGCCGACCACGCCGATCCGGTCGCCCTCGCTGACGCCGAGGGAGATGCCGTCGAGCAGCGCACGGGTGCCGTACACCTTGTCGACGGCTTCCAGATTGACCAGGTTGGCTGCCATTCCACTCCTTGCTCCAGGGGACTGCCTCCAGGATCCCACGCCCGGCCGCGGCCTCTCGCCTGGCCGGCGGTTCCTCGGCTACGGGCCGTCGTGGCCGCCTCTCGCCTGGCCGGCGTCTTCTTCGGCTACGGGCCGTCGTTGCCGCCTGCGGCGGCTTGGCGCCCTGCGGGCGCGTCCTCAATCGCCGGACGGGCTGAATGCAGCCGTACGGCGATTGGCTGCGGCCTCGACCAGGAGCCAGCCTGCGGCGGCCGTGGCGATGGCGGCCGGGGCGGTGACGTGTACGGCGACGAGCAGGGCCGTGTGGCCTTCCAGGAGGCCGCCGAAGCCGGCCATGGACAGGCCGAGGATGCCGAGGAGGGCGAGGGTGACGCCGAGGGCGGCGAGGGGCCCGGAGGCGCGGTGGGCCGTGGCGGGCCCGGCGGCGGCGGGCTGTTCCGCCTTGCGGAAGACGGCCACGAGCGCCGCGGTGACGACGGCGGCGGCCGCGATCCGCGGCGGGACCTGGGCCCACCAGGCGGCGCTCGCCGGGGCGGGCAGGGGTATGTCGAGGGCGAGCAGTGCCCCGTACACGCCGAGCATCGCGGTGAGGTGCCACAGGAACGCGGTCATCGCGATGCCGTTCGCGGTGATCACGCCGCGCCAGACGCGCGGCCGGGCCACGAGCCGGGTGCCGGGGCCGCGCAGCAGTTCGACCGCGCCGACCAGCCATGTGCCGTGGCAGAGCAGGGCGGCGGTGGGCGGTGACATGTTGCTGATCTTTTCGCCGGGCATGCCGACCATGGACAGCGGATACGGGCCGAAGGTGACGAGCGCGGCGGCCGCGGCGAGGCCGGCCAGGGCCAGCACGGCCGGGACGGCGGGGGCGGTGAGGCGGCCGTCGGCCCGCAGGAAGCCGAGCTGGTGGACGGCGAGCCAGACGAAGGCGAAGTTGAGGAACTGGACGAACGGCACGTCCGCGGCGAAGCGCAGCGCGTCGACACCGGCCGCCGCCGCGGCGAGGGCGGCGAAGGCGCCCCAGCCGTAGCGCTCGTGGAGCCGCAGCAGCGGCGGGGTGCACGCGACCATCGCCAGGTAGATGCCGATGAACCACAGCGGCTGGGCGACGAGGCGGGCCGCGACGTCGGTGAGGGGTCCGGTGTCGCCGAGGAGTTGTACGGCGAGGGCGCCCGTGCCCCATACGGCGATGAAGGCCATGGTGGGCCGGAGCAGGCGGCGCAGCCGGGCCCGCAGGAAGGCGGCGTAGGCGGGGCCGCCGGCCCGGCGGGTGAGGGAGCGGTAGGAGAGGGCGTGCGAGAAGCCGCCGACGAAGAAGAACACCGGCATGATCTGGAGTACCCAGGTGAGGAGTTGCAGCCCGGGCTCCACCGCGAGCAGGTTGCCCGCCTTCGCGCGGCCGTCGGCGTCGACGGTGACCGCCGCCATCAGCCAGTGGCCGAGGACGACGGTGCCGAGGGAGGCGACGCGCAGCAGGTCGATGTAGCGGTCGCGTGTGGTGGGTGTCGCGGAGGCGAGGTCGCGCACGCGGGTGTTCGAAGGCATGTGCGCACCTTGGCCGACGGTGGCGGGGGCCGCCAGGGTGGGGGTACTCATGCGGTGCTGAGTACCCCCGGCCCTCAGACGCGGACCCGGTCGGCGGTGCCGGCGCCGGTGGCGATGCGGCCGTGGTCGGCCCAGCCGCCGCCGGTGTCGCCGGCGTTGTTGATCCAGGCGCGGATGGCGCCGTTGTCCTGCACGGCCTCATCGCCACCGGCGTGGGCAACAGCGCCGGGGTCCGGCTCTGATCCGTCCCTGGGCCGTCCCGTCGGCTGTTGCGATGTCCCGGCGGGACGGCCCGCCGGGGCACGCGTGGCGCCGTCACCCGTTCCGGTGGCGGCGTCCTCTCATGCCGTGGTGCCGCGCACCGTCGCCCCGGGTGCGGGGCCCGAGGTGACGCGGACCGCGCGGCAGGTGCCGGAGGCGCGCAGCGCGTCGGCGACCTTCGCCGCCTCGGCCTCGTCCGTCACCAGAAAGGCCGTCGTCGGCCCGGACCCGGAGACCATCGCGGCCAGTGCGCCCGCCTCGGTCCCGGCGGCCAGCGTCGCGGCCAGCGAGGGCCGCAGCGAGACGGCGGCGGCCTGCAGGTCGTTCGACACGGCGGCCGCCAGGGCCGCCGTGTCCCCGGTGCGCAGCGCGTCCAGCAGGGCGTCCGATGCCTGCGGGGCGGGGACGTCCGCCACGCCCGCGCCCGCGCCGGAGGTCTCGCGCAGCCGGTCGCACTCGGCGTAGACGGCCGGGGTGGAGAGCCCGCCGTCCGCGACGGCGAAGACCCAGTGGAAGGTGCCTCCGGCCGTCAGCGGGGTGAGCAGATCGCCCCTGCCGTGCCCGAGCGCGGCGCCGCCGACGAGGCTGAACGGCACGTCGCTGCCCAGCTCCGCGCAGATCTCCAGGAGTTCCGCGCGGGAGGCGCCGGTGCCCCACAGGGCGTCGCAGGCGAGCAGCGCGCCCGCGCCGTCCGCGCTGCCGCCGGCCATGCCGCCGGCCACCGGGATGTCCTTGTCGATGTGGATATGCACAGCCGCGTCGCGTCCGTGCCGCCCGGCCAGGGCGAGGGCGGCGCGGGCGGCGAGGTTGGTGTGGTCCAGCGGCACCCGGTCGGCGTCCGGGCCGGCGCAGGTGACGCGCAGTTCGTCGGCGGGGGCCACGGTGACCTCGTCGTACAGGCCGACGGCCAGGAAGACGTTGGCCAGGTCGTGGAAGCCGTCGGGGCGCAGCCCGCCGACCGCGAGCTGGACGTTGACCTTGGCGGGTACGCGGACGGTGACGGACGCGGTCACGGGGTGCGGGCTCCTCGGCTGGTACGGGGTGGCGGCTGCGGTGCGGTGCGGCTACTGCTTGTTCTCCGCGACGGCCACGAACTCCTCCACCGTCAGCGACTCGCCGCGGGCCTGCGGGGAGATGCCGGCGGCGACCAGCGCGGCTTCGGCGGCGGGGGCGGAGCCGGCCCAGCCGGAGAGGGCGGCGCGCAGGGTCTTGCGGCGCTGGGCGAAGGCGGCGTCGACGACGGCGAAGACCTCTTCGCGCGTGGCGGTCGTCTCGATCGGCTTCGGCCGGCGCACGAGGGAGACGAGACCGGAGTCGACGTTCGGGGCGGGCCAGAAGACGTTGCGGCCGATGGCGCCGGCGCGCTTGACCTCGGCGTACCAGTTGGCCTTGACCGAGGGCACGCCGTAGACCTTGTTGCCGGGCCGGGCGGCGAGCCGGTCGGCGACCTCGGACTGGACCATCACGAGCGTGCGCTCGATGGTGGGGAACCGCTCCAGCATGTGCAGCAGGACGGGCACGGCGACGTTGTACGGCAGGTTGGCGACGAGCGCGGTGGGCGCGGGGCCCGGCAGCTCGGTGACGCGCATGGCGTCGCTGTGCACGAGTTCGAAGCGGTCGGCGCGAGCGGGCATGCGCGCGGCGATGGTGGCGGGGAGGGCGGCGGCGAGCACGTCGTCGATCTCCACGGCCGTGACCCGGTCGGCGGCCTCCAGCAGGGCCAGGGTCAGTGACCCGAGCCCGGGTCCGACCTCGACGACGACGTCGTCGGGCCGCACCTCGGCGGTCCGTACGATGCGCCGGACCGTGTTGGCGTCGATCACGAAGTTCTGGCCGCGCTGCTTGGTGGGGCGTACCCCCAAGGCTGCGGCCAGCTCGCGGATGTCGGCGGGGCCGAGCAGGGCGCCGGGCTCGTCTGTGCTGGGGCTGGAACTCACCCGTGAAGTTTACGGCCGCAATGCGGCCACGGGCTCGCGCCCCGGCTCACGTACAGCTTCTTGGCCCGGTAGGTCTGCTCGGAGGCGGGTGCGTCCTGGGGCCGGCCGCGGCCGCCGAGCCCCTGCCAGGTGCGGACGTCGAACTGGTAGAGGCCTCCGTAGGTGCCCGAGGGGTCGACCGCGTCCGGCCGGCCGCCGGCCTCGCACTGGGCGAGCCCGGACCAGTTCAGGCCGTCCCCGCCCCGCACGGCCACGGGCACGGCCTTGGTGCCGACCTTCACGATCTCGGTGCGGGGCTGCCGGACGATCTCCGAGCCGATCCGCTTGGGCTTCTGCCGGACGCCGTTGACGGTGCGCAGCGCGTAGGTGACGCGTTCGACGCCCTTCTCCCCGCGCTGCGCGACGACCTCGGTGCCCTTGTTCAGGGTGGGGTCGTCGCGGCGTTCGGTGGTGAAGTCGATGGGGAAGTCCCGGACCTCCTGGCTGCCGGTGATGCGCATGACGGAGATCGTCTGGCCCTCGCGGGGGAAGCTGTCGGGGTCGACGGAGGTGGTGTCCTGGCCGCGCAGGGTGATGCCGGCCTGTTCGATGGCCTCGTGGACGGTGGCGGCGTTGGTGCGGATGGTGCGCTCGCGGCCGTCGGCCATGAAGGTGACGGTCCGCTCGGTGCGCACGTCCAGGTCCAGGCCCTGGCGGGAGATGGCGGCGGAGCGGGAGGCCGACAGGAAGGCTCCCTCGGCGCGCACGCCGAGCTGGCGCAGGGCGCCGTCGACGGTCCGGGCGGTGGTCCATACCCGACGGTGCTCGCCGTCGAGGGTGAGGGCGAGGAGCCGGCCGTACCGGACGACGATCTCGTCGCCCGCGGCGAGGTCGTGGTGTGGGCCGGGGGCGACGATGTCGTGTTCGCCGACGCTCATGTGCTCGTCGGCGAGGAGTTCCCCGACGTCGTCGGCGAAGGTGTGCAGGGTGCGGGGGGTGCCGTCGACGCTGAGCTTGACGATCTTGTCGCTGGCGATGAAGGAGGACGTGCCGCCGGCGAGGAAGGCCACGACGAGGGCCTGCGGGACGAGGCGGCGCAGCCGGTCGGGGCGCTCGCCGGATCTCTTGCGCCGCCCGGGGGCGGGGCGGGGGGCGGGGTCCTCGGGGGGCAGCGGCGGCCCGAAGGCGTCCGGGGCCTCGTCGTAGGGCGCGGCGGGCGGGGTCTCGGCCGGGGTTCCGGCCGTCGCGGCCGGGGCTTCGGCCGGGGCGTAGTGGGTGTCGGGGGCGGCGTAGGCGTCCGGGGAGGCGGACTGCCGGGGCAGGTACGGCTCGTAGGACTGGTACGGGCTGTAGGGGTCGCCGGAGCCGTAGGGCTGGGCCCCGTAGACCTGCGTGCCGTGGGCCTGCGCGGAGTAGGACTCCGGCTCGCGGGGCTCGGGGCAGTACGCCCCGTACGGCTCGTACGGGACCTGCGGCTCGTACGGGGTTCGCGCCTCGTACGGGGTCCGCGGCTCGTGGGGGGCCTGCGGTTCGTACGGAACCTGCGGCGCGTAGGGCGCGTACGGCTCGTACATCGGCGTTTCGGCCGCCCCGCGGTGTGCAGCGCGGGGGCTGCCCTGTGCATGACTCACGACACTCCACTGGGTCCGAGCTATCGGGCCGGGACTGTAGCGGAGTGATCCTCACTCTCCAAAGTCGTATAGTCACACTGCGTCGCGCCGTGAGAGTTAATAGGCGAACGCGCGTGCGGTATTCGCGGCGACCGCCGTGGCCAGAGCGTCCTCGTGGACCCCCTTGATTTCGGCCATCGCGCGCAAGGTGACCGGAACGAGGTAAGGCGCGTTGGGCCGTCCGCGATACGGCATCGGGGTCAGGAACGGTGCGTCCGTCTCGACGAGGACCAGGTCGAGCGGGGCCACGGCGAGGGCGTCGCGCAGCGGCTGGGCGTTCTTGAAGGTGATGTTGCCCGCGAAGGACATGTAGTAGCCGGCGGCGGCGCAGGTCTTGGCCATCTCGGCGTCGCCGGAGAAGCAGTGGAAGACGACCGTGTCGGGCGCGCCCTCCTCCGCCAGGACGCGCAGCACGTCGTCGTGCGCCTCGCGGTCGTGGATGACCAGCGCCTTGCCGTGCCGCTTGGCGATGTCGATGTGCCGCCGGAAGGACCGTTCCTGGGCGGCCATGCCCTCGGGTCCGGTGCGGAAGTAGTCGAGGCCGGTCTCGCCGACGCCGCGTACGTGCGGCAGCGCGGCCAGCGCGTCGATCTCGGCCAGGGCCGCGTCGAGGGCGGCGTCGCCGCCGGGCTCGCGGGCGCCCTGTCGCGACCAGCCGTCGGGGTCGCCGAGGACGATGCGGGGGGCTTCGTTGGGGTGCAGGGCCACGGTGGCCCACACGGCGTCGTGCGCGGCGGCGGTCTCGGCCGCCCAGCGGGATCCGGCCAGGTCGCACCCCACCTGGATCACCGTGGTCACGCCGACGGACGCCGCTTTGGCGAGGGCTTCGTCCACGGACCCGTTCTGCATGTCCAGGTGGGTGTGCGAGTCGGCGACCGGTACGTTCAGGGGCGCCGGGAGGGGCGGGGGAACGTCCTTGTCGTCGTTCTTCTTCCGCTCGCCGCCGGTCGTGCCGCTGTTCGATGCTGTTGCCGCCATGACGCGATTCTAGAGATCGCCCGGGGCCGGGCTCACTTCCGGTGGAAGGGCTTCAGCAGATCCGCGAGGTGCCAGTGGCTCTGGGTCCCGTTCGCGTCGGGACGCCGGGGCCGGGCGACGGAGTCGCGGGTGGGGAGCGGTCCGGCGCCGGAGACCACCGAGCCGGTGGGCAGGTGCAGGGCGTCGGCCACCTGCGTCACCTGGCCGGAGCGCATGATGCGCACGACGTGGGCGCCGCAGTTCGCGCAGGTCGGGCGGGTCAGCGGGGAGGGGACGCGCTCGTCGTCCGCGTAGTAGGTGACGTACGCCCTGCCCTCGGCGTCGGTGTGGTGCTCGATCTCGTACGACTGCTCCCAGCCGTGCGCGCAGCGCATGCACGCGAAGGCGTAGGACTCGTGCCCGACGTCGCCTTTGCTCCGCCCCGGCCGGGGTGCGCGCGGTTCGGTCAGCGTGCGGGGTTGGGCTATCGGCTGAACACCGCTCGAGGTACCCGCGGTCTCGCTCATGGCAGCTCCTCTTGTCCGCTGGACAAGTCTCTCCGGGACCGGACGTCCCGCTATCCAGGGAACGCCCATCACGGCGACGGCGCAGCAGCCAGGGCTTTGAATTGGGCCAAACTTGGCGGCTTCATATCCGAAGCGCCAGGCTGCCATGCCTAAGCTTTGCCTTTCACGATAACCCTATTACCTTCTGAAGCGCCCTATTTTGCCGCGTTTTTCGCCGCTACGACGGCATCGAAGACCTCGCGCTTGGGTAGGCCCGCTTCGGCCGCCACGGCCGAGATGGCCTCCTTGCGGCGCTCCCCCGCCTCCTCCCTGACCCGCACCCGGCGGACCAGCTCGGCGGGGTCGAGTTCCTGCGGCCCGGGCTCGGGGGCGCCCTCCACGACGACGGTGATCTCCCCGCGCACGCCCTCGGCGGCCCACTCGGCCAGCTCCTTGAGCGGACCGCGCTTGACCTCCTCGTACGTCTTGGTCAGCTCCCGGCAGACGGCCGCACGCCGCTCCTCGCCGAAGACCTCGGCCATGGCGGCCAGCGTGTCGTCCAGCCGGTGCGGGGCCTCGAAGTACACGAGCGTGCGCCGCTCCTGCGCGACGTCCCGCAGCCGCCCGAGCCGCTCGCCGGCCTTGCGCGGCAGGAACCCCTCGAAACAGAACCGGTCGACCGGCAGCCCCGACACCGCCAGCGCGGTGAGCACGGCGGACGGCCCCGGCACGGCCGTCACCTTGATGTCGTGCTCGACGGCGGCGGCGACGAGCCGGTAGCCGGGGTCGGAGACGGACGGCATCCCCGCGTCCGTCACCAGCAGCACCCGCGCCCCGCCCAGCAGCGCCTCGACCAGCTCGGGCGTCCGGGCGGACTCGTTGCCCTCGAAGTACGACACGACACGGCCGGTGGTGTGCACCCCCATGGCCTGGGTGAGCCGGCGCAGCCGCCGGGTGTCCTCGGCGGCGATCACCTCGGCGGCGAGCAGCTCGGTGGCCAGCCGTGGGGGCGCGTCGGCGACGTCACCGATGGGGGTACCTGCGAGTACGAGCGTTCCAGTCACGCTCCCATCCTCGCAGGGCGGGGCGCCGGCGTGGCCGCGGCCCGGGCGGGGCGCACGACCCGCGGGGCCCCGGCGGCGGCCTTCCCGGGCGCTCGGCCGCACCCGAGTCCGCTCCCCGCACGCCCGGGCGCCCCCGCTTCGGACGGCACGCCCGCCAAGGGTGCCGCGCGGCCGTACGGACGCGCACAGACGCGTTCCCTACGATGGCGCGGTGACCAGTGACACCGCGACGCGAGGCCGGCAGGGCCACAGGGCAGACGGGCAGCCGCCCCCGTGGCAGCGCAGACTGCGGCGGTTCGGGTACGCGGGACGCCCCGCGCCGGACGTGCGGGAGCGGCTGGTGCCGCCGTACCAGCAGCCCGGCACCCGGCTGTGGGCGGCGCTGGGGCTGCGCCCGGCGCCCGCGCTGCTCCTGGCGCGCGGCATGGGCTGGATCGGGCCGCTGCTGGTCGCCCTCTTCGCGGGACTGCTGCGCTTCAGGCACCTGGGCAGCCCCAGGGACGTCATATTCGACGAGACGTATTACGCCAAGGACGCCTGGGCGCTGTGGCAGCACGGCTACGAGGCCAAGTGGCCCGACGACGGGGCCAACGAGGCGATTCTCAGGGGCGACACCGGCATCGGTGACACCCCCACCTTCGTGGTGCACCCGCCGGTCGGCAAGTGGGTCATCGGGATCGGCGAGTGGCTGCACGGGCTGACCCCGTACGGCTGGCGGTTCATGGTCGCGCTGCTCGGCACGCTGTCGGTGCTGATGCTGTGCCGCATCGGACGGCGGATGTTCCGCTCCACCTTCCTGGGCTGTCTGGCCGGCGCCCTGCTCGCCGTGGACGGCCTGCACTTCGTGATGAGCCGCACCGCCCTGCTCGACTCGGTGCTGATGTTCTTCGTACTGGCGGCGTTCGGCTGTGTGCTGGTCGACCGCGACCGGGCCCGGGCCCGGCTGGCGGCGGCGCTGCCGGTCGACGAGGAGGGCACGGCACGGCCGGACGCCTCCGTCGGCGAACGGCTCCGTCTGGGCCTGCGGCCGTGGCGCGTCGCGGCCGGGGTCTTCCTCGGCCTGGCGTGCGCCACGAAGTGGAACGGGGCGGTGTACCTGGCGGCGTTCGGGGTGCTGGTCGTGGTGTGGGACCTCGGCGCGCGCCGGCTCGCCGGGGCGCGGCGCCCGTATCTCGCGACTCTGCGGCGCGATGTGCCGTGGGCGTTCCTGTCGACCGTGCCGGTGGCGCTCGGCGTCTATCTCGCCTCCTGGGCCGGCTGGTTCGCCAACAGCGGCACGTACACCAAGGAGGGCGGCTGGCAGCACAGCGGCTATCTGCGGCACTGGGCGGAGACCGAGGGCGGCCACAGCCCGGACGGCTTCCTCGCGGGCGTCCTCAACCCGCTGCGCAGCCTGTGGAAGTACGAGAACGACGTCTGGGACTTCAACACCAACCTCTCCTCGCCGCACACGTACCAGTCCAACCCGTGGAGCTGGCTGGTCCAGTCGCGCCCGGTGTCGTACTTCTACGAGTCCCCCAAGCCCGGGACCGACGGGTGCCCGGCCGACGCGGCGGACAAGTGCGCGCGGGAGGTGCTCGCACTGGGCACCCCGCTCCTGTGGTGGGCGGCGTGCTTCGCGCTGGTGTATCTGCTCTACCGGTGGGCCTTCCGGCGTGACTGGCGGGCGGGCGCGGTGCTGTGCGCGGTCGCCGCGGGCTATCTGCCGTGGTTCATGTGGCAGGAGCGGACGATCTTCGTGTTCTACGCGGTGGTGTTCGTGCCGTTCCTCTGTCTGGCGGTGGCGATGATGATCGGGGCCCTGCTGGGGCCGCCGGGATCCTCGGAGCGGCGGCGGATCGCGGGGGCGGTCGGCGCGGGGACGCTGGTCCTGCTGATCGCCTGGAACTTCGTCTACTTCTTCCCCATCTACACGGGCCAGGCCATCCCGTTGGACGCGTGGCGCAACCGGATGTGGTTCGACACCTGGATCTGAGCGGAGCCCGGCCGGAGCCCACCGGCCGCTTCCGGCCATGTTCCCTCGTGCGTCACTGCCGTCCCGTAGAGTTCCGGTACAGACGTTTTGATCACCTGATTAAAAACGCCGGGAACTGGGCGGGGGCCTGGAGGGGGATGGACATGCGCAAAGGCGCGAAGTTCGCGGTGGGCGGGGTGGCCGTCGCGATGGTGGGGGCGGCGGGGCTCGGCGCGTACAACCTGGTGGACGCGGTCGCGGACGGCACGGGGGCCACGGGCGAGGCGGCCCCCGTGCGCACCGGGCCGCCGACCGGGGGCGAGATCGACAAGACCGCGCACGACTTCCTCGCCGCGTGGGCGGCGGGCGACACCGAACACGCCGCCGGTCTCACCGACAACGCCTCCGCCGCGTCGGCCGCGTTGACCGGCTACCGCGAGAACGCCCATGTCGAGAAGGTGACGTTGGAGCCCGGCGCGGCGACGGGCGCGAAGGTGCCCTTCACGGTCACCGCCGAGATCACGTACGGCAAGCAGCACTCGACGTGGAAGTACGCCTCCTCGCTCGACGTCGTCCGGGGCAGGACCAGCGGCAAGGCCCTCGTCGACTGGCAGCCCACGGTGGTCCACCCGGAGCTGCGCACCGGCGGGACGCTCCGGACGGACGCCGTCGCCGCCCCGCAGGTCACCGCCCTCGACCGGGACGGCGCGGAACTGGACCCCAAGGACCTTCCCTCGCTCGCCCCCGTACTGCCGCAACTGCGCAAGCGCTTCGGGGAGAAGGCGGGCGGTGAGCCGGCGGTGGAGGTACGGGCCGGGGACCCGGCCGGCGGCCCCGGCACCCGGACCCTGCACGTGGTCTCCAAGGGCAAGCCGGGCACCTTGCGCACGACGCTCGACGCGGACGCGCAGGCCGCCGCCGAAGCGGCCGTGGCCAAGCGCGACGACGCGTCGGTGGTGGCGGTGAAGCCGAGCACGGGCGAGATCCTGGCCGTCGCCAACTCCAAGAAGACCGAGTTCAATCCGGCGCTCCAGGGGCAGACCGCGCCGGGCTCCACGATGAAGGTCGTCACGGCGGCGACACTGCTGGAGCAGGGCAAGGCCGCGCCGGGCAAGCCGCTGCCGTGCCCGAAGTACGCCACGTACGGCATGCGTTTCCACAACGTGGAGGAGAGCGAGAACCCGAAGGCGACGTTCGCGCAGGACTTCGCCGCCTCCTGCAACACCGCCTTCATCTCGCTCGCCGACGACCTCCCCGACGACGCGCTCGCCGCCGAGGCCAAGGACGTCTTCGGGCTCGGCCTGGAGTGGAAGACCGGCATAGGGAGCTTCGACGGCAGCGTGCCCGCCGACGGCGGGGCGGGCAAGGCGGCGGCGATGATCGGCCAGGGCCGGGTGCAGATGAGCCCGCTCAACATGGCCTCCGTCGCCGCGACCGTGCGGACGGGATCCTTCCACCAGCCCTATCTCGTGGCGCCGTCGGTGGACGACCGGGAACTCGCCCGGGCGGCCCGCCCCCTGCCGGCCCCGGTCGCCCGGGACCTGCGCTCGATGATGCGGCTCACCGCGCTCTCGGGCACGGGCGCACGGGCCATGGCCGGCCTCGGCGGCGACGTCGGCGCCAAGACCGGCTCGGCCGAGGTCGACAACCAGCCACGGCCCAACGGGTGGTTCACCGCCTACCGGGGCGACATGGCCGCCGCGGCCGTCGTCCCCCAGGGCGGCCACGGCGGCGACTCGGCGGGCCCGATCGTGGCGGCGGTCCTGCGGGCGGGTTGACGTTTCCCGCGGTGCCGCCTGCGGCGGCTTAGCGCCTCTCGCCTGGCCGGCGGTTCGTCGGCTGCGGGCCGTCTTGGCCGCCTGCGGCGGCAAGCGCCCTGCGGGCGCGTCCTCAATCGCCGGACGGGCTTAATTGAGCCCGCTGGGGGCACCTCCTAGCGGTAGCTGGGGGAGATTGAGGACAACGCATCCGTGACGCACGCGACAGCGTGGCCCCTACACCGGGCGCTAGCGTCTGATCATGAGCACCGCAGACCCCGCCTGCCGTCCGCGCCGCTGCCGTGAGCACGGCGCATGACCCCCCTGATAGCCGCGGCGGTCCTGACCGCCGCGGTCACGCACGCCGGCTGGAACGCCCTGGCGGCGGCCATGAAGGACAAGCTGGTCGCCTTCACGCTCGTGGGCGGTGGCGGTTCGCTCTGCGGGCTGGTGCTGCTGCCGTTCGTGCCGACGCCCGCCGCCGGGGCCTGGCCCTATCTGATCGCCTCGGTGGTGGTGCACGTCGTCTACCAAGCGCTGCTCATGCGGTCGTTCACGCTCGGCGACTTCGGTCAGATGTACCCGATCGCGCGCGGCACCGCTCCCCTGGTGGTCACCGTCCTCGCCGCCGTCTTCGCCGCGGAACTGCCCGGCGCCCCGCAACTGGCCGGGGTCGCGGTGGCCTCGGCCGGACTGGTCGGCCTCGCCCTGTGGGGCATCCGGGGCTCGGGCGCCCCACCGCACTGGGCCGCGATCGCCGCGGCGATCGCGACGGGACTGGCCATCGCCTCGTACACGGTCATCGACGGACTCGGTGCCCGTGCCTCCGGCACGGCGCTGGGCTTCATCGCCTGGCTGATGGTCCTCGAAGGGCTCCCGATCCCCCTCTACGCGCTGGCCACCCGGCGCGGCCGGCTCCTCGCCGAAGCACGGCCGAACGCCGTGCGCGGCCTGATCGGCGGGGTGCTGTCCTTCTTCGCATACGGCCTCGTGGTCTGGGCCCAGACCCGGGCGGCCCTCGCCCCCGTCGCGGCCCTGCGGGAGTCGTCGATCATCGTGGGCGCGGCCATCGGGGCGCTGTTCTTCAAGGAACGATTCGGCGCACCGCGGGTCGCTGCCGCGGGGCTGATGGTGGTGGGGATCGGGTTGATGCTCCTCGCGTAGGGGCCGGGGCCTGGCCTGCGGGCCGTCTTTGCCGTCTACGGCGGCTTAGCGCCCTGCGGGCTTGATGTGGCCGACGTCAGCCAAAATCCAGCCCGTCCGGCGATTGAGGACAACCACCGCGCAGCGGTGGTGCGGGACGGCGGAGCCCACCCGTCAATCGCCGCGCAGCGCCCCCCGCAGGGCCCCGTTGCCGATCAGGATTCCGCCGTCGACCGGCAGTGTCACCCCGGTGATCCACGACGCGTCTCGGGAGGCGAGGAACGCGACGGCGGCCGCGATGTCCTCGGGCCGGCCGACCCGGCCCAGCGGGTAGTGTGCGGCGGCCCGCTCCAATGCGTCTTGGCGGTCCGCCCAGTTGGGGGTGTCGACCGTGCCGGGTGCGACGAGGTTGACGCGTACGCCGCGCGCGGCGCAGTGCCCGGCCAGGGTGCGGGTCAGGCTCGCCAGTCCGGCCTTGGCGGCGCTGTAGGCGTGGTTGCCGAAGTCCTGTTCGGCGTTGACGGAACCGATGTTGACGACCGATCCGCGCCCGTCGGCCGCGGCGAGGTGCGGCATGGCGGCGCGTACGCACCGGAAGGCTCCGGTGAGGGTGATGTCGAGGTCCTTGAAC
Organism: Streptomyces sp. NPDC042259; assembly: GCF_055582085.1. NCBI lineage: Bacteria > Bacillati > Actinomycetota > Actinomycetes > Kitasatosporales > Streptomycetaceae > Streptomyces > Streptomyces sp. NPDC042259. The sequence continues at coordinate 166,258 of NZ_JBVJDW010000009.1, read as the reverse complement.
CAGGTGTCGTCCGGCTGGTCCTCGACGAGGGGCGCGTCGGGATGGCAGGACAAGGCGTTGTTGACCAGGACGTCGAGCCGCCCGAAGCGGCGGACCGCGTGGGTCACGGCCGCTTCGACGGCCGTGCGGTCGCCGACGTCACAGGCGAGCGACTCGGCGGCGAGGCCGTCCGCCCGCAGCCTTTCGGCGGCCCGCTCGGCCCGCGCGCCGTCGAGGTCGGTGAGGAGCACCCGGGCTCCCTCATCGGCGAAGCGCCGCGCGGTGGCCTCGCCGATGCCGCGCCCCGCGCCGGTGATCAGTACCGCGTAGCCGTCGAACCGTAGTGCCATGCGGCAAGCGATACCCAGCAGGGGCGGCGGCAACCACCCCGTACGCCCTCAGCCGGCGAGTACCTGGCCGACCGCCCGGACCAGCGCCTGGGCGCGTGGATCGGCGGTGACGTTCTTCTGCATGCCGTTGGTGACGTAGCCGAGGGCGATGCCCGACTCGGGGTCGGCGAAGGCGAGGGAGCCGCCGCGGCCGGGGTGGCCGAAGGAGCCGGGGGCCAGCAGCGGGCAGGCCGGGCCGTGCAGCATGTAGCCGAGGCCGAAGCGGGTGCCCACCACGAGCACCTTGTCGGGTCCGGCGGATTCCTCCGTGCGGGCCAGGGTGAGGGTCGCGGGCGCGAAGAGCCGCCGGGTGCCGTCGAGGTCGCCGATCAGGGAGGCGTAGAAGCGCGCGAGGGCCCCGGCCGTGGCGATGCCCGCCGAGGCGGGGAGTTCGGCGGCGCGGTAGGCGGGGTCGTTCTCGTCTGCCTGCGGGTCGATCGCGCCGAACGCGCGGCGGGTCAGGGAGGCGGGGTCGCCGTAGGCGTCGGAGACGGACCGCTTGGGGCGCAGCCGCAGTCCGGGGGTGGCGGGCTCGGCGGGGGGCGCGATGTCGGCGATCCGGCCGACCCGGTCCTGCTGGGCGTCCGGCAGTCCGATCCACAGGTCCAGGCCGAGCGGCCCGGCGATCTCCTCGGCCACCCAGCGGCCGATGGTCCGGCCGGTGACCCGCCGGACCAGTTCGCCGAGCAGCCAGCTGTAGGTCTGCGCGTGGTAGCCGTGGGCGGTGCCGGGCTCCCAGGCGGGCGCCTGCGCGGCGACGGCGCGGGGGCCGCTGACGCCGTCGATGGCCTGGGCGGGGGTCAGCGGGGTGTCCAGGACGGGCAGCCCGGCGCGGTGCGAGAGCAGATGCCGGACGAGCAGCCGTTCCTTGCCCGCCGCCTTGAACTCGGGCCAGTACGTGCCGACGGGGGCGTCCAGGTCGACCAGCCCGCGCTGGTGCAGCAGGAGCGGCACGGCGGCGGCGACGCCCTTGGTGGCGGAGCGCACGACCTGCGCGGTGTCCCGGGCCCAGGGCTCACCGGGCGCGTCACCGGACGGCCCGTCGGCGTCCTTGGCACCGCCCCACAGATCGACGACCTTGTGTCCGTCGCGGTAGACGACGACGGCGGCGCCGCGCTCGCCCCGCCGCGCGAAATTGCCCGCGAAGGCGTCCCGGACCGGTTCGAAACCGTCCGCCACCGTGCCCTGGACGTCCACTGTTGTCTGCTCCCACCGTGCCGATCGCTACAAATCCCTCCACCATGGTGCAACGCGGTCGTCAATGCGCGTAGACCGGGGCACCCCGAACCGGCTCTACCGGCTCGGGAGGACCACCGAGCGGGGGTCGAAGCCGAACGGCAGCTCCAGCCGGTGGGCGCGCATCAGCTCCTCGTCGCACAGCAGCTCCTGGGTGGTGCCGTCCGCCGTGATGACGCCGTTGCTGAGCACCACCGCGCGGGGGCACAGCTCCAGGGCGTACGGCAGGTCGTGGGTGACCATCAGGACGGTGACGTCCAGGGAGCGCAGGATGTCGGCCAGTTCCCGGCGGGAGGCCGGGTCGAGGTTGGAGGAGGGCTCGTCCAGGACGAGGATCTCGGGCTCCATGGCGAGGACGGTCGCGACCGCCACCCGTCGCCGCTGCCCGAAGGAGAGGTGGTGCGGGGGCCGGTCGGCGAAGTCCGCCATGCCGACCCGGGACAGGGCCTCGTGCACGCGCGCGTGCAGCTCGGCGCCGCGCAGCCCGGCCGTGGCCGGGCCGAAGGCGACGTCCTCCCGCACGGTCGGCATGAAGAGCTGGTCGTCGGGGTCCTGGAAGACGATGCCCACCCGGCGGCGGATCTCGGCGAGGTGCGCTCGGTCGACCGGCAGTCCGGCCACCCGCACGCTGCCGAGGCCGCCGCCGAGGATGCCGTTGAGGTGCAGGACGAGGGTGGTCTTGCCGGCGCCGTTGGGCCCGAGGAGGGCGACGCGCTCTCCCCGCCCGACCGTCAGGTCGACGCCGAAGAGGGCCTGATGCCCGTCGGGATAGGCGAAGGCGAGGCCGGAGACCTCCAGGGAGGGCGGGGAAGCAGCGGTCATGTCAGGATCCGTCCGGTCAGGCAGACCGCGAGCGCGGCCAGCGGCAGCGCGGCGGCGTGCGTCCACTGGGCACGCGTCGCCCGCACGTCGTCGGTCATCGGCATGGTGCCGGTGTAGCCACGGCTGAGCATCGCCAGGTGGACGCGCTCCCCCCGCTCGTAGGAGCGGATGAACAGCGCCCCCGCGGTCTTGGCCAGCACTCCCCAGTGGCGCACGCCGCGCGCGGTGAAGCCGCGGGATTCGCGGGCCACCCGCATGCGCCGCAGCTCGTCGGTGACGACGTCCCCGTAGCGGATCATGAAGGACGCGATCTGGACGAGCAGCGGGGGCAGCCGCAGCCGTTGCAGGCCGAGCAGCAGGTCGCGCAGCTCGGTGGTGGCGGCGAGCAGCACGGAGGCGGCGACGCCGAGGGTGCCCTTGGCGAGGATGTTCCAGGCGCCCCACAGGCCGGGCTCGCTGAGCGTGACGCCCAGTACCCGCACCTGGTCGCCCTCGGCCACGAACGGCATGAGCACGGCGAAGGCCACGAACGGCACCTCGATGAGCAGCCGCCGCAGCAGGAGGGCCGGGCGTACCCGGGCCGTGGCGGTGACGACGGCGAGCAGGGCCGCGTAGGCCCCGAAGGCCCACACCGCCTCGCGGGGGGTGGCGACGACGGCCAGGACGAAGCAGAGGACGGCCGTGATCTTGCAGTGCGCCGGCAGCCGGTGCACGGGCGAGTGCCCGTGCGCGTAGAGCCGGTGTGCGTGCCCCGCGCCCATGTCAGGCGGCGGTCTCGGTCACGGCGGCCGCGGCCCGGTCACGGCGGCGGCGCACCACCACCCAGGTGACGCCGGTGCCCACGAGGAGGGTCGCGCCGACGCCGATGACCCCGGCGAGACCGCCGGAGATCCGGCCGTCGGTGATGTCGGCGACCTGGTAGTCGGCGAGCGGGGAGTCCTTGGCGGCGTGCTCCCGGGTCTTGCCGTCGATGCCCTTGTCGTGGGCGACCTTCTCCAGGCCGTCGGGGCTGGCCGAGGCGTAGTAGCTGCCGACGCCGGCGAGCGCGAGGGCGGTGAGCAGACCGGCGAGCGCGAAGCGGCGCGTGGAGCGGGCGGGCTTGGGGGCGGGCCCGGGCGCCACCGGGGGCTCAGGGGACTCCGGGGACCCCAGGGGCGAGGTGCGCAGGCGGAGCGGCGTGGTGAGTCCCCGGGCGCCGTGGACGAGGTCGGGCCGTACGGCGAGGACGGCGCCGACCGTCAGCGCGGTGATCGCCGCCTCGCCGACGCCGATCAGGACGTGCACGCCGACCATCGCGGTGAAGACCGTGCCGAGGGCCACGTCGGTGGTGCCCCCGAGGGCGTAGAGCAGGGTGAACGCGCAGGCCGCGGCCGGTACGGAGACGAGTGCGGCCACGAAGGAGGCGGCGGTGACGGAGGAGCGCCGGCGGGGCAGCACCGCCAGCAGCAGCCGGAACAGCCCGTACGCGACGAGGGTGGTGACCACGGCCATGTCGGTGATGTTGACGCCGAGGGCGGTGAGGCCGCCGTCCGCGAAGAGCACGGACTGCATCAGCAGCACCACGGATATGCAGAGCACTCCCGTGAACGGGCCGACGAGGATCGCGGCGAGGGCGCCGCCCAGCAGATGGCCGCTGGTGCCCGCCGCGACGGGGAAGTTCAGCATCTGGACGGCGAAGACGAAGGCCGCGACCAGCCCGGCGAGCGGCGCGGTGCGCTCTCCGCCGAGGCCGTCGGCGGGGGCGGTGGCCCCGAGTTCGCGCCGGGCGCCGCGCAGGCTCACCGCGATGGCCGCGGCGGCGACGGCGCCGGTCGCCACGGACACCGGGGCGTCGATGAATCCATCGGGGACGTGCATGCGGGGCTCCGCTCTGCTGGATGGTGCGGTCGGATCGTCGGGGTCGTCAGGACACGGGACAGCGCGGGCGGGTGGCCCGGTGCGCCCGCCCGTTCGGGCCCGGTCCGTTCAGCGGTGAACCACTCCGGAGTCGTCCGATGATAGGGGCCCGTTGCGAATACCTCGCAAGAGCGTGCGCGCCGCTGCTGCACGCCCCTCGCCCGTTCGGGCCCTCCCCCGCAGCAGCAAAGGTGGCGAGAGCGGACATCTCCCCAAATGCTGAGGTCGGGAGGTGCGTCACATGACCACGGCCACCGCATCGGCGGCGGGGGCACCCGCGGCCCCGCCCGCGCTCAGCCGCCGCCGGACGAATCTCGTCTTCGTCACGATCGTGCTCGGGATGCTGCTCGCCGCCCTCGACCAGACCATCGTCTCCACCGCGCTGCCGACGATCGTGGCGGATCTGGGCGGCGGCGGGCACATGGCGTGGGTGGTGACCGCCTATCTGCTGGCCGAGACCGTCTCGACGGTGCTGGTCGGCAAGTTCGGCGACCTCTTCGGGCGGAAGATCGTCTTCCAGCTCAGTGCGGTCGTCTTCACGGGCGGTTCGGTCTTCGCGGGCGCCGCCGGCTCCATGCCCGTGCTGATCGCCGCCCGCGCCCTCCAGGGCATCGGCGGCGGCGGGCTGATGGTCACCGCCATGGCGCTGATCGCGGACGTCATCCCGCTGCGCGAGCGCGGCAAGTACCAGGGCGCGCTCGGTGCCGTCTTCGGTGTGACCACGGTCGTCGGCCCGACCCTCGGCGGGATCTTCACCGACCAGGCCACCTGGCGCTGGTGCTTCTACGTCAACGTGCCGGTGGCGATCGTCATGGTGATCATGGCGGCCCGGACGATCCCCGTCGTCCGCTCGGCGGTACGGCCCGTGATCGACTACGCGGGCATCGCCCTGGTGGCGCTCGGCGCCTCCGGCCTGGTCCTCGCCCTGGAGTGGGGCGGCAACGAATACGCGTGGGGTTCGGCCGTCATCATCGGTCTGTTCACGGGCGCGATCGTCCTGCTGGCCGCGTTCGTCCTGGTGGAGCGGCGGGCGAAGGAACCGATGCTCCCCATGCATCTCTTCCGCAACCCCGTCTTCACCATTTGCTCCGTGCTCAGCTTCATCGTGGGCTTCGCGATGCTCGGTGCGCTGACGTATCTGCCGACGTATCTGCAGTACGTGGACGGGGTGTCGGCCACCATGTCGGGCGTGCGGGCGCTGCCGATGGTGGCGGGGCTGCTGGGGGCCTCCCTGCTCTCCGGCATCGCCATCAGCCGCACCGGCCGCTACCGCGTGTTCCCCATCGCCGGCATGGCCGTGATGGCCCTCGGTCTGTATCTGATGTCGACGATGGGCGCGACGACGGGCTCGTGGCTCGAGTCGCTGTACATGTTCGTGCTCGGCGCCGGTATCGGGCTGGCCATGCAGGTGCTGACGATCGCCGTGCAGAACACCGTGCCGTACCACGAGCTGGGCACCGCGACCTCGGGCGTGACGTTCTTCCGCACGCTCGGCAGCGCCTTCGGCACGGCCATCTTCGGCACGCTCTACACCAAGCAGCTGCGGCCGAATCTGGAGGAGGCGCTCGTCCGCACCCCCGGCATCCCACCGTCGGCGGTACAGAGCCCGCAGGACCTCGCACGGCTCTCCCCCGCGCAGGCACGGCCCGTCATCGACGCCTACGCCGAGACGATCAACTACGTGTTCCTGTGGGTCGTACCGGTCGCGCTGCTCGGCTTCCTGGTGGCGTGGTTCCTCAAGGAGGTGCCGCTGCGCGACAGTGCCCGGGCCGGGGCGTCCGACATGGGCGAGGCCTTCGCGGCGCCGTCCTCGGCCGAGGCGGACCAGCAGTTGGAACGGGCGGTGGCGACTGTCATGAGTCACGCCGAGGGCCGCCCGGCCACCCGGCAGATCCTCGCGGAATCCGGCAGCCCGCTCAGTCCGGCCGACGCGTGGACCCTGGGCCAGATCCACTGGCGCCACCGGATCCTGGGCGGCGCGTCCCTCAGCGCGGTGGCCGCCGCCCACCGGATGCCGCCGGAGGTCCTGGCACCGGCCTTCACCCGCACGGCGGACGCGGGCTATGCCCGCCTGGACGGCGACCGGCTGTCCCTGACCCCGGCGGGCGAAACCGAGATCGAACGCCTGAGCGCGGCGTGGCGCCACTGGCTCGACACCCGCCTGGAGGACTGGGACATCACCGACCCCGAAGACCGCGCCCGCCTCGACCGCGCCCTGAACAACATGGCGGAACGACTGCTGGAGGAGGACTCCGAGGACCGGGTTCACCTCGCGGTGTAGCGGGCACCGGCAGCAAGCGCCCCAGCTACCGCTGGGAAAACCAGCCCGTCCGGCGATTGAGGACAACCGCCGCGCAGCGGTGGTGCCGGACGGGACGGCCTACGCGCCGCGATCCGGCAGTTCCTCGGCCGCGGCCCGTCTCGCCGCCTGCGGCGGCAAGCGCCCTGCGGGCGCGTCCTCAAACGCCGGACGGGCTTGAAAATCAAGCCCGTCCGGCGATTGAGGACACAGCACAGGACACCGCCGCGCAGCGAAAGGCCCGTGCGCCCCCTAAAGCGCCGCCCGGCTCCCCGTAGAGACGGCCTCACTGGACGCGGCAGCACCGGCCGCCGCCGTGGAGACCTGACCGGCGGTCAACACATAGCCCGTCTCGGAGTTCGACGTGGAGCGGGCGAAGACGACGCCGTAGACCTTGCCGGTGGGCGTCAGAAGCGGGCCGCCGGAGTTGCCGGGGCGGACCGTGGAGCGGACGGAGTAGACCGTGCGGGTGGTGACGCCGTCGCCGTAGATGTCCTGGCCCTTGGCGCGGACCTCGTTGGCGACGGTGGCCGCCCGCAGGTCGAGGCCGCCGTTCTCGGGGAAGCCCGCCACGACCGCCGCGTCACCGCGCCCGGCGCTCTTGTCGAAGGCCAGCGCGGGGGCGTCCAGGCCGGGGACGTCGAGGACCGCCACATCGGTCCGCGGGTCGAAGTGGACGACCTTCGCCCGGTAGACGCGGCCGACTCCGCCCACCCGTACGGTCGGGTCGCTCACCCCCGCCACGACGTGCGCGTTGGTCATCACGTGGTGCGCGGCGTAGACGAAGCCGCTGCCTTCCTGGCCGCGGCGCCCGTCCCCGACGTCGGCGACGCCCTCGACCTTGACGACGCTCTCGCGCGCCGCCCGGGTCGCCGCCGCGGTGACCGCGTCACCGGACGGCTTGGCGACGCTCGTCGCGGGCTCGTTCTCGAAGGGGTTGAAGACCTGCGGGAAGCCCGCGCCGGCCAGCGCGTCCGTGGTGCGGCTGAACCACGTGGGCGCCTGCTCGGGCATCGATTTCTGCACCGCGCCGAGCAGGGTGGATTCCTTGATCTCCTTGGTCAGCGGCGCGGAGTTCGCCGAGACGAGGACGCTCGCGGCCACCCAGCCGACGAGCAGCACCGCCAGTGAGTTGACGGCCGCGCCGCCGACGCCGTCGACGCCGCGCACGGGCGCCCAGGTCAGCCGGCGGCGCAGCCGCCAGGCGAGCCGTCCGGCCAGTGCGTGTCCGGCCGCCGCGGGGAGCAGGACCACCAGGACGGCGGCGACGGCCGCGCCCCGCGTCCCGGTCTCGAACGGCTCCAGGGCGTAGGGCAGGGCCCAGACGCCGAGCACCGCCCCGCCGAGGAAACCGGCGAGCAGCACGGCGCTCGCGACCAGGCCCCGCCGGTAGCCGGAGACGGCATAGCCGACGACGACCAGCAGGAGGAGCACATCGAGCAGGTTCAACGCTGGGAGCCCTTTCCGTCGCACGCGCCCCCCGACCGCGCCCACAGGTGTGGACTGGGGAAAACGCCCGTAGAAGGACCAACGGTTCCCTTTCGTGACGTACGCCACATGCCGCCGCCCGTGAAAAGGCCCGGCGGCGGTCTCCTCGGTCATCAGGAGACCGCCGCCGGGCGGCCCGCGCGCGGCCCCCGTCCCCACGGGGTCGGCGCGGTCGCCGGGGCCGTCCGACGAGGTCGGCCGGCCCCGGACGTCACGGGTCAGACGCGGACGGACTCCCGCCGCGCGTCGGGGTCACGGTCGCTTTCCGCGGGGGTTTCGGCGGCGAGCTGCTTCTGCAGCCCCTCGCCCTCGACGTCCACGTTGGGCAGGATCCTGCCGAGCCAGCCGGGCAGCCACCAGGCGGCCTTGCCGAGCAGTGCGAGGACGGCGGGGACGATGGCCATGCGCACGATGAACGCGTCGAAGAAGACGGCGATGGCCAGACCGAAGCCGATCATCTTGACCATCGCCTCCGAGGAGCCGATGAAGCCCGCGAAGACGCTGATCATGATGACGGCGGCGGCGCTGACGACCCGGGCGCCGTGCCGGAAGCCGGTCACGATCGCCTGGCCGGGCCGCTCCCCGTGCACGAACGCCTCGCGCATCCGGGTGACGAGGAAGACCTCGTAGTCCATCGCGAGCCCGAAGACGACACCCACCATGAAGATCGGCATCATGCTCATGATCGGCCCGGTCTCCTCGACGCCGAACAGCGAGCCGAGCCAGCCCCACTGGAAGACCGCGACGACCGCGCCGAGCGCGGCGACCACGGACAGCAGGAAGCCGAGCGCGGCCTTGAGCGGTACGAGCACCGACCGGAAGACGACCATCAGCAGCAGGAAGGCGAGGCCGACGACGAGCCCGAGGTAGGGCAGCAGGGCGTCGTTCAGCTTCTGCGAGACGTCGATGTTCATCGCCGTCTGACCGGTGACGAGCACCCGCGCGTCGTGGTCCGCGGCGGTGGCCGCACCCTTGTCGCGGATCGCGTGGACCAGTTCCTCGGTCTGCGAGCTGCTCGGCTTCGACTTCGGGATGACCGTCACGATGGCCGTGTCACCGGCCTTGTTGTAGCTCTGCGGGCCGACCGGAACGACGGCGGCGACGTTGTCGAGGCCCCCGATGGTCTTGGCCACGGCCGCTACGGCGGCCTTCGGGTCGTCCCCGCCGGCCCCGTCGACGACGACCATCAGCGGGCCGTTGAATCCGGCGCCGAAGCCCTCGGAGAGCAGGTCGTACGCCTTGCGCTGGGTGGTGGAGGTCGACTGCGCGCCGTCGTCCGGCAGGCCCAGCTCCAGCGAGGCGGCGGGGACGGCGACGGCGCCGAGCCCGAGCACACCGGCCACCAGCACCAGGGCCGGCTTGCGCAGCACGAAGCGGGCCCAGCGGGTGCCCATGTTGGGCTTGGCGTCGTCCCGCGTCGCAGCCGGCTCGGCCTTGCGGTCCTTGCGGGCCAGCACCTTGCGGCCCGCGAAGCCCAGCAGCGCCGGGATGAGGGAGAGCGCGATGAGGACGGCGATGGCGACCGTGCCGGCGGCGGCCATGCCCATCTTCGTCAGCATCGGGATGTTGACGACGGCGAGCCCGGCCAGGGCGATGACGACCGTCAGACCGGCGAAGACGACCGCCGAACCGGCGGTGCCGACCGCGCGTCCCGCCGCTTCCTCGCCGTCGCGGCCCTCGGCCAGCTCGGCCCGGTAGCGGGAGACGATGAACAGCGCGTAGTCGATGCCGACGGCGAGGCCGATCATCGTGGCGAGCGTCGAGGTGGTGGAGCCCAGGTCCAGCGCGGACGCCAGGGCGGCGATCGAGGAGACCCCGATGCCGACGCCGATGATCGCGGTGAGCAGCGGCATCCCGGCGGCGATCAGCGAGCCGAAGGTGATCACCAGGACGACCGCCGAGACGGCGATGCCGATGATCTCGGAGGCCCCGCCGGCCTCGGGTATCGCCTGGAGGGCGCTGCCGCCGGTCTCCACGGTCAGCCCGGCGTCCCGCCCGTGCGTCGCTGCGCCCTTGAGGGTGTCGAGCGAGTCGTCGGTGAGGCTGTTGGCGTCGACCTTGTAGGTGACCGACACATAGGCGGTGGTGGCGTCCTTGCTGACGGCCCGTGCCTGGAAGGGGTTGACGGTCGAGGCCACCTGCGGGCCCGTCAGCTCGCCGACGGCCTTCTCGACCGTGGCCTTGTTCTTCGGGTCGGTGATCTTCTGGCCGGCCGGGGCCTTGAAGACGACGCGGGCGGCGGCGCCGTCCGCGCTCTGGCCCGGGAAGCGCTTCTCCAGCAGGTCGAAGGCGCGCTGCGCCTCGGTGCCGGGGATGGAGAAGCTGGTGCTGCCGGGGCTGGGTGCGGTGGCGGCGCCGACGCCGGCGACCGCCAGCAGCGCCACCCATATGAGGGCGACGAGCCGGCGTCGCCGGAAGGCGAGACGGCCCAGTTTGTAGAGGAACGTGGCCACGAGGAGTTGTGCTCCCGTCGGGTCGAGATGCGGAACAGGGCGTGGGGTACCAGCCCGACGACGAGAGCGGCGCGTCAGGTGGTCGGTGGGGGTGTCAGAGGCCGAGCGCGGGGACGATCACGGCGTCGACGTAGGCGGTGAGGAATTCCGCGTCCACCGGCCGGTCCTCGATCAGCGGCTGGGCGATGAAGGCCCCGAGCAGCATGTGGGTGACGTAGCGCAGCGCGGGGACGTCCGGGGCGATCTCGCCCCGGTCGATCGCGCGTTGCAGCATCGCGTTCAGTGCGGCGATCTCGGGCTCGACCAACAGCTCACGCAGCGCCCGGAGCAGGTCCGGGTTGGTGTGGACGGCATGTCCGAGCCCCCGCATGAGGGCGGTGTCCTTCTCCATCTGCGCCTCGTCGGCACTGCACACCATGGCCTGGAGGTCACCGCGCACACTGCCGGTGTCGATCTCCCCCAGCCGCATGGGCTTGCCGTGCCGCAGCGCGCTCGCGACCAGCTCCGGCTTGCCCTTCCACTGGCGGTAGAGGGTGGCCTTGCTGGAGCGGGTGCGGGCCGCCACGGCGTCCATGGTCAGGGCGTCGTAGCCGACCTCGCGCAGCAGATCGAGCACCGCGTCGTACAGCTCTCCGGCTCGCTCGGACGTCAGCCGGGTGCGCCGCGCCGGTGGCTTGGGTGGGTCCGTCGGCATGCCGCGCCTCCCTCCGGGTCATTGAACGAAACGGTTTCGTACACAAGAAGCGTACGGCGCGAGTGAGCGAAACGGGGTCGTTTCGATGGGTGTTCTGCGTCACGGACCGAGTTGCCGCGGGGTGCGGGGCCCGAAACGATGGTCGGGTGAGCGATGCGTATCTGCGGTTCCCCCATCTGCATGGCGATCTGCTCTGCTTCGTCGCCGAGGACGACCTCTGGGTGGCTCCGCTCGATCCCGAGGGAGCGGGCGGTGACCCCGGCGACACCGGCCGGGCCTGGCGGCTGACCGTGGACCGGACGCGGGTGGGGCATCCGCGCTTCTCGCCCGACGGCCGGGACATCGCGTTCACGAGCTGGCGCAGCCTCGACCCCGAGATCCACCTCGCGCCGGTGGCCGGCGGCCCGGCCCGCCGGCTCACCTACTGGGGCAGCGGTGACACCCGCGTCTGCGGCTGGGCGCCCTCCGACCGCGACGGTGGCCATGACATCCTCGCCGTCTCCTCGCACGGCCAGCCCTTCTCCTACTTCTCCTGGGCCTACCGGCTGCCCACCGACGGCAGCCCCGGCCTGCGGCTGCCGTGGGGCCCGCTGTCCGACATCGCGGTGGGCGAGGTCGACGGGGAGCACCGCACCCTGCTGCTCACGGGCAAGCCACCGCACGAGCCGGCGTCGTGGAAGCGCTACCGGGGCGGGGCGACGGGCCGGCTGTGGCTGCACGGGCGGCGCCTGGTGCCGGATCTGGGCGGCCATCTGGACTCGGCGATGTTCGTCGGCGGCCGGATCGCGTTCCTCTCCGACCACGAGGGCGTCGGCAATCTGTACTCGTGCCTGCCCGACGGCTCCGATGTGCGCCGGCACACCGACCACGCGGACTTCTACGCCCGGCACGCCGCCACCGACGGCGCGCGGGTCGTCTATCAGTGCGCGGGGGATCTGTGGCTGGTGGACGACCTGGGCCCGGCGGCCACCCCCCGCAGGCTCCGGGTCCGGCTCGGCGGGCCACGGGCCGGGCGGCGGACGTACCAGGTGCAGGCCGCGTCCCACGTGGGGGCGCTGGCCGTGGACACCACGGGCCGGGCGAGCGCGGTCAACGTACGCGGCAGCCTGTACTGGCTCACCCACCGCGACGGCCCGGCCCGCACGATCGCCGACACCCCGGGGGTGCGGGTCCGGCTGCCGGAGATGCTGGGCTCGACCGGGCAGGTCGCCTATGTGACGGACGCCGAGGGCGAGGACGCCGTCGAGATCGCGCAACTGCCGCGTGCCACCGGGCCCGCCGAGCCGCGCCGGCTGGCGGCGGGCCGGATCGGGCGGGTGCAGGAGACGCTCGCCTCGCCGGACGGCACGCTGCTGGCGGTCGCCGCGCACGACGGGCGGCTGCTGCTCGTGGACACCTCGCCCGAGGGGGACGGCGAGGTGTCCGAGCTGATCCGGTCCGGCAACGGGCCCGTGCGCGACCTGGCCTTCTCCCCCGACTCGGCATGGCTGACCTGGTCGCATCCCGGCATCGGCCGTTCCCTGCGGCAGATCAAGATCGCCCGGCTGTCGGACCGGCTGACCGTGGACGTCACCAACGGCCGGTTCGAGGACGAACAGCCGGTGTTCACCCGCGACGGCCGCTATCTCGCCTTCCTCTCCTGGCGCGGCTTCGACCCGGTCTACGACGTACACACCGGTGACCTGTCGTTCCCGCTGGGCTGCCGCCCCTATCTGGTGCCGCTGTCGTCGGCGACGCCCTCGCCGTTCGCGCTGTCCGCGGAGGGCAGGCCGGCGGCCGGCGGTCTCGACGCGGACGACGACACCGGCGGCGACGGCTCGGTGATCGTGGAGGTGGAGGGGCTGGCGAGCCGGGTGACGCAGTTCCCGGTGGCCGCCTCCAAGTACTCGGCGCTGTACCCGGTCAGCGGCGGCGGCCTGGTGTGGCTGCGCTGGCCGATCTCCGGGGCGCTCGGCGAGACCTTCGCCAACCCGGCCGACACCTCGGGCCGTCCGACGCTGGAACACTTCGACCTGGGCAAGGCCAAGCGCACCGAACTCACCAGTTCCGTCGACTGGTTCGCGGTCAGCGGCGACGGCACCCGGCTGGTCGTCAACGACGAGGGCGAGCTGCGGGCCGTTCCCGCCACCGACGTCGGCGACCCGGACTCGACCGTCTACATCGACATGCGGCGCGTCCTGCACGACGTCGACCCGGCGGCGGAGTGGCGGCAGGCGTTCGAGGAGGCGGGCCGGATCGTCCGCGCCTACTTCTGGGCGCCGGACATGTGCGGGATCGACTGGGACGGGGTGCTGGACCAGTACCGGCCGCTGGTCGAACGGGTCGCCTCGCCCGACGAGTTCGCCGACCTGCTGCGGGAGGTCCTCGGCGAGCTGGGCACCTCGCACGCCTACGTCGCGGCGGCCCGCCGCAACGAGGGCCCCCCGCATTACCAGCGCGCGATCGGCCTCCTGGGGGCCAACCTCACGCGCCGCAAGGACGGCGCCTGGACCGTGCGGCGCATCCTGCCCGGGGAGTCCTCCGACTCCAAGGCCCGTTCGCCGCTGGCGGGTTCGGGCATCCGCGAGGGCGCGGCGCTCACCCACGTCGACGGGCGCCCGGTGGACCCGGTCACCGGCCCGTATCCGCTGCTCGCGGCGGCGGGCGGCACCACGGTGGAGCTGACGTTCCGCCCCGCCCCACCGGAGGAGGGGGCCGACGACGCCACGCCCCCGCCCGCCCGCCGGGTGGCCGTCGTGCCGCTGGTCGACGAGCGGCCGCTGCGCTACCAGGACTGGGTGACCAAGCGCCGCGCGGTCGTCCGGGAGCTGAGCGACGGCAAGTGCGGCTATCTGCACATCCCCGACATGGGCGGCTCCGGCTGGGCGCAGTTCAACCGGGACCTGCGGATGGAGATGTCACGCCAGGCGCTGATCGTGGACGTCCGGGGCAACGCGGGCGGCAACATCAGCGAACTGGTGGTGGAGAAGCTGACCCGCACGATCGTCGGCTGGGACCTGACGCGCGACGCCCAGCCGGTGAGTTACGCGAGCAACGCCCCACGCGGCCCGGTGGTGGCGATCGCCGACGAGATGACGTCCTCCGACGGCGACATGATCACCGCCGCGTTCAAGCTCCAGGGCATCGGCCCGGTGGTCGGCCTGCGCACCTGGGGCGGGGTGGTCGGAATGACCGGCCGGCACCGGCTCGGTGACGGCACCGCGATCACCGTGCCGATGAACGCGGCGTGGTTCGACGCGTACGGCTGGGGCGTGGAGAACCACGGCGTCGACCCCGACATCGAGGTGGACCGCACGCCGCTCGACTGGGCGGAGGGCCGGCACAAGCAGTTGGACGACGCGGTGCGGTTGGCCCTGGACCTGCTGGAGCGCCACGGCTGTGCGAAGCCGCCGGACTACTCGGCGGTGCCGGACCTGCGACGGCCGAAGCTGCCGCCGCGCTGATCACCTGAACAGCCCGTCTGATCGCCTTCGCCGAGGGCACGAGTAAGGGGCGCACCCCCGTGGGATGCGCCCCTTACCGGCTCTTGCCTCTTACCGGCGGTCGTCCAAATCGTCCTGGACGTCGTCGAAGGACCGCTGGCCCTGCTGACGTGTCTCGTCGGCGCGCTGGCGCAGGCGGTCCTGCTCGCTCTGGCCGCGCTGAGACGTCTCGTCCTTCTTGTCCTGCATCTTCTGCTTGGCCTTCTGGGCCTTCTCCTGCATCTCGTCCTTGATGCCCATGCTGGTTCACTCCTAGTGAGGGTGAGTGTGCGGGACCGTTCGGGCGGCCCCGAATCAGCGTGGCACGCAGCCTCACAGCGCGCATATCGTACGATTACTCTGCGCTATCGCTCGCGCGGGCTTTCTCGTCGGCGGCTCCCCCGGCCCCCACCAGCCCGCCCCGCATCCCGGTCAGCCGGGGCTCGAAGCGCCGCATCTCGCGCTGCCCGCCGACCGCGAGGAGCCCGGGCAGGCCACCGCGTACGGCCCGCATGCCGCGCAGCCACCCCTGCGCGTACACATGCGCCGAGCGCCGCTCGATGCCCGCCACAAGCCGGTCGACGGCCGGGCCCAGCGGGTAGGTGCGGTTCGCGGGCCAGGGCAGCCGCCGCCGCAGCTCGCGCATCACCTCGTCCTGGTCGGCCCCGCGCACCATGTCGGTGTCGGTCCAGCTCAGATAGCCGACCCCGACCCGTACACCCTTGTGGCCGACCTCGGTGCGCAAACAGTGCGCGTACGCCTCGACGCCCGACTTCGAGGCGCAGTAGGCGCTCATCATGGGCGCCGGGGCGATGGCGGCGAGCGAGGCGATCTGCAGCAGATAGCCCCGGCTCTCGGCCAGGGCGGGCAGGAAGGCGCGGCCGGTGACGGCGCTGCCGATCAGATTGACCTCGACGACCCGGCGCCACTCGTCGGGGTCGGAGGCGACGAAGGGGCCGCCGCCGGCGACACCCGCGTTGGCGACGACGATGTCCACCTTGCCGAAGCGGGCCTTGACCTCCTGGGCGACGCGGGTCATCGCCTCGTGGTCGGTGACGTCGGCGTGCCAGTGGGCGGCTTCCCCGTACAGCGATGCGGCGACGCGGCTCAGCTCGTCCGGTTCCAGGCCCACGAGGGCCAGCTTCGCGCCGCGCGCGGAGAGCTTGCGGGCGAGCAGTTCGCCGACGCCCCGGGCCGCGCCGGTGACGACGGCGACCCGCCCTTCGAGAAGGCCCGCGCGGCGGCTCACCGGCCGGCCCCGGTCGTGACCCGGGCGGGGCGTGGCACCCGCAGGATCCGGTACTCGGCGAGGTCCACCCGGCGGGTGGCCCTGCGGAACTCGGCGGTGGTGCCGGGCCACAGGGTGGTGTTGCGGCCGTGCGCGTCCAGGTACCAGCTGTCGCAGCCGCCGGTGCTCCAGACCGTGTGTGCCATGCGCGTTTGGATCGTCCGGTCCCAGGCGTTGACGGCCGAGGGGCGGGCGTCGAGCGCGGCCCTGCCGCCGAGGGTGTCGAGCTGGCGGAGGAAGTCGGCCAGGTAGTTCAACTGTGCCTCCACGATGAGGATCAGCGAGTTGTTCCCCAGGCCGGTGTTGGGCCCGATGACGGTGAGGAAGTTGGGGAAGCCGGCGGCACTGGCGCCGCGCAGCGACTTCATGCCGTCCTTCCAGGACTCGGCGAGCGTGATGCCGTCGGTGCCGGTCACCCGCTCGGCGATCGGCAGGTCGGTGACGTGGAAGCCGGTGCCGAAGACGATGGCGTCGGCCTCGGTCTCCGTGCCGTCGGCGGCGACGAGCGTGGAGCCGCGCACCTCGGCGAGCCCCGACGCCACGACGTCCACATTGGGCCGGGCGAGGGCCGGGTAGTAGTCGTTGGAGAGCACCACGCGCTTGCAGCCGAGCCGGTAGCCGGGGGTGAGCTTGGCCCGCAGCTCCGGATCCTTGACGGCCCTGCGCAGATGGGCCTTGGCGACGCTCTCCGCGAGAGCGAGTTGCGTCGGCCGCTTGGTGAAGGCTCTGACCTGCAACTCCCGCACGCTCCACAGCAGTCCGCGCCGGACCGCCCGAGTGGCGGGGACATGCTGGTGCAGCCAGCGCTCGGCGGCAGTGATCCGGCGGTCGAAGCGCGGCAGGACCCAGGGGGCCGTGCGCTGGAAGAGCGTGAGCCGCGCCACGCCGGGCTGGACGGCCGGGACGATCTGGGCGGCTGAGGCGCCGGTACCGATCACCGCGACGCGTTTGCCGCGCAGGTCGTAGCCGTGGTCCCAGCGGGAGGAATGGAAGACCTTGCCGGGGAAGGTGCCGAGTCCGGGCACGTCCGGGAGCTTGGGGTCGGACAGCGGGCCGGTCGCGGAGACGACGACGTCGGCGGTCAGGGGGCCGGCGGCGGTGTCGATCTCCCACCGCAGCTCGTCGGCGTCCCAGCGCAGGGACCGCACCTCGGCGCCGAACCGCAGATGGGGCCGGAGGCCGAAGACGTCGGTGACCCGCTCCAGATAGGCGCGGATGTGCGGCTGGCCCGAAAAGGCGCGCGGCCAGTCGGGGTTGGGGGCGAAGGAGAAGGAGTACAGGTGGGAGGGCACGTCACACGCGCAGCCCGGATAGGTGTTGTCCCGCCACGTCCCGCCGACCGCGTCGGCCCGCTCCAGGACCACGAAATCGGTGACGCCCTCGCGCCGCAGCCGCACGGCGGCTCCCAGCCCCCCGATCCCCGCCCCGAGAACCGCCACCCGTACGTGCTCGATTGCGCCCTCGACCTTGCCGCCGACCATGCCGCCGCCTCCGGACCGACTCGACCGTGCCAGCAATCACTGGCATGGTGGGAGCGTAGGACAGGTGCTCGGCGAAGCGATAGAGGTAAAAGGAAAGGAAGTTACCCCCGGTCACACCAATCCCGCCCGGCGCTTGCGGCAGGCGGCAGCGGGCCTCAGCCGAAGGCCTGCCGGACAGGCAATACGCTGCGAGGGTGGCCAATGACGAGAGCGGTGACACGGGCACCCCCGACGAGGAGCGCGAGTACCGCGTGGCGGAGCTGGCCGAGGAGGCCGGCATCACCGTCCGCACGCTCCGCTTCTACCGCGAGCGCAAGCTCGTCCCGCCGCCGCGCCGGGAAGGCCGCATCGCCTGGTACAACGGCCACCACCTCACCCGGCTGCGCACCATCGCGGCCCTCCTGGACCGGGGCCACACCCTCGGCGGCATCGCCGAACTCCTCAGCGCCTTCGAATGCGGGCGCGACGTCGGTGAACTCCTGGGCCTCAGCGGCGCGCTGACCGCCCCCTGGTCCCATGAATCCCCGGTCCGCCTGACCCCCGAGGCCCTGGCCGACCACTTCCCGGGCCAGGTCACCGAGGAAGACCTGTCGGCCGCGCTGGCCCTCGGCTATCTGACGGCCGACGGCGACGATCTCGTCCACACCAGCCGCCGTCTGCTGGACGCGACAAAGGACCTGGTCCGCAACGGCGTTCCGCTGTCGGCGGTCATCGCGGCGGGCCGGGAGGTGCGCGGCCACGCGGACGCTCTGGCCGAGACGTTCACGACCCTGGTCCGCCGCCACGTCCTGGCGGACGTCCTCACCCACGCGGCCTCGGGCGCCCCCGTCCCGCCCACCGAGATCGCCCGCGTGACGGAGGCCCTGGACCAGCTGCGACCGATCGTGAAGACGGTGGTCGACGCGGAGATCTCCATGGCGATGGACCGCCGCGTCCGAGCGGAACTGGACTCCTGGCCGTCCCCACCCCCTCCGACGGCGGACTGAGCCCCGGAGCCCGTACGGCCCCTGTGCGGAGTGCCGCCGCCCCGAGGCACGCGGGCGGGGCCCCTGCCGTGCGTTACTTGTCGAAGACCGCCGTCACCGGGGCGTGGTCGCTCCACCGCAGGTCGTGCGTCGCCGCCCGCTCCACGACCGCCTTGAGGGCCCGCTCCGCCAGGCCCGGCGTCGCGGCGAGGTAGTCGATGCGCCAGCCGGAGTCGTTGTCGAAAGCGCGGCCCCGGTAGGACCACCAGGAGTACGGGCCCTCGACCCCCGGGTGCAGGGCGCGGACCACGTCCGTGTACTCCTCGAAGACCTTCGTCAGCCACTCCCGCTCCTCGGGCAGGAAGCCCGCGTTCTTGCGGTTGGCCTTCCAGTTCTTCAGGTCCGCCTCGGTGTGGGCGATGTTCCAGTCACCGCAGACCAGCACCTCGCGCCCGTCCGCCGCCGCGCGGGCCTTCAGGCCCACCAGGTACGGCAGGAACTCCGCCATGAAGCGTTCCTTCTCGTCCTGCCGTTCCGTGCCGACCTCGCCCGAGGGAAGGTAGAGGCTGGCGACCGTGACGCCGGGCAGGTCGATCTCCGCGTAGCGGCCGCTGCCGTCGAACTCCGCCGAGCCGAAACCGACGCGGACGGCCTCCGGCTCGCGCCGGGAGTAGAGGGAGACGCCCGCGCGGCCCTTGGCCGCCGCCGGGGCGTGCAGGGTGTACCAGCCGGCGGGCTCGCGCACCTCGTCGGGGAGCTGGTGCGGCTCGGCGCGCACTTCCTGGAGGCAGACGACGTCGGCGTCGGTCCGCGCCAGCCAGTCGACGAAGCCCTTCTTGGCGGCGGCGCGGAGGCCATTGACGTTCACGGTGGTCACGGTGAGCATTCCGGCACGATACCGACCTCTGAGACACCCTTGCCGCACGCGACCCGTACGCCCTTACGATTTCCGGATGCAGATCGTGACCGCCGCGTACGACCATCCCGATGCCGTAAAGCTCAATGACCAGGTGCAATTGGAGTACGTCGCGCGCTACGGCGACGGTGATCTCACGCCGTTGGACCCCTCGCAGTTCACCCCGCCACGTGGCCTGTATCTCATCGCCTACGACGCCGACGGCACGCCCGTCGCCACCGGCGGCTGGCGCGCGCGGGAACGCGACGGGGAGGGGTACGCGGACGGCGACGCCGAGCTGAAGCGGATGTACGTGATCCCCGAGGCACGCGGGCGGGGGCTGGCGCGGCGGATCCTGGCGGCGCTGGAGGACAGCGCCAGGCGGGCGGGGCGCAGGCGCATGGTCCTGGAGACCGGTGACCAGCAGCCCGAGGCCATAGCCCTGTACCTGTCGAGCGGCTACGCCCCGGAGGCGTCGAAGTTCGGGCTGTACCGCGAGCACGACGGCAGCCGCTGCTTCGCCAAGCCGCTCGCGCTTGCGCACGGCGGCTGACGGCACCCTTCCCCCGCCCCGGCCGCCGGCAGCCGTAGGGCCGGCTACGAGCGCCCCTCCGCGATCGCCCGCTCGACCTCCTCGCGCACCCGGTCCGCCGGGTAGCGCGTCGAGACGTCGCCGTACGGTGCGAGGAGGTCGTCCACCACGTCCGGGCCGTTCTCGTCCAGCTCGGCGACCAGGACCGTGCTGCCGGGCGGCACCTCGGCGGCGAGCATCTCCAGCGCGGCGTTGCCGGCGGTGGCCTCGCGGGCGTCGTGCGCGCCCCCGATCAGGCCGCCCGCACCGAACCCGATCATGATGCCGAGCGGGCCGCCGAGGATGCCGAGGAGTCCGCCGATCAGGCCGCCCACGGCGAAGGCACGCGCGGTGCCGGTGTTGTCGACGGCGTCGGGGAAGTCGAGGACGCCGTTCGCGTCCCGGCTGATCACCGCCCCCTCGTGCAGCCTGATGTCGTCGTCGGCGTGCGCCTTGCGCAGCGCGTCGAGCGCCCGGTGGCCCGCGTCGGGCCCGTCGACGTTCATGAACAGGACGTTCTCGTCCATCATGTCGCTCCCCTCATCCGATCTTCCGCACGCTTCCACTCTTGGGGCTGCCGCCCGGCGGCGCACCTCAGCTGTCCCCTTGCCCGGGACTCGGCCCGGCACTCCGCCCGCCACTCGGCCCGGTGCTCCGTCCGGTGCTCCGTCCGGTCACCGACGCCCGCAAATCCAGCGTGGCTTCCGCTCCCCCGCCCCGCGGGTTCGCGAACGTCAGGCGCGCCCCCAGCACCCGTGCTTGACCGGCCGCGATCGTCAGCCCCAGGCCGAGCCCCGAGCCCGAGCCCGTGCGGAACCGCTGCGGGCCGCGCGCCAGGAGGTCCGGCGGGAAGCCCGGTCCCTGGTCCCGCACCCGGACGACACCCCCGTCGACCTCCACGACGACCGGCGCGCCGCCGTGCCGGAAGGCGTTGCTGACGAGGTTGGTCAGGACGCGCTCGACGCGCCGGGCGTCGGTGTCGACCGCGCAGTCCCGCACGACGCGCACCTCCGCCGCCTCCCGGCCGTCCGTGACGACCGAGCCGACCGCCCGCCGCGTCAGCTCGCCCAGCGCCCGTACGTCCGTCTCGGCGCGCTCGGCGAGGCCGTCCAGGCGGGCCACCTCCAGGACGTCCTCCATCAGGCCGCGCACCCGCTGGGCCCGTTCCCGCACCATCTCCGCCGGCCGGCCCGGCGGCAGCAGCCCGGCGGCGGCGACCAGGCCCGCGACGGGGGTGCGCAGCTCGTGGGCGATGTTGGCGGTCACCTCGCGTTCGGCCTGGAGGCGGGCGGAGAGGGCGTCGGCCATGGTGTTGACGGCGATGGTCAGCCGGGCGATCTCGTCCTTGCCGCCGCGCGGGCGGAGCCGGGCGCTGTGGTCACCGTGGGCTATCCGCTCGGCGATGCGGGCGGAGGCGTTGAGGCGGCGCCCGGCCACGGCCGCCAGCGTCACGCCGACGACGCCCGCGAAGGCGGTGCCGAGGCCGCCCGCCAGCCAGAGGACCTCGTCGAGGTCCCGCAGGTTGCGGGTCTGGCGCTCGTAGGGGTGTCTGAGGGCGATGATGTCGTCACCGGCACGGCTCGCCGCCCACAGGACGGGGCGGCCGCCGCTGCGGTCCAGATAGGTGGCGCGCTTGCCGCGTTCGGCGGCCTCGCGCAGCGGGCCGGGCAGGCGCGCGGGATTGACGAGCGCGCGGCGCCGGTCGGGGGCACGGTGCCGGTCGACGCCGGCGATGTGGTCCTCGACGGCCGTGCCGAGCCGGGCGTCGAGGGCCTCGCGTGCGGTCTCCAGCTGGTTCACGGCGGTGCGGTGGTGCACGACGAGCCCCATGATGACGGCGACCAGGGCAGCGGTGGCGGTGATCACCACGCCGATCTTCGTACGCAGTCCCATGGGATCGCAGCTCCTCGGCGGGTCGGCTGGACAGTCGGTTCCGGGGCCGGGGCCGGCCGGGGGATCGGTCTGGGAATCGGTCCGGGACCGGTCTGGAGATCGGCCCGGGGGTCTCCGGGATCAGCCTTGGGGGACGAAGAGCCGCAGGTCGCGCAGCTTCTCGCGCTGGTCGCCCGGCAGCCCCCCGGCGCTGACCGCGGCCCGGCTGTAGTAGCCGACGCGGTCGTGCCGGACGAGGCCGGTGAACGTGACGTCGGCCTGGAGCGGCTTGTCGCGGCACGCGGGCGCGCACCCGGGGCCCGACACCTCGCCGGTCGCCTCGGCGCTCGCCCCGCCCCACGTCCGCCAGCGCAGCCCGGTGAGGGTGACGCCCCCGCCGGGATCGAAGGACTCGGGCCGTCGCAGCGGCGGCTCCGCTCCCGCCTGGGCCACGAAGACCGGGCCGGGGGCGAGTGAGGGGCTCTGCGCGGGGCCGGAGACCTTCAGCCCGCCGGGGTCGGAGCACCCGCACAACACGCCCAGCAGCCCGCCGGCGAGCGCCAGGGCGCCGAGGGTCGCGGTGAGTGGTCGCACGGGTTTCCTCATGCCGATGGGACGGAGCGGGCTGACGCGAGCTGACTGAACCGGGGTGCGGGGAGCGTGCCCCGCGGGTCGGTCGCATCCCGTGGGGCCATTCGTGCCAAATGTAACCGGCGTGGCTGGATTGCCGCCCGTGCCCTTGGACCCGTTCGATCGTTTGCTCATAGGATCTTCGCGCTCAAGTGGTCCAGTCCAGTCGCCGCAGTGCCATGGTGGAGGTCACTCATGCACATCGCCCGACGTTCGATCCTCGGCGCCCTCGCGGGAACCGCCGCCCTCACCGCGGCGGGCACACCCGCCGCCTCGGCCGCGTCCCGAGCGTGGGAAGCCGCGGGTGCGACGCCCGGCCGGCCGGCGGACCCGGGCGCCCGTACGCCCCCGGCCGCCGCGGGCGACGCGGCCGCGGCGGCGCTGGCCCGGCTGCTGCCCCGCCACCACCGGCAGGTCACCTTCCGCGCCGTCCCGGCCCGCGACGGCGCGGACACCTTCCGGGTCTCGGGGCAGGACGGCGCGATCGTCGTGGAAGGCAGCACTCCGGCCGTCCGGCTGACCGGCTTCCACTGGTACCTCAGACATGTGGCGCACGCCCACTTCTCCTGGACCGGCGCGCAGACCGACCTCCCCGACCGCCTCCCCGGCGTGCGTACCCCTCTCGTCCGGACTTCGAACGTCACGCACCGGTTCGTCCTCAACGACACCAACGACGGCTACACCGGCCCCTACCAGGGCTGGGCGTACTGGGAACGCGAACTCGACGTCCTGGCGCTGCACGGCTTCAACGAGGTCCTGGTCTACGCCGGCGCAGACGCCGTCTACCACCGCACATTTATCGAACATGGTTACAGCGACGCCGAGGTCCGCCGGTGGGTTCCCGGCCCCGCGCACCAGCCGTGGTGGCTGCTGCAGAACATGTCGGATTTCGGCGGCCCGGTCTCCACCGGCCTCCTCGACCGGCGCGTCGCCCTCGCGCGGAAGATCGTGCGGCGGCTGCGCGAGCTGGGCATGACCCCGGTCTTCCCGGGCTACTTCGGCACCGTGCCGCCGGGCTTCGCGAAGCGCGAACCCGGTGCGCGGGTCATCCCCCAGGGCGACTGGGGCGGCTTCCCCCGCCCCGACTGGCTCGACCCCCGCACCGCCGCCTTCGGCCGCGTCGCCCACACCTTCTACAAGGTGCAGCGGGAGCTGTACGGGGCGACGTCCATGTACAAGATGGACCTGCTGCACGAGGGCGGCAAACCCGGTGACGTCCCCGTCGGCGACGCCGCCCGGGCCGTGGAGAAGGCCCTGCGGGCCGCACACCCCGACGCGACGTGGGTCATCCTCGGCTGGCAGGACAACCCCCGGCGCGAGATCATCCAGGCCGTCGACCGGTCCCGGATGCTCATCCTCGACGGGATCTCCGACCACTACCCCAACGTCACCGACCGTGAAGCGGACTGGTCCGGCACCCCCTACGCCTTCGGCTCGATCTGGAACTTCGGCGGCCACACCGCGCTGGGCGCCAACACCCGCGACTGGGCCGACCTCTACGAGCGGTGGCGCACGAAGGACGGCAGCGCCCTGAAGGGCATCGCGCTGCTGCCCGAGGCCGCCGACAACAACCCCGCCGCCCTCGCCCTCTTCAGCGACCTGCCGTGGACGGAGGGGCGGGTCGCCCTGACGGACTGGTTCCGGCAGTGGCCGCACTACCGCTACGGCGCCGACGACGCCCAGGCCGTCCGCGCCTGGGACGTACTGCGCCGCACCGCCTACGGCACCACGCGCGCCGACGGCTGGGGCGAACCGGCCGACGGCCTCTTCGGCGCCCGCCCCGACCTGGCCGCCGTCCGCGCGGCCAGCTGGTCGCCCAAGCAACTGCGCTACGACGCCAAGGAGTTCGACAAGGCACTGCCCGCGCTCCTCGCCGTCGCCCCCGCCCTGCGCAAGAGCACCGCGTACCGCTACGACCTGCTCGACGTCACCCGGCAGACCGTCTCCAACCGCAGCCGTCTGCTGCTCCCGCGCGTGAAGGCCGCCTACGACGCCGGCAACCGGCCCCTCTTCCGCGATCTCACCCGCCAATGGCTGGACTGGATGACCCTCCTGGAACAGGCGGTCGCCACGGACGAACGCCACCTGCTGGGCCGCTGGATCGCCGACGCCCGCGCCTGGGGCTCCTCCGCCGCCGAGCGGGACCGTCTCGAATACGACGCCGTGTCCCTGCTGACGACCTGGGGCGGCCAGACCTCCGCGAATCGCGGCAAGCTGCACGACTACGCCAACCGCGAATGGGCCGGCCTGGTCGGCGGGCTCTACCGGTTGCGCTGGAAGACGTACTTCGACGAACTGGACGCGGCCCTGGCGGCCCGCCGCAAGCCGAAGGCGATCGACTGGTTCGCGCTGGAGGACCGCTGGACCCGCCGTCACCCCGGCTACTCCGCGAAGCCCACGGGTGACATCGTCCGCGTCGCGCGCAAGGTGGCGGCCAAGCTGTGACGCCCAGCCGGTCCGGCGCTTGAGGACGCACCCGCGGGGTGCTCGCCGCCGCAGGCGGCAGAGATGGCCCGCAGGCGGCAAAGACCAGCCGGCAAGGCCATGGCGCAAACCGTGGGACACCCGTCGTTGACGCCACCCCAAGGCAGCCGCAGGCTGAACCCGTGGATCAGCAACGCATCGTCTTCGTCGCCTTCGAGGGGTTCCAGCTCCTCGATCTCACCGGCCCGTTCGAAGTGTTCCAGCAGGCCGCCCGGCTCCGCCCCGGTTACTCCTGCGCGACCGTGGCGCCCGCCGGGGGGCTCCTGCGGGCGAGCAGCGGTCTGCGGGTCCACGCGGACCACGGCATCGACGAGCTGGCCCCGCACGGGATCGACACCCTGGTGGTGGCCGGGGGCAGCGGGGTCGAAGAGGCCCGCGCGGACCCGGCGCTGGTGGCGTGGATCGCCGCCGCCGGGGCCACGGCCCGCCGGGTGGCCTCCGTGTGCAGTGGCGTGTTCCTGCTCGCCGCCGCCGGGCTGGTCGACGGGCACCGGGTCACCAGCCACTGGAGCCGCGAGGCCCAACTCCGCCGGGAACACCCGGAACTGGCCGTCGACACCCACCCGATCTTCATCCGCGACGGCCGGGTGTGGACCTCCGCGGGGGTGACCGCCGGCATGGACCTGGCGCTCGCCCTGGTGGAGGACGATCTCGGCCGGGAGGTCGCCCACGCGATCGCCCAGGAACTGGTGCTGTTCCTGCGCCGACCGGGCAGCCAGGCGCAGTTCAGCGTCCCCCTGTGGTCGGCCCAGCCGTCCACCGACCCGATCCGGGCCGTGGTGGCGGCCGTTCACGCCGACCCCGGCGGCCCGCACACCATCAACGATCTGGCCGCCCGCGCCGGACTGAGCCCCCGCCACTTCCAGCGCAGGTTCACCGCCGAACTCGGCGTCCCACCCGCCGAGTACGTGGAGCGGGTCCGCATCGAGGCCGCCCGGCGCGCACTCGCCGAAGGCGACGCGCCCGTCACGGCCATCGCCCGCCGCTGCGGCCTCGGCACCGCCGAGACGCTGCGACGCGCGTTCCACCGCCATCTCGGCGTCCCACCGTCCGACTACCGCGACCGGTTCCGGTCGGCGAAGGAGTACACATGACCACCTATGGCCTACTGATCTTCGAGGGCGCGGAGGAGCTGGACTTCGCCGGACCGTGGGAGGTGTTCACCTCCTCCTCCATGCTGCGCGAGGACACCGACACCGTGGTCCTGATAGCCGAGCACCCCGGCCCCGTCCGCTGCAACAAGGGCATGCGGGTGCTTCCCGACCACACCCTCGACGACCACCCGCCGCTGGACGTCCTCCTGGTCCCCGGCGGCAACGGCACCCGCGACCAGGTGCACAACCCCGCCCTGATCGACTGGATCACCAGGACGTCCGCCGGGACCCCCTGGGTCACCAGCGTCTGCACGGGCGCCCTCCTCCTGCACGAGGCCGGCCCGGCCCGCGGCCGACGGGTGGCCACCCACCACGCCTTCGAGGACACCCTGCAATCCCGCGGCGACATCACCGTGGTCCGCGACGCGCGCTATGTCGTGGACGGCAACCTGGTCTCCAGTCAGGGCGTCTCCGCGGGGATCGACATGGCACTGTGGCTGATCGGCCGCATCCACACCCCCGAACACGCCCGCGCGGTCCGCCGCTACATCCAGTACGAACCGGCCCCGCCGTACCTCGCGGACGAACCCTTGCCCGCCTAGGGCCTGTCCGGCGGCATGAACACCGCCCATACGCGAAGATCCCGCCCGATCAAGTGATCGGACGGGATCTCGTCAACTCTCCTTGGGTGAACCCAAGAACAGTCATGTTGTGGACCTGAGGGGATTCGAACCCCTGACCCCCTCGATGCGAACGAGGTGCGCTACCGGACTGCGCCACAGGCCCTTGCAACGAGTGAAACTCTAGCACCTCCGTCCGGGTGCTCGGAAATCCGCTTCCCGGGGGCTCCCTCCCTGGTCAGCGGAGGTGGCGGGAGGTGACCGCCGTCACTCGTTGGCCGCGCGCGGGCGGTCGTCGTCGGCGTACTGGTCGAAGAGCGGGGTGCGGCCGCGCTCGCGGGGGCGGCGGCGGGAGCGGCCGCCGCGGCGCTCCTCGGCGGGCTTGCGGTCGGCGGCCGGCTCCGCGGTGCTGGAGCGCGCGGAGCTCCACGTGTCCGGGGCGCCGAGGTCGACCTGGCCGCTCGCGCGCGGGGCGACCGGCGCGGTGACATACGTCGGCAGCGGTACGGGCACGGGCTCCCAGCCCTCGCCCGTGCCGCGGTCGCGGTCCCGCTGCTGGTCGACCCACTCGGCGTGGTCGGTCTGTTCGACGAGCGCGCGGCGGCCCGCGCTGTGTGCCGAGGGGTCGGGCTGCGCCGCCGGCGCGGACGCCGCGGCGGCGTCGGGGTCAGCGGGGGCGGCGGCGGTCGCGGGGTCCGGCGCCGCCGGACGAGGGTGGGGTCGGCCCTCGCGGAGCCGCTGCGCGGCGAGTTCGGCGCGGCGCTGGTCCATGGTGAAGGCGAACCGCCGCTTCTCCTGGACCCGCAGATAGACGATGTAGGCACTCAGCAGGGCCGCCGGCACGGCCGGCGCCCACAGGAAGGCCAGACCGCCGACGCCCGCGACGATCGCGCCGAGGGTGAAGGCGAGGAAGAGCAGCACGGTGGTGCGCCGCCGCCGGGCGAGGACCTTCGAACGCCGGGCGCGCTCGGCCGCCGAGGGCGTCGGGGCGGGCGAGGGCGCGCCGAATGACCGGACGTCGACCATTTCGGTCGCGGCGTCCGGCGCGGGCGCGCGAAACTCCGGCTCCGCCGGGTCGGCGGAGGCCGGCGCGTCGTCGGTCGCGCGCACTTCCAGGTCCTTGGCGTAACGGCGCTCCATGCCCGCCCGTCCGGACAGCAGCCGGATGGCTGTGCTGAAGCGTTCCGTCGGACGGGCTTCATTGAGCTCGTCCTGCCTACGGAGCCACATCGGCACCAAGTAGGCGGCCCAGGCCCCGACGATGACTGCGTAGATGAGGCCGCTGCTGCTCACACTTCACACCGTAGAGGGGACCGCACAAGGGATTCCGCCAATTGGCCCGGTGTGTCGCGCAATCCGGCTGATATCTCGAACTTTTTTTGTGATTGTTGGGCCCGAAGAGGGTCGAATACCGTCAATTGACAGTCAAATTCGAACGTTTATTCAATTACCTGGAAGCGGCGCCAGCGGGCCAGCAGCCCTTCCCCGGCCTCCTCGGCGGTCAGGGCGTAGACGAGGTGGTCGCGCCAGGCGCCGTCGATGTGCAGATACCGCGGGCGCAGCCCCTCCTCGCGGAATCCGAGTTTCTCCACGACGCGCCGGCTGGGCAGGTTCTCCGGCCGGATGCACACCTCGATCCGGTGCAGCCCGACCGTGTGGAAGCAGTGGTCGACGGCCAGCGCGACGGCGGTCGGCATGACGCCCCGGCCCGCGACGGATTGGTCCACCCAGTAGCCGATGTGGGCCGAGCACATCGAGCCCCAGGTGATGCCCGCGACGGTCAGCTGCCCCGCCAGCTGCCCCCGGTACTCGATGACGAACGGCAGCATCCGTCCCGCCTGGGCCTCCGTCCGCAGATGGCGGACCATCTGCCGGTAGGTGGGACGCCGGGTGGGGGGCGCGCCGGGCGGTGGCGGCGGGACGGTCGCCTCCCAGGGGCGCAGCCAGTCGCGGTTGCGGCCGTTGACCTCCCGCCAGACCCGCTGGTCACGCAGTTTTATCGGGCGCAGCGCGACATCGCCGTCCACCAGCTGGACGGGCCACCCGGCGCTCAGCTGGGGCTCCCGGCCGGTCTGGGGTGGTCCCCGCCGTGGAGCTGGTCGACGGCGTGCGGCAGCAGCCGTTCCAGTACGGCGAGCCCGTCGCGGACCCCGCCCGTCGAACCGGGCAGGTTCACGATCAGGGTGCGCCCGGCCACCCCGGCGAGCCCCCGGGAGAGGGCCGCCGTGGGGACGTTCTCCCGGCCCTCGGCCCGGATGGCCTCGGGGATGCCGGGGATCTCGTAGTCGAGGACCCGGCGGGTGGCGTCCGGGGTGCGGTCGGTGGGCGAGATGCCCGTGCCGCCGGTGGTCAGGACGACGTCGTAGGCACCGGCCACCGCCTCGCGCAGGGCGGCCTCGACGGGGTCGCCGTCGGGCACCACGCGCGGGCCGTCGACGGTGAAGCCCAGCCGGGCCAGGCCCTCGGCGAGGAGCGGGCCGCCCTTGTCCTCGTACACCCCGGCGGCGGCACGGTTGGAGGCGGTGACGACGAGCGCGCGGCCCCGTGCGGCGGCGCTCATGCCGTCTCCCCCGTCACTGCCGTCTCCCCCGCCGCCGGGGCGCGGAGGTAGGTGCCGGACTTCCCGCCGGTCTTCTCCTCGACGCGGACGTCCGTGATGACGGCGTCCTTGTCGACGGCCTTGATCATGTCGACGACGGTCAGGGCGGCGACGGTGACGGCGGTCAGGGCCTCCATCTCCACGCCCGTGCGGTCGGTGGTCTTGACGGTGGCGAGGATCTCGACCGCGTCGTCGGCGACCGACAGGTCGACCTTCACCCCGGACACCGCGAGCGGGTGGCACAGCGGGATCAGGTCGGGGGTGCGCTTGGCCCCCATGATGCCCGCGATGCGGGCGGTGGCGAGGGCGTCGCCCTTGGGGACGCCCTCGCCGCGCAGGAGTTCCACGACGCGCGCGGAGACACGCACCCGGCCGCTCGCCCGGGCGGTGCGGGTGGTGACGGCCTTCTCCGAGACGTCGACCATGCGGGCCGCCCCCGCGTCGTCGAGATGGGTGAGGCGGTGCGCAATGGCGGGGGGCAAAGGGTCCTGGGCGCTGCTCATCGTTCTCCCGGTCCGGTCCTTGTGGGCAGACACCGTACCGGGCGGGCCGGGCGGCCGGGCGGGAAGGACCACGTCAGGGGCCACGCGGGGCTGACCGGCGGGGGTCAGCCGAGGAGTATGACCTCCACCTCGGCGCCCGCCTCGACCGCGGTGGTCTCCTCGGGGACGACGATCAGCGCGTTCGCCTCCGCGAGGGCCTTGACGAGGTGCGAGCCCGGGCCGCCGACGGTGGTGACCTCCCCGTCCGCGTAGCGCGCCCGCAGGAACTGGCGGCGGCCCCCGGGCGAGGAGGCGATGGGTTCGGCGCACACCGCGGTGACCCGCTCGCGGTCGTGCGGCTCCAGCCCCATCAGGGCGCGGATGGCGGGGCGGACGAAGAGTTCGAAGGAGACGTAGGCGCTGACCGGGTTGCCGGGCAGGGCGAGCAGCGGGGTGCGGTCGGGGCCGACGCGGCCGAAGCCCTGGGGCTTGCCGGGCTGCATGGCCAGCTTGCGGAAGTCGACGCTGCCCTCGTCACCCGCCAACTCCGAGAGGGTCTCCTTGACGACGTCGTACGCGCCGACGCTGACGCCGCCGCTGGTGACGACGGCGTCGGCGCGTACGAGCTGGTCCTCCAGGGTGGAGCGCAGCGTCTCGGCGTCGTCGGCGACCGCGCCGACGCGGTAGGCGAGGGCCCCGGCGTCCCGGGCGCAGGCGGTCAGCACATAGCTGTTGGAGTCGTGGATGAGGCCGGGGCCGAGGCTCTCGCCGGGGGCGACCAGCTCGCTGCCGGTCGACATGACCACCACGCGGGGGCGCGGGCGGACCCGGACGGTGGCGCGGCCGACCGCCGCGAGCAGGCCGATCTGGGGCGGGCCGAGGACGGTGCCGGCGCGCAGGGCGAGGTCGCCCGCGGTGACGTCGCTGCCGGCCGCGCGGATGTGGGCGCGGGCGGTGGCGGGGCGGTGGATCCGGACCTCTCCGAAGGCCTGGTCCGGGGCGGCGCTGCGGGCGGCCATGCCGGCGGCGGGGCCGCCGCCGGTGCCCCCGTCGGTCCACTCGACGGGCACCACGGCCTCGGCGCCGGGCGGCAGCGGCGCACCGGTCATGATGCGGGCGGCCTCGCCGGGGCCCACGGTGGGCAGCTCGCCGCAGCCCGCGGCGACGTCGCCGATGACGGTGAGCACCGCCGGGAACTCCTCGCTCGCACCCTCGACGTCCGCCGTGCGGACCGCGTAGCCGTCCATCGAGCTGTTGTCGAAGCCCGGCAGGTCGGCGGGGACGGTGACGTCCTCGACGAGCACACAGCCCTGGGCGTCCAGGAGTTGCAGCTCGATCGGCTCCAACGGGCGGATCTTCCCGAGGATGTCGTCGAGGTGCTCGTCCACCGACCAGAAGCGGTCCGGTGCGGCGGCCTTGTCGGCGGTGCTGCTCAAGGGCTACATCTCCTCGGTGACATACCTGCGAAGCCAGGCTCGGAAGTCCGGTCCCAGATCTTCACGTTCGCACGCCAGTCTGACAATGGCACGCAGATAATCACCACGGTCCCCGGTGTCGTAACGGCGGCCCTTGAAGACCACTCCGTGCACGGGACCGCCGAGACCGGGCGCGGCGGCGAGGGACTGCAGGGCGTCGGTGAGCTGGATCTCGCCACCGCGGCCGGGCTGGGTCTCGCGCAGCACGTCGAAGACGGCGGGGTCGAGGACGTAGCGGCCGATGACGGCGTAGTTGCTGGGGGCGTCGGCCGGGTCGGGCTTCTCGATCAGCCCGGTGACCTCGACGACGTCCTCGGTGTCGGTGGGCTTGACGTCCGCGCAGCCGTAGAGGTGGATCTGGGAGTGGTCGACCTCCATGAGGGCGATGACACTGCCGCCGTGCTTGCGCTGGATGTCGACCATGCGCGAGAGCAGCGGGTCGCGGGCGTCGATGAGGTCGTCGCCGAGGAGGACGGCGAAGGGCTCGTCACCCACGTGGGGGGCGGCGCACAGGACCGCGTGGCCGAGACCGCGCGGGTCGCCCTGGCGGACGTAGTGCATGGTGGCCAGGTCGCTGGACTCCTGGACGCGGGCGAGCCGGGACTCGTCGCCCTTGCGGCGCAGGGCCTCCTCCAGCTCGTAGTTCCGGTCGAAGTGGTCCTCCAGGGGGCGCTTGTTCCGCCCGGTGATCATGAGGACGTCCGACAGTCCGGCGTGCACCGCTTCTTCGACCACGTACTGGATCGCCGGCTTGTCGACGACCGGCAGCATCTCCTTGGGCGTGGCCTTGGTCGCCGGGAGAAAGCGGGTCCCGAGGCCGGCGGCAGGGATGACAGCCTTGCTGATCCGAGGACGCGATTGAGTCATAAACGGAACCCTAGCCGCTGGGATTGTCGGGATGATGAGGCTCCACCGAGAGGCTCCGCCGATAGGACCCGAGTCGAGGAGTACGCGAAAGCAGTGATCGAGCACGACGGTAATAAGGCCGGGTTGCGACAGGCCCTCCTGGCGGCGAGAGCGGGGTTGACCGCGGATGACGTACGGGTGGCCGAGGAGGCGCTCGGGCGCCGGGCGCTGGAGCTGCCGGAGCTGGCCCGGGCGCGGACGGTGGCGGCTTATGTCTCGGTGGGGCGCGAGCCGGGCACGCGCGCGCTGCTTGAGATGCTGCGCGCCCGGGGCGTGCGCGTCCTGCTGCCGGTGCTGCTGCCGGACAACGATCTGGACTGGGGGCTCTACCGGGGGGCCGGCCATCTCGTGCGGGCGGCGCGGGGGCTGCGGGAACCGGACGGCGAACGGCTCGGCCCGGACGCCGTGACGGGTGCGGACACCGTGCTGCTGCCGGGCCTGGCCGTGGACGGCCGCGGCATGCGGCTCGGCCGCGGCGGCGGCTCGTACGACCGGGTGCTGGCCCGCCTGGACCGGGCGGGCGCCACGCCCGCGCGGGTGGTGCTGCTCTACGACAACGAGGTGGTCGCCCGGGTCCCGGAGGAACCGCACGACCACCCCGTACACGCGGTGCTCACGCCTGGCGGTCTCCGCCGTTTCGACTAGCGTCTCGGCCGGCCGGTTCCGCCGCCTTAGCGCCCTGCGGGCGCGTCCTCAAACTCCCCAGCTACCGCTGGAAGGGTCCCCCAGGGGCTTGATGTGGCTGAGCCATGGCAGCCAAGCCCAGCCAAAAACCAGCCGGTCCGGCGATTGAGGACAACCGCCGCGCAGCGGTGGTGCGACAGCCTCCGGCCGGATCTTCGGCCACCGGCCCGTCTCGCCGCCTGCGGCGGCCTAGCGCCCTTCGGGCGCGTCCTCAAACGCCGGACGGGCTGGAATCGGCTGAGGTCAGCCAAAACCAGCCCGTCCGGCGATTGAGGACACCGCCGCGCAGCGGAGGTGCACCCGCCAAGGGCGGCGGAACGCCGCTACGGCTTCAGCGTCAGCGTGTCGTCCGTGGCTTCCTTCACGGCCTCCGCGCTGTAGGACCAGGGGAGCAGCTCGCCCTTGGCCCACTTGTCGGTCTGGTCGTAGTAGTGGGCGTTGTAGGCGTGCCCGGAGGCGCCGGTGAGGTTGATCCAGCGGGACTTGTCGAGGTCCCCGAGGTTGACGACCATCCGCATCGACGGCACCCAGATCACGTCGTAGCCGCCCGCCGCGTTCCAGCCGGCCGCGTTGACCGCGGCCTCGCCGCCGGCCAGGTTCCAGGGGCCCCGGTTGAGCATCCAGCGGATGATGCCGGGGCCTTCCTTGCCGAGCGTCTGGTTCTTGAGCGTCAGCTGGTGCAGCCGGCCCCAGCTCCAGGAGTTGACGTCCTTGCCGAGCTTGGAGGTCAGCTCCCAGCGGGCGTCCTTCATGGCGCGCTGGAGCAGCTCGTCGCGGTTGCCGGCGCCGCGGTTGGCGCGGGTGCCGCTGGTCTTCCACCAGTCGTCGTTCGGCTTGTCCAGGATGGAGCGGACGACCTCGAACCAGCGGTCGCCGCCGTCGGGCTGTGCGCTGTCCGGGTCGCGCTCGCCGCACTCCTGGACGAGCCGGGAGTTGCCGTCGAGGTCCTCCTGCGGCCCGGAGTCGTTGGCCGGACGGACCCGCAGGCACTGGCCCTTGACGCGCAGCTCCTTGGGGAGCTTGTTGCCGAAGGCGAGCTTGAGGGTGTTGCGCCACACCGCGTTGAAGTACGCGGCGGCGGCGGAGTCGGCCTCCTGGGTGTAGTCCCAGTCCTTCAGGAGCTTCTGCGCCTCGCGGACGTACTTCGTCTCGCGTTCGTTGGAGCCCTTGACGTCGATCTTGAGCAGGTAGGGCGTCAGCAGCTTGGCGATCTCGCTGGTGTTGTCCATCTGCATCTTCTGCATGTCATCCGTCGAGATCTTCCCGCCGTCCTTGATCTTCGACTGGATGAGGTCGTTGATCCGCTGGCTGCGGGCGCCGTAGCCCCAGTCGCCGGTGAGGGGGTAGGGGTACTTCTTGTCGACGACCGCCTGGTTGGCGGTGACGATGTAGCCGCGCTTGGGGTTGAAGTCCCAGGGCAGCTCGCCCTGCGGGATCCAGCCGGTCCAGCGGTAGGCGGGGTCCCAGCCGGGCGCGGGGTAGCGCCCGTCGGGCACGGCGGCCTTGGCGTCGGCGTTCGCGGCGGTGCCGCCCTCGGGGTTCGCGGCGGTGCCGCCGTTCTCCGCGTTCGGGCCGGTGGTGCCGTCACCCTTGGCGGCGGCCTTGCCGCGGACCGGGATCCGGCCCGGCGCCTGGTAGCCGATGTTGCCCTTGGTGTCGGCGTAGATCAGGTTCTGCGAGGGCACCTCGAAGTCGGCGGCGGCCTTGCGGAAGGACTTCCAGTCGGTGGCCGCGTTGATCCCGAAGACGGCGTCCATGGTCTTGCCGGCGTCGAGGGCCGTCCAGCGCAGCGCGATCGCGTAGCCGTCGGCGCGGTCGGGCGCGGGGTCCTTGACCGGGGCGCTCTGACCGACCTTGACCAGCTCGTCGTTGCGGTCGGAGACGATCGGGCCGTTGTTGGTGGAGCGGACGGTGAAGTCCCGGGACTTGCCGCCCGCGACCTTGATGGTCTCCTTGCGGACGGTGAAGGGGACCTGCTTGCCGTCGTAGAGGTAGCTGTTGGCGGTGACCTTCTCCAGGTAGAGGTCGGAGACGTCGGCGCCGAGGTTGGTCATGCCCCAGGCGATGTCCTGGTTGTGGCCGATGACGACGCCCGGCAGACCGGAGAAGGTGTAGCCCGCCACGTCGAACGGGCACGCGGGGCCGACCTTGTTGCAGTGCAGGCCCATCTGGTACCAGAGCGAGGGCATCTGCGGTGCGAGGTGCGGGTCGTTGGCGAGCAGCGGCTTGCCGGTGGTGGTGTAGCGGCCGGAGACGACCCACGAGTTCGAGCCGATGCCGTTGCCGCTCGGGCCGAGCAGCGCCGGGATCTTGTCGAGGGTGTTGGACAGCGAACTCAGTCCGGTGCGCAGACCGCCGGCCGCGGCACCCGAGCCGGCGGGCGTCCGGCCCGCACCGCTCTGCGGGGCGGCCGGGGTGCCCTTGGGATCGAACTGCTTGGTGGCGGGGTCGACCGCGCCGCCCTCGACGATCGGCTTGTTCCGGTTGTACGGGTAGGCCGGGTACAGCTGTTCGATCTGCTGGGGGCTCAGCCGCGTCGCGGCGAGCGAGCGGTCGATCTCGTCCTCCATGTTGCCGCGGAGGTCCCAGGCCATGGCCTTGAGCCAGGCCACCGAGTCGACCGGGGTCCACTTCTCGGGCCGGTAGTCGTTCTCGAACTCCAGGGCCGCGTACTCCACGGACAGCGACTTGCCCTTGCGGTCCTTGAGGTAGGCGTTGACACCGTCGGAGTACGCCTGGAGGTATTTCTTGGCGGTCGCCGAGAGCTTGGTGTCGTACTCCTCCTGTGCGACCTTCCGCCAGCCCATGGTCCGCAGGAAGGCGTCGGTCTCCACCTGCCCCGAGCCGAACATCTCGGAGAGACGGCCCGCGGTCAGGTGCCGGCGGACGTCCATCTCCCAGAAGCGGTCCTGCGCCTGCACGAAGCCCTGGGCGCGGAAGAGGTCGTCGGCGTTGTCCGCGTAGACCTGCGGGATGCCGTTCCCGTCGCGCTGGACCTTCACCTCGGCGGACAGGCCCTTGAGCTGCAGGGTGCCGTTCGTCTCCGGGAAGGAGGCGCGGACGGTACTGACGCTCCAGTACGCGCCGAAGCCGACGCCCGCCACGATCAGCAGCACGAGAGTGAGCACGAGCAGCCGGGCGCGTCGGCCTTTCTTCTTACCGGTCTTCTTCTTGCCGGAAGGGCCGGTCTTGTTGGCGGGCATCGCTGTCCTTAGAGGGGCAGGGTGGTGTCCTGGTGCTGGAGCAACCATAGGCGCAGGGCACCGGGCGACCGGACGCGGTGTCACCACCAGCCCCCGGAAACGGCCGCGGCCCGGCCGTCCCGCCCCCGTCGAAGGGTCATGGCACGGTCACCGCCGTCACGAGCTCGCGTCAAGAACCCGTAAAAGATTAGATTAGGAAATGAAGTTCTGATCGGACGACAGAACGTTCCGGTCGATAGTGCCTGAAAGACCTCGTGAAGGGACCTGGCCCCTGACTGTCCACCACCTCAACGAACTCCTGCTGATCTGCTCGCTCGTCCTGCTCATCGCGGTGGCGGCGGTCCGGGTCTCCTCCCGCAGCGGGCTTCCCAGCCTGCTCATCTACCTCGGCATAGGCGTCGCGATAGGCCAGGACGGCATCGGCGTCTCCTTCAACGACGTCGGCCTGACCCAGATCATCGGTTATGCCGCACTTGTCGTGATCCTCGCCGAGGGCGGTCTCGGCACGAAGTGGCACGAGATCAAACCCGCGCTGCCCGCCGCGGCGGCGCTCTCCACCGTGGGCGTGGCCCTGAGCGTCGGCGTCACCGCGGCCGCCGCGCACTATCTGGCCGGCGTCGAGTGGCGACAGGCCCTGATCATCGGCGCCGTGGTCTCCTCGACGGACGCCGCGGCCGTTTTTTCCGTATTGCGAAACGTTCCGCTCCCGTCCCGGCTGACCGGTGTCCTGGAAGCCGAGTCCGGCTTCAACGACGCCCCGGTCGTCATCCTCGTCGTCGCCTTCTCGGCCGCGGGCCCGGTCGACCACTGGTATCTGCTCATCGGCGAGATCGCCCTGGAGCTCGCGATCGGCGCGGCCGTCGGCATCGCGATCGGCATGCTCGGCGCCTACGGACTGCGGCACGTGGCCCTGCCCGCCTCCGGCCTCTACCCGATCGCCGTGATGGCCATCGCCACCGTCGCCTACGCGGGCGGCGCGCTCGCGCACGGCTCGGGCTTCCTCGCCGTCTATCTCGCGGCCCTCGTCCTCGGCAACGCCAAGCTGCCGCACTGGCCCGCCACCCGCGGCTTCGCCGAGGGGCTCGGCTGGATAGCGCAGATCGGCATGTTCGTCCTGCTCGGTCTGCTGGTCACCCCGCACGAGCTGGGCGACGACATCGTCCCGGCGCTCGTGGTCGGACTGGTGCTGACGATGGTGGCGCGGCCGCTGTCGGTCTTCCTCGGGACCGCGCCCTTCCGGATGACCTGGCAGGAGAAGACCCTGCTGTCCTGGGCCGGGCTGCGCGGGGCCGTGCCCATCGTGCTGGCCACCATCCCCATGGTGGCCGCCGTCCCCGACAGCCGCCGGATCTTCAACATCGTCTTCGTGCTGGTGATCGTCTACACCCTCGTACAGGGCCCGACGCTGCCCTGGCTCGCGCGGCATCTGCGGCTGCGCGAGACCGAGCCGGAGGACCTGGGCATCGAGTCCGCGCCGCTGGAGCGGCTGCGCGGCCATCTGCTGTCCGTGGCGATCCCCGACGGCTCGAAGATGCACGGCGTGGAGGTCGGGGAGCTGCGGCTGCCCCCCGGGGCCGCCGTCACGCTGGTCGTACGGGACGGCTCCAGCTTCGTCCCGGCCCCCACGACCGTGCTGCGGCACGGCGACGAGCTGCTGGTGGTCGCCACCGACCCGGTGCGCGACGCCGCCGAGAAGCGGCTGCGGGCGGTCTCCGAGGGCGGAAAGCTTGCGGGATGGCTGGGTGCTACAGGTACGATAAGGGGGAAGTAGTGCATTCAATTGACTCGGTTTGCTCAGTGTTGCCTACGGGATTACCTGCGCGGCGCCTGAGTGAGCGGCTGAACCGCGCCCTGTTCTCCTGGGCCGGATCACCGTTCTCCTGAGCTGGATCACCACTTCCGCATCCCATATCCCCAAACCGAACCAACTCTGCCTGATGCAGGGCTGGCGCGACCGCACGGCGGCCGCGGTCGCGCGTCACCAGGCGGCCGGCACGGCATCTACCACGGTCCTGCGCGAGAGGACAGCTCTCGGCGCACTCCGTGACGGCCATGCCGTGGGGAGTGCGCTACCAGGCGGCGGAAAGGCCCGGCCGTGGCATCCACGGTCAACGACCGCACCGAGGCGCGCCCCGGATACGGCCAGC
This sequence comes from Streptomyces sp. NPDC042259, assembly GCF_055582085.1. Taxonomy (NCBI): domain Bacteria; kingdom Bacillati; phylum Actinomycetota; class Actinomycetes; order Kitasatosporales; family Streptomycetaceae; genus Streptomyces; species Streptomyces sp. NPDC042259. The sequence goes on along the minus strand of NZ_JBVJDW010000009.1, from coordinate 128,145 downwards.
TGTTGCGCACCCCCGGTGCCTGGACGTTCCTGCTCCCCGGCTTCCTGGCCCGGCAGCCGTTCGCGATGCTGACCATCGGCATCCTGCTGCTGGTCGAGCACACCACGGACTCGTACGGCATCGCGGGCGCCGTCTCGGCGACCGCGGGCGTCTCCATGGCGCTCTTCGCCCCGCAGAGCGGCAAGCTCGCGGACCGCTTCGGCCAGGGCCGGGTGCTGGTGCCCGGTGTCGTCGTGCACGCCGCGGCGATCTCGCTGCTGATCACGCTGGCGCTGGCGGACGCGCCGCTGTGGGCGCTGTTCGCCGCGGCCGTGCCCGCCGGTGCCTCGACCCCGCAGATCGGCCCCATGGTGCGGGCCCGCTGGGCCGCGAAGCTCGACGGCTCGCCGCTGATGTCCACGGCGGCGGCCTTCGAGTCGGTCACCGACGAGTTCACGTTCGTGATCGGCCCGGTGCTGGCCACCGCGCTGTGCACGGGCGTCCACCCGGCGGCCGGTCTGATCACCGAGGCGGCGCTCACCCTCGTCGGCGGTCTGCTGTTCGCCGCCCAGCGGCGCACCCAGCCGGAGCCGAGCCGCTCTGCGGGCGGCCCGGCGGTCAAGAGCGCGTCGGCGCTGTCCGTGCCGGGTGTGCGCGTCCTCGCGATCTCCTTCCTCGGCATCGGTTCCGTCTTCGGCGGCATGCAGGTGTCGATGACGGCCTTCACCAAGGAGATGGGCGAGCCGGGTCTGAACGGTCTGCTGTACGGCACGTTCGCGGCCGGAAACATGATCGCCGGTCTCGTCTGCGGTGCCGTCGCCTGGAAGGTCACCCCCCAGCGCCGACTGCTGGTCGCCTATCCGCTGCTGGTCCTGGCCACCACCCCGCTGTGGGCGGCGCACGCGCTGCCGGTGCTGGGCGGGTTCGGCCTGCTCGTCGGCCTGTGCATCGCCCCGGCCCTGATCACCGGCTACACGCTGGTGGAGTCGCTGGTGCCGCCGACGGCCCGCACGGAGGCGTTCACCTGGCTGACCGGCGCGGTGGGTCTCGGCCAGGCGGCCGGTGCCAGCATCGGCGGCAAGCTGATCGACGGACACTCCGCGAGCACCGGTTTCCTGGTGCCGCTGGCCGGTACGGCACTGGCCCTCGCGGTCCTGCTCACCCTGCGCAAGGCGCTCACCCCGAAGGGCGAGTCGCGGATCGCCGCACGTGGGGTGGGTCACCGCGAGCCTGTTTCGGTGGACTGACGCGCCGGAATACTGCACTATGGATCGTCGTTAGCACTCATCGAGTGAGAGTGCCAGGAGGAGCAAGTGCCGACGTATCAGTACCAGTGCACCGAGTGCGGCGAGGGCCTCGAGGCGGTGCAGAAATTCACCGATGACGCCCTGACCGTGTGCCCGAGCTGCGACGGACGCCTGAAGAAGGTGTTCTCCGCCGTCGGCATCGTCTTCAAGGGCTCCGGCTTCTACCGGAACGACAGCCGTGGCGCGTCGTCCAGCAGCAGCCCGGCGAAGTCCACGACCGCCAAGAGCGGCTCGGACTCGTCCTCGTCGACGAGCTCGACCTCGGCCTCCGGGTCGGGCGCGAGCAGCACCTCCACGAGCACCGCGTCGGCTCCGGCCTCGTCGAGCAGCAGCTCTTCGGCCGCCTGACGCAGCCTTCCGCAGCACTTCGCGCGGATCCCCGCGCACGACACGGCCCGCCGCCTCACACCGAGGCGGCGGGCCGTTCGCGTGGGCCGTGTCCGGCGGATCTTCGGCTACCGGCCGCCTTTGCCGCCTGCGGCGGCGAGCGCCCTGCGGGCGCGTCCTCAATCGCCGGTGGTGCGGGCGCCACGGGCCGCAGCGTCCGCCCACATGATCCGCCGGACACGGCCTAGGGTGGGCTCATGATCGACACGAGCGGCGCGACGCGGGCGGACATAGGTGTGATCGGTGGGTCGGGGTTCTACTCCTTCCTCGACGACGTGACCGAGGTCTCGGTCGAGACCCCCTACGGGGATCCGAGCGACTCGCTCTTCGTCGGCGAGCTGGCCGGGCGGAAGGTCGCCTTCCTGCCCCGGCACGGACGGGACCACCGTCTGCCGCCGCACCGCATCAACTACCGGGCCAACCTGTGGGCCCTGCGCTCCCTCGGCGTACGGCAGGTGCTGGCCCCCTGCGCTGTGGGCGGGCTGCGGCCGGAGTACGGGCCGGGGACCCTGCTCGTACCGGACCAGCTGGTGGACCGCACCAAGAGCCGTCGGCAGTCCTTCTTCGACGGGGAACCGCTGCCCGACGGATCGGTCCCCCACGTGGTGCACACGACCTTCGCGGACCCCTACTGCCCCACGGGCCGCGCGGTGGCGCTCGCGGTGGCGCGCGGGCACGGCTGGGGGCCGGTGGTGGACGGCGGAACGATGGTCGTCGTCGAGGGGCCGCGCTTCTCGACCCGGGCCGAATCCCGCTGGCACGCCGCCCAGGGCTGGTCGGTGGTCGGCATGACCGGGCACCCGGAAGCGGTGCTCGCGCGTGAGCTGGAGCTCTGCTACACCTCGATGGCGCTGGTCACGGACCTGGACGCCGGGGCCGAGACGGGCGACGGGGTGTCGCACGCGGAGGTGATGCGGGTCTTCGCCGAGAACGTGGGCCGGCTGCGTGAGGTGATCTTCGCGGCGGTCTGCGCCCTGCCGGAGACGGACGGACGGACCTGCCTGTGCACCCGGGTGCACGAGGGCTGGGACCTGGGGATCGCCCTGCCGTAGGGGGTGCGGGGGCGGGCGGGAGGCCTCGCGGGGGTGACGGGGTTGTCCACAACCGGGCGGTAGTCCACAGGCCTCAGCGGGCCCGGGAAATTGCGGGGATCGTGGGGAGCGTCCGGTTGGTGCTCCTCACGGCAGGCGGTGGTCGCCCGTGTCCTCTTTCGCCCCTCTCCCGCTGTCCCCTTCGTCTCCCTCGTCTTCGTCTCCCTCGTCACCCGCCCCTCCCCCACGGCCTTCGGTCTCCGCGCCGTCACCGGCTTCGTGGGCGTACGCCTATACGCCGCCGCCGACGCGTGGGGTCCCGCACTTCGCGCCAGTGCGGGTGGGGCGCGGGCGGCGCCGGACGGGCCGGGCCGGGCGGCGCCGAAGGCGGCTGCTGGGCGCCGGGATCGTGGCCGCCGCCGGGGCGGTGATCCTGTGCGCCCCCGCCCTGACGCAGCTCCGGTTCGCCTGATCGAACCCACGGATTGGACAGGACTGCCAGACTCTCTCGTAGGTTATGGAACCAACCATTCCGCCACGAGTGTGTACAGAGAGAGGCTTTTCGGTGAGCGAGAAGAAGACAGGGGTCCTTGGGGGATTCAAGGCCTTCCTGATGCGGGGCAACGTGGTAGACCTCGCGGTCGCCGTTGTCATCGGCGCGGCGTTCACCAACATCGTGAACTCGGTGGTCAAGGGGGTCATCAACCCGATCGTCGGCGCCTTCGGCACCAAGGACCTCACCAGCTACGCGTCCTGCCTCAAGGGCCCCTGCGCCATGAACAAGGCCGGCGAGGTGACCAGCGGGGTCTTCATCCAGTGGGGCTCGGTGCTCAGCGCCGCGCTGACGTTCCTGATCACCGCCGCGGTCGTCTACTTCCTCATGCTGCTGCCGATGAAGCGCTGGCAGGACCGCCAGGCCGCCAAGGCCCCGGCGACGGCCACCCCGGTGCAGGTGACGGAGATCGAGCTGCTCGAGCAGATCCGGGACGCGCTCGTCGAACAGCGCCGCGGCCCGGCCCCGGAGTCCGTACCGGTCCAGCGATAAAGACGGGCCCGCCCGCCGGGCGGCCGGGCGTCAGATGTGGTGAGGCGGCTTCTCGTCCAGGAACCGGGCCAGGTCACCCGCACTGTCACCACCACTCGGCCGGTCGCCCCAGCCGCGGTCGGTATCGTCCGAAGACTGCTGCGACAGCGGGTCGTCAAAGATCAGGGCAGCAGGCTTACGCGACTCGGCAGCGGGCTCGGGAGCAGTACTCATGCCTCCAGGGTACGTTCGCGCTGACGCTCGTCTCATCGCCGGACGGGCGAGGCGATCGGCGGCGCGGAGGCGCAGCTGACGGCCGAGCCCAGCCAAATCAAGCCCGTCCGGCGCTTGAGGACGCGCCCGCAGGGCGCTCAGCCGCCGCAGGCGGCGAAACCGGCCGCCAGCCAAACATCCGCCGGCCCGGCAAGAGGCGGCAACGGCCACCACCGGTGACAATCTCCGCATGAACCATATGAAACCGCCCACACTCACCCCGTACAGGCGCGACGGAAGCCCGGCCCCCGCGGAGCGCCGACAATGACCGGGCACCCACCCGCCTCCGTGCTGCGCCGCATGGCAGCGCGCGGCCGCGAAGAGGCGCACCGGGCCGCGACCCCGCTGGAGCTGTTCTTCGACCTGTGCTTCGTGGCCGCGGTGGCCCAGGCGGGCAGGCAGCTGGTGCACGCGCTCGCCGAGGGGCACCCCGGCACGGGCATTCCGGGCTACCTGATGATGTTTTTCGCCATTTGGTGGGCTTGGGTGAATTTCACCTGGTTTTCCTCCGCGTACGACACGGACGACGTTCCGTATCGCGTGGTGACGCTGGTCCAGATGGCCGGGGTGCTGATCCTGGCGGCGGGTATCCCCCGGGCCTTCAACGACAGCGACTTCGCGGTGGTGTGGTTCGGCTACCTGGTGATGCGGCTGGCGCTGGTGACCCAGTGGCTGCGGGCCGCGTACTCGACGGGAGGCGAGGAGCGGCGAACGGCGCTGAGGTACGCGGCGGGGGTGAGTCTGTGCCAGGTCGGCTGGCTGGGTGTGCTTTTCCTGCCCGACGGCGCTAAGCCCTGGCTTTTCCTGGGGATGGCGATCGTCGAGATGGCGGTGCCCGCGTTCGCCGAGCGGCGGTATCAGACGGGCTGGCATCCGCGGCACATCGCGGAACGGTACGGGCTGTTCACGATCATCGTGCTGGGCGAGACGGTCCTCGCGTCCACGGTGGCCGTCCAGTCGGCCCTGGACGAGGACGAGGCGCTGGGCACCCTGCTGCCGCTCGCGGGCGGTGGTCTGCTGATCATCTTCGCGGCCTACTGGATCTACTTCGCCGTGCCCATCCATCTCCATCTGGCCTCCAACCGGCAGGCGTTCGCCTGGGGGTACGGGCACTATCCGGTCTTCGGGTCGGCGGCGGCGATCGGGGCGGGCATCGAGGTAGCGATCGAGGAGGCGGTCGGCAAGGCGCACATCTCGGCGTTCGCGGCGGCCGGCGCGGTCACGGTGCCCACGGCGTTGTTCATGTTCTCGGTGTGGCTGATCCATTCCCGGCACCACAAGCGGGGGTTGGCCCAGCAGTTGACGCTGCCCGTCTCGGCCGTGCTCGTGCTGGCCTGTACGTGCGCGGGCCGGACGGCGGTGCTGTTCACCGGGCTGGTGGCGGCCCTGACGGTCGCGGTGGGCGTCACCCTGGCAGCGCGGGCGGATCCGGCCGACGAGCGGCCGGTACGGGAGGGGTGACGGGTGCTCGGCGCGTGATACGCATGGCCGCATGACTGACGACCGGATCGCGCGGACCGCCGGCAGCACCGATGCCCTCTTCTTCGCCTCCCCCGGCGCCGGCCCACGCCCCGGCCCGTCGGACGCCCTGACCGATGTGGCCGGGTTGCGGGTCGGGCACGCGGGGCGCACCGGCGGCGGGGCCCTGACCGGGACCACCGTGGTGCTCACCGAGGAGGGCGGCGCCGTCGCGGCCGTCGACGTGCGGGGCGGCGGGCCGGGGACGCGGGAGACCGACGCGCTCGACCCGCGCAATCTCGTCCAGCGGGTCGAGGCGGTCGTGCTCACCGGCGGCAGCGCCTTCGGGCTGGACGCCGCGTCCGGGGTGGTGGGCTGGCTGGAGGACGCGGGGCGGGGCTTCCGTGTCGGCCCGGACCCCGCCCAGGTGGTGCCCGTCGTGCCCGCGGCGGCGCTGTTCGACCTGGGGCGCGGCGGTGACTGGCGGGCCCGTCCCGACGCGGCGCTCGGCCGGGAGGCCGTCGAGGCGGCGGCCCGTACGGAGCCGGGGGCGCGTGTCGCGCAGGGCAACGTGGGCGCCGGCACGGGTGCGGTGGTCGGCGGCCTCAAGGGCGGTGTCGGCACGGCGAGCCTGGTGCTGCCTTCTGGGGTGACGGTCGCGGCGCTGGCGGTGGTCAACGCGGTGGGCTCGGCGGCCGATCCGCTGACGGGGGCGCTGTACGGGCGGCTCTTCGAGGGCCGGGTCGAGTACCCGGCCCCGGACCGTCACGCCGCCGCGCAGCGGGCCCTGGAGGCCGCGCGGCGGGAGTCGGCGAAGCGCTCGGCCGCGTCCGTACGGCCGTCGCTCAACACCACGATCGCCGTCGTCGCCACGGACGCCGTGCTGACCCGTGCCCAGGCCCAGAAGCTGGCGGGCACCTCCCACGACGGCCTGGCCCGCGCCGTCCGGCCCGTGCACCTGCTGACCGACGGTGACACGGTGTTCGCCCTGGCCACGGGTGAGCGGCCGATGACCGCCGGGAGCGCCGCCCAGGAACTGGGGGATGTGGAGCGCGGTGTTCTGGAACTCGGCGTTCTCAACGAGATCCTGGCGGCGGGCGCGGACGTCCTCACCCGGTCCGTGGTGAAGGCCGTGCTCGCGGCGGAGGGGGTGGACGGCCCGGGCGGCGTCTTCCCCTCCTACCGCGAGCTGTACGGCGACTGAGCGGGCGCCCGGGCCGGGTCCGGAAAGGAGCCGTACGCCCGCGGGGCGTGGCCCGGGGCGTCTGGCGCGTGCGATCGCACGGCGGAGGGCCGCCCTCGTACCGGGCGTACTCGGGCGGCCCGACAACGCGGCGGGCTTCCCCGGCTACCGCTGGGACGTGCCCCCGATGCCAGGCGTCCCGGGCCAGGCGGGATTTTGCGAAACGGCCGGTGCCGGGGTTCAGACAGCCGACGTGAGCCGTTCCCCGTCCTCGGCCGGGAGGGCGGTCCGCGGCCGGGCGGGATCGCGGAGGCCCTTGAGCAGCAGCACCACGGCGGCGCTGACCGCCGTGCCCGCCGCGACGGCGAGCAGGTAGCGCAACGGCGAGCCGATCAGCGGCACCACGAAGACACCCCCGTGCGGGGCGCGCAGCGTACAGCCGAAGGCCATGGACAGGGCCCCGGTGACGGCGCCGCCCGCCATCGCCGAGGGGATCACCCGCAGGGGGTCCGCCGCGGCGAACGGGATGGCGCCCTCGGTGATGAAGGACGCCCCGAGCACCCAGGCGGCCTTGCCGTTCTCCCGCTCGGAGGCGGTGAAGAGCCGTCCGCGCACGGTCGTGGCCAGCGCCATCGCCAGCGGCGGGACCATGCCGGCCGCCATGACCGCGGCCATCACCTTCAGGCTGCCCTCGTTGGGATCGGCGAGACCGCCGACGGCGAAGGCGTAGGCGACCTTGTTAAGCGGACCGCCGAGGTCGGCGGCCATGAGCAGGCCGAGGAGGGCGCCCAGGATGACGGCGTTGGTTCCGGACAGCCCGCCCAGCCAGTCGGTCAGTGCCTTCTGCAGCGCGGCGACGGGCTTGCCGACCACCAGGAACATCAGAAATCCGACGACCGCCGAGGACAGCAGCGGAATCACCACGACCGGCATAATGCCGCGCAGCACGGCCGGTACGTTCAGCCGGCGCACGGCCATCACGACCGCGCCCGCGAGGAGACCGGCGATCAGACCGCCGAGGAAGCCCGCGTTGACCGTCAGCGCGATGGACCCGCCGACGAAACCGGGGACGAGGCCGGGGCGGTCGGCCATCCCGTAGGCGATGAACCCGGCCAGGACCGGCACGAGGAACGCGAACGCGACGCCGCCGGTCTGGAACAGCAGCGCGGCCCAGCTCGTGGACTCGGTCCACGCGAAGTGGCCGGCCACGGACGGCGCCTTGTCGATCCCGTAACCGCCGATGGCGAAGGCGAGGGCGATCAGCAGCCCGCCCGCCGCGACGAACGGGACCATGTGGCTGACACCGGTCATCAGCCACGTGCGCAGCCGGGTCGCGAAGCCGTCCCCGGGGCCGGCCCCCGCGTCCATGGGGGCTGACGTGCCACCCGCGCCCAAGGGGACGGCGGGAGCGGCGCGTTCGCCCCGCGCGGCCTTCCGCCGCACTTCGGCGATCAGCTCGCCGGGCCGGCTGATCCCGGCCTTGACCGCGACATCCACGGTGGGCAGGCCCGCGAAGCGTTCCTTGTCGCGCACCTCCACGTCGTGCGCGAGGATCACGCCGTCCGCCGCCGCGACGACCGCCGGGTCCAGCTTCACGAACCCGGCGGATCCCTGGGTCTCGACCACCACTTCCACCCCTGCGGCCCGCCCGGCCGACTCCAGGGCCTCGGCGGCCATATAGGTGTGCGCGATACCGGTGGGGCAGGAGGTGACGGCGACGATGCGGAAGGGGGGAGCCTCGGCCGTCGCGGCCGTGTCGCCACCGACGGAAGGGGGCACTTCGCTCGCCGCCGCCGCGCTCGCGGTCGCTTCGCCCCCGTGCGTCGGCGGCTCGGGTTCGTCGCCGCGGATCAGGGCCGCCGCCGTGCCCGCCTCCCGCGCCGCGCGCAGCGCGGAGGTGAACTCCGGGTCCGTCAGGTGCCGGGCCAGCGCGGAGAGGATCGACAGGTGGTCGGCGTCGCCCCCTGTCGGGGCGGCGATGAGGAAGACCAGGTCCGCCGGGCCGTCCGGGGCGCCGAAGTCGATGCCGGTGGCGGAGCGGCCGAAGGCGAGGGTCGGTTCGGTGACGTGCGCGCTGCGGCAGTGGGGTATGCCGATGCCGCCGTCGAGACCGGTGGGCATCTGGGCCTCGCGTGCGGCGACGTCGGCGAGGAAGCCGTCGAGGTCGGTGACGCGGCCGAGGTCCCGCATGCGTGCGGCGAGCGATCTCGACGCCGCTTCCTTGGTCTCGGCGGACAGGTCGAGATCGACCAGATCCGCGGTGATCAGCTCACTCATCGCGGGCTCCTTTGCTCGCGGTAGCGCCCTGCGGGCGATGTGGGGGGAGAGAAGTCAGGGGACGGCGGGTGAGGTCTCGCGCGTGGGTGCCGGAACGCTCCCCGGCGTTGATCGGCGTCGCCGCCGGGCCGCCTCCTGGTCACCGCCGCGCGGCGGCCCGGGCGCGGTCGCCCGTCGCCGGGACGGCCCCGCGAGGCGGCGCGCGCCCGCTCCCGTGGCGACCGCGCCGGGGGTCATCGCACGGGCTCCGTCAGGGCGCGGCCGGCGGGGACCTCGGAGGTCACCGTCACCGTCGACGGGTCCAGGTCCGCCGGTGCCGGCATCGCGCTGCCGGGCAGCCGGACCGCCGCCGCGCCGTGGGCGAGGGCGGCGGCGAGGGCTTCGGGGCCCGTGCCCCCCGCGGCGAGGAAGCCGGCCAGCGACGCGTCACCCGCGCCGACGTTGCTGCGGACGAACGGGACGCGCGCGGTGCCGAAGTAACTGCCGGAGTCGTCGACCAGCACCTGGCCGTCGGCGCCGAGGCTGGCCAGTACGGCCCGCGCGCCCATGGCCCGCAGTTCCGCCGCCGCCTCGGCCGCGTCCCCGACCGTGCGGAGCGGGCGGCCGACGGCCAGCGACAGTTCCTCCGCGTTGGGCTTGACGACGTCGGGGCGCATCCGCAGCGCGGCGGTCAGGGACGGGCCGGAGGTGTCCAGGGCGACGCGGGCGCCCGCGTCGTGGGTGCGGGCCACCAGCCGCCCGTACCACTCGGGCGCGAGGCCGCGCGGGAGGCTGCCGCAGCAGGCGATCCAGTCGGCGCCCGCCGACCGGTCCCGGACGGCCGCCAGCAGTGATTCCGCCTCGGCGGGGGCCAGTTCGGGCCCGGCGGCGTTGACCTTGGTGAGGGTGCCGTCCGGTTCTGCGACCGCGACGTTGACCCGGGTCGAGCCCCGCACCGGCACGCCCGCCACCTCGATGCCCAGCTCGCCGAGCAGCCGCCCCAGCAGCGCGCCCTCCGGCCCGCCGAGCGGCAGCACCGCCACCGTGCGGTGCCCGGCGGCGGCCACCGCGCGCGAGACGTTGACGCCCTTGCCGCCGGGGTCGACCCGGTCGGTGGCGGCGCGCAGCACCGCGCCGCGCTCCAGTTGGGGGACCTCGTAGGTGCGGTCCAGGCTCGGGTTGGGGGTGACGGTGAGGATCACGCGCGTACCGTCCGGGTCCCGGCGCGCTCGATGGCGTGGGCGTCCTCGGGGGCGAGGCCGGTGTCGGTGATCAGCACGTCCACGTCGGAGAGGTCCCCGAAGCGGGCGAAGTGCCGGCGGCCGAACTTGCCGGAGTCGGCGAGGAGCACCACCCGCCGCGCGGCGCCGACGGTGGCCCGTTTGACGGCGGCCTCGGCCAGGTCCGGGGTGGTGAGGCCGTCGTCGACGGAGAAGCCGTTGGTCGCGAGGAAGACGACGTCGGCGTTGATCTCCGCGTACGCGCGCAGCGCCCACGCGTCGACCGCCGCGCGGGTACGGTGCCGCACCCGTCCGCCGACGAGGTGCAGGGAGATGCCGGGGTGGTCCGCGAGACGGGCGGCGACGGGGAGGGCGTGGGTGACGACCGTGAGGGCGCACTCCAGCGGGAGGAGGGCCGCGAGGCGGGCGGCCGTCGTACCGGCATCGATGATCACACTGCCGCCGGCGGGCAGTTCGGCGAGCGCGGCCCGGGCGATGGCGTCCTTCTCGTCCGCCGCCGTGCTCTCGCGCTCGGCGAGGTCCGGCTCGAAGTCGAGCCGTCCGACGGGGATCGCACCGCCGTGCACCCGGCGCAGCAGCCCTGCCCGGTCCAGGGCCTTGAGGTCGCGCCGGACGGTCTCGGAGGTGACCTGGAACTCCTCGGCCAGGGACAGCACGTCCACCCGGCCGCTCTCGCGCGCGAGGCGGAGGATCTCCTGCTGACGCTCCGGTGCGTACATGTGGATTTACGTCCGTTCCGTGCCCGACCCTGTGGTTTCACCGCGAGATTACGACCACGATGAGGGAATGTAAACAGACTCGGGCATCGGATCCACAGAAACGGGCCCGGTCGGATCACCGACCGGGCCCTGTCCTCCCCCGGTGTCCCGGAGCGTGCGCGAGCGCTACCGCTTCAGCAGTTCCTTCTCGCCCGCGTCGGCGCGCACGCCGTCACCGTCACCCGGGGCGGAAGCACCCGGGACGGCCACGTCCGCACCGGCGGTGACCGGGGCGTCCGCCTCGTCCGCGTCACCTATGGCCGCGACGTTCTCGGCCGCGTCACCCTCGGCCGCCTCGTGGTGCTTCGACCGCTTCGGCAGCAGGAACATCAGCGCGAAGACCGCCAGCAGTCCGCCCGCGACCCACCACATGGCGTGCGTGAACGCTCCCCCGAAGATGTCCGACGGCGCCTCACGGCGCGGGTCGGCGTCGTCCACGACACCGAAGAAGGCCACGGAGACCAGGCCCAGTCCGATGGCGTTGCCGAGCTGCTGCGTCGTGTTGATCAGACCGGAGGCCGAGCCCGCGTGCGCGCGGGGCACCTCGGACAGCACGGCGTCGGTGATCGGGGCGACGATCAGGCCCATGCCCAGACCCATCACGGCCAGCGGCAGCGCCATCTGCCAGGACCGGATGTCCCCGCCGTACCGGTCGGCCTCCCAGATGTAGGTCAGCACGCCCGCCGCCATCACCAGCGCGCCCGCCTGCAGCACCTTGCGCCCGAACCTCGGCACCAGCTTCTGCACGGACAGCCCCGCCGCCACCGAGATGGCCAGCGAGAACGGAATGCCCGTCAGACCCGACCGCAGCGCCGACCAGCCCAGCCCGAGCTGCATGTACAGCGTCCACACCAGGAAGAATATGCCGGACGCGACACCGAAGGTCAGCTGCACGCCGATGCCCGCCGCGAAGCTCTTGACCTTGAACAGCGACAGCTCGACGAGCGGCGAGCCGTCCTTGCGCGTCTTGTACCGCTCGTAGCCGATGAACGCCGCGAGCATCGGCACCGCACCGGCCATGGAGACGAAGCCCCACAGCGGCCAGTCGTGCTCCCGGCCCTGGGTGAGCGGGTAGAGCAGCATCAGCAGCGCGGCGCTGGCCAGGGCCACGCCGACGAGGTCCAGACGCAGCGCCCTGGGGGCCTTGGACTCGGTGATGAAGTGCCGGCCCAGGAGCAGTCCGGCGATGCCGACGGGCACGTTGATCAGGAAGATCGGCCGCCACTCAAGGCCGAAGAGGTTCCACTGCGTCAGCAGCGCGCCCAGCAGCGGGCCGGAGACCGCGCCGAGGCCCATGATCGCGCCGAACATCCCGAAGACCTTGCCGCGCTCGTGGGCGGGAAAGGTCACGTGCACGATCGACAGCACCTGAGGCACCATCAGCGCGCCCATCGCGCCCTGCAGCACCCGCGAGGCGACGAGCATCTGCGGGTCGGCCGCGACACCGCAGAGCATCGAGGCGAGGGTGAACCCGCCCATGCCCAGCAGGAAGACCTTCTTGCGGCCGTAGATGTCACCGAGCCGGCCGCCCGTGATCAGGCCGATAGCGAACGCGAGCGCGTATCCCTCGCTGAGCCACTGCAGGGCGCTGAAGGAGGCGTCGATGTCGCGCTGGATGCTGGGCATCGCGATGTTGACGATGGTGACGTCGACCAGGTCCATGAAGGACGCGGTCATCACCACCGCGAGCGCCAGCCAGCGGCGGCGGTCGGCGGGCGGCGAATCGGTGGTCATTGCTGTACGGCCTTTCCTGGCATTTCACTTCCGGGGACGTCGACGACGCTAAGGGCCATGTAGGACACCTTGTGTCCCATATGGCTGCCAAGCTGGTGTCATGAGCGACACACCGGCACGGTTGCTGAATCTCCTCTCGCTGCTCCAGACGCCCCGGGAATGGCCGGGCAGCGAACTCGCCGAACGGCTCGGGGTCAGCTCGCGGACCATCCGCCGGGACATCGAGCGGCTGCGGGACCTCGGCTATCCCGTACAGGCGACGATGGGCGCGGAGGGCGGGTACCGGCTGGCCGCGGGCGCCGCGATGCCGCCCCTCGTCCTGGACGACGAGGAAGCCGTCGCCATCGCCGTGGGACTGCGGGCGGGCGCCGGGCACGCCGTGGACGGCATCGAGGAGGCGTCCGTACGGGCCCTCGCCAAGCTGGAGCAGGTTCTGCCGTCCCGGCTGCGCCACCGCGTCTCCGCCCTCCAGGCCGCGACGGTGCCGCTCGTGGGCGGCGACGGCGCGAGCGTGGACCCGCGCACGCTGACCGTGATGGCCTCGGCCGCGACCGGGCACGAGCGGCTGCGCTTCGCCTACCGCAAGGGCGACGGGACAAAGACCCGGCGGCTGGTGGAGCCGCACCAGCTGGTCAGCACCGGGCGCCGCTGGTATCTCGTCGCGTACGACGTGGACCGCGACGACTGGCGGACCTTCCGCGTCGACCGGGTCAGCGAACCGTTCGCCACCGGTGCCCGGTTCACCCCGCGCGAGCTGCCGGCGGCGAACGCCGCGGAGTTCATGAGCCGGTCCCTGTCCCGCCTCCAGCCGACCTACCGGGTGGTGGCGACGCTGCACGCGCCCGCCGCGTTCGTCGCCGCCCGGACGCAGTCCTCCCTCGGCACCCCGGTCCCAGTCGACGAGAACACCTGCCGGCTGGACGTCACGGTCGCGGACTCGCTGGAGTGGGTGGCCTTCCGGCTCGCCCTGATCGACTGCGAATTCGAGGCGCACGAGCCGCCGGAGCTGGTGGACCACCTGCGGGAGCTGGGCGCCCGCATCACCCGCGCGGCGGGCGCGCCGGAGGCATGACCCGTCCGGGCGGGCGGGGCACCCCGCCCGGCTGCGCGAACCCGACGTCATGCCCGCAGACCGTAAGGCGACGGACACCGCCGGGCACACCGCCGTACGGGCGCGGTGTGCGCGGCGGGGCGGCCCCGGAAAAGGGAAGGGCCCCGACGCAGGGGGGGTAGCGCCGGGGCCCGGTCTATGGGGTTATGTCTAGAGTATGCCCTTTTTAGGCCGCCGCGTCGAAACCGGTGTCGTGAGCCATCTTCTTCAGCTCCAGCAGCGCGTGCTTCTCGATCTGCCGGATCCGCTCCCGGGTGAGCCCGTGCTGCTTGCCGACCTCGGTCAGCGTGCGCTCCCGGCCGTCCTCGATGCCGTAGCGCGCCTTGATGATCGACGCGGTGCGGTGGTCGAGACGGCTGATGAGGTCCTCCAGCTCCTCACTGCGCAGCAGCGTGAGCACGGACTGCTCCGGGGACACCGCGGAGGTGTCCTCCAGCAGATCGCCGAACTGGGTCTCGCCCTCGTCGTCCACGTGCATGTTGAGGCTGACGGGGTCGCGGGCCCAGTCCAGCACGTCACCGACGCGCTCGGGCGTGGAGCCCAGCTCGGCGGCGATCTCCGCGTGCTCGGGATCCCGGCCGTTCTCCCGGTTGAACTCGCGCTGCACCCGGCGGATGCGGCCCAGCTCCTCGACCAGGTGCACGGGCAGCCGGATGGTGCGGGACTGGTCGGCGATGGACCGGGTGATGGCCTGCCGGATCCACCACGTGGCATACGTGGAGAACTTGAACCCCTTGGCGTAGTCGAACTTCTCGACCGCGCGCACCAGGCCGGCGTTGCCCTCCTGGATCAGATCGAGGAGCGGCAGCCCGCTGCGCGGGTAGCGACGGGCGACGGCCACGACGAGGCGCAGGTTCGACTTGATGAAGACGTCCTTGGCGCGGGCACCCTCGGCGGCTATCGCCTCGAGTTCCTCGCGGGACGCGGACGCGGCCGCGGAATCACCGTCGGGGCTCTCCACGAGACCGTCGAGGAGCTGCTGGGCGTAGACGCCCGCCTCGATGGTCTGGGACAGCTCCACTTCCCTGGCGGCGTCGAGCAGGGGTGTACGCGCGATCTCGTCGAGGTACATGCCGACCAGGTCGCGGTCGGCGATCTCCCCGCCTACGGCGCGAACACTGCTTGCCCGGTCAGGCCCCTTGTCGGCGGTCTGACGGCGGGCGACGGCACGGGTTGCCATGCGTGCTCCCTTGCGATGAGTCGGTCGCGGGACGGTAGGGCTCCAGCTGGAGATACAGCCTCCTGTCGGGTGCCCCATCCGAAGGAAAGAACGACTGGAATCCGGACAGAATTCCCGCGAGTCTTCTTCATTTTTCTGATCATGCAGTACCCTGTCCGGCCGCAGAGGGCCGACACGGACGGCCGGGGCCGACGGAAGCGCAGGTCAGGCCGGGTGCCGAAGCCGTCCCGAGCGCCCCTGCGGACCCTTCCGCCCCGACGTCCGGGAGACGGCCGTCACCTTCGACGCCACTCCGTTCACACCGGAAGAGCACCGTCACTGGCTGCTCTCCTACCCCACAAGACGGCCCGTACCGCCTTCCGGTTGCCCGGCCGTCCCGGAAGGCCGGTTCCCTGGCCACCGCACCCCCACCGGACGGCCAGCCCGTGATCGAGTTGCCGCCGCCCGGACACGGGTGTGCCCTGGGGGGAAAGGGGTGGGGCGAGAGAGAGGAGCCCGCCATGCCGACGCACCCGGCTCTACCCGGCCACCACCGTCACGAGGGCCCGGGCCCGGTCACCCGGATTTCGCACCAGACGTCCCGGTCCGCCTGGGCGGTACCCGTCACGGGCGGTGTGGTCCTCGGCCTGTACACCGTCTTCCTCGCCGACGACAACGGCGCCTCCACGCTGAAGGCCTGGATGACCGGGCTCGTCGCGGGACTGGTCGCCATGGGCGTCGGCTACGTGCTGATCAAGGAGCGGACCAGAATGGTCGCCGAGGTCAGGGCCGCGACGTTCGGTGCCCTGTTCGGCATCAGCCTCGGCTTCCTCTACAGCCTCACCCAGGTCTCGATCCTGCGCGCCTCGCTGTTCGGCCTCTTCCTGGGCGGGGCGATGGCCGTGGTGTCGTACTACGTCTTCTATATGCACGAACACTGAGACGTGCGGCGGCGATGAGCGCGGGCTCAGCCAACGGCAGGGTCCGGCGCTGAATGCCGACGGGGCTCAGCCAAATCAAGCCCCTGGGGGTACCTCCCAGCGGTAGCTGGGGGAGATTGAGGACGCGCCCGCAGGGCGCCTGCCGCCGCAGGCGGCGAAGACGGCCCGCAGCCGAAATATCCGCCGGCCAGGCAAAGGCGGTCGAAGACGGCCCGCGCGAGGCGACGACGCATGCCCCCCTACCCGAACTGCAGAGACCGCTTCGCGAGCCCCATCCAAAACCCGTCGATGACACTCCGCTGCCGGTCGAGTTCGTCCTCGGCGGCGCCCAGCGTGACGAAGAGCGGGGCGAAGTGCTCGGTCCGCGGGTGCGCCAGGCGCCCGGCCGGGGCCTTGACCGCGAAGTCCAGCAGCGCGTCCACGTCCCGGGCCTCCAGAGCCTCGCGCCCCCACGCGTCGAACTCCGCCGACCAGGCTGGCGGCGGCCCGGATGCCGCATGCCGCAGCGCCGCCAGGTTGTGGGTGAAGAAGCCGCTGCCGACGATCAGCACCCCCTCGTCCCGCAGCGGCGCCAGCTTGCGTCCGGTCTCCAGCAGCCGCCGCGGGTCGAGCGTGGGCAGGGACATCTGGAGCACGGGGACGTCGGCAGCCGGATACATCTCCACCAGCGGCACATACGCACCGTGATCCAGGCCCCGGTCCGGGAGGTCCTCCACGGGCGTCCCGGCGCCGCGCAGCGTCTTGCGCACCCGCTCGGCCAGCTCCGGAGCGCCGGGGGCGGCGTACCGCACGTGGTGGTAGCGCTCGGGGAATCCCCAGAAGTCGTACACCAGCGGCACCGTCTCGGTCGCCCCCAGCGCGAGCGGGGCCTCCTCCCAGTGGGCGGAGATCATCAGGATGGCGGTGGGCCGGGGCAGCTGGGCGGACCAGGCGGCGAGCTGGCCGGGCCACAGGTCGTCGTCGGCGAGCGGCGGCGCGCCGTGGGAGAGGTAGAGAGCGGGCATGCGCCCGCTGGCGGCGGGCATGTGCCCGCTGACGGGGGTCGCGGTGGCCGGCATGGTCCCTCCAATGGGCATACTTGAAATATCAAGTTCTACTTGCCCACCGTAACCCCATCTTGTTTAACCATCAAGCATTGAACTCCGGAGGAAGCGCGAATGAAACAGTGGATGGCATGACCGACCAATCCGCAGGGGACCCGTCGGAGCCCCGCTGGCTCAGCGACGAGGAGCAGGCCGTCTGGCGGGCGTACCTGCATGCCACCACCCTCCTCGAGGACCATCTCGACCGTCAGCTGCAGCGTGACGCCGGCATGCCACACGTCTACTACGGCCTGCTGGTCCACCTCTCCCAGGCGCCCCGCCACCGGCTCCGGATGACCGAACTCGCCCAGGACGCCAAGATCACCCGGTCCCGGCTCTCGCACGCGATCGCCCGGCTGGAGAAGAACGGCTGGGTCCGCCGCGAGGACTGCCCCTCCGACAAGCGCGGTCAGCTGGCCGTTCTGACGGACGAGGGGTACGAGATGCTGAAGAGGTCGGCTCCGGGCCATGTCGCCGCCGTCCGCGCGGCCATCTTCGACCGTCTCACCCCGGAGCAGGTGGCCGGGCTGGGCGACATCTGCCGGACCATTCAGGCAGGTCTCCAGCCCGAGGGCGGCGACCTTCCGTGGACCCGCTGACGCACCCGGCCCCGCCCGGCCGGGGCAGCGCCGGGCAGCGCGAAGGCCCCCCGCCGTCCCGGCGAGGGGCCTTGCCTGTGTGCCCGGAGGCCGGCCACACGAGGTGCGCGGGGCTCGACCGGCCGCGCGGTGCGCGCGGGGGCCGGCCCCCTCAGGCGGTGCGCGCGGGACTCAGCCGGCCACGCGGCGCACCTGGGGTGACTCGTTCTGCCGCTCAGTGCGCCATGACCGGGATGGCGGCCTCGATGCCTTCGTCCGCGCCCTTGACGGCACCCTCGTCGGAGGCCGACGGGCCGCCCTGGTGACCGGCGTTGACGAAGACGACCGCGATGAGCGCGGACACCGCGAGGATGCCCACCGCCCACCAGATGGCGGTGGCGTAACCGTGCACCATGGAGTTGAGCTGGAGCAGCTTGGGGTTGCTCGCGCCCGCCTGGTGCGAGGTGACGTACGCGGTGGTGGCGCTGGCGGCGATGGTGTTGAGCAGCGCGGTGCCGATGGCGCCGCCGACCTGCTGCGAGGTGTTGACCATCGCCGAGGCGACACCGGCGTCACGCGCCTGCACACCGTGCGTGGACAGGCTCATGGCCGGCATGAAGGCCGTGCCCATGCCGAGGCCCATCAGGAGCAGACCCGGCAGGACCACGAAGGTGTACGAGCTGTCCAGGCTGATCTGGGTGAGCAGCACCATGCCGAGGGCCGCGAGCAGGAAGCCCGGGCCCATCAGCCAGCGCGCCGGCACCCGGGTCATCAGCCGGGCACCGATCTGCGTGGAACCGGCGATCATCGTGACGATCATCGGCAGGAACGCGAGGCCGGTCTTGACCGGCGAGTAACCGCGGACGACCTGCAGGTAGAAGGTCAGGAACAGGAACAGGCCGAACATCGCGATGGCGGCGAGACCGAGGGAGACGTAGACGCCGCCCCGGTTGCGGTCGGTGAGCACGCGCAGCGGCAGCAGCGGGGCCTTGACCTTCTTCTCCACGACGATGAAGGCGGTCAGCAGCACCGCCGAGGCGACGAACAGGCCGATGGTCACGCCGGACGCCCAGCCGTCGGACTCGGCGCGGGTGAAGCCGTAGACGAGCGAGACCAGGCCGAGGGTGGCCAGGATGACGCCGGGGATGTCGAGCTTCGAGGGGTTGCGGCTGCCGGCGGGCTCGTGGATCACGGCGAACGCGCCGATCGCGGCGACGACGGCGAAGGGGATGTTCACGAAGAACGTCCAGCGCCAGTTCAGGTACTCGGTGAACAGACCGCCGAGGATGAGGCCCACACCACCACCGGCACCGGCGATGGCACCGAAGATGCCGAACGCCTTGGCGCGCTCCTTCGCCTCGGTGAACAGCACGGCGAGCAGCGACAGTGCGGCGGGGGCGAGCAGTGCGCCGAAGACACCCTGCAGGGCGCGGGCGCCCAGCAGCATCCCGGTGTTGACCGCGGCGCCGCCGAGGGCGGAGGCGGCCGCGAAGCCGATCAGACCGACGATGAAGGCGCGCTTGCGGCCCCACAGGTCGGAGACACGGCCGCCGAAGAGCAGCAGTCCGCCGAAGGCGAGGGCATAGGCCGTGATGACCCACTGCCGGTTGCCGTCGGAGATGCCGAGGTCGGTCTGGGCGGAGGGCAACGCGATGTTCACGATGGTCGCGTCGAGGACGACCATCAGCTGGGCCAGGGCGATGAATATGAGCGCTTTCCAGCGCCTGGGGTCAGGAGTGGTGGCGGAGTCGTGCATGGAACGGCCTGCCTAAACGGTGCGAAGGGCGGTACGAAGAGGGGGGTGAAGCGAAGTCAAAGGCGGTCGGGAATCGAAACGGCGCGGCGGACACGGGATCAACGGGCGCGGGAACAACGGGCGCGGAAGGAACGGACACGGAAACGACGGGCACGGGATGCCCGGCACAACTCCCGTGCCGGGCGGCACTACTGATGGCGCGAAACCTCACTTTTGACGCAGGTCCTCCAGCGTCGCGGCGCAGCCGGGAAGCCGGGAACGCGCCGGTGCCATCAGCCCGTCCAGGAACAGTTGGAGGTGCCGGTGCACGAACTGGTCGAAGTCCATACACCCGCTGCCGGGCAACGGCCTGGTGAGTTGGGTGAGGGCCACCATCAGATCGCCGGCCGCGATGTCGTCGCGCAACTGCCCGGCGGCCCGCGCCTCGGCCATCAACGCCTCGGTGTCGCGTTCGAGCCGGTCACGGGCCTCGACCAGGTCCGGGTGCTCATGGTCGACGCCGTCGGCGAGCAGCGGGCAGAGCGCACCGATGCGCTCGTCGGCCGCGGCGTGGACGAAGCGCCTCAACGCGAGGAAAGCATCGGGCTCCTCAGCTCGAGCGGTCTCGGCCTGTTCCGCGATGCGGGCCATCACCGAGAGGGTGACATGGTGGATCAGCTCATAGCGATCCGTGAAGTGCCGGTACAGCGTGGCATTGCCGACCCCGGCCCGTCGAGCGATTTCATCGAGGTGGACATCGGCCCCGTGCTCGACGAGCGTTTCGCGGGCGGCAGCGATGATCCGCTCCCGGTTGCGCAGGGCGTCGGCACGGAGGCGGGGCTGCGGGGCTGCCACGACGGGCACTCCTTTCGATCCCGAGAGGTAAGCGGGTCGGGTAGACGGACGAGGTAAGCGCTCCGCAACCGGGGAAACTTTCCCCGTTTCGCTGGAACGTCTGATTAAACGGGGAGAACCTCCCCGGATATTTCGCTACCGGATGTGACGTGCGTCTCTGGGGCTCAGGGCTTCGGCAAGGGCGCCCGAGGGTCCGCGAGGCACCCCCGACGCAACCCTCGATGCCCCATCTGTCGCATCCCAGCGGGCGGGCGAACACGGAGCGGCACAGGGTGGACACGGAGAGCACCCGCACCACGGGTCGCGTGCGCCACGGAGGTGACCGGCATGAAGTCCCTGGCCATGGTGGTGATGGTGATCACCGCGCTGGCCCTCACCTCACCCGTGCCCTCCCAGGCGGACGCGCCCCCGGTGGCCGCCGGGGCCGTCACCGGCCCCGCGGCGGACCCGACGGGCCGGCTCCCCTCCGGCCCCTGCGCGCTCACCACGATCACCGACGACGTGTCCGAGGGCGCCCGCACCCCGCCCGGCTACGCCCGGTCGAGCGGCACGGTGCGAGCCGTCACCTTCCTCATCGACTTCCCCGACGCCCCGGCCGAGGTCCCCCCGCAGGAGCGCTACGCCGAGTTCTTCCCGGCCGTCACCGACTACTACCGCGCCAGCTCCTACGGCCGGCTCGACTACCGCTCCACCCCGGTCATGCGCTGGATCCGGATGTCACGCCCCTACGCCACCTACGGGCTGGAGCGCGGCGCCCCCTTCGACATCGACCAGGACGACGGCTACCACGCCCTCTCCCGCGAGATCCTGGCCGCCGTGGACGACACCGTCGACTTCCGGCAGTTCGACCTCGTCAACGTCCTGGCCACGGCGAACGCCGGCCCGCCCGCCATTGAGGACGTACGGTCCGTGACCTTCGCCGGAACCCCCACCGGGCTGCGCTCGGACGACGGCGCCCCCTTCAAGAACATCTCCTTCATCTGGAGCACCCAGACCGGCAACAGCCCCTACCGCGTCCTCAACCACGAGAACGCCCACAGCTTCGGTCTCCCCGACCTCTACTACACCCACAACACCAACCCCCTGAAGACGCCCGTCGGCCACTGGGACCTGATGGACGAGGACTGGGGCCCGTCCAACGACTTCCTGGCCTGGCACAAGTGGAAGCTCGGCTGGCTGGCCCCCGACCAGGTCCACTGCGTCGACTCCCCCGGCACCCGCACCCTGACCCTCACCCCCACCTCGACCGACGGCGGCCCCAAGCTGATCGCCATCCCCCTCTCCCCCACCCGCGCCATCACCCTCGAAGCCCGCGCCCCGGGCCTCCTGGACCACACGGTCTGCCGCCCCGGCGTCCTCGTGACCACCGTCGCCTCGGACGTCCGCACCGGCTTCGGCCCGATCCGCACCTCGGACGCCACCCCGCACAGCCCCGGCTGCTACACCGACGACCTCAACGTGAACGCGGCCCTGAGCGACGCGACGTACGTGACGGGCCAGCGCTGCGCGGCGGCGGGCGTCAAGATCGAGATCCTGGGCCAGGACGAGACGGGCGCCTGGCAGGTCCGCGTGACAACCGCCCCCCGCCCCGGCCGGGCGTGACCCGCACCGCCGGGATGCCAGTCCTGGACCCGCCACCGCCTGCTCCGCCTGCCCCGACAGGCACGGAAGTGAACCGGGCCACGGCTATGGGCCGTTGCTCAGTCCCAGGCGTCGAAGGCGGTCTCCAAGTTCTCGCCATTCCAGCCGGTCGGGCTGCGCCAGATGACGTTGACACGGAAGACGTCGCGGATCGTGTCCACGGACCAGTTCTCGGCCGGCGGCTCGGCGAGAACGAGGTAGAGGCCGTCAGCCGGCGCGGGCAGCGTGTGGTTGATCTCGAGCAGGCGGGTCGCGCCCGATCGCAGGTCCGCATAGGTGGAGCAGCCGGCGCCCAAGGCCTCGTAGAGGAAGAGACCGTGCTTGGTCACGCAGCTGACGTCGACGACCGCTGAGTCGGCCGGCTGAAGGTCCGCCCAGAGAAGTGATGCCTTCAGCGCGTGGCGGACCGCCTCGTGCTTCTTGCACGTGCGGTCGGCCACGGCAGCCGCTTCCAGCGCGCGGAGGAAACCGTCCTTCGAGGTCGCGGCCGGTGTTGCGGTGGTGTCCGCGGTGGTCATCTGCGCTTCTTCCTTCTGGTCGGGTTGCGTCGAGGCGACGGGGGCCGTGCCGTTGGAGTCCGGCTTCGTCTCCGTGCGGAAGCGCTCCTGGAGCTCTCGCCGCGCTTCGGCGAGAGGCCTCGCCCATCCGGAAGTGTCCAGCTCCCTCGCCAGCCGGACCGCGTCGAAAGTGCCCTCTTTGAGAGCACGGTTGGTGGTCGCGGCGAGGTCGCGAAGGACTCCGAGCCGTTCTCGGTCCGGGTCACCGAGCAGGTGAAGCACATCGACCCAGTCGGCCTGGTCCCGTCGGAGGGCGCGGGTGGCCATGCCCTGCAGTTCGGAGAGCCGGCTGCGCGCGTCGGGAACGTCGCCGTCGCCCTCGGTCAATTCCCCGAGAACGTCCAGTGCCGCGAGATAGCGCCCGGCCATCCGTTCCGAAATGGGCGACCGGCCGCGTTGGTCGGCGGTGAGCACCGTCTGGGTCGTTTCGTTGACGAACACCCAGCAGTCCAGCTTCGCGCCCCGCCGTGGGGGCACCGATCCGTGGCGGACGGTGAGGACGAGCGGCCTGTCGATCACCGGCGACAACGGCTTGACCTTGTAGCGGCCGCCCGGAGCCCGGTCCACGACCTCGACCCGGACGTCGGTGCCGACCCGGGGAAGCCTTTCCGCCCCGCCGCCCTCCGGCCGGGCATCGGGCACCGGCGGTGCCTGGGCGTCCCCGGAATTCGTCAGCACCTCCGGCAACGAGGTGGTGTGCAGGACTGTCAGGCTCTGGGTGCTGCGGGTGAGGGCCACGTACAACTGGCGCAGCCCGGCGGGACCGCGGTCGGCGATCGTGGCGGGCTCGACGACCAGGACGTGGTCGTATTCCATTCCCTTGGCCTGGGCTGCGGCCAATACGGACACGGCCCCGCGGTCCTGCTCGGCGATATCGCCGCCCTCGTGGATTCGACGGCTGATGGCATCCAGCCAGTCCGAGTCGTCGGGGACTATGACGGCGACGGAGCGGGGGGTGCTCCCGTCACTGGTGTGCACGAGTCGTGCCACGTGGGCGACGGTGTCGTCGAGCAGCTTCCACGGTTCGGTCGCCACGGTCCGTACGGCCTCCGTTCCCGCCTCACGGACAGCCCGTGGGTACGGCAGAGACGGGGCGATCACTCGGGCGAGAGGGGCGACGAACTCCATGATCTCGGCGGGGACACGGTAGCTGGTGTGGAGCTGGGTGACGCTCCAGTCGCCGTGGTCGGAGAGGAGCGCGCCGAGCAGGTCCCAGCTCGTCGGGATGTGGGCACCTGTCGCCTGCGCGAGGTCACCCAGGACGGTCATGGAGCCGCTCACGGCACAGCGTCGACGCAGCGAGCGGGCCTGCATGGGCGTGAGGTCCTGGGCCTCGTCGACGACGATGTGACCGTATCTCGGCGGGGTGTCACCGCTGATCAGCACGCCGAGCTCTTCGAGGCAGACGTGGTCGTCGAGGGTCCACGGGTCGGCTTCGGCGCTGGCGGCGCGGGGCCGCAGCAGGGCCGCCTGCTCGTCCTCGTCGAGGATGCCGTCGGCGCAGTCCCGCAGGAGGTCGGCCGAGTCGTAGAGGCTGCGCAGGGCCTCCCGAGGGCCGGGGGACGGCCAGACGCGGTCGACAAGGCGCTCGACCCGGCGGTTGCGTTCGAGATCGCGGCGGATCGTGCCGGCCTGCCCGCGGCGCGGTGCGATGTCGGCGAGCTCCTGGAGAAGCCGGTCGACGAAGAGACCACGGAAACGGTCGCGCCGCTCCCGGAAAGATCCCTCGCCGGCGTGGGCCCGGTCGAGGAGGGCGAGGACCTCGGACTTCGGCACGCGAAGGGTCGTGCTGCCGGCCGTGACGACGACCGCGGGCTCGTCGCCCTCGAAAGAGGGGGCGACGGTGAGGGCGTCCAGCGTCTCGGGCCGGAAGTCGCTCTCGACGCGGCGCCGCAGCACGGCCGCCATGCGGTCGTCCGACTTCACGAGGCGCGCCTTCGGGGAGTCGGTGCCGAGGATCTCGCCCTCCCACAGGCGGTCGAGCTGGACGGCGTTGACGTCCCGGGTGCCGAGGGTGGGGAGGACCTGACCGACATAGTCGAGGAACCGCTGGTGGGGGCCGATGACGAGGATGTCCTGGGCCTTGAAGTGCTCGTTGTTGACGAGCCAGGTCACCCGGTGGAGACCGACCGCCGACTTGCCGGTGCCGGGGCCGCCCTGCACGACGAGGATGTCCGAGGGCGAGCCGGTGACCAGCTCCATCTGGTCACGGCGGATGGTCTCGACGATGTCCCGCATCCGGCCGCCGCGCGACCGCTGGAGCTCGCGCAGCAGGAAGTCGTCCGGCTGGAGCACCTTCCGCCGCTGGTGCCGTACGACATCGCCGGGCGTGGGGGCCGGCGTAGGCTCCACAACCGCGGGCGCCTGCGTCTCCTCCGCCGCGCTGTCGTCGGCGGCCTGACGGGGCTCCGGTACGGCGGCGGGCTCGGGCGTGATCAAGGGCTCGGGAACGGAAGCCGGCAAGGAGATCTCGTCGAAATAGCCTTCGACGACCCGCCTCACACAGCGGAGCTGCCGGCGCAGGACCACCTCGCCCGGATCCTCGGGCCGGGCCTCGATCCACTTCTTCGCCATGGGGCTGGTCCACAGCAGGACCACCGGCTCGTGCGCGGCGTCGTGCACGCCGCGGCGGCCTATGTACCAGGGACGGGGTTCTCCTGCCGTGTCTTCCCGTGCGTCGACACGAGCGAAGACCAGTGCTTCGTCGCCGAGTCCTCCATAGGCCTCCGCGCGAGCCTCCGCCTCGGCCCGGTTGGCGATACCGTCCTTGCCGCTCGCCGCGGCGGTGGCTGCCGAGGCGCCGCTCAGTTCGGCCAGTTTCGCGGTGTAGCAGTCGTACGCGTGGTCCACCGCCCGCTGCTCGCCGGCGAGGATCTCGTCCCGAGTGGTGGTGCTCATGTGCGTCCTCCCTGCGGTGCCGGGGAACACCGCCACGGGCATGTGCCCGTACCCCCTGAAACAACTATCAGAAGCCAGGCGGTGACGAACAGTCAGCGGACCCGTTCTCGGACGAGGCCGTCGCCCTCGTTCCGCCACACCCGCACCTGCTCGTACGTGGGCCCGAACTCGCACGGGCGGCAGCGGCACCCCAGGGGGCAGGCGTCCCCTGACCCCGGGCGGGGTAACCACCTCGCCCGCGTACCCCCACCCGCTACACTGACGGCGGCGCGCCAGTCCGCTGGCACGCCGCCGGATCAGTGGACCGATGTGTCCGGGATCGCGGCTTCCGCCGCGATTTCCCGCACATTTCCACAGATCCCCGCCTCCGTAGCTCAGGGGATAGAGCACCGCTCTCCTAAAGCGGGTGTCGGCAGTTCGAATCTGCCCGGGGGCACCATGCATTACCAGCGCCGAGGGCGCGAAGGCCCAGGTCGGAGCAGTCTCCGCCCTGGGCCTTCCCCGTTGGGCCCAGCTCTTCGCGCGGTCTCCCCCGCTCTCGAAACGGTCTGGACTCGCTGCGCCGTCTCCCGAATATCTCCCAAATGATCGAGATCGGCGCAGCGTGAGCAGCGCACGGTGGGCGCCCGGACGCGAGCGCTGCCGGATTCTCTCCCGGCTACCGCTGGGGCCCCAGCGGGCTCGAATCGAGCCCGTCCGGCGTTCGAGGACGCGCCCACAGGGCGCCCCGCCACCGCAGGCGGCCATGACGGCCCGCAGCCGAAGAAGACGCCGGCGTGAACGCCCACAGCGCGAGCCCGAGGCAGCTGAACGTGGCGCCCAGTGCGCAGACGGCGCCCCAGCCGGCCACCGTGTAGAGGGAGGTCGCGGCGATGGCGCCGGTGGCGCTGCCGATCGAGTAGAAGACCATGTATCCGCCGATCAGCCGGCTGCCCGCGTCGGGGTGCAGCGCGTAGATCAGGGTCTGGTTGGTGACATGAACCGCCTGCACGGCGAGGTCGAGCAGGATCACCCCGGCGACCAGGGCCCAGAGCGAGCCGCGTGTGAAGGCCAAGGGCAGCCAGGAGACGGTGAGCAGTGCCAGGGCGATGCCGGTGGTCCGCCGGGAGAGTCCGCGGTCGTTCAGGCGGCCCGCCACGGTGGCGGCCAGGGCGCCGGCCGCGCCGACCAGGCCCAGCGCCCCGATCGCACCGTGGGACAGGAAGTACGGGGCCTCGCTGAGCGGCAGCGCGACGCTGCTCCACAAGGTGCTGAAGGCGGCGAAGACCAGCAGGCCGAACACGGCCCGGAGCCGCAGCAGTGGCTCCCGTGCGAACAGGGTGACCGTGGAGCGCAGGAGTTGTCCGTAGCGCGGGGTCGCCGAGGGGGCGGCGCCGTGGCGCGGCAGCACTCGGTACAGGACCAGGGCGAGTACAGCGGTGAGCGACGCCGAGGCGAGGTAGACGGAGCGCCAGCCCGCGAGATCGGCCAGGAGGCCGGACGCGGTGCGGGCGAGCAGGATGCCGATGACCACGCCGCTGGTCACCAGGCCGACGACCCGGCCGCGCCCGGCGGGAGGGGCCAGCGAGGCCGCGAAGGCCACCAGTGTCTGCGTGACGACGGCGAGCAGCCCCGTCGCGGCCATGCCCGCGAGCAGGACCGCCGCCGTGCGAGCGGCGGCCACCACAACCAGCGCCATGACCAACAGCAGCAGCTGGACCACGATGAGCCGTCTGCGGTCGGTTACGTCGCCCAGCGGCACGAGGAAGAAGAGCCCCAGTCCGTACCCGACATGCGTGAGGGTGACCACGCTGCCGACGAGCGCCGGGCTCATGGCGAGGTCGTGGCCCATGGTCACCAGGAGCGGCTGGGAGAAGTAGACGTTGGCCACCGCGCCCCCACAGGCGACGGCGAACAGGATGACGACACCCCTGGAGAGGACGTAGCCGGGTTCTTCCCCGCTCCGGGCCTCGGCCCCTCGTGTCACTGCCTTACCGTCGTCGAGCATCGGCACCCCTCCCCCTATCTGGTAGCAACTTGCAACCATGAGCGACGGTAGCTTTCTTGGTAGCATGTTGCAACCATTGTGAGAGTGAGGGACGCCGTGGTGACCAGGACGCGCTTCGACGACAGCGAATGCCCCGTCGCCCGGTCGGTGGACGCGATCGGCGACTGGTGGTCCCTGCTGATCGTGCGGGACGCCTTCGACGGAAGCCGGCGCTTCGGGGAGTTCCAGCGCAGCCTGGGCGTGGCGAAGAACATCCTCACCGCGCGCCTGCGCACCCTGGTCGCGGGCGGCATCCTCGAATCCGTCCCCGCCTCGGACGGCAGCGCCTACCGCGAATACGTACTGACCCCGAAGGGCAAGGCGCTCTTCCCCGTCATCGTGGCGCTGCGACAGTGGGGCGAGCAGAACTTCTTTTCCCCCGGCGAACCGCACTCGCAGTTGGTCGACCGCCGACAGGGACAACACCTTCGCGCACTGGAAGTACGGTCTGCGGACGGGCGCCGGCTGGACCCCGACGACACCATCGTCCACAAGGTCGCCACGCCGGACGGCTGAGCGCGGGCACGACAACGGCCCTCCCCCACCGGGCCGGGGCGACCGGGCGGCATACTGCCCCCATGACCCCGGACGAACTCAAGGCGACGTGCCTGAACCTGAACGGCGCCACGGAGGAATTCCCCTTCCCGCGTCACTCCGAGGTCTGCACCTTCAAGGTCGGCGGCAAAATCTTCGCCCTGACCACCCTCACCGCCTCCCCGCTGACCGTAAGCCTCAAATGCGACCCCGAACTCGCGGTGCGGCTCCGTGAGGCCCACGCCGAGATCGTCCCGGGCTACCACCTGAACAAGCGGCACTGGAACACGGTGACGCTTGAGGGCGGCTCCCTGCCGGACCCCTTCGTGCGGGAAATGATCGAGGACTCCTACGACCTCGTCGTCGCGTCCCTTCCCCGGGCGACGCGGCTGCTGCTGGACTGGCAGGGAGAGCGGACCGAGCGGTCGGAGTAGCCTGGAATCACCGGCACCCACGTGCCCGGAGGCCGGTCCCTGCCTCCCTGCCAAGGGATGTGAGAACCATGACGATCGTCATCAGCCTGGCCGTGATCGTCCTGATGGCCGCCGTAGTGGTCTTCGCGATCTACGCCTTGGACGCCCGCCGCGACGAGCGCATCGTCGACTTCCGATTCAGCGATGCCGTCCCCAACCTCCATGAGCGGCACGCGGACGAGATCGACCACTCGGCTCGTACCCACCGGCATCACGGGCTTCGCCTGCACGGGCCGGGGGGCCGGCACGCGTAGTTGTGCACCGGCGGGTCATCGTGCTCGCCTTCGGCGCGGGCTGCGGTCAGCTTCCGCACAGCATCCGGCTCACACAGGTCTTCTTCGCCCTCCGGAGGCGACAGCAGCCAGTGCGTACCGGGCGGATCGGCCCGGTGGGTGGCGGGAATGCCGAGGTAGTGATCGCGGCCCAGG
This sequence comes from Streptomyces sp. NPDC042259, assembly GCF_055582085.1. Lineage (NCBI taxonomy): Bacteria > Bacillati > Actinomycetota > Actinomycetes > Kitasatosporales > Streptomycetaceae > Streptomyces > Streptomyces sp. NPDC042259. The sequence continues at coordinate 99,496 of NZ_JBVJDW010000009.1, read as the reverse complement.
CACTCGAAGCGGGAATCCGCCCATGCCTCGGCGGTGCCGGGCGGTACCAGCACGTAATACCAACGGCGGGCCGGGTCGGCGATGACCGCGCTGCGGATGTCCACGTCCTGAAAGGTCTGCTCGACGGCTTGCCGTGTGACAGTCTCGTCCGTCAAAGGCGCCGCGAGGTCATGGACGAGAGCGGCAGGCAATCGCACGGCCTCGAAGTGGACACCGGTGCGGATCACTGCGGGCTCGTCCCGCATCCACGCCTCACGGCCAACGGAGGGGTGCACCTCCCGCGAGATCAGCCACCGCGAGGAGAGCCTGGACAGGGTCGGTCCCATCGGGTCGTCGGATCGTGTCTCGGTACTGGGTTTTTGGGCGCGTTTCCTGGTCACACCTGGATGATGGTTCTGCGCGACAAGCCTCAACTAGGCCTGAGGGCGGCCACTTCGCGGCCACTCGGCGGCCACGTCCGGGAGTCGACTTCATGACACCTCAGATTCCGTTCGCAGTGACCAACGAGGCGCTGAGAGCCGCCAGGTTGAAGCGGGGATGGCGGTCGGGCGAAGCCGCGGCTCGGGGAGTGACCGCAGCGGGGCGGGAGGCACTCGACGACCCGCACTTCGAAGTGTCGCCCCGGACCTGGCGGAGATGGGAGTCCGGTCGCCCCGGATGGCCACGCGAGGACTACGCGGTAGCGCTCCGTGCCGCGTTCGGGCGATGGCCCGAAGACCTCGGCTTCCCGGCTCCCGCCGGATGGATCCGCGCAGATCAGCGGGAAGGGGTGACAGAGGTGAACCGACGGGCGTTCGTATCGGTGACCGCCGCCGCGCTCACCGCCGGACCGATCGCCCCGCGACACGTGGACCCCGCGCTCGTCGACTATTTCCAACAGCAGCTTGAGGGCCACTACCGCGCGGACATGCTCCTCGGTCCGCACGACCTCGTCGGCACCGTATCCGCACAGTACGAGCTGATCGACCGTCTGGTGCGCGCGGCCGGCGGCGAGACCCGCCGGGGCCTACTGCGCGTGGGCGTGACCTATGCCGCCTTGGTGGGCTGGCTGTACCAGGACGCCGGTGACCTCGGAGGCGCTTCGTTCTGGCGTGGGACGGCACAAGAGAACGCGGTGCGGTCCCGGGACCGCCACCTGATCGCTTACTCGCTGGTGAATCAAGCACAGGTGCGCACCGACCTCGGCGACGGGCACGGAGTCGTCGACCTGTGCGAGGCAGCACTCGAAGACTCGGGTCGGCTTGCCCCGAAGGTCAAAGTGATGGCACTCCAGCAACAGGCCCACGGTGCCAGCCTCGTCGATGACCGGACGGCCGTCGACCGACTCATCGATCAGGCCGACACACTCCTCGCCCGAGTCGACGACGACTTGCCCTGGGGCAACGCGTGCCGACGCACTCCCTGTTACCTCGAGGTGCAGCGGGCGACCTGTTACGGGCGGTTGGGGCTGGGTGCCGAGGCCGACTCCCTGTGGAGGCAGGTGCTCGACAGGGTGCCGACCACCGCCCGGCGGGATCGTGGGGTGTACCTGGCACGTCATGCGACGGCGGCGGCGACCGCGCGGGAACCGGACCGCGCCGTCGCGATCGCACGCGAGGCGGTGCCCATCGCGGTCGACACCGGATCGCAGCGGATGCGCAGCGAGTTGGCGACACTGCGGCGCGTGATGAGCCCGTGGCACGATGCCTCTGTAGGCCATGACCTCGACGAGGTCTTGGCACCCATGACAGTGAGGGGATGACGTGGCGGAGGCAATCGCCCCACTGACGGACGCGGAGATCACGGAGCACCTACGGGAGCTTCCCGGCTGGCAGCGATCGGGCGATGAGATCACCCGAACCTTCGGGATCCGCTACCACGGGGGCGTGGCGCTGATCGTGCACGTCGCCGACATCGAGCGACTGATCGGCCACCACGCGGACATCGACCTGCGCTGGGACCGTATCCGCTTCGGCATCACCACCCATGACGCGGGTCACCGGCTCACTGTCGCGGACTTCGACCTGGCGGGGCGCATCGACGCGATCGCGGCTGCGCACGGGGCACGTCCGGTTTGACCCAGGAGGCCGCAACCGTCCCTCAGAGGCCAGTAGACAGCCCGCTACTCTCTCGCCTGGCTACTGGGTCCGTTCCGCACGGCGGGTGGCGGCCGCCGACCGGGGGGACGCGTTGGGTGTCCGTGGGGCCACCCCCCCTGGCGCGGGGAGCAGCAACCCTCCTACTGACGTCAGTAGGACCTCAGGGGTCCATCCCCCGCATGCGCGGGGAGCAGACTCCGCGACCTGCTCGTTCACCGCCCATCGGCGATGATTCCAAGCAGTTGCATCGAACCGGACTACCGAGCAACGCCCCCCTTCACACCTCGCCCCTCCCACCCCCCAGCAGAGCTCACCCCACCCAATCTGATGATCGCACTGCCCCAAACCGACTAAAGTCGGATCTCATTACCGCTGGTTGTGGGGCCAGTACGCGGTTCCGGGGCGTCCGGCGTCCCGAGGGGAGGGCATGTTTCCGTATGAGTCGTCGCTCCAATGGACTGATCGGCATCTGGGCCGAGGCGCAGCGGCAGCAGCAGCGGCAGGTGGAGGCCCGGCATCGGGCGGAGGTGCAGGAGCAGCGGGCTCGGGAGCGGGAGCGGCGGGTGCGGGAGCGGGAAGCGGCTCGGCTCGACCGGGAGCAGCGGGCCGCGTACCGGCAGGCCCGGGAGGCCGAGGCGCGGCGGCGGACCGAGGAGATCGAGGCTCGGGTCGAGGAGCTGACCGGGCTGCTCGCGGTGGGGTGCCGGGCGCCGGCGTTCACCACGGCGGCGCTCGCGCGGGCCGAGCAGGTGGAGGCGTTCGCCCCCGGGCACCTCGCGCAGCCCGTGCCCATGCCGGATCCGGCGCACTACCGGTTCGCGCGGGCCGAGTTCGAACGGGACTGGCACGCGGCGCGGGCCGCCGAGGCGGAGCGGTTGCGGCAGTTGGCCGGGTACCGGCGGCAGTACGACGAGTGGGCCGCCGCGCAGCTCGCGGAGATCCGGGCGTACAACGCCGGGATCGCGGAGATGGCCGCCGCGCTGCGCGAGGGGGATCCGGACGCGGTCGTCGAGTACTTCTCGGCGGCGCTGTACGCCTCCACCGCCTGGCCGGAGGACTTCCCGCACCAGGTTTCGGCCTCGTACGACCCGGCCGCCCGGCAGTTGGTGCTGAACTGGGAGCTGCCGGGGTTCGACATCGTGCCGGAGGCGAAGTCGGTGCGGTACATGCTCAACGCGGACCAGGAGAAGGAAGTCGCCCGGCCGGTCACCCAGCGGCGGGCGCTGTACCGGGACGTGCTGGCGCAGTGTGTGCTGCTGGCGCTGCGTGATCTGTTCGCGGCGGACGGGTTCGGGGCGCTGGAGTCGGTGGCGCTGAACGGGTTCGTCGACGAGCACGATCCCGTCACCGGGCGGCCCGCCCAGATCTTCCTGGCCGCCGTCACCGTTCCCGCCGCCGTTTTCGGGCGGCTCCGGCTGGAGCAGGTGAGTGCCGTCGACTGCCTCACCGAGGGGCTCGGCGGGCTGCTGTCCGCCCGTCCCGACCAGTTGGCCGCCGTCCGGCCGGGGCGGTTGCCCGACGAGGTCGGGCGCGGGGTCGTCTCGCACGGTGGTGGTGACGATCCGGATCTGTTCGCGATGGATCCGGTCGAGTTCGAGGGCCTGGTGGCCGAGCTGTTCCGGGCCCGGGGGATGCGGGCGGTGATGACCCAGCGTTCCAATGACGGCGGTGTCGACGTCGAGGCCCTGGACCCGGATCCCATCAGCGGCGGGCGGATCATCGTGCAGGTCAAGCGGTACCGCAAGACCGTGCCGCCGACCGCCGTCCGTGATCTGTACGGGACCGTCCAGGGTGCGGGTGCCAACAAGGGGGTCCTCGTGACCACCTCGAAGTTCGGCCCCGGCTCGTACGCCTTCGCCAACGGCAAACCGCTGACGCTGGTGTCCGGGGAGGAGCTGGTGGAGCTGCTGCGGCAGCACGGGCTGCGCGGGCGGCTGGGCGGGGGTGCGGGGAGCACCGGTGCCGCCGCGCCCGCCGTGCGTGAGGACGAGCCCGCCGACGGTGACTACAACGTGCTGGGCATGTCCTGGTCCGGCGGTGTCGTGCTCGACGTGTGCGCCCTCGTCTGTCACGGCACGCGCGTCCTCAGCGACGAGCACTTCGTCTTCTACAACAACCCCCGCACCCCCGACGGATCCGTGCGCGCCGTGCCCGCCCCGGCCGCCGACAAGGCTGCCGTGCGGGTCTGCTTCGACGCCCTGCCGCAGGGCGCCGACCGGCTCGTCCTCGTCGCCGCGATAGACCCGGAGGCAAATCCGCGGGCGGATCTGTCGGGGTTCACCGACGCCCGCATCCGGCTGTCGGACGCCTCGGGCACCGAGCTGGGACGGCTGGAGGTGTCCGACGGGCGCCCCGGCGAGACCGCCCTCGTCCTCGGTTCCTTCCGCCGGCGCGCGAGCGGCGACTGGGACTTCGTCATCGGGGGGCGGGGCTACGCGGGCGGGCTGGAGGCGCTGGTCCAGGAGTACGGGATAGAGGTCGCCTAGGGCGGTACCGAGCCGTCCGGCGTGTGAGGGCACCGCTTCTTCCCTGTCCTGACCTGCCCCAAAATGGCCGATCATGATCGACCGGCCTGTCGTGTCGGCGGAGCCTCGTAGACTGCCCGAATGGCCGATCCCGCTGAGCCCACCGCGCCCGCCGACCCCACTGTCACCGCCGAGATCACGAGCGAGATCCCGGGTGACTCCGACGCCCTGCGCGTCCTGCGGCGCGTCTTCGGCTACGACGCGTTCCGCGGGGACCAGCAGGAGATCATCGAGCATGTCGTCGGCGGCGGTGACGCGCTCGTCCTGATGCCGACCGGTGGCGGCAAGTCGCTCTGCTACCAGATCCCGGCCCTCGTCCGGCCGGGCGTCGGCATCGTCATCTCGCCGCTGATCGCGCTCATGCAGGACCAGGTCGACGCGCTGCGCGCGCTCGGTGTGCGGGCCGGATTCCTGAACTCCACGCAGGACATGGACGAGCGGCGGATGGTCGAGGCCGAGTTCCTCGCCGGGGAGCTGGATCTGCTCTACCTCGCGCCGGAACGGCTCCGCGTGGAGGCCACCCTGCGGCTGCTGGACCGGGGCAAGATCTCCCTGTTCGCCATCGACGAGGCGCACTGTGTGGCGCAGTGGGGCCACGACTTCCGGCCCGACTACCTCGCCCTGTCCGCGCTGCACGAGCGCTGGCCGGACGTGCCGCGGATCGCGCTGACCGCGACCGCCACCGAGGCCACCCACCGCGAGATCGCGAGCCGGCTGAGCCTCGGCGACGCCCGGCACTTCGTCGCCAGCTTCGACCGGCCCAACATCCAGTACCGCATCGCGCCGAAGAACGAGCCGAAGCGGCAGCTGCTGGAGCTGCTGCGCACCGAGCACGACGGTGACGCCGGTGTCGTCTACTGCCTGTCGCGCAAGGGCGTCGAGGACACGGCCGCCTTCCTCGCCCAGAACGGCATCGACGCCGTGCCGTACCACGCGGGTCTCGACGCCCGCACCCGTGCCGCCAACCAGTCGCGCTTCCTGCGCGAGGACGGTGTGGTCGTGGTCGCCACGATCGCGTTCGGCATGGGCATCGATAAGCCCGACGTGCGGTTCGTGGCCCACCTCGATCTGCCCAAGTCCGTCGAGGGCTACTACCAGGAGACCGGCCGTGCCGGGCGGGACGGTCTGCCGTCCACCGCCTGGCTGGCCTACGGCCTCCAGGACGTCGTCCAGCAGCGCAAGATGATCGACGGCTCCGAGGGCGACGACGCCCACCGCCGCAAGCTCGGGGCGCATCTCGACGCCATGCTCGCGCTGTGCGAGACCGTCGAGTGCCGCCGGGTCCAGCTACTCGCGTACTTCGGCCAGCAGAGCACCGCGTGCGGCAACTGCGACACCTGCCTCACGCCTCCGACCACCTGGGACGGCACGGTCGCCGCCCAGAAGTTCCTCTCCGCCGTGCTCCGGCTGGCCCGGGAGCGGCGGCAGAAGTTCGGCGCGGGGCAGATCATCGACATCCTGCTCGGCAAGAAGACCGCCAAGGTCATCCAGCACGATCACGACGGTCTCACCGTCTTCGGCATCGGCACCGAGCTGAGTGTCGCGGAGTGGCGGGGCGTAGTGCGGCAGCTGCTGGCCCAGGGGCTGCTGGCCGTCGAGGGCGACTACGGCACGCTCGTCCTCACCGATGCCAGCGCCGAGGTGCTGGGCAAGCAGCGCCAGGTGCTGCTGCGCCGCGAGCCGGAGAAGCCCGGCCGCGCCGCGAGGACCTCGTCGAAGAGCGGCTCGGGCAAGCGCGCCGCGCCCGTCGACCTGCCCGAGGCGGCCGTGCCGGTCTTCGAGGCGCTGCGCGCGTGGCGCGCGGCCACCGCGAAGGACCAGGGCGTCCCGGCGTATGTGATCTTCCATGACGCGACGCTGCGCGAGATCGCGACCCTGCTGCCCGACTCGCTCGACAAGCTCGGCACGGTGGGTGGCGTCGGTGAGAACAAGCTGCTGAAGTACGGCCAGGCGATCCTCGACGTCCTCGCCGGCCAGGGGGCCGGCCAGGGACCGTCCGCGGGTGGGCCCGTCCGGCCTCCTCGGCTCGCGCCCACGGGCCCGAAGCCCGAGCCGGCCTTCGGCGACTCCGAGTTCGGCCCCGAGCCCGACTTCGGCCCGGAACCGGAGCCGGAGATCGACTGGTGAGCGCCGGCCCGTCCGGCGGATGGTTCGAGTGGGCGCTGCGGGCCCGTCTCACCGCCCCCCGCTGCGCGGTGGTGTCCTCAATCACCGGACAGGCTTGATCTTTTCACCCCCGTCAGGTGGGCGAAGACGACGACGTTGCCGAGGTAGGACCGGGTCTCCTCGGAGAAGCCCCCGCCACAGGTGATCAGCCGCAACTCGGCACGCGGCGACGGCCCGTACACCTTCTCGGACGGGAACTCCGTGCGGTCGTACACCTCGATCGCGTCCGTCGTGAAGACGGCGGTACGGCCGTCCGCGCGCCGCACCTCGATCGTGTTGCCCTTCTTGAGAGCGCCGAGACCGTAGAAGACGGCCGGTCCGGCGGCCGTGTCGACGTGGCCGGCGATGATCGCGGTGCCGGCCGCGCCGGGCTGGGTGCCGGCGGCGTACCAGCCGGTGAGGTTCCTTTTGTCGTTCGGGGGGACGGCGAGGGTGCCGTCCGGCAGCAGGCCCAGCGGTTTCATGGGGGCGTCGACCCGGATCTCGGGTATGCGCACCCGCAGGGGTTTCGCAGGGGGCAGCGGCGCGACGGACGGTTCGGCGCGGGAGCCGTCGGCCCGGGGGAACGCCTGGGCCTTCGAGGGCTGCGGCGGCGGGCCGCCGGTGTCCGTGCCGCGCTCGACGAGCCAGGTCCCGGCGCACAGCGCGACCGCCGTCACCATGGCAACCACGGTCCGGCCGCGTCCCTCCGCCCGCCACCATCCGGCCCGGCGGGCGGGACGCGCCGCCCCGGCCGGGGCTGCCGCATCGGCCGGGGCCGGGCGGCGTCGGGCCACGTGGCGCTGGTGCTCCCGGCGCCTCTGGTACTTCCTGCGCTTGTGTCGCGTCCGAGGCATCGATGTCCTCCACCGCGGCGGAACAGGGCGATTTCAGAGCGGTGATGTCAGGGCGGTCGTCGGCCCGGATCCGGCCGCGGGGGCCCGGGGGTGATGCACGGGCCCGGAGAGGCGGCCGGGGCGGGCACGGCGGCCGTTCCCCGGCCCCCGGACGCGTGCGGCGTCCGGGGGCCGGGGGCGGGACCGTCCGGCCCGGGACCGCCGCCGTCAGACGCGGCCGTCGTTCGCGCGGCGGCGCAGGAACCACGTACCGCCGATCGCGGCGGCGGTCACCAGGGCCGCGCCGCCCGCGATCTCGGCCGTGTTCCAGCCGGGCTCGCTCGCACCGCCGACACCGGTCTTCATGCCGCCCTGCGGCGGCTTGGCGGGGCCGGCGGATCCGGCGGGGGACGGGGAGGAGGACGCCGGCCCCTTGGTGACGACCAGGTCGCCCGTGGCCTCCCGGCCGTTCTTGCAGTTCACGCCGATGCCGTAGGTGCCGGGCTTGGCGCCCGCCGGGACCTTGAACTGCCCGACCACGACTTCCTTGTGCGTGCCCGGCTTGAGCGGGAACGACGCGGGGCCGCCGACAGCGCTGGCATCGCCCGTGCCCGCGCCGTCGCGGCCACAGGCGGTGGTGCTCACCGTGACCGTCGCACCGGGCTGGACGCTGCCCGGCGAGACCTCCAGCTTCTCGAAGGTGCCGACGGCGAGCGCGGGAGCGCCCGTGAGAGCGACGGCGGCTATGGACAGGGCAGGCAGGACAGCCCCGGTGAACACTCGTACTGCTGTGCGCATGCTCGTTCCTCCGCGAGCGCGGACGCGGCACACCGATGTGCCAGCTGTAGTCGGGGTTCCGCGCTCCTCGAAACCGAGCGAAACGGCGTTCCGCCCCGGCCGCACCCTGACGTCACATCAGATGGGCCGTCCGAGGCGCGCCGGCCGGGCCTGCCCGGACACATCGGGGCAGGTCACCGGCCGCGACGAGGCGACTACCGAACGCACGTGCCCGGAAATGCCGAACGGGTGAACCGCGCCGCGCCGCACGCGGTCGCGGTCCACCCCATCTCGGTTCGTCCCGGCTCGGTTCGTCCGGTCACGCTTCAACCGGACGCGGCTCCCCGGCCTACTTCACCAGGTCGTCCGGGCAGCCCGTGCCGCGCGGCAGCTTGTAGGGGGCCGCGATCCGGTACGTACCGGCGTGCGGCGCGTGCAGGACCGTCCAGTCGTCCTCCGGCTCGCCCTCGCCCGCACGCTCGGCGTGCTTGGTCAGACAGCCGTTGACGTTGACCGGCGGCTCGCCCTTCGGGCCGATCCGCGGCGGCTGGACGGTCTTGCCGTTCTCGTCGATCAGGGCCAGCCACGGCGAGTACGGGATGCGGATCAACACCCGGCCCGCGTTGTTCACGGTGATCGTCATGCCGTCCGCGTCCGTGCGCGCCACCATCGCCGGAGGATCGGCTATGGGCCGCGGGTCCCGCACCTCGTACAGCCGCCAGTGCGCGTCGGACCAGATCTGCCGCAGATACGGCAGGCCCCCGGCGACCAGCTTGGCCTCGTCGACCGCGGCGTGGTCCGGCTCGTCGACGGGCAGCACCACGTGGCGAACGGCCCAGCGGTCGAGCCAGGCGCGGTAGGTGGTGGCGTTCAGCCTGCTGGGCTCGTCGTAGAAGAGAGGGTTGCGCTTCATGTCGGCCTGGCGGTTCCAGCCGCGCGCCAGATTCACGTACGGGGAGAGGGCCGACGCCTCGCGGTGGCTGCGCGCGGGGACGACCTCGACCCGGCCGCGCTCGGCCTCGACCCGCTGGAGCCGGTCCACCAGCGGTGCGACCTCACGGGCCCAGGACGCGGCGGGGGTGGTGTGCACGATGTCGCTGATGGAATTGACCAGCTGCCAGACCGTGATCGTCACGATCGCGAGGACCACCGCGGACCACTTGCGGCCCGCGGTCAGCAGCTCGGACCGGGACGGCGTCCTCAGCTCCGGCAGCGCGGCGACCAGCACCACACCGCCGAAGACCAGACCGAGCCGGGAGATGTTGGTGCCGATCTGCGAGGGGATCAGCCACACCAGCAGCACGCCCAGCACGTACACGGTCGAGACGATCCTGACCGTGCGCCAGTTCTTGGGCGCGAAGACCATCCCGAAGACGCCGCTGAGCAGCGGCAGGACCGCCGAGGAGAACGCCATCGGCTGCTGGCCGGAGAACGGGAACAGCCACGCCGACAGCGCGACCACCACGACGGGGGTCACCCCCAGCGCGTAGGCCGCCGGGCGGCGGCCGCTGAGGAAGAGCGCGGCCGCGACGATGCCCACGAACAGCCCCGCCACCGGGCTCGACGCCGTCGCCAGCGCCGCCATCAGACCCGCCAGCGCGGCCCGCCCCCAGCGGTACTTGCCCTCGCTGCGCCAGCGCACCGGCCACGCGAAGATCACGGCGACGGCCGCCAGGCCGAACATCATGCCGAGCCCGAAGGTCACACGTCCGGAGATGGCGTTGCAGGCCAGCGCGAATGCGCCGTACAGCGCGGGCCACAGCGGGTGGCGGACGGAACGGCTGCGCACCAGCAGCATCGCGATCAGCCCGGCCGAGAGGGTGCCCGCGATCATCATCGTCGAGCGCACCCCGAGCAGGGCCATCAGATACGGCGAGATGACGCTGTACGAGACGGGGTGCATACCGCCGTACCAGGCCAGGTTGTACGCCGAGTCGGGGTGCTGGAGGGCGAACTCCGCCCACGCGTCCTGCGCCGCGAGATCACCGCCGCTGTTCGCGAACAGCCAGAACCACACCAGGTGCAGCACGGCGGCGAAGACCAGCGTCGTGGCCACGGGCCGCGTCAGCGCCCGGCGGCCCGCCCGACGCCACCAGGGCGCGTCACCGCCGTCACGCTCCGCTTCCCCTATCCGGGCCGGGGCGCCGTCGCCCCTGCCGTCCGGATCCTGCGGATTGTCGGCGCGCGCCGGCCCCACGGTGGTCACTGAGGTTCTCCCCGTCTTCCCCCGACGTCTTCCCATGGGCCGGGTCATGCCATATGTCAACCTTCGCGACGCTAACACGCCGCCGCGACGGGCCCCTGGCGGTGAAACGGCTCCCGGCCCGTACGCACTCGTACGGGCCAGGAGCCGCACCACCCGCCGCGGCCGGATCCGGCTGCCGGACCCGGCCGCGTCACACCCGCGCCGCTCAGCCGAGGCGGGTCAGCTTCGACCCGAACGACGGCTCCGCGAGGCTCTTCTTCAAGATCACCGGCACCCGGACCTGCCCCGGCCCGCTGCCCACGGTGAGCTGTCCGACCTCGGTTCCGGCCTTCGCCGCGTGCGGGAGCTTATGGCCGGCGTCGTTGAGCGCGAGGTTCACGGTGAGACCGGACCAGCCGACGGCCGTGACGTCCTTGGTCGCGACGACCGGCGTCGTGCCGCCGAGACCGTCGTCCACCCGGCCGACGACATCACCCTTCTTGACGACCTTGTGGCCCTTCAGCTCGTCCTGCGCCGCGATGAGCACCTTCTTGCTGACCGCGTTGACCGTGTCGATGATCGGGGCCTTGTGCTGTCCGAGCACCGCGGCGACGATCAGCTGCGTCGTCCCGCCGATCTCCTTCTGGCCGGCGAAGAGCAGGTTGCCGCCCGCCTTGGTGGTGCTGCCGGTCTTGATGCCGATCGCGCCGTTGAAGGGGACGAGCGTGTTGTAGTTCCGGTGGGTCGTGCCGGAGGGGTCCTTCCACGACGGCAGCTTGGTGATAGCCACCAGGGCGGGGATCTCCATGGCCTTCTTGCCCAGCTTCACCTGGTCCTCGGCGGTGCTGACCGTGGTCTCCATGAGACCGCTCGCGTCGGTGTAGGTGGTGTTCTTCATCCCGAGGTCCTTGGCGGTCTCGTTCATCTTCTTGATGAACGCCTCCTCGGATTGCGAGTCCCAGCGGGCGAGCAGTCGCGCGATGTTGTTCGCCGACGGGATCATGACGGCGGACAGGGCGTCCCGCAGGGAGATCTTCTCGCCGGGCTGCACGGTGTTCAGCACCGATTCGCCCTCCGACTCCTTGCCCGCGTCGGAGACGGCCTTGGCGTCGATGTCGATCATCGGGCCGTTCTCGCCCTGCTTCAGCGGGTGGTTCTTCAGCACCATGTACGCGGTCATGGTCTTGGCGACGCTGCCGATCGGCACGGGCTTCTGCTCGCCGAACGAACCGATCGTGCCGAGTCCGGACACCTCGACGTGGCCCTGGCCCTCGGTGGGCCACGGCAGCGACGGCTTGGCGCCGTCGAAGGCGTAGCTCTTGCCCGCCGTCAGCTTCAACGTCGGGTCGGGCAGCGGGCGGAACGCCTGCACGACACAGAAGATGATCAGCAGCAGCAGTACCAGCGGCGTCCAGATCTTCACCCGGCGCACGGCGGTGCGCACGGGCGTCTCCGGCGGCGGCGGGGTGTTGGTCAGCTGTGCGAGCAGATCCAGCGGCGCGGCCGGGGCCGCCGGCTCCGCGTCGGCGGCGGAGGACGGGGGCAGCGGCGTCTGCTTCGTGCGCTCGGCCTCCGCGGGTGCCTTCGGCACACCGGTCGGCGGGGTGACGCTGACCGGTATGGCGGGCTTCGCGGGGGTGGCGGGAGCGGCGGGCGCGTCCGACTTCAACGGGACGAACTGGCTCGTGCGCTCCGCGTCCGAGTCCCCGGTGGCCTTGGCCGGCGCCTTGCCCGCCGCGGGGACGGCCGGGGCCTTGAGCAGGGCGGTCGGCTGGTCGGCGGGCTTACCGGTTGCCTTGCCGGCGGACTTGTCGGCTGCCTTGTCGTCTGACTTCGCGGCGGACGCGTCGGCCGCCTGACCGGCCGGCTTCTTCGCCGGGGCCCCGGCGGGCTTGGCCGCCCCGTTCACCGGCTTGACCACACCGAACGCGGCGGTCGGCCGGTCCACGGGCTTGGCGGTGCCCTCGGGCTTCGCGGCGGCGGTGTCCGCCGCCTTCGCCTTCTCGCCGGACTTCTTCTCGCCGGGCTTCGCGGCAGGCTCGGCGTCACCCTTGGCGGCGACATCGGCGTCCGGCTTCGCGGCGGGCTTGCCCGCGGCCTTGTCGGCCTCGTCGGCGGGCCGCGCGGCCTTCCGCGGCTCTTCGGGCTCGGCGTCGGCGCCCTCGGCGTCATCGGCGTTCGCCATCCACGCGGCCACGGCGGCCTTCAGCCGGTCGTCACCGCCCGCGGGCGCCCCGGAGGGCTTCGGCTTCGGCTCCGGATCCGCTTCGGACTCAGCCGCAGGCTTTGCGATCGCATTGACGATACGACCCTTGCCCGGGGCCGCACCGGAACCCGAAGCCTTCTTCGGCTTCGCAGATGCCACCGGCTTGGACTTGTCAGCCGAACCCTTGTCGGTCTCGGACACCTCCGAGGAGTCCGAAGGTTCCGGGGTTTTCGAGGAGCCGGAGGAACCCGAGGCAGGGTCCTTGACCGTCGTTTCTCGGAAAACTCCGAGCCTCGGGTCGCGTTCGCCGCCAGTCGTCTCCCCCGACGACTTCCGCTGCTCCGACTTGTCGGGGGACTCGCCCGCCACCGATGCCTCCTCGAATTCCCACGTCATACGCCGAGGCGAAGCACCCAGTGCCCCGCTGCCCGAACTTTCCCAACGTCTACCAGTGTCCTGTGCCGCAGAAGCGCAACCGCACCGTCAAAGGGCTTCGCCCGGCCTCGCTCACGTGCTAGACGAGACGACATACCTACCGGTTCCCACCCGAAGCCACCACGCACTCTCGACAGACCAATGTGAGAGGGGTCACCCTGTCACTCATCCACGCGGGGAGGCATGGATGGGCAGGAGCCGCAGAACAATTCCGGAGGAGCTTCTGCTGCTCGCCTTGGACCCGGCCACGGGAACCACGGCGCAGCCGCAGTCGCTCGACCTCGGTCTGGCCGGGGCACAGCTAGTGGAGCTGGCTCTGGCTGGACGGATAGCCCCAGACGGGGATCGTATCGCCGTGGTGATGCCGCGGCCGACAGGAGATCCGACCTTGGACTCCGCACTGGAGCTGCTGCGTCGCCGCGGCAGCCCGGTACGCGCCGTCCATTGGATCGGCGGGCCCCGGCTGGGGCTGCGCCAGACGTATCTCACCCACCTGGAGCGGTGCGGCATGGTGCATGCCGTGGCGGGCCAGATGTGCGGGGTACTGCCGACGACTCGCTACCAGGCGACGGACACGGCCATCAGCCGGGAGATCAGGACCCGGCTGGACAGCGCGATCCGCACCGGCGTGCCGCCGGACCCGCGGACCGCGGCGCTCGCCGCACTGGCCCACGCGGTCGGTCTGGGCAAGCATCTCTACCCGGGCAACGAGGGCCGTTCTTCGCGCTCCCGGCTCCGGGATCTGATCAGGCACGACCCGATGGGCGGGCTCGTGGCGCACGCCGTGATGGACGTGCAGAACGGGGTCGCCGCGCAGCCGCGGCGGGCACCGGCCACGGCGACCGCGGGTGGTGGTGGCCGCCCCGGCGGCGGTTCGGGGCGCAGGTCGACCTCGGGCCGGCCCTCGGTGGAATCCGCCGTGGTTCCCGCGCAGCCCGCGCACCAGGAGGCCGTAATGGCCCGTGCGGGGGCCTCGTAGACGGCGTTGCCGTCGGCGTTCGCCCGCTCGTACGACCAGCCCGGCCTTGAGCACACCGGTCCCTTCGGATCCATCGCAGTACCGCTCGCTACACCCTCCGCTCCACCGACCGCACCGCAGTCCCCATGACCCGGTTCGGGAGCCGCAGCAGCACGCGGGGTGGTGGGCCGGCCCGCCCCGGACGGCGGCCCGGCTCGCCACCCCGCGTGTGCGTGTGCGCCCGTCACCGGCGGCGGGGCTCCGGGTAACGGACACCGGGCAACAGGCACCGGGCACAAGGCACCGCAAGCGCACTCTGTGTCGCATTTTCCAGCGCCGCCCCGGCCAGTGGTGGCAGGCTGCGGATCAGGAGACAGCAGCATGACGGAGCCGGAGGTGCGTCCCGTGGCGTCCAGTGTCAATCCCACCGTAAGACGGCGCCGCTTGGGGCAGGAATTGCGCAAGCTACGCGAAGTCAAGGGCATGACGGCCGAGGAGGTGGCCGAGCGGCTATTGGTCTCGCAGTCGAAGATCAGTCGGCTGGAGAACGGCCGCCGCAGCATCAGCCAGCGCGATGTCCGCGATCTGTGCGGGGTGTACGGCGTCGAGGACCACCGCATCGTGGATTCGCTGATGCAGATGGCCAAGGAGTCGCGCCAGCAAGGCTGGTGGCATGCCTTCGGCGACATCCCGTACAGCGTGTACATCGGTCTGGAGACCGACGCCTCCTCGCTGCGGGTGTACGAGGCGTCGTTGGTGCCCGGGCTGCTCCAGACGCCGAACTACGCCAGCGCGGTGACCGAGGGCTCCTGGCCGGAGGCCACGGCGGCGGACGTCGAACGGCGGGTGCAGGTACGGATGCGCCGGCAGGAGCGCATCACCGACCCCGACAACCCGCTGCGGCTGTGGGCCGTCATCGACGAGTCGGCGCTGCGCCGGATCGTCGGCAACCGCGCCATCATGCGTGAACAGATGGAACACCTCGTGGAGTTCAGCCTCCAGCCGCACATCACCGTGCAGGTGCTGCCCTACGACGTGGGCGCGCACCCGGGGATGTACGGGAAGTTCTCCATCCTCGAGTTCCACGATCCGCAGGACGCCAGCACGGTCTATCTGGAGGGCATCACCAGCGATCTCTATCTGGAGAAGCCGAACGACGTGCAGACGTACAGCGTGATGTACGAGCATTTGCGGATGCAGGCACTCAACGCGGAGCACTCACGGCAGTTCATGAGCCAGGTGGCCGAGGAGTGGGGCGGCTGAGACCCGCACGCCGAGCGGGGTGGGGCTGAGGGAGCCCGAGGGGGCTCGATGAGGACCGTCGCCGTGAAAGTGGCGCACCGTACACCCGAGTCCCCTGTCTGGGAAGAGACGTCTGGAATATGCCATCCGGTCGAGTGAACAGGCCATTCATCAGGTGATGTTGGCGCGTAACGTCGAGATCGCTTCGGGAAACCGGCGTTGAACCGACAGGCACATTCACAGGCATCGGAGTAATCATGGCTATCCACCGCGGCAAGACCAGCTGGCGCAAGTCCTCCCACTCGCTCGCCAACGGCGACTGCGTGGAGGTCGCCTCCCCCCTCCCGCAGGCCATCGCGGTCCGCGACTCCAAGGACCCGCAGGGCCCCACCCTCACCTTCACCCCCCACGCCTGGTCCTCGTTCGTGACGACCGTCAACGACGACTCCTACGACCTCTGACCCGCGTGCGAACCGTCTGACCACCGCGATCCGATCCGGCGGTCGTATCCGGCACAGCGATCCGATACGCCCGCCCGATACCCCCCACGCAGTACGCGCACAGCCCTCTCGACTGAAAGCCGTCATGGCCGAGGGGGCTTGCCCTTGCCCCGAGCCGGCCCCGATCGGGCACCGACCGGCTCCAAGCGGGCGGTTTCCGCCGCGCTGTGCCCTCCATCGCCGGACGGGCCGCTTTCAGCCCGTCCGGCGATGGGGGACGCGCCCGCGGAGCACTCGCCGCCGCGGGCGGCGAGGAAGAGCGGCGGTCCCGCTCACGCCCTCAGTCCTTCGCGGGCCGGACCGTGCTCATGATCTTGTCGATCTGGGCCTCGGTCAGCGCGTCGGGCACGCCCTGGTCGGCGTAGATGACCCAGCCGTGGTAGGTGCCGTCCGGCAGCTTTTGCGCGATGCTCTTCACGATCGCGGTGGGCGGGACGCAGTCGCTCGGGCGGTTCTTGACGGTCACCTTGGCGGTGGCGGTCCAGCCCTCGATGCCGTTGGCCTTCCAGGCCTTCTCGTCCTTGATCTCGATCTTGGGCTTGTTGTTCAGGCCGCCATAGGCCATCATGCCCCAATTGCCCGCCCAGTTACGGGCGTTCTCCTTCAGATCCAGGTCCTTGCCGCCGCCCGTGGTACCGATGGACGCGAGCTGTCCCTTGCCCGCCTCGCCGATGGAGTCGGGGTTGGCGTTGGAGGAGCAGCCACCCTCGCGGTAGCTCGCGATCTCCCGCATCACGACGACGGGCTTGCCGTTGTCGGTATAAGAGATGGCGGTGCCCTGCGGGGCGACGTTCCACTTCTCGGCCTTGGCCGGCACGTCGTAGCGGTAGTTGTGCTCGTCGCTGGTCTGCGTCTGCCAGCCGGCGATCTTCGGCGGGGGGCCGGAGGGGCTGCTCGGGCCGTTGCCCGGGGTGGGCTGCGCCGGCTGGGCCGGGGCGCCGGATGCCTGCGGGCCGCCCTTGCCCGCCTCGGGCTTGTCGTCGTCGCCGCCCTTGAGCAGGAAGAAGGCACCGCCGCCGATGACGGCGAGCGCCACGACACCGCCGATGACGGCGAGCAGCGTCTTGTTGCCCCCGCCACCGCGCGGCGGCTCGGGCTGTGCGGGCGCCTGCTGGTACGGCCCGGGCGTCTGCGGGTACTGCGGCGGCTGCGCACCGTACGGCTGCTGGGACTGCGCGCCGTACGGCTGCGGGGGCTGGGGCGGCATCCCCTGCGGAGGCTGCGCGGGCTGCTGATGCTGCGGGGCCTGCTGGGGCGGCTGCTGGTGCTGCGGCGGTTGCGCGGGCTGCGAGACCGCCGGCTGCTGGGCGGTCGGCGTCCACGCGGGCGGCGGTCCGAAGCCCTGCTGCGGGGGCTGCGGGGGCTGCGCGCCCTGGGGCTGCTGCGGATCCTGCGGGTTCTGTGGCCAAGACATGGCCGCCACCTTATGCACGATCCGTCGCCGCCCGGCCAGCGAGCGGCGACAAATCGGCAACAAGCAGGCGCCGGGCGCCCGTGCTACTCCCCCAGTACCGGCAGCAGCTCCGGAAGGTGTCCGTCCGAGGCGAGCGCGGCGGCCCGCCGCTCCTCGGACACCTCGCCGTAGAGCGTCGTACGCGGCCGGGACGGGCGTCCCGCGGCCTCCGCGATGGCGACGAGGTCCTGGATCGAGCGGTACGAGCCGTAGGAGGAGCCCGCCATCCGGGAGATGGTCTCCTCCATCAGGGTGCCGCCCAGGTCGTTGGCGCCCGAGCGCAGCATCTCGGCCGCGCCCTCGGCACCCAGCTTCACCCAGCTCGTCTGGATGTTCGTGATGTGCGGGTGGAGCAGCACCCGGGCCATCGCCGTGACCGCGCGGTTGTCCCGGGTGGTGGGGCCGGGGCGGGCGATGCCGGCGAGGTAGACGGGGGCGTTGGTGTGGATGAAGGGCAGGGTCACGAACTCGGTGAAGCCGCCGGTCTCCTGCTGGATGGCGGTGAGCTGGCGGAAGTGGCCCAGCCAGTGGCGGGGCTGGTCCACGTGCCCGTACATCATCGTGGAGGAGGACCGGATACCCAGCTCGTGTGCGGTCTTGACGACGTCGACCCAGGTCGCGGTGGGCAGCTTGCCCTTGGTGAGGACCCAGCGGACCTCGTCGTCGAGGATCTCGGCGGCGGTGCCCGGGATGCTGTCGAGCCCGGCTTCCTTGGCGGCGGTCAGCCACTCCCGGACGGACAGACCGGTGCGGGTGGCGCCGTTGACGACCTCCATCGGCGAGAAGGCGTGCACGTGCATGCCCGGGACGCGTTCCTTCACCGCCCGCGCGATGTCGAAGTAGGCCGTGCCGGGCAGGTCGGGGTGGATGCCGCCCTGCATGCAGACCTCGGTCGCGCCGACCTGCCACGCCTGCTCGGCGCGGTCGGCGACCTGGGACAGCGACAGGGTGAAGGCGTCGGCGTCGGTACGCCGCTGGGCGAAGGCGCAGAAGCGGCAGCCGGTGTAGCAGACGTTGGTGAAGTTGATGTTCCGCGTGACGATGTAGGTGACGTCGTCGCCGACGGTCGCGCGGCGCAGGTCGTCGGCGATGCGGCAGAGGGCGTCCAGGGCCGGGCCGTCGGCGTGCAGGAGGGTCAGTGCCTCGGCGTCGGTCAGCCGGGTGGGGTCGTCGGCGGCTTGCTTCAGTGCCTGCTTGACGTCGCCGTCGAGCCGGGAGGGGACCATGCCGGGTGCGGCGGCCTCGCGGAGCGCCTCCCAGTCGCCGTACACCTCGTCGAAGTCGTCGCGGCGGTCCGCCGTGCGGCCCTCGGTGTCGATGGTGTGGTGCAGGTCCGTGCGCCCCGCGGCGACGAACACGTCCTCGGGCTCCTGCCAGGGGTGGCCCTCGACCACGGCGTCCTCGCGGGCCAGGCCCGTGGCCGGGTCGGCGAGGGCGCGGACATGCGGCAGCAGACGGGGGTCGAGCCAGGGCTCGCCGCGCTGGATGAACTCGGGGTAGACGGCGAGGCGTTCGCGCAGCGCGAAGCCGGCGGCGGCGGACCGCTCGGTGAGTTCGTCGATGTGCGGCCAGGGGCGCTCGGGGTTGACGTGGTCGGGGGTGACCGGGGAGACGCCGCCCCAGTCGTCGATGCCGGCGCCGATGAGGCGCGCGTACTCCCCGGCGACCAGGTTGGGCGGGGCCTGGAGGCAGGCGGAGGGGCCCATGATGTGGCGGGCGACGGCGACGGTGGCGACCAGTTCGTCCAGCTCGGCGTCCGGCATGCCGCGCATCGCCGTGTCCGGCTTGGCGCGGAAGTTCTGCAGGATGAGTTCCTGGATGCCGTGGTAGGCGCGGGAGACGCGGCGCAGCGCGAACAGCGACTCGGCGCGCTCCTCGTAGGTCTCGCCGATGCCGATCAGCAGGCCGCTGGTGAAGGGGACGGAGCTGCGTCCGGCGTCCTCCAGGACGCGCAGCCGGACGGCCGGCTCCTTGTCGGGGGAGCCGTGGTGGGGGCCGCCGGGCTCGCTCCACAGCCGGGTGGCCGTGGTCTCCAGCATCATGCCCATGGAGGGCGCCACGGGCTTGAGCCGCTGGAAGTCCGTCCAGTTCATGACGCCGGGGTTGAGGTGCGGCAGCAGCCCGGTCTCCTCCAGGATGCGGATCGCCATCGCCCGTACGTAGGCGATGGTGTCGTCGTATCCCTCGGCCTCCAGCCACTCGCGGGCCTCGGGCCAGCGGTCCTCGGGCTTGTCGCCGAGGGTGATCAGCGCTTCCTTGCAGCCCATCGCGGCGCCGCGGCGGGCGATGTCGAGCACCTCGTCGGGGGACATGAACATCCCGTGGCCGGCGCGGCGCAGCTTGCCGGGGACGGTGGCGAAGGTGCAGTAGTGGCACTTGTCGCGGCACAGACGGGTGAGCGGGATGAAGACGCTCTTGGAGTAGGTGATGACGCCGGGGCGGCCGGCGGCTTCGAGCCCGGCGTCCCGCACGCGGGCGGCGGACGCGCACAGGTCCGCGAGGTCCTCGCCGCGCGCCTGGAGCAGCACCGCCGCCTCGGTGACGTCCAGGGCGACCCCGTCCCGGGCGCGCCTGAGCGCGCGCCGCATGGCGTTCGCGGTCGGTGCTGCCTGTCCGGGTTCCTGCGCGCTCGAAGTCATGGTCCGAGCATACGAGCGGGGGCCGACAACTCCAGAGCGCGTCGGGGCGGATCCGTGTGCCACTGATCACGTCAGACGGAGGCGACCTCCGGAATACTGTCGGCATTCCCGGAAACGGCCGCTGACCAGCGACACTTCCCCGGCTTCGGCCTGGGTGGGCGCGGCCGGCCTAGAGGAATTCGGCGAGCGCGTCCAGGGCCCGCACCACCACCGCGTCGTCGGCCGAGGGCAGTCCCACCACGACCTCTTCGATGCCCTGGTCGGCGAGGTGCGCGAGCTTCTCGGCCGAGGGGTGCACGGCGTAGGGCACGACCACCGGTTCGCCGGGCCGCCCGGCCGCCCGCCACGCCCTGCGCAGCGCGGGCAGGGCCTCGCCCAGCCCGCCGCCGCCGATGGGCAGCCAGCCGTCCGCGTACTCCGCGACATGGGCGAACAGGCCCGGCCCCGCGCTGCCGCCGATCAGGGTGCGCGGTCCCACGAGGGGTTCCGCGCCCTCCCGGGTGCGCGGGGACCGGACGGGCTTGGGGTGGGCGAGGCTGGCGCGGACGGAGCCGAACTCGCCCGTGTAGGCCGTCGGTTCCTCGCTCCACAGCGCGCGCATCAGGGCCATCCGGTCCCGTACCAGCCGTCGCCGTGAACCCCACTCGACGCCGTGGTCGGCGGCCTCCTCCACGTTCCACCCGAAGCCGACGCCGAGGGTCAGCCGCCCGTCGCTGAGGAAGTCGAGCGAGGCGACCTGCTTGGCGAGCACGATCGGATCGTGCTGGGCCACCAGCGTGATGCCCGTGCCGATCGCGAGCCGCTCGGTGACGGCCGCGGCCTGCGCGAGCGCGACGAACGGGTCCAGGGACCGGCCGTATTCGCGCGGCAGCGGATCGCCCCCGGGCCACGGGGTCTCCCGGCCGGCCGGGATATGGGTGTGCTCGGGCAGGAAGAGACCGGCGAAGCCGCGCTGCTCCAGCTCCCGGGCGAGCCGGACCGGGCTGATCGTCTCGTCGGTGAGGAAGATCGTGGTGGCGATCCGCATGCGGTGGCACCTCCGTCGTGGCGTGTCCCAACCGTATGCTCTACCACCCTCCGGCGGTCCGCGCGACAAGCGGTCGTCCGCCGCCGGCCACCCGGCGGCGGCGGGCACGGGCCGGGCGCGGACGGACCGGGGGCCGCAACTCACCCTTCCGTACCCGTTCCGCTGTGCGCCACCCGGGCGTACAACGATGACGGGGCGACCCTTCCGACCCAGGGGGCCACGGATATGCACCGACGCGACATGCTCAGGATGGCGGCCGTCGCGGGCACGGCCGGCGTGCTGACGCTCGACGGCGTGACGTTCGCCCACGGCGACGGGCCCGAACGGGCCGGCGGCGGCGGCCCGGCGGCCGAGAGCCGCACGGTCACCGGCCGGCTGCCGGCCGGTGCGCCCGACTTCGTCCACCTCCCCGTGGAAGTGCCGCGCGGTGTCCGCGAGATCGCCGTCTCCTACTCCTACGACCGGCCCTCCGTACCGGCCGGTGTCCAGGGCAACGCCTGTGACATCGGCGTCTTCGACGAGCGCGGCACCCAGCTGGGCGGGCCCGGCTTCCGGGGCTGGTCGGGCGGCGCCCGCACGGAGTTCGCGATCAGCGCCGAGCGGGCCACCCCCGGCTATCTGCCGGGCCCGGTCGGGCCCGGCACCTGGCACGTCGTCCTCGGCCCGTACACCGTGGCGCCGCAGGGCCTGGCGTACGAGGTGACGGTCACCCTGCGGTACGGGCCGCCGGGGCGCACCCCGGCTCCGGTGTACCCGCCGCAGCGCGCCAAGGGGCGCGGGCGCGCCTGGTACCGGGGCGACAACCATCTGCACAGCGTGCACTCCGACGGCAAGCGGACCCCCGCCGAGATCGCCGCGGCGGCGCGGGCCGCCGGGCTGGACTGGATCACCACGACCGAGCACAACACCACGTCATCGCACGGCGCGTGGGAGGGGCTGTGGGGCGCCGCCCCGGAGGGCGAACTCCTCATCCTCACCGGCGAGGAGGTGACGACCCGCAACGGCCACGTCGTGGCGCTGGGCACGGACCCCGGTGTCTTCGTCGACTGGCGCTACCGGGCCCGCGACCACGCCTTCGGCCGGTTCGCCCGCCTCATCCACCGGGCGGGCGGGCTCGTCGTCCCCGCCCACCCGCACGCCACCTGCGTCGGCTGCAACTGGAAGTTCGGGTTCGACGAGGCCGACGCGGTGGAGGTGTGGAACGGCCCGTACACCCCGGACGACGAGGTCACCCTCGCCGAGTGGGACAACACCCTGGTCGCGGCGGTGCGGAGGGGCAGGCCCTGGCTGCCCGCCATCGGCAACAGCGACGCCCATCGGGAGCCGGACGTGGTGGGGCATCCGCAGACCGTCGTCCTGGCCGAGGAGCTGTCCCGGACGGCCCTGCTGGCCGGCATCCGGGCGGGCCGCTGCTGGATCGCCGAGTCCTCGGCCGTCGGTCTGTCCTTCGGCGCCTGGGGCGGGCGCGGCGCCCACGCGGGCATCGGCGAACGGCTGCGCGTGGACCGCGACGCCCCCGTCACCGTGCGGCTGGACGTCACCGGGGCGGCGGGCTGCTCTGCCTCGTTCGTCACCGACCAGGGCCGGCTGTTCACCACGGCGGTGCCCGCCGACGGGAAGGTGGAGTGGCGGACGACCGCCTCGTACGCCGCGTACGTGCGGGCGGAGGTCCGCCATCCGCCCGTCGGCGGCGGCCCGGGGCCGGGGGCGATGGCGGCGCTGACGAACCCCGTCTTCCTGGGGCGGTGACCGGGGCCGCCGTGGGCTCAGGCCGTCCCCACCGTCTCGGTGTCCCGCCCCGACCGCAGCACCACCCCGGGCACCGCGCCGGTCGTCACGTCGTGCCGCACCGTCTCGACGCCGTTCACCCGCACGCTCACCACCCCGCGCGCCGGGGCGTCCAGGCGGGGGCCGCCCCCCGGCAGGTCGTGGACGAGCGTGGCCGGGCCCGCGTCGATCCGGTCCGGGTCGAAGAGGACCAGGTCGGCGTGCCAGCCCCGGGCGATCCGGCCCCGGCCGCGCAGCCCGAACAGCCGCGCGGGGTCGTCCGTCAGCATCCGTACGGCCCGCTCCAGCGGCACCAGCTTCCGGCCGCGCAGGCAGTCCCCGAGGAAGCGCGTCGTGTAGGGCGCCCCGCACATCCGGTCCAGGTGCGCCCCCGCGTCGGAGCCGCCGAGCAGCACGTCCTCGTGCTCCCAGGTGCGTTGCCGCAGCTCCCAGCTGGCGGGGTCGTCGTCCGTGGGCATCGGCCACAGGACCGTGCGCAGTTCGTCGGCGGCACAGATGTCGATCAGGCACGAGAAGGGGTCTGTGCCGCGCTCGGCGGCGATGTCGCGCACGACGCGGCCGGTCAGGCCCTCGTTCTCCTTCGCGTAGGTATCGCCGATCACGTACCGCCCGAAGTCGGTCAGCCGGCGGAAGACCCCTGCCTCCTCGCCGGTCGCGCGGCGCAGCAGCTCCGCCCGGACGGCCGGCTCGCGCAGCCTGGCGATGCGCCGGGGCACGGGCAGGGCCAGGGTCTCGCCCCAGCCGGGGATGAGGTTCAGGGCGCAGAAGGTGCCGAGCGACATGTTCATGGGGGTGAGGATCGGCATGGTCAGTGCGACGATCCGGCCGCCCGCCGCGCGGGCCCGGGTGCTCGCGGCGAGCTGGCGCGGCACGCGCTCGGGGACGGCGGCGTCGATGGTGAGGACGTTCCAGTTCAACGGGCGGCCGGCGGCGGCCGTCATCCCCGTCAGCAGGTCGATCTCCTCGTCCGTGAACCGGTCCAGGCAGCCGGCGACGATGGCCTCGATCTGGGTGCCCTCGTGTTCGCCGACGGCCCGGGAGAGGGCGAGCAGTTCCTCGGGGAGCGCGTGCCGGGAGGCCACGGGCCGGCCGTCGCCGTCGGTGTGGGTGGCCGACTGCGTGGTGGAGAGCCCCCAGGCGCCCGCGTCCATCGCCTCGTGGAGCAGGGTGAGCAGTTGCTTCGACTGCCGTTCGTCGGGCCTGCCGCCCACGGCCGCCGGACCCATCACGTGCCGGCGCAGCGCGCAGTGGCCCACCATGAACCCGGCGTTGACGGCGATGCGCCCGTCCAGCGCGTCGAGGTACTCGCCGAACGACGACCAGGTCCAGGGCGCGCCCTCCTCCAGGGCCGTCAGCGACATGCCCTCGACCTTGCTCATCATCCGCCGCGTGTAGTCGGCGTCCCCGGGGCGGCCGGGGTGGAGGGGCGCGAGGGTGAAGCCGCAGTTGCCGCCGACGACGGTGGTGACGCCGTGGCTCATGGACGGGGTGGCGTACGGGTCCCAGAAGAGCTGCGCGTCGTAGTGGGTGTGCGGGTCGACGAACCCCGGGGTGAGGACGAGCCCGGTGGCGTCCTCCTCGGTCCGCGCCCGGCGGTTCACCCGCCCGCCGACCACCGCCGTCGTGCCGACCACCGCGATCCGCCCGTCCTCGATGCCGACGTCCGCGACGAACGGGGGTGCCCCGGTGCCGTCGACGACGGTGGCGCGCCGGATCAGGTGGTCGAGCATGGTGGGTCCTCTCTGCGGTCCGGGGCGAAGGCTGCCGACGGTCAGAGGGCGGGATCAGAGGGCGAGAAGGGCCGGGGCGGCGGCCCGGGAGGCGCCGCCCCGGTGCGCGGGGGCGTCCGCTCAGGAACCGGCGGCCTGGCGGAAGCGCGTCGTGCGGTGCACGGGATCCGTGTCGATCTTCGGGATGACGTGTTCCCCGATCAGCCGGATGGTCTCCATCGTGTGCTCGTAGGGCACCCCGATGGGCAGCCCGAACGACAGCTGGTCGGCGCCCGCCTGTTCCCAGCGCTTGCACTGGCGGAAGACCTCGTCCGGGTCACCGCAGATCATCAGCTCCTCCGCGATGAGCAGTTCGATGATCTCCTCGGTGTACTCGGGCAGCAGCTCCGGCCACTCGGGGATGCCGTCGGGGCGGGGGAAGGTGTCGTGGTAGCGGAAGAGCAGCGACTGCAGGTAGTTCAGCCCGCCGCTCACCGCGATCTCGACGGCCTTGGCGTGCGTCTCCGCGCAGATCGCGGTCGAGGTCACCATCACGTTGTCGTTGACGAAGGCCCCGACGGCCTCCGCCCGGCCGACCGCCGTCTTGTACGACTCGACGGCCCATTCCATGTCTGAGACCTTCTGCACGCTGAAGCCCAGTACGCCCAGCCCCTTGCTCCCCGCCATGGCGTACGAGGACGGCGACCCGGCGGCGTACCACATCGCCGGGTGGGACGGCCCGTAGGGCTTGGGCAGGATCTTGCGGGGCGGCAGGGACCAGTGGGTGCCCTGGAAACCCTCGTACTCCTCTTGGAGCCACATCTTGGGGAACTCGGCGATGGTCTCTTCCCAGATCTCCTTGGTGTGGTTCATGTCGGTGATGCCCGGCAGGAACCCGAGGATCTCGTGGCTGCCCGCGCCCCGCCCGGAGCCGAACTCGAAGCGCCCGCCGGAGAGGTGGTCGAGCATGGCGACCTTCTCGGCGACCTTGGCGGGGTGATTGACCTGCGGCAGGGGGTTGAAGATCCCCGAGCCGAGGTGGATGCGCTCGGTCGCGTGCGCGAGGTAGCCGAGGAAGACGTCGTTGGCGGAGAGGTGCGAGTACTCGTCGAGGAAGTGGTGCTCGGAGGCCCAGGCGTACTTGAAGCCCGACGCGTCCGCCTGGATGACGTACTCGGTCTCCTCCATCAGCGCGTGGTGTTCGGCCTTGGGGTCGGTGGCCGAACGGCCGGCCGGCACATATCCCTGCACAAAGATCCCGAATTCCACGGAGGTTCACCGTCCCTGTAATTCTGACGCATCGTCAGGTACGCAGACTCTGACACCGGGGGCGCGGGGCGTCAAGGAGCCGGAAGGGGACCGCCGTCGAGCCCGTCCGGCGCTTGAGGACACCGCCGCGCAGCGGGTCCGTACGGCGCTTGAGGACACCGCCGCGCAGCGGTGGTGCGGGGCGGCACCGGCCCACCCCCGTCACGAGGGGAACGGCACGCCCGCCAGCCATCCGCCGTCGATGACGACCGGCTGCCCGGTGAGGTAGGAGGAGTCGTCCGACGTCAGGAACAGGGCCGCCCGCGCCACCTCCTCCGGCCGTCCGAGCCGCCCCAGTGGCACCAGCTTGCGGAACAGCTCCTCCAGCCCCGTTCCCGTCCCGCCGCCCGGGTTCGTCATCGGGGTGTCGATGCCGCCCGGGCACAGCGCGTTGACGCGGATGCCCCGGCCCGCCAGTTCCAGCGCCGCCACCCGGGTCATCGCGACGACGGCTGCCTTGGTCGCCGCGTAGGCGGTGAGGGTGGCCATCCCGGCCAGGGCCACGTAGGAGGCCGTGTTGACGATCGTCCCGCCGCCCGCCGCCGCCAGCTCGGGCGCCACGGCCCGCATCCCCAGGAACGGGCCGATCTGGTTGACCCGCACGACCTCCTGGTACTCGGTGAGGGAGGTGTGGGCCAGCTCGCCGTGCCGCAGGATGCCGGCGTTGTTGACCAGCCCGTCCAGCGTGCCGAAGGCCTCCTTCGCGAGGGCGACGGCCGCCGCCCAGTCCGCCTCCTCGCCCACGTCGAGGCGGACGTACCGGGCGCACTCCCCCAGGTCCTTCGCCACGGCCGCGCCCGCGTCGTCCAGGATGTCCGCGAGGACCACCCTCGCCCCCTCGGCGGCGAAGAGCCGTGCCGCCCACTCGCCCTGTCCCCGCGCCGCGCCCGTGATGAGCACGACGCGGCCGTCCAGCTTTCCCATGGAGTCGCTCCTTCCGGATTCCGGCCGGGCTCAGCCGAAAAGCCCGTCCGGCGCTTGAGGACACGGCACAGCAAGCCCGTCCGGCGCTTGAGGACACCGCCGCGCAGCGGTGGTGCACCCGTGATCCGACGGACAGGCCCTAAACATCCAGATGCGGAGCCACGGCATCCGCGAAGCACGCCATCTGGTCGAGGAGTTCAGGCAGGTCGCGGCAGCGGAACCGCACCTGGATCTGGTCCGCGCCGATCGCCCGGTAGGCGCGCAGCGACTCGGCGAGCGCCTCCGCCCGCCCGCTCAGGGTGCGCCGGCCGGTGTCCCAGCCGGGCACGCCCACGTACAGCGGTTCGGTGATCGCCCCGATCGCGAAGGGCCCGTCCTTGCCGGCTTCCGCGCGCAGCCGCCGCAGCGTGGCCACGCGGTGCGGCAGCCGGTCGCGGTGGTCGCCCTGGGACAGCCAGCCGTCACCCTTGAGGGCCGCGCGGCGCAGGGCAGCGGGAGAGGAGCCGCCCACCCACAGCGGCGGGCGGGGTGTCCGCACCGGCCGCGGGGCCTGTCCGAGGCCGTGGAAGGAGAACCGTTCGCCGTGGAACTCGGGGAACTCCTCCGGGCCCAGGGCCGTCTTCAGCGCGTCGATCGTCTCGTCCAGGACCGCCCCGCGCCGCCCGAAGTCCACGCCCAGGGCGGTGAACTCCTCCTCGACGTGCCCGGCGCCGACCCCGAGGACCAGCCGTCCGCCCGAGAGCCGGTCCACCGTCGCGTACTGCTTCGCGGTGATCAGCGGGTGCCGCAGTCCGGCGACGGCCACGTGGCTCATCAGCAGGATCCGCCCGGTGACGGCGGCGAGGAAGGCGAGGGTGGCCACGGGGTCGTACCAGACGGTGCCCATGGTGGCGGCGAGCCGTGCGGGGACGGCCACGTGGTCGCAGGTCCCGAGGTAGGCGAACCCGAGCCGGTCGGCGGTGCGGGCGATCTCCAGCAGCTCGGCGGGCCCGGCGGCGACCTCCCAGGGCTCGGCGTAGAGGGTGCTCTGCGACTGGACGGGCAGCTGCATGCCGTACGACAGCCGGTCCGGCGGCAGGACGCGCAGCCCGTGGCGGGGGCCGGGTGCGGCGCCCGGCGCGGCCGCGTCAGACACGGCCCGCCCCCGCCCAGAGGCCGTCCGGGGTGAGCCCCAGCAGATCGATCGCGTTGCCCCGCACGATGCCCTCGACCACCTCGGGCGTCAGATGCCGCATCTGCTCCTCGCCGATCTCCTTCGACCGGGGCCAGGTGGAGTCGGAGTGCGGGTAGTCGGTCTCGTACAGGACGTTCGCGGCCCCGATGGCGTCGAGGTTGCGCAGACCGAAGGCGTCGTCGAAGAAGCAGCCGTGGACGTGCCCGGCGAACAGCTCGGACGGCGGGCGGAGCACCTTGCCGGCGACGCCGCCCCAGCCCCGGTTCTCCTCCCAGACCACGTCCGCGCGTTCGAGGATGTACGGGATCCAGCCGATCTGCCCCTCGGCGTACATGATCCGGAGGTTCGGGAAACGGTCGAACTTGCCCGACATCAGCCAGTCCGTCAGCGAGAAGCAGCAGTTGGCGAAGGTGATGGTCGAACCCACCGCGGGCGGTGCGTCGGCGGAGGTCGACGGCATGCGCGAGGAGGAGCCGATGTGCATGGCGATGACGGTCCCGGTCTCGTCACAGGCGCGCAGGAAGGGGTCCCAGGCGTCGGTGTGGACGGACGGCAGCCCCAGGTGCGGCGGTATCTCGGAGAAGCACACGGCCCGCACCCCGCGCGCGGCGTTGCGGCGCACCTCCCCGGCGGCCAGCTCCGCGTCCCACAGCGGCACGAGCGTCAGCGGGATCAGCCGGCCGTGCGCCTGGGGGCCGCACCACTCCTCGACCATCCAGTCGTTGTAGGCCCGTACGCACAGCAGCCCGAGTTCGCGGTCGCGCGCCTCGGTGAAGGTCTGCCCGCAAAAGCGCGGGAAGGTGGGGAAGCAGAGCGCCGACTGCACGTGGTTGACGTCCATGTCGGCCAGTCGCTCCGGCACGCTGTGGGAGCCCGGCCGCATCCGCTCGTAGGTGATTCCTTCGAGCTTGACGTCGTCCCTGGAGTATCCGACGGCGGTATCAAGCCGCGTGAGAGGACGGTGCAAATCCTCATAGATCCACCAGTCCGCCACCGGTCCGTCGTCCCCGGGCGCGCCCATCCTGGGCGCGAACCTGCCGCCCGTGAAGGTCATCTCCTTCAGCGGCGCCCGGACGATCCGGGGCCCGACGTCGTGGAATTTCGTCGGAAGTCGGTCCCGCCAGACGTTGGGGGGCTCGACCACGTGGTCGTCCACCGAGATTATCTTCGGGAAGCTCTCCATGGCCGACACGGTAGCGCCGAACTGACGGGCCGTCAGCAATGTGGGGAGCCGGTCCTTGGCAGGCCTTGTGGAGAGGCCGGACCCCTGCTGACGTAGAGGCCCCGAACAAGGCAGACTGGCCGGTGCGACCGAGCAGGACACAGGGGGTCACGATGGCCGGCGACACAGGGCACGGGCAGCAGCTGCGCTTCACCGTGCTCGGGCCCGTCCGCGCCTGGCGCGGCAATGAACTGCTGCACAGCGGCTCACCCCAGCAACGGGCGCTCCTCGCGGCGCTGCTGTTGCGCGGCGGCCGCACCGCCACCGCGCCCGAACTGGTCGACGCCCTCTGGGGCGAGGAACCCCCGCACGCCGCCCTCGCCGCTCTGCGGACGTACGCCTCCCGGTTGCGCAAGGCGTTCGGGCCCGACGCCGACGCCCTGGTCAGCGAGGCCGGCGGCTACGCGATCCGGGTCGGCGCCGGCTGCCTCGACATCGACACGGCCGAGCGCCTCGCCACCGAAGCCGACAAGGCCCGCGCCGGCGGCGACCGCTGCCGCGCCCGCCAGCTCATCAACGACGCGCTCGACGTCTGGGACGGCGAGCCGCTCGCCGGCCTGTCCGGCCCGTACGCCGACACCCAGCGCACCCGGCTGGAGGAGTGGCGCCTCACCCTGCTGGAGACCCGTCTCGACCTGGACCTCGAGGTCGGCTGTCACGCCGAGGCCGTCTCCGAGCTGACCGCCCTGACCGCCGCGCACCCGCTGCGCGAGCGGCTGCGCGAGCTGCTGATGCTCGCCCTCTACCGCAGCGGCCGCCAGGCCGAGGCCCTCGCCGTCTACGCCGACACCCGCCGGCTGCTCGCCGACGAGCTGGGCGTCGACCCCTGCGCCGAACTCTCCGATCTCCAGCAGCGCATCCTCCAGGCCGACACCGACCTCAACCTCCACTTCGCCCCGGAGGACCGCCCCACCGCCGGGCCCACCTTCGTCCGCCCCGCCCAGCTCCCGGCGACCGTCTCCGACTTCACCGGCCGCACCGCGTTCGTCCACGAGCTGAGCGACCAGCTCGCCACCGCCGAGGGCCGGGTCATGGCGGTCTCCGCCGTCGCGGGCATCGGCGGTGTCGGCAAGACGACGCTGGCGGTGCACGTCGCGCACGCCGCCCGGCACCACTTCCCGGACGGGCAGCTGTACGTGGACCTGCAGGGCACCGGGCCCGTGGTCGCCGAGCCGGAGGCCGTGCTGGGCTCCTTCCTGCGGGCCCTCGGCATCCCCGACTCCGGCATCCCCGACGGCGTGGAGGAGCGGTCCGCGCTGTTCCGCTCCACCCTCGACGGGCGCCGGGTGCTGGCCCTGCTGGACAACGCCCGCGACGCCGCCCAGGTCCGCCCGCTGCTGCCGGGCACCGAGGGCTGCGCGGCACTGGTCACCAGCCGCAGCCGCATGGTCGACCTCGCCGGCGCCCATCTCGTCGATCTCGACGTGATGAGCCCCGAGGAAGCGCTCGTCCTCTTCACCCGCATCGTCGGCGCCGAGCGGGTGGGCGCCGAGCGGGACGCCGCCATGGACGTCGTCGCCGCCTGCGGCTTCCTGCCGCTCGCCATCCGCATCGCCGCCTCCCGGCTGGCCGCCCGCCGCACCTGGACCGTCTCCGTCCTCGCCCGCAAGCTCGGTGACGAGCGCCGCCGGCTCGACGAACTCCGGGCCGGCGACCTCGCGGTCAAGGCCACCTTCGAACTCGGCTACGGACAGCTGGAGCCCGCCCAGGCGCGCGCCTTCCGCCTCCTCGGCCTCGCCGACGGCCCCGACATGTCCCTCGCCGCCGCGGCCGCCGTACTCGACCTCGACCCCGACGCCACCGAGGAACTGCTCGAATCACTGGTCGACACCTCGCTGCTGGAGTCCGCGGCCCCGGGCCGCTACCGCTACCACGACCTCCTGCGCCTCTACGCGCGTGCATGCGCCGAGCGGGACGAGCAGCCACCCGCCGAGCGGGACGCCGCGATGTCCCGGCTGCTGGACTTCTACCTGGCCACGGCGGCCGGCGTGTACGTCCTCGAACGCCCCGGTGACCAGCTCCTTGCCCACCTCACGCCCACCACGCACCCGGGCCTGACGTTCACCGACCGGACGGCCGCGAGCGACTGGCTCTTCGCCGAGGCCGGCTGTCTGCTCGCCTGCGTACGCCAGCACGCGGACACCACCGGCCTCACCCTGCGCCGCGCCGTCGACCTGCTGCTGGCCGCGAAGGACCTCGCCGAGTCGGGCGCCGACTCCCGTCAGTACGAGCAGGCCGCGACGGCCCTGCTGGCCGCCACCCGGGCGGCGGGCGACGAGCGCGCGGAAGGGCGCGCGCGGACCGTGCTCACCCATGTGCACAGCCTCGCCGGCCGGTTCGACCAGGCCGACGAACAGGCCCGGCAGGCCGTACTGCTCGGCCGGGCCAGCTCCGACCCCATCCCCAGCTGCTACGCCTCGAACAACCGCGGCATCATCGCCATCTACCAGCACCGCCACCAAGACGCCGAGACCTACATCGGCCAGGCCCTCGACGCGTTCCGCGCCGACGGCAACCGCCCCGGCGAGGCCAGCGCGCTGAGCAACCTCTCCCGGACGCACCTGGACATGGGCCGCATCCAGTCCGCGGTCAGCCTCGCCGAGCAGGCACTCGCCATATACCGCGAGATCAACGTCTCCTGGCGGCACGCCAACGGCCTCTACGCCTACGGAGTGGCCCTGACCCGCGCCGGACGGTACGACGAGGCCCTGACGGGCCTGACCGAGGCGCTGCCGGTCTTCCGGGACAACCGGCAGCGGCTGTGGGAGGGCATGACGCTCTTCCGCATGGCCGAACTGTATTTCGCCGTCCGCAAGCCCGCCCAGGCCGCGGCCCACGCGGAACAGGCCCTGGCGCAGTTGCGCGGCATCGGCGGCGAGTGGCGCCGCGGCAACGTCCTGACCGTCCTCGGCCGCTGCCTCGACTCCCTCGGCCAGCCGGGGCGCGCCCAGGCCTGCTGGACGGAGGCCCTGACGATCTTCGAACAACTCGGCTCGTCGGAGGCGGCGGACGTACGGGGGTTACTGGCTCCGGTGGCGGCGGCGTAGCGGGGCGGACGCTGAAGCACGAAGGGTGGCGGCTCAGCGGCTGAGCCTGAGCGGCTGAGGCCAGCCGAAACCAGCCCGTCCGGCGTTGAGGACGCGCCCGCAGGGCGCCCGCCGCCGCAGGCGGCAAGACGGGCCCGCAGGCCGAAGGAGCCGCCGACCAGGCGAAGGGCGGCAAAGACGGCCCGGTAGCCGGGCACCCGCCGGCCACGTCACAGCCGCCAAAGCCCTTTCACGTGGCCGTTCATCGATCGTTTATCGCGGCACGCCAGTCTTATGTCTGTCGATCCGTCGCGTCGGGGGGCAGGCGGGTCGTAGGTGAGGCCTCACCTCCAGGGCGAACAGCCCTCATTGCCCGTCCGGCGGTCCTCGGGGGAGTCGCCGGGCGGGTCATGCAGTCCCCATCACACCAAACGACTCGCACTGATCATCGGAGTTGATCGCCATGAGCGACGACAAGAAGAAGCTCAAGCCCGTCATAGCCACACCGCAGGACGACCACGCCACCGGCGGCACGCTCGCCGTACCGCTGGACGACCACGCGACGGGCAACCCGGCGTTCGTGGTGCAGGACGACCACGCCACGACCGAGAAGCCTTTCTGATCAAGCGCGTCTGATCGGTCGGGAGTCCCGACCCGGGGGGGCAAGCGGAACTCCCGGCCGATCAGCAGTCCCTCCCGGTGGACCGCGGGGGAACACGGGGGATGTACGGGGGATCGAGGTCCACCGGGGGGACGCACGGGGGAAAAGTACGGGGGATGTACGGGGGGATGTACGGGGGATCAGGGTCCGCCGGGGGGGACTCGCACGGGGGACCGACAGGGGCCGGCGTCGACGGCACGGAGGGGAAGCCGTCGACGCGGGCCCCTGCGGCGTTGCGCCGTCCACGGTTTCGTGGCCGGAGCGGCTCCGTCACCCGCGATCTCCCGCCCAACGCCCCCGGATTCATTGGTTTCCGGCCCAAAACCGCGTATGCCCGTTTCCCCGCCGATACGTTCACTGAGAAGCGCAACAGCCACCCCCAGCGAAGGAGTCACCATGACGCGCACGATGACCCGCACCAAGAAGGCCCTCGTCATAATCGCCCTCGCGACGGCCGGTGTGGCCGTCGCGGCCCTCCCGGCCGCCGCCGACGACCACTCCACCTCCCAGGGCCGCGGTGTGCTGGCCCTGCAGTCGTCGGCGGGCAACGGGCCGCAGGACGACCACACCACCGGCGGTGCCGACGACCACACCACCGACGTCCGCCTCGGCTGACGCCCGCCCGCGTCGATCCGGTACGCCCCGCCCGGCCCGGATCCGGCCAGCCCGATCCGGTCCGCGTTCGGCCCGGTCCGGCGGCCGGCTCCGGCCCGGTGGTCGGCTGCGGCCCGGCAGGCGCGTGTGGCGCCCCGGGACCGGCCAAGAGCACGAGGCGGGGCCTCTTCGCCCTCGTCAGCGGGCGCCCACGGTACGGGCCGCGCCGGGCGGGGCCGTGAAATCCGGCCATTGGCCTCCCGCCGCGCCGGGGCCCCGACTCGGGCCGCTCACGCGGGCGGTTCACGCGGGCGGCGCCCCCGTGGTCCCGGTCCCGCCGCGCTCGCGCAACTGCCTCTTGAGGACCTTCCCGGAGGCGTTCCGCGGTAGTTCGGTGACGAATTCGACCTCGCGCGGGACCTTGTAGTTGGCCATCTGCCGGCGGGCCCAGGCGATCAGCGCACCGGCGGCCGGGTCCTGACCGCCCGCCGCCCCCGCCCGCCGTACCGCGAAGGCCTTGCCCACCTCACCGAGCCGCCCGTCCGGGATTCCCACGACGGCGACCTCGGCGATCCCCGGATGGCGGGCCAGCACCCGCTCGACCTCGGCGGGGTACACGTTGAAGCCGCCGGTGATGAACATGTCCGTGAGCCGGTCGGTGACCCGGAGGTTGCCCTCGTCGTCCAGGACGCCGACGTCGCCGGTGTGCAGCCAGCCCCCGGGATCGACGGCCCGGCCTGTGGCCTCCGGGTCCTCGAAGTAGCCGCGCATCACCTGGTACCCCCGGACGAGGATCTCGCCGGGCTCGCCGGGCGGGAGCGCCGCGCCCCCGGGCCCCACCACCTTGACCTCGGTGTCCGGGATGGCCCGGCCCGACGTCGCGGCGACGACCTCGGCCGGGTCGCCGCGCCGGCACATCGTCACCACACCGGTCGCCTCGCTCATGCCGTAGGCGGTCAGCACGGTCGCGATGCCCAGCTCCGTACGCAACCGGTCGACCAGGCGGCGGGGCACGACGGCCGCTCCCGTCACCACCAGCCGCAGGGACGACAAGTCGTGTGCCCGCCGGTTCGGATGGTCGAGCAGCGACTGGAGCAGTGTGGGCGGTCCGGGCAGCACGGAGATGCGTTCGGCCGCGATGCCGGCCGGAATCGTGTCCGCCGCGAAGACCGGCCGCGGAACCATCGTGGCGCCGCGCATGAGGGCGGCGATGACGCCCGCCTTGTAGCCGAAGGTGTGGAAGAAGGGATTGACGATCAGATAGCGGTCTCCTTCCGCCAGCCCGGCCAGCTCGCTCCAGACACCGAAGGTCCGCAGGGTCTGGGCATGGGTGACGACGGCCCCTTTGGGCTCGCCCGTGGTGCCGGAGGTGAAGATGATGTCGGAGGGTGCGTCCGGCTCGACGGCGTCGGCCCGGGCCCGTACGACCGGGCCGGGGATCGCCCCTCCGGCGGCGAGGAACTCCTTCCACGTACGGAAGCCGGGAGGCGCGTCCTCGGCCAGGACGACGACGTCACGCAGCTGCGGCAGCCCGGGCAGCGGACCCCCCTCGCCGCCCTCCGGCGCGCCACCGGCGGCGGCCCGCAGTGCGGCGACGTACGAGGTGCCGAGGAAGGTGCCGGTGACGAACAGCAGCCGGGCCCGGGTGCGCGCCAGTACCCGAGCCGCCTCGGCGCCCTTGAAGCGCGTGTTGACGGGGACGAGGACCGCCCCGGCGGTGACGGCGCCCAGGGCGGAGACGATCCAGCCCAGGGTGTTGGGGGCCCAGATCGCGACGCGGTCGCCCCGTTCGACACCCGCGGCGAGGCACGCGGCGGCGGCCCGCTCGACGCGCTCTCCCAGCTGCCGGTAGCTGAGCCGGGTCCTGCCCTCGACCACGGCCTCCCGGCCGGCGTACCGCTCGGCGGCCGTGCGGACCAGCCGGGGTATGGAGGTGAATTCCAGGTCGCCGCGCATCGCACACCCTCCCCCGCACCCGGCCGGGCCCGCCTCCCGGACGAGCCGCGGCCCGGCCGGCCGGCCGCCCGGCCCCATAGCTGACTCACCGTCAGATTAGCGATACCCTTCCGCGCTGTCAGCAGTGTGCACACCGACAGCAGGGAGGTGGCGATGGCGGCAACGCTCAAGGACGCTACTGCGATCGTCGGCATAGGACAGACCCCCTTCGCCCGTCGACTTCCCGCTTCCGAAAAGACCTTGGCCTGCCGTGCGATCGTCGCCGCGCTCGACGACGCGGGCATCCCGCCCCGCGAGGTCGACGCCTTCGCCGCCTACACGATGGAGGAGACCGACGAGGTCGAGATCGCCAAGGCCATCGGGGCCGGTGACGTCACCTTCTTCTCCCGGATCGGCTACGGCGGCGGTGGCTCCTGCGCGACCATCGCGCATCTGGCCCTCGCCGTCGCTACCGGACAGGCGAACGTCGGCGTCGCCTGGCGGTCCCGCAAACGCGGCTCCGGACCGAGACCGTGGCGCAGCACCCGGACCCGGCTCCCCACCCCGGACCAGTGGACCCGCCCCTACGGGCTACTGCGGCCCGTCGACGAGATCGCGATGCTCGCCCGCCGCTATATGCACGAGTACGGCGCCACCCGGGACCACTTCTTCGACGTCGCCCTGGCCTGCCGCAACCGCGCCAACCAGAACCCGGCGGCGATCATGTACGAGCGGCCGCTGACCCGCGAGATGTACATGGGCTCGCGCTGGATCAGCGAGCCGCTCTGCCTTTTCGACAACTGCCTGGAGACGGACGGCGCCCTGGCCTGCGTGGTCGTCTCCGCGCGACGCGCCCGTGACTGCCGCCGCCGCCCCGTGTACGTCCACGCGGCGGCCCAGGGCCTGCCCGCCCAGCACCACGGCATGGTCAACTACTGGACCGACGACCCGCTGACCGGCCCTTCCTGGACCGCCGCCCGGCAGCTGTGGAAGAACGCCGACTTCGGCCCGGGGAACGTGGACGTCGCACAGATCTATGACGCCTTCACCCCGCTCATACCGCTGTCCCTGGAGGGCTACGGCTTCTGCGGGCGCGGGGAGGGCGCGGCGTTCTCCGAGGGCGGTGCGCTCGAAATCGGCGGCCGGCTCCCGATCAACACGGCGGGCGGCGGGCTCAGCGAGGCGTACGTCCATGGCTTCAACCTCATCAACGAGGGCGTCCGGCAACTCCGCGGCAGCTCCACCGCGCAGGTACCCGGCGCCGCGACCTGCCTGGTCACGGCGGGTGAGGACGTTCCCACTTCGGCACTTCTGCTGAGGAGTTGAGTGCATGTCCTCCATCATGAGGGGCACCACTGACAACGGGCCGCTGCTGCCCGTGCCGGACGAGGACGGCGCGCCCTTCTGGGAGTTCGCCGCCCGCGGCGAGCTGCGCGTTCAGTTCTGCGTCCGGTGCCACGAGCCGCGCTTCCCGCCCCGCCCCTGCTGCCCGCGTTGCCAGTCCTTCGACAGCGAGTGGCGCCTGATGAGCGGCCGCGGCCGCGTCTGGTCGTTCGTCCGGCCCCACCCGCCCCTGCTGCCCGCCTACGCCGCCCAGGCCCCGTACAACGTCATCGTCGTCGAACTGGCCGACGATCCGCGCATCCGTCTCGTGGGCAATCTCGTGGCCGCGCCCGACGCGGCACTCGACTCCGTCGACCCGGCCCGCTTGCGCATCGGCGCCCCCGTCGTCGTCGCCTTCCCCGAGCCGGCGGAGGGTTTCGTCGTGCCCCGCTGGCTGCTGGAGCGGCCATGACGGTGCGCACGGAAACCGCCGCGGAAGGCGTCACCCTCGTGACCCTCGACCGGCCCGAGCGGCACAACGCGATCGATCTCGCGACGGCCGACCGGCTCCGCGCCCTGTGGCGCGGGCTCCGCCGCGACGAGACCGTGCGGGCGGTCGTGCTCACCGGCGCCGGGGACCGGGCGTTCTGCACGGGCCTCGACCGTTCGGCCGACATCCCGCAGCCCGCCTCCCCGTACTGCCAGGACGACCCGCTCCTGACCGTCGGCCCCAAGGCCGCCGACCTGTGGAAGCCGGTCGTCGCCGCGGTCGGCGGCATGGCCTGCGGCGGGGCGTTCTACCTGCTCGGCGAGGCGGAGTTCGTCGTGGCGTCGCGGAACGCCACGTTCTTCGACCCGCACACCTCCTACGGCATGGTCAGCGCCTACGAGTCCCTCTTCATGGCGCAGCGCATGCCCTTCGGCGAAGCGGCCCGGCTGGCACTGATGGGCACCGCCGAGCGGCTCTCCGCGCGCCGGGCGTACGAGATCGGCCTGGTCTCCGAACTGACCCCGCCCGGCGAGGCCGTCACCGCGGCGGTGCGCGCCGCCGCCGTCATCGCGTCCTACCCGACCGAGGCGGTGCAGGGCACCGTGCGCGCCGTGTGGGCGGCGAAGGAGGCCGCGCGGGAGCGTGCGCTCGCCCTGGCCCCGCATTTGATCTCCCTGGGCAATCTGCCACCGGAACGCCAGGCGCGGCTCTTCGCCGACCGGAACCGGGAGTACCGCCTGCGCTGAGCGGCGGCGTCCCGGGTGGCCGTGGCTGGCGGGCGCGCGGGGGCGGACGTAGCGTCGTGTCATGTCGACGTTGCGCAACGCGATCGGTTCCCTGGTGGCGCTCGCCGGCGTGGTGGCCGTCGTCTGGAGCCCCTTCCGTCCCTGGTACGGCGAACGGCGGGGCAGGGACTACCTCGCGGCGGACCTCTTCCACGCCGGTGGTGTCACCGGGAACCACGCCCGGCTGATCGGCTCGCTCTTCGTCCCCTTGCTGATCACGGCTCTGGTCACGCTGATGGGCCTGCTGCTGCGGTCCCGGTCGCTCGTCGGGCTGACGGGCGTGGCCGTGATCGGCCTCGTGGTGCTGTGGGCCGTGCGCCAGGGGCAGGCGGCGGGCTCCCTGACGGTCGGGGCGCGCGGCGAGGGGCTGAACACCGGCGTGGCCACGGCCGCCGTCGGCGGTGCCGTGCTGCTGCTGGCCGCCGCCGTGCTGCCCGGCCGCCGGCCCCGACGCGACGCCTTGGCCCCCGCCCCGGCCCCGGTCCCCGAGCCACCGCCCGGCGTGTACGCCCCCTATGCCACGGCCGACGTCACGTACCCCGGCCCCGGTGACGCCACGTACCCCGGCCCCGGCCCTGCCCCCAGCCCCTACGTGGATCCGGAGGACCTCTACGACACCCAGCCCCTCCCCTACCCCCCGTCGGCCACCTCGCCTCCCGCGTCCGCGCCGCCGCCGGACCCCCGGTGAGGTCCCGGGGAGCGAGGAACCCGGGCGGCGGGGTCAGCGGCGGGACAGGCCCGTGCCCTTGGCCGCGTCCAGGGCGTAGACACAGCGGTCCTTGCTGCACGCGTAGACCACGCCGCCCGTCGCCACCGGGGAGCCCGTGATCTCGCCGCCCGTCGCGAGCTTCCAGCGGAGCTGCCCGCCCGCCGCGTCGACGGTGTACAGACAGTGGTCGGCGGAACCGAAGTGGACCCGTCCGTCGGCCACGACGGGCGCACCCACGACATCGCCGCCGGCGGCGAAGCGCCACTTGGGCGTGCCGGTGACGGCGTCCAGGGTGTAGAGCGCCCCGCCACTGCCCAGGTGCACGGATCCGCCCGCCACGAGCACCGGCTCCGTCGACTGGCGGGCCTCGGTCGCGATGCGCCAGCGGTCCCGGCCGGTCGCCGCGTCCAGGGCGTAGACGGTGCCCAGGTAGTCGGCGATGTAGACGCCGCCGCCCGTCACCGCGGGCCCGGGCGCGAAGGCGGGCGGGCTGAGGAAGACCGCCGGCGCCTCGAACCGCCACCGCACGTCCCCGCGGGCCACGTCGATCGCGAGCACCCGCGTACCGGCCGCGACGTACACCACCCTGTCCGGGGCGGCCAGCAAGCGCACCGGCACGCCGCCGCACGAGGCGGCGTCACCGACCGGGTAGGACCAGCGCTCCGCGCCCGTACGCGCCTCGAGCGCCTTCAGCCGGGCGTCCGCCCACACGTACACCGTGCCGTCCTGCACGAACGGGCCGCAGTCGGGCGTCTCGAAGTCGGTCTGGAGACCGCCGGCCTCCCACAACAGCTCGCCGTTGGCGGCTTCCCACGCCTGGACGCCCCCGCCGCGCGTGCCGGTGACGATCGTCCCGCGGTCGGCCTTGAGGGAGTAGACCCAGCCGTCCGTCGCCAGCCGCCAGTGCTCGGCGCCGTCGGTGGCGTCCAGCGCGTACAGCGTGGGTCCGTCCGAGGCGTGGATCCGGCCGTCCGCGACGGCCATCGCCCAGGCGACGTCCCGGGTCTTGAACTGCCGTCGGCCGCTGGCCACGTCGAGGGCGTGGACCTCGAAGGACGTGACGTACAGCAGATCGCCGGCGACCGTGGGGGTGCCCCAGACGTCGTTGGACATCCGGAACCGCCAGGGCCGCCAACGCCCCGGCTCACCCTGGGTGTTGGCACCGATGTCCGGCGCGGGTGCCGGGTTCTGCACGGGCACGGCGGCGGGAGCCCCGGCCCCGGCCGGGGGGCGCACCCAGCCCGTCGCGGGGCCGGTGCCCGTCTGGGCCTGGGACTCGCGCACGTCGGCGGCCCGGGGGCCGGGGCCGATCGGCACCTGCGAACCCGGCAGCCGTACGGCACCGTCGGGGCCCGCCGCGACGGGGGCGGCGGCGTGCCGGCCCTGTGCCCCCACCGGTCCGGCGGCGGCCACGTGCGGCCCGCCGAGGCCGCCGCGCGGGTCACGCGCGCCGACCATGCCGGAGCGGCCGGAGGCGGCTCCGGCGCCGGCCGCGTGCCCGTCGCTCCAGCCCGGGCCGCTGCGCGCGTGCCCGCCCTGCGGGTCGTACGACGCGGCGGGCCCGGGCGCGGGCGTCGGCGGCTGCGGAGGCCGCGGCGGGGCGCTGGGGCGGCTCCTGGCGCCGCTCCTGGCTCCCGCGCCCGCAGTGGCGGGCCGGTGCCCGGCCCGGCGCTGCTCGATCAGGGAGACGGCGTTGTCGGGCAGCCAGGCCGAGGCCGTGCCGCTGTCGTCGCCCCCGCCGGAGGCGAACAGGTGCGGGGCCAGCTGCGACTGGAGGTCGGCCGGGCTCGGCCGGTGGTCGGCCGTCATCTGCATGCACGAGTCGATGAGCGGGCGCAGCTCGTCCGGCAGCCCACCGAGGTCGGGGCCCTCGCGGAGCAGCATGAAGACGGTCTCCACCGGGTTCGCGCCGTGGAAGGGCGCGTGCCCGGTCGCCGCGAAGACCAGCGTCGAGCCCAGCGAGAAGATGTCGCTGGCGCCCGTGACGCTCCGGGAGTCCCGTGCCTGCTCGGGTGACATGTACGCGGGGGTACCCACCGCCACGTTGGTCATCGTCAGCCGGGTGTTGGACACCCCGGAGGCGATTCCGAAGTCGATGACCCGTGGCCCGTCCTCCACGACCAGCACGTTCGACGGCTTGAGGTCGCGGTGCACGAGCCCCGCGCCGTGGATGGACTGGAGCGCTTCCGCGATCCCCGCCGCCAGCCACCGCACCGCCTGGGCCGGGAGCGGCCCGCACTCGTTGATTATTTCCTCGAGCGAGGGCGCGGGCACATAGGCGGTGGCCAGCCATGGCACGGCCGCCCGTGGGTCGGCGTCGACGACGGCGGCGGTGTAGAAGCCGCTGACCGCGCGGGCCGCCTCCACCTCGCGGGTGAAGCGCACCCGGAAGAGCTGGTCCTCCGCCAGCTCTGTGCGCACCGTCTTGATCGCGACCCGTCGGCCGGACGCCGAGCGGGCGAGATAGACCAGCCCCATGCCGCCGGCGCCGAGTCGGCCGAGCACCTCGAACGGGCCGATCCGTCTCGGGTCGTGCTGCGTAAGCTGCTCCACCACTGGCCTGCCACCTCCCCGTGGGGGCTTGAAGGGTTCCAGCCCCGTGCAGCGCATCACCGCGAATTATCCCGGGGTACGCAACCTGATTCTTCCTGGCGAAGGCCACGGTTGCGAACCCGGGGCACGCTTCGCCGTGTCTCCGCCACATGCGGAACGTCCCGTCCCGCACCCCTCCCCGTCGCCTCGGTCGCCCCTGCCCCCGCTCCTCGCACCGGCCCGCGGGCCGGTGCTCCGCTATCCCCGCCGCGCCCGTGCCAGGTCGATCACGGCGAAGCTCGCGCCTTGATCATCGGCCAGCACGGCGAAGCGCCCGTAGGGCGTGTCCCGCGGCTCGCGCCGTATCCGCCCGCCCAGGGCGACCGCCGCGTGCGCCGCCGCGTCGCAGCCGTCGACCACGAAGTAGGTGAGGAAGTGCGCGGGCATCTCCGCCGGGAAGCCCTCGCCGAGGACGGCTCGGCCCCCCACAGCATGCTCCGGGGCGGCCGGTTTCCCGGCGGGTGTCCAGATGGCGAACTCCGTGCCCGCCTCTTCGCTCACATCCGTGGACGTGAGGCCGAAGACGGCTTCGTAGAAGGCGTCGACCGGCTTCGGATCGCGGGTGTACACCTCGGTCCAGCCGTAGGAGCCGGGGCGGCCGCGCAGCTCGAAGCCGTGGTGGGTGCCCGCCTGCCAGACGCCGAAGACCGCGCCGTCCGGGTCCGCGGCCACCACCATTCTGCCGAAGTCGGCGACGGTCATGGGGGCGACGATGATCCGGCCGCCCGCGGCCTCGATCCGGCCCGCCGTGGCCGCCGCGTCGGCCGAGGCGAAGTAGACGCCCCAGGCCGTCGGCATCCGGCCGTCGGTCTTGGGCACCAGGGCCGCGACCTTCTTCCCGTCGCGCGAGGCCTGCGTGTAGTACCCGAACCGGGCGGTGCCGACGTCGAAGGTCCAGCCGAGGAGTTCACCGTAGAAGCGCTTGCCCGCTTCGAGGTCCGGCAGCGTGACGTCCGCCCAGCACGGCATGCCTTCGGGGAATCCTTCCGGGTCCGTGCTCATGGGTCGGCTCCTTCCGTGCCCGTTCCCGAGGTGTTACGACTGCCACGCTATAGGGGGATCATGGATCCCGCGCGGCCTGTGGATAACGCCCGTGCGGGGCCGCCCGACGACGTTGTCCACAGCCTGTTGATAAGAGGATTCACCGGTACGGGCCAATCCGCTCCGAGCTTCCCGACGACCCCCAAAACCCCCCTGATCAGCGGGTACACCCCGGCCGGCACCCCCGCCCCCATTTGCATGCGGCCGAATCGCGCTCCGATCACCCCTCGGTAAGCTGACGGCATGACAGGACAAGTACGCACCGTCGACGGCCGGGTGGCCGGACGACGCGGACAGGCGACGCGGCAGAAGCTGCTCGACTGCCTCAGCGAAATGCTCAGCTCCTCGCCCTATCGCGACGTGAAGGTCATCGACGTCGCGCGCAAGGCCGGCACGTCACCCGCGACCTTCTACCAGTACTTCCCCGACGTGGAGGGCGCCGTCCTCGAAATCGCCGAGGAGATGGCGAAGGAGGGCGCGACGCTGACCGAACTGGTCGCCGGGCGTTCCTGGGTCGGCAAGTCCGGCTGGCAGGCCGCCGAGGAACTCGTCGACGGTTTCCTGGGCTTCTGGCGCAAGCACGACGCCATCCTGCGCGTCGTCGACCTGGGAGCGGCCGAGGGCGACAAGCGGTTCTACAAGATCCGCATGAAGATCCTCAACGCGGTCACCAACTCCCTCACGGACTCGGTCAAGGAACTCCAGTCCAAGAGCAAGGTGGACAAGGACGTCAGTCCGGCGGCCGTCGCCGGTTCGCTCGTCGCGATGCTCGCCGCGGTGGCCTCGCACCAGAAGGGCTTCCAGAGTTGGGGCGTCAAACAGGCCGAACTCAAGCCGAACCTCGCCCTGCTCGTCCACCTCGGCATCACGGGCAAGAAGCCCACCAAATAGCGCCGTAGAGCGCTTCGCACGTCCTGTCATCGCAGCGGGGGGGGGGGGGGGGGGGGGGGGGGGGGGGGGGGGGGGGGGGGGGGGGGGGAGGGGGGGGGGGGGGGGGGGGGAGGGGGCGGGAGGGGGGGGGGGGCCGCT
>NZ_JBVJDW010000009.1:0-56170 GCF_055582085.1 Streptomyces sp. NPDC042259 | reverse complement strand
TCCCCCCAGAGAACAACCCCCCCCCACCCCCCCCCCCCCACCCCCCCCCCCCCCCCCCCCCCCCCCCCCCCCCCCCCCCCCCCCCCCCCCCCCCCCCCCCCCCCGCGGCGCGATCCGACAGCGCACGTCGCCTCCCGCGCACCGCTCACGCAGTCGCGCGGCTACCTCCGTTCCAGCCGGAAGAGCCGGATCTCCCGCTCCACACGCGCCTGATAGCGCGCGTACGGCGGCCAGAACCTCACCACCGCCGCCCACGCGGCCTCCCGCTCCGCTCCGCGCAGCAGCCGCGCCCGCACCGCGATGTCCCGCCCCTTCCAGCTGATCTCCGCGTCCGGGTGCGACAGAAGGTTCGCCGTCCAGGCGGGATGCCCGGGCCGGCCGAAGTTGCTGCCGATCAGGATCCAGCCGCCGGGACCGTCACCCTCGGGCATGCACGCCAGCGGCGTCCGCCGGGGCAGCCCGCTCTTCGCACCCCTGGTCGTCAGCAGGACGCTCGGCAGCATCCCGGCGCTGAGCAGCACCTTCCCGCCGGTCAGCCGGTGCAGGGTCCGGTCGAGCGCCGGCACGCAGTGCGGTGCGACCCGGGCGAACGCGCGGGTCGCGGTCACCTTCTGCACGAGGCGCTTCACGGCGGCCGTCACAGGGCCACCGCTTCCCGGTCCCCACCGGCGTCAAACAACCCCGCCGTCTGTGCCGCACGTCCCCGCAACCGGTGCACGGGCCCGAACAACAACTCGTCCGAGGCGGCCCGCTTGAAGTACAGCTGCACATCGTGTTCCCACGTCACGCCGATACCTCCATGCAGTTGGACGGCTTCTCCCGCGACGAACCGCGCCGT
Organism: Streptomyces sp. NPDC042259; assembly: GCF_055582085.1. Lineage (NCBI taxonomy): Bacteria > Bacillati > Actinomycetota > Actinomycetes > Kitasatosporales > Streptomycetaceae > Streptomyces > Streptomyces sp. NPDC042259. The sequence continues at coordinate 55,332 of NZ_JBVJDW010000009.1, read as the reverse complement.
TTCCAGCGCTTGGGCCAGTGCGAGCCCGGCGACGACACGCGCGCTCTCGCGCCCCGGCGGCGAAGCGGCCGCGGCCGGGTCCCCGCGCGGCCCCTCGCCCCGCCCCGGACCGGCCCCGGCATCCGTCTCGCGGCCCACGGCCCACGCGGCGTAGTAAGCCGCCGAGCGCGCCGCCCGCACCGCCACGTAGAGGTCCGCCAGCCGGTGTTTGACCGCCTGGAACGATCCGATCGGCCTGCCGAACTGTTCCCGCACGCGCGCGTACTCCACCGTCCGCTCCAGCGCCCGGTCCGCCGCTCCCACCGCTTCGGCCGCCAGTACGGCCGCCACGCGCCCGCCGACCGCGGCCAGCGCGCCGCACACGTCGTCGGTGAGCCCGGCGCCGGAGTCCGGGTCCGCGCCCAGCAGCTCGGCGTCGGTGTCCCGCAGCTCGATCCGGGCCTGCGGCCGGGTCTCGTCCAGCACGGTCTGCCGTGTACGGACCACACCACGGGCGTCCCCCGGCCGCACGGCGAACAACAGGGTGCGGCCGCGCGTGTACCCGCCGACGTGGGCCGCGACGAGCAGCAGACCGGCACGGTGTCCGTCGAGGACCTGCCGGACCTCCCCGTACAGCCGCCAGCTCCGGCCGCCGTCCACCGGCCGCCCCTGCACACCGCCCGCCCGGCCGCCACCGGACCACGCGCCGTGGTTCGGCCCCGTGAGCCCGAGGGCCGTCGGCAGGGCGCGGCCGGGGACCGCGAGCGCCGCCGTCAGCTCCCCCGCCGCGAGCCGCGGCAGCAGCTCCGCGCGCTGCCGGGGGCTGCCCAGGGCCGCGACCAGCGGTGTCACCAAGCCCGCCGCGGGCACCAGAGGCGAGGGAAGCAGCGCCCGGCCGGTCTCCTCGCACGCCAACGCCAGCTCGGTCGGCCCGCACCCCACTCCCCCGTAGCGGCGTTCCACCGCCAGACCGGGCAGGCCCAGCCCCTCCGCGAGGCGGCGCCACAGGCCCTCGTCATAACCGGCCTCGGTACGGACCGCGGCCTTGACGTCGTCCGGTCCGCAGTGTTCGAGCAGCAGTTCTCGCAGAACGCGGGTGATCTGGAGCTGTTCCTCGCTCAGCGAGGCGTCCATCGGCGGGCTCCTCCCTAACTGACGGTGAGTCATATTAGGGAGTCGATTCGCGCTTTCCCAGAGGTCTTGCTGATGTACCGTCAGATTCATGAGTCCCGGACACCGCAAGGTCGCCGTCGTCGGCGTCGCCCTCTCGGACTGCGGCCGCGTCGACACGGCCACCCCCTACGCCCTGCACGCCCAGGCCGCCCGCCGGGCCCTGGCCGACTCGGGACTCGACAAGCGGGTCGTCGACGGCCTGGCCTCGGCCGGCCTCGGCACCCTCGCCCCCCTGGAGGTCGGCGAGTACCTGGGGCTGCGGCCCACCTGGGTGGACTCCACCGGTGTCGGCGGCTCGACCTGGGAGGTCATGGCCGCCCACGCCGCCGACGCGATCGCGGCGGGCCACGCGAACGCGGTGCTCCTGGTCTACGGCTCCACCGCCCGCGCCGATCTCAAGGCGGGCCGCCGCCGGGCGAACCTCTCCTTCGGCGCACAAGGGCCCGCACAGTTCGAGGCGCCGTACGGGCACACCCTCGTCGCCAAGTACGCCATGGCGGCCCGACGCCACATGCACCAGTACGGCACCACGCTGGAACAGTTTGCCGACGTCGCCGTTCAAACCCGTGCCAACGCCGCCCACAACCCCCAGGCCATGTACCGGGATCCGATCACGGTCGACGACGTTCTCGGCGGACCGGTGATCGCCGACCCCTTCACCAGACTCCACTGCTGCGTACGCTCGGACGGCGGCTGCGCGGTGCTGCTGGCGGCGGAGGACTACGTGGCGGACACGGCGAAGCCCGCGGTGTGGATACGGGGCGCCGGTACGGCGGTCTCCCATACGACGATGTCCGAGTGGGCCGATTTCACGGTGTCCCCGGCGGCCGTCTCGGGACGGCTGGCGTTCGAGCGGGCGGGCGTGACCCCCCAGGACATCGAGGTCGCGGAACTGTACGACGCCTTCACCTACATGACGCTCGTGACGCTGGAGGACCTCGGTTTCTGCGCGAAGGGCGAGGGCGGCGCCTTCGTGGAGAAGGGGCGGCTGCTGGTCGGCGGCGCGCTGCCGGTCAATACCGACGGTGGCGGCCTGTCGGCCTGCCACCCCGGCATGCGCGGTCTGTTCCTGCTGGTCGAGGCCGTGCGACAGCTGCGCGGCGAGGCGGAGGCGGGCCGCCAGGTACGCAAGGACGACGGACGGCTCCCCCGGCTCGCCGTCGCCTCGGGGACCGGCGGCTGGTTCTGCTCATCGGGCACCGTGATCCTGGGCCGGGACTGACACCGCCCCCGGGCCCGCCGGGCTCTCCCGCCGTCGCCGTGCCCCCACGGCCGAGACGGACAGCCGGGGGTATCCGCCGCCGAGGCGCGTGTCCGTCGCCCGGACGGCGGGGCACGCGGGGCACCGGGAGTTAGATGGGGCTCATGAACCACCACTCGGACGACAATCGGCAGGAGTCCTTCCGCGAGCTCCTTCGCTCCTTGCGCGTATGGGACACCGCACTCCCTCGGTTCGAACCGGGGGCCGCTCCCCCCGATCCCCTGCCCCTCTTCCAGCAGTGGCTGCGCGAGGCGGCCGAGGCGGGTGCCCCCGAGCCGCACACCATGGCGCTCGCCACGGCGGACGCGGACGGGCGGCCGTCCGTCCGGACGCTGATGCTGCACGACGCGGACGAACGGGGCTGGCACTTCGCCACCCACAAGACGAGCCACAAGGGCCGGGACCTGGCCGTACGGCCCCATGCGGCGCTGGGTTTCTACTGGCCCGCCGTCGGCCGGCAGGTCCGGGTGCGGGGCACGGTGACGGCGGCGGACGCGACGGAGAGCCGGGCCGACCTGGCCCAGCGCTCGACGGGCGCCCTGGCCGCCGCGTTGACCGGACACCAGAGCGAACCCCTCACCTCCCTGGCCCACCTGGCACGGGCCTCGGACGCGGCGTGGGAACGGGCGCGGCAGGAGCCCGACGCCCCTGTCGACAGCTGGACGCTGTACGTGCTGGCAGCCGACGAGGTCGAGTTCTTCCAGGGAGACGCACAACGCCGCCACGTACGCCTCGTCTACCGCCGGACCACGGACGGCTCGTGGGCCAGGGAACTTCTCTGGCCGTAAGGCCCCGGGTCAGTACGGGCCGAAGACCGGCACCGGTACGGCGGTCCCATCGGGCGCACGGAAACGGACCCGCAGGCGCATGCCGATGCTCAGCCGGGCCTCGGGGCAGTCGACCACCTCGGTCATCATGCGCGGCCCTTCGGCGAGGTCCACCACGGCGGCGGTATAGGGAACCCGCTCCCCGAAGGGGGGCAGATCGTTTCGATGGACCACGGACCAGGTGTACAGCGTGGCCAGGCCGCTCGCCTGCTCCCATTCGACGTCCTCGCCCCAGCAGTAGGGGCAGAACTCCCGCGGATAGTGGTGCGGACGGGCGCACCCGGTGGCACGGCAGCGGCGTATCAGCAGCCGGCCTTCGGCCGCCGCGTCCCAGTAGGGCCGGGTGAAGGCATCGATGCCGGGCAGGTCGAACCGCGGCGTCCCGCCGGCGGCGTGAGGTGTCGCAACCAAGAAGGCACCCTTCCTTTTCCCACTGACCGCACCATTCCTGACGGCTCATCAGATCGGTAGCCTGACCATACGTCAGCCATTCGGTCATGGACAGGAGTGGGCGAGAACGATGCTTGGATCGACTCACGGCACCCTCACCACCACCTCCCGCACCGCCCGCGTGGTGGCCTGCGGTGAGCGCCCCCACCCCGCCGTCCACGGCCTGGCCGACGCCGCCCAGGACCTGGACGTCAGCGGCCGGCCCTTGCGGTCGGCCGTACCCGACCTGGACCGGTTCTTCCGCCCCCACGCCGTGGCCGTCATCGGCGCCTCCGACGCCGAGGGCCGCCCGAACACCGGGATCACCCGACAGCTGCTCGCGTGGTCCGAGCACGTCGGCGCCCGTGTCCACCCCGTGCACCCCACCCGAAGGACCGTCTTCGGCCTCACCTGCCACCCGTCCATCGGCGAGGTACCCGAGCAGATCGACCTCGCCGTCCTGCTCGTCGGCGACCCCACCCCCCTCATCGGCGAACTCGCCGCCGCCAAGGTCACCTTCGCCGTGGCCTTCGCCTCCGGCTTCGCCGAAACCGGGCCCGAGGGCGCCGCGGCCCAGGCCCGGCTCGCCGCCGCCGTCCAGGCCTCCGGGATCCGGCTGCTCGGACCGAACACCAACCTCAACGCCTTCGAGCGCTTCCGCACCGATCTCGACGGGCCGGCCATCGCGCTGATCACCCAGTCAGGCCACCAGGGACGCCCCCTCTTCGCCCTCCAGGAACTCGGTATCCGGCTCTCCCACTGGGCCCCGACCGGCAACGAGGCGGATCTGGAGTGCGCCGACTTCCTTTCCTACTTCGCCACCCGGCCCGAGGTCGGGGCCATCGCGGCGTATGTGGAAGGCATCAAGGACGGCCGGGCCTTCCTCCTCGCCGCCGACCGCGCGGCCCGCCACCGGGTGCCCGTCGTCGCCGTCAAGGTCGGCCGCACCGAGACCGGTGCCCGTACGGCCGCCTCCCACACCGGCAAGCTGACCGGCGCGGACGAGGTGGTGGACGCGGCCATGCGGCAGTTCGGCGTGATCCGCGTGGACGGACTCGACGAACTCCAGGACACCTCGGCCCTGCTCGCCCGAGCCCGGCCGCCCCAAGCCACCGGTGTCGCCGTCTATTCGATCTCCGGCGGCACGGGAGCCCATTTCGCCGATCTGGCCACGGCGGCCGGTCTGGAACTCCCCACCCTCTCCGCCGGGAAACAGCGCGAACTCCACGCGTGGATACCGGAGTACCTGAACGTCGCGAACCCCATCGACAACGGCGGCCACCCCGTCGGGGACTGGCGCGGACGACGGATCATCGACGCCCTCCTCGCCGACCCGTCCATCGGCGTCCTCGTCTGTCCGATCACCGGCCCCTTCCCGCCCATGAGCGACCGGCTCGCACAGGATCTCGTGGCGGCGGCGGAGGAGACGGACAAGCTGGTGTGCGTCGTATGGGGCTCGCCCGTGGGCACCGAGGACGCCTACCGCACCACCCTGCTCGGCTCCTCCCGCGTCGCCACCTTCCGCACCTTCTCCAACTGCGTCACCGCCGTCCGCGCCTATCTCGACCACCACCGCTTCACCACCGGCTACCGCTCCCCATTCGACGACGCCCCGCGCACACCGTCCCCCTCGGCACGCAAGGCGCGGGCGCTCATGCGCCCGGGCGAGCAGCTCAGCGAGCACGCGGCCAAACAGCTGCTGCGCGCCTACGGCATCCGCGTCCCCCGCGAACAACTGGTGACCAGCGCCGCCGCGGCCGTACGCGCGGCCGCCCAGATCGGCTACCCCGTGGTGATGAAGGCCTCGGGGCCGCAGCTCACCCACAAGACCGAACTCGGCCTCGTCAAGATCGGCCTGACGTCCGCCAGCCAGGTACGCGACGCCTACCGCGAGCTGACCGACATCGCCCGCTACGAAGGGCTGCCCCTGGACGGCATCCTGGTCTGCCAACTCGTCGGGCACGGCGTCGAGATGATCCTCGGCATCACCCCGGACAGCCTTTTCGGTCCCACCGTCACGGTGGGGCTGGGCGGGGTGCTCGTGGAAGCCCTGCACGACACGGCCGTACGCGTCCCGCCCTTCGGCGAGGGCGACGCTCGCGCGATGCTCGGCGAACTGCGCGGCCACGCCCTGCTCAGCGGCGTCCGAGGAGGCCTCCCGGCCGACGTGGACGCGCTCGTCGAAACCGTCCTGCGCGTGCAGCGCATGGCGCTGGAGCTGAGCGATTCCCTCGCCGAGCTGGAGATCAATCCCCTGCTGGTGCTGGAACGCGGCCAGGGCGCCGTGGCCCTCGACGCACTCGCCTTCTGCCGCTGAGCCCCCGCCCACCGCCGGGCCACGCCCCGCCGCACGCAGGACCAGGAGTTCCCCCATGACCGTCTCCCCCCATGAGACACCTGTCGAACCACCCGAACCCGCCGAGCGTGCCGGAGGCACCGCACCCGTCGAGTCCGTCGGATCCGTTGAGTCATTGGTACTCCACACCACTGACAACGGCGTCGCCCGGATCACCCTCAACCGGCCCGACGTACTCAACGCCATCACCCCTGGCCAGCGCGAACGCCTGATCTCCCTGCTCGATCAGGACTCCGCCGACCCCGGCGTCCGAGCCGTGGTCATCACCGCCACCGGCAAGGGATTCTGCGCGGGTGCCGATCTGCGCACCGCCTCCGCCGCCGCCCCTGCCGCCCCTGCCGCCGACCGGGTGCCCGGCGACGTGGCCCGCACCATCCGGCGCGGCGCGCAGCGGCTGATCAGCGCCGTGCTGGACTGCGAGAAGCCCGTGATCGCCGCCGTGAACGGCACGGCCGCGGGCCTCGGCGCGCATCTCGCGCTGGCCTGTGACCTGGTGCTGGCGGCCGAATCCGCCCGGTTCATCGAGGTGTTCGTACGGCGTGGCCTGGTGCCCGACGGCGGCGGCGCGTATCTGCTGCCGCGCCTGATCGGACCGCGGCGCGCCAAGGAACTGCTGTTCTTCGGCGACGCCCTCACCGCCGCCGACGCGGAGCGCCTGGGGCTGGTCAACCGTGTGGTGCCCGAGGCGGATCTCGCCGCGACGGCCAGGGCCTGGGCCGAGCGGCTGGCGGCCGGTCCGACGCGCACGCTCGCGCTGACGAAACAGCTGGTCAACGCCTCCCTCGACGGTGACCGTGCGGCCGCGTTCGCGGCCGAGGCCGCCGCTCAGGAGATCAATATGACGACGGCGGACGCGATCGAGGGCGTGGCGAGCTTCGTGGAACGCCGCAACCCCTCGTACCAGGGGCACTAGGCCGTGTCCGGCAGATCTTCGGCCACCGGCCGTCTTTGCCGCCCGCGGCGGCGAGCCTCTCGCCTGGCCGGCGTCTTCTTCGGCTCCGGGCCGTCCTGGCCGCCGGCGAGCGCCCTGCGGGCGCGTCCTCAAGCGCCGGACGGGCTGGTTTGGCTGACCTGAGCCGGATCAAGCCCTCAGGGCACCTCTCGGCGGGCCATGTAGGCGGCCGCTACGGGCCCGTGGGCCCGCACCACCGCTGCGCGGCGGTGTCCTCAATCGCCGGACGGGCTGGTACTGGCTGACCTGAGCCGGATCAAGCCACGCGCGGCGCGTCGCGACGCTTCCCATCTGATGGTCCATCAGATTCAATGGGCTTCATGATGGGACACGCGGGGATGGCCGCCGCGGTCGTGCGCTATCTGCGGTCGACGGGGTCACCGACTTCCGCCGGGCGGCCTGTCGACCCCCTGCCCCGGCCGGAGCTGCGGGCCGTCGGGGCGGACGAACGCCCTCCGCCGACACCGGAGGAGTTCCGGCGCGTCCTCGGCCACTTCGCCAGCGGCGTCACGGTCGTCACCGCGCCGGGCGCGGAGGGGGAGCCCCCGGCCGGCTTCGCCTGCCAGTCCTTCGCGTCACTGTCCCTCGACCCGCCGCTCGTGGCGTTCATGGTCGCCCGGACGTCCACCACCTGGCCACGCGTCGCCGGGGCGGGCGTCTTCTGCGTCAACGTCCTCGGATCCGGACAGGGGGCGCTCTGCCGGTCCTTCGCGATCAGCGGCTCCCGCACGGCCGACAAGTTCGCGGGCGTGCCCCACGAACCCTCACCCGTAACGGGGTCACCACGGCTCGCGGATGTACCCGCTTGGGTCGACTGCGTGATCCACGCCGTGCACACGGGCGGGGACCATTTGATCGTCGTCGGCCGGGTCGAGGCACTCGGGACGGACGAGGAGGCGGCGGCCGCGGGGCCACTGCTGTTCCACCGGGGCGCGTTCGGCACGTTCAGCCCCTGACGCCCCTCCCGGAGGGCTCGGAAGCCGCTGCCGGTGACGAGTCGTGCGCCGGGGCGCGTCCGTCCCATCCCGCGCTCCCGGTCCGCTTCACGCTCCGGTTACTTCCCGCCCTGGCCGTGTGTGACGACCTTCCTGAGCACATACCGTTTGCCGGAACCCGGCTTGCCGATCTCGTGGAAGATCCGCGGCGCCTTCTCGGTGCCGCTGACGCTCCAGTCGCGGGACAGTTCGCACGCGCCGATGCGCAGCGAGATCCCCTGGACCGTCCCGCCGTCCTTCACCGCCGTCCACGTCCCCCTGCCGTCGCAGTCCGTCGCCCTGTCCTTGCCCATGCCGTCCCAGACGAAGTTGTCGAGCCCATGGGCGGTCGCGGACCCGTCGGGGGCGAGCTTGACCTCACCGCCGCGGCCGTCGCTCCACATACCGGCGAGGTCCGACTTCTCCAGCCGGGGCGGCTCGTACACGCTGACCAGCCCCGTCCCGTACGCCCCCGCGCCGAGGGCCGCGACGACCAGCCAGGCGAGGACGCCGTCACGCGCGACGCGCCGGGCCGTACGCGCAAAGCGGCCGTCGCGGACCCGCCGGGCGGCGACCTGAGCGATCAGGGCACCGGGCAGCAGGACGGCGGTGAGAGCCGCCCACGTCAGGACGTACGTCACGGGCCGCGCGAGCGAGAGGCTCCCGAGAGCCGCCACGCCGCCGAAGGCCGCCACCATCACCGCCGAGACGACCGGTACGGCCCCGAGGACCCACAGCGGCCCCCCGGTCCTCCCCGCGCGCCGCGCGGCCCGGCTCGCGAGCGCCAGCGTCGGCATCACCGCGACCGCCGTGACGAATCCGCTGAGCAGTACGGCCAGGAGCGCGACCACCAGCACCACCGCGGTGATCACGAGGGGGTCGCCGGGCAGTCCGTCGTGCTCCCGGGAGAGGAGGACGAGAACGGCGATCGTCCCGGCGAGGGCGGCCTCCACGCACAAGGCGGCCATGGACGCGCAGAACGCCGCGCCGAAGCCGTCCTCGTGCGTCACCCGCCGCGAGGGCCCAAGGGGCTCCTCGGGCACACCGTCCCTCGCCGCGTCGTCCGGTATCGCGTCCGGTTCTGCCTGCTGTGTCATTTACGCCCCTCTCCCCAGAGAAGATTCCCCCGGAGGCGGAAGGGTTGCGTCGCGGGCGGACGGAACACCCGCGGCCGTCAGCCGGGCGACATCACCGCGGCCGGCCGACGACGGATGATCAGGGCGAGCAGGGCCGCCACCGCGCACAGCGCGCCGGAGGCGAACCAGACGAGGTCGTACGAGCCGAAGGCGTCACGGGCCATGCCGCCGAGGAAGGCGACCAGGGCCGCGCCCACCTGGTGGGAGGCGAGCACCCAGCCGAAGACGATCGCGCTGTCGTTCCCGTAGTGCTCCCGGCACAGGGCGATGGTGGGCGGGACGGTGGCGACCCAGTCGAGCCCGTAGAAGACGATGAAGAAGATCATCGGTGGGTGGACGGACGGCGCCAGCAGCATCGGCAGGAACATCAGGGAGATGCCGCGCAGCCCGTAGTAGACGGCGAGCAGGCGGCGTGCGTCGAAGCGGTCGGTGAACCAGCCGGAGGCGATGGTGCCGACGACGTCGAAGACGCCGATCACCGCGAGCAGGCCGGCGGCGGCCGTGGCCGGCATGCCGTGGTCGTGGGCGGCGGGCACGAAGTGCGTTTTGACGAGCCCGTTCGTCGAGGCGCCGCAGATGGCGAAGGTGCCGGCGAGCAGCCAGAAGGGGCCGGTGCGGGCCGCGTCGAGCAGGGCGGTCACCGCACGGCGGGCGGCCCCGGCCACGGGAGGCGGCTTCGGCACGTACGCCGTGGAGCCGTACGGCGCGAGGCCCGCGTCGGCCGGATGGTCGCGCATCAGCAGCAGCACGAAGGGGACGACGGCGAGGGCGACGGCGGCCACGATCGCGGCGGCCGGCCGCCAGCCGTGCCGCTCGACGATCCAGGAGAGCAGGGGGAGGAAGACCAGCTGTCCCGACGCGCCGGCCGCGGTGAGGATGCCGGTGACCAGACCACGGCGGGTCGCGAACCACCGCTGGGCGACGGTCGCGGCGAAGGCCAGCGCCATCGAACCGCTGCCCAGCCCGACGAGCACTCCCCAGCACAGGACGAGCTGCCAGCTCGCCGTCATGAAGACGGTCAGGCCCGCACCGGCCGCGATCGTGGTCAACGCGCAGGCGACGACATTGCGCATGCCGAAGCGGTCCATGAGGGCCGCGGCGAAGGGGGCGGTGAGCCCGTAGAGCGCCAGATTGACCGAGACCGCGAAACCGATCGTCCCCCGCGACCACCCGAACTCCGTGTGCAACGGTTCGATCAGCAGACCGGGCAGGGAGGCGAAACCGGCCGCGCCGATGATGGTCACGAAGGACACGGCGGCGACGAACCACGCCCGGTGGACGCGCGGCCGGCGACCGGGGTGCGTGGCGCCGCCGCCCGCCGACGCGCGAAGTTCGGTTGTCTGGGTCATGTCACCAGGATCATGTGCGTCACCCCGTCGATCGAGTGGCCGCTGTGACAGTCATCGCAAGGATCGGGCCAGTGCTTCCGGCCCGGTAGTGCGGCCTCTGGCCGTTAGGCGTACGCGGGACGGTAAACCTCCGGAAGCGGTGGTCGGCGGGCGCCGGGAATGTGCCGGTCCGCCGGAGCCTTGTCCGTCAGGGGCCACTACCCATCCGGAGCCGGACGAGGAGCGCGGGAACATGTCGCAGACCATGGGAACGGATACCGACGGCCGGCCGGCCACCCTCGGCGGCGAGCGCCTGGCCGACGCCGGTTCCGGGGGAGCCGAGCCCGGCCGGCCCGCCGGCGGTGACCGGCCGCACCGGGTCGTCGTGCTGGCCCTGGACGGTGTGATCCCTTTCGAACTGAGCATTCCGTACCGCATCTTCGGCAAGGCCCGCACCGCCGCCGGCGATCCGCTCTACGAGGTCACGACCGCCGCCCTCGTTCCCGGCCCGGTGCGCACCGACGCCGATTTCTCGATCACCGTCGAGCGGGGCCCGGAGGCGTTCACCGAGGCCGACACCGTCGTCATACCCGCCTCCTACCGGCTCGGCCCGGCCTACACCGAGGGGCGCCTCACCGACGACCTGGCCGCCGCCCTCGCCGGCATCCGCCCCGGCACGCGCATGGTGTCCATCTGTACGGGCTCGTACGTCCTCGCCGCCGCCGGACTGCTCGACGGGCGCCCGGCGACCACGCACTGGTGCAACACCGAACACTTCCAGCGGCTGTTTCCGGCGGTCCGGGTGGACGCCGATGTGCTCTTCATCGACGACGGTGACGTGCTGACGTCGGCGGGCGTCGCCTCCGGCATCGACCTGTGTCTGCACATCGTGCGCCGCGACCACGGCACCGCCGTGGCGAACGAGGTCGCCCGGCGCAGCGTCGTGCCACCGCACCGCGACGGCGGTCAGGCCCAGTACATCCAGCGGCCCGTGCCCGAACCCCGGTCCGCCACGACGACGGGGGCCCGCGCCTGGGCGCTGGGCCGGCTGCACGAGCCGATCCTGCTGCGCGACATGGCCGCGCGGGAGGCGATGAGCGTGCGCACCTTCACGCGCCGGTTCCGGGAGGAGGTCGGCATCAGCCCCGGGCAGTGGCTGACGCAGCAGCGGGTGGAGCGCGCACGTCATCTGCTGGAGGACAGTGATCTCTCGGTGGATCAGGTGGCGCGGGACGCGGGCTTCGGAACGGCTTCGTCCATGCGGCAGCATCTGCAGGCGGCGCTCGGTGTCTCGCCGACCGTCTACCGGCGCACCTTCCGCGCGGCGCCCGCGCGTGCCCTCGGCTGACGGCAGCCGGGGACGGCGGCAGCCGAGCGCCCGGTCAGCGAGGCCTGGTCAGCGGAGGAAGGTCAGGACCGCCCGTGCGATACGGCCGTGTCGCGCGTCGTCCGCCGCGTGGGCGAATTCCTCGACCGGGTAGGTCTCGGTGGCCAGTTCGTCCAGCAACAGCCGGTGCTCACGGTAGAGACGGGCGTAGAGGGGGATGTCGTGCTGGGGGCGTGCCGAGCCGTAACGGCAGCCGAGGATCGACTTGTCGAGATACAGGGTTGAGACGCGGAAAGCCGCTTCGGCGTCGGCGGGCGGCACCCCGAGCAGGATCGCTTGGCCGTGCCGGTCGAGCAGGTCGATGGCCTGCCGGACGAGTCCGGTGTCACCGACGCACTCGAAGGCGTGGTCGGCCCCCCTGGGCAGGACTTCCCGGACCGCGTCCGCGATGCCGGGGGTGGTGGCCGCGTGGATGAAGTGGGTGGCGCCGAACTGCCGGGCCGCTGGTTCCTTGGCCGGGTTCGCGTCGACGGCCACGATGGTGGACGCCCCGGCGAACCGTGCCCCTTGCAGGACGTTGAGCCCGATGCCGCCGGTGCCGATGACGAGCACCGAGTCGCCTTGGGCCACCCGCGCGCGGTTGAGGACGGCACCGACGCCGGTGAGCACGCCGCAACCGATGAGGGCCGCGGAGGTCAGGGGCACGTCGCGGGGAATCCTGACCGCTTGGACCGCTTGGACGACCGTGTACTCCGCGAAGGCCGAACTGGCGGCGAACTGGAAGAGCCTCTCGTCGCCTCGTGAGAACGGCCTGCCGGGTACGCCGATGGACGTGCGGCACATGGTCGGCCGCCCCCGGTCGCAGTCGGCACAGGCACCGCAGTTGGCCAGTGTGGACAACGCGACGTGGTCACCGGGCGCGACGTGGGCGACGCCCACCCCGACCGCCTCGACCACACCCGCCCCTTCGTGCCCGAGGACGACCGGGACCGGAAAGGGAATGGTCCCGTCGATGACCGACAGGTCGCTGTGGCAGAGCCCGGCGGCGGTGACGGCGACCAGGACCTCGCCGGGGCCCGGGGCGCGGACCTCCAGGTCGTCGACGACGCGGGGCCGCTCGCCGTCGAAGATGACGCCTCGCATGGCTGTTGTCCTCTCGGAACGCGGTACGGGCCGAGGCGGCCACGGGTCTTCCCGGGGCCGCCTCCTCAGGAGGACCAGACGACGGACTGGAGTTCGCTGTACGCGTGCAGTCCGAAGGAACCGCCGTCGCGACCGATACCACTGTCCTTGAAGCCGCCGAAGGGGGTCTCAGGGTGCCGCTGGGCCGTGTTGATACCGATGTTGCCGCTGCGCAATCGAGCGGCGAGCGACCAGGCGTGTCCGGTGTCGCCGCTGAAGATGTAGTCGTAGAGGCCGTACGAGGTGCCGTTGGCGATGCGGACCGCCTCGTCCTCGTCGTCGAACGGGAGGACGGCGACGACCGGGCCGAAGAGTTCCTCCCGGGCGACGGTCATGTCCGGCGTGACGTCGGCGATGAGGGTGGGCGCGACGTAGAAGCCGGGTGCCAGGGCGGGCCGGGAGCCGCCGGTGACGATGCGGGCCCCCTGGTCACGGGCTCCGGCTATGGAGGCCTCGACGCGGTCGCGCTGCGCGGCGGAGATCAACGGGCCGACGACCGTGGAGTTATCCACAGGGTTACCGACTGTCAGCGACCGGGCGTAGTGTGTGAGACCGGTGACGACCTTCTCGTACATCGACCGGTGGACGAGCACCCGGGTCGGCGCCGTGCAGACCTGCCCGCTGTGGAAGGACCAGACCGAACCGACCGCCCCGATCGCCGACGCGACCGCTTTCTCGTCGGCGTCAGCCAGGACGATGGCCGCGCCCTTGCCGCCCAGCTCCATCAGGGTGCGCTTCATCGACCTCCCCGCGGACTCGGCGATCTTCTTTCCCACCTCGGTGGAGCCGGTGAAACTCACCATGTCGACCTCGGGGTGGGACACCAGCGCTTCCCCCACGGCAGCGTCCGAGCCGGTGACGACGTTGAGGACGCCGTCCGGGAGACCGGCCTCCTGGCACAGCGGCCCCAGTTCCAGACAGCAGAGCGGGTCCTGCGGGGCCGGCTTGGCGACGACCGTATTGCCCATGGCCAGGGCCGGGGCGGCCTTGCCCGCGAGATTGACGACCGGGAAGTTGTAGGAGGTGATGCAGCCGACGACGCCCACCGGGCGACGGACCGCGGCGGCCCCGATCAGGCCGCCGGGGGCGAGCGCACTGGCCTGGGCGGTCCGTGGTCCGAGAGGGACGACATCCGGCTCCAACGCGCCCCGCGCGTAGCGGCGGAAGCGGTCGACGGCCGGGGTCACTTGCAGGGTGGAGGCGACGCGACGCGTCGCACCCGTCTCCGCCTGGAGGAGAGTCGCCAGCTCCCCTCCGCGTTCGATGAGGAGATCCGCTATCCGGTCCAGTACGGCCGCGCGCTCGCGCGGATCCGTCCGGGACCAGCCGTCCTGAGCGGCCCGCGCGGCGGTCACGGCACGGGCGACTTCGGCGGGAGTCGCCTCCGGGGCCTCCCCGACGACCTGTTCGGTCGCCGGATTGACAACTGCATAGTGCCCCTTTTCCGGCGTACGCCACGCGCCGTCGATCCAGTGCCCGTATGCGGTCATGGGCGGAACTCCTTCGGCAGACCGAGGACGTGCTCGGCGATGATGGTGCGCTGGATCTCGTCCGACCCGCCGTAGATGGTGTCGGCACGGGAGAAGAGAAACTGGCGTTGCACGGCGTCCAGTTCATAGGGCCGGTCGGCACTCCAGTCCCCCGGGGCGACCGTGGCGTCGGCGCCCCGCACCCGCATCGCCAGTTCGCCGAGCGTCCGGTGCCACCCTCCCCACAGGAGTTTGGCGACGCTGGGTGCCCCCGGATCCGGCGCCGCGCCCAGCGTGCGCAGGGCGTTCCATCTCATGACCTGCAACGCGGCCCATTGCCCCACGAGCCGATCGCGTTCGACGGGCTCGGCCGCGGCACCGGTTTCCAGGGCGAGGCGGACCGTGCGCGTCAGTTCGGCCGCGAAGCCGATCTGCTGGACGAGTGTGGAGACGCCGCGTTCCCTCGCGAGCAGGCTCATGGCGACCCGCCAGCCGTTGCCCTCGCCGCCGACGAGGTGCTCGGCTCCAGCCTTCGCCCCCTCGAAGAACACCTCGTTGAAGTCGGCCGCTCCCGACATCTGCCGGATGGGCCGGACGTCGATCAGGCCGGGCTGGTCCATCGGCACCAGCAGAAAGGAGAGCCCGTGATGGCGCCGCGATCCTTCGGTGGTGCGGGCGAGGACGAAGCACCAGTCCGCCTCGTGGGCGAGCGAGGTCCAGATCTTCTGTCCGGTGATCCGATAGGTTCCGCTGCCGTGGTCCCGCACGGCGGCGGTCCGTACCGAGGCGAGGTCCGATCCCGCACCGGGCTCGCTGTAGCCCTGACACCACAGTTCCTCGCCACGGGCGATCGGGGGGAGGAACCGGGCGCGCTGGGTGTCGTCGCCGTGGGCGAGGAGAGTGGGGGCCAGGAGGTTCTCACCGATGTGGCCGATACGGGCGGGGGCCTGGGCGCGGGCGTACTCCTCCGCCCATACGACCTGTTCGGTCACCGTCGCGGCCCGGTTGCCGAAGCGGCCGTGATGCCGGTCCCAGCCGAGGCCGATCCAGCCGTCCGCGCCCAGCTCGCGCTCCCAGGCGCGGCCGGGGACGCGGGCCGGCTCGCCCGCGAGATGCGCGTCGAGCCAGGCCCGGGCGGATCCGCGAAACGACTCGTCCTGTGGCCCGAAAGCGAAGTCCACTCCTGCCCTCTCCTCTCGCCGAGACCTTGGGGCGGAATTCCGGGAGGTCACGCGTTCGGGCGGCCTTCGGCTGCGGCCGCCTTCGCCATGGCCTCCAACCGGTCCAGCATGGGCATCGGGTCGGTGCCGACCGTTCCCGGCAGCACGTCGGCGATCCGCCGGGGAGTCCAGGCGCCCTCGGCGTGCACCGCGCGCAGTTCGCGCGGCTGCGCCCAGAGCGCGATCTTGGGGCCGGCCACCGTGTAGACCTGGCCGGTGATCCCCTCCTCCCGGGCCCGCTCGCTGAGGAGATAGACGACCAGCGCCGCCACG
Organism: Streptomyces sp. NPDC042259; assembly: GCF_055582085.1. NCBI lineage: Bacteria > Bacillati > Actinomycetota > Actinomycetes > Kitasatosporales > Streptomycetaceae > Streptomyces > Streptomyces sp. NPDC042259. The sequence goes on along the minus strand of NZ_JBVJDW010000009.1, from coordinate 39,446 downwards.
TCCTCGGGCTCACCGATCTCCTTCAACTCCATGGGGACGTTCGCGGACATCCGGGTGCGGGCGACGGGAGCCACACAGTTGGCCGTGACCCCGTATTTGTTCAGGCCCAGTGCGGCGCTGCGGACGAGCGAGATGATGCCGCCTTTGGCCGCGGCGTAGTTGGCCTGGGACACGCTGCCCTGGTGGTTGCCGCTGGTGAATCCGATGAGGGTGCCGCCGCCCTGTCGGCGCATCAGCGCCGAGGCGGCGCGGAAGACGGTGAAGGTGCCCTTCAGATGGGTGGCGATGACCGGGTCCCACTCCTCCTCGGTCATGTTGAAGAGCATCCGCTCCCGCAGGATCCCCGCCACGCAGACGACGCCGTCGAGCCGCCCGTACCGGGTCAGTGCCGTGTCGACGATCCTTTGGCCTCCCGCCATGGTCGATACGTCGTCCGCGAGGGCGGTCGCCTCACCGCCCGCCTTCCCGATCTCCTCGGCCACGGCGGTCGCGACGGCGCTGGTCGGCTCGCTGCCGTCGACGGAGACGCCGTAGTCGTTGACGACGACCTTCGCCCCCTCGTCGGCGCAGGCCAGGGCGACCGCCCGGCCGATCCCCCGACCGGCTCCGGTGACGGCGACCACCTTGTCCGCCAAGAAGTTCCCCACGGCCTGCCCCTTCCCGGAGTTTCTGACGGCCCGTTAGATTTTTGGGCAGAGCGGGCACGAGCACAAGACCCGCCACCGAAGTGGCCGCGCGAACTGCTGGCGCGCGCCTACGGGTTACGACTTCTGGAAGGGTTTCCATGCCACTGCCGCCCGAGTTCCACGAGATCGCCAAACGCGTCAACAACTGGGGGCGCTGGGGGGCGGCCGACGAGATCGGCACCCTCAACCTCATCACCGGCGCCGTGGTGCGCACCGCCGTCGCGACCGTGAGGACGGGCCGTCGTATCCCTCTCGCCCTGCCGCTCCGGCAGGACGGGGTTCAGACCGGGATGATCCCCGGCAGGGTCAATCCGCTCCACACGATGATCGCCGTCAATTGGGAGATGTTCGGCCCCGACACCATCGCCACCAGCGACGACACGGTGACCATGGGCCTCCAGGCGGGCACGCACTGGGATGCGCTCCCCCATGTCTCCCACAGCGGAAAGATCTACAACGGCCGCCCGGCGGATTCGATCACCACGCACGGCCGGGCAGCTTTCAGCGGCATGGAGAAGGCGGGGGCCGTCGTCTCCCGGGGTGTGCTGCTCGATGTCGCACGCGCCCGGGGGACCGAGCGGCTCGAGAGCGGGCACATCGTGACCCCCGAGGATCTCGACGCGGCACAGGAGCTGGCCGGCGTCACGGTGCGGACGGGCGACATCGTCATGGTGCGAACGGGTCAGATACAGCGGTACCTGGCAGGGGACAGGGAAGCGTACGCCTTCCCGTCACCCGGACTGTCGATCCGCACGCCGGAGTGGTTTCACGCCCGCGACGTGGCCGCCGTCGCCAACGACACCTTGACCTTCGAGGCCTTCCCACCGGAGTTCGAGAATCTATGGCTGCCCGTGCACGCACTCGATCTGGTCGAGATGGGCATGCTGCAGGGGCAGAACTGGAACCTTGAGGAACTCTCGGCAGCGTGCGCGGAGGAGAAACGCTATGCGTTTCTGCTGTCGGCGACTCCCGAGCCCTTCGCGGGTGGGACAGGAGCGCCGGTGGCGCCGGTGGCGATCCTCTGACTCACAGCCACCCCGGCCCCGCACTCCGACCCCGGCCTCGGTCTTCCCGCCCCGTTAAGACGACCGGCATGCCGATCGCCGCCCATCGCCGCCCAGCGGCAGGATCTGACGAGGGGTGGGCGGGCGACGGCGCGCTGATGCGCACCCCGAGCACGGCACCGCACGCCGCCACCCAGCTCCGGCGCCTCTGCCCTGAAGCCGCGCCGGGCCGCGACCCGTACTCGCCAAGCCGGTCCCTGCAGCACGGACCTCTCGACGTCCCCTCGCAACGAATCGCTGCGTCCAAGGGTGATCACGCGAACACTTCACGTCAACACCTGGTCTGGACTTTGTCGACTACGCCCGATTTGTGACGGCGCGTGGCGGCTCGAAAGCGCCGACCCAGAGGGGTTCTCCACGGTCGACCTCGCACCAGATGCGCTTGCCGGCACCCTCCGGCTGCCAACCCCAGCGGTCGGCCAGGCCGTCCACCAGCTCCAGCCCCCGCCCTCCGGTGTCGTCGCCCTCCGCGCAGCGGCGGCGCGGCGGACGTGCGCTGATGTCGGCGACCTCGACGCGGACGGTGCTCGGGCACCCCCCGGACACGGCCTCGGCGGAGCCGCCCGCCCCCGGGAAGAGCATGCGCAGGACGGCCGGACAGCCCGTGTGCACCACGGCGTTGGTGACCAGCTCCGAGATGAGCAGGATCAGCGTTTCGGCCAGGGGCTCGTCCATCCCTATCCCGGTACCGGCCAGGCGCGACCGCGCCCACCTGCGGGCCCGCCCCACCTCCGCGGGGTCGGCCCGAACCTCCATCTGCATCTGAAGCACCTGCACCGCTCACACCATCCGAACCGGCGGACACAACGCCTCGCGTCTCCGAGAGGTCACGGAACGTGATCTCCTTCCGAGACAGCATGGTTGACGTAGAGTCACCCCAACAAGCGCTTCAGGCATATTCCGGCGCAAAGGAGTATGCGTACTGCATACTGTGCGACGCGCGCTGCGGGGACTCGAACATCGGGGAATCGCGGCCCCCGAGCCGACGCGAGTGGCAGACGATCCCGCGTTCGGCGCCGCCATATCGGCGGCACCGGGATAATTGCGCTTCTGAACCACTCGCATCCAAGGGAGCGTACCCGAGGTCGGGGAGAACTCCGCCCCGCGACGAGTTACACGCAGGACACAACCCGATATCGACGCTGTGTAATCACTTATTAGTGACATAACGGGCATTTCCACCACACTGCTCACTCAGCGCTATTTTCGACGTTCGCACTCCACTCCTTCCGCCCGGCCGTACATCCCGTGGGGAATTCGGTCAGGAGTTCCTCCGCGAGCACTTCTTCCGCCTCGGCCTCCGACAGCCATTGCGCCGCTCTCACCCAGGCCCGCTTGAGGTGCGGATGAACGTCCGCGTCCCAGGTGAATCCGAGCCCGCCGTGCAGTTGCAGGCAGTCACGGGCATTACGGACAGCAGCCGCGTCGGCGAGCAATTTAGCCCGGGAAATATCACCGAGTGTCACTGTCAGTGATGCGGCATAGATACTGCGGCGGGCGATCTCGGCGCGGACGAACATCCGGGCGCAGAGGTGCTGCACCGCCTGGAAGGCGCCGATCGGGCGGCCGAACTGCGATCGGGCCTTGATGTGCGCGACCGTCATCTCCACCGTGCGCGAGGCACTGCCCAGTTGCAGGGCCGCCGTCAGCAAGGCCGCTTCCCGGCGCAGTCGGGCGGCGTCGTGAGCGGCGCCGATCGCTTCCGCGTCGTCCGGCAGCCGGCTCACGAGGTGCAGCGGTGTCGTCGGGTCGATCGCCTCCTTGACCGGCCGCGCCCCCAGCGCGCGCGGGGCCCCCGCCGTGCCGGTGCCCGTGCGCAGGATCCGGACCGGGGCGCGGTCGAGGAGGAGGACGGCGTCCGCGAAGGCGAGATGCTCGACCGGGCCCGGCCGGTCCACGGCCGTCACCAGCGCCTCCCCCTCGGCCGCTCCTTCCACCAGGCCCGCCGCGAGGTGGGTGGCGACCAGCGGGCCGGGCAGCAGGACCCGGCCCGCCTCCTCGAAGACGAGCACGGCCTCCGGCAGTCCGAGCCCCGCTCCACCGCGCTCCTCGGCCGACCTCAGAGAGAAGAAGCCGGCGTCGCCCAGTTCCTTCCACAGCCCACGGACCGGACTGCCCGAGCCGCCCGGGCTCGCCGCGCGGCCCCCGTCCACCATCGCTCGGAGTCGCTCGCGGGGGAACAGCGCCGCGAGAAGTTGCCGCGTCCCCGTCCGCAGGGCCCGCTGGTCGTCGTCGAGCCGGAAGTCCATGGTCAACGGCCCTTGGGTAAGCCGAGGATGCGCTCGGCGATGATGTTCTGCTGGATCTGGGTGGTGCCGGCGGCGATCGTGTAGGAGAGGGCGGAGAGGCGGTCCGCCGTCCACGGGTGCCCGGCGTCCAGCGCTTCGGGGCCGATGACCTCGGCGGCCGTGTCGTACAACTCCTGCCGGGCCTCGGAATAGCGGAGCTTGAAGACGGAGCCGCCGACGCCCGGCACCGCGCTCCCGCCTCCGTGCGCCCCCCGCTCCGCCGCGCTGACGTTCCACTGCGTCAGCCGCCACAGCGCGCCGAATTCGGCGTTCAGCCGTCCCAGGCGACGGCGCAGGACCACGTCGTCCCACCGGCCGTTCTCCTTCGCCGTCCGGGCCAGCCGGGCCAGTGTGCGGCGGCAGGCGACGACCTCGCCGGCGAAGGCCGTGCCGCGCTCGTAGGAGAGGGTGACCATGGTGACGCGCCAGCCGTCGTTCTCGGCGCCGACGCGGTACGAGAGCGGTATCCGCACCTCGTCGAGGAACAGCTCGGCGAACTCCGTGGAGCCCGCGAGGGTGCGCAGCGGGCGGACGGTGATCCCGGGGGCGTCCATGGGCATGGCGAGCCAGGAGATGCCCCGGTGCCTGGGGGCGGAGGCATCCGTGCGGACGAGCAGCTCGCACCAGTCGGCGACCTCGGCGTGCGAGGTCCAGAGCTTGCTGCCGGTGACGATGTACGCGTCGCCGTCCCGGACCGCGCGGGTGCGCAGTGCGGCCAGGTCGGAGCCCGCCTCCGGCTCGGAGAAGCCCTGGCACCACACTTCCTCGCCGCGCAGGATCGGTGGCAGCCAGCGTGCCCGCTGCCCGGCCGTTCCCTCGGCGGCGATGGTGGGGCCGGCGTGCAGGAGGCCCACGAAGTTGGCGCCGACGTACGGCGCGCCCGCCAGTTCCGTCTCCTCCAGGAAGATCAGGTGCTGGGTGGGGGTGGCGCCGCGCCCACCGGCCTCGGCGGGCCAGTGCAGCCCGGCGTATCCGGCGTCGTACAGGGCGCGTTGCCAGGCGCAGTCATAGGCGCGCCGTGCCGGCCAGTGGGCGGGCGGCGGCTTCGCGGGGAGTTTTGGCAGGGTCTCGCGCAGCCAGGCCCGCAGCTCGCGCCGGAACCGTTCCTCTTCCCGGGTGAACGTGAGGTCCATGAGCCCTCACGCGTCCGGCCGGCCGACGCCGGGCACTGGGGCCGCGCACCCCGTGTCCGGGCACAGGCCCAGGCCCTGATCCTGATCGAGATCCAGGCCGAGCATCCGGATCGCGTTTCCCCGCATCACCTTGTGCACGGTTTCGTCGTCCAGGCCCTTCATGTGGTCGAGTGCGATCTCCTTGGTATGCGGGAAGGTCGAGTCGACGTGGGGGTAGTCGGTCTCGAAGGTCGCGTTGTCGCGGCCCACCACATCGAGTGAGGCGATCCCGTGTTTGTCGCGGAAGAAGCAGCAGAAGACCTGCCGGTAGTAGTAGGTGGAGGGCGGCTCGGGGATCAGATCGCGCACACCGCCCCAGGCCCGGTGCTCGCGCCATACGTCGTCGGCGCGCTCCAGGGCATAGGGGATCCAGCCCATCTGTCCCTCGCTGTAGGCGAGGGTGAGGCGGGGGTACTTCACCAGGACGCCGCTGAAGAGGAAGTCCATCATCGATGCCATGGCGTTGTTGAACGACAGGGAGGCCTGGACGGCGGGTGGCGCGTCCGGGGAGGCCGCGGGCATCTGCGAGGACGAACCGATGTGCATGTTGACGACGGTGCCGGTTTCCTGGCAGACGGCGAAGAAGGGATCCCAGTAGCCGGAGTGGATGCTGGGCAGCCCGAGGTGGGTGGGGATCTCGCTGAAGGTCACGGCCCGTACGCCGCGAGCGGCGTTCCGCCGGATCTCCTGGACGGCGAGGGCGACGTCCCAGAGGGGGATGAGGCACAGCGGGATCAGCCGGCCCCGGCTGTCGCCGCACCACTCCTCGACCATCCAGTCGTTGTAGGCCCGCACGCACGCGAGGGCGACCTCCTTGTCCCGCGCCTCGGCGAAGGTCTGGCCGCAGAAGCGCGGGAAGGTGGGGAAGCACAGGGACGCCTCGACGTGATTGAGGTCCATGTCCTTCAGGCGTTCCGCCGGATCCCAGCAGCCGGGGCGCATCTCCTCCCGGGTGATGCCCTCCAAAGTCATCTCGTCACGATCGAAGCCGACGGCCGCGATGTTGCGTTTGTAGGGGAACCGGAGGTCCTCGTAGAGCCACCAGTCGGTGGGCGGGCCCTCGGGGTCCATGGTGATGACGTATTTGCCCGCCACATAGGCCAGTTCTCCGATCCCGGCCGTCAGGGGGCGGGGGCCGCGATCACGGTACCGGGCGGGCAGCCAGGACTCGAAGAGGTGGGCGGGTTCGATCACGTGGTCGTCCACGCTGACTATGCGCGGCAGATCCATGAGGGGCTCCCTCTCGCTGACCCGGCGACGACAAGCCGATGCAGCACATTTCCTGACGCTCCATCAGATGCGAGGTTAGTCCGCACCCCCTGGACCGACAAGGCGGCCACCCCTACGCTTCCGCCACATCTGATGAGCCGTCAGTTTTAGGGAGGCCCCTCATGTCCGGCACCGCCTCCGGCCTGGCCGCGTCCCGCACCCTGTGGGAACTCCTCGACCGCCGGGCCTCGCTCACCCCGGACGCGCCCGCGCTCCTCCAGGCCGGCGAACCCGACAGCCCGGGGGCGGCCGAGGGCACGGCTCCTGACCGCCGTCTGACCTTCGGGGAGCTGCGCGGCCGGGCGGAGCGCGTCGCCGCCTGGCTGTACGGGCTGGGGGTACGGCCGGGCAGCCGGGTCGCCTGGCAACTGCCCACCCGCATCGAGACCGTGGCCCTGGCCTTCGCGCTGGCCCGGCTCGGGGCCGTGCAGACACCGCTCATCCCCTTCTACCGCGACCGCGAGGTCGGCCACGCGCTACGGGCCACTCAGGCGGAGTTCTTCGCGGTGCCCGGAGTCTGGCGGGGCTTCGACCACGCCGCGATGGCCTACCGCCTCGCCCTCACGCTGCCGTCGCCGCCGCTCGTCTTCACGGCGTACGCCGGCCTCCCGGAGGCGGACCCCTCCGTGCTCCCGCCCCCTCCCGCCGACGGCACCACCGTCCGCTGGGTCTACTGGACCTCCGGTACGACCTCCGAGCCCAAGGGCGTGCTGCACACGGACCGCTCCATCATCGCCGCCGGTGCCTGTCTCGCCGACGCACTGCGCCTGACGGTCGCCGACGTGGGCTCCATGGCCTTCCCCTACGCACACGTCGCCGGCCCCGACTACACCGTGATGCTGCTGCTCAGAGGCTTTCCGAGTGTCCTCTTCGAGCACTTCGCCCTGCCCGGGTCGCTCGACGCCTACCGCCGCAACGGTGTCACCGTCGCCGGGGGCTCCACCGCCTTCTACTCCCTGCTCCTCGCCGAGCAGCGCAAGGACCCCACCCGCAGGCTCATCCCCACCCTCCGTCTCATGGCCGGCGGAGGGGCGCCGAAGCCGCCCGGGCTCTATCACGCGGTGGTCGACGAACTCGGGTGCGCGCTCACCCACGGCTACGGCATGACCGAAGCCCCGATGATCACGATGGGTTCTCCGGACGACACCCCGGAGCAACTGGCCACCACCGAGGGACGCCCCCCGGCCGGCATGCGGATCCGGGTCGTCGATCCCGAGGGCAAGCCGCTCCCACCCGGCGCGGAAGGGGAGATACGACTGTGCGGCGAGGCCGTCTGCCAGGGCTACCTCGATCCCACCCACACCGCCGAGGCCTTCGACGCCGACGGCTTCCTCATCACCGGTGACCTCGGCAGGCTCACCGTCGAGGGGCACCTCGTGCTCACCGGCCGCACCAAGGACATCATCATCCGCAAGGGCGAGAACATCTCCGCCCAGGAGATCGAGCGACTGCTCCACGACCACCCCGGCGTCGAGGACGTCGCCGTCATCGGTCTCCCCGACGCGGTGTCCGGCGAGCGGGTGTGCGCCGTGGTCCAGCAGCCCCCCGGCGCCGGACCGCTGGGGCTCGGGGACATCACGGCCCACCTGCGGAGCGCGGGACTGGCCGTCCACAAGCTGCCCGAGCAAGTGGAGGTCGTCGACGAGTTGCCGCGTGACGACACGCTCCGCAAGGTCCTCAAGTACAAGCTGTGCGAACGCTTCTCCGGCTGACCGGCGGCCGCTCGCGGGGCCGGGCGGGCCTCAGCCCGTGAGCCGGTAGGTGGACACCGCCTGCTCGAAGAACCCGTCCACCGCGCGCTGCCCGTCCATCGGTCCGATCAGCTGCACCACGTGATAGCGGCCCGCCAGGATCATCGCGGCGTTGCGCACATAGACCTGCCGGCCACCGCCGTCGTTCCAGTTGTACGTGCCCTCCGCCCTCGTCCTCCCACCGACGTCGACGCGGCGCAGCCCCGAGGCGCCCGACCAGGACGAGGAGCGGTAGGGCTCCAGCTCGGGTTCCTTGCCCTGCTGGTAGTCCAGTGGGTCGTCGCCGAACTCCGCCACCTTGTCCCGGCCAGGGACCACGATCAGCTCGTAGTCCCCGCCGGCGTAGACGACCTGGCCCCGGTCGTTCTCGCCACGGCGCTGCCAGCCCTCGGCGACGGCCACGGAGAAACCCCCGGGGTCCTGGCGCAGGGTGTAGCCCTTGGGGACGCCCCGGGGTCCGGTGGTGCGCGCCGCCTGTGTGCCGGAGCCATCGCTTTGGGCCGTCCCGCCGTTCGTCGCCGGGCGGTTGGGGGCGGCGCTCCGCAGCCCCGCCGTGCCGGTACGGTCCGTCCGCCCCCGGCCCGCGTTCTCGTCGGCGCGCGGCATGAACAGCAGCGCGTACAGCACCGCCCCGACCAGGAGGAGCAGGATCAGGCCGAGCAGCAGCCGCCCGAGATGCCGGGGCGACCGGCGTGTCGGACCCCCACGTCGCTCCGGTGCCTGTTCCGTCGAGTGCGCCGCGCCCGGTGCGATGGCCTGGTCGTCGGCATGGTCGTGAACCGGCGCACCTGCGGCCGCCGGCTCGTCCCACTCCTCCGGGCCTTCCCCCCGCCGCTCCCCGGCCGCCTTCTTGTGTCTCCCGTGCACGGCGGGCACCGGGGCGAGGGAGCCGGAGGCGCGGCCGCGCCGACGGCGCACGAGTTCGCCGCGCCGTCGGATCAGCGGCAGCCTGCGCGGGTCGGCGGGCAGGCTCGCGCCGAGCGACGGGACGGTGACCGTACGGCTGCCGAGGTCCGGCTCCGGCGCCGAGCGGATCAGCGACCGCAGCCAGCCGCGCAGTTCCTCGCACTCGGGGCGGTCGGCCGGGTCCTTGCGCATCAACGACTCGACCACGGGGCGCAGCGCGCCGCACTCCTCGGCGTAGGCGGGCGGTTCCGCGCAGACCAGGCGCACCAGCTCGGCCGTGCTCTCCTCCGGGTACGGGGGGTGCCCCTGCACCGCGCGGAAGAGCAGCACGCCCAGCGCCCACAGATCGGTGGCGGGGCCCACGGGCGGCGCGAGCTGCCAGCTCTGGTGCACCGGGTGAGCCTGCTCCGGCGCCCACCGTTCGGTGACGGCGCCCACCACCACCATGCGCGCCTGCCGTGCCCGCTCGGCGGCGAGCGCGCCGCCCGGCCCGGCGGTGTGCCCCCAGCCGTCTCCGGTGGAAGCCGTGCCACCGGCCTCTGCCCCGTTCCGCTCGGGGACGGGCGCGCCCGGACCGCCGGAGCCGGGCGCCCCACCGGGCCCGAGGCGCCCGGCCGGTGCGCCGGCGCCCCACGGGGAAGCGGGGGAAGCGGCCGTGCCGCCGTCACCCCAGGGGGGCGAGCCGGCCGGCGGCCGGGGGGCGCTCTCCATCGCCTCGCGCGCGGCCGCGGCCCGGGCGCCCGCGCGGTACGCGGCGACCGCCCCGGCCCGGGGCGCCCGGTCGTCCCGGGCCCCGTCGCGCCCGTGGCCGCCCGCCCGGCCGGTGGCCGCCGTCCCGCCGCCGGACGGTGCGTACCCGCCGTTCACACCCTGGTCGCGATACACCGGTCCCGTCTGCGCCGGGATCCCGGCCGCGCCCGCCTCCCCCGTCGCGCGCGCGGCCCCGCTCCCCCGCGCCGGACCCTGCCGGGGGCTCGGGGGGCGCTGGTCCGGGAGCCGCGGGTACGCGGGATCCGCCGGAGCGGCTCCCGCGCGGGGCACTGAGAGCGACGCGTGCCCGGCCGTCGCGGGGCCGGGCTGCCCGGCGGTACCGGCCGGGAGGGGGTCGTGGCCGCAGAGGGCCTCCTCCGCCGCGCCCGCGGCGAGGCCGGTGAGCATGGCACGGCCGTCGTCACAGATGAGGACGGTGCGGGGCGTGACGTTGCGGTGGGTCCAGCCCTGGGCGTGGAGGGCGCGCAGCGCGGTGAGGACGTCGGCGGCCACCTCGGCGGCCCGGTGCGGTGTGAGGGTGCGCTCGGCGAGCAGGGCCGCGAGCGGGCGGGCCGATACGAGTTCGCTGATGATCCACAGGCTTCCCGCCTCGACGAAGACGTGGAAGACCTGGTCGAGCCGGGGGTGGTCGGGAAGCTGCGCGGCAGCGGTCGCGGCGAGCAGAGCCCGGCGCACCACCGGGTCACCGGGCCCCTGGACCGTGGGCCCGCCCGGATGGCCCGTGGGCCCGCCCGGACCGGCGCCGTATCCGGTCTCGCGCCCGGGGCCGCTCTCCGGCCCGGATCCGTCCCGCGGACCGTGCCCGCCCGCGGCCTCGGTCCGGTATCCGGCCGCGCGCTCGCCCCCGTATCCGGGCGGTGACGGGTCGTCGTCGCCCATGACCTCCGCGTCGACGACCTCCGGCAGGGGGATCTGCCGGACGAGGACCTCCTGGCCGCTGTAGGTGTCAAACGCCCGCGTCTCCACCAGCTCGAACGCGTCGGACGGCGGAAGCGGCAGGCGATAGCGGTCGGCGAGCACCCGACCCGCGTAGTCGTCCACGACGCCTCCCCAAGCGCGCGATCCACACCCTCGCTCGAATGACCATCAAAGTCGGTCATTTAGCTGCTTATTGCGGCTGCGTATGGTTCACGGGAACTCACGATACGTGCCGAACCCGTCTCTTCGGGCGGGTACGGCTCAGTACGTGGCCGGGCTCCGGCCCGTCACGCGGGCTGGAACGTCCTGAACGCCGTCTCGCGCAGCGTCCGGCACTCCGCGTCGGACCACTTGCCCTTCTCGCACGTCACCATGATGGCGTAGCCGCGCTTGTCGTCCACCTTGAAGCCCCGGTTGAGGACCTGGACGCGCTTGTCCTTCTGATCGCGTTCGAAGGTCCAGTCCGCGACGGTCGGGTAGTCGTGATCGTCCCAGTCCTCGACCTCGTCGATGCCCAGGCGCCGGTAGTTGGGCATGCCACCGCTCTTGGCGGCGGAGTCGGATTCACGCCACGCCGCGGCGGCGTCCGAGCCCGGCTGGGAGCCGAAGTCGACCTGGAGGCGGGGGAAACCGCCCGACTGGCTGTATATCGCCCCGGAGTGCGCCCCGGCGGTGCCCGTCTTCTTCCAGCCCTTGGGCATGGCGATGCTGAAGTGGTACTCGGTGTTCTTGACCGCCACATACCCGCCGGGCACGCCATCACCGTCCGACGACGAGTCCGACTCGTCCTTTGACGTGTCGCCCTTGCCCTGGTCCGACCCGGCGGCCGGCCCCTTGGCGCCCTGCTCGGTGAGGGAGGAAGTCGCCTTGTCCTTGACGGATTTGGACGTGCCGCCCTTGCTGCCGCCCGTGGTGCCCTTGTCGTCGCCGTCGCCGTTCAGCGTGATGGCGAGCACGGTGCCGATGATGGCCAGCGCCACGATGACCGCCACGGCCAGCAGGGTGCGGCGGGACACGACGTCCGTGATGGACGCCCGTCCGGGGCGGGCGGGGTGCGCGCCGTGGCCGGTTCCGGGCCGGCCGGAGCCGGTCTGCCGCTGGGCGGACGGTATGGAGGGCGCGGGCCTCGCGGGCCGGGCCGGCTTCGCGCCGCCGTCCGGGGCCCCGCCCCGGACGGACTTGAACGCTCCCCGCATCCGGTCGCCCGCCCCGCCCGTCCCGTCCGTCGCGCGGGACCCGGCGGAGGGTCCGGCGGGGGCACGGGTGTCGCCCTTCCGCGAGCCCGGCGTCGAGGCCGGGGCCGGGGCGGTCTTGCCCGCCGGGGAGGACGGCCGCTTGCCGGAGCGCATCTCGGCGGGGGACGGCAGGGCGATCGCCTGGGTGGCGTCCAGGGCCGGGGAGGCCTCCGGGGCCTTCGGGAGCCGCTCGTCGGGGGCGTTGACCGCGTCGGTCAGCAGGGCCCGCGCGCCCGCCTCGTCCAGCCGCTTGGCGGGATCCTTGGCGAGCAGCCCGTACATGAGGCCTTCGAGCGGGCCCGCGTTGCGCGGGGGGCCCAGCGGCTCGGTCATCACGGCGGTGAGGGTCGCTATCGCGGAGCCCTTGTCGTACGGGGGAACGCCCTCGACCGCCGCGTACAGCAGGCCGCCCAGCGACCACAGGTCCGCCGGCGGGCCGGGCTTCTGCCCGCGCGCCCGCTCCGGGGATATGTAGGAAGGGGCGCCGACCAGCATGCCCGTCGAGGTGACCGACGGGTCGCCCTCGACCTGGGCGATGCCGAAGTCGGTGAGGACGACACGGTTGTCGTCCGCGATGAGGACATTCGACGGCTTCACGTCGCGGTGCAGGATGCCCTGACGGTGTGCCGCGCTCAGCACGTCGAGGACGGCCAGTCCGACCTCGGCGGCCCGGCGCCACTTGAGCGGGCCGTCCTCACGGATGACGTCGGCGAGCGAGCGGCCCTCGATGAGTTCCATGACGATCCACGGGCGGTCGTCCTCGTGCACCACGTCGTAGACGGTGACCGCACCGGCACTACGGATCCGGGCGATGGCCTTCGCCTCACGCAGCGTGCGTGTGATCAGGCGGCGCTTCTCGTCCTCGTCGATGTTGGCCGGAAAGCGCAACTCCTTGACCGCGACGGTCCGGCCGAGCGTCTCGTCGGTCGCCCGCCAGACCGTGCCCATGCCGCCGCGGCCGAGGATGCCCCCGAGGCGGTACCGCCCGGCCAGGAGGCGCCCTGCCGTGCCCTGCGTCTGCTCCGCCTCCGACATGCGTCCCCTCTGGCAATCAGCTCTGCGACCAACCGACCCTGGCAGAGCGACCATTGTCTCTCATCCACGGACCGGCGGAAGGCCAGGGTCCGAGTGCCCGTGGATGATGAGCACATGTCGACGCACACCGCCCTCGTGCGCCTCGCCTCCGCCGTCACCGCGCTGACCTGCGCCGTGACGGTGTCCGCGGTGTCGGCGGGTGGTGACAGCGCCACCCGGTCCCCTGTCCAAGACCTCGTTTCCCCGCGGACGGTTCCCGGTGCGGCCGAGCTGTCACAAGATGCTCACGGGGTCCGGTTCCACACGGCGGGCGTCGCTGACCTACAAACCGGGCGCCCCATTCACCCCATGGATCGCTTTCGCGTCGGCAGCATCACCAAGACCGTCATCGCCACCGTCACCCTTCAGCTCGCCGCCGAACGCAAGCTGGACCTCGACGACCCGGTGGCCCTCCACCTCCCCGACCCGATCGCCACCCTGCTGCCCCGCCCTGACGACGACGACAAAGCCGACGACAGCGACACCGGCAGCGGCAGCGGCAGCGGCAGCGGCAGCGAGGACGAAGGCCGCACCCCGGGCTGCCCGGTCACGGTCCGCCAACTCCTCACCCACACCAGCGGGCTGTTCTCCTATACCGACGACCGCGTCTTCTTCCGCCGCTTCTTCGGTCCGGGCTTCGCCGCGCACCGTTTCGACACCCATAAAAGCGACGCACTGGTACGGACCGCCCTCGCGCACCCGCCGTACGCGGCCCCCGGCGAGCGGTACCGCTACTCCAACACCGACTATCTGCTCTTGGGCATGGTCATCCGTCAGGTCACCGGGCACTCCTACGCCACAGAGGCCTACCGGCGCGTCATCGCCCCCTTGCACCTCACCGGCACCAGCTTCCCCGGCACGCGGGCGGTGCTGCCCTCCCCGCACGGCCGCGCCTACACGACGACGGCCAGGGGCCGCACCGCCGACGCCACCGACCTCAACCCGTCCTCGGCGGGCGCCGCCGGCGAACTCGTCTCCACCCTCCCCGACCTCAACCGGCTCTTCGGCGCACTGCTGCGCGGCGCCCTCCTGCCCGCACCGGAGCTGCGGCAGATGCGGGACACGACGGCCTCGTACGGCCGCTACGGCATGGGGCTGTTCCCCGTGCGGCTGGGCTGCCACCGCACCCTGTGGGGCCACAACGGCGAGATCAGCGGCTCGTACGTACAGACCCTCGGCACCGCGGACGGGCAGCATGTCGTCAGCTACCGGGTCAACAGCGACCACCCGCCCGACGCGGCCACCGAAAGGACTCTCCTGAACTCCGAGTTCTGTCCGCGGCCCTGACGGACCGGCTACAGCGGCTGCACCTCGGGGGCGCCCAGCCGTGCCGCGTCCGCCGTCTGGTCGTCGGGCTGCCGCTGCGACTCGCGCTCCGCCTCCACGCGCTTCTCGTAGTGCTCGACCTCCTTCTCGACCTGCGACCGGTCCCAGCCCAGCACCCCCGCCATCAGCTCGGCGGCCTCCCGGGCGCTGCGCGTGCCCCGGTCGAAGGTCTCGATGGAGATCCGGGTCCTGCGCGTGAGCACGTCGTCGAGATGCCGGGCCCCCTCGTGGGACGCGGCGTAGACGACCTCAGCCCGCAGATAGTCCTCGGCACCGGTGAGCGGCTCGCCGAGCTTCGGGTCGGCGGTGACGAGGTCCAGCACTTCGTCGACCATCGAGCCGTAGCGGTTCAGGAGGTGCTCGACGCGTGCCACGTGGAGGCCCGTGCGCTGCGCCAGCTGCGCCCGGCCGTTCCACAGGGCCCGGTAGCCCTCGGCGCCCACCAGGGGCACGTCCTCGGTGACACAGTCCGCGACCCGCTGGGCCAGTCCGTGCACCGCCTCGTCCACGGCGTCCTTCGCCATCACCCGGTAGGTGGTGTACTTCCCGCCCGCCACGACCACCAGCCCCGGTACCGGGTGGGCGACGGTGTGCTCGCGCGAGAGCTTGCTGGTCGCGTCGGACTCCCCGGCCAGCAGCGGACGCAGTCCGGCGTACACGCCCTGGACGTCGTCGCGGGTCAGCGGGACGGCCAGCACCGCGTTGACGTGCTCCAGCAGGTAGTCGATGTCGGCGCTGGAGGCGGCGGGGTGCGCCTTGTCCAGGTCCCAGTCGGTATCGGTGGTGCCGATGATCCAGTGCCTGCCCCACGGGATGACGAACAGCACGCTCTTCTCGGTGCGCAGGATCAGCCCGGTGGTGGAGTGGATGCGGTCCTTGGGCACGACGAGGTGGATGCCCTTGGACGCCCGTACGTGGAACTGGCCGCGCTCGGCGATGAGCTGCTGGGTGTCGTCCGTCCACACCCCGGTGGCGTTGACGACCTGCCGGGCGCGGACCTCGAACTCGCCGCCCTGTTCCAGATCCTTCACCCGGGCGCCGACGACCCGCTCGCCCTCGCGCAGGAAGCCGACCACGCGCGCCCGGTTGGCGACGTCCGCGCCGTAGGCGGCGGCGGTGCGCACGAGGGTGGTGACATAGCGCGCGTCGTCCATCTGGGCGTCGTAGTACTGCAGGGCGCCGATCAGCGCGTCCTTCTTCAGGGCGGGCGCGACCCGCAGCGCGCGCTTGCGCGTGAGGTGCCGGTGGGTGGGCAGCCCCCGCCCGTGACCGGAGGAGACCGACATCGCGTCGTAGAGCGCCACGCCCGAGCCCGCGTAGAAGCGCTCCCAGCCCCGGTGCTGCAAGGGGTAGAGGAACGGGACCGGCTTCACCAGGTGCGGTGCCAGCCGCTCCAGCAGCAGCCCGCGCTCCTTGAGCGCCTCCCGCACGAGCGCGAAGTCGAGCATTTCCAGATAGCGCAGCCCGCCGTGGATCAGCTTGCTGGAACGGCTGGAGGTACCCGCCGCCCAGTCGCGCGCCTCGACGAGCCCGGTCGTGAGCCCACGGGTGGCCGCGTCGAGCGCGGTCCCCGCGCCGACGACACCGGCGCCGACCACCAGGATGTCCAGTTCCCGCTCCGCCATTCGGGCGAGCGCCTCGCCGCGCTCGGCCGGCCCGAGTGTCGCTGTCCTCACTGCTGCCTCCCGATTGACCGTTCTCGCTGCCGCCCCCGGTGGCCCCGGGCCACCGGGGCACCAGGACTGCCGGGCACCCGTTCCCTTCCGATGCTGCACCAGATCGGCCGCTTCGGCCGTGTCGGACGCGAGCCGCGCCGCGGTAATCCCGGATAACAGTCATATATCCGCTTAACCTGATGTAACTCGTCCGGGGATCGGTCCCGTCCGCCCGCGGGGCCATCCGCCTCCCCTCTGGGCCCACCTCTCGGAAGGGCCCTCCGGAATCTCCGGAAACGCCCTCCGACCGCCGCCCTCCGGGAAGGACCGGCCAGCAGGACCCCTCCGGGAAGGACCGCACGCCATGCCCGCAGATCTCGCCGTCCTCGGACTCGGCCACCTCGGCCTCCCGCTCGCCCAGGCGGCCACCGCCGCCGGCATCGCCACCGTCGGCTACGACCCCGACCCGCACACCGTCGCCGAACTGCGCGCCGGCCGGCTGCCCACCGAAGGCGCCGACGGCACCCTCACCGCCGCCGGCGTCCGCCGGATGCTCTCGGCGGGCTTCCGCGCCACGACCGAGGACACCGAGCTGGGCCGGGTCCGTACGGCGGTGATCTGCGCCCCCACCCGGCTCGGCGAGGACCGGGCACTGGACCTCGGCGCCATCGGCGACGCGGCCCGCGCGCTCGCCTCCCGGCTGCGCCCGCACACCACCGTGCTCCTGGAATCCACCGCCTACCCGGGAACCACGGAGGACTACCTCCGTCCGCTGCTCGAATCCGGCTCCGGGCTGCGCGCGGGCCGGGACTTCCACCTCGCCTACTCGCCCAGCCGCTTCGACCCCGGCAACCGGCGCCACGGCTACACCAACACCCCCAAGGTCATCGGCGGCCTCACCCCCGCCTGCACCGAGGCCGCCGCCGCCTTCTACGGGCGGATCTGCGAGAAGGTCGTCCGCGCCCGGGGGCCCCGCGAGGCGGAGGCGGTCAAGGTGCTGGAGACGAACTACCGGCACGTCAACATCGCACTCGCGAACGAGATGGCGGTCTTCTGTCACGACATCGGCGTCGACATGTGGGACGTGGTGCGCTGCGCCGAGACCAAGCCGTTCGGCTTCGAGGCGTTCCGCCCGGGGCCCGGGGTGGGCGGCCACGGCGTGCCCATCGACCCGAACTACCTCTCCTACAAGGGCCGCAGTCTCGGTCACCCCCTGCGGATGGTGGAGCTGGCGCAGGAGGTCAACGGCCGGATGCCGCGCTATGTCATCCAGCGCTGCGCCACGCTCCTGAACGAGCACGGCAAGTCGGCGCGCGGCGCCCGCGTGCTCCTGCTCGGCGTCGGCTACAAGGCGGACACCGGCGACCAGGAGGGCTCGCCCGCCCGCGAGATCGCCTCCCGGCTGATGGAGCTGGGCGCCCAGATCAGCTACCACGACCCCTACGTCCCGCAGTGGCGGGTCCTCGGCCGTCCCGTGCCGCGCGCCGACTGCCTCTACGAGGCCGCCGCCGTCGCCGACCTGACGCTCCTTCTGCAGCCCCACCGCACGTACGACCTGCAAGGGCTGGCGGTCAAGGCACAACTGCTGCTGGACACCCGGGGCGCGAGCCCGGCGGGGGCGGCGCACCGGCTGTAGGCCGTGCCCACGTCGCCCCCGCCCGACGGCCGGCCGCCACGGGCGAGAAAAAGGCCGGTCCGGTGTCTGCCCGCCGGACATGCGGGGAGACACCGGACCGGCCCGGGGAACGCCTGACACAAGCCCGGCGGACAACCGGCGGAAGCCCGCCGGAAACCCGCCCCTACAGCCGGCCCGTGCCGAGCAGCCGGCCGGGCTGCGCGTCCAGCACCGTCCTGAGGGAGGCGAAGTTCTCCACGCAGCGGCCGGTTCCGACGGCCACGCAGTCCAGCGGCTCGTCGGCGACCAGCACCGGGATGTCGAGTTCCTTGCTCAGCCGCACGTCCAGGCCGCGCAGCAGCGCACCGCCGCCGGTCAGGACGATGCCGCGGTCCATGATGTCGCCCGCCAGCTCCGGCGGGGTCTCGTCCAGGGTCTGCCGCACGGCCATGACGATCGCGTCCACCGGTTCCGTCAGCGCGTGCCGGACCTCGTCGGCCGTCAGCTCCAGCGTCTTGGGCAGACCGCTGACCTGGTCGCGACCGCGAATGGTGAAGCGGTCCGGGGCCCGCAGGCCCTGGGTCTCCTCCGGGTCGCCGCCGACGTCCTCCAGGCCGTCGTTCTTCTCCAGCTGCTTGGCGAGCGCGCTCAGCCCGGCCGCGGTCCAGGAGGCCGTGGGAGAAGCCGAGCCGATGCTCATCTTGATCTCCTCCGCGGTCCGTTCACCGATCGCGAGGGCATAGTGCTTCTTCACGTACGAGGTGATGGCCGTGTCCATGGCGTCACCCGCGGTCCGCACCGACCGCGCCGTGACGATGCCGCCCAACGAGATCACGGCGACCTCGGTGGTGCCGCCGCCGATGTCGACGACCATGCAGCCGGTCGGTTCGCTGACCGGCAGGCCCGCGCCGATCGCCGCGGCCATCGGCTCCTCGATCAGGTGCACCTGCCGGGCCCCGGCCTGCGTCGCCGCCTCGATGACCGCGCGGCGCTCGACACCGGTGATGCCCGACGGCACGCACACCACCACGCGCGGACGGGAGAAGCGGCGGTTGCCCGCGACCTTCTTGATGAAGTGCCGCAGCATCCGCTCGGCTATCTCGAAGTCGGCTATGACGCCGTCGCGCAGCGGGCGGATGGCCACGATGTTCGAAGGGGTGCGGCCGATGGTCTCCTTGGCCTCGGATCCGACCGAGAGCACTCCGCCGTCAGCGGCGTTGACCGCGACCACGGATGGCTCGTTGAGCACCACTCCTTTCCCCCGCACGTACACGAGCGTGTTCGCCGTGCCGAGGTCGATGCCCATGTCCCTGCCGCTGAACGACTTGCTTTGTGCCATAAGTTGCCATTATTCCCTATGGTCGAACGTTTATGCGGAGTTCACAGCGGCCCGCTCGCTGTCGGTGACAGCACCACGGCCGGGGCCATGTCGGGGACCACCGGCTTTTCTTGTCGTGCTGTCAGGCCCGGCTGCTAGCTTGTGGCCCACGCTTCACACTCTGCAACTTCCGCGCGCCCGTCTTCTTCACTCATCTTCTTCACCCACGGGGGAACACGACCATGAACCAGCCCTGGCAGCAGCCGCCGCAGCAGCAGCCGAACCCCTACGGCCAGCAGCCGCCGCAGCAGCCGTACGGCGCACCCCCGCAAGGCGCCCCGCAGTACGGTGCTCCGCAGTACGGTGCTCCCGGCGGCTTCCCGCCGCCCGCGCCGGTCCGCCAGGGCAACGTGGGCCTCGCGGTGCTCCTCGGCATCGTGGCCATGCTCGTCGGCGCCGGCATCTACGGCTACATCCTCAAGGCCACCGACGGCCGCCAGATCGGCTACCTCGCCGTCGGTATCGGCGCCCTCGTCGGCGCGGCCCTCGGCAAGATCGGCGGGCGCAACGCCGCCCTGCCCGTCGTCGGCGCGCTCCTCGGGCTGCTCGGCGTCTACCTCGGCCAGACCTTCGGCTACGCCCTGGCGCTCGCCGACGGCTTCCACGTGTCCCTCACCGAGGTGCTCTTCGACCACTTCGACACGGTCAACGAGGTGTGGCAGGACGACCTGAGCGGCATCGACGCGCTCTTCTACGCCCTCGGCGGCATCGGCGCCTTCAGCACCGCCCGCAAGCTCGGCGCCTGACAAGCCCCGCCCCGGCGGGAGACCGCACACGCCGAGGGGCCCGGGCCGCCGCAGCGGTCCGGGCCCCTCGAAAGTGCCGGCTCAGCGGTTGTCGTGCTGCGACGGCGCGACCGTCACCTCGACCCGCTGGAACTCCTTCAGCTCGCTGTAGCCCGTGGTGGCCATCGCACGGCGCAGCGCGCCGAACATGTTCATCGAGCCGTCCGGGGTGTGCGAGGGACCGGCGAGGATCTCCTCGGTCGTGCCGACCGTGCCCAGGTTCATGCGCTTGCCGCGCGGCACGTCCTCGTGGACGGCCTCCATGCCCCAGTGGTAACCGCGGCCCGGGGCGTCCGTGGCGCGCGCCAGCGGGGAGCCCATCATCACGGCGTCCGCGCCACAGGCGATGGCCTTCGGCAGGTCGCCGGACCAGCCCACGCCGCCGTCGGCGATGACGTGGACGTAACGGCCGCCGGACTCGTCCATGTAGTCGCGGCGGGCGGCGGCCACGTCGGCGACCGCGGTCGCCATCGGGACCTGGATGCCCAGCACGTTGCGCGTGGTGTGCGCCGCGCCACCGCCGAAGCCGACGAGGACGCCCGCCGCGCCGGTGCGCATCAGGTGCAGCGCCGCGGTGTAGGTGGCACAGCCGCCGACGATCACGGGGACGTCCAGCTCGTAGATGAACTGCTTGAGGTTCAGCGGCTCGGCGGCGCCGGAGACGTGCTCGGCGGAGACGGTGGTGCCGCGGATCACGAAGATGTCCACGCCCGCGTCGACGACGGCCTTGGAGAACTGCGCGGTGCGCTGCGGGGAGAGCGCGGCGGCGGTCACGACACCGGAGTCACGGACCTCCTTGATGCGCTGCCCGATCAGCTCCTCCTTGATGGGAGCTTCGTAGATCTCCTGCAGGCGCTTGGTCGCGGCCGTCTCGTCCAGCTCGGCGATCTCGGCGAGCAGCGGCTCCGGGTCCTCATAGCGGGTCCACAGGCCCTCGAGGTTCAGCACCCCGAGGCCGCCCAGCTCGCCGATGCGGATGGCGGTCTCGGGCGAGACGACCGAGTCCATGGGAGCGGCCAGGAACGGCAGCTCGAAGCGGTAGGCGTCGATCTGCCAGGCGATCGAGACCTCCTTCGGGTCGCGCGTACGGCGGCTCGGGACGACGGCGATGTCGTCGAATGCGTACGCCCGGCGGCCGCGCTTGCCGCGCCCGATCTCGATCTCAGTCACGTGTGTGGCCTTTCAACTTTCCTTGGCGCTCCGTCTGCGCATACCAGTATCCCCGACGCGGCGGAGCCCGCGGCCTTTCGGTCGCGGGCTCCGTACGAACCGCCTATGACTACCGGCTACTACCGGCGGGAGTAGTTCGGTGCCTCGGTCGTCATCTGGATGTCGTGCGGGTGGCTCTCCTTGAGCCCCGCCGACGTGATGCGCACGAAGCGGCCCTTGTCCTTCAGCTCCTGCACATCGGCCGAGCCGACGTAGCCCATGGAGGCCCGCAGACCGCCGATGAGCTGGTGCGCCACCGAGGAGAGGGGGCCACGGTAGGGCACCTGGCCCTCGATGCCCTCGGGCACGAGCTTGTCCTCGGAGAGGACGTTGTCCTGGAAGTAGCGGTCCTTGGAGTACGAGCGGGCCTGGCCGCGCGACTGCATCGCGCCCAGCGAACCCATGCCCCGGTAGGACTTGAACTGCTTGCCGTTGATGAAGACCATCTCGCCCGGCGACTCCTCGCAGCCCGCGAGCAGCGAGCCGAGCATCACCGTGTCGGCGCCGGCCGCGATGGCCTTGGCGATGTCGCCGGAGTACTGCAGCCCACCGTCGCCGATCAGCGGCACACCGGCCGCGTGGCACGCCTGCGCGGCCTCGTAGATGGCGGTGACCTGCGGGACGCCGATACCGGCGACGACCCGGGTCGTGCAGATCGAACCCGGCCCGACCCCGACCTTGACGCCGTCGACGCCCGCGTCGATCAGCGCCTGGGCACCGTCACGCGTGGCGACGTTGCCGCCGACGACGTCGACGTCGATGTTGGACTTGACCTTGGCGATCATGTCGAGGATGCCCCGGCTGTGGCCGTGGGCGCTGTCGATGACCAGGAAGTCCGCACCGGCCGCGACGAGCGCCTGGGCGCGCTCGTACGCCTCCTCGCCGACACCCACGGCGGCACCGACGACCAGGCGGCCCTCGGAGTCCTTCGCCGCGTTCGGGTACTTCTCGGCCTTGACGAAGTCCTTGACCGTGATGAGGCCCTTGAGCACGCCGCCGTCGTCCACCAGCGGCAGCTTCTCGATCTTGTGGCGGCGGAGCAGCTCGATCGCGTCCTCGCCGGAGATCCCGACCTTGCCCGTCACCAGCGGCATCGGGGTCATGACCTCGCGCACCTGACGGCGGCGGTCCAGCTCGAAGGCCATGTCACGGTTGGTGACGATGCCGAGCAGCTTGCCCGCCGGGTCGGTGACCGGCACGCCGCTGATCCGGAACTTCGCGCACAGCGCGTCGGCCTCGGCGAGCGTGGCGTCCGGGCGGACCGTGATCGGGTCGGTGACCATGCCCGACTCGGAGCGCTTGACCAGGTCGACCTGGTTGGCCTGGTCCTCGATGGACAGGTTGCGGTGCAGCACGCCCGCGCCGCCCTGGCGGGCCATGGCGATCGCCATCCGCGCCTCGGTGACCTTGTCCATCGCGGCGGACAGCAGCGGGATGTTGACCCGGACGTTGCGCGAGACGCGGGACGAGGTGTCGACCCCGTTCGGCAGTACCTCCGAGGCGCCCGGCAGCAGCAGGACGTCGTCGTATGTCAGACCGAGCATCGCGAATTTTCCGGGCATTCCGTCGACGTTGTCAGTCATGACACCTTCCCAAATGGTCTTGCCCCAGCGCGGACTCCCATGCTAACGGCCGTCACAGGTGTCCCATTCCACGACGGCTGAGTCCCGCATCACTTGTATGTTCCTACTATTCGACGGTGTGCCCGGGCCCGCCCGGGCATGGCTCACTGCCCGGCGAGCGCCCGGAGCCGGCTGAGCGCCCGGTGCTGGGCGACCCGCACCGCCCCCGGCGACATGCCGAGCATCTGTCCGGTCTCCTCCGCCGTCATCCCGATGGCGACCCGCAGCAGCACCAGCTCGCGCTGGTTCTCCGGAAGGTTCGCCAGGAGTTTCCGGGCCCACTCGGCGTCGCTGCTGAGCAGCGCCCGCTCCTCGGGACCGAGCGAGTCGTCGGGCTGCTCGGGCATCTCGTCGGACGGCACCGCGGTGCTGCCCGGATGCCGCATCGCGGCCCGCTGCAGATCGGCGACCTTGTGCGCGGCGATGGCCACGACGAAGGCCTCGAAGGGGCGCCCGGTGTCGCGGTAGCGCGGCAGGGCGCACAGCACCGCCAGGCAGACCTCCTGGGCCAGGTCGTCCACGAAGTGCCGGGCGTCACCCGGCAGCCGCGACAGCCGTGTACGGCAGTAGCGCAGAGCCAGCGGGTGCACCAGGGCCAGCAGATCGTGGGTCGCCCGCCGGTCGCCCTCGACGGCGCGCGCGACGAGGGCGCCGATCTCCCCTGGGGCCGCGGGCATGGGAGACCCCGCCTTGTCGTCGTCGCGCATCGGTCCATGGTGCCTCGGTGTGGAACCTTCCGTGGCATCGCCCTCGTGGTTGTGCATCGAACCGTTACGCGTCGGTGTCCTCGCACTCACGTCTAGCGCCTCCCCCTTTCGGGTATGCCCGCCCCTGCACTCACGACTCCACCGATAGCTTGTGCCCGTGCCGTGGGGCACGGGGCCAGCCTTGTCCGTCATGAGATCTTTTGGGGCCGAGTGAGAAGCCTCGGCTCCTGCCGGGGAGGAGTCACACCTCCAAGGATGCGGCATCCCTCGGAGTTTCGGCGTCGGACGCCGACGCGGTGCGGCCGCGGCAGGCACCACCGGGTGGCGCGCACCGCGGCCTCACGACACTGCGCGCCACACCACCACGGTCCAGCGGACCGCGGTCTAGCGGACCAGACCCCAGCGGAATCCGAGCGCCACCGCGTGCGCCCGGTCCGAGGCGCCCAGTTTCTTGAACAGACGCCGCGCGTGGGTCTTGACCGTGTCCTCGGAGAGGAACAGCTCACGGCCGATCTCCGCGTTGGACCGGCCGTGGCTCATGCCTTCGAGTACTTGGATCTCCCGCGCGGTGAGCGTGGGCGCCGCGCCCATCTCCGCCGAGCGCAGCCGCCGGGGGGCGAGCCGCCACGTCGGGTCGGCGAGCGCCTGGGTCACGGTCGCCCGCAGCTCGGCGCGCGAGGCGTCCTTGTGCAGATAGCCGCGCGCCCCGGCGGCGACCGCGAGCGCGACCCCGTCGAGGTCCTCGGCCACCGTGAGCATGATGATCCGGGCCCCGGGGTCGGCGGAGAGCAGCCGGCGCACGGTCTCCACACCGCCGAGCCCCGGCATCCGAACGTCCATCAGAATGAGGTCCGAACGATCGGCGCCCCAGCGGCGGAGGACTTCCTCGCCGTTGGCCGCCGTCGTCACACGCTCGACGCCGGGCACGGTCGCCACCGCACGACGGAGCGCCTCTCGGGCAAGCGGGGAGTCGTCGCAGACGAGGACGGATGTCATGACCGCCCTCCGCAGCTGATGCGCGTCACCTTGAGCCTCCAGGCTGGTACTGATCGTCACCTGTGCGATCGACGTTTTCCCGCTGGGTCGGACACCTGCCCGACTGCTTCATCCGTCAACCGCCTCCGCACTCTCAACGACGGTCACCCGAAAGAGTTACGGGCTCGGTCGGCCACGTTCGGCACTCTACGTGAGGGCGCGGACACGGAGCAGGGCGCATTGGGGGCGCCCGTCTCACCACCCGTGCCATGCCCCATTTGCCCATCCGGCGCCGTTTTTCTTCCCATTTGCTGGTGTCTATGGCTAGATTCGCAATGAGTCATATTTACATCTGCTTACACAGCAGATGATGGGGAACTCCTTAAAAGGATCACCCCGCACACCACTCAGGAACCACTCACACATCGCTCACTTCGCGTCACAGATCGCTCCGAGGGGATAGCAATGGCAGATTTCTCCCGTCTTCCCGGTCCCAACGCCGACCTGTGGGACTGGCAGCTCCTGGCGGCGTGCCGAGGGGTCGACAGCTCCCTCTTCTTCCATCCCGAGGGCGAACGCGGCGCCGCCCGCAGCGCCCGCGAGGCCTCGGCGAAAGAGGTGTGCATGCGCTGTCCCGTGCGCGCGGAGTGCGCGGCGCACGCGCTGGCCGTGCGCGAGCCCTACGGCGTATGGGGCGGCCTCACTGAGGATGAGCGTGAGGAGCTGATGGGGCGCGCGCGACACCGGGGCATCGCCGTGACCGGCGTTCTCAGTGCGTGAGGCCCCCTACCCCGGCGCATGAAGAAACGTTCCACCGCTCGGCGTGACCGCTGAGGAAACGTCTTACCGGCCCCCGTCACCGGCGGGCGGCGGCCGCCAGTTGTTCGAGCATCGCCCCGACGGCCGGAACCCGGGCCAGGTCCGGCAGGGTGAGGGCGACGATCTCACGCTGCACGACGGGCTCCACCGGGACGATCCGGGCGCCCTTGGGGCGTACCGACTCCAGGGCCAGTTCCGGCATCACCGCGACCCCGAGCCCCGCCCCCACCAGCCCGAACACGGCCGGATAGTCATCGGTCGCGAAGTCGATGCGCGGGGTGAAGCCCGCGCTCTCGCACACCTCCACCAGGTGCCGCCGGCACCGCGGGCAGCCCGCGATCCACGGCTCCTCGGCCAGTTCCCCGATCCCGACGCGGTCGGCCCCGGCGAGCCGGTGCCCCTCCGGGATCACACCGATGAGCCGGTCCGTCAGCAGCGGCCGTACGACCAGGTCGTCCCACTCCGCGCTCGCCGCGGGGTCGGCACCGCGCACCTCGGGGTAGCGGAAGGCCAGCGCGATCTCGCAGTCGCCGTCGCGCAGCATCTCCACCGAGCGCGGCGGTTCGGCCTCGACGAGGGAGACCCGGGTGCCCGGATGGGCGGCCCGCATCGCCGCCAGCGCGCCCGGCACCAGCGTCGAACTGCCGCTGGGGAAGGAGACCAGCCGCACCCGCCCGGCGCGCAGCCCGGCGATCGCCGCGATCTCCTCCTCGGCCGCGGTCAGCCCGGCCAGGATCCCGGAGGCGTGCCGGACGAGGGCCTCGCCCGCCTGGGTCAGCCGCATCTCACGGCCCGTGCGGATCAGCAGCGGGGTGCCCGTCGACTGCTCCAGGGCCTTCATCTGCTGGCTGACGGCGGGCTGGGTGCAGCCCAGCTCACGCGCCGCGGCCGAGAACGAACCGGTGGCGGCCACCGCGCGCAGCACCCTCAGATGACGAGCCTCGATCATGCGTCGAGCATAAGGCCTTCTTGGGGGCGGCCGAAAATATGCGTTCGCCCCTTTGAGGGGTCGTGCCTACCCTTTCCTTTCATGCATGTGATCTCTGTGAACGTCGGCGGCGCGCGGACCGCGCCGGCCCCCGGGGACGCCCCCGGTTTCGCGGCCGGTCTGGCCACCGGCATCGACAAGCGCCCCGTCGCCGGACCGGTCGCCGTGGCTCCGCCCGGCCCGAAGGGCACGGCGGGCAGCGGACTCGCCGGTGACGAGGTGGTCAACCGGCGCCATCACGGCGGGGACCACCAGGCGGTGTACGCCTTCGCCCGCGAGGACCTGGACGACTGGGAGCGGGAGTTGGGCCGCGTGCTGCCCGACGGCTCCTTCGGCGAGAACCTCACCACCAGGGGGGTCGACGTCAATGGCGCGCTGATCGGCGAGCGTTGGCGGATCGGCGCGGATCTGGTGCTGGAGGTCAGCGCGCCGCGCATCCCCTGCCGGACGTTCGCCGACTGGCTGGGCGAGTCGGGCTGGATGAAGCGGTTCACCCGGGCGGCGGCGCCCGGGGCGTATCTGCGGGTCGTGGAGCCCGGCGAGGTCCGTGTGGGTGATGCGGTGACACTCGTGCACCGGCCCGGCCACGAGGTGAGCATCTCCTTCCTCTTCCGCGCCCTCACCACCGAACGGTCCCTGCTGCCCCGGGTGTTGGCGGCCGGAGACGCCCTGCACCCGGAGGCCCTGGAGGCCGCCCGCTCCGCCGCGGCGCGGCAGCGTAATCAGCCGGAAGGGTCAGTCGGAGCCCCGGAGGCCCCCCGGGGGACGGCGCCGAGCACTAACGTTCCCGTATGACGACTGCACTGATCACGGGAGCGACGGCGGGCATCGGCGCGGCCTTCGCTCGGCGGCTGGCGGCCGACGGGCACAACCTGGTGCTCGTGGCGCGCGACGAGAAGCGGCTCAACGAACAGGCGACCGAACTCCACGACCGGCACGGCGTGGAAGCGGAGGTGCTCCGCGCGGACCTGGCGGAGGACGAGGGCATCGGGGCGGTCGAGAACCGGCTCTCGGACCGTACACAGCCGGTGGATCTGCTGGTCAACAACGCCGGGTTCGGGAACAAGGGCGTCTTCCTCGAGGTCACCATGGCCGACGAGCTGCGGATGCTCAAGGTGCACTGCGAGGCGGTGCTGCGGCTGACGTCGGCGGCCGTCCCCGGCATGCGCGAGCGCAGGCGCGGCGGCGTGGTCAACGTCGCGTCGGTGGCCGCGTTCGTGCCGCGCGGCACGTACGGGGCGAGCAAGGCGTGGGTCGTGCAGTTCACCCAGGGCGCGGCGAAGGACCTGGAGGGCAGCGGGCTGCGGCTGATGGCGCTGTGCCCCGGCTTCGTCCGCACGGAGTTCCATGAGCGGGCGGGCATGCCCGCCGAGAACATCCCGAACTGGCTGTGGCTGGACGCGGACAAGCTCGTGACCTCGGCGCTGAAGGACCTGGCGCGCGGCAAGACGGTGTCCGTGCCCGACCCCCGCTACAAGGCGTTCAGCGGTCTGGCGAAGCTGGCCCCGCGCGGGGCGCTGGGCCGGGCGTCGTCGGGGACGGGCCGCCGGTAGGCCTTCGGCCGGATGGGCACGGGAACGGCCGAGGCCGGCACCCCTTGGGGTGCCGGCCTCGGCCGTTCGTATGAGGTGCGGGCCGTATCGCCCGCTCCACCGCTGCTCGGTGGTGTCCTCAATCGCCGGACGGGCTTGGTTTTGGCTGACCTCAGCCGAAACCAGCCCGCAGCGACCCCGCGGCCGCGGAGCCGACGGATGGGCGACTAGTGGGAGTGACCGTGGCCGTGGCCGGCCTCGGGCTCCTCGTCGGCCGGCTTCTCGACGACCAGGGTCTCGGTCGTGAGCAGCAGCGACGCGATGGACGCGGCGTTCTCCAGGGCGGAGCGGGTGACCTTGACCGGGTCGATGACGCCGGCCTTCACCAGGTCGCCGTACTCGCCGGTCGCGGCGTTGAAGCCCTGGCCCTTGTCGAGCTCCGCCACCTTCGCGGTGATGACGTAGCCCTCGAGGCCGGCGTTCTCGGCGATCCAGCGCAGCGGCTCGACGGCGGCGCGGCGGACCACGGCGACACCGGTGGCCTCGTCGCCGGTCTTGTCGAGGTTGCCCTCGAGGACCTTGACGGCGTGGACGAGCGCGGAGCCACCACCGGAGACGATGCCCTCCTCGACCGCGGCGCGGGTCGCGGAGATGGCGTCCTCCAGACGGTGCTTCTTCTCCTTGAGCTCGACCTCGGTGGCCGCACCCACGCGGATGACGCAGACGCCACCGGCGAGCTTGGCGAGGCGCTCCTGGAGCTTCTCGCGGTCCCAGTCGGAGTCCGTGGACTCGATCTCGGCCTTGATCTGGTTGACGCGGCCGACGACGTCCTCGGAGTTGCCGCCACCGTCGACGATGGTGGTGTCGTCCTTGGTGATCGTCACGCGGCGGGCGGTGCCCAGCACGTCCAGACCGGCCTGGTCGAGCTTGAGGCCGACCTCCTCGGCGATGACGGTGGCACCGGTGAGGGTGGCCATGTCGCCGAGCATCGCCTTGCGGCGGTCGCCGAAGCCGGGGGCCTTGACGGCCACGGCGTTGAACGTGCCGCGGATCTTGTTGACGACCAGGGTCGACAGGGCCTCGCCCTCGACGTCCTCGGCGATGATCAGCAGGGGCTTGGAGGAGCCACCCTGGATGATCTTCTCGAGCAGCGGGAGCAGGTCCTGGATCGAGGAGATCTTGCCCTGGTGGATCAGGATGTACGGGTCGTCGAGGACGGCCTCCATACGCTCCTGGTCGGTGACCATGTACGGCGAGAGGTAGCCCTTGTCGAAGGCCATGCCCTCGGTGAAGTCCAGCTCCAGGCCGAAGGTGTTGGACTCCTCGACGGTGATGACACCGTCCTTGCCGACCTTGTCCATCGCCTCGGCGATGAGCTCGCCGACCTGCTTGTCCTGCGCGGAGAGCGCGGCCACGGCGGCGATGTCGGTCTTGTCCTCGATCGGACGGGCGGTCGCGAGAAGCTCATCGGACACGGCCTTGACCGCGGCGTCGATGCCCTTCTTCAGCGAGGCCGGGGAGGCGCCGGCGGCGACGTTGCGCAGACCCTCGCGGACCAGCGCCTGGGCCAGCACGGTGGCGGTGGTGGTGCCGTCACCCGCGATGTCGTTGGTCTTGGTCGCCACCTCCTTCACGAGCTGGGCGCCCAGGTTCTCGTACGGGTCGTCGAGCTCGACCTCGCGCGCGATGGTGACGCCGTCGTTGGTGATGGTGGGGGCACCGAACTTCTTGTCGATGACGACGTTGCGGCCCTTGGGACCGATCGTCACCTTCACGGTGTCGGCAAGCTTGTTGACGCCGCGCTCGAGGGCGCGACGGGCGTCCTCGTCGAACTTCAGGATCTTCGCCATGGGAGCTGTTGTGTCCTCTCGAACGAACTACGCCCCGGTCGCCCGGTTGTTCAGACTCGGGTGGCCGGGGCGTAGATCAATGCAAACTGGGGTTCGGTACTTTCCGGGGACCTGCCCCCGGACCCCGGCTACTTCTCGACGATCGCGAGAACGTCGCGAGCCGAGAGGACGAGGTACTCGTCCCCGTTGTACTTCACCTCGGTGCCGCCGTACTTGCTGTAGAGCACGACGTCGCCGACGGTAACGTCGAGCGGAAGACGGTTGCCGTCCTCGAAGCGGCCCGGGCCCACGGCCAGGACGACGCCCTCCTGGGGCTTCTCCTTCGCGGTGTCCGGGATGACCAGGCCAGAGGCCGTGGTCTGCTCGGCGTCGAGCGGCTGGACCACAATGCGGTCCTCGAGCGGCTTGATGGCAACCTTGGAGCTGGCGGTCGTCACGATCCGACCTCCCCCTTCGGAGATCTCACGGGGTTAACTGTCTGAGGTGGCGACCAGGTCGGATCCGTCGTCGCGGGTGCCGGAGCTGCCCGTCGCCGTGTCTGGCACTCCCCGGTGGAGAGTGCCAACGGAGCCGAGACTATGACGCGGTTAGCACTCGGTCAAGCGGAGTGCCAATTCGAGGTGCGCCGCGCGCCTCGGCCGAACCCTTGGGCGACCCCTCGCGCAGGGCGTCGCACCGGCGCCCGGGCGGTCGCCGGGGTGGATCTGCCCGCGCGACGCGAGGGGTAATCCTCCGGGTCACTCACCGGGCGGTGCCGGATCCCTCTGGGCGGGGGTCCCCAGTTCGACGATGCGGCGGAGTTCGGCGATGTGCCCGGCGTAGGCCTGGCGGCCGTCCCCGGTCAGGGCGATCCAGGTGCGGGGGTAGGAGGCCCCCCGGGCCTTCGTGACCTCCAGGTATCCGGCCGCCTGCAAAACCTTGACGTGCTTGCTGAGCACCGAGTCGCTGACGTCGAGGGCATCGCGGAGGGTGCCGAAGGCCATGGTCTCGACGGGGGCGAGCATGGCGCAGATCTGGAGCCGGTTGGGGGCGTGGATCACTTCGTCGAAGCGCGGCTCGGTCACCGCCCCGCCCGGAGGTCTCGTCGTGCGGCCGCGTCGATGCGGAAGCCCATGACCGTGGTGAGGACGCCGATCAGGACGCCGGCGCCGGCGATGGCCCCCCGCAGGTCCGCGCCCCACTCCAGACCCATGCCGGTGGCGGCCAGTGCGAGCAGCGCCACGACGTAGGCCATGGTCAGCCGACTGGCGGCGGGGGTGCCCAGATAGCGGTCCATGGAAACGCCGGTCGAGCGCCTGAGCGCCCAGCCGAGTCCGAGCACCGCGAGCACGAAGGGCCCGACGGCCCAGTTGGCCACCCGCAGGCTCATCGAGACGAACATCAGGGCGAACGCGAGGCCCAGCCCTCCGTGGTACCACCAGGGGCTGGCGATCCGGTCGGCCACCTGGGCACGGGACCCGGCCGCGGTGTCCAGGGCGGCGAGGGCGCGGGCGGCATCGGGCGTACTGGGGTCGGAGAAACTGTTTTCCATGTTGGAAAGTATATGCGGATCACCGCCCCGGCGGAAGGCCGCGGGCCCGCGGAACGCGGATCCGTCCCGCCACCGCGGCGGGCGCGAAAGGACGTGCCCGCCCGGCTCGAAGGTCCGGGCGGGCACGGGGCGAGTGCACGGGGCGAGTGCACAGGCGAGGGGGCGAAAGGTCACACCGGGGGACGGCCGGCGTACGGGCGTGGGAGGGAAGCCGACGGCATGCCGTCGCCCGCCAGCAGCGCGGTCCACCGGTCGGCCGCCTCGGCAGCCGGCCCCGGCCTGCCCAGCACGACCAGGGTCATCCGGTCCACGGCGAAGAGGTCGGCGCACCCCGCGGTGACCTCTGCCGGGGTCGCCCGCCGCAGAAGTTCCGGCAGCCGTTCCGCCCAGTCGGGCCGCCTGCCCGCCGAGACCGTGTCGCGCAGCAGGTCGGCCTTGGCCGCCGGGGAGTCGAAGACCCCCAGCAGCTGGGCGGCGCAGAAGGTGCGGATCGGTTCGAGTTCGGCCGCGGTGACGGGAACGGTCCGCAGTGCGCCCAGTACCTCCGCGATGCCCGCCACGCCGCGGGCCGCGTGCCGCTCGGGCAATGTCGCCCTGACGTAGGCCCGGGAGAAGCCGAGGCAGATGTCGCGCGCGGAGAACACCGTATGGTCCAGGCCCGCGTGCAGACTGTGGGAAGCCAGCCGGGACTGATAGTGGGCACCGGCCACAGCGGTGGCCAGGTACCGGGCCGCCGAGGCGGTGTCCCCCGCCGGCTCCGGTGCGCTCAGCGTCAGGTGCACGTCCGCCATGGCGTCGTGATGCAGCGCCAGCGTGCCGGCGGCCGGCGACGCCGCCGTCTCCCCGTACCGGTCCGTTTCCCCGGGGGCGCCGGTCTTCCAGCCGGACAGGGCGCGTTCCGCGTCGGCGGCGAACCGGTCGGGATCGATGTCGCCGACGGCCACCAGCCAGCCCCCGCCGCGGCGCAGGATGTCGTGGTGCACCGCCTCGAGGCCGAGGCGCTCCCCGGCCCGTTCGCGCGCCGGGGCAAAGCGGGCGAGCCAGTGCCCGCGCAACGCGGTATCGGTCACCGCCCCGGGGTCACGGCGGCGCGACGGTGTGCGCAGCGGCACGACGGCGTCCACCGGTGCCGCGAGTTCGGCGAGGAGGCCCAGCCA
This sequence comes from Streptomyces sp. NPDC042259, assembly GCF_055582085.1. Lineage (NCBI taxonomy): Bacteria > Bacillati > Actinomycetota > Actinomycetes > Kitasatosporales > Streptomycetaceae > Streptomyces > Streptomyces sp. NPDC042259. Next base: position 7,163 of record NZ_JBVJDW010000009.1, on the reverse strand, counting down.
GTGCGTGACCCCGTCCGGTGGGGTGAAACCGGTGACGTCGAGCCACTGGCCGTCGGTGGACAGATGGAACGAGCCGCCCCGCTCCTCCGCCCGGCCCGCCGCCCCGGTGCGTCCGGCCAGCACATGGGCCAGCGCCTCGGCGTCCTCCGGGCGCCGCCACCCCGGCGCGCCCAGCGGCAGCCGCAGCCGCAGCTCGACCAACGGCACGCGGGCGTCCCTGACCGCCACGACGCGCGTACCGCTGACGAGCGTGACCTCGCGGCGCGGGCCGTAGTACGGCGCGGGTTGCGCGCCCAGGGGCGGGACCGGCCGGGCCGGTGCCGGGACGGCCGCCGGGCGGGGCGTGCCGGAGGTCCGCGCCGCGACGGGCGCGGGGGCCGTACCGCGGGCCGGGGCGGGCCGGGTCCTGGCCGCGCCGGGGGTCATCACCAGCACGCCCTTGGCCGCCGCGTGCAGACCGCGAGCGGCGGCGGCGACGTCGCCGGGGCCGATGTCGCCGAGCCGGGTGGGGAGTTCGTCGAGCAGCTCGGCCCGGCCGAAGAGGAGTTCGAGGCGACCCAGGGCGCGGCTGCGGGCGTAGACGTCGACGTGCTGCCGGTGGTGTTCGGTGATCATGCGGCGGACGGCCTGGGCCTGGGCCCGCTCCAGCCGGGGGTCCTCGGCCCAGGAGAGCCACCGGCCGGTCATCGCCTCCACCGCCTGCCGCGGCGAGTCCGCCGGGGGCACCAGAGCGGTGAGGACCAGGAGGTCGGGGTCCCTGGCGTCCAGCGGGCCGAAGACGCCGCAGCCGGCCGACGCCGCCTGGACGCCCTCCAGTCCCTGCTGGCTGATCATCTCGGCCAGTACGGCATGCGCCAGATAGCCCGCCAGGTCCGCGCGGGGGTCGGGCAGCCGGTAGCCGACGGCCACGGCCGCCACGGACACCGCGGGTTCCGTGCAGGTCGCCCACCGGTCCTCGGTCGGGTGCGGCTCGCGCAGATCGGGTGCCGGCGCGGTCGGGCGCGGGGGTATGCCGCCGAAGTACCGCTCGGCCAGGGCCAGCAGCTCCTCGGGGTCGTGATCGCCGACCACGGTCAGCACCGCGTTGCCCGGGGCGTAATGGGCCTCGAAGAACTCCTCGCACTCGGCGACCGTCGCCGTGCGGAGCTGTTCCAGACGGCCGTACCCGTCATGGGCGTTGGCGAAGTTCTCGAAGACCACACCGGGCAGCAGGGGCCAGGGGAACCCGCCGAACGGCCGGGACTCCACGGCCTCGTGGATCTCCACCTCGATGCCGTCCAGCTGACCGGCCAGCGACCGCTCGGTGAACCGGGGGGCCCGCATCCGGTCGGCCTCGCTGAACAGCGCCTGTTCCAGGGCAGCGGCCGGCACCACCTGGTGGTAGTCGGTGTAGTCCTGGTGGGTCGTGCCGTTGGCCTGGCCGCCCAGCGGGTGGATGTGGTCGTAGAAGCTGCCCTCGGGAAGGCTCGCGCTGCCCCGGAACATCAAGTGCTCGAAGAGGTGGGCGAACCCTTCCCGGTCGGGCCGCTCCGACCGGTAACCGACGCCGTAGTGGACACACACCGCCGTGCGCGACGCTCCCGGCTGCCGCTCGACGACGACCCGCAGACCGTTGTCGAGGGTGGCCCTACTGACCTTGTGCATCATCCTGGGAATCCTCGTTCTGCGAGAGGTCGACGAGAAACCTCAGGAAGTCGCAGTAGTGGTCGAAGCCGCGGTCGAAGTCGTCGACGTAGGCGGCGATGTCATGGACGTGGAGCAGGATGCGCAGCACTGCCATCCGCGTCCACTCCTGCCCCAGCTCGCGGCCGTATCCCTCGAACAGCGCGCTGGTGAGGGCCTGCCACGATTCCTTGTCGCCGCCCAGCTGCCACTGCAGTTCGACCAGCTCGCCGACGACCCAGCCGAGGTCGAAGTACCAGGGCGCCGCGCACACGTCCTCGCCGACGAGCAGCTCGGAGCGTCCGGAGCCGGAGTCGACGACGAAGGACCCGAGGCCGGCCGCGCCGTGCGCGAGCACCGTCGCGGGGTCGGCGACGGTCGCCCGGTACCAGGCGGTCACCCGGCTCCACCGCTCCTCGCCCAGGGTGCGGCGCAACTGTCCTTGGACACAGGCGGCGCGCGGGCTGGCCGCCCGGCCCGCCAGCCAGTCGCCCAGCCGCGTCAGCCCGCGCGCCGGCCGGGCCGGCAGGTCCGCGGGGGGCTCCAGGTCGTGGACGGCGCGCAGCAGACGGCCCAGGTCGCGCAGGGGCCCGCGCAGTTCGGCGCCGGGGCCCTGGTGCAGGAGCAGGTGCGCGGCGGAGATCGCGCCGCGCACGTCGTAGACCCGGGCGGGGCCCTCGGCGTCCCCCGGTACCAGCCGGGCGCCGTCGGCGTCCCCGGCCTCGGCCAGCGCCGCGCGGACCGTGTCGTCGACGGGCCGGAACGGTGTGGGCGCGAGCGGCCCCGGCGACCTTCGCCAGCGCGTCCCGCCCGTCGGCAGGGTGTGGACCGACGTACGCAGCAGCCCGGTGCCGAACTCGGTCCCGGACTCGAACCCCCCGGAGCCCGGCGGGCCGGGCACCGCGGAGCGGTCCCGCGCGGCGGCGAGTTCGGCCAGGCGCTCGGCGAGCAGCTGGAGCACCTCGGGCATCGGCGGGGGAACCCAGGCGTCCTCGCGGCCCGTGGTCAGGCTGCGCCCCGGGACCGGCGGGACCAGTACGACGTTCGGCCGGGCCGCGAGCGTGGCCCAGTGGCCCCGGAACGCGTCGCCCTCCAGGGCGCCCGGCGGCAGCGCGGGCGCGACGACGACCGGCGCCCGGGTGCACTGGGCGGCCAGCAGGACGGGGCTGTCCGCGAGCCCCAGCGCCAGGCGCGCCATGAAGTGCACGGTCGCCGGGTACACGACGATCGCCTCGGCCCACTCGGCCCACTCCACGTGCCGCGCCGTTTCGTCCTCGGCGGGCCAGATGTCGCTCGACACGGCACCGCCCACCCGGGAGCCGACCGCCTGCCGGGTCACGAAGCGCTCCGCGCTGCGGGTCAGCACGACACGGACCTCCAGCCCCGGGCAGGACAGCCGGAGGTGCTCCAGCCAGTACGGGCTGGACCAGGCGTAGGCGGAACCCGTGATCACCACGAGCATCCGGGTCAGGCCCAGGTCGGCGGGGGCTCCGGCCGGTGTCTCGTCGATCATGACGTGACCTTGTCCAGGAGCGTCTCCAGCTCCGTCAGCGAGGCCCGCTCGCCGTACCGCATGTGCACGCCGGTGACGTTGAGGACGATCTCGTCGGCCCCGGCGTCGGCGTACTCCCGCAGGCGCGCGGCCAGTTCGTCCGGTTCGCCGTAGAGGAAGGCGCCGCCGGCGAGCAGCGCCTCGGCGTTGCCCCGCGGGTCGCCGGGGTTCACCGTGATCCCGGACCGGGCCAGCATGTCGATGTAGTGCGGGAGCAGCGTGTGACCGGTGTTGCTCACGGCCGCCAGCTCGACCGGGTCCCGGTCCGCCGCGGCCAGTGCCAGCGGGACCATCACCGCTACCCGGGGCACGGGGCGCCCGGCGGCCTCGGCCCCGGCGCGGAGCGCGGGCACGACGACATCGCGCACGTACGGCGCCGGGGTCAGCCAGGTGATCGCGACGTCGGCGATCTCCCCGGCCAGCCGTGCCATGGCCGGGCGCAGCACGCCCAGACCGAGTTCCACCGGCGGGCGGGGCATCAGCGGGAACTCCGAGTGGCAGGTGAAGTACTCGCCCTCCTGGCTGATCTCGCCCTGCTCCAGCAGTCCGCGCATGACGGAGACGTATTCGCGTACCGCGCCGAGCTGGCTGCGGTACGGCGCTCCCAGCAGGCTGCGCTGGAAGGAGACCGCACCGGGCCCGAACCCGGCCACCACCGAGTGGCCGCTGGACACGGCCAGCGCGTGGGCCTGGAGCGCCGCCTGGTACGGGTGACGCTGTGGCATCAAGGTGACGCCGGTGCCGGTCGGTACCCGGAAGCCGCTCGCCGCGGCGTGGGCGAAGTCCTGGAACGGGTCGTTCAGCACGGCCTGGCCCTGCCACAGCCGGTGCGCGTCGCTCCACTGCGCGAGGGCGGCGTACGGCAGCAGCTGCTCCGGGCGGTACGGGGCGAAGGGGGCGATGAAGGAGAAGGTGGTCACCGGTTGGCTCCCGTCGATAGGTCGGCCGGCTCACCGGAGAGTCCGAGTTCCTGCCCGTGCACCAGCTCCGCGTACATGGGGCTGGTCAGCATCAGGTCGTCGTGGCGGCCCTGGGCCGTCACCCGGCCGCCGTCCATCACGATCACGTGGTCGGCGTGGCGCACGGTGGAGATCCGGTGGGCGACCACGAGTACCGCGCGGTCCTGGCTGATCCGGTCGATCAGACGGCGCAGCCGCACCTCGTTGATGCTGTCCAGGTGGGAGGACGGCTCGTCGAGCAGGACCAGCGGTGCCTGCGACAGGGCGGCCCGGGCCAGGGCCAGTCGTTGCCGCTGGCCGCCGGAGAGGTCGTGGGCGCCGCCCAGGACCGTGTCCAGCCCGTCGGGCAGGTGGCGGACCTCTTCCTCCAGGCCGACGTCCCGCAGGGCGCGCAGCAGGGTCTCCTCGTCGACCGGGGTCTCCTGGCCGAGGGTGAGGTTGTTCCGCACGGTGTCCCGCAGCAGCGTGGACGCCTGGTCGACGTAGGCGAGCCGGCCGCGCAGGGCTTCCAGCGGCCACTCGGCGGCGTCCCTGCCGAACACCTCCACCCGGCCCTGGTCGGGGTCCATGAACCGCTCGACCAGCCCGAGGACGGTGGACTTGCCCGAACCGGAGAGCCCGACCATCGCGGTCAGCCCGGTGGCGGGGACGGTGAGGTCCACCTCCCGCAGCACGGGCTCCTGGCCGTAGGAGAACGCGACCTGGTCGAAGCGGACGGCGGGGGCTCCGGCGACGGCCGGTGACGCGTCGCCGGGGGCCGTGTGCGCCGCCGGCTTCTCGGAGGGAAGGGCGAAGAGGTCGTCGAAACGCTTGCGGGAGGCCAGGCCCGCCTGGATGGTGGTGATTCCCGACATCGCCATGATCATCGGTGCGGCGAGCTGGAACAGGTAAAGCAGGAACGACACGAAGGTGCCCAGGTCGAGGTCGCCGCTCACCATGCGCGCGCCGCCGCCGAGGACGATGGCCACCAGGGCGATCTGCTGGCCCAGGTTGATGACGGGGACCATCAGGGCCTCCAGCGCGGAGGCCTCGGTCTCGAAGGTCGCGACCTGCCGCGCGCGGGCGGTGAGCTGGTCGGAGACGAGCCGCTCGGCACGGTAGGCCTTGATCACCGTCAGCGATTCCATCATCGCGACGAAGTGCTCGGTGAGGGAGCCGACCTCGTCCTGGATGGCGATGTACTTGCGGCGCAGTGCGACCACCACCGCGGCGATGACGGCCAGGGCCGCGAGGAACGCCCCGAGGGTGATCAGGAGCAGCATCCAGTCCAGCAGCCCCATGATCACGAGCGTGCCGATCAGGGTGATCAGCGACATCGGCAGCTGGATCGGGCCGATGTCGACGACGCTCTTGACCGCGGCGGCGTCGGCGGTGAGACGGGTCGCCAGGTTGCCGGTGCCTTCGGCGCGGGCGGCGTGCAGGCCCAGGCCGAGCGAGTGGTGCATGCTGCGGACCCGCAGGTCGCAGATGAGCCGGTGGCCCATCCGGGACAGCAGATAGGTGGCCAGGGCGTTGGCGGCGGCGGCCCCCAGGCCGACTCCGACCATGATCCAGGTCCACCGGGTGAAGCCCTGGTCCCCCTGGATGGCGGCCAGCAGTTTGCCCACGGTCCACGGCAGGACCAGCGTCGCCGACGTGGCGGCCAGGGCCAGGCCCATGACCCCCGCCAGCAGCAGGTACCTGCCGCGGAATATCTCCCGCAGGATGAGCAACCGCTCCTTGGGCGCGTCCCCGCTCGTACTCGCCGTGCTCATTGCAGTGATCTCCTAGACCGAGAACTCAATCAACGACCTGACCGCGGTGGCCGGTCCCTCCCACGTCACCCGCAGGCCCGCCGCGTGGCCGAGCGCCTTCAGCTCCGTGACGGTCCGCACGGGCGTGGGCATCATGGCGCGCAGCCACAGCTCCGTGCGGTCGGTCTCCGGGCCCGCCACGCGCGCGTCCAGGCTGACGTCGGCGAGCAGGACCTTCCCGGTTCCGGCCGCGGCCTGGGCGCAACGGCGCAGGATCGCGACCGCGTTCTCGTCGTCCCAGTCGGCCAGGATCGCGGAGAGCAGGTAGACGTCGCGGCCGGGTGGCAGCGGCTCGAAGAAGCTGCCGACCATGGCGTCGCCCCGGTCCTGAAGACCGGCGTTCGCGAGATTCTTGGTGGCCAGCGCCACCGAATTCTCCAGGTCGACCACGGTGCCGCGCAGATGCGGGTACCGGCGCAGCAGGTTGATCAGCACCGCGCCGCTGTTGCCGCCCACGTCGAGGACGTCGCGCACGCCCGTCCAGTCGTAGCCGTCGACGATCAGTTCCGCGTCGCACACCAACTGGTCCGAGGACAGGCGCTCCATGGCTTCGACGAAGGCGGGGCCGTCGTTGAGGCTTTCCCAGTAACCCCGGCCGAACAGCCCCACATGGGCGGGCTCGCCGGTGCGGATGGTGTGGACCAGTCCGACGAGCGCGATGTCCGACCGGCCGGCCATGCCGTCGTCACGGAGGTTGTCGCGCACGGAGAACGGGTGGTCGGTCAGCAGAGGCAGCCCGGCCGGCTCCAGCGCGAACCCCTCGTCCTTGTTGCCCCGCAGCAGTTCGAGAGTCGTCAGATAGCCCAGGAGGCTGCCGAGCAGATCCGTGCGCGTTCCGCACAGACGCGCCAGCTCCTCCACGTCGCCCACCCCGGCGGCGAGGTGGTCCGCCACCCCGAGCGTCGCCGCGGCGCGGATGGCCGCCGGACGCAACAGGTCGGCCGAGTCCACGAGTTGCTGGGCGTGAGCCAGGTCGTCCATGTCTGATGCTCCAGGTGGGTGTGGTGACGTTGACGGATGGGCCCGGGTGCGGGCGGACGGGGGTCGCCGCCCGCACCCGGGCCCGGGGGGGGGGGGGGGGGGGGAGGGGGGGGGGAGGGGGGAGGAGAGAGGGGGGGGGGGGGGGGGGATAGGACGGGCGAGGTGACCAGGGGGGGCTTCGTCAAGTGGGGCTCGGCGCTCAGCGCCGCGCTGGCG
>NZ_JBVJDW010000008.1:221127-349000 GCF_055582085.1 Streptomyces sp. NPDC042259 | reverse complement strand
ACCGTGTGGGAGAGTAGGACGCCGCCGAACAATTTTTAGAGTAGCCCCTGTGGGAGCCTTCGGGTTCCTGCGGGGGCTATTCTGCGTTTCCGGCCAATTCGGCCCGGACAAAACTCTGCGCCCCCTCTGCACGGGCCGCCGAAGTCTGCGGGTAGGGTCAGGGGGCATCGTCGGTACATATCCCCACAGGAGGCCCCCGGGTGGAGGTCCAGGAGACGCGTGTCCAGACCGACCGCGTCCTCACCATCCCGAACATCCTCAGCATGGCGCGCCTCGTCGGCGTACCCCTCTTCCTGTGGCTGATCCTGCGGGGGAGCGACGGCTGGGCGCTGCTCGTGCTGGGACTCAGCGGCATCAGTGATTACCTCGACGGAAAGCTCGCCCGGCGCTGGAACCAGATCAGCAGCCTCGGCCGGCTCCTCGACCCCGCCGCCGACCGGCTCTATATCCTTTCCACCCTGGCCGGCCTCACCTGGCGGGAGATCCTCCCCGTCTGGCTGACCGCGGCCCTCCTGGCCCGCGAAGCGATGCTGCTGGTCATGGTGTGGATCCTGCGGCGCCACGGCTATCCGCCGCCGCAGGTCAACTTTCTCGGCAAGGCCGCCACCTTCAACCTGATGTACGCCTTCCCCTTGCTCCTTCTCAGTGACGGAGACGGCTGGCCGGCCGCACTCGCCGCTGTTTTCGGATGGGCGTTCGCCGGGTGGGGTACAACCCTCTATTGGTGGGCAGGGATCCTCTACGTGGTCCAGGTCCGCCGACTCGTCAAGGCGGACGCCACCACCGACTGACCTCGTCGCATGAGCCCCCTCAACGGGCCGAAGCCGCACGCAAGACGCGTCGGCGATCCGGGCGGGTGAAGTCGGAACAGACCGCCGTCTCGCAAGGAGGACGCTTCCGACATGAAGGCCGTCGTGATGGCCGGCGGCGAAGGCACACGCCTTCGCCCCATGACCTCGAGCATGCCCAAGCCGCTCCTGCCGGTAGTGAACCGGCCGATCATGGAGCATGTGCTGCGTCTGCTCAAACGGCACGGGCTCACCGAGACCGTGGTGACCGTGCAATTCCTCGCCTCACTCGTCAAGAACTACTTCGGTGACGGCGAGGAACTGGGCATGGAGCTCACCTACGCCAACGAGGAAAAGCCACTCGGCACGGCGGGCAGTGTCAAGAACGCCGAAGAGGCCCTGAAGGACGATGCCTTCCTGGTCATCTCCGGTGACGCCCTCACCGATTTCGATCTGACCGACCTGATCCGTTTCCACAAGGAGAAGGGCGCCCTCGTCACCGTCTGCCTGACACGGGTTCCCAATCCGCTGGAGTTCGGCATCACCATTGTCGACGAGGCGGGCAAGGTCGAGCGTTTCCTTGAGAAGCCCACCTGGGGCCAGGTCTTCTCCGACACCGTCAATACGGGCATCTACGTCATGGAGCCCGAGGTATTCGATTACGTCCAGCCCGATGTGCCCGTCGACTGGTCCGGTGATGTCTTCCCGCAGCTGATGAAGGAAGGCAAGCCGATCTACGGCTATGTCGCCGAGGGCTACTGGGAGGACGTCGGCACCCACGAAAGCTATGGCAAGGCCCAGGCCGACGTGCTCGAAGGCAAGGTCGATGTCGACATCGACGGCTTCGAGATCTCCCCCGGCGTCTGGGTGGCCGAAGGCGCCGAGGTCCACTCGGACGCGGTCCTGCGCGGCCCGCTCTACATCGGCGACTACGCCAAGGTCGAAGCGGGCGCCGAGATCCGCGAGCACACCGTGGTGGGCTCCAACGTCGTCGTCAAGAGCGGTGCCTTCCTGCACAAGGCCGTGGTGCACGACAACGTCTACATCGGCCCGCAGAGCAATCTGCGCGGTTGCGTCATCGGCAAGAACACCGACATCATGCGGGCCGCCCGGATCGAGGACGGCGCCGTCATCGGGGACGAGTGCCTCGTCGGTGAGGAATCGATCATTCAGGGCAACGTCCGGGTCTATCCCTTCAAGACCATCGAGGCGGGCGCGTTCGTCAACACCTCGGTCATCTGGGAATCCCGTGGCCAGGCCCACCTCTTCGGCGCCCGGGGCGTCTCCGGCATCCTCAATGTGGAGATCACCCCCGAACTCGCGGTGCGGCTCGCCGGCGCCTACGCGACGACCCTCAAAAAGGGCTCCACGGTCACCACGGCCCGTGATCACTCCCGTGGCGCCCGGGCACTCAAGCGCGCGGTCATCTCCGCGCTGCAGGCCAGTGCCATAGACGTACGGGACCTGGAGAACGTACCGCTGCCGGTCGCCCGGCAGCAGACCGCGCGCGGCAGCGCCGGCGGCATCATGATCCGTACGTCACCGGGCGTGCCGGACTCGGTGGACATCATGTTCTTCGACGAGCGCGGCGCCGACCTGTCCCAGGCCGGGCAGCGCAAGCTCGACCGGGTCTACGCCCGGCAGGAATACCGGCGTGCCTTCCCCGGCGAGATCGGTGACCTGTCCTTCCCGTCCAGCGTCTACGACTCCTACACGGGCTCGCTCCTGCGGTCGGTGGACACGAACGGCGTCGAGGAGGCCGGGCTCAAGGTCGTCATCGACGCCTCGAACGGCAGCGCCGGGCTCGTTCTGCCCAGCCTCCTGGGCAAGCTCGGGGTGGACGCGCTCATCATCAACCCCGGACTCGACGAGGCGCACCCGACCGAGACCGCCGACACCCGCCGGTCCGGGCTGGTACGGCTCGGGGAGATCGTCGCCTCGGCACGGGCCGCGTTCGGAGTGCGGTTCGACCCGGTGGGTGAGCGGATCTCGCTCGTCGACGAGCGCGGGCGCATCGTCGAGGACGACCGCGCCCTGCTTGTCCTGCTGGACCTCGTCGCCGCCGAGCGGCGCAGCGGGCGGGTGGCGCTCCCGGTGACCACCACCCGGATCGCCGAACAAGTAGCCGCGTACCACGGCACCCAGGTCGAGTGGACGACGACGTCGCCCGACGACCTGACCCGGGTCGGCCGCGCCGAGTCGACGATCTTCGGTGGTGACGGCCGCGGCGGTTTCATCGTCCCGGAGTCCAGCAGCGTCTTCGACGGCACCGCCGCGTTCGTACGCCTCATCGGCCTGGTGGCGCGCACCCAGCTCACCCTCAGCCAGATAGACGCACGCATTCCGCGGGCGCATGTGCTGCGCCGTGACCTGGCCACGCCGTGGGCGGTCAAGGGGCTCGTCATGCGGCACGTCGTCGAGGCGGCCGGGGACCGTTCGGTCGATACGACCGACGGTGTGCGGGTGGTCGAGGCCGACGGGCGTTGGGTGATGGTCCTGCCCGACCCGGCCGAGGCGGTGACGCACCTGTGGGCGGAGGGTCCGGACGACGCCTCCGCGCAGGCCCTGCTGGACGAGTGGTCGGCGATCGTGGACGGCGCCGGGCGCTGACCGGCACGAAGCGGGGTACCCGATAGCGGTACCCGAGAGGAACAAGGGGACATCGGGGCGTCGTCTCCCGGTCCGGATCCGGCACGCCGGTGGGGCCATTGGGAGACGACGCCTCCGACGTGCGACGATGTGCGGCATGTCGCAGCAGCCCCCCGTTCGGAGCACCGCATCTCCGGCTCCGCGCCCCGATGCCTCCATGTCGCTGCTGACCAATGTCATGGACCACAGCCTCGACGACGGTTACGCGGAGGCCGCGGCCCGGCGTGCGGACGGCGGCAAGGGCCTGCCGAGCACGCTGCGGGCCAAATTGGGGCTCGCCGCCGCCCTGTTGCTGGCCGCGGCGGTGGTGACGCTCGGTGCCGCGCAGGCGCGGATAGCGGCGCCCACCCTGGCCAAGGAGCGCCAGCAGCTCATCGACCGGATCGAGACCGAGACCTCCGCCGCGGACACCCTGCAGAAGAACGTCGACACGCTGCGCGACACGGTCGGCGCCAAGCAGCGGGACGCCCTGGAGAAACACGGCGGGGACAGCGCCGAGTTGGTGTCGCTGCTGGCGGGGGCCACCCCGGCGCGCGGGCCCGGGGTCAAGGTGGTCGTCGACGACGCCAAACGGACCAAGCAGAGCGGCGCCGGGGGACCACGGGAAAGCAGCGGGTTCTCCAACACGGGTCGGGTGCGCGACCGTGACATGCAACGCATCGTCAACGGTCTGTGGCAGTCCGGCGCCGAGGCGATCGCCGTCAACGGACAGCGACTGACGGCGCTGTCGGCGATCAGGGCCGCCGGTGACGCCATACTGGTCGACAACAGACCGCTGGTGCCGCCTTACACGGTGCTGGCGATCGGCGACGGTCAGCGGCTGAGCACCGCTTTCCAGGACAGTGCCGACGGACAGTACCTGCATGTTCTCCAGCAGAACTACGGTGTCCGGGCCGGCATCTCCGCCGAGGGCGAGGTCCGGTTGCCGGCCGCGCCGAGCCTGCTCGTACGTACCGCACAGCCGCAGGGCGGTGGCGCGGAGAAACGCGGCACCGACACAGGGAAGGGCACATCGTGATCGCCGTATTGGGCCTCATCGTGGGAGTCGTGGTCGGACTGGTCGTCCGTCCCGTGGTGCCGACGGTGGTCGAGCCCTACCTTCCCATCGCTGTCGTGGCGGCACTCGACGCGGTGTTCGGCGGCCTCCGGGCGATGCTGGACGGAATCTTCGACGACAAGGTGTTCGTCGTCTCCTTCCTGTCGAACGTCGTCGTGGCCGCGCTGATCGTCTTCCTCGGTGACAAGCTCGGTGTCGGCGCGCAGTTGTCCACCGGTGTCGTGGTCGTCCTGGGCATCCGTATCTTCTCCAACGCGGCCGCCATCCGGCGGCACGTGTTCCGGGCGTGAGGCCGATGAGCAGCGACGACACGCCCAAGAAGTCCGGAAAGCCGGAACCGGAGGAGCAGCCGGAGCGGCTGCCCGAAGAGCCCGGTGAGGCGGCCGGCGAGGCCGTGGGGCCCGAGCGGGCACCGGCACCCGGCGAAGCCGCGAAGCCGGACCTGCCGGACGAGGCGGGTGAGCCGGACGAGGCGGGCCGGCCCCAGCGGCCGCGCCCGGAGCCTTCGCCGGCCGAGGAGGACACGCCCGAACCCGTGGCGACACCGGCGGAAGCGCCCACCGGGCCGGGGCCGCTGACCGGCCGTCAACGGCTCGTCAAGGGGCTGTGGCCGCCGAGGCTGACGCGGGCGCAGCTCATCGTGGCGCTGCTGCTGTGCGTACTCGGCCTGGGCCTGGCCATTCAGGTCCGCTCGACCAACGACAGCAGTGCTCTGCGCGGGGCCCGCCAGGAGGACCTGGTGCGGATCCTGGACGAACTGGACAACCGCACGAAGCGTCTGGAGGACGAGAAGCGGCGGCTGGAGAACCAGCGATCGGAGCTGGAGAGCAGCTCCAACCAGGCCGCCGAGGCGCGTAAGCAGACCGAGCAGAAAGAGGGACAGCTCGGGGTGCTCGCCGGCACGGTGGCGGCCAGGGGGCCCGGTATCGAGCTGACGGTCACCGACGCCAAGGGCAAGGTCGAGGCGGACATGCTGCTCGACGCGATCCAGGAACTGCGTGCCGCGGGTGCGGAGGCCATCCAGATCAACGATGTCCGGGTGGTCGCCGACACCTATTTCTCGGGTGCCGCGGGCCGGGTGGAGATCGACGGGAAGAAGGTCTCGCAGCCCTACCGGTTCAAGGTCATCGGCAAGCCGCAGGACCTGGAACCGGCGCTGAACATCCCCGGTGGCGTGGTGCAGACTCTGGAGAAGGAGCAGGCGGGCGTGGCGGTGGCCCGGTCTGAGAAGATCATCGTGGATGCCTTGCGCCCGGCGAAGCGGCCTGACTACGCTCGGTCGTCATCGCAGTGAGGCGGACGCGGATGAGGGCTCCACGGGGAGCGTGGGAGGTTGCGGGGGGTCGGCGCACCAAGTTGGGGGCGCGTGGTGGAAACTGTGAGCTGACCACGGACGTTGTAGAGGTGTCCGGGTCGGACGGTGTGTGCATCGAGGGTTTGTCCTGCCCCACGGGCGGGTCTGTTTCGGTCAAGGGGAATCGCCCGTGAAGTTGTTTGGGAAGTTGTTCGGCAAGAGCGCACGCCAGGACGGCGGCTCCGCCCGTCACAGGGCGTCGCGTCCGGCGGAAGGCGGCGAGGGGGCCCAGGAAGGGCGTCCTCTGTTCCGGGACCAGGTGGGTGCCCCCGGCGGTCAGGGCTCTGTTGACCCTGCCGGAGCCGGACGCATAGGTTTCGGAGCACCAGAGGCCTCGAGCGCGGGTGGAGGGTTTGCCTTGCCGGTCTGTACGAGGTGTGGCCACCGGGCCGGCGAAGCCAGCCGGTTCTGCTCCAACTGCGGTGCGCCGCTGCGGCCGGGTGCCGCCGCCGAGCGCGCCTCGGAGACGACCTCGACCATCTCCATCTCCGGTCTCGAGGCGTACGACTCGGAGACCACCGGGCAGACGCCGATCCCGTCGCTCTCCCCGGAGGCCCAGGCGGCCGTCGACGCCCTGCCGTTGGGCTCGGCGCTGCTGGTGGTCCGGCGCGGTCCGAATTCGGGCAGCCGCTTCCTGCTGGACGGGGAGGTGACCACCGCGGGCCGTCACCCGCAGAGTGACATCTTCCTCGACGACGTCACGGTCTCGCGACGGCACGTGGAGTTCCGCAGAGGCCAGGACGGCGTCTTCACCGTCACGGACGTCGGCAGCCTCAACGGCACGTACGTCAACCGGGAGCGCATCGACACGGTGTCGTTGTCGAACGGCGACGAGGTGCAGATCGGTAAGTACCGTCTGGTCTTCTACGGCAGCCAGCGCGGCATCTGACCCCGCGAGGGAAGGGCCATGCTTCGAACATCCCCGGGCGGCACCGGATCCTCCGGTGCCGCCGGCGCGGACGGCCGGCTGGTGAGCATCGGCACGGTGCTCAATCTGCTGCGGGACGAGTTCCCCGAGGTCACCATCTCCAAGATCCGCTTCCTGGAGGCGGAGGGACTGGTGGAGCCGCAGCGCACCCCGTCCGGCTACCGCAAGTTCAGCGCCGAGGATGTGGAGCGGCTCGGATTCGTCCTGCGCATGCAGCGGGACCATTACCTTCCGCTCAAGGTCATCCGGGAGCAGCTGGACGCCCTGGCCCGGGGCGAGCGGGTGCAGCTGCCCGCACCGGGGCAGCCGAGGGACGCCGTCGACGCCCCGGTGGACCCCGAGGACCCCGAGGCCGCGGCGGCCGGCTCCAAGCCGTCCACGGCCACGCGGATCGGCCGTGCCGAGCTGCTGGCCGTCACCGGTGTGACCGAGCCCGAACTCGCCGAATGGGAGTCGTACGGCCTGATCGGCGCCCACTCGGACGGCGGATTCGACGTCGATTCGGTCGCCGTGGCCAAGCTCGTCGCGGATCTGGGCCGTTTCGGCCTGGAACCCCGCCACCTCCGGGCCATGAAGGCCGCCGCCGATCGTGAGGCCGGGCTGGTCGAACAGGTGGTCGCACCCCTGCGGCGGCACCGCAATCCGCAGACCAGGGCGCACGCCGAGGCCACCGCGCGGGAGCTGGCCGCGCTGTCCGTACGCCTCCACGCGGCCCTGGTGCGCAGCGCCCTGCACCCCCGCTCGTACTGACCGGAGGGTGGCCCGACTACCCAAACCTGCCGGGCACGTCCTAGGGTTGCTGTGTGAACGAGCTCGATGTCGTGGGTGTCCGGGTGGAAATGCCCTCCAACCAGCCGATCGTGCTCCTGCGTGAAGTGGGAGGCGATCGCTACCTCCCCATTTGGATCGGACCCGGGGAGGCGACGGCCATTGCCTTCGCCCAGCAGGGCATGGCCCCCGCCCGTCCGCTGACCCACGACCTCTTCAAGGACGTGCTGGACGCGGTCGGGCAGCAGCTCACGGAGGTCCGCATCACGGATCTGCGCGAAGGGGTCTTCTACGCGGAGCTGGTCTTCGCCAGTGGGGTGGAGGTCAGCGCCCGGCCGTCCGACGCCATAGCGCTGGCGCTGCGCACGGGAACGCCGATCTACGGCAGTGACGGGGTGCTGGACGACGCGGGAATCGCCATCCCGGACGAGCAGGAGGACGAGGTGGAGAAGTTCCGCGAGTTCCTCGACCAGATCTCGCCGGAGGACTTCGGCACCAACAGCCAGTGAGGCGCGCCGGCGGTCCTTGTGGGGCGGCCGTGGCGCATTCGAGTAGCCTTTCCCGGCGCTGGGACACGTAAAACCACTCTCTGGGTGATTATCACTCGGCGTGCCGAGTGTGGCGATCGTTGACGCACCCCGAGTGACTGCCTACCGTCGAGAGGGCAGGTCAAGGACGGAGGTCGGCGTGAGAAGCACGGGCGACGGTACGGCGGTCGGCGGTCCGTATCCGCTGCATGGGGGAACGGTCGAACCCGGACCCCGTCATGGTGGGCCGGCGGTGGTCGGCACGCCGCAGGAGCCGGGGGACGACCACGTCGGATACCGGGGTCCCACGGCGTGCGCGGCGGCGGGCATCACCTATCGCCAGCTGGACTACTGGGCGCGGACGGGGCTCGTGGAGCCGAGCGTGCGGCCCGCCTACGGCTCGGGCAGCCAGCGGCTCTACAGCTTCCGGGACGTGGTCGTCCTCAAGATCGTGAAGCGGCTCCTGGACACCGGGGTCTCCTTGCAGAACATCCGCACCGCGGTGCAGCACCTGCGGGCGCGCGGCATGGCGGATCTGGCCCAGATGACGCTGATGAGCGACGGTGCCACGGTCTACGAGTGCACCTCGCCCGCCGAGGTCGTCGACCTCCTCCAGGGCGGGCAGGGCGTCTTCGGGATCGCCGTGGGGGTGGTGTGGCGCGACGTCGAGAGCGCGCTGGCCAAGCTGCACGGGGAGCGGGTCGACACAGGCGAGACGCTCATCGGCCACAATCCGGCCGACGAGCTGGCGAGGCGGCGCAACCGGGTCGGCTGAGCGGCGCGCCACCGGGCCCGTCGGCCCGGTACCGGCGCCGCCCCGCGGGCCGGCGCCGATTGTCAGTGGCATAGGGCAGCATCGGAGATGTGAGAGCCGCACCGACCATCCTGCATCTCGACATGGACGCGTTCTACGCCGCGGCGGAGCAGGCGGCCAAGCCCAGCCTGCGCGGGAAGCCCGTGGTGGTCGGCGGGATCGGTCCCCGGGGCGTGGTGGCCACGGCGTCGTACGAGGCCCGGGCCTTCGGCGTCCATTCGGCGATGGCGACGGCCCAGGCGCGGCGGCTGTGCCCCAACGCCGCCTACCTGGCCCCCCGGTTCACCCTGTACCGAGAGGTGAGCGAGGTGGTCATGGGGCTGCTCGGCGAGCTGTCGCCGCTCGTGGAGCCCCTGAGCCTGGACGAGGCGTTCGTGGATCTCGAGGCCGGTGGCGTCGAGCCTTCCTCAAGGGCCGTGCAGACGGTCGGGGAGCGGCTGCGGCGGGACATCCGGGAGGCCACCGGGCTCAGCGGGTCGGTGGGCCTCGCCGGGTCCAAGATGCTGGCGAAGATCGCCTCCGAGCAGGCCAAACCCGACGGCCTTGTCGTCATCGAGCCGGGCACCGAGCTGGAGCTGCTGGCCCCGATGTCGGTGCGGGCCATCCCCGGCGTCGGACCGGCCACCGCTGAAACGTTGCGGCGGGCCGGGCTCACGACGGTGGGCGAGACGGCCGAGGCGGGCGAGGCGGAACTCGTACGGCTGCTGGGCAAGGCGCACGGCGCCGGGCTGTACGCCCTGGCGACCGCCCGGGACAACCGACCGGTCGTCGCCGAGCGGGACGCCAAATCGGTGTCCGTGGAGGATACCTTCGAAGAGGACGTCACCGACCGGACCCGGGTGGAGCTGGAGCTGGCCCGGCTCGCCGACCGCTGCGTCCAGCGGCTGCGCGCGGCGGGACGGTCCGGACGCACCGTCGTGATCAAGGTGCGGAGCTACGACTTCTCGACGCTGACCCGCTCGGAGACGCTACGCGGGCCGACGGACGACCTCGGGGTGGTCCGGGAGGCCGTGGGGCGGCTGCTGGACGGCGTGGACACCACCGCCGGGGTCAGGCTGCTGGGGGTCGGCGTCACCGGGCTCGCCGACTACACCCAGGAAGACCTCTTCGCCCAGGCGGCGAGCGAGGCCGAGGCCGCCGCAGTGGCGGAGCGGCCGCCGACCGCGGGGGCGGAAGGGGAGGGGGAGCCCACGGCGGACGGGGCGGCCGGACGGCGGCCGCGGCGCTGGCTGCCCGGGCTGGACATCCGGCACGCCGAGTACGGGACTGGCTGGATCCAGGGCAGCGGGGTCGGCCGCGTCACCGTCCGCTTCGAGCAGCCCTGGTCCGGGCCGGGCCGGGTCCGCACCTTCGCCGTGGACGACCCGGCGCTCGAACCCGGTGAGCCGCTGCCGCTGATCAGAGCCGCCTGGGAGCACCCGCCGGAGCCGGCGGCGCCGACGCAACCGCCGACGCCCACCGGGCCGCCCGAATCCGGGCCCCATGAACCGGCAGGGCCGGCCGTCACGCCGGAGGCCCGGTCCGGTGGTCAGCCGTTGGCCGGGGGCGTGTCCGGCTGAGAGCCGGGCCGCCAGGCGTGCTCGGGGTCCGGCGGGGGGAGGTCGAGCCCGTAGTGGTGGTAGAGCTGCAGTTCCTGTTCGGGGGAGAGGTGCCGGCCGACCCCGAAGTCCGGGGCGTCCCTGATCAGCGCCCGGTCATAGGGGATGTGCAGGGTGTCGTCCTCGACCCGGCTCGGTTCCAGCGGCACGAACGCGTCCCGGCTGAACAGCCCGGTGCGCACCGCCGCCCACTCCGGCTCCCCGGTCGCGTCGTCGAGGTACACCTCGTCCACGGTGCCGATCTTGGCGCCGTTGCGGTCGAACGCCTTGCGGCCGATCAGACTCCGTGGATCGATATCGGTCTGCACGGTTCCTCCCGTGGTCGCGTCTGCCCTCCGGACCCCCAGCGACCTCCGAGGCCCCTGGGAAAGCACAGAGAAGCACAGAGAAGCCCTGAGGACCACGAAAAGGCACAAAGCGGGAACCGGCCACTCGAGGGATCCGTCCGGACCCGCGCTGGTAGGCTGACAGTGGCTGCAGACCCCACGCGGGAGAGTCCTCCGAGATCCTTTGACGGGTTCGACGGGGGCGCCGAAGGAGCAAATCCTCCCCGGAATCTCTCAGGCACACGTACCGCGCGGACGAGGTCACTCTGGAAAGCAGGGCGGGCCGGGTCGGGTACAGCGACGAAGCCCCTCCTCACCGACGGTGAAAGCCGGACCGCCCCGTGCGGCCCGGTGAAGCTCTCAGGTTGAGATGACAGAGGGGGAGGCCGTCCGGGTACCCGCGCCGTGGTACCCCTCGCAGGTCGCAACGACCAGGAGGCCTCCGCAGATGACAGCCCACCGCATCTCCCTTTCCGACCTGGAGCGTGGCACGCCGTTCGAGCACCGCCACGTGGGGCCCGACAGCGCGGCCCAGGCGAAGATGCTCGCCCAGGTAGGGTTCGGCTCGCTCGACGAGCTCACCGCCGCCGCCGTACCGGCCGTGATCCAGAGCACCGAGGCGCTCCGGCTGCCCGACGCCCGCAGCGAGGCCGAGGTCCTCGCCGAGCTGCGCACGCTCGCGGACCGCAACGAGGTCCTGGCCCCGATGATCGGGCTCGGATACCACGGCACCTTCACCCCGCCGGTGATCCTGCGCAACGTCATGGAGAACCCCGCCTGGTACACGGCCTACACGCCGTACCAGCCGGAGATCTCCCAGGGCCGGCTGGAGGCGCTCCTCAACTTCCAGACCGTCGTCGCCGACCTGACCGGGCTGCCCACCTCCGGCGCCTCCCTGCTCGACGAGGGCACCGCCGCGGCCGAGGCCATGTCGCTGTCCCGGCGCGTGGGCAAGGTCAAGGACGGCGTCTTCCTCATCGACGCCGACGCGCTGCCGCAGACCATCGCGGTGATACGGACGCGCGCCGAACCGACCGGCGTCGAGGTCGTCGTCGCCGACCTCTCCCAGGGCATCCCCGACGACATCGCCGAGCGCGGCGTCTTCGGTGTGCTCCTGCAGTACCCCGGTGCCTCCGGTGCCGTGCGGGACCTCCGTCCCGTCATCGAGCGGGCGCACGAGCTGGGCGCGATCGTCACCGTCGCCGCCGACCTGCTCGCGCTGACCCTGCTCACCTCGCCCGGCGAGCTGGGCGCGGACGTCGCGGTCGGCACCACCCAGCGCTTCGGCGTGCCCATGGGCTTCGGCGGTCCGCACGCCGGATTCATGGCCGTCCGCGAGAAGTTCGCCCGCAGCCTCCCCGGTCGCCTCGTCGGCGTCTCCGTGGACGCGGACGGCAACAAGGCCTACCGCCTGGCCTTGCAGACCCGCGAGCAGCACATCCGCCGCGAGAAGGCCACCAGCAACATCTGTACCGCCCAGGTCCTGCTCGCCGTCATGGCCGGCATGTACGCGGTCTACCACGGCCCGGACGGCCTCGCGGGCATCGCGCGGCGCACGCACCGCTACGCCACGCTGCTCGCCGAGGGCCTGCGCGCCGGCGGGGTCGAGGTCGTGCACGGCACGTACTTCGACACCCTCACCGCGCGGGTGCCCGGCCGGGCGGCCGAGGTCGTCGCGACCGCCCGTGAGCGGGGCGTCAACCTGCGCCTGGTCGACGCCGACGAGGTCGGCATCGCCTGCGACGAGACCACCACGCGCGTCCAGGTGGCGTCGGTGTGGTCGGCCTTCGGGGTGGACGCCGACATCGAGGCGCTCGACGCCGAGGTCGCGGAGGCGCTTCCCGAGGGGCTGCTGCGCACCGACGACTACCTCACCCACCCGGTCTTCCACCAGCACCGGTCCGAAACCGCGATGCTGCGCTACCTGCGCCGCCTCGCCGACCGGGACTACGCCCTGGACCGGGGCATGATCCCGCTCGGCTCGTGCACCATGAAGCTCAACGCGACCACCGAGATGGAGCCGGTCACCTGGCCCGAGTTCGGCGCGCTGCACCCCTTCGCACCGGTCGAGCAGGCGGGTGGCTACCTCACGCTCATCACCGAGCTGGAGGAGCGGCTCGCGGAGGTCACCGGCTACGACAAGGTGTCCATCCAGCCGAACGCGGGCTCGCAGGGCGAGCTGGCGGGTCTGCTCGCGGTACGGGCGTACCACCGTGCCAACGGTGACGACCGCCGTACCGTCTGTCTGATCCCCTCCTCCGCGCACGGCACCAACGCCGCCAGCGCCGTGATGGCCGGCATGAAGGTCGTCGTGGTCAAGACGGCCGACGACGGCGAGGTCGACGTCGACGACCTGCGCGCCAAGATCGAGCAGTACCGTGACGAGCTGTCCGTGCTGATGATCACCTACCCGTCCACGCACGGTGTCTTCGAGGAGCACGTCGCCGACATCTGCGCGGAGGTCCACGCGGTGGGCGGCCAGGTGTACGTCGACGGCGCGAACCTCAACGCCCTGGTCGGCGTGGCCAAGCCGGGCGAGTTCGGCGGCGACGTCTCGCACCTGAACCTGCACAAGACCTTCTGCATCCCGCACGGCGGCGGTGGTCCGGGCGTCGGGCCGGTCGCCGTCCGCGCCCACCTCGCGCCCTATCTGCCCAACCACCCGCTCCAGCCCACCGCGGGCCCGGCGACGGGTGTCGGCCCGATCTCGGCGGCCCCCTGGGGCTCGGCCGGCATCCTGCCGATCTCCTGGGCGTACGTCCGGCTGATGGGCGGCGAGGGCCTCAAGCGCGCCACGCAGGTCGCGGTGCTCGGCGCCAACTACATCGCCAAGCGCCTGGAGCCGCACTTCCCCGTGCTCTACACCGGTCCCAACGGCCTGGTCGCGCACGAGTGCATCGTCGATCTGCGGCCGCTGACCAAGGCGACCGGCGTCAGTGTCGACGACGTCGCCAAGCGCCTGATCGACTACGGCTTCCACGCGCCGACGATGTCCTTCCCGGTGGCCGGAACGCTGATGATCGAGCCCACGGAGAGCGAGGACCTCGCCGAGCTGGATCGTTTCTGCGAGGCGATGATCGCGATCCGTGCCGAGATCGAGAAGGTCGGCTCGGGGGAGTGGGACAAGGACGACAACCCGCTGCGGAACGCCCCGCACACCGCCGCCTCCGTGGCCGGCGCCTGGGAGCACCCCTACAGCCGCGAGGTGGCCGTCTTCCCGGCCGGGGTCTCCGCCGCCGACAAGTACTGGCCGCCGGTGCGCCGCGTCGACGGTGCGTACGGCGACCGTAACCTCGTCTGCTCGTGCCCCCCGATGGACGAGTACGACGGCTGAAGGTCCGGGGGATCGAGTCCCCGGGGCTGACACACGTCGGGGCCGGTTCGGCGATTGCGCCGGGCCGGCCCCTTCTGTGTACGGCGGACCTTCGGCTGCGGGCCGTCCGTGCCGCCTGCGGCGTCGGGCGCCCTGCGGGCGCGTCCCCAAACGCCGGACGGGCTTGGTTTCGGCTGAGGTCAGCCGGCCGGCCCGTCCGGCGACCGAGGACATCACCGCGCAGCGGTGGTGCGGACGACGCGGCCCCCACCGCCCGCCCGCGTGATCCGCCGGACGGGCTTACGCGGCGGTCACCACGTGCTCGGTGCCCAGCGGCCGGTGCGGAGCGATGATCTGTCCGTCCGGCAGCAGCTCACCGGTGTCCTCGAAGAACAGGACGCCGTTGCACAGCAGGCTCCATCCCTGTTCCGGGTAGTGCGCCACCAGATGGGCGGCCTCCCGGTCGGTGGAGTCGGCTGACGGGCACGCGGGCTGGTGCTGGCACATGGAAGGGTTCTTTCGCTGCGGTGTGGTCTCTGTCCTGCGGCTCGATGCGGTGGTCATGCCGCCCCCCGTTGTGAATCGTTTGGTCGCTCCCCAGTGTTGCCCTACGGGCGTGATTCCGCAGGGATTTCCCGGCAGCTCTCCTCACCGGAAGGAGACGCGTCACCCGTGCGGGCGGTTGCTGTCAACAAGACGGCCACTTCGGGGGGTTCGGGAGTAGTCAATGTGGGCTACGCCGCGGGGGTGAGGACAGCACGGCGCCCCGCGACCGGTGGGTCACGGGGCGCTCGGTGCTCGTAGCGGGACGGATGGTTCGAAGATCTGCGCGGCGGCCGCGACTGCCGTGCCTCAGGCCGCCGGAGACGTCAGACGCGGGGCCGGGGCGAGCCGGTGGGTGAGGACCGTCAGCAGATCGGCGACCCGGTGCGGGCGGTGGGCGGCGATTCCGGGGGGAGCGGGGGCGAGCGGCACCAGCAGATCGCCCGGCCCGGGGACGCCCGACGAGGCGTCGGCGGTGATGTCGGCATGCAACCAGAGGGTGAGCATGTACAGCTCGGGCACCGACAGCAGCCGCGGTTGGTAAGGCGTCGTCATCGATTCGGCCTGACGCAGGGCCAGCTCGGTCGAGGCGACGTACGGCCCCTCGAAGAAGTAGGAGAACGCCCAGCCGTCGGCGGTCGGCGTCGTCTCGCCCGCGGCCACCGCCCGCTGCGCTTCCTTGATCAGAAAGCGCCAGCCGGTGAGCCGGGTGCGCGGCGCGCCGCTCCGGGCGGTCACGTGCTCCAGCACATGGACGGGCAGCGGGAGTTCGGCGGTGAGGGGCCCTTGGGCGGCCTTGAGGGAAGGGGTGCGTGCCGCACGGACCGCGGTGGGGGAACCGAGGGCCGTGAGGACCGTGCGGAGGGCAGGCGCGGGGGCAGGGGGGACATGCAGGGGCATGGCGGGTCGCCTCTCACTTCGGAGACACGGTGATGCTGGGCAGGTGCGGACGACGCTGTCGGTGTGCAGGGTCAGAGGGGGGCCGGGACCGACTGCCAGGGCGCCTACTCTCTGCCTTGTCCATGGAGTTTATACGACACATGTTCACGGAGTGTTTCCGCTAGCGGTCGTGCGTATTTCCGGCAAGGGGAAATCCGGGCCCGGTTCCGGGGGGATTTCGGTGAATTTGTTCCCGGCCCGCTCTCATGACCTCGGAATCTGCCCCGGATACGGTCGGCCGAATCTCGTCGGTGTTTATCACCAGCGCAATGCGATATGCCCGGGGTGTCGCTTCATGCCGACGGAATGTGCCGGAGTGCGCTTCGGGCCGAGCCTACCGGGTATGCGGCTCCGGCACGGCGTTATCGATCACATTGCCTGGGCATCATCGATGCGGACACGAGCGCCTGACGCCGCGGGCGACCCACGTGAGGAGGGACCCTTCGATGGGTGAGAAGGTCGTGGCCGAGGAGTTCGACCTCGCTGACCGGCAGTGGTACCGGGACAAGCTCCGGCGGTGTCTGCGCGGGCTGGGGAGGCTGCTGGAGGAGAAGCGGTTCGACCGCCCCAGGAATCTCATGGGTGTGGAGATCGAGCTGAATCTCGCGGGCCCCGACGGGTTGCCGAGCATGATGAACTCGAAGGTGCTGGAGCGTATTGCGAGCCGTGATTTCCAGACCGAACTGGGGCGTTTCAATCTGGAAGTCAATATCGTGCCGCACCGGCTGACCGGCCGTGTCCTGGACCAGCTCGCCGAAGAGCTGCGCACGGGCCTTTCCTACGCCGACCGCAAGGCCGGCGAAGTGGATTCCCGGATCGTGATGATCGGTATTCTGCCGACGCTCACCGCGGCGGACCTGGTCTCCGCCAACCTCTCCGAGGCCGATCGCTACACCCTGCTCAACGACACGATCGTGGCCGCGCGCGGTGAGGATTTCACCATCGACATCGCCGGCGTCGAGCGGCTGACCTGCACCGCGAAGTCGATCACGCCCGAGGCGGCGTGCACCTCCGTCCAGCTGCATCTGCAGGTGACCCCCGGCCGGTTCGCCGCCGTATGGAACGCGGCGCAGGCCGTCGCCGCCGCGCAGATCGCCGTCGGCGCCAACTCCCCCTTCCTCTTCGGCAGGGAGCTGTGGCGCGAGTCCCGCCCGCCGTTGTTCGTGCAGTCCACCGACACCCGGCCGCCCGAACTCCAGGCGCAGGGCGTGCGGCCGCGCACCTGGTTCGGGGAGCGCTGGATCGAGTCGGCCTACGAACTCTTCGAGGAGAACCTGCGCTTCTTCCCGCCGCTGCTGCCCCTCTCCGACGACGAGGACCCCCTGCGGGTGCTGGACGAGGGCGGGGTGCCCGGGCTGTACGAACTCGTGCTGCACAACGGCACCGTCTACCGCTGGAACCGGCCCGTCTACGGCATCGCCGACGGCGTCCCGCACCTGCGGGTGGAGAACCGCGTCCTGCCCGCCGGCCCCACCGTCTGCGACACCATCGCCAACGCCGCCTTCTACTACGGGCTGGTCAGGGCGCTCGCGGAGGAGGGGCGTCCGGTGTGGACGCGGCTGCCGTTCGCCGTCGCCGGGGAGAATTTCGACGCGGCCTGCCGGGACGGCATCGAGGCCACCCTGCGCTGGCCCAAGGGGCGCACCGGCACCCTGACCCGGGTGCCGGCCGTGCGGCTGGTGCGGGAGGAGCTGCTTCCGCTGGCCGCGGCCGGGCTCGACGCGTGGGGTGTGGAGCCCGCCGACCGGGACCGCTATCTCGGCATCGTCGAAGAGCGCTGCCGGCGCCGGGCCAACGGGGCGTCCTGGCAGGCCGGCACGTACCACCGGGCCCGGGGCGCGGGGATGGGCCGGGACCGGGCACTGGCCGCCACCACCCGGCGCTACCGCGAGCTGATGCTGACGGGGGAACCGGTACACACCTGGCCGCTCGGGCTCGGTGACTGACAAAGGACCCGGTCGGCGGCCGTTTGGCGGGCGCGAGGTCGTCGGGCAAGCTGGTGACGACCATGGGCGACGCTCCTCTCCGCGGGTGTGAGGGCGGGAGGAAGTGGAGGCAGGTGTGCGACGAGGTGCGCGCGACGAGGTGGACGTTCCGCCCGGCGGCCTGTCCGGTGTGCTCCCCGGTTCCTCGCCCGGCAAGGCGGGCGACGCCGGGGCGGGGCTGTCGCGGCGGACGCTGCGGGCCGAGCTGCTGCTCGTCCTGGCGCTGTCACTCGGGGCCAGCGGTGTCTCGTCGCTGATCAGCTTCGTCGGCGCGGCCACCCGCCCCGGGGGACTGAGCGACCAGGCCGCCACCCTCAACGGCAGCCACGCCCCCGGCCGGCCGTGGCTGGAACTCGCCTGGCAGGTCTTCGGGATCACGACCTCGCTGGTGCCCGTCTTCCTCGTCGCGCATCTGCTGCTGCGCGAGGGCGCGGGACTGCGGGTCATCGGCTTCGACCGGCGGCGGCCGCGATACGACCTGACGCGGGGGACGGCCCTCGCCGCGGCCATCGGCGGCACCGGGCTGCTCTTCTACCTCGGTGCCCGCGCGGCGGGGTTCAACCTGACGGTGGTGCCCGAGGCGCTGCCCGACGTCTGGTGGAAGCTGCCGGTACTGATCGCCTCCGCCGCGCAGAACGCGGTACTGGAGGAGGTCGTCGTGGTCGGCTACCTGCTGCGCAGACTCGGCCAGCTGGGCTGGACACCGATGGCGGCCCTGGTGGCCAGTGCCGTGCTGCGCGGCTCGTACCACCTCTACCAGGGCATCGGTGGTTTCGTCGGCAACATGGCCATGGGCGTGGTGTTCGTCCTGCTCTACCGGCGCTGGGGGCGGGTGGGGCCGCTGGTCGCCGCGCACGCGCTGATCGACGTCGTGGCCTTCGTCGGCTACGCCCTGCTCGCCGGCAAGGTGGGCTGGCTGCCCACGGCCTGACCGGACCGGTCGAAGCCGTGGGCGGGCGCGGGCTCGTCAGGCGAGCAGTTCGCCGTCGATGACGGTGACGGCGGTGCCGGTCAGCAGGGTGCGGTCGCCGCGCAGGCCGGTCCGTACGCGCCCGGAGCGGGCGGACGCCTGCAGACCCGTCAGGTCGTCGCGGCCCAGGCGTGCGGACCAGAAGGGGGCCAGGGCGGTGTGCGCGCTGCCGGTCACCGGGTCCTCGTCGACGCCGACGTTGGGGAAGAAGCAGCGCGAGACGTAGTCGTAGCCGCGCGCGGGGTCCTCGGCCGCGGCCGTGGCGATGATGCCCCGGCGGGAATGCCGGGCGAGCGCGGGAATGTCGGGGGACAGTCCCCGGACGGTCTTCTCGTCGGCCAGTTCCACCAGGAGGTCGCCGATGTGCGGGCCGGTGTCGTGCACGGAGAGCGGTTGTGCGCCGAGCGCGGCGGAGACGCCGTCGGGGACGGTGGCCGGGGTGAGCGGCGACGTCGGGAAGTCCAGGGTGATCGAGCCGTCGTCGTGTGCCGTCGCGGTCAGGATGCCGCAGCGGGCGGAGAAGCGGACGGTGCCGGTGGCGGTGCCCGTGCTGTGCAGGACGTGCGCGGTGGCGAGCGTGGCGTGCCCGCACATGTCGACCTCGGTGGTGGGGGTGAACCAGCGCAGCGCCCAGTCGGCGTCGGCGCCCCGGGGCAGCCGGTGCGCGAAGGCGGTCTCGGAGAGGTTGACCTCGGCGGCGATCCGCTGGAGCCGGCCGTCGTCGGGGAAGGCATCGGAGTCGAAGAGCAGGACCCCGGCCGGGTTGCCGGCGAAGGGGCGGTCGGTGAAGGCGTCGACGATTCGTATCCGCATGGCCGGACCGTAGAGGGTCACTGACCTGCGGCGACACGGCCAATTCGGAAAATGTGGCCCGGTTCGGGCGACGGGCGTGGCGGAAGAGCGTTGTCATACGATCGGTTCCGATATATCGTTGATGCATCACGAAAGATCAACGATGGGAGAAACGTCATCATGCGTTTTCACGGGCACGAGCACGAGCACGGTGGACCCGGCCCTCGCGGTCGGGGTGAATCCGGTGGCGGCCGCGCCGCCTTCGGGCCGTTCGGACCTCCTTTCGGGGGCCCGCCCCCCTTCGGCCGGGGCCCGTTCGGCGGCCACCGGCGCGGCGGGCCGGGCGGCAGGGCCCGGCGGGGCGATGTACGGACCTCGATCCTGGCCCTGCTCAAGGACCGGCCGATGCACGGCTACGAAATGATCCAGGAGATCGTCGAGCGCAGCGGCGGCACCTGGAAGCCGAGCCCGGGCTCGGTCTACCCGACGCTCCAGCTGCTGGAGGACGAGGGGCTGATCAGCAGCGCGAGCGAGGGCGGCAAGAAGCTGTTCACGCTCACCGAGACGGGCCGGGCCGAGGCCGACGCGGGGGCGCGGGCCCCGTGGGAGGAAGCCGGGCGCGGCGTCGACTGGGAGGCCGCGAACGAGATCCGCCAGGCGGGTTTCGGGCTGATGGAAGCCTTCGGTCAGGTCTGGAAGACCGGCAGCGAGGAGCAGCGGCAGAAGGCTCTCGCGGTCATCAACGAATCGCGCAAGAAGCTCTACCTGATCCTCGCCGACGAGGCCTGAGGCCGGCCGGGCCGGCAAGGGGGCGTCCTGTGGGTTCCCACCTCTTCGGCCCGGACAGGTGACGGAACCGGCGGGAGACGAACAGGAGCCAAAAGGGGTGACGCTCCTGACATCGGCTGCCATGATGCAGCGATGCAATCGTCTCAAGACAGGGGCGCGGGCAGGGGCGCGGGCCTCGGGCCGGCCCTGGTGTCCGCGCTCGCGTTCGGCGGCTCCGGCGTCGCGGCCAAACCGCTGATCGAGGCGGGTCTCGACCCGCTCCACGTGGTGTGGCTGCGAGTGGCCGGGGCGGCGCTCGTGCTGCTGCCCGTCGCCTGGCGGCACCGCGCCCTGGTGACGCGCCGGCCCGCACTCCTCGCGGGGTTCGGGCTGCTCGCCGTCGCGGGGGTCCAGGCCTGTTACTTCGCCGCCATCGCCCGGATCCCCGTCGGGGTGGCCCTGCTGGTCGAATACCTCGGGCCCGCCCTGCTGCTCGGCTGGGTGCGATTCGTCCAACGACGATCCGTCAGCCGGGCCGCCGTCGTGGGCGTCGTGCTCGCCGTCGCCGGGCTCGCCTGCGTGGTGGAGGTGTGGGCCGGGCTCGGGTTCGATGCCGTGGGCCTGCTGCTGGCCCTCGGCGCGGCCTGCTGCCAGGTCGGCTATTTCGTCCTGTCCGACCACGGCGGCGAGGGGGACGAGCCCGCCGACGCGGTCGGAGTCGTCGCCTACGGGCTGCTCGTCGGCGCGGTCGTCCTGACGGCGGTCGCCGCCCCCTGGACCATGGACTGGCAGGTGCTCGCCGGGCGGGCCGAGCTGGCCGGGACGGCGCTGCCGGCCGGGCTGTTGCTCGCCTGGATCGTGCTGGTCGCGACCGTGGCGGCGTATCTCACCGGCGTCCTCTCCGTGCGTCGGCTCTCGCCGCAGGTGGCCGGTGTGGTCGCCTGCCTGGAAGCGGTCGTCGCCACCGTCCTGGCCTGGGTGCTGCTCGGCGAGCACCTGTCCACGCCGCAGATCGTGGGCGGGGCCGTGGTGCTGCTGGGTGCCTTCATCGCCCAGACCTCCACCCCGAAGCCGGCCCCCGCCGCCCCGGTCGCGGGCGGCGGGCCGCCGGCGGGCGCCGAGGGGAAGTTGTCGAGCGGGTCCCGTCCGGCTTAGTGTGCCGATCATGCCGATGACTGTTCTGCCGCCTCCCGCCGCGTAGCGCGGGCGGCCGCTCCCGGAAGACCGGGCCCGGGGCGATGCCCCGGGCGGATCGCCGCTGCCCGCACAGGGGACCACGCGATCACCTCTTGTCTTACGCGGGAGAACAGTCATGCGACGCTCCACTCTTTCCCCCTGCCCTGCGGCGGGCCCGTCCTCCGTGCTGCCCTCGGGCGGCCGGCCCGCGCGGCCGGGACCGTCCGTCGGCCGGGGGCTGCTCTATGTGGCCTTCGCGGCCGCCGCCTGGGGCACCACGGGCCCGACCGCCGCCCTGGTCTTCGACAGCAGCGGCCTCGGCCCCGTCGCGCTCACCTTCTGGCGCACGGCCGGGGCACTCGTCCTGTTGTCCGTCGTCCGGGCCGTACGGTCGCGCCGCCTGCCGAAGGGCCCCGCGCGGGCTCACGAGCCCAAGCGGCGCCGGGTGCTCCGGACGCTGGTCACCGGCGTGGGGCTCACGGTCTTCCAGACCGCCTACTTCGCTGCGGTGGCCGGAACGGGGATCGCGGTCGGCACCGTCGTCACTCTGGGGGCCGCGCCCGTACTGGTGGCACTCGGGGGCAGGCCGCTGATGGGCGAACGGCTCGGCGCGGGAGGCAGGGTGGCCGTGTGCGGCGCGCTCCTCGGGCTGGCCGTGCTGATGACGGCCGGCGACGGCACGGGCGCGGTGCGGCCGGCGGGGGTCGCCCTCGGGCTGCTGTCCGCCGCCGGATACGCGGTGGTCACCCTCGCCACGCGGTTCCCGGGCCGGACGGGCCCGGCCGCCGACCCGTTCACGACGACACTGGCCTCCTTCGCCGTCGGCACGGTCTGCCTGCTGCCGCTCGCGGCCGCCGAGGGGCTGTGGCCGCACACGCGTGAACTGGGCCGCACCCTGTGGCTGATGGGGTACCTGGTCACCGTGCCGACGGCGCTCGCCTACGGGCTGTTCTTCGCCGGGCTGCTGGTGGTGCGCGGCACCACGGTCGCGGTCGTCACCCTCATCGAACCGGTGACGGCCGCGGTCATCGCCGTCGTCCTGCTCGGCGAGCACCTCACCGCCGCGACCGTGGCGGGCACGGCGGTCCTTCTGTGCGCGGTGGCGGCGCTGGCCCTCGCCGAGGCGCGCGGCGCCGCCGCCCCCGCGGACGGAGCCCCGCTCAGCGGAGCCCCACTCAGCGGGCGGTGAGGTAGCCGGGCACGGGAATGCCCGGCGTGAGGTCGTCCGCGGGGATCAGGGGGCCGTAGCCGGTGGTGAGCGGGACGACGCCGCTCCAGTAGGGCAGGGCGACGTCCTCCTCGTAGTCGTCCGGGCCGGCATCGCGGACCTTGGCGGACACCTCGGTCAGATCGATGCCCAGCACGGCCGTCGCGGCCAGCTCCCGGGGCGACGCCGGCCGGCAGTCGGCCGCGCGGCCCGGCACCACCTGGTCGACGAGGGCGTCGAGGGCGGCGTTGACCTCTTCCTCGTCCGTCACCGGCCGGGCCGTGCCGTGCACCACGACGGAGCGGTAGTTGAGCGAGTGACTGAAGGCGGAGCGGGCGAGGACGAGCCCGTCGACATGGGTGACGGTGACGCACACGGGCAGGCCGTCATCCGTCCGCCCGGCGGCGCGCAGCGGGCGGGAGCCGGTCGAACCGTGCACGTAGAGCCGCTCGCCGATGCGTCCGTAGAGGGTCGGCAGGACGACGGGCGCCCCGTCGCGGACGAAGCCGAGGTGGCAGACGTAACCCGCGTCGAGTATCGAGTGGACCAGCTCGCGGTCGTAGTGGGCGCGCTCGCGGTGACGGGTGACGGTGGTCCGCTCGGTCCGCTCGTAGGCGGGCGGCTCGTGCGAGGCGGGGGCGACGGGTGCCGGCATTGCGCTCTCCATTGCACTAGTGCATACTTGGCTTTGTGCTAGGAGACTATCGGATCGAAGGTCGTCGCGCAGCGGACATTTCGGCGAATGTGGAGCGCGCCGTCGGAGCGGGCAAGCTCGCCCCGGGCGAACTGCTGCCGCCCATGCGGGAGTTGGCGGTCGAGCTGGGCGTCAATCCCAATACGGTCGCGGCCGCCTATCGCATCCTGCGTGAGCGGGGAGTGATCGAGACCTCGGGCCGCCGGGGCAGCCGGGTGCGCCACCGTCCGGCCAGTACGCACCGCGAGCTGATCCGCGTGGA
This sequence comes from Streptomyces sp. NPDC042259, assembly GCF_055582085.1. Taxonomy (NCBI): domain Bacteria; kingdom Bacillati; phylum Actinomycetota; class Actinomycetes; order Kitasatosporales; family Streptomycetaceae; genus Streptomyces; species Streptomyces sp. NPDC042259. The sequence continues at coordinate 325,542 of NZ_JBVJDW010000008.1, read as the reverse complement.
GGCGCCCGAAGGCGTGCGCGACGTGTCGACCGGCAACCCCGATCCGGAGCTGCTGCCCCCGCTCGGCGAGGCGCTCGCCGAGGCCGCCACCCGCGCCGCCGAGGGCCCGGTGCTCTACGGTTCGTCCGCCGTCGACACCGAGCTGGAGCGGATGGCCCGCGCCGCCTTCGACGCCGACCGGGTCCCGGCCGGGCCGCTGGCGGTCACCTCCGGATCGCTGGACGCCATCGAGCGCGTCCTGAGTGCCCATCTGCGGCCGGGGGACGAGGTGGCGGTCGAGGACCCCGGCTGGGGCAGCCTCCTCGACCTGATCTCCGCGCTCGGCCTGCGCGCGGTCCCCGTCGCGCTCGACGATGACGGGCCGCTGCCCGAGGAGACCGACCGCGCGCTACGGCAGGGCGCCCGGGCCCTGGTCGTCACCGACCGGGCGCAGAACCCCACCGGTGCGGCCGTCAGTGCGGCGCGCGCCCGTGAGCTGCGGGCCGTGCTCGCCGAGCACCCGCAGGTGCTGCTCATCGAGGACGACCACGGCCACGGCATCGTCGATCTCCCCCTGCACCCCCTCGCGGGCGGCACCGATCACTGGGTGCTCGTGCGCTCTGTCGCGAAGGCGTACGGGCCCGATCTGCGGCTCGCGGTGCTCACCGGCGACGCCGTCACGGTGGACCGGGTGCGCGGGCGGCAGCGCCTGGGGCCGGGCTGGGTCAGCCATGTGCTGCAGCGGGCCGTGGCGCACCTGTGGCGCACCGGCGCGGTGGACGCGTCGGCGGTCGCCGGCTCGTACGGGCACCGCCGGGAGGCACTGATCGGGGCGCTGCGGGAGCGGGGGATCGTGGCGCACGGGCGCAGCGGGATGAACGTATGGCTTCCGGTGCCGGACGAGACGGGGGCGGTGGCGCGCTTGCTGCAGGCGGGCTGGGCGGTGGCGCCGGGCGCGCGCTTCCGGGTCTCCTCCCCGCCCGGGGTGCGGCTGACCGTGTCCCCCCTGTCCATGGACGACATAGGGCCGGTCGCGGACGCGCTGGCGTCCGTGACCGGCCCGGATGTGACGGGGCGCTACGACTGAGGCGCTTACCGGACCGCACGCCGCACCGGGTGCCAGGGGCGCGTCGGGGGCGTAGGGCGCCTGGGCGTGGGCGTCGTCGGGCCCGCGCGGATCCGCCGGGCGGGCTCAGCGCTCGCGGACCGCGCCGGCGAGGGGCCGGCGGGAGGCCTTCGTCCGTGACCCGCCCTGGGTGAGCGCCGCTCCGGCCAGCACGATCAGCGCTCCGACCGGGGTGTTCCAGGTGAGCCGCTCGTCGAGGAGGGCGACACCGGCCGTCGTCGCGATGACCGGGATGAAATAGGTGGTCATGGTCGCGGTCGTCGGTCCGACCTCCGCCACCAGCCCGTACTGGAGAAGGAATGCGAGCCCGGTGCCCAGTGCCCCGAGCGCGACGATCGCCAGCACCGGCACGACGGGAAAGGAGCCGGGCAGGGGGCTGACCAGCGGGGCGACGACGCCGAGCTGAACGGTGGCCAGGAGGAGCTGGGCGCCGGACATCGACAGGTGGGAGTTGCCGGTGTCGGCCAGCGTGCGCCGGACGTATATCCAGCCGACCGCGTAGCTGAGCGAGGCGATCAGGGCCAGCAGGGTGCCGGTCGGGTCCTGGCCGTCGAAGCCCTGCCAGGCGCCGAGGACGGTGAGCACACCGATGAACCCGAGGCCGAGACCGGCGAAGCGGCGGCGGGTGGGGCGGTCCTCGGAGAGGGCCACGAGCGAGAGGAGCATGCCCCACAGCGGGGTGGTGGCGTTGCAGATGCCGGCCAGGGTGGAGGAGATGGTCAGCTCGGCGTAGGCGAAGAGCGAGAAGGGGAGGGCGTTGAGCAGCAACGCCGCGACGGCGAGATGCCCCCAGGTGCGGGCGCCGCGCGGCAGCCGCTGCCGCTTGACGGCGAGCGTGGCCACGAGCACCAGGGCACCGAAGAACACCCGCCCGAAGGAGACCTGGAGCGGGGCGAAACCGTCCGTGCCGAGCTTGATGAAGAGAAAGCTGAAACCCCAGATGAGCGAGAGCACGCCGAAGCGGATACGCCAGTCCACGGTGGACCGGCCCTGGCCGGAGCCATCGGGAGCACCCGGGCCGGGGCGGGCCCCGGCGCCGGTCGCGGGGCCGGTGGCGGAAGGGGCCCCGGGAGAGGGGCGGGTGGTGGCTGTGGCGGAAGGTGATCCCGATGCGACGACGCTCATGGAGATCACCTTGCCTGGCCATACGTATTAGAACAAGCGAATAATTGTGTATGACATCGCGTAGCATTCCTTACATGTTGAACCTGGACCGTCTGCGGACGCTCAACGCCGTCGCCCGCCATGGCTCCGTCAGTGGTGCCGCCGACGGACTGCATGTGACGACTTCCGCCGTTTCACAACAGCTGGCCAAGCTGGAGCGGGAGACCGGTCAGCAGCTGCTGGCCAAGAACGGCCGCGGGGTACGGCTCACCGACGCCGGGCGGCTGCTCGCCGAGCACGCCTCGCGCATCCTCTCCCAGGTGGAGCTGGCCCAGGCCGATCTGGAGGCACAGCGCGGCCGGGCCGTCGGCGAGCTGCTGCTCGGCGCCTTCCCCACGGCGGCCCGTGGGCTGTTTCCGGCCGCGCTCGCGGAATTGCGCGACGCGCACCCGCAACTGCGGGCGCGGCTGGAGGAGATGGAGCCGGACGAGGCCGTGCCGCGCGTGGTGCGCGGTGACATCGACGTCGCCGTCGTCCTCGACTGGTACAACAAGCCGCTGCCGATGCCCGACGGTCTGGCCAAGGCCCCGATCCTCGACGACCCCGCCGATGTGGCGCTGCCCGCCGATCATCCGCTCGCCGACCGGGCCGAGCTGGATCTGGAGGACCTCGCCGACGACGAGTGGGTCTCCTGGCCCCGTGGGGAGTTCTGTCACGACTGGCTGATGCTCACGCTGCGCGGCAAGGGCATCGAGCCCCGCATCTCGCACATGGCCGAGGAGCACCACACCCAGCTCGCGCTCGTCGCCGCCGGCCTCGGAGTCGCCGTCGCGCCCCGCCTCGGCCGCGGCCCGGTGCCGGAGGGGGTGCGAGTGGTCCCCGTCCGGCACTCGATGAGCCGCCATGTGTACGCGGTCTGGCGGGCGGACGCCGACCGCAGGCCCTCGATCCGGGCGGCGGTCGAAGCGTTGCGCACCGTGGGTGCGGCGGTCGGCGGCCGAACCGGCTGAGCGGACACTGCCCCGCGAAGCCTGCCCGGCGAGCCTTCGGCCGCCGGCCGGTTTCGCCGCCTGCGGCGGCGGGCGCCCTGCGGCGCGTCCTCACCACCGGACGGGCTTGACCGGGCTGGGCTCGGCCGCCGCCCGTCCGGCGTTGAAGGCACCGCCGCGTAGGGGTGGTGGGGGACGATCCGGTTTCGGGGCCCCGCGCACATGGTCCGCGTGACACGCCCTACGCGCGGGGCAGCTTGCGGAAGTCCCAGGAGGCGACGGCCTCCGGTACCAGGCGCAGCCAGGCGTGCCGGCCGTCGTGGGGCAGGGTGTCCAGCCCGAAGTACTTGGTGGCGAACAGCGCCTCCGGGGCGTCGAGTTCGGGGCACGGACTCCCCGTGCGCGGGGCCTCGCCGACGAAGGCCGCGGTGCCGGACAGCTCCGCGCCGCGCAGCTCCCCGTACTCCCGCCCGTCGTCGACGACCACCGCCACACGCGGATCCCGCCGCAGGTCGGCCCACCGGCGGCTGCGGGTCAGGGAGTACAGCCACAGCGCGGCCCCGTCCCAGACGAACCACAGCGCGCCGACGTGCGGCCGGCCGTCGCGGCCGACCGTGGCCACCCGGCAGGTGCGCCGCTCGGTGAGGAAGGCGTCCAGTTCGGCCCGCGTCATCATGATCCGGCGGCCCCGCCGCTGTATGGCGGTCATTCCCGCACCACCTTCCCTGAGCTGACAGGTCGTCAGGAAGCATCGGGCAACTTCCCCTGCCGCGCAATGCCCGCTACCCTCGCGCGACTTGGGTCCCGGGCCGTGCGGCCCGTCCGGACCGTACCGAGAAGCAGGCGAGGAGCGCGTCATGGCGCCGCAGGACCATCCGGGCGAGCGGCTCGACCCGGCGACGACCGTGCTCCTGACCGTGGAGTGCCAGCGCGGAGTCGTCGGCCCCGACAGCGCGCTGCCCGAACTCGCGGCCGTCGCCCGCGCCTCCGGCGCCCTGGGCAATGTCGCACGGCTCGTCGAGGGCGCCCACGCGGCGGGTGTCCAGGTCGTGCACGCCATCGCCGAACGCCGCCCCGACGGCCGAGGCGCCGGTCGCAACGCCCGTCTCTTTCGCGTCGCCGAGCGGCTGCCCGTGCAGCAGCTGACCGGCACGCTGGCCGTCCGCGTCGCCGAGCCGATCCCGGTCGGCGAGGACGATCTCGTCGTACGGAGACTGCACGGGCTCTCCCCGCTCGCCGGCACGGGCGTGGACGCGCTGCTGCGTAACCTCGGCTGCCGTGCCCTGATCGTCACCGGTGTCTCGGCCAACGTCGCGATCCCCAACACCGTCTTCGACGCCGTCAACCTCGGCTACACCGCCGTCGTCCCCACCGACGCCATCGCCGGCGTGCCCGCCGAGTACACCCAGGCGATGGTCCGCCACACCCTGGCCCTCGTCGCCACCCTGACCACCACCGACACCGTCCTGCGCGGTTGGCGGCGGCCGGGCGGGCGGCGCTGAACACGGCCGCGCCCGGCCGCCGTCACCTCAGGCGAGCCCGATGGAGTCGCCCCGCACGGAGATCCTCACCTCCGGCAGCGGCAGCTTCGCCGGCTCGTGCCGGACGCTGCCGTCCTCGATGCTGAACTCGCTGCCGTGACAGGGGCACTTGATCGTCCCGTCCGACACGTCCTTGACCACGCACTTCTGATGCGTGCACACCGCCGAGAACGCCTTGAACTCGCCTTTGGAGGGCTGCGTCACCACCACCCGCCGGTCCGGGAAGACCTTCCCGCCGCCCTCCGGGATCTCCGAGGTCCGGGCCAGCACCCGGCCCGCACCACCCCCGGAAGGCGGTCGCGCCGTATCGGACGCGGCACCCGTATCAGGGGTGCCGGACCGCGTCGAAGCATCGTCCGAGCCGCATGCCGCGAGGGCGGCGGCGAGGCCGGTGGCCCCGACCGCCGCCACGACGCTGCGGCGGCTCGCGCCGCCCGGGGCGGGTGACGTGTGGGTCATGTTCGCTCCTTGCTGCCGTTGCCGAGCGGTCACCGGACCGGCGCCGGGACCGCTGCGCGTGCGCGACCGGTGCGCGAGACGACAGGCACTCGCCACGACGGGCACCCGACGCGACCGGTCACAAGGAGACGTACGGGCCCGCCCCCGCCCGCGTTCAGCGCGCGAGGGCCTTTCGCAGGAAGTCCAGCTCGAACAGCAGGAGGTTCTCGGTCGTCTCCTCCGCCGTCACGTGCGTCGATCCCACCAGCGGCAGCACCGAGTGCGGCCGTCCCGCCGCCAGCAGCGCCGCCGACATCCGCAGCGTGTGCGCCACCGCCACGTTGTCGTCCGCCATCCCGTGGACGAGCAGCAGCGGACGGCGCAGCAAGCCCGCGTCACCGATCGTCGACGAACGCGCGTAGTTCTCCGGCTCCTCGTCGGGGTGGCCGAGGAAGCGTTCCTTCCAGTGGGTGTCGTACAGCCGCTGATCGGTCGGAGCCGCACCGGAGACCGCCGCGTGGAAGACCTCGGGGTGGCGCAGTACCGCGGCCGCCGCGACGGTTCCGCCGAACGACCAGCCGCGGATGCCCACCCGCCCAGGGTCCAGATCCGGGTACCGTTCGCACACCGCCCGCAGCGCGTCGGCCTGATCCTCCAGAACGGGTGTCAGCTGGTCGCCGCGCACCGCCTTCTCCCACGCGGGCCCCCGGCCGGGCGTGCCCCGGCCGTCCACGATCAGCACCGCGAAGCCCTGCTCGGCGAACCACCGGGCCACCAGGGTCCACCACGCGCGGTCGCGCACCACGAGCCGGACCCCGGGTCCAGCGTACGGGCAGAGCAGCACCGGCAGCTTTCCCGCCCCCGGCTCGTGCCAGGACGGCAGGAACAGCATGCCGGGCAGCTCCCGCTCGCCGAGCGTCAGGAACTCGGGCCGTGGCGCGAGCAGGGGGTCGGCGACGAACGAGGCGATCGAGCCGGCCGGTTCGCCGTCGCGCAGGACCGTCACGGTGTGCCCGTCCGGGGTCCGGCCGTCCAGCACCACGGTGGGGCCGCCCGCGACCGCCGTGTACATGCCCGGCTCCCGGCTCAGCCGGGTGAGGCCCGGGCCCGGTTCGTAGGCCCAGACGTGACGCTCGGTCGGGTCCTGCCAGGCCGTGAACAGCACCCGTTCGCCGTCCGTGCCGAGGACGGCGTCCAGTTGCAGGCCCTCGGGGGTCACCGGTCGGCCGTCGACGGCCAGCTGTCGGGTGCCGTCGGATTCGAGGGGTTCGACCAGGGCACCGGAGCGGGTGCGGGCCGGGGTGCCGGGGACGAGTTCCACCCACGCCGCATCGTGCCGCTCGCCCGCCGTCCTCGTCGCGCCCGTCTCCGGATCCACCGTCAGCACCCGCAGGTGACGCTGGTCGCGGCTCTGCACACCGAGCAGCGGGCCGTGCGCGTCCCAGCCGGCCGTGGCCAGGTATTCGTATGCCGCACGGTCCCAGCTCACCTCCGTGCGCCGGCCGTCGAGCGCCACTACGGACAGGGTGACCTCCGCGTTGGTGGTGCCCGCCGCCGGGTAGCGGACGGGGCGGGGCGCCTTCGCCGGGTGCGCGGGATCGGCGAGGTACCACAGCGGCACGGGCGTCGGGTCGACCCGGGCGACCAGCAGCGCCCGCCCGTCCGGCGCCCACCAGTAACCCCGCGAGCGCCCCATCGACTCCATCGCCGTGTACTCCGCCAGGCCGTAGGTGACCTCCGCTTCCTCCGGCACCAGCCGCAGCACCTCCTCGCCCGCCACGGACACGACGTGCAGCGCGCCCCCGCTGACGTAGGCGACATGGCGGCCGTCGGGTGAGGGCCGCGGGTCCACGGCGGGCCCCGCCGTCGGCAGCCGGAAGGGCGCGGCGCCGTCCGTGCGGACCGCCCAGAGCGTGCCGCCGAGCGCGAACACGGCCAGCCGCGCCTCGCGGTCGGTCGCGTACGACACGATGCCCGCGGACTGCTCGCGGGCCCGCTCCCGCCGCGCCCGCTCCGCGTCCGGTATCCCGGTGCCGTCCGTCAGCGCCGCCGGGTCGGCGAGCGGCCGCTCCCGCCCGTCCTCGTACAGCCACAGCCGGCTCAGCGGGTCCAGCCCGCCGCCCGTGCGCGTGAACAGCACCCGCCGCCCGTCGGGCGAGACCGTGAAGCCGCGCGGCGCGCCCAGCGAGAAGCGCCGGGAGCGGGCGAACCGGCGGGGGAATCCGGCGACGTCCGTGCCGTTCCCGTCGAGGGGGGTGTCTTTCTTGCCGATCATGTCGTTCATGATCGGCACCCTGACAGGAATCCGCCGTCACCGGTACCGGCACCGAAGCCGCGCCACGGGCCGGGGAGGTTCACCGGCGAGCCTGACCCGGCACGGCGCCACGGTTGTCGCGCCGGGCGGTACCGTGCCAGTCCAGTATGAGGACGGTGGCGTCGTCCTTGAGGTTGCCCCGGCAGGCGTCCAGTACCGCCGTTGTCAGCGTGCGCACGGCCTCCCTGGGATGCGAGGCGCGGGTCTCGCGCACGAGCGAGGGCAGATCCACAGCCGCGGCACCGCGTTCCAGCATGCCGTCGGTGAGCAGGACCAGACGGTCGCCGGGGCCCAGCTGCAGTGTCTGGAGTTCGTAGGAGGTGGGCGCCGCCACGCCGAACGGCAGGTTGACGGCGAGTTTGACCTCCTCGGTCTCGTCAGCGCCGCCCCGGAGGCGCAGGGGCCAGGGATGACCCGCGTTGACCAGTTCGCAGGTGCCTGTCTCAAGACGCACGCAGAGCAGTTGTCCGGTGGCCAGTCCACGACTGTGGGTCAGCAGGGCCTCGTGGGCACGGTGGGCCTGATGGAGCGCGTCACAACCCGTGCGGCGGGCGCCGCGCAACGCACCTGTGACCAGCGTGGCCAGCAGGGCGGAGTCGGTGTCGTGGCCCATGGCATCGGTGATGGACAGGTGCAGCGTGTCCCGGTCGAGCGTGTAGTCGTAGGTGTCGCCACCGATGTCGTCGGCCGGGACCAGCCCGGCGGCGAGGGTGAACTGAGGAGCTTCGCAGCAGGAGGCCGAAGGCAGCAGCTGGTGCTGGATCTCGGCGGCCAGACTGGTCCGGGTGGTACGCCGGTTCGCGTGGTACAGATCGGTGAAGCGGCGGTCCGTGACGATGATGTAGGCCAGCGCGTGGGCGGCGGCGCCGATCTGTTCGAGCACGGTGTCGTCGGCGTACTGCAGTGTCACCTCCAGCACACCGATGCAGTCACCGCGATTGGTCACCGGCGAGATCACACGCCGCCCGCCCTGGCCGTCCGGTTCCACGTACTGGCGCTGGCTGCGCAGAACCGTGTCGTAGACGCTGCCGTGCAAATCGCTCCGTTCCGCGGCGTCCGCCCTCTCGCCCTCGGCGGGCGCGCTCAGACGTAGCAGTCGCTGCCCCATGAGGTCGACGAACAGGAACGACACCCGCTCCGCCCCGAAACGCTTGCGCAGGTCGTGCGCGATGACGTCGACGGACTCCCCGGGCGGCGCGGACTCCGCGGCGGCCAGAAGCTCGCCCAGTTCCACATCTCTACCGTTCATGGCAACCTCCTCGTCTGTCGCCGCTTATTCCCCGAGTTCCGCCGACCTCACCCCGAGCGTCCGTCTGTCCGGTCACAGCGTGTGATTCCGTCCGGCCGTTCCCTCGTTGGTGTGAAAGCGGAAGGAGGGGGGGAGCTACTCACCGCGGATGAGTAACATCGCCGATGCCGACGGGCTGCCGAGGGTTTTTGGCTGGTGTGATGACCGCCAGCCCGTCAACCGACAGTCAACGTTCAGCCGCCTGGCAGATCCGCTGTGCGAGGATCCTCGCCCGGCTGGGGCTGGGGCTCCTCGTGCCGGGAACGGTGCTCTCGCTGGCCGTCGCCGTCGTTCCCTCATACGGTGAGTGTTACGACGGTGGTGCGTGTGCGGTGCTGCCCTCCGGCCGACTGCTCGCCGCTCTGTTCCTCGTGTCCCTCGCGTCCGGCCTCATCGCCGCGTTCGGTTTACGGCCCTTCCGGTGCCCTCCGAAGGTGTGTTGGGCGGCGTTGGCCGTCCAATGGGGCACCCAGATTTTCCTGGCCCTGTCGCTCGCGACGGCGGGCGCCTAGCCGGGGCGGGCTGCCGCCGTGAACGAACACGACACCGCGCGTGGCCTTGTCGGGTCAGGGGCCGTGGCGCCCTGGCCTTCCACGAAGTCACCCTGAAGTGCGATTGAAGACAAGCGGGTGGTCTTCCCAACATACGATCCGCCGGTCACGCCTCGTGGGTGTCGGGTGAGTGGTGGTGCGGGCTCACCGCCCGGTGGTGGGCGAGGAGATAGGGATCGCGCAGGCGTGCGTCGTCGGCGCGGTCGCGTACGGCATCGGTCAGAAGCCAGTCCAGCAACTCCGCGGTGGCGTGGTATTCGCCGTAGAAGCCCATGCCCAAGTCGATGATCTCGAACTCGCACATCACGCTGTCGATGAGGTCTGCCAAGTGGGCGTCGGCGGCAGGGGTACGGATGGTGGTCCACATGTCCAGCCAGGGACGCAAGGCGTTGGTGGCGACGGTGATGAGGCTGAGGGTCTCCCTGATGGGGACGGGGCTGGGGTGCGTATGAAGGGTGGCCCGCCACCAGGCGGACCACACGTCACGGAGGGCGTCGGCCAAGGGCTCGTCCCACGTGGTCCAGGCCGCCTGCAGCAATCGGGAGGCGACGATCTCCTCGCTGACGTGGAACCGGCCGGTGACGACGGGGCGGATGACGCGTGGCGTAAGACGGCGGAAGAGGCGGGGGAAGTCGTCCCAGTGGCTGGGCACCTCCAGGGCCACGGCGGTGACCATTTCGTCGGAGATCAGGTGCAGCGGTCCGGAGAGTTCGGCGAAGTGCTGCTCGCCATAGCAATACGGGCACCCCTCGACCGGAAAGGGCTCTTCGTGGGCGAACGCGCGGTCCAGAGCGTCGAGTGCTGTCATGAGCTGCTGGCAGTGGGGCACGGTGACCTGCAGGGGGACTCCGTCCGGGCGACCGGCGAAGATCGCAGAGTATCAGCGCGTCCTCTGCGGGAAGCCTGGGTGGACATGAGCGGCGCCGGGTACGACGGCTCGGAAGTCCGTCCGAGCTGCCGAACCCGAGCGCGGTGTGACTGAGCGCTTCAGTTGGCCCCATCGGCCATGCAGAGCGCTCAGCTCGCGAGGCTCTGCCCAGCGTCCAGCGGCGCATCCATATCCGGAAGGTGGATCTTTGTGGAGACTGCCGCCCGGGAGGGCGTACGTGGGCGGACCTGCGACGGTTCGGGGTCAGGTGGGCCGGTGGTCCTGACGTTGACTGTTCGCCCCCTACTGAGGTCTTGCTCCGCGCCCGTCGGCGCCGGCCTGGCGGCCGTCCAGACCGGCGGACGGGGCGACGTCATGCAGGGACGCCGAGCGGTGGGTGCTCGAGCACGCGGGGCTTGTACTCGACCAGCTGGATGCGGCCGTCGAAGGTGCGGTGCCCGATCATCTCGAGGGCAACGTCCGGATAGCCGTCGTAGATGCGTTCTTCGCCCGTGGCCCCGGTGATCACCGGGAACATCACGACCCGGAAGCGGTCGACGAGACCGGCTCGTAGCAGGGACCGGCACAGGCTGAGGCTGCCGATCGTGCTGAGCAGCCCCGAGCCACTCGACTTCATGGCGCGGACCGCCTCGACAGCGTCGTCGCGGACGAGCGTGGAGTTGGTCCACGTCAATGGCTCCTCGAGTGAGGAGGAGAACACCACCTTGGGCGCTTGCGTGAGCTCGTCGACGGACGCCTCTTCTTCGGGCCTGAACTCGTCTTGGCCCTTCGGGACCTCGCCTGCGGCGAAACCCGACATAAGGCGGTAGGTGTTCGCTCCCATCAGGTAGGTGGCCTCGGGCTGCTCGCCGAGCCATGCGAGGTACTCCGGGCCCTCGAGGCCCCAGAACCCGGGCCACCCCTCTCCCGATGCATGGCCGTCGAGGGAGGTGATGAAGTCTACGAGAAGCTCCGACATGGCGGTGTCCTTTCCTGGGGTGTCACTAGCTTGGACCGACCGGAAGCAACGAACTCATCGGCCGCGCTGTGGAGCAATGAGAAAACGGCCCGGGCCAACCATCACGCTCAGCCGGGCCAAGTACAACGCTCAGGGGCCAACTGAAACGCTCAGTCACAACAGCGGCAGCGGTAAAACTGGGTGTGACCCCTGGACTGCTGTGTTCGGTTAAAGTTCGACCCCCATCACTACGCGTATGACTTCGGGGATTTCTCTTGACCACCCTGCCGCCCCTGGGCGACTCACTCCAGCCCGACCGCAGCCTTCGCCGCATCTGGATGTTCGTGGGGGTGCTGGTCGTGGTCTGTGCAGCCGCGTTTCTCATCAACCGCCAGTTCCTGGACGAGGACGATCACACCGAGGTGACAGCGGGCGACTGCTTCACCAACACCGGCACCGCCGAGAAGCCGAAGATCAAGAAGCTGGATTGCGGTGACCCGAAGGCCGAGTACAGGGCGCTGAAGAAGATCGACGGTGCCGTCACGGGCCTGGCGTGTTCGGATGTCGAGGGCACCACCGGAGCGCTCACGCAGATCAGTTGGGGCAAGAAGTCGGAATCCTTCGCCGTCTGTTACACATCCAACCGCCACTGACCGGCCGGCTCGCCCTGTCGAACAGGGCATGTCCGCCCAGCGGAACCGCCGAGCGGCCGGCGGCGCTGTGCGAGCGATGTGGGCCGGCGGGTCTCAGCGCGGGCCGTTGACCTTCCGGTCAAGGTCGAGGGTGAGTTTCAGAGCGTCCAGCACGCTGTGCTCGAAGGCGGCGGTGTAACCACCGCGGGCTCCTCATGCCTTGGGCACCAAGGAGGAGACCGAGCTGCGCGCCGCCGCGCGCTCGAAGCCGAAGTGGGCCTCCGCTCTACCGGCATCACCACGCACGGTGCGCGTACGATCGGTTGCTCCATCTCCCCTCTGCTGTAGGAGCGAGTTCCGGTGCCCGCCATGCCTTCCGTCGTTCCGTCGCCGCGTACGCATGTGCCGCGAATACTGGAGGTGGAGCAGCTGGTGCGGACGGAGGAGGGGCTACGGCTGCCCGCTCTGTTGTGGAGGGCCGGAGCCGGCTGGCGGATGGCCAGCAGCGCTGTCCTCGGTGGCGGGATCGGGGAGCGTCACTGGGTTCTCAACGCCCAAGTGCCTCATGGATACCGGGAGACTGATCCGGCGGAGTATCTGTCCCGGCTCGCACGGAACAGCGGGGGAGCCGCAGGACCGGGTGTGGGCCTGATGACCGCCGCCGATGTCTCACGTGCGGCGCGCGGTCTCGACGGCGGTGTTGAAGTAGTGGCGACCGTCGGCATCGGAGTGTCGGGCTGGGCGGCCTCGCCCCAGGCAGGCAGCAGTGACCGGCCGGAGGCCGGCACCATCAACATCATCGTCGCCGTACCGGTGCCCTTGAGCGACGGCGCCCTGGTCAATGCCGTGGCCACGGCGACGGAAGCCAAGGTCCAGGCGCTGTTGGACGCCGGGTACGACTGCTCCGGCACCCCGACCGACGCGGTGTGTATCGCCGCCCCGGCTCCGCGTCCCGAAGGGGAGGTACAACAGTTCGCGGGCCCCCGCTCGCTGTGGGGCGCGCGCCTGGCCAGGGCGGTCCATCAGGCGGTGCTCGACGGTATCCCGACTGTGAGGCGGGCTCCGACGGCTCGCTGACGCTCCACCGGAAGTGTGGGGGTCACTGCCCTCCTTGCCACCGTGGGAGCAGAGAGGGCACACCGCCCGGTGGCTCGGTCAATCGTCGCCGGGCGTCACGCTCGGTTACTATGCCCACTCACGCCAGAGGCCGAAAGCAAGGGGCGCACCGCCACCGACGGACTGCTCGCGAGGGCGAGGAGTGCCAGGCCGACTGAAACTCCCCAGAGCCTCCCCAAGGCCGATCGTGGATGCTTCCCCCAAAGATTATCTCTTGGAGTATGTGATGGATTGTCAGGTAAAAGAGCCGCGGGGCCTGCGGTAATGCTGCCAGAGGTCACCGCCACCCGCTATGTCACGCCCTTGCGTGAGGGCGGCTCGCTTCCCGGCATCGTCGAGGCCGACGACCTGGGCACCTACGTCATGAAGTTCACCGGCGCCGGGCAGGGCCGTAAGACGCTGGTCGCGGAGGTCGTCTGCGGCCTGCTGGGGCGTCGGCTCGGGTTGCGCGTCCCGGATCTGGCGGGCATCCAGCTGGACCCGGTGATCGGCCGGGCCGAGCCGGACCAGGAAGTGCAGGGACTGCTGAAGGCGAGCGGCGGCCTCAACCTCGGGATGGACTTCCTCCCCGGGGCGCTCGGCTTCGACCCGCTCGCCTTCGAGGTCGACGCGGCCGAGGCCGGACGCGTGGTCTGGTTCGACGCGCTCGTCAACAACGTCGACCGCTCGTGGCGCAACCCCAATCTGCTGGTCTGGCACGGCGAGCTGTGGCTCATCGATCACGGCGCCACGATGATCTGGCACCACAACTGGCCGACGGCGCGGGCCGCCGCGGACAGGGCCTACGACGCCTCCGACCACGTCCTGGCCACCTTCGGCCCGGACGTCGCCGCCGCCGGGGCCGAACTCGCGCCCCGGATCACCGAGGAACTGCTGACCGAGGTCACGGCCGAGGTGCCGGACGAGTGGCTGGTGAACGAGCCGGGCTTCGCCGGTCCCGACGCGCTGCGGCGCGCGTACGTCGAGACGCTGCTGGCCCGTGCCGCGACCATCGGTGACCGGATCACGTTCGGCGAACGCAGCAAGGACAAGCCCTCGCAAGCCCCGGAGTGGGTGCGGGTCAGGCTCGACGGAAGGGCCGGAAAATGACCGGGCGCCACAACGGACGCGACGTTTTCGAGTACGCGCTGCTGCGCGTCGTGCCGCGCGTGGAGCGCGGTGAGCTGATCAACGCGGGGGTGGTCGTCTACTGCCAGGCGAAGTCGTTCGTCGCGGCCCGCGTCCACCTGGACGAGGCCCGGCTGCTGGCGCTCGACCCGACGGCCGACGTGGCGTGTGTGCGCGCCGCACTCCGTGCCGTCGAGGGCGTCTGCTCCGGCGGGGAACGGGCCGGGCAGGCCGCCGGGGACGACCCCGGGCGGCGCTTTCGCTGGCTGATCGCACCGCGCAGCACGATCGTCCAGCCCGGGCCGGTGCACACCGGGCTGACCGCGGATCCCGAGCGGGAGTCCGAGCGGCTGCTGGATCTGCTGGTGCGCTGAGGCCGGGCGGGCCCTCGGGCAGCGTTGACAGCGGGTGGCGGGGCTTCTAGCGTCTGTCTGCTGAAGCTACTAAGCGGTTGCTCACCCGTGGCGGTGCCAAGGGGCCGGGTCCTGGACCCGGAGCCGGACGCCCGGTGAGCCGCCGTGCCCTGTCGTCCGAGGTGAGGAGAACCCGCATGTCCACCACCGAGCAGCGCGTAGCCGTCGTCACGGGCGCCGCCCGTGGCATCGGCGCCGCGACCGCCGTACGCCTGGCCGGGGAGGGCCGCGCGGTCGCCGTTCTCGACCTCGACGAGGCGGCCTGCGCGGAGACCGTGGAGAAGATCACGGCGGCGGGCGGCAAGGCCCTCGCCGTCGGCTGTGACGTCTCGGACGCCGCACAGGTCGACGCCGCCGTGACCCGCGTCGCCGCCGAGCTGGGCGCCCCCGTGATCCTCGTCAACAACGCCGGGGTGCTCCGCGACAATCTGCTGTTCAAGATGAGCGAGGACGACTGGGACACCGTCCTCAACGTGCATCTGCGCGGTGCGTTCCTGATGTCGCGGGCCTGCCAGAAGCACATGGTGGACGCCGGCTTCGGCCGGATCGTCAACCTCTCCAGCAGCTCGGCCCTGGGCAACCGGGGCCAGGCCAACTACGCCGCCGCCAAGGCCGGTATGCAGGGCCTCACCAAGACCCTCGCCAAGGAACTCGGCAAGTTCGGCATCACCGCCAACTCCGTCGCCCCCGGCTTCATCGCCACCGACATGACCGCGGCCACCGCGGCCCGCGTCGGAATGGGCTTCGAGGACTTCAAGACCGCGGCGGCCTCGCAGATCCCGGTGCAGCGCGTCGGGGAGCCCGCGGACATCGCCAACGCCGTCGCCTTCTTCACCGGCGAGCAGGCGGGCTTCGTCTCCGGCCAGGTCCTGTACGTGGCCGGCGGACCGCTCAACTGACAGGGGTACGAGACCACATGACGACACAGGACAGCGGAAAGGTCGCCCTCGTCACGGGCGCCAGCCGCGGCATCGGCTACGGCATCGCCGAGGCGCTCGTCGCCCGCGGCGACCGCGTCGTGATCACCGGCCGCAACGAGGAGGCGCTCAAGGAGGCCGTCGAACGGCTGGGCGCCGACCGGGCGGTCGGGGTCGCGGGCAAGGCGCACGACGAGGCCCACCAGGCCCTCGCCGTCGAGCGCGCCATGGACGCCTTCGGCCGTGTCGACCACCTGGTCAACAACGCCGGTACGAACCCCGTGTTCGGCCCGATCGCCGAGCTGGACCTCGCGGTCGCCCGCAAGGTCTTCGAGACCAATGTCATCTCGGCGCTGGGCTTCGCCCAGCAGACGTGGAAGGCGTGGCAGAAGGAGAACGGCGGGGCGATCGTCAACATCGCCTCCGTCGCCGGCCTCGGCGCGTCCCCGTTCGTCGGCGCCTACGGGATCAGCAAGGCCGCCATGGTCAACCTCACGCTGCAGCTCGCACACGAGATGGCGCCGGGGGTGCGGGTCAACACCATCGCCCCGGCCGTGGTGAAGACCAAGTTCGCCGCCGCGCTCTACGAAGGGCGCGAGGAGGAGGCCGTGGCGTCCTACCCGCTCGGCCGGCTCGGCGTCCCGCGGGATATCGGCGGCGCGGCGGCGTTCCTGCTCTCCGACGACGCCGGGTGGATCACCGGCCAGACGCTCGTCGTGGACGGCGGGCTCTTCCTCAACGCGGCCGTCTGACGCGGGCGGCCGCCCGGGCCCCGGGCGGCCGCACAGCCGCGCGTCGGGCTTTGTCAGTGGTCGCCGGTAGGTTCTCCGATGAGAAGCGAACGAACCCCGGAGGTTGTTGACGTGACCTACACCGACATGCTGCCCGAGTCCTGGCGCGGAGTCCTCGGCGAGGAGCTGGAGAAGCCGTACTTCAAGGAACTCGTCGACTTCGTCGAGGAGGAGCGGGCGGCCGGGCCGGTGTACCCGCCGCGCGAGGAGGTCTTCGCGGCCCTGGAGGCGACCCCCTACGGCCAGGTGAAGGTCCTGATCCTCGGGCAGGACCCCTACCACGGCCCGGGGCAGGGCCACGGCCTGTGCTTCTCCGTCCGCCCCGGGGTGAAGACCCCGCCCTCCCTGCGCAACATCTACAAGGAGATGCACGAGGAGCTGGGCTACCCCGTGCCCGACAACGGCTATCTGATGCCGTGGGCCCGGCAGGGTGTCCTGCTGCTCAACGCGGTGCTGACCGTCCGCGGCGGCGAGGCCAACTCCCACAAGGGCAAGGGCTGGGAGAAGTTCACGGACGCCGTCATCCGCGCCGTCGCCTCCCGGCCGGACCCGGCCGTCTTCGTGCTGTGGGGCAACTACGCCCAGAAGAAACTTCCCTTGATCGACGAGGAGCGCCACATCGTGGTCAAGGGCGCCCACCCCTCGCCCCTCTCGGCCCGGAAGTTCTTCGGCAGCCGCCCCTTCACGCAGATCAACGAGGCGATCGCGGCTCAGGACCACCAGCCCGTCGACTGGCGGATCCCGGACCTCGGCGCCTGACCGGCTCCGCCGGGGCCTGGGGTGTCTCCGTGCGGGCCCGCCGGGCGCTCCGGTCGGGCGGCGGATCAGCGTCCGTACACCTGGCGGCAGATCCGCGACGCGTCGTCCTCCTTCTTCCACCGTCCGTACGTTTCACCCAGCCCGCACACGTTCGAACCCGAGCGGGGCGGGGACTGCTGCGCGGGGCGCGACTCGGAGCGCTGCGGTGGCGGAGGAGCCTGCTCGTCGCGGTGCCGGGAGGGCGGGGCCTCGCGGGGCGGTGGCGGTGCGGGCGCCGATTCCGGCTCCCGGCCGGGAGCCGAGCGGGCCGGGGAAGCGGCGTGCGGCCGGCGCGCCTCACGACGCTCCGTCCCGTCCCGCCGCACCGGATCGACCGCCCGCGACGAGGAGGGTCGTGAGTCCGCGGCGTCCTCCGCGCGGGCCTCCGCCTCGGTGCTCCGGTCCGGATCCTCACCCTCGTCCCGCTCCTGACCCGATCCGGACGCCGACGGCGCCTTCGTATCCGCCGCGGACGGAGACCGCGAGCCGTCCGATCCCTCCGGCCCCACCAGGCCCAGGGACTCCCGGGCGGGAGCCGGTGACATCCTCGGTGCGGTGGCTCGGGCGAAGCCGGACCGGTCGTCGGACGCGGGGGAGGCGGCATGGGGCGAGAGGGCGACGCAGCCGGCGACGGCCGACATCGCCACCGCCGCCAGAGCCGCCGCCGCGGGCATTCGATGCATTCGTCCCACCCTGCTGCCCGGCGAGGTGTGTTGGGTATTCCCCGCACGGGTGACGCTCGCCCGGCCTGCCGGCCGCAGGTCCTTCCCGGGGCGGGGTCAGGACCCGGCCGCGCCGTCGATCCGCTCGCGCACGAGGTCGGCGTGACCGTTGTGCCGCGCGTACTCCTCGATCATGTGGAGATAGATCCAGCGCAGATTGAACGCCTTGCCGCCGTGATGCGGGGCGTGGCCGACGTCGTCGAGTGAGCGGCCCCGTGCCGCCTCGCGTGCTGCGGCGATCTCCGCCTGCCAGGTGGCGTAGGCCTCGTCCCAGGTGTCCTCGGGCGAGGCCAGGAAGTCACCGTCGGGGTTGTCCTCGGTGCAGTAGATCCGCCCGGCCGTCGCCTCCCCGGCGAGCACCCGCCGGAACCAGGAGCGTTCGACCTCGGCCATGTGCCGGACGAGCCCGAGCAGGGAAAGAGCGGCGGGCGGTACGCTCGCCTCGCGCAGCTGATCGTCGTCGAGCCCGGCGCACTTGATGGCCAGTGTGGCCCGGTGATAGTCGAGCCAGCCCTCCAAGGAGGCGCGTTCGTCGGCGAGGGTGGGCGGCGAGGGGCGCTCTGGTGTGATCATGGCGGCCATCCTCATCCGGCCGCACACCCCGCCGCCACGGGTTTACCGCCCGAGCATGCCGCGCAGCAACGCCCCGACTCCTTCCCGAAGTTCTTCCCGCCCCGGCACCTCCGCGTGATAGGCCCCCGCCGCGCACAAGAACATCAACCCCTCGCCCCACGCGATCACGGACAGCGCGTGCCGCTCCGGGGCGTCGGACCCGGCGGCGGCCATCAGGGCGATCAGTGGTTCCCGGAAGGCCCGCCCCTCCTCGTCGTAGATCTTCCGCAGCTCCGGCCGCCGGGTCGCCTCCAGCGCCAACTCGTAGCGTGCCACGAGCAGTTCGCGGTGGTCGGTCAGGGTTCGGTGCAGTGCCAGCGCCAGGAAGTCGGCCAGCGCCTCCCGCCCGGCGGCCGGATCGGGCGCATCCGGCAGCGTGAGCGCGCGCGCCTCCAGAGCCGCGTGCCGCCGCAGCGCCAGCTCCAGCAGCGCCGCGCGGGTACGGGCGTGGTTCGAGGTCGAACCCGGCGGCAGTCCGGCCGCCTCGTCCACCGCGCGGTGCGTCAGCCCCCGCATGCCGCGCCCGGCGAGCAGGGTGATGGCGGTGTCGGCGATCAGTTCGGCGCGGGAGGCGCCCGAGGTGCGGGTGCTGCGGTCGGCGGTCATGGAGTCAACCTAGCGCTTTCACTACGGACGTAGTAATCTGCACTACAGATGTAGTATTACGTTTGTAGTGAAGGGGAGGGGTCATGCGGCAACCCCATGCCGTCGTCATCGGAGCCGGGGTCGGCGGACTCACCGCGGCGGTGGCCCTGCACCGGCGGGGCTGGCACATCACCGTTCTCGAACGCGCGGCCACCCTCGAACCCGTGGGCGCCGGTATTTCCCTCGCCCCCAACGGCCAGCGTTCCCTCGACGTCATCGGTCTGGGCGACGACGTCCGGGCGCTGGCCGCCTGGCAGGGGGGCGGCGGCCTGCGCGCCCCGGACGGCCGCTGGCTCTCCCGCACCAGCAGCGACGCCGCGGCCCGCCGCTTCGGCGGGCCCCTGGTCCTCCTCCACCGTGCCACCCTCGCCGACCTGTTGACGCGGCAGCTGCCGGCCGGGGCCGTCCGCACGGGCAGCGCCGCCGCCCTCGCCGACCCCGGTGCCGCCGACCGGCCGGCCACGGTCGCCACCGTGGCCGGCGACCTGGAGGCGGACCTCGTCGTGGCCGCCGACGGCATCAACTCAGTGGTGCGCGCCGCGCTCTTTCCCACCCACCCCGGGCCCGTGTACTCCGGCTTCACCACCTGGCGCATGGTCACGCCCACCCCCGGCCGGCCCTTCGCCGCACACGAGACCTGGGGCCGCGCCCGGCTCTGGGGTACCCAGCCGATGAAGGACGGCCGGACCTACGCCTACGCCGCGGCCACGGCCCCCGCGGGCACGCGGGCGCCCGACGACGAGAAGGCCGAACTGCTGCGCCGCTTCGGTGACTGGCACCACCCGGTGCCCGACATCCTCGCGGCGGCCGCACCCGAGGAGATCCTCCGCCACGACGTCCGCTTCATGGCCGAACCGCTGCCCGCCTACCACCGCGGCCGCGTCGCCCTCCTCGGCGACGCCGCCCACGCCATGCCCCCCTCCCTCGGGCAGGGCGGCAACCAGGCCATCGAGGACGCGGTCGTTCTCGCCCACCACCTGGCTCCCGGCCCCGGGGACCTCTCCCCGGCACTGGCCGCCTACACCCGGGACCGGCTGCCGCGCACCATGGACGTCGTGCGCCGCTCGGCCCGAACCGCCCGGCTGTTCATGCTCCGCGGCGCCCCCGCCGTCATCCTGCGTGACACGGCCGTCGCCGCCGTCAGCCGTCTCGGCCCCGGGCTCCTGCTGCGCGGCTTCGACGGCATCGCCGACTGGACGCCACCCGTACAGACGTATGCTTCTCCGACGGGATGACGCACCAAGGAGGCTCCGTGAAGGTCGGCTGCATCGGGCTCGGGGACATCGCACAGAAGGCCTACCTTCCGGTACTGGCCGCTCAGCCGGGAATCGAACCCCACCTCCACACCCGCACCCCCGCCACCCTCCACCGGGTCGCCGACACCTACCGCGTCCCCGAGGCCCACCGCCATACCGACCTCGACGCCATGATCGAGGCCGGGATCGACGCGGCGTTCGTGCACGCGGCGACGGCCGCGCACCCCGAGATCGTCACCCGGCTCCTCGAAGCGGACGTACCGGTCTACGTCGACAAGCCCCTCGCCTACGACCTCGCCGCGAGCGAACGCCTGGTCCGTCTCGCCCAGGCGCGTGGGGTGAGCCTCATGGTCGGCTTCAACCGCCGCTTCGCGCCCGGCTACGCGCAGTGCCTGGACCACCCGCGCGAGCTGATCCTGATGCAGAAGAACCGTGTCGGCCTCGCCGAGGAAGCCCGCTCCCTGGTCTTCGACGACTTCATCCACGTCGTGGACACCCTGCGCTTCCTCGCCCCCGGCACCATCGACCACGTCGACGTCCGGGCGCGGGTGCGCGACGGTCTGACGCACCACGTCGTCCTGCAGCTCTCGGGCGACGGTTTCACCGCCATCGGCACCATGAACCGGATGAGCGGCTCCACCGAGGAGATCCTCGAGGTCGCCGGCCAGGGCACCAAGCGGCAGGTCCGCGACCTCGCCGAGGTGGTGGACCACAAGGGGCAGCCGACCGTCCGCCGGCGCGGCGACTGGGTGCCGGTGGCCCGCCAGCGCGGCATAGAGCAGGTCGCCCTCGCCTTCCTCGACGCGGTCCGCGCGGGCACGGTCCTCGACGCCGAGGACGCGCTGCGCACCCACGAACTGTGCGAGCGGATCGTCACCGCGATCGGCGAACAGGCCGCCTGACCCCACGCCGGAGCGCACGAGCGCCCTCGATGGCGCAGAAGACACCGAGGGCGGCCAGCGAGCCGTACACCGCCCAGTCCCCGAACCGGACGTAAGGGCTGGTGCCCCGCGCGAGCGGCACGTCGTAGACGGCGACGGCGCTGCGCTCGGTGCCCAGCCGCTCGCCGACCCGCCGTCCCCGGGCGTCCGCCACCACGCTCACCCCCGTCAGCGTCGCGTGCGCCATCGGCCGCCAGGTCTCGGCGGCCCGCAGTGCGGCCAGTGAGGCGTGCTGCCCGGGCGCCCAACTGTGCTGGAACGTCGAGGTCGCGGACTGGGCGACGATCACTTGGGCCCCGTCCCGCACCAGCCGGCGGCTCATATCGGGAAACGCCGACTCGAAGCACACCAGCGGGCCGATCAGCGGTCCGTCGGCGCCCGGCAGCCGCATCACCACCGGGCCGTCGCCGCGCCGCCGGTCCTCGGTCGCCGCCTTGCCCACGGAGGTGGCCCAGCCGAGCAGCGACCGTGCCGGGATGTACTCGCCGAACGGCACGAGCCGCGTTTTGTCGTAGCGGTCACCGGTCGGCCCGTCCGGCCCGATCAGTACCGAACTCTTGAAGATCCCCGGGCGGTCCGAGCGTCGCGCGTCGACGTTGACGAGCAGGGGCGCCCCCACCGCCCGGGACAGCGCGGCCAGCCGGTCGCGCAGCTCGGACCGCCGCCCCAGGTCCTCGCCGACGCTGCTCTCGCCCCACACCACCACATCGACCCCGCGCCCGGCCAGCCGGCGGGTGAGCGTCTCCTCACGGTCGAAGCGCCGCTGCGGACTCCGGCCGCCGTCGATCACACCGGGCTGGACGAGCGCGATCCGTACCGTGCCCGCCCGCTTCGGCAGCGGTGCCCACACCCAGACCGCGGCCACCGCCACCGCGCACGACAGCAACCCCGCCGCCCCGGCCGTCCGGGCGCGGGGCGCCGAAATGAGCGCGGCGAGAGCGGTGTTGAGTGCCACCAGCAGGAAGCCCACGAGCCAGACCCCGCCGACCGAGGCGAGGCGCAGGGCGGGCGCGACCTGCCACTGGCTCGCGCCGAGCAGCCCCCAGGGCCCGCCGAGGTACTCCCAGGAACGGATCAGCTCGACCGTCAGCCAGCCGGACGGCACCAGGACCAGTGCCGCCGCCACCCGGCCGGGGCCCGGGCCCCCGCCCAGCAGCCGTCGCACCAACAGCCCCCAGGGCGCCCACAGCAGTCCCAGCAACGCGGCCAGCACGACGATGAAGACATGCAGGCTCGGCAGCAGCCAATGGTGCACGGCGAGCAGGAACCCGGCTCCCCCGAACCAGCCGTCCAGGGCGGCGCGCCGGGGCGTGGCGGCCGAAGCGACGATCAGCAGCCAGGGGACCAGGGCCACGTAGGCCAGCCACCACAGCGCGGGCGCGGGGAAGGCCAGCGCGGGCAGCGCGCCCGCGAGCAGGACCGCCCCCGTCCGCCACCACGGCGCGGCACCGCACCGGGACCACCGTCGTACCGCCGACATCGCCGCCATGCCGCGCCTCCCTCGTCCCGGCCGGTTCACCAGTGTGCGGGAGGGAGGCGATCAAGGGCAGGGTGCGGCGGCCACGACACGCTGCACGGCCGGCGGGCCGGGGCGCGCGGCGGGTCGGGGGCGCCGTCGTCACCGGCCGAAAATGCCACAGGCACCCCGGGGTTCGCGCGGTCACGCCGCTTCCCCAGCCGCCCAGGGGCGCATACGCAGCAGCCGTGCCCCCCTCCGATCGCCTGCACACCATATGCGTAAGAGGGTTCCGGCCATCCCCGGCGCGTCTGGATACTGGCCTGTCGGAAGGCCAAAACCCCGACAACAGCGCGCAATTTTCAGCCTTTCTGGTCGTGAAGCAAGCCAATGTCGGCTTAATTTGGTCTGAATTGAGCTGAAGTGATCCTGGCGGCGTGCGTCAGAAAGGCGCACGGTGGTACGTAATGTGGGTTATCGCTGACCCGGCATGGGCAGGTACCGGGCAAAACTGGACAGGCGTGCTGGTTGTGTGTCGCTGGGGGGCGGCGTGACATACGTACGAGACCGAACATGCGATTCAGTCACCAGGGAACGTCCCTCCCCGCGGCCCGTCTCCCTGTTCGCCTCTTCACCGACAGTCGATGTCTCGGAGGTATCCCATGGAGAACCTTGTCGCCGAGGTGGCCGCCGCTCAGGAGGCGGTACGCGACGAGACCCAGGTGCCGCTGTACTACTCGAGGAAGACCGCCGACATCCTGCACAAGTACGGCCCCGGCCCCCGGGTCCACTTCCATGTGGGGTTCTTCGACTCCGGTGCGGCACCGAACACCACGGTCTCCCAACGCGTCCTGCGCCGCCGCCTCTTCGAGTCCCAGGAGGTGGCGCTCGACCACGCCGCCGCCTCCTGGGGAGTGACGGCCGACCCCCCGGGCTCGCTCTTCGACATCGGCTGCGGTCTGGGCGGCGGCTCCATCTACTGGGCGCAGGAACACGGCTGTGAGGTCACCGCGATGACCGTCACCGCCAAACACGTACCCGTGATGGCGGACCTCGTCCGGCAGGCGGGCGTGGAGCACCTCGTCACCCCCGTCCTCGGCGACATCCACGACCTGTGCGATGAGCGCCAGTACGAAGCCGCCGTCGCCATCGAGAGTTCGGGCTACATGGACCGCGAACGGCTCTTCTCCGTGGTGGCCAAGGCACTCAAACCCGGCGGCTGGTTCGGGATCCAGGAACACTTCCTGTGCCGGCCGGAGTGGACCAACTTCATCGACGGGTACTACAAGACCAGGCTGGGCACCCTGTCCGAATACATCGACGCCGCCCACGCGGCCGGCTTCGAACTGGAGCAGGACGAGGACGTCACCGACCGGGTCGCGGAGTTCTGGGTGCAGTCCATGGCCTGGACGACAGCCGAGCTGGACCGGATGGAACGCACCGGCGACCAGTCCCCGATCGCGGCCGACCGCCTCGTCGAATCGGCCCTCACCCACGGGAAGTTGTTCCGCGTCTGGCGGGACCACGCGATCGAGACCAGGCTCCTGCTCTTCCGTCTCGAAGGACACTGAGGCCATGACCGAGACAGGCACGCGCGCGTCCGCCATCGGCTGGCGGCTGCCCCCCTTCTACTGCCCGATCGAGGCCGCCGTCCACCCACGGGCCGACCAGCTGGAAAAGCAGGCCGTGGCCTGGCTCGACGCGATGGGCATCTTCCGTGACAGCACCGAGCGGGCCTGGAGCATCGCCACCCACAGCACCGACTTCAGCTGCCGGATGATCCCGTACGGGAAGGACGAACCGCTCCTGCTGTTCATCCAGTGGAACCACTGGGCGTTCGCCCTCGACGACTTCTGGCACGACACGGGCTCCGCGGACATCCGCACCTCCCGCATCGTCGACCTCAACGCCCGGATCTCCCGCTGCCTCGAAGCAGCGGGCTCCGCCATGCTCGGCGACACCCCGTTCGCCGCCGCCCTGGAGGACCTCGCCTCCCGCACCAGGGCCCTGACCACCCCCGTGCAGCTGCGACGGGTGGCCGAGGGCCTGCGCGACTGGCTGTTCGGCGCCACCTGGCAGGTCAGCAACGTCGAACGCGGCATCATGCCGAACCTGTCCGACTACGTCGCCCTACGGCCCTCCATCAACGGCACCCGCTTCTCGTTGGCCTGGAGCGAGATCGCCAACGACATCGACATCCCGGAAGGGGAGCTCTACTCCGCCCCCGTCCAGGCCCTCACCGATGCCGCGGGATTCATCGTGAGCTGCGACAACGACCTCTTCTCCTACGCCAAGGAGGACAGCCAGGAGACCACCGACCAGAACCTCGTGAACGTCGTGGCCCACCAGGACGGCATCCCCCCGGACCAGGCCCTCGACAAGGCCCTCGCCATACGCGACCGGGCCATGACGCTCTTCCTGGACCTGCGCGACCGGATAGCCGAGGACGCCGGCCCGGAGCTGTGCCGCTATCTCGAAGCTCTCGGGCACTACATCGCCGGCTGCATACGCTGGATGAACGCGGCCCCGCGCTATGCCAGCCCCCGGAACCGGCACGCACTGCCGGTCCCCGGGGCGACGTACGGCATCACCTGGCGGGACACGCCCAGCGACCCCGGCACCGGACCGCTGCCCATCGCGTCGGCGGCCTGGTGGTGGGACCAACTGGAGAGCGTCACTCACCGCCGCCGGAACCACCCGGTCAGCGACTTCCACACCGACACCCGGGGGCGGGACGGCCTCGGCGGTGCCGGGATCGCCGCGGGCTTGTCCGGCGTGGAGGCCTGAGGACCCGGCACCGCCGGTTCCGGCCGGTCCGACGCGGCCGGAACCGGCAGTCCCGACTCCTCCGGCGGCAGCGGCCGCTGGGGCGTGAACTGCACCGGCAGCGCCACCAGATGACGCGACATCAAAGAGGAGGCCCAGTTCAGTTCGGACTCCGCCACGGCCAGCCGGATGTCCGGCAGCCGGTTGAGCAGCGCGTCGATACCCGTGTCCGCGATGGCCCGGCCGATGTCCTGGCCGGGGCATTCGTGGGCGCCCCCGCTGAAGGCCAGATGGGAGCGGTTGCCGTGCACGGGCGCCGTCGGGTCGGGGCGGACGGCCGTGTCCACATTGGCCGCGGCCAGCCCCAGCACGAGAGCGTCCCCCGCCTTGATCTTCTGCCCGGCCAGCTCGGTGTCCTGGGTGGCCCAGCGGCCGAGGATCGTGGTGAACGGCGGTTCGTCCCACAGCACCTGCTCGACCGCGTCCGGCAGGGTCATGTGGCCGCCGGCCAGATTGGCCCGGCACCGCGGGTCGGACAGCACCATGCGCACCGTGTTCGCGATCAGGTTCGCCGTGGTCTCGTACGCCGCGATGAGCACCAGCCGCAGATGCTGCTGGACCTCGTCGTCGGAGAGCTTGGCGGGGTGCTCCAGCAGCCAGCTGGTGAAGTCGGGACCGGGATCGGCGTGCTTGCGCACCACCAGCTTGCGCAGCGTCTCCTGCACGTACGCGTTGCTGGCGACGGCCGTCTCGGTGCCCTTGATCATGTCGCGGGCGGCCTTGACCAGCTGCGGCCCGTACTCCTCGGGCATGCCCAGCAGCTGTGTGAGCACCAGCATCGGCAGGTGCTCGGCGAATTCGTGCACCAGGTCGGCCTTACCGGTGGTGCAGAAGCCGTCGACGAGCTGGTTGGCGAAACGGGTGATGTGGCGGCGGACCCCACGCCGGTCGAAGCGGCCCATGGCGTCGTTGATGGCGCCGCGCCACCGCTCGTGGACCTGGCCGTCGGCGAACGCGCAGATGGGCTGCCAGGTCGAGATCGGGGCCAGCGGGTGATCGGGGGTGAGCTTGCCCTCGCGCATGTCGCGCCAGTTCCGCGAATCACGCGAGAAACGCGACGGAGTCCGCGTGACGTCGAGGTTCTCGCGGTAGCCGAGGATCAGCCAGGCCGGGAGATCACCGTGCAGCAGCACCGGTGCGACCGCGCCGTGCCGGTCGCGGAGCTGTTCGTACAGTCCCATCGGATCGGCCTCGGCCGCGGGCCCGTACAGCCGCGCGATGCCGCCCTCGCCATAGGCATGGGCGGGACACTGCGGGGAAGCGACCGTCGCGGAGTCGGCGCGGGAGTGTTCGTCACGGGGGGTCACTGTGGCTCCGGGGATTCGTTCGTGAGGGTGTAGAGGTAGCGCATGAGGGCCATCAGCGCGTCCCGGCAGGAGGCGCGCTCGCGGGCGTCACAGGTGAACATGGGCACGGAGTCGGGGAGGTCCATGGCCGCCCGCAGCTCCGACATGGCGTGGACGGGCGAGCCGGGGAAGGTGTTGACGGCGACGACGAAGGGCACACCCCGCTCCTCCAGCAGACCCATCACGTCGTAACTCACCTCCAGACGACGGGTGTCGAGGAGGACCACCGCACCCAGGGCCCCTTCGAACAAGCCGTCCCACAGGAACCAGAAGCGCTCCTGGCCGGGCGTGCCGAACAGATACAGCACCAGCTGTTCGTTGATGCTGATCCGGCCGAAGTCCATCGCCACGGTCGTCTCGGTCTTGTGCTCGATCCCGGCCAGGTCGTCCACGCCGACCCCGGCCTGGGTCATCGTCTCCTCGGTGGTCAGCGGTCTGATCTCGCTCACCGCGCCGACCAGGGTCGTCTTACCGACCCCGAAACCACCGACGATCACCACCTTGACGGCCGCCGCGGTCGAGGCCGGGAGGATGTCCTCGGTCCTGGGTCCGGCGGCTGTGTCAAAGGTTCTGTAGTCCATGCATCACCGCCTCCAGGAGTCGCACATCGGGTAGCGCGGCGACCGGGACCGGGGGCCTGGCCTCCACTTGATCTTTCGTGAGCAGATCCGTGAGCAGTACGGTCACGGTGCTGACGGGCAGGGTGAGATAGGCCGATATCTCGGCGACGGACAGCGGGTAGTCACACATCCGCACGATGGCGGCGTGCTCGGGCTGGAGTCCGGGATCGGGCTCGGCCCGGGCGACGATCAGCGTCACCAGATCCAGTTTGAGGTCCTGGTCGGTGCTGCTGCGCCCGGTGGTGAGGATGTATAACCGATCCGGATTTCCCTCGTCCCACGGATTCTTGGGCTTACTCACGTGACCGGCCCGCTGACGCGCGGCGGACTGGTGAGGTGCTCACCGATCCGGGCCACCAGGTCCCGCATCCGCTGTCCCATCAGCCCGGCGTCGACATCGTCGTCCGCCAGGACCGCCAGATACGCCCCCGCGCCGGCCGCCATCAGATAGAAGAAGCCGCCGTCGACCTCGATCACGACCAGTCGCATCTGCCCGTCGCCGTGCGGGAACTCCGCGGCCACCGCCGTGGACAGGCTCTGGAGCCCCGCGCAGGCGGCGGCCAGGCGATCCGCGGCGTCCGTGTCCGAACCGTGCTGCGCCATGCGCAGTCCGTCCGAGGACAACACGATCACGTGGCGGGTCTGAGGAACGCTGGATGCCAGGTCCTTGAGCATCCAGTCCATGTTGAACCGCAGCTGCGTCACTTGGCTACTCTTCCTTGTCTGACGATTCATCACTGAACGGTCCCCGCGGGTCGGGTGTCGGCTCCTCACCGTTGACGGCGCTCGTGAAGGCGGCCAGCCACAGACCGGGCTGCGGGGGAGGCTCGGACGCCGGGGAGTTCCTGCGGGGGGGACGGCCCGCCGCGGCGGCCGCGGCCTTCCGGGCGGCCCGCGAGGGGATGCCGGGGGCGCGCCGGCGGCGCTGCGGAAGTCCGCCCGAGCCGTCGGTCTCCTCGGTCGGCTGGTCGAGCTCCGGGGGCGGCGGTAGCGGCCGGCCGGGCTTCTTCCTGGGCTTGGGGGGCGGCAGGGTGGCGGCACGCGCGATCTCGCCGCCCGGTGTGGCGCTCGCCGTGATCAGGTTCTCCGGCACGATGAGCACGGCCCGCACACCGCCGTACGCCGACGGCCGCAGCGAGACCCGGAACGCGTAGGTCTTGGCGAGCCGGCTGACGACCGCCAGCCCCAGTCGGGGGGTCTCCCCGAGGTCGTTCAGGTCGAGACCGCGGTCGGCGAGTTCCAGCACCGCGTCGGTGCGGCGGCGGGCCTCGTCGGTGAGACCGACGCCGGCGTCCTCGATCTCGACCGCCACCCCCGACTGCACCTCGACGGCGGTCAGGTGCACCCGGGTCTGCGGGGGCGAGTAGCGGGTGGCGTTGTCCAGCAGCTCGGCCAGCGCGTGGATCAGCGGCTCCACGCCGGGACCGGTGACCGCGACGTCCGCCACCGAGTGCAGATCCACCCGGCGGTAGTCCATGATCCGGGACATGGCGCCGCGCAGGACGTTGTAGAGGGGGATCGGATTCTTCCACTGACGGCCGGGGCGGGAGCCGCCGAGTACCGCGATGCTGTCCGCGAGCCGGCCGATCAGCGCGGTCCCGTGGTCCAGGTGGAGCAAGTCGCCGAAGACATCCGGGTCGTTGCCGTGCCGGTCCTCCATCTCCCGCAGGTCGGTGGCCTGTTGGTGCACGATGGCCTGTACCCGGCGGGCGATGTTGACGAAGGCGCGGTGCGCGGAGTCGCGCAGCCCCTCCTCGGCCTGCACCGCCTCCACCACCGAGCGCAGGACCGAGCGGTGCGCGGCCTCGAACGACGGGTCGAGCGGGGTCAGCGGCCGGACCTCACGGAGCACCTCATCGGCTGACGCCCCCTGCTGCAGCATGTTCACCGCGGCGGGCAGCAGCTCGCGGGCCAGCCGCCGGGTCTCGATCTCCTGCTGGACGAGCCGGTGGCGGAACGCGGCCTCCTGCTCGGCGCAGCGCCGGCGCAGCGTGTCGATGATGCGGCCCCGCCGCACCGCCTCCGACGAGGTGAGGGCCACCGCGACGGTCGCCGCGGTCCCGCACCAGGCCACCGGGGAGCGGGCGCCGAGGGGGACGAGGACTGCCGCCGTCACCGTGCAGACCGCCAGTACGACGGGGGGGACCAGCCATATGAGAACGGAGGCGGGCCGCCTGCCTTGGTGGGACGATCCAGTACCAACCATCGAGATCCTCGTGCTCTGGGGAAATGACTTACGGGGCGCCGCGGGAATGTGGCGACGCCGTACGCGGAATGCTGTGTGATGTTCTCCGGCCAGCGGTGGCACGGCGGTTGGGGCAGCGGTATCGAGTCGCCTCGACCCGCTGCGCGACATGGAGCGTAGCCTGTCACGCGGTTCCGGGACCGCGAAGTTGTCATATTCGCGGATTGGGCTGACGAGTGAATTCGAAAGGCCCCACAATGCCCTCGACTTCGAAATATCGAAGACATTTCCGGGTGCAACGAATAAATGTTCGGCGCCGGGGGAGGGTCACGCGGGCGGGTGGATCCCTGCGGTGAACCGTGCCCCAACGTCCGCCGACGGGGCTAGGCTCGGCCCACCACACCCCTACAGGAGACACTGCCATGACGGGGCATCAGCGTGATCGACGCCAGTACACCGCCCTGTTCGAGCGCGAGCAGGAGATCGCCGCCGCGGAACAGGCTGTAGACGGTCTGTGCGGCCGCATCGCCGAGGGGGAAGCGATCCTCGGCGGACTGTTGCTGTACAGCGGGGAGGCGGGAGTCGGCAAGACGGCCCTGCTGGCGGAGCTGCGGAGGGTCGCCGTCGAGCGCGGCTGCACCGTGCTCTCCGGCCGGGGCAGCGAGTCGGCCCAGTCCGTCCCCTTCCATATCGTGCGCCAGCTCCTCCAACCGGCCCTGGCGCCCATGACACCGGCCCGGCGACAGGAGTTGCTGGGGGACTGGTACGACGTCGCCCTGCCGGTCCTCGGCATCGCGCCACCCCTCGGGCCGCCGGCCGACCCCCAGGGCGTGCGCGACAGCCTCGACTGGGTGGTCACCCAATTGGCCATGACCACCTCGCCGTTGGTCGTGGTGGTCGACGACGCCCAGTGGGGTGACGCCGAATCCCTCGCCTGGCTGGCCTCCTTCGCCGTGCGGCTGCGGGAGCTGCCACTGCTCGTGGTCGTCGCCTACCGGCCGGACGAACTTCCCGACCACACCCCGGCGTTCAAGGAGATGGTCGCCGGGCGCGGCAACCGGCCCGTGAGCCTGCACGCCCTCACCCCGGCGGCCGTGGCCGAACTGGTGCGGGCCACGCTCAGCAAGGACGCGGACGACCCCTTCTGCCGTGAGGTCTGGGCCGTCACCGGCGGCAATCCCTACGAGACCGTCGAGCTGATCGCCAAGGCGCAGGACCGGGGCCTGCGCCCGGCCGAGGAGTCCGCCTGTCTGCTGCGCGAACTCGGCGCCGCCGCCCGGGGCAGCGGCCTCGTCACCCGGCTGGAGCGGCTGGGCACGTCCGTCACCCGCTTCGCCTGGGCGGCGGCCGTCCTCGGCACGGAGATCTCCCCGCGCGTCGCCGCGATGCTCGCCGGCATGAGCCCCTCGGAAGCCGCCGAGTGCGCCGACCGGCTGCGCGAGGCCCGCATCCTCACCGGCGCCCCCGACCTCGAATTCGTCCACCCGCTGATCGCCACCTCCGTCTACCAGGCCGTGCCGCCCGCCACCCGCACCGCGATGCACGGCCTCGCCGCCTGGGCGATCACCAACGCGGGCCACGGCGCGGCCGCCGCCTCGCGGCACCTGCTGGAGGTCCACCCCGACGACGACCCCGATCTCGTCCGGCAACTGCGCGCCGCCGCGCACGAACACCTCGCCGTCGGTGCCCCCGAGGCCGCCCGCCGCTGTCTGGAGCGCGCGATGGCCGAGCCGCCGCCGGACGAGGACCGCGCCTCGGTGCTCTACGAACTCGGCTGCTCGGCCCTGCTCACCTCGCCGTCCACCACCATCAACCATCTGCGCGCGGCGCTGGCCCTGCCGAGCCTGCCCAAGGAACTGCGGGTCGACGCGACCTACCGGCTCTCGCAGGCCTACGCCCACAACGGCCAGCTGATCGCCGCCGCCGAGGAAGTGGCCGCCCGGGCGGCCGAGGTGCCGGCCGGGCCCGGGCAGATGCGGCTGCAGGCCGCCCACTTCCTGTGGAAGGGCATCCAGTACGAGGAGGAGGGCGCCCCCCAGCGCTCGCGCCAGATCGCCGAACTCGCCGACGGCCTCGACGGGCGGAACAATTCCGAGCGGGCTCTGCTCGCCCTGCGTGCCTTCGACGGCATGGTCCGCGGCGAGGACGCGGTGGAGGTGGCCGAGCTGAACGACCGCGCGCTCGACGACGGACGGCTCGCCGCGGGCATGTCGTGGACCAACACCGAATGGGGCTTCGAGATCCCCAGCATCATCGGGATCACCTACGCCTACACCGACCGGCTCGACCGCGCCGAGCAGCTGTTCAGCGAGGCCGTGCGGGCTTTCGAGATCTCCGGCTGGAGCGGTGCCCACCTGGCCTTCGCCCACGACTTCCTCGGGCTCGTCCACCGGCGGCGCGGCAATCTCTCCCTCGCCGAGGACTTCCTGCGCGAAGGGCTGCGGCTGGCGGGCCGGCTCGGTACGGGGCTGCCCATCCAATGGGACGGCACCTGTCTGCTCGTGGAGACCCTGCTGGCCCGGGGCAGGGTGGCGGAGGCCGAGGCGCTGGCGGAGCAGAATTCCTTCGGTCCGCCCTATCCGCCGGAGCTGGTGATGCCCGACGCCCCGTCGGTGGTCGGCAAGCTGCTGCTCGCCGGCGGCCACCGCAAGGAGGCCATCGCCGAACTGGAGGCCGCCGGACGGATCATGGAGGAACGCGGGCGTCACAACACCCTCTGGGCACCGTGGGCGCTCGACCTGGCCTCGGCGGTCGCCGAGGACAACCCCGAGCGGGCCCGCGCCCTCGCCGACCAGGCCGTCCGGCACGCCGGACGGTTCGGCACCGACACCGCCATGGGCGAGGCACTGCGGCGGGCGGCCCGGATGGCCGAAGGGGACGAGGCGCTGGACATGCTCGGCCGTGCCGTCACGCATCTGCGCAGATCTCCCAGCCGGTACGAGTTCGCCCTCGCGCTGGTGGACCACGGCACCGCGCTGCGCGGCGCGGGCCGGACCCGCGAGGCCGCCGCGTTGCTGAGCGAGGGCCTCGCGGTCGCAAAGCGGTGCGGTGCGGACGGCCTGGTCGCCACCACCCGCCGTGAACTCGAGGCGGCCGGGGGTGAGGGCGCGGGTCCGGCCTAGGAGGGCGGAAACACCTCTCAGGGAGGGGGCGCGCCACAGGGATTCAGGAGGCGCGGCTCGACTTCCGCGCGGTGGACTTCTTCGTGGCCTTGGCGGCGGTCTTTCCGGCCGCCGCCGATTTCTTGGCGGTCGTGCGTTTGGCCGACCCGGTGCCGGAGGAGTCCGGCGGGGCGGATTTCTTCGCGGCCCCCCGGGCCTTCGCTTTCGCCGGTTTCTCCGCCGCCGTCTTCTTGGCCGCCGTCTTCTTGGCGGGCTTCCGCGAGCGCCCCCCGGTGGCTCCTTCCCCTCCCGCTTCCCCTTCCGCACCCGTGTCCGTCTCGCCGCGCTCGGCGGCCCGGTCGATGGAGGCCTGGAGCGCGGCCATCAGGTCGATGACGTTGTCGGGCGCCGGGGCGGTCTCCTTCTTCGGCACCGGCCTGTCCTCCAGATGGGCGGAGATCAGCTCGGTGAGAGCGACCTCGTACTCGTCCTCCAGGGCGTCGAGATCGAAGTCCTCGGAGAGGGTGTCCATCAGGCTGGTGGCCATCTTCAACTCCTGCGGCCGCACGGTGACCGAGGAGGGCGGGGCGAGATCGCCGCTGTCGCGGACCTCGTCGGGCCAGTACATGGTGTGCAGGGTCAACAGCTCCTCATGGACCCGCAGCAGCGCCAGCGACTCCCGGGTACGCAGCGCGATCTTGGTGACGGCCACCCGTTCGGTCTGCTTCAAGGTCTCCCGGAGCAGGACGTACGGCTTGTTCGCCGCAGGACTCTCGGGGGCCAGGTAGTACGCGCCGGAGAGCTGGAGCGGATCGATGTGGTCGGCGTCGACGAAGGCCAGAACGTCGATGAGCTTCTTGCTCGGCAGCGGCAGCCCCGCCATCTCGTCCTTGGTGACGACGGCGACGTGCCCCTCGTCGTCCTCGAAGCCCTTGGCGATGTGTTCAAAGGCGACCTCCTCGGCGCAGACGTCACAGACGCGCTTGAGGTGGATCCGGCCCCCGTCGGCGTCGTGGACCTGATGCAGCTTGAGGCCGTGCTCCTGTGTGGCGGCGTACAGCCGTACGGGCACGGACACCAGCCCGAAGCCGATCGCGCCTCTCCACATCGTCCGCATAGTTTGATCCCTCCAGGGGGAATTCCTACCTTATGCCCGCATCTTCGGACCGGCAGGTGGTGGAAGTCGACGGCCACCGGCTGTCCCTGTCCCACCTGGACCGGGTGCTGTTCCCCGCCACGGGCCACACCAAGGCGCAGCTGCTGCGGTACTACGCCGCGATCGCCCCGGTGATGCTGCCGCACGTCAGCGGGCGGCCCGCGTCCTTCGTCCGCGCCCCCGAGGGCCCGGCCGGGGAGAGCTGGGTCGCCAAGAACCCGCCGCCGGGAGCACCCGGATGGGTGCCCCTGGTACCGGTGGAGCACCGCGACGGAACCACCGAACAGGTGATGGTCGACTCCACCGCCGCGCTGGTGGCCATGGCGAACCTCGGCGCGTACGAGGTGCACGTTCCGCAGTGGAAGGCCGCCGCCGGGCGGGACGGCCACGACCGGCTCGTCCTCGACCTGGACCCCGGCCCCGGCGCCGGCCTGGTGCTCTGCTGCCGCGTCGCCCAGCGGCTGCGCCAGCTGCTCGACACCGACGGGCTCACCGCCCACGCGGTGGTCTCCGGGTCCAAGGGCCTGCACCTCTACGCCCCCATCCGGCCCGCCTCCGGCCGTGCCACCGCGCACTACGCCAAGGATCTGGCCACCCGCATGGCGGGCGAGCACCCCGGGCTCGTGGTCGTCTCCATGGCGCGCGCGGAACGCCCCGGCAAGGTGCTCATCGACTGGTCGCAGAACGCGAGCGCGAAGACCACCGCGGCCCCCTACACCGTGCGCCTGCGCGAGAGCCCCGGCGTCGCCGCCCCGGTCGGCTGGGACGAGGTCGCCGCCGTCGGCGATCCCGGCGACCTCGCCTTCACCCCCGAGCAGGTCCTCGACCGCGTCGCCGCGCACGGCGACCTCCTCGCGCCGCTGGCCGCCGGCGCGTGCCGCGGCGCGCTTCCGACGGTCTGACACCGTTGTGCCGCCTCTCGCCTGTCCGGCGGGACTTCGGCTGCCGGCCGCTGTGCCGCCTGCGGCGGCGGGCGCCCCGCGGGCGCGTCCGCAAACGCCGGACGGGCTGCCATTGGCCCTAGTCGAGCCGCGTCAGGTCCGGGCGCAGCCGGTGCCAGGTCGGGTGCCGCATCCGCCCGCCGGGCGTCCAGCCGGAGAAGGCGACCTCGGCGACCAGCCGGGGTTCGACCCAGTGCGCACCCGGCACGTCGACCGGGTTCACGAACGGAGGGGCGTCCCGCCGGAGCACCCCCAGATAGCGGGCGAGGTCCCGGCGCTCGTACTCGGACAGCCCCGATCCGACGGAGCCGACGTAGCGCAGACCGGTCGGCTCCCACAGGCCCGCCAGGACGGCCCCGGGCAGCCCGGTGAGGCCGCCGCGGCCCTCCGCCCAGCCGCCGATGACCACGTCGAGGGTCGACAGATGCTTGGTCTTGCGCCACTCGGGTGACCGCATCCCCGGGGTGTACACGGACGACAGGCGTTTGGCCATCACCCCCTCCAGCCCGTTGCGCAAGGTGGCGTCCCACGCTTGCCGGCCGTGCCCCTCCAGATACCCCGGCACCGACCAGCTCGGCCCGCCGAGCCCCATCCCGGACAGCACCGCCCGGCGTTCCCGGTAGGTGGAGGCGAGCAGCGACCAGCCGTCGAGGTACATCAGGTCGAACAGCATCAGGTGGACCGGGTACTCCATCGCCAGATGTGCCGCGCGGCGCGGGTTGACCACCCCCATCCGGCGCTGCAGAAGCCCGAAATCGGGACGCCCCGCGGCGTCCAGGACCACCACCTCGCCGTCGAGGACCGCGGGCCGGCCGCGCAGCTGCTCGCCGAGCGCGGCCAGCTCGGGGTAGGTCGCGGTCGCGTCGTTGTCCGCCCGGGTGGTGAGCCTGACGGTGCCGTCCCCCGGGGCGGCGACGACCAGGCGCACCCCGTCCCACTTGGCCTCGAACGCCCAGCCCGCGTCCTCGCCCTCGGCCGGCAGCGGGCCGGGGGTGGCCAGCATCGGCCGGATCACGGGCAGCGTCATGTCTTCGATGATCAGGGGGGTCGCGGCCGCGCGCAGGTCGGCCGGGGGCCGTCAGCGGGAGCGGGTCCACTCCAGCAGCTCCGGGGCGCTCCACGAGTTGACGATCCGGTCGGCGGGCACCCCGCATTCCTCGGCGCGGGCGCAGCCGTGGATCTGCCAGTCGAGCTGGCCGGGCGCGTGGGCGTCGCTGTCGATCGAGAACAGCACCCCCGCGTCGAGGGCCTGCCGGAGCAGCCGGCGCGGCGGGTCGAGCCGCTCGGGACGGCTGTTGATCTCCACGGCGGTTCCGAAGCGGGCACACGCGGCGAAGACCATCGCCGCGTCGAACTCCGACTCGGGGCGGCTGCCCAGCAGCCGTCCGGTGCAGTGGCCGAGGATGTCGGCGAGGGGGTTGGCCACGGCCGACACCAGACGGCGGGTCATGCTCTCCGCGTCCATGCGCAGCTTCGAATGCACCGAGACGACCACGACGTCCAGCCGTTCCAGCAGCTCGGGTTCCTGGTCGAGCGAGCCGTCGGCGAGGATGTCGCACTCGATGCCGGTCAGCAGCCGGAAGTCCTTCCCGAGCCGGTCGTCGATCTCGGCGACCACGTCGAGCTGGGCCCGCAGCCGCTCCGGTGTCAGGCCCCGGGCGACCGTCAGCCGGGGGGAGTGGTCGGTGAGCACCGCGTACTCGTGTCCGAGCGCCTTGGCCGTCGCGGCCATGACCTCGATCGGGCTGCCGCCGTCCGACCAGTCGGAATGCAGATGGCAGTCGCCGCGCAGCGCGGCCCGCAGCTCCCGGCCGCCGTCGGCCAGCGGTCCGCCGGCCTCCTCCTCCAGCCGTTCCAGGTAGGCCGGCACCCGGCCCGCCGAGGCCTCGGCCACGACGGCGGCGGTCTTCGGTCCGATGCCCTTCTCCCGGGTGAGGGATCCCTCCGCCGCCCGTCGGCGCACCTCCTCGGCGGGCAGCGCGGAGATCACCTCGGCGGCCGTGCGGAACGCCTTCACGCGGTACGTCGGCGCCCCCGTCCGTTCCAGCAGGAACGCGATCCGGTCCAGCGCCTCCACCGGTTCCATCACGCCACCGCCTCGCCTCGTCCCCTGGTTCCCCCTCCACCGTGCGGTACCCGCCGGGCGGGCGCACCCCGTCGCGTCCGGTCCCGGGCCGGGGCTCAGCGTGGCCGCAGGGCCACCGGGGGCAGGAACTCGTGCTCCAGCGTCCGGTGCCACCAGGCGCCGGTGGCCCGCCGTTCCTGGCGGGTGGTGAAGCGGTAGCGGTAGACGCGGGCCCGGACGTGGGTGGGAGGCGCGTCGGGGAAGGGGTTGTGCCGCAGCAGTCGCAGCGTCGCAAGGTCGCCTTCCAGCAGCCGTTCGACGAACGGGGCGAACCAGGGCTGCGCGTAGCTCGGCGAGATGCCGGCGAACCACATCAGCCAGTCGAGCCGTAGGTGGTAGGGGGCGAACTGGCGCGGCGTCCGGCGGACGTCGCCGGGCTTCCCCTTGAAGCCGTACTCCCGCCACACGGTCTCGGGCCCCAGTACCGCCGCGTCGGTGCCCTCCACCACCACCTCGTGGCGGCGGCGGTTGATGCTGCCGAACGCCCCATAGGTGTTGACCAGGTGAAACGCGTTGAAGGACATATTCATCCGCTGGTGCCGCGAGAGCATGTTGCGCGCGGGCCACCAGCTCATGCCCACCACGAGGACCGTCACGGCGACGACGAGGACCTCGTACCAGAGCGGGGGAGCGGGCGAGGGGGTGTGCGCGGGCAGCGACAGCAGGTCCGCGAGCGCCGCCCCGTCGACGGCGGCGAAGGCGAGGACGATCGTCAGCCAGTTGAGCCAGGCGAAATTGCCGGAGGCGACGAGCCAGAGCTGGGTGCAGACGATCAGCCCCGCCGCGCAGCTCGCGACGGGCTGCGGGGTGAACAGGAGAACGGGCACCACCAGCTGGGCGACGTGGTTGGCGGCCACCTCGACCCGGTGCAGGGGCCGGGGCAGACGGTGGAAGAACCAGCTCAGCGGGCCGGGCATCGGCTGGGTCTCGTGGTGGTAGTACAGACAGGTCAGATCCCGCCAGCAGGTGTCCCCGCGCATCTTGATCAGTCCGGCGCCGAACTCGACGCGGAAGAGCAGCCAGCGCATCAGCCACAGCACCAGGACGGGCGGGTCGGTGCGCGCGTTGCCGAGGAAGACCGCGAGGAACCCCGCCTCCAGCAGCAGGGACTCCCACCCGAACGCGTACCAGGTCTGGCCCACGTTGACGATCGACAGATACATCACCCACAGGGCCGCCCACAGCACCATCGACGCCCACAGCGGCACCGCGTCCGCGGCCCCCGCCACGACCGCGCCCGACAGCAGGACACCCGCCCACGCCCAGCCCGCGAAGAAGCGGTCCGAGTAGTGCAGGTGGAAGATGCCGGGCGCCCGCAGGAAGGGCACCCCGCGCAGGAACCGCGGCACCGGCAGCATCCCCCGCTCCCCGATGAGCGGACGGAACTGCAGCGCCGCCCCGAGGAAGGCCACCAGGTAGACCGCGGCGAGCGCGCGCTGGAGCACCAGCCGGCTCAGCCAGTACCCCGACTCCGTGAACCACTCCATGGCGTATCCGTACCACCCGACCGCGCAGCCACATCGAAGAAACGGACAAAAGATGTCAGAGTGGCTCCATGGTTGATCGGGGAGCGACGCCTGCCGCCGGGGCGCGGTCGGACGACTGGCCCGCCCGCCCGGAGCTGAGCCTCGCACTCAACCGCATCGGCACCTTCGACTGGGACCTCGACGGCGGGCGGCTGCACCTGGACGACCCGGCCCTGGAGATCCTCCGGGTGCCACCGGGGAAGTTCGACGGTCACATCACCGACGTCGGCGGCCGGGTGCCCCGCTCCGAGGCGGTCATGCTCGACTCCCTCGTGGCCACCGCCATGAAGGACGGCAGCGACACCTACGGCGCGTACTACCACGTACGGGACGACACCGACGCCCTGCGCTGGACCTATACCCAGGGCCGGATCCTCCGCGACGAGCAGGGGCGCCCCTACCGCATCCTCGGCATCGTCCGTGACGCCACCGAAGAGCTGAGCCACGCCGCCGAGCCGCGCGACGGGGCCGAGGAGCACCGCCATCAGACGACCGTCGTCGAGACGACGACGGCCGCCCTCGCCCACGCGAGGACGGTCGAGGACGTCATCGACTTCTTCAAGGACTCCCGGGCCGTGGAACACCTCGGCGCCGACCTTTTGGTCCTCGGCCTCGTCGAGTCCGGCCGGATCCACCTCGTCGCCGAGGGACCAGAGGAGCACTACATCCCCGGCACCCGTTACACGCGGATCGACGACAACTTCCCCATGAGCGAGGTCATCCGCACCCTCACCCCGCGCTTCATCGAATCCCGCGGGGAGTTCGCCGCCGCCTACCCCTGGCTGTGGGAGCGCATCGAGGACATCGGCATCTCCTCCGCCGCCTATCTGCCGCTGATCGCCCAGGCCCGCCCCATCGGCGCCCTCGGGCTGCTCTACCGCGAGGGCCGCGGCTTCACCCGGCAGGAGCGCAACCTCTTCATCGCCCTCGGCAGCAGCCTCGCGCAGAGCCTGGCCCGGGCGATGCTCTTCGACCAGGAACACGACCTCGCCGAGGGCCTGCAGCAGGCCATGCTGCCGCGCCGCATCCCCGACGTCCCCGGGGCGCAGATCGCCGTGCGCTACCGCTCCGCCCGGATGGGCCGGGACATCGGCGGCG
This sequence comes from Streptomyces sp. NPDC042259, assembly GCF_055582085.1. NCBI lineage: Bacteria > Bacillati > Actinomycetota > Actinomycetes > Kitasatosporales > Streptomycetaceae > Streptomyces > Streptomyces sp. NPDC042259. The sequence continues at coordinate 286,056 of NZ_JBVJDW010000008.1, read as the reverse complement.
ACTGGTACGACGTGATCCCGCTGCCCGGCGGCCGGGTCGGCGCGGTCATCGGGGACGTACAGGGCCACGACACCCACGCCGCCGCCGTCATGGGCCAGCTGCGGATCGTCCTGCGGGCCTACGCCACCGAGGGGCACGCCCCCGCGACGGTGATGGCCCGCGCCTCCTCCTTCCTGCACGAGCTGGACACCGACCGCTTCGCCACCTGCTCCTACGTCGAGGCCGACCCCTCCACCGGCATGCTGCAACTCGTCCGCGCCGGCCATATCGATCCCCTGCTGCGGCACCCCGACGGCACCTGCAGGCGGCTGCCGCTGGCCGGCGGGCTGCCGCTCGGGCTCTCCGCCGAGTTCGGCCGGCTCGACTACCCGGTCACGACCGTGGAACTGGACCCGGGGGAGACGCTGCTGCTGTTCACCGACGGCCTGGTCGAGCAGCCCGGGGCCGACCTCGACGACGGCATGCAGATCCTCGCCGGCATCGTCCGCGACGGCCCCCACGACCTCCAGAGCCTGGCCGACACGCTCTGCGACGTGGTCGAGGAGCGGGTCGGCGAGGACGACATGGCCGTCCTGCTGCTGCGCCGTGAGGGCGTCGCGGCCCGTGGCGGCGGCCGGCTCCAGCAGCACATCGCCCCCGCCGACCCCGAGGCGCTCTCCGCGGCCCGTCATATGATCCGGGCGGCGGTACGGGCCTGGGGCGCCCGGGAACGCTCGGACGAGATCGAGCTGGTCGCCGACGAGTTGGTCACCAACGCCCTGCTGCACACCGACGGGCCCGCGACGGTGACGATCCGTATGCTCGGCGGCCCCGAACGCCGGCTGCGGCTGGAGGTGGAGGACAGGTCCAGCACGCTGCCGCGCCGCCGGGAACCCGGCGAGTCGGGGGTCTCGGGCCGGGGGCTGCTGCTGGTGGACCGCCTCGCCGACGTCTGGGGCGTGGAATCACGCGGCACCGGCAAATCCGTATGGTGTGAATTCGTCGTCCCCGAACGGCACGAACGCCAGGAAACGGACTGACGACCGACGTTCGAGGACCACGCCGAAAGGCGGGGCAGAGCACGCCGACGGTGCCCGCGGACTGGGAAGAGGCCAAGGTCACAGCGGTTGCCCCTGCTACGGGACGCCTCCGCGCCCTAGCCTTCCCCCCATGACGGTCCAGCCTGATGACGGCTTCTCCCTGGCCGCCGAGTTCCCCGACGCGACCCGTGAGCAGTGGCAGCGCCTTGTCGAGGGCGTACTACGCAAAGCGGGCACCGTGGCCGAGGGCCCGGCGGCCGAGGAAGCGTTGTCCACCGCACTGATGGACGGGCTCACGACCCGCCCGCTCTACACCGCCGAGGACGCCGCGGCGGCCGGCCCGGACGGGGGACGGCCCCTCGGCCCCGCTGGGCCCGGCTACCCCGGCTTCCCGCCGTTCGTCCGGGGCGGACGCGTGGCGGGCACCGCGGTCTCGGGGTGGGACGTCCGCCAGCGCCACGCCCATCCGGACCCCCGGCGCGTCAACGACGCCGTGCTCGCCGACCTCGAGAACGGCGTCACCTCCCTCTGGCTGACCGTCGGCCCGGCGGGCCTGCCCACGGACGGCCTCGCGACCGCCCTGGAGGGCGTCTACCTGGACCTCGCCCCCGTCGTACTCGACGCGGGCACCGAGACCGGGGCCGCCGCCCGCGAGCTGCTGCGCCTCTACGCCGAGCGCGGGGTCGCCCCGCACGCGGCGACGGGCAACCTCGGCGCCGACCCGCTGGGCACCCTGGCCCGTACGCACACCGCCGGAGACCCCGCCGAACCCCTGGCGGCCGCCGCCGAACTCGCCGTGCTGTGCGCCCGCGACCACCCCGGCATCCGGGCCCTGACCGTCGACGCCCTGCCCTACCACGAGGCCGGTGGATCGGCCGCCCAGGAACTCGGCTGCTCCCTCGCCACCGGCGTCGCCTACCTCCGCGCGCTCGTCGCGGCGGGGCTGGACACCGAAGCGGCCTGCGCGCAACTGGAGTTCCGCTACGCGGCCACCGCCGACCAGTTCCTGACCATCGCCAAGCTGCGCGCCGCGCGGCGGCTGTGGGCCAGGGTCGCCGACGTGTGCGGCGCGGCCCCGGGCGCCGGAGCACAGCGCCAACACGCCGTCACCTCCTCGGTCATGATGACTCGTCGCGACCCGTGGGTGAACATGCTGCGCACCACCGTCGCCGCGCTGGGCGCCGGAGTCGGCGGCGCCGACTCGGTGACCGTGCTGCCCTTCGACGACGCCCTCGGCCTGCCCGACGCCTTCGCCCGCCGGATCGCCCGCAACACCTCCTCCATCCTGCTGGAGGAGTCCCACCTGGCCCGGGTCATCGACCCGGCCGGCGGCTCCTGGTACGTGGAGCGGCTGACCGACGAGCTGGCCCACGCGGCCTGGGCCTGGTTCCAGGAGATCGAGCGCGCCGGCGGCCACGCCGCGGCGCTTCGCTCCGGGCTCGTGGGGGAGCGGCTGGCGGACACCTGGCGAGAGCGGTCCGCGCGGCTCGCGACCCGCGAGGAACCCATCACGGGCGTCAGCGAGTTCCCGAACCTGGCCGAGGAGCCGGTGCGGCGCGAGACACCGGCCGTCGCGGACGTCCCGGGCGGCCTGCCCCGGGTCCGCCGTGACGAGGCGTACGAGAGGCTGCGCGCCCGCTCCGACGCGCACCTGGCCCGGGCCGGCGTCCGCCCCCGCGTCTTCCTCGCCGCGCTCGGCGACGCCGCCGCGCACACCGGCCGGGCCACCTTCGCCGCCAACCTCTTCCAGGCCGGCGGCATCGAGCCCGTGCACGTTCCCGCCACGGTCGACGCCGAGTCCGCCGCCGCGGCCTTCGCCGCCAGCGGCGCCGCCGTCGCCTGCCTGTGCTCCAGCGACGCCCTCTACGCCGAACAGGCCGAGGCCGTGGCCACCGCGCTCAAGAAGGCCGGCGCCGACCGGGTGTTCCTCGCCGGAAAACCGCGCGGCGAACAGCGGGAAGCCTTCGAGCGGGCCGGAGTCGACGAGTTCGTCTTCGCCGGCGGCGACGCCGTCGCCGCCCTCTCCTCCGTCCTCGACCGCATGGGAGTGGTGTGATGTCGATCCCCGATTTCTCCGGCATCGACCTGGGACCCGTGGCCGGCGCCCCCGCCGACCCGGCGGCCTGGCGGGCGGCCCTGAAGGAGAGCACCGGCAAGAGCGCCGAGGACCTCGTCTGGGACACCCCCGAGGGCATCGGCGTCAAGCCGCTCTACACCGCCGAGGACCTCGACGGGCTGGACTTCCTCGCCACCTACCCGGGCGTCGCGCCCTATCTGCGCGGCCCCTACCCGACGATGTACGTCAACCAGCCCTGGACCATCCGGCAGTACGCCGGATTCTCCACCGCCGAGGAGTCCAACGCCTTCTACCGCCGCAACCTGGCGGCGGGTCAGAAGGGTCTGTCCGTCGCCTTCGACCTGCCGACCCACCGCGGCTACGACAGCGACCACCCGCGCGTCACCGGCGACGTGGGCATGGCCGGCGTCGCCATCGACTCCATCTACGACATGCGCCAGCTCTTCGACGGCATCCCGCTGGACAGGATGAGCGTGTCGATGACGATGAACGGGGCCGTACTGCCCGTCCTCGCCCTCTACATCGTCGCCGCCGAGGAACAGGGCGTACCGCCCGAGAAGCTGGCCGGGACCATCCAGAACGACATCCTCAAGGAGTTCATGGTCCGCAACACCTACATCTATCCGCCCCGGCCCTCGATGCGGATCATCTCGGACATCTTCGCGTACACCTCGCAGAAGATGCCGCGCTACAACTCCATCTCCATCTCCGGCTACCACATCCAGGAAGCCGGGGCCACGGCCGATCTGGAGCTGGCCTACACCCTCGCCGACGGGGTGGAGTACCTGCGCGCCGGGCTCGGCGCCGGCCTGGACGTGGACGCCTTCGCGCCCCGGCTGTCGTTCTTCTGGGCGATCGGCATGAACTTCTTCATGGAGATCGCCAAACTGCGGGCGGCCCGGCTGCTGTGGGCCAGGCTCGTCAAGCAGTTCGATCCGAAGAACACAAAGTCGCTGTCCCTGCGCACCCATTCGCAGACCTCCGGCTGGTCGCTCACCGCGCAGGACGTCTTCAACAACGTGGCGCGCACCTGCGTCGAGGCCATGGCGGCGACCCAGGGACACACCCAGTCGCTGCACACCAACGCCCTCGACGAGGCCCTCGCCCTGCCCACCGACTTCTCCGCCCGCATCGCCCGCAACACCCAGCTCCTGCTCCAGCAGGAGTCCGGCACCTGCCGGGTGATCGACCCCTGGGGCGGCAGCGCCTACGTCGAGAAGCTCACCCACGACCTCGCCCGCCGCGCCTGGCAGCACATCCAGGAGGTCGAGGCGGCCGGCGGCATGGCCCAGGCCATCGACGCGGGCATCCCCAAGCTGCGCGTCGAGGAGGCCGCGGCCCGCACCCAGGCCCGCATCGACTCCGGCCGCCAGCCCGTCATCGGCGTCAACAAATACCGCGTCGACAGCGACGAGCAGATCGACGTCCTCAAGGTCGACAACTCCTCCGTGCGCGCCCAGCAGATCGACAAGCTGCGGCGGCTGCGCGCCGAACGCGACGAGGAGGCCTGCCAGGACGCGCTGCGCGCGCTCACCGCGGCGGCCGGCGCGGGCCACCAGGAGGGCGGCAGCCTGGACGGCAACCTCCTCGCGCTCGCCGTGAACGCGGCCCGCGCGAAGGCGACCGTCGGCGAGATCTCCGACGCCCTGGAGAAGGTGTACGGGCGGCACGCCGGGCAGATCCGTACGATCTCCGGTGTGTACCGTGACGAAGCCGGACCGTCCTCCGGAGTGGAGCGCACCCGCGCCCTGGTGGCGGCCTTCGAGCGGGAGGACGGCCGCCGCCCCCGCATCCTGGTCGCCAAGATGGGCCAGGACGGCCACGACCGCGGCCAGAAGGTGATCGCCACGGCCTTCGCCGACCTGGGCTTCGACGTCGACGTCGGCCCGCTCTTCCAGACACCGCAGGAGGTCGCCCGGCAGGCGGTGGAGGCCGATGTGCACATCGTCGGCGTCTCCTCGCTCGCCGCCGGCCACCTCACGCTCGTCCCCGCGCTGCGTGAGTGCCTGGTGGAGGAGGGCCGGGAGGACATCATGATCGTCGTGGGCGGGGTCATCCCGCCGCAGGACGTCGCCACGCTGCGGGAGATGGGAGCCGCCGCGGTCTTCCCGCCAGGGACGGTCATCCCGGACGCGGCCCACGACCTGCTGAAGACCCTCGCCGGGGTCCTCGGCCACGAGCTGTGAGCCCGGACCGCTGATGGCACCCTCCTTCCGCGAGAACGATCCCCGCGACGCCGGCCCCGGCGGGACGGCCCGGCAGACCGTCCCGCCCGTCCCGCGCCGGACGATCGACGTCGACGCCTACGTCAAGGGCGTGCTGGACGGCAAGCGGGCGACCGTCGCCCGTGCCATCACCCTGGTCGAATCGGTACGGGCCGACCACCGCGAAGCCGCCCAGCGGATGCTCACCGCGCTGCTGCCGCACGCGGGCAGGGCTCGCCGGATCGGTATCACCGGCGTGCCCGGAGTCGGCAAGTCCACCTTCATCGACGCCCTCGGCACCCTGCTCACCGGCCTCGGCCACCGGGTCGCGGTGCTGGCCGTCGACCCCTCCTCCAGCCGCACCGGCGGGAGCATCCTCGGCGACAAGACCCGCATGGAGCGGCTCGCCGTCGACCCCGCCGCGTTCGTCCGGCCCTCGCCCACGGCCGGCACCCTCGGCGGCGTGGCCAAGGCCACCCGGGAGACCATGGTCGTGATGGAGGCGGCGGGCTACGACGTCGTGCTCGTGGAGACCGTCGGCGTCGGCCAGTCCGAGACCGCCGTCGCCAACATGGTCGACACCTTCCTGCTGCTCACCCTCGCCCGCACCGGCGACCAGCTCCAGGGCATCAAGAAGGGCGTCCTGGAGCTGGCCGACATCGTCGCCGTCAACAAGGCCGACGGCCCGCACGAACGCGACGCCAAGTCCGCCGCCCGGGAACTGGCCGGCGCGCTGCGCCTGCTCCAAGCCCCCGACGCGGCCTGGAACCCGCCCGTGCTGACGTGCAGCGCACGGGAGGGCACCGGCCTCGACACCCTGTGGGAGCGGCTCGAACAGCACCGGCGGGTCCTGGACGCCACGGGTGAGCTGGCCGCCCGGCGCCGGGAGCAGCAGGTCGACTGGACCTGGACCATGGTCCGGGAGCAACTCCTCGCGGAGCTGCGCGACCACCCCGAGGTGCGCCGCCGGGGCCCGGACCTGGAACAGCGGGTGCGCGAGGGCACGCTGCCGGCGAGCGTGGCCGCGGAGCGGCTGCTGGAGGCGTTTCGCGTTCCGCGCGAGGGTGAGGGCACGGCCTAGCCGCCTGCGGCGGCGGGCGCCCTGCGGGCGCGTCCTCAAACGCCGGACGGGCTTGATGTGGCCGAGGTCAGCCCAAACCAGCCCGTCCGGCGCTTGAGGACACCGCCGCGCAGCGGTGGTGCATTCGGCGAGGTCAAGCCGCCAGAGGCTTGTTCAGTACCGCCTTGCGGTGGCTGAACGTCTCGATCGAGTAGCGGCCGTGGTAGCGGCCCATGCCGCTCTCGCCGACCCCGCCGAACGGCAGCTCCGGCACGGTCAGATGCGCCAGCGGCAGCCCGAAGCCGAGGCCGCCCGACGAGGTCTCCTCCGCCAGCCGCCGCCGGGTGGTGTCGGAGTCGGTGAACGCGTACAGGGCCAGGGGCTTGTCCCGGTCGTTGACGAAGTCGATCGCCTCGTCGAGCCCCGGCACCTCGACGATCGGCAGGATCGGCCCGAAGATCTCCTCCCGCATGACGGGGGAGTCGGGACGGACATCGGCCAGCACGGTCGGTGCGATGTACTTCGCCGCCCGGTCGTGACCGCCTCCGACGACGCGGCGCCCGGAGTCCAGGAGCGCCGTCAGCCGGTCGAAGTGCCGGGTGTTGACGATCCGTCCGTACGCGCCGGACGCGGCCGGATCGGCTCCGTACAGCGCGTCGACCGCCTCGGCCAGGGCGGGCTCCAGGGCCCGGGCGGTCTCCGGGTCGGTCAGTACGTAGTCGGGCGCCACACAGGTCTGGCCGGCGTTGAGGAACTTGCCCGCCGCGAGCCGCGCGGCCACCGTCCGCACGTCCGTGTCCCGGTCGACGAAGACCGGGGACTTGCCGCCGAGTTCCAGCGTGACCGGCGTGAGGTGACGGGCCGCGGCCGTCATGACGATCCGCCCCACCACGGCGTTGCCGGTGTAGAAGATGTGGTCGAAACGCTGCTCCAGCAGCGCCGTGGTCTCCGGCACGCCGCCTTCCACCACGGCCACCGCCCGGGCGTCGAGGTACTCCGGCAGATACCGGGCCAGGGCCGCCGACGTGGCGGGGGCCAGCTCGCTGGGCTTGGCCACCACGCAGTCGCCCGAGGCGAGCGCCCCCACGACGGGAGCCAGCAGCAACTGCGCCGGGTAGTTCCACGGCGCGATGACGAGGACGACGCCCAGCGGGTCGAGGACCGTCCACGCCGAGGCGTCCGCACCCAGGTGGTCCGGCACGGCGGCGGGCTCGGGGCGCAGCCAGTCCGCCAGGTGCTCCAGCGTGTGGTCGATCTCGCGCACGGTGAAGTCGATCTCGGTCCGGTATGCCTCGGCCCGGCCCTTGCCCAGGTCCGCGTGGAGCGCCGCGGCGAAGTCCGCACCCCGCTCGGTGAGCATGGTGCGCAGGGCGTGGAGCTGCCCGGTGCGCCAGGCCAGGGGCTTGGTGGCGCCGGTGCGGAAGAAGGCGCGCAGCCGGGTGACGGCCTCGGCGGGCTGCTCGGACTCGTGGGGGTGCATGGTGTCCTCGGTTTCCTTGCCGGTCGAATGTTTCAGCTGCTGAAGCAATAATACATGTAAATAGCAATGATTGAAGTTATCAAGCTTGTGGGGGGCGCGCGGGGCCTGTGGGGGTGCCGAGGCCGGTGCGAGAGGGCCCGGTGGGCGGCCCGGCGAAATACCGACAGCCCGGAAGCCGCCGTCCGTACGCCCATGACATCCTGAGCCGTCACAGTTCCGCCGGAACGAATCGGTGGACGCCCGGGATTCGAGGATGCACCAATGAGACTCTGCTTCCTGGTGGAGGAGCAGTACCGGCACGACGGCATGCCGGTGGACGTGATCCGCCAACTGACCGCGTGGGGTCACCGGGTGGACGTGGTGCGGCCCGGCGGCTCCCTGATGAGGCTCTCCGAGACCGTGCGGGCGGGCGACCACGACGCCTGGGTCCTCAAGACGGTGTCCGGCGGCCCGGGGCTGACCCTGCTGGAAGCCGCCGCCCACATCGGGCTGGCCACGGTGAACGACGCCCGGGCGATCCGCGGGGTGCGGGACAAGGCGATGGCCGCCGTCATCGCCGAACGCCACGGCCTGCCCGTCCCGGTGACCTACGCGGCCGCCCGGCCGGAGGAGTTCGCGGCGATACCCGCGGCCGCGTACCCGCTGGTGGTCAAGCCCGCCGACGGCAGCTCGGGCCGGGCGGTCCGGCTGGTGCCGACCCCGGCGGACCTGGTGGCCCCCGGCCGGGAGAGTGCCGGCGAGGGCATGCTGATAGCCCAGCCGTATGTGCCCAACACGGGCGTGGACCTCAAGGTGTACTGCGTCGACGGCGAGTTCTTCGCGACCGAGCGCCGCTCCCCGCTGCACCCCGACCGGCCGGCCCGTGAGCGCCGGGTGCCGCTGACCGCCGAGGTGGCGGCGATCGCCGCCGAGGTCGGGGCCGCCTTCGGCCTCTCCCTGTACGGGCTGGACATCGTCCTCGGCCCGGAGGGCCCGGTGGTCGTGGACGTCAATGACTTCCCGAGCTTCCGTCAGGTGCCGGACGCGGTGGCCCGGGTGGCGTGGGCCATCCTGCGGCTGGCCGGCGCCGGTGGGCAGGGGTCCGGGGAGGCCCTCGGCCCGTACGCCTCTTCGTACGCTTCCTCCCCTTACGGGCCGTCCGTCCCGGGCCTCCCCGCCGCTCCGGCCGCGTCGGCGCCGGCCTCCGCCCCGGCCGGTGGCACCGCGTGAAGATCTGTCTGCTGACGCCCGCTCCGGATCACCCGCTGCTGGCCGCGACCACCGCGCTCCTGACGCCCCGCCACCGGGTCGAGACCTGGGACCCCGGCGCGGACGGAGTCCCGTCCGCCCGGCCGGCCGGACCGCCCGCGCTCGCGGACGTCTACTTGATGAAGACACGCACACCCCGGGCCCTGGCCCTCGCCCGCGGTCTGGAGGCGAACGGGGCCCCCGTCCTGAACTCGGCGGCGGCGACCGAGCTGTGCCAGGACCGCACGGCCATGGCGGACCTGGCCCTGGGTGCGGGGCTGCCCTTCGTCCCCACCCGCACCGTGTCCTTTCTCGGGGAGCTGGCCGGGGCGGACGGCTGCCCGGACGCCCCCGTGGTGATCAAGAGCCGGCGCAGCCGGCGCCACGATCTGGTGGCCCGGGTCGACGACGCCGCGGGGCTGCGGTCGCTGGCCGCCGAGTGGTACGACGAGCCGGTGGTCATCCAGCGGTTCACCCCGAACGACGGCTGGGACCACAAGCTCTGGGTGATCGGGGACGAGGTGTTCGCCGAACTCCGCCGGTCGGAACTGGCCGCGCCCGTCGCCGCCCGCACCCGCCCGCTGCCGGTCCGCGACCTGCCCGCCGACTGGCTCGACGTGGTGCGGCGCGTCGGCGAGGTCTTCGCGCTGGACGTCTACGGCGTCGACCTCCTCGATGTGGCGGGAGCGCCGCTGATCGTCGACATCAACGCCTTTCCCGGCATCCGGGGGCAGGCCGGCGCGCCCGAGGCGCTGGCGGATCTGGCGCTGCGCACGGCGGCCGGCCGGCACCGCCCCCGCACCCTCGCCGTCACCGACACGGGAAGCCGCGTCGGCCCGTAGCCGCCGCATCCCGCTCCCGGATCCCGCCGTGGTCGGCGGGCCGGCCGTGGCCCTCGTCGTCGCGGGGGTAAGCGGGGGCAACCGGAATCGATGGCGCTGATTCGTATTCGGCACCTCCGGATGTGAAGTCGTCCCAGACGGAAGTACTCCGTATTTCCGGCTCCCTTTCCCAAGGGATGGCTTTGCCGCTGCTTTACTTTATTTACATGGCCTTCATGTTAGGTTGCCTGCGTCGGCGGAGTTGGTGTGCGCCGAAGTGCACGCATGGGGGATGCGAAATGATCATGATTCCGGTTCGGTGCCCGTGAGTGGCGCCACGGAGAGCGACTGTCGAGATATACGCTCGGTCGCAGGATTATGTGCTTGGTTACGCGAGGAATTATCCGTCCTGCTCGAATGCCCCGTCGAGGGCATTCGCGATCATGAGACGTTCGCGCGCTACGGCGTCGACTCGCTGCGGGCCACCGCGCTGGCCTCGAAACTCTCCGACGCCCTGGGCAGGAGCGTGCCGGTGGCGCTGCTGTGGGCCTACCCGTCCCTCGCCGCACTCGCGGCCCATCTCGTCGGGTCGCCCGCCGGGGGAGCGGGCGGCCGGCGCCGCGGCCCCGGGGGCCCCGGCGGCGGGCCGGGGGCCGTCGGGCACGAACCCATCGCGGTTGTCGGAATGGCCTGCCGGTTCCCGCTGGCCGACAGTCCGGCGGAATTCTGGGACCTCCTGCTTTCCGGCACGGACGCGGTGGCGGGCGTACCGCCCGGCCGCTGGAGCCCCGCCGATTTCGTGGCCGCGGATCCGTTGGCGCCCGCGAAAATGATGACCGATCGTGCGGGATACCTCCGGGGCCGCCTCGATGAATTCGACCCGCTTTTCTTCGGGATATCACCGCGCGAGGCCGCGGAAATGGATCCGCAGCAGCGTCTCTTCCTGGAAGTCGCCTGGGAAGCCCTCGAAGACGCGGGTATGGCACAGGAATCCCTGGCGGGCAGCCGTACCGGGGTGTTCGCCGGAGTGATCTGGCACGACTACGCCGATCTCGCCGCACCGGCGCTGCACGGCATCGTGTCCCACTCCGCCACCGGCCGCGCGCTCAACATGGTGGCGAATCGTCTCTCCTATGTGCTGGGCCTGCGCGGCCCCAGCGTCGCCGTCGACACCGCCTGCTCCGCCTCGCTCTACGCACTGCACCTCGCCTGCCAGAGCCTGTGGCTCGGCGAGTCGTCCGCGGCCCTGGCGGGCGGGGTGAACCTCCTGATCAGCCCGGGTACCAGTGTGGCGCTCAGCAAGTTCGGCGGGCTGTCCCCGGACGGCCGCTGCAAGTCCTTCGACGCCCGCGCCGACGGCTACGGCCGGGGCGAGGGATGCGGGGTCGTGGTCCTCAAGAGACTCTCCCGCGCGCTGGCCGACGGTGACGCCATCTGGTGCCTCGTCCCGGGCAGCGCGGCGAACAACGACGGCCTCAGCAATGGACTCACGGCTCCCAATCCCCTCGCCCAGGAGGAAGTGCTCCGGGACGCCTATCAGCGGGCCGGCGTGCGCCCCGGCGACGTGCAATTCATCGAAACCCACGGCACGGGCACCGCGCTCGGCGACCCGATCGAGGCCGCCGCGCTGAGCGCCGTACTGTCCGAAGGGCGGCCAGCGGACGCACCGTTGATTCTCGGGGCCGTGAAGACCAATATCGGCCATCTCGAAGGCGCCGCGGGGATCGCGGGATTCATCAAGACCGCGCTCGCCCTGCGCCACCGCCGCATTCCACGGAACCTGCATTTCGAACGGCCCAACCCGCACATCGACTTCGAGGGCCTGGGGCTGCGCGTGCCGGGCGACGCGGAGCCGTGGCCCGAGGGCCGCGCCCCGCTCGCGGGCGTCAGCTCCTTCGGCTGGGGCGGCACCAACGTCCACGTGGTCATGGAAGGCTGGCGGGAACCCGCGCCGATGCCCGCGACCGCGACCGGCCGGCCGCGGGACGCGGCGGCGGCCGCGTCGCCGCCCCGGACGGTCTTCGTCTGCTCTCCCCACGGCCAGCAGTGGGCCGGCATGGGCCGGCGGCTCTTCCGCACCGAACCCGTCTTCCGTGACGCCGTGGAGCGCTGCGACGCCGCGCTCCTGCCCCACACGGGCTGGTCGGTCGTCGACGTCCTCTTCCCCGGCGGAGGGGTGGGCCCCGACCGTACCGGGGACGAGGGCCCCACGGATTCCCTGGGCGGCTACGACGCGAGTGCCCGTACCGGTGCCACGGACCGCCTCGACCGGGTCGAGGTGGCCCAGCCCGTGCTGTTCGCCGTCCAGCTCGGCATCGCCGCCTGGCTCGAGGCCGCGGGAGTGCGCCCCGCCGCCGTGGTCGGCACCTGCTTCTCCGAGATCACCGCGGCCGTGATCGCCGGGATCCTCGACCTCGCCGACGGCGCGCGGCTCGTCCACCACTACAGCGCCGCCCAACGCCGGGTCGCGGGCCGGGGCGATGCGATGGCCGTCGTCGAACTGCCCGCCGAGGACCTCGCGGAGTACGCGGGGGCCCACGGGCTGAGCGTCGCCGGTCTGTACGGACCACGCTCGACCGCCCTCGCCGGCCCCGACGACGCCCTGCGCACCGCGCTGGCCGCGTGGAAGTCCCAGGGCGTCCTGTGCGGCATGGTGCGCATCGACGCGGCCGTGCACAGCCCGGCCATGGACCCCGTCCTCGCCGAACTGGAGAGCGGCACGGCGGGCATCACCCCGCGCCCCGGCAGGATTCCCCTGGTCTCCGCCGTCACCGGCGCGCCCGTCGAGTGGCGCGAGATCGGCCCCGGCTACTTCGCCCGCGGCCTGCGGCAGCCGGTACGGCTCACGGACGCCGTGGCACACCTCGCCGCCACGGGCCACGGCCCGTTCGTCGAGATCAGCGCCCACCCCGTCCTGCTGCACGCCCTGCGGCAGCACGTCACGGCCATCGGCACGATGCGCCGGGGGAACGACGACCGCGAGGGCCTCGACGACGCGCTGCGGGAACTGGCACGGGCGGGCGTGCCCGTGATGTCGCAGGACGCCACCGGGCGGCGCCCCGAGCTGTTCACGCTCTCCGCCGCGACACCGGAGGCACTGCGCGAACTGGCCCGCCGCACGGCCGCCCCGCCCGCCCCGGCCGCGCTGCGCGACCTCGCGCACACGGCCGCCCGCCGCACCCGGCACCCCTGGCGCCTCGCGGTCGTCGCCCACGACACCGACGAACTCACCACGGCGCTGAGCGCCTTCGCCGACGGCGAGGAGCCCGCCGCACTGCACGCCTCGCCCGCAGCCGTCGTCGACCCGCCCAAGGTGGCCTTCGTCTTCCCCGGCCAGGGCTCGCAGTGGCTCGGCATGGGCCGCGAACTCGCCGCCACCGAGGCTAAGTTCCACGCCGCCCTGCGGGAGTGCGACGAAGCCGTCGGCGCGTACGCCGGATGGTCCGTCCTGGAGGAACTCGCCGCCGACGAGCACACCTCGCGGCTGGCCCGCATCGACGTGGTGCAGCCGATGCTCTTCTCCGTCGAGGTCGCGCTCGCCGCGCTCTGGCGCTCCTGGGGCGTCGAGCCCGACGCCGTCATCGGGCACAGCATGGGCGAGATCGCGGCGGCCCACGTCGCCGGGGCGCTCGGCCTGGAGGACGCCGTACGGATCATCTGCGGCCGCAGCGCCCTGCTGCGCGGGGTCAGCGGGCAGGGCGCGATGCTCGCCGCCGAACTCACCATGGCGGAGGCGCTCCGCGCCATCGAGGGGCACGAGGACCTGGTCGCCGTCGCGGTGCACAACAGCCCGCGCTCCACGGTCCTGTCCGGCGACCGGCGAGCCCTCGAGGAGATCGACCGCGACCTCGGCCGCGCCGACGTCTTCCGGCGGTGGGTGAAGGTCGACGTGGCCTCGCACAGCCCCCAGATGGACCCGCTGCGCGAGGACCTCCTCACCACCCTCCGCGGCCTGGCACCGCGCCCCGGCACGGTGCCGCTCTACTCGACCGTCACCGGCGAGGTCGTCTCCGGCGAGCGCCTCGACGCGCACTACTGGGTGCGCAACCTGCGCGATCCGGTGCTCTTCTCGGACCAGATCGGGCGGCTGCTGCGCGACGACGTGGGCGCTTTCGTGGAGATGAGCCCCCACCCCATCCTCGTGCCGACCGTCGGCCAGTCCATCGCGCACGCCGGCGACGGCGGCCGGCCGGGCCGGGCCCAGGCCCTGCCCTCGCTCCGCCGCCACGAGGGGGAACGGGCCGTGCTGCTGGAGTCGCTGGGAAGGCTCCACGTCCTGGGCTGCCGCGCCGACCCGCGCCGGGCCAACAGCCCGGGGCGGCACGGCGCCCCGCTGCCCGCCTACCCCTGGCAGCGCGACCGCCACTGGCCGGACCACCTCACCTTCGGGGCACCCGCCGTACCGGCCCCGCCCGCCGGCGGACCCGGGCCGGAGGAGGGCCCCACGGCCGCCGCCCCGGCGGCGGCCGGCGGACCGGTGCCCTCGACGGAGACCGCCGAGGACCGGGTGCGCCGGCACGTGGCCCGGGTGGCGAAGATCCGGGCGGCCCGGATCGACACGGCCGTGCCCCTGCGCTCGTACGGCATCGACTCCGTCATGTCCCTCGAACTGCGCAACCGGCTCGAAGGCGAATTCGGGGTGAGCCTGTCCGCCACGGTCATCTGGAACCACCCCACCGTCGCCGGACTCGCGGACCACCTCGCCGAACTGACCGGGACACCCGCACCGGCGACACCCGCCGCCACCGAGGACGCGGCCCCCCGGGGCCGTACGCCCGACGGCGCGGGATCCGAGGACCCGAGCCCCGAGGAACTCCTCGACCGTGAACTCGCCGAACTCAACGCACGCTTGGAGACCCTCTGAGATGAGTACATTCCGCGAGCCGGGCGCGGGGGCGCCCGACCCGCGCCTGACCAAGGCGCTCACGGCAATCAAGGACCTGCGGGCGAAGGTCGACGCGCTGGAGGACGCCCGGCGCGCACCGCTGGCCGTCGTCGGCATCGGCTGCCGGCTCCCCGGCGGTGTCACCTCCGCTGCCTCCTTCTGGCACCTGCTCGAGAACGGCGTCGACGGGATCGGCGAAGTCCCCGCCTCCCGCTGGGACGTGGACGCCTTCTACGACCCCGACCCCGAGGTGCCCGGCCGGACGGCCGTGCGCTACGGCGGCTTCATCGACGACGTCGACGCCTTCGACCCGTACTTCTTCGGGATCTCGCCCCGCGAGGCGGAGCGCATGGACCCACAGCAGCGGCTCTTCCTCGAAGTGGCCTGGGAGGCCCTGGAGGACGCGGGACTGACCAAGAAGCGCCTGAGCGGCAGCGGCACCGGGGTGTTCGTGGGCACCAACTGCTCCGACTACCTCCAGATGCAGCTCGCCGACCCGGCCGACATCGACACCTACACCGTCCTCGGCGGCCTCGCCTTCGCCATCCCCAACCGGCTCTCCTACCTGCTGGACCTGCGCGGCCCGAGCATGGCCATCGACACCGCCTGCTCCTCCTCGCTCGTCGCCGTGCACACCGCGGCCACGAGCCTGCGCACCGGGGAGTGCGACACCGCGATCGTCGGCGGGATGAACCTGATCCTCTCGCCGCACGCCATGGTGGCCCACACCAAGGGCCTGCCCATCGCCGCCGACGGCCGGTGCAAGACCTTCGACGCGCGCGCCGACGGCTACGTCCGCGGCGAGGGCGTCTGCGCGGTCGTCCTCAAACGGCTCCCCGACGCGGTGGCCGCCGGGGACCGCGTCTGGGCCGTCATCCGCGGTACGGCGGTCAACCAGGACGGGCTGACCAACGGCCTCGCCGCGCCCAACGGCCGGGCCCAGCGCGACGTCATCGAGCGGGCCCTCGCCAACGCCCGGCTCGACCCCGCGCGGATCACCCTGCTCGAAGCGCACGGCACCGGCACCGCCCTCGGCGATCCCATCGAGGTCGAGGCCCTGGACTCGGTGTACGGGCGCCCGGAAGGGGGCGGGGAGGGCGGGGACGACGGCGACATGTGCGCGCTCGGCTCGGTCAAGACGAACGTGGGCCACGTCGAGGCGGGCGCCGGCATCGTCGGGCTGATCAAGACGGCGCTGTCCATCCACCACCGCCGCATCGTGCCCAACCTGCACTTCGACACCATCAACCCGCACCTCAGCCTCGACGACAGCCGCCTCTACGTCCCCACCGCGCCCCACGACTGGGACGTACCCGACGAGCGACGTCACGGCGCGGTGAGTTCCTTCGGGGCGGGCGGCACCAACGCCCACGTCATCCTCGGCCCCGCGCCCGCCGCGCGGCCCGTGCCCGCGGACACGGCCGGCCCCGGATCCTGGCTGATCACCGTCTCGGCCCCCACGCGCCGCGCCCTCGCCCCCATGGCGGCGGCCTACCGCGACTTCCTCCGCTCGGAGGCCGGCCGCGCCCTGCCCCTGCGGGACATCGCCTGGTCGGCGGCGCACCGCAGGACCCACCACGAACACCGCTGCGCCGTGGTCGCCGACACCCACGAGGAGGCGGCGGAACGGCTCACCCAGTGGCTCGCGGCCCGGGGCGGGGCGGGCACCGGCGGCACCGGCGTCGTGACCGGCTCCGCCACCGCCGTCGACCGCGGCGTGGTCTTCGTCTTCCCCGGCCAGGGCTCCCCGGCCACGGGGAGCGAGCTGATGGACACCTGCCCCGTCTTCCGCGACACCGTCACCGAGGTCGACGAGGCCGTGCGGCGGTGGACCGGCCGGTCCGTCGTGCCGGAGATCCACCGCGCCGGCGACGCGCCGGAGAACCGGACGGGGCCGGGGGACCTCGGCCAGGCCGCCCTGTTCGCCACCGCCGTGGGCCTCGCGGCCCGCTGGCGCTCCCTGGGCGTCGAACCCGACGCCGTCGCCGGCCACAGCATGGGCGAGGTCGCGGCGGCCTACGTCGCCGGGGCGCTGAGCCTGGACGACGCCACGCGCGTCGTCTGCCGGCGCGCCGCCCTGCTGGGCCGGGTCGCCGGCCGGGGCGCCATGCTGGCCGCCGCCCTGCCCCGCGCCGAGGCCGAGGCCCTGCTGGCCGGGCGCCACGAGCGGGTGTCGGTGGCGGTCTGCAACAGCGCGGTCTCGACGATGTTCTCGGGCGACCCCGGCACGCTGGAGGAGATCGCCCACGAACTGCGCGGGCGCGACGTCCTGTGCCGCCCGGTCGAGACGGACCTCGCCTGGCACAGCCCGCAGCTGGACCCGCTGTGCGCCGACCTGCTCGCCGGGCTGTCCGGCATCACCCCGAGGACGGCGAAGATCCCCGTCCTGTCGGGCGTGAGCGGTGAACTCTGCGACGGCACGGGCTTCGACGCCGCGTACTGGGCACGCCAGCTGCGCGCGCCCGTGCTGTTCGGGGACGGTATCGGCACGCTGCTGGCCCAGGGCCACGGCGTCTTCGTCGAGATGAGCCCGCGCCCCGTACTGCTGTCCGCTATCGAGCAGGTCCTCGAACCGGCCGGGAAGGAAGGGCTGCTGCTGCCCTTCCCCCGGGGTGACGCGGGGGAGCGCCGGGCCCTGGCCGAGGCGCTGGGGGCGCTGCACGCCCACGGCTTCGCCGTACCCGCCGATGTGGCGTTCCCGGCCGAGGGCAACGCGGTCGCGCTGCCGTCCTACGCCTGGCAGCGGGAGCGGTTCTGGTTCCGGAGCGCGCCCCGGCCCCAGAGGCCGGCTGCCGTGCCTCCTGTGTCTGCCGTGCCTGCCGTGTCTTCCGTGTCTTCCGTGTCTTCTGTGCCGGTCACGACCGCCGCGCCGGACACAGCGGCCCCGGCTCCCACCGGACCGAAGGCACCGGCCACCGCGCACGGCCGGGACGAGGTCTTCGCCGCCGTGCTCGACGCGGTCGGCGACCTCCTCCACATCGACCGCGAACGGGTCGACCCCGACAGCGGCTTCTTCCAGATGGGAATGGACTCCCTGCTCGCCACCCAGGTCCGCCGGCGGATCGAAGCACGCCTCGGACGCAAGCTGCCCGCGACGGTCATGTTCGAACACCCCACCGTCAACGGCCTCACCGACCACCTGGCCGCAGCGGCCGGCACCGCCGCCCCGGACGCCCCACGACCCGGGCCGGTGATGACGCCCGGGGAACCGGCGGCGCGGCGGCACCCGGTCCAACGGCGGCCCTACGCCGAGGAATCCGTCGAAGGACTCTCCGAGGAGCAACTCCTCGCGATCCTGGCCGACGAAATACGCGCGACGGGGAGCACACGATGACCACGATCACCGAGCCCGGTGACCTCACCGGCGCCAACGGCCGGCCCGACGGCCGCGAGACCGAACGCAACGCCCTGCTCGTCCAGAGCATCCAGGAGATCCGCCGGCTCCGCGCCGAGGTGACCGCGCGGGCCCGGGCCGCGACGGAACCCATCGCGATCGTCGGCATGGCCTGCCGGATGCCCGGCGGCGCCGACGGGCCCGAGGCCTTCTGGGAGTTCCTGCGCGACGGCGGGGACGGGATCCGTGAGATCCCCGACTCCCGCTGGGACACCGGACGCTTCCACGACCCGGACCCGCGCGCCCCGGGCAGGACCTACACCCGGCGGGCGGGCCTGCTGGCCGACGTGGACCGCTTCGACGCGTCCTTCTTCGGCATCGCCCCGCGCGAGGCCGCCACCCTCGACCCCCAGCAGCGCCTGCTCCTGGAGACCGGCTGGGAGGCGCTGGAACACGCGGGCCGGCGCCCCGACGGCCTCGCGGGCAGCGCCACCGGGGTCTTCCTCGGCATCACCAACAACGACTACGGCCAGCAGCAGCTGTACCGGGTGGCCCCCGAGCGGCTGGAGGCCCACGCCCTCACCACCAACGCCTCGACGTTCGCCGCGGGCCGGCTGTCGTACTGGCTCGGCCTCAACGGCCCCAGCCTCTCCGTCGACACCGCCTGTTCCTCCTCGCTCGTCGCGGTCCACCTGGCCGTGCAGAGCCTGCGCTCCGGCGAGTCCTCGACCGCCCTGGCCGGCGGGGTCAACGTCCTGCTCTCCCCGGAGTGGTTCGTCGTGCTGTCCAAGGCCCGCATGCTGGCCCCCGACGGCCGGTGCAAGACCTTCGACGCCGCCGCCGACGGCTATGTGCGCGGCGAGGGCTGCGGCATGGTCGTCCTGAAGCGGCTGTCCGACGCGGAGGCCGCCGGTGACCGCGTCTGGGCGGTGATCCGAGGCTCGGCGGTGAACCAGGACGGCCGCAGCAGCGGTGTCACGGTGCCCAACTCCACTGCCCAGCGGGACGTCATCCGGCAGGCGATGAGCGTCGCCGGGGTGCCCGCCCGCCGGATCGGCTACGTCGAGGCGCACGGTACGGGCACCCCGCTCGGCGACCCCATCGAGCTGCGGGCCCTGCGCGCCGCGCTCGGCGCGCCCGAGGGCCCCGAACCGCTCCTGGTCGGGTCGGTGAAGACCAACGTCGGCCACCTGGAGCCGGCCGCCGGGGTCGCGGGCCTCATCAAGCTCGTCATGTCCCTGCACCACCGGCAGATCCCGCCGCATCTGCACCTGCACGAGGTCAACCCCGAGATCCCGCTCGACGAACTCGGCCTGCGCGTGCCCACGGCCCTCACCCCGTGGCCCGCGCCGGACGACGGTGGTCCCCGGGCGGGATCGGTCAGCTCCTTCGGAGCCAGCGGCACCAACGCGCACCTCGTGCTGGAGGAGGCCCCGGCCCGCACCGCCGTACCCGCCGGGGCGGACGACGGCCGAGCGGACCGCACCACCCATGTGCTCACGCTCTCGGCGAAGAGCCCCGCCGCGCTGACGGCCCTCGCGGAGCGCTACCGCGACCGGCTGGACGCCCTGGAGGACACCGGCCCGGACGGCGCCGCCGACCTCTGCTTCACCGCCAACACCGCGCGGGCCCACTTCGCGCACCGCCTCGCCGTCACCGGTACCACCGCCGCCGAGCTGCGCGAACGGCTCGCGGACGACGGT
Organism: Streptomyces sp. NPDC042259; assembly: GCF_055582085.1. Taxonomy (NCBI): domain Bacteria; kingdom Bacillati; phylum Actinomycetota; class Actinomycetes; order Kitasatosporales; family Streptomycetaceae; genus Streptomyces; species Streptomyces sp. NPDC042259. Next base: position 266,246 of record NZ_JBVJDW010000008.1, on the reverse strand, counting down.
GCCCGGGGCGCGGCGCGGCGGGGGTACGTGCCCGTCGGCAGCCGCACCCGGCCGGTGTTCCTCTTCACCGGCCAGGGCGCCCAGTACCCGGGCATGGGCCGTGAACTCGACACCACCGAACCGGCCTTCCGGGCCGCCTTGGACCGCTGTGACGAGGTGCTGCGGCCCCTGCTCGGCCGCCCGTTGCGCGAGGTGCTCCATCCGCGCCCGGAGGACGTTGGGCTCGTCCACGAGACCCGGTTCACCCAGCCCGCGCTGTTCGCGGTGGAGTTCGCGCTCGCCGAGCTGTGGCGCACCTGGGGGGTGACGCCGGCGGCCGTGCTCGGGCACAGCGTCGGCGAGCTGGTCGCGGCCACCGTCGCGGGCGTGCTGACCCACGAGGACGGGCTGCGGCTGGCCGCGCGGCGCGGCCAACTGATGCAGGACCTCGGCGGGGAGGGCGCCATGGCCGCGGTCCTCGCGGGCGAGGAGCGGGTCCGTGAAGCGCTCGCGCCGTACGCGGCCGAGGTGTCCCTCGCCGCGGTGAACGGCCCGGACAGCGTCGTGGTCTCGGGGGCCTCCGCCGCGGTCGGCCGGCTGCGCGAGGCGCTCGCCGGTCAGGGCGTCCGCACCAAGGAGATCAAGGTCACCCGGGCCTTCCACTCCCCGCTCATGGACCCCGTCCTCGACGCGTTCGAGGCGGAGGCCGCGCGGATCGCGTATGGCCCGGCGCGGATCCCACTGATCTCCAACCTCACCGGCGAAGCCCTGACCGGCGAGGGTGTCTACGACGCCGCCTATCTGCGCGCCCACATCCGCCGGCCGGTGGACTTCCACGCGGGCATGCGGACCCTGTACGCGGCCGGCCACCGGGTCTTCCTGGAGGTGGGCCCGAGCCCGACCCTGCTGGGCATGGCCGACTGTTTCGCACCGGAGGGACCCGAGGAGCCGCAGGGGGGCGGGTACCTCTTCCTGCCCTCGCTGCGCCCCCGCCATGACGACGGGCGGGTGCTGGCCGACAGCTTGGCCGCGCTGTACACGGCCGGGGCGGCCGTGGACTGGGAGGCCTTCGACAGCGGACGCGGCCGTCGGCGCGTCACCGCACCCCTGTACCCCTTCCAGCGCACCCGCCACTGGTCCGCACCGAGCCCGCCCGCTGCCGCGCCCGCGCCGACACCCCTCGCCCCGCCCCTCGGCACTCCCCTCGACCGGCCAGCCGACCAGGCCGGGAGTGACGCCGCCCGGACGCTCCTGGGACGCCGGGTGCCGTCGCCGCTCGACGTCGTCCAGTACGAGTCCCGGCTGAGCCCCCTCACCCACCGCTGCCTCGGTGACTGTGTCGTCGACGGCCTGCCCGTCGTCAACATCGGCGTCTACCTGGAAGCGGTCTTCGCGGCCGTGCACGACCTCAGCCACCCCGGCCCGGTGACGGTGCGGGACCTGCTCGTCCTGCAGAGCCTGGTCATCGACCAGGGGGAGACGCGCAACGCGCAACTCCTCGTCGAACCGGCCACCGACGGACGCCACCCCTTCGGCTACTACGCCGAACACCCCGGCGAGGAAGGCCCCCACTGGCTGCAGCACGCCCGTGGCACGGCCGCCCCCGGCCCCGACACCCCGCCCGGCGCCGTCGACACGGCCGCCATCCGCGCCCGCCTCGACGGTGTGACGTCCGGCGAGGACTTCTACCACCGCATGTGGCAGCGCCGTGTGTACCTGGGGACATCGGCCCAGTGGGTCCAGGAGGTACGGCACGCCCCCGGCGAGGCCCTCGCCCGGATGCGGGCGCCACGGCCCGAGGAGGCCGCGTCCTACCTGCTGCACCCCGGACTCACCGACGCCATGTTCCAGACCCTCTTCGCCTGCCCGCCCGAAGGGACCCCGCGCGACGCGGTGTTCATGCTCGTGGGAGTGGACCGGTTCGTGCTGCACGACTACGACCGGACCCGGCCGCTGCTGTGCCACGCGACGCTCCTGCCGCCTACGGACCCCACGGCCCCCGTCTCCACGATCGCCGCGACCGTCCGGCTGCTGACCGAGGACGGCCACCCGGTGGCCGAGGCCGAGGGCGTCTACCTCAAGCGGGCCGAACGCGCACGGCTGCTGCCCGCGGCCCAGGGCCGCCCCGCCGTGCCCGAGACCCGCGGCGCACCCGTGGCGGCGACACCCGCCCCGGCCGCCCGTACCACCGGCCAAGGCCCCGCCGCCGGGCCCGCCGAACCGGTACGGGACGTGCTCGCCCGCATCATCGGCCGGGCACTCGGCGCCGACCCGGCCGACCTCGACCCGCACGAGCCGCTGCCCAACCTCGGCCTCGACTCGCTCATGGCCCTGGAGGTCAAGGACGCGCTTTCCAAGGAACTCGGCATCTCCCTGCCCCTGGTCGCCTTCCTCGAAGGGCGCAGCATCACCCAACTCGGCGACGAGGCACGCGCCCTGCGCGGTGAGGAGGAGGACCCTGACCCGGACGCCGCCCGGGACCGGGCCACCGGGACGGGAACCGCGGCGGCCGCCACCCCGATCGCCGCGACGGGATCGGGGCCGGGGGCGGGGTCCGCGCTCCCCGTCCTGCTCCGCGACGAGGCCGGCCGGTACGAGCCCTTCGGGCTCACCGACCTCCAGCAGGCCTACCTGGTGGGCCGGACCAGTGCCTTCGAACTCGGGGCCGTCTCCACCTACTTCTTCCTCGAAGTCGACGTCGAGGCCGACGTGGACCGGCTCGCCGACGCCCTGCGGACCCTGATCGCACGGCACGACATGCTCCGCGCGGTGGTCAGCCCCGACGGCTACCAACGCGTCCTGGAGCACGTGCCGGACTACGAGCTGCGCACGCTCGACCTGCGCGACCGCACCCGGAGCGAGCGGGACGAGCGCCTCGCCGCCGTCCACGAGGAGATGCGGAACCAGGTTTTCGACACCTCCGTCTGGCCGCTCTTCGACATCCGGGCCACACGTCTGAACGAACGTGAAACCCGCTTGCACATCGGTCTCGACGCCCTCATCATCGACGCCTGGAGCACCTCCCTTCTCTTCGAGGAATGGGCGACCGTGTACCGCCAGGGGGCCGACGCGCTGGCTGAACTGTCCCTCACCTACCGGGACTACGTCCGCACGGCCCGGGCCGTCGAAGGCACGCCCCCGCACGCCGCGGCCGAGGCGTACTGGGAGGAGCGGCTGCCCACCCTGCCGCCCGCCCCGGAACTGCCCCTGGCCAAGAATCCGGCCACCGTCGAGCACCCCCGGTTCACCCACCGCTCCACCCGGCTCGACGCGGTGGCGTGGGCGGCCTTCAAGCGGCGCGCGACGGCCGCCGGCGTCACCCCGTCGGCGGCGCTGTGCACGGCGTACTCCCAAGTCCTCGCGGCCTGGAGCAAGTCGGACCGCTTCACCCTCAACGTCCTGTTCTTCAACCGGCTGCCGCTGCACCCCGACGTCGGCAAGGTCGTCGGCAACTTCAGCGCCACCACCCTGCTGGAGGTGGACGTCTCGGCCTCCGAAGGCTTCGCGGCCCGCGCCGGGCGGGTGCAGAAACAGCTGTGGACCGACCTCGAACACAGCCAGGTCTCCGGCGTCGAGGTGCTGCGCCGGCTGAACCGGCGGCGGGGCACGGCCGCCATGGCCACCATGCCGGTCGTCTTCGCGAGCATGGTGAACTTCGCCGCGGGCCAGGACTCCGCCGCCGCGACCGGCGTCGCCCAGCACCTCGTCGGACTCGGGGAGACGGGCCGGGAAGTCAGCAGCTCCATCCGCACCCCGCAGGTGTGGCTCGACCACCAGGTCGTGGAGGACGCGGGCGAACTGGTCGTCAACTGGGACGTCATCGAGGAGATCTTCCCACCGGGAATGATCGACGCGATGTTCGCCGCCTACGTCGCGACCCTGCGCGAACTGTGCGCGGACGACGAGCCGTGGCACCGGCCGGCCGCGGCCCTGGTGCCCGCCGCCGACCTCGACGTACGGGCCGGGGTCAACGCCACGGCCGGGCCGGTCCCCGACGGGCTGCTGCACGAGCCCTTCGTCGCCCGCGCGGCCCGCACCCCGGACGCCCCGGCGGTCCTCACGGCGGAACGGACCCTCACCTACGGGGAGCTGGACCGCCACGCCAACCGACTCGACCACGGGCTGCGCGCCCACGGGGTACGGCCCGGCGACCTCGTCGGCATCGTCATGGACAAGGGCTGGGAGCAGCTCGCCGCGGCCCTCGGCATCCTCAAATCGGGTGCGGCCTACGTCCCCATCGACGCGGCCGTACCCAAGGAACGCCTGCGGCGGCTGCTGGACATCGCCGGGATCTCCGTGGTCCTGACCCAGCCGTGGGTGGAAGTCGCCACGGACTGGCCGGCCGACACCGTACGGCTGACGGTCGACGAGACCCCCGATGCCGGTGCCCCGGACACCCCGCTGCCCGCCCCCGGTGTGACGCCCGGCGATCTGGCCTACGTCATCTTCACCTCGGGCTCGACCGGGCAGCCCAAGGGCGTGATGATCGAGCACGGTGCCGCGCTCAACACCGTCCGCGACGTCAACGACACCTACGGCATCACCGAGCAGGACCGGGTGCTCGCCCTGTCGGCACTCAACTTCGACCTGTCGGTCTACGACGTCTTCGGACTGCTGGCCGCGGGCGGCGCCGTCGTCCTGCCCGACCCCGGCGCCCATCGCGAACCCGCCCGCTGGGCGGAACTCATGGTCGCCCACGACGTCACCGTGTGGAACAGCGTCCCCACCCTGATGGAGATGTTCACCGAACACGCCCTCGCCGAGGACCTGGGCGAACTGCTCTCCCTGCGTGTGGTCATGATGAGCGGCGACTGGATCCCGGTCACCCTGCCCGACCGGATCCGCGCCCTCGTGCCCGACGCCGAGATCTGGAGCCTCGGCGGGGCCACGGAGGCCTCCATCTGGTCCATCCGCTACCGCGTCGAGGACGTCGACACGTCCTGGACGGCCATCCCGTACGGCAAGCCCATGCGCAACCAGCGCTTCCACGTCCTGGACGACGCCCTGCGGCCCTGCCCGGTCTGGGTGCCCGGACACCTCTACATCGCGGGCACCGGACTGGCCCGCGGCTATCTCGGCGACGAGACGAAGACCCGGGCGAGCTTCCCGCGCCACCCGGTGACCGGCGAGCGGCTCTACCGGACCGGTGACCTGGGCCGCTGGCTGCCCGACGGGAACATCGAGTTCCTGGGCCGCGAGGACTTCCAGGTCAAGGTCAACGGCTACCGCGTCGAGCTGGGCGAGGTGGAGGCCGCGCTGCTCCGGCGGCCCGAGGTGCGCGCGGCGGTCGCGGCCGCCGTGGGCGAGCGGCATGAGGCGAAGCGCCTCGTCGCCTACGTCGTCCTCGACGACGAGCGGGGCGAGGCCGGCACGGCCGCGACGACCGCCCTGGACCGGGCCCTGCGCGAGGAACTGCCCGACTACCTCGTGCCCCACCGCATCGTGGTCCTCGACCGCCTGCCGCTGAGTTCCAACGGCAAGGTCGACCGGGCGGCACTGCCCGCACCCGACGCGCTCACCCGCGCCACGGAAGGCGTCGTCGGGCCCCGGGACGCGATGGAGCGGGAACTGGCTGACATCTGGGGCGAGTTCTTCGACGAACGGCCGGTCGGCGTCACCGCGAGCTTCTTCGACCTCGGAGGCAACTCGCTGCTCGCCGTCCGTCTGATGGGCCGCATCCACGCCCGCACGGGCCGCTCCCTGCCCCTGTCGACGCTCTTCGCCCGGCCCACCATCGAACTGCTGGCCCAGGCCCTGCGCGAAACCGGCGGCGACGGCTCGCTCGACCGGCGCACGGCACTGGTGCCGATCCGGCCGGACGGCACGGCCGTACCGCTCGTCTTCGTCCACCCCGTGGGCGGTGACGTCCTGTGCTACTCCGCACTCGCCTCCCTGCTGGGCGAGGACCAGCCCTTCTACGGGCTCCAGGTCCCCGACCTCGACCAGCCCCCGAAGACCGTCCCCGAGATGGCCGCCCACTACGCGCGGGCCCTCACCGAACGGTTCCCCGACGGGCCGTACCGCATCGGCGGCTGGTCGATGGGCGGCGTGCTGGCCCTGGAGATGTCGGCCCTGCTCACCGAGGCGGGCAAGGACGTCGAACTGGTCGCCCTCATCGACCTCCTGGAGCCCCCGGGGCAGGCGGCCCCGGGCGGACGCGCCCCCGAGGACGTCGACGACGCGGCACTGCTGGCGTGGTTCGCCCGCGACCTCGCCGGACTGGCGGGACGGAGCTGGGAGCCCGACGCCGGGCTGTTCCGCACGCCCGACGGCGCGGCCTCGGTCGAGGCGCTGCACGATCATGCCCGCCGTGAGGGCGTCCTGCCCGACGACATCGCCCTGGACACCCTGGAACGGATCGTCGAACGCTTCACCCGCAACTCCCGCGCCCTGATGGAGCACCGCCCGCGCAACCACCCCGCCTTTACCGGCAAGGTCCTGCTGTGCCGGGCCAAGGACGGCGGCGCCACCCGGGAGACGACGGCGGCGTGGGCGGCCCTGCTTCCCGGCGACCACGAGATCACCGAGGTGCCGGGCGACCACTACACCGCGATGGCCCCGCCGCACCTCACCGCGCTCGCGGACGAGCTGCGCACCGCACTGGCCGCCGCCGGGCAGGGAGAGGGGGTGGTCGCCGGAGCGGACACCAGGCCCTGAACCGGCCGCATCCCACCTCGCGCCCGTGGCCGCGACCCGACCGGGCGGGCCCGCGCGAGCACACGACACACACCGAACCGAACGCACGCGGCGGACGCCGAACCGCTGTCCGCCGCATCCCGCGCCGAACGCTCGAAGGAGACACACCATGACCGACTCCCCCTTCACGCTCCACACCCCCGAGACCGCTCCGGAGGCCTCGCGCCCGATGGTCGAGGGTGCCCAGAAGAACTTCGGATTCGTGCCCGGGCCGGTGGCCGCGATGGCGGAGTCGCCCGAACTGCTCGGCACGTTCATGAAGGCCGTGGGCACCTTCGACCAGACCTCGCTCGAGCTGCTGGAGCGTGAGGTCGTCGTGCTGACCGTGGCGACCTACGTCGAGTGTCACTACTGCGTGGCCATGCACTCGGCCACGCTCACCCGCCAGCAGGCCCCGGCCGAGCTGCTGTCCGCCCTGCGCGACAAGGCGCCGCTCGCCGATGCCCGTCTGGAGGCCATCCGGCAGTTCACCCTGGCCGTGCTCACCAAGCACGGGCAGGTCGGCAAGGAGGCGTTCGACGCCTTCTTCGCCGCCGGCTACACCCGGCGCAACGCGCTCGAGGTGGTCATGGGCGTCGGCACGTACACGATGTCCACCTTCGCGAACCGTATGACGGCCGTCGAGCTCGACCCGCCGTTCGTGCCGTTCGCCTGGGAGGCCCCGGCCGAGTAAGGCCCGGCGAGCACGGAGCGCCACCCGGAACGAGGAGCGGCCGGCAGCCCCGAACTGGCGCTGACGGCCGCTTTTCCGTTACCGCACCCACCGACACCGCACACCGACACCGCACCTCCACAACCGACTGTGAGCCACGAAGAACTCTGACTGCGCACCACGAACGGGGAAGCACGTGAACGGAACGAAGAGGAACCGGACCACCAGAAGGCCACGCAGGTCCCTGCTGATCGTCATGGCCCTGCTGTTGACGGCACTCGGCGCCTCCGCGCTGGCCGTCGGGAACATCACCGCGAGCAGTGCCTCGGCGGTACCGGCCGGCCCCGACGGCCCGAGGCCGGACAGCGCCGACGAAACATCCGACCCGGGCCCCGACAAGGCCGGTGATCTCATCGTGGAGAACCGGACCTCCCTGGGCAAGGGCCACGTAGAGACGGTCTATTCCCGCAAGCCCGACGGCTCACCGAAGGTGATCGGCGTCGCCGTCAGCGAGACGGCCGCGAATTCGCTGCCGACGACCCCCCGGCACGACGGGAACACCTGCTTCGACAAGAACAACGACGGCAATGTCGACCCGAACACCGAATGCGGCGGCGGCCACGAGCGGGTGCTGTGGTTCCCCCAGCTCAAGGGGCTGCCCTTCAAGTGGATGATGTTCAACTGGCAGTCGGTGGGGCACGGTCCGGAGCACGTCTTCGACAAACCGCACTTCGACGTCCACTACTTCATGATGGACTACGAGGCCCGTAACGCCATACGCACCGGCCCCTGCGGTGCCATCTTCGTCAACTGCGCGGACAACGAGAAGGCGGCCAAGCCCGTGCCCGCCCCGTACCACCCGGACGGCTTCGGGCTGCCCGGCGCGGCCGGCCGCATGGGCAACCACATCGTCGACCTCAGCGCCGCCCCCGCCAACGGCGGGCCGTTCACCCAGGCGTTCGTGTACGGGACGTACGACTCCCACATCACCTTCTGGGAGAACGTCCTGTCCACCGACTGGCTCAAGAGCACCAAGCCGAAGCGCGATTGCCTGACCCTGAAGTGGGCTCCCGAGGTCGAGATCAGCGGCTTTTACCCGAAGAAGTCGTGCACCAGTTACCGGGCCAAGCAGAAGGACTATCTGATGACCTTCGAGGACTTCGCCTACCGCAAGGCCCCGGCCGGTGCGAAGCCGCCGAACTGGACCCAGCCGCCCGCCTCCGCGGGCACCCCGGCGGCCGGTGGCGGACACGGCCACTGACTGAGCGGGAAACGCGCCGCGCGGGCCGGTATTTCCGGCCCGCGCGGTTCCACCGTGCCACGGGGGAATTCCCCCCGGGGACACCCTCGCCAGCGCGCCGTTCCGGATCGATACTGCGGACACGCTCCCAGTCGAGATTTCCGCGTTCCGGAGGCGGCGGCATGATTCACGGCATCGATGTCAGCAGTTATCAGAGCGAGAAGTACCCGGTGGACGGGTTCGACTTCGTCTTCGTCAAGGTCACCGAAGGTGTCTCCTACACCAACCCGAAATGGGTGGCCCAGCGCGACCGGGCCCGGGCGGCGGGGCTCGTGGTCGGCTACTACCACTACGTCACGGCCGGGTCGATGTCCGCGCAGGGCGACTACTTCCTCGGCAAAATCAATTTGCGGCCGGGGGATGTCCTGGCCCTCGACTGGGAGGAACCGAGGGTCCCTTGTTCGGACAAGGACCGCTGGCTGGGCCATGTGAGATCCAGAGCGGCCGGCCATCGAGTGGTCCTCTACTGCAACCGCGACTACTGGCTCAACCGCGATACGACCAGCGAGGCGGGCGACGGATTATGGATCGCGGATCCCGACCACCCGGCCGGCCGCCCGGCCGTCAAGCACCCCTGGACGTTCCACCAGTACAGCTCGGCGGGCAATCTGGACCGCGACGCCGCCCGGTTCGGCGACCGCGCGGCCCTGCGGGCCTGGGCGCTCGGCAAGGCGGGGTAGAGCGTCGGGAGCGAAAGTAAGTTCGCCAAACAGGTGTCCCACTCATCGGGACCGGCGCGATACCGGCTCCTTTGTCGGTGGCCTCCCTTAATCTGTTGCCATGTCAACTACCTTCGCTCCTTCGCATCCGGACGCCTCCGCCTTGAACGCCGCGATACGGGCGTTCCTGTCGGCGCGGCGCGGCCGGGCCCTGTCGGGGCCCGAGCGGTCCGAGTACGAGGCGCTGCGGGCGCGGTGGGTGGCGGCCGTACGGGCGGATTTCGAGACGGCGGCGTGACGGGGTCCGCGAGGGGCGCCCGGGCCGGGTGAGTTTCGTTCGGTGGAGAAGATCGTTGTCCCTGGGGGACAACCCGATTTCCACCGATCTCCAGGAGCTCTCATGCACCTGTTCCGCACCGGAGCCGCCACCTTCGGGGGGCTGTTGCTCTCCGTTTCCCTGGCCACCGCCCCGGCATTCGCCGCGGTCGGCCACTTCATCTGGGAAGGGCCCAAGGGGAAGATCTACTCGGTCCAGAACCCGCCGGACCGCAGGTGCCTCGACATGGGGCAGGAGGCCCGGGCCCCGCACAACGAGACGAAGAAGCCCCTCGTCGTCTACGCGAACAAGAAGTGCGAGGGCGCGGCGACCCGCATCGAACCGGGCCGGCACGCCGGCCGGGGTCTGACGTTCGCCAGTGTGATCTTCAACCCGTGATGTGACGCCGCGGCGCGTCGTGCGAGGCGCGGGCCGAACCTGTCGATACCGCCCGGCTCAGCCCGCGTTCTCTCCCGCGTGCGGGCTCAGTACCCCCGCCCCCACCAGGGCGAACAGCAGCAGACCGAGCAGGACGCGGTAGATCACGAAGGGCATGAAGCTGCGGGACGAGATGAAGCGCATGAACCATGCGATGACCGCGTAACCGACCACGAACGCGATCACCGTGGCGAAGACCGTCGGCCCCCACGCCGTGTGCCCTTCGCCCGCGTCCTTCAGTTCGAAGAGGCCCGAGGCCAGGACGGCGGGGATGGCCAGCAGGAAGGAATAGCGGGCGGCGGACTCGCGGGTGTAGCCGATGAGCAGCCCGCCGCTGATCGTCGCTCCCGACCGCGAGACGCCCGGGACCAGTGCCATCGCCTGGCAGACGCCGAAGACGAGCCCGTCCCGCGTGGTGAGCTGTTCGAGGCTCTTGCGCTCCCTGACGGCCCGGTGGCGCCCGCCCTGCTCGTCACGGGCCGCGAGCCGGTCGGCGACGCCCAGCACGACGCCCATGACGACGAGCGTGGTGGCGATCAGCCGCAGATCGCGGAACGGCCCCTCGATGGCGTCCTTGAGCAGCAGGCCCAGCACTCCGATGGGGATCGAACCGACGATCACCAGCCAGCCCGTCTTGGCGTCGTGGTCATGACGCATCCGACGGTCGAACAGCGACCGGAACCAGGCGGAGACGATCCGCGCGATGTCCTTGCGGAAATAGATGATGACGGCGGTCTCGGTACCGATCTGGGTGATCGCGGTGAACGCCGCGCCGGGGTCCTGCCAGTCCGCGAAGGCGGCGGTCAGCCGCAGATGGGCGCTGGACGAGATCGGCAGGAACTCCGTCAAGCCCTGGACGAGCCCGAGGATGAAAGATTCGAACCAGGTCATGAAGTCAGCGCCGTCCCCAAAATGATCGTGGCCCGACCGGTACGGACGGGTCAGGCGGGCTCTACGGGTTTCCGAGGGAGCCAGTCGATGCGGATCATCCACCGGGCAGGAGGCAGATTAGCGTCATCGAAGTGAACGATTACCGAAGTCGCGGCCGTCGGGGGCGAGGAGTTTTCTCATTGTCCTGAACCCGCTCTCTAGCCTTCCGGCTAGGCAGGACTAGCCGGAAGGCCGGTAGGCGGAGGCGGGGTGTCCACTACCATCGACATATGGTGTATGCGGACTGGGGGGACCCGCAGCGCACGCTGGCTGTGGCGAAGGCTTTGATGCGGGCGCCCCTCAAGGAGATTCTGTCCACGCTGTCGGCCGCCCTGACCGATCTCATAGAGCACAACGCCCTGGTCATGCTCACCGGCGACTGTCCCAAGTCGGCGACGTGGAATCACGGTGACGCCGAGCTGACGCAGGACGTCACCAGCTCCGAGCTGGCGGCCCTCGCCACGCACGTCGACGTCGGCAAGCCATGGTTCGGCGAGGCCCGCCTCGCGGGCTCGTCCCGCCCGGTCCTCGCCGTGGCCTCCGCGCCACCGGGCTCGGCCGGGGCCATGCTGGCGGTACTGCCGGTCACCGGCACCGCCCCCGAGCCACGGGCGCTCGCGGTGATCCAGCAGCTGTGGGACCTCGCGACCGTGCGGGTGATCGACCTGATGCCGCAGGCGGTGCCGGTCGACATGGCCGGCCCCTGGATCGCCAACAGCGAGCGGGCCCGGGTCGTCGCCAATCTGACCGACGCCCACGCCACCACGCTCACCACCCTGCTCGGTGTGCTGCGCACCCGCACCCTCGACGCCGAGGCGGCCCGCAGGACCGCCACCGATATCGCGGTCTCGGCGCTGGTCGAACTGCGGGCGACCGGGGAGGACGAGGAACTGCCGCCCGAGGAGACGGTCGGCGGTGCCTTCGGCAGGCTCTCCGACATGCTGGGACTGCTGTCCCGGTACAGCAATGTGGAGCTGGAGTTCTCCCCGCCCGACTGCCGGCAGCGGCTGCTGCCCGCGGACATCGCCCGGGCCGCGCTCACCACGGCACGCGGCACCGTACTGACCATGCTCGAACAGGGCGGGGTCAGCCGGATCCGGGTGAGCTGGCAGATCGAGGACACCGAACTCCGGACGACCATCCGGGACGACGGGCCGGGAACACTCGCCGCCGAGGCGCTCGCCGTGCACCGGCTGACCGACCGGGTCGCCGCGCTGAATGGTGCCCTACACGTCGACGCCGTCCCGGAATGGGGCACGATCGTCACCGCCCGACTGCCGCTGACGGCACCGGACCGCCCGCACAGCGATCCGCTGGGCGTCCTCAACCCCCGTGAGCTGGACGTCCTCGAACGGCTGGTGCACGGCCACCGCAACCGGACGATCGCCCAGCAGCTCCAGATCAGTGAACACACCGTCAAATTCCATGTGGCCAAGATCCTCAAGAAGCTCGGCGTCAACTCCCGCGGCGAAGCGGCGGCGCTGGCCCGTGCCTCGGGGTTCCCCACGGCGCTTTCGCTGGTGACTTAAGGCCGTGTCCGGCGGGTCGGGTGGACGGGCCGCCGCGGCCCGTGTCGCCCCGCACCACCGCTGCGCGGCGGTGTCCTCAATCGCCGGACGGGTGTTTCGGCTGGCCTCCGCCGAAACAGCCCGTCCGGCGATTGAGGACGCGCCCGCAGGGCGCTCGCCGCCGCAGGCGGCAACGACGGCCCGCAGCCAAGGATCCGCCGGACAGGTTGGCGGGGGTGCGCTGCGCCCCCTGATCCGGTGTCACGGAGTGAGCACCACCTTGCCCGTAGTGGAGCCGGAGTCGATCAGCCGATGCGCCTCCACTGCCTCGGCGAGCGGCAGTACCCGGTCGATGCGGGGCCGCAGTCTGCCCGCGTCGACCAGCTCGGCGAGTGCCGTCAACCCCACCTGGTCGGGCTCGGCGGTCACCCCGACGACCCGCAGACCGCGCTCCGCCGCCCGGCCGGCGAGGCCGGCATCGCGCATGTCGACGATGGTGACCAAGGAACCACCCGGCTTGAGCACGTCCAGTGACCGGATCGCGGTGTCACCGCCCACACCGTCGAGCACGACATCCACCTTCCCGACCGCGGCCGCGAAGTCCACCGCGCGGTAGTCCACGACCTCGTCGGCACCCAACCCGCGGACGAAGTCGTGCTTGGCCGCGCTCGCGGTCGTCACCACCTCCGCCCCCCGGGCCTTGGCGATCTGGATCGCCAGATGCCCCACGCCACCACCACCGGCGTGGATGAGGACCCGCTGACCGCTGCCCACCCCCGCCGCGTCCACCAGCGCCTGCCAGGCCGTCAGCCCGGCCAGTGGCAGCCCGGCCGCCGACGCATGGTCGAGGGCGGCCGGCTTGCGGGCCAACTGCCGGGAGGGGGCCGTGAGGTACTCGGCGTACCCGCCCGCGGCGCGCGGAATGAGCGGCATGCCGTACACCTCGTCGCCGACGGCGAAGCGGGTGACCCCCGCGGCCACCTCCTCGACCACACCGGAGACGTCCCAGCCCAGGATGAACGGCGGCGGGCCGAGAAAGGGGACGGCACCGGAGCGGACGTGCGCGTCGATCGGATTCACCCCGGCCGCGCGGACCCGGACGAGCACCTCGTTCAGCGACGGACGCGGACGGTCCACCTCGGTCAGCTCCAGCACCTCCGGCCCGCCGAAGGACCGCTGGGTGATCGCTCGCATCCTGGCCGTCATCGGGCGTCCGACACCATCTCGTCCAAGGTGGTGCCCTCGGGGACGGCCTGCCCCACGTCCCAGTGCTCGGCCAGCTTGCCGTCCGCCACGCGCCAGATGTCCACCACGACCGCCGGCGGCGCGTCCGGGGCGATCCTGGCCACGCTGTGGGTCCAGACGAATTCCCCCTCGGCGACCATGCGCAGGACCGTCAGCGAGAACGCCGGAAACGGCCGGGCGGCCTGCTCCCGGAAGGTCTCGACCGTCCGGTCCCGGCCCACGCCGACCCCCGGGTGGTGATTGGCGAAATCCTCGGTGAGCAGCGAACTCGCGCGAGCGAAGTCCTTGTCGTTGTAGAACGCCTCGATGTACTCGGAGACGAGGTCCTTGTTCGCCTTCAGGGAATCGGACATCCGGTGCTCCTCTTTCGGAAGGTCTGCGCGTGGGCGGGCGGTGCGTGTGCGGGGCGGTGCATGTGCGCGAGGCACGTGTGCGGGAGGTAGGCGTGCGAGGAAGTACGCGTGCAAGGAGGTACGTGTCCAGGCGCCGGGCCGGATACACCTGGGGGAGGTGGCCACGGGGTGACGTCGCCGCCCCGCCCGGGTCACTCCTTGATGCCCACCACGATCGCATCGGGCCCGACGAGGTGCTCCGTCCGGGTACGGGTGAACCCGGCCTCGGTCATCCAGCCCACGCACTCGGCCGCGGTGTAACCGAAACCACCGTCGGTCACCGCCCGCATGGTCAGGCTCATCAGCAGGGCGAACGCGTTCGTCGAGCGGTCGTCGTCGATGAGCGCGTCGTAGACGATCACGGCTCCCCCCTTGGGCAGCGCGTGCCACGCCTTCTCCAGGAGGAGCTTCTTCTTCTCCAGATCCCAGTTGTGCAGGATGTGGCCGAAGGTGATGACGTCGGCCGACGGCAGATCGTCGGCGAAGAAGTCACCGCCGACGAACCGCAGCCGGTCCCGCAGACCGTTGTCCCCGACGTACTCCTCGAAGACGGGGGCGGCGGCCGGCAGGTCGAAGCCGACCCCGGTCAGATGCGGATTGGCCAGCAGGACCTGCACCGCCAGGTCGCCCTGGGCGGTGCCCATGTCGGCCAGCGTCCGGTAGTCCTGCCACGGCACCTGGTCGGCGATCTTGAGGTTGGCCGCGTGGCTGATGCTCGTCATCGACGCGAGGAACTGCTTCAGACGCACGGGGTCGGCGTAGAGCGCGTCGTAGGTGTCCAGGTCACTGGACTTCGACTCGTCCTGTGACTCACCCGTGCGCAAGGTGTCGGTCAACCGGTTCCAGATGCCGAACAACCGCCCGTTGGCCATCTCCAGCATGCCGCCGACGTGCGCGTAGGACGGCTTGGCCCGGTCCAGGAAGGCATCGGTGTCCTCCGTGTTGCGGTAGACGCCGTCGGTACGCCGGAGGAAGCCCAATGCCACCAGCGTGTCGAAGAAGTCCCCCGCGGCACGCGGGTGCAGGCCCAGCCGGTCGCGCAGGGTCGGGGCGTCCGCCGGGCTCTTGGCCAGCTCGGTGAAGACGCCCACCTCGACGGCGCTCAGAAGCGTCTTCGACGCCTCGAAGCCGAGGCCGATCTCCATGATGCGGTCCGGGGAGGGCTGGTGTCGGGTCACGATGTACTCCTTCACGTTCCGGTGGTCTTCCAGGTGCGGATCGGGTGGGCGGGGCGGGTTCACGCCCCGGCGAACAGCGACCGCGCGTAGTTCCGTGCCGTCGGCTCGAACTGGAGCGCCTGATGGGTGGACATGGAGTTGACGTCACGCCAGAGCCGCTGCAGGGGACCGTCGGCCGCCTGCCCGTTCGTCCCCGCGGTGCGGAAGATCCGGTTGACCGCGGTGACCAGCACCTCGATGGCGAAGGCGCTGTCCCGCGCGTTCCTGGCGACCTCCCCGGGGGTGATCACCTCCTGACGGTCGGCCAGGTCCGCGATGCGCTCCAGCAACAGCTGCACGGCGTCGATCTCGGCGGCGGAGCGGGCCAGCACGGTCTCATAGGTCGTCAGATTGCCGGCCACTCCCGGCATGCCCGGCAGCGGGGGCGTGTCCCGGATCTTCTTCCCCAGGTAGTCGGCCAGCAGGGCCAGCGCACCCCGGGCCGCGCCGAGGGCGGGGACCACGAACGTCAGACCGTTCACGGCGGCCAACGGGGCCAGCGGCGCGGCCGGGGGCTCGGCACCCGGGTCCGCCGGGCGGCCGGCGAACACCGCCGCCCGGTCGCCGATCCGGTGGGCCGGGACGAAGACGTCGTCGAGCACCACGGTATTGCTGCCGGTCGCCCGCATCCCCACGCTGAACCAGGTGTCCTCCACCCGGCACTCGGCCCGGGGAACGACGACCAGGGGCAGCTCCGGCTCACCCTCGCCGAACACCTTCGGGCACACGATCACCCAGTCGGCGAACTCCACGGCGCTGATGTACGGCCACCGTCCGGACACCCGCAGGCCGTCCTTCCCTTCGGCGACGGCCTCGCCGAAGGGAAGGACCGAGCAGACGACTCCGGCGTCCGGCCCTTCGGCCCACACCTCCCGACGGCCCTCCGGCGGGAAGAACGACACCAGCCGGGGCGTGCTCGCGAACAGTGAGGCACACCACGCGGAGGCCGCGCACTTCTCGCCGATCGTGCTCACGGCGCCCAGCAACTCCCGGAACGTACCGGCCCGCCCGCCGAACTCCGCCGGCACGAAATGCCGCATGAACCCGGCATCGGCCATGGCCTTGATCACGTCGGCGCTCAGCTGCCGGTCACCGTCCATACCGTCGGCGAGGCCGTCGGCGATCTTGGCGATGTCCCGTGCGGCCGCCGTCAGCGATCCGCTGGATTCGTTCATCTCTCGTCACCCTCGCTTGCCTCGAAGCGGCTTGTGGAGCGATTCACCGCAGCTCGTATTCGGTGGGATCGACCGCGTGCGTCAGCCGCCAGTACTCGCCTGCCGCATAAGGCCAGTTGGTGGCCGAACGGCCGCCCTCGTTGTACCAACCGCCGACCTTCGACCAGCCCCACGCGCGGTCGCGGTTGCCCGCGTCCACCCAGGCGTTGTAGGTGTCGTGCACCTCCGGGCGGACGGACAGGGAGCGGCTGCCGCTCGCCAGCAGGAGCCGGATCGCATCGAGTATGTACGTGGCCGCGCACTCGGAGAAGTAGACGATGCTGCCGCCCTGGCCCACGAGATTGGTGTTCGGCCCGTACATGCAGAACAGATTGGGGAATTCCGGGACGGTGATCCCGAGATAGGCCCGGGGTGCGCCCTGCCAGGCGTCGTGCAGATCGACACCGCCCCGGCCGGTGACCCTCATCGGGGTGAGGAAGCGGGAGGCCTGGAAACCGGTGGCGTAGACGATCACGTCCACGTCGAACACCGCACCGCCGGCGAGGGGCCCGGTCGGGGTCATCCGCTCGATCGGGGCGGTCACCACCCGGACGTCGTCCCGTTTGAGGGTGGCGAGCCAGCGGCCGTCGTCCCGCAGGACCCGCTTGGCGCCGACCGGGTACGCCGGGATCACCAGCTCGCGCAGCTCGGGGGCGTCGGTCAGCTGGGCCTCCATCGCCTGGAGCAGCGTGGCGCGCAGTCGGTCGTTGAGCGCGGACACCGCCCGTTCGGTGGGCGGGTGGCCGTGGTCGACGACCCAGCCTTCGAGGATGCCCCGCAGGCCGGGTGCGAACAGCCAGAACCGGTACCACTGCGCGTAGTAGGGCACGTGCTCGAACAGCCAGCGGGCGCTGTCCGGCACGGGCTGGTGGTAGTGCGGCGTGGGCCGCAGCCATGGCGGATTGCGCTGGAAGACGACGACCTCGGACGCGGTCCCGGCGATCTCCGGGATGATCTGGTAGGCGCTGGCACCGGTGCCGATGACGGCGACGCGCTTGCCCGCCAGATCGGCCCCGTGCTCCCAGGCGGCGGAGTGGAAGGCCCGGCCGGTGAAGGAGTCCCGGCCGGGGATGTCCGGCAGCCGGGGCCGGTTCAGCTGCCCGACCGCGCTGATGACGGCGTTGTGGGTGACCGTCCGCCCACCGTCCGGTCCGTCCAGCGTCAGGTGCCAGAGCGACCGCTCGTCGTCCCACCGCATGGCGGACACCTCGGTGCCGAAGCGGATCCGGTCGCCGACGCCGGAGTCCTTGGCGAACGCGCGCAGGTATTCCAGGACGACGTCCTGACCGCAGAAGTGATCGGGCCAGTCGTATTTCGGGGCGAAGGAGTAGTTGTAGAGGTGGCTGGCCACATCGGTCCGGCAGCCCGGGTAGGTGTTCTCGAACCAGGTGCCCCCGACGTCGGGGTTCTTCTCGTAGATGACGAAGGGCACGCCGGCCTGGGCGAGGCGGTAGCCGGCCAGCAGGCCGCTGAACCCGGCACCGATGACGGCGACCTGGAAATCGCTGCCGGGACTCAGCGCCGCCCTGGTCCAGCCGGGTGCCTTCGGGTCGTCACCGGGGCCCACCAGCTCCTCGGCGAGCAGCGGCAGCAGTTCCTCGGTGTCCGAGCCCATGGCCCAGGTCGTGATCGCGTGCAGCAGCTCACGGCCCGGCGGCGGAGGGAACGGCGCCGGCCCCCGGCCGCCCGGCCGCAGAAGCACCTCCAGCGCCCTCTCGCGGACCTCGGCCTGCTGCTCGGCGGTCAGCCCGCCCTGCGGTGCGAACAACCAGCCCGGCGCCCGCAGATCCTCGCGAAGCACCGATACATCGCCGGTCAGATGGGCGATCGTCATCAGCAAGGCGGGAATCTCCGCGTCCGACAGATGGCGGCGCAGTGTTTCCTCGTCGACGGCGACCGGCCGGGTCGGGGGGCTGAACCCCATGGACAACAACCACCTTCCGGATTCATTGCGCCGAGCTGAGCGCAGCGAACTTCCGATTGAAATAGACGGCGGGGCCTCCGGCGTCGGACAGGAACTGATCGACGACCTCGCCGACGAGAATGACGTGGTCACCGGCGTCGTGCCGCCGGTGCACCGTGCATTCGACCGTCGCCAGCGCGTTGTCGACGACCACACCTCCCCGGGAGGTGCGGACGAAGCCGCCGTCACCGAACTTCCTGGCCTTGCTGTTGGCGAACCTCAGCGCCAGCTCCACATGGCGCTCGCGGAGAATGCTGACCGCGAACTCACCGGTCCGCGCGAACACCGGAAAGCACTTGGCGGACCTGGCCACACAGATCAGCACCAGCGGTGGTGCCAGGGACACCGAGCAGAAGGAGCTGACCGTCAGCCCGTGAGGATCACCGTCCTCGTCGCAGGTCGTGGCGATGGCCACCCCGGTCGGAAACCGGGCCATCACTTCCTTGAAGTCGTCACCCATGGGGTTCCGTCCCGTCACCTCGCGCTCCGTCAACTCGGCTGTGTGAGCGCGTTGTTGACCAGGTCGAGCACCTCGCGCGGCGTACGCAGCTCGGCGATGCGTTCGTCCGGGATGTGCACCCCGAATTCCGCGGTGATGCGCGCGGCGGTCTCCATGAGCGCCAGCGAGTCATAGCCGAGGGACGCGAAGTCCTGGTCCTGGATGTCGCCGGAGAGGCTGCCGTCATCCGTCTCGCCCGCGCATTCGATCAGCACGCGACGGAGGTCGTCGATGGTCATCTCGCTCATGGTCAACTCCTCGGAGGTGATGTGTTCACGGAAGGGGAGACGGGTTCGGCGGGCACCGCCCGGACGACGATCGCGGAGTTGAACCCCCACTTGCCCCGGGCCAGCACCAGCGCGGAGCCCACCCGGCCCGGACGTGGCGCGCCGCGCACGAGATCGATCCCGTACTCCGCGGGCACGTCCGTCGTCCCGCCGGTCGGCGGGACGATCCCGTCCCGGATGGCGAGCAGCGCGGCCGCGACATCCACCGGACCGCCTCCGGAATAGAGCCGCCCGGTCAGTGCCTTGGGTGCGGTGACCGGCACGGCACCCGGCCCGAACAGCCCGCTGATCGCCGCCGCCTCGGCCTGGTCCAGCTCCCGCACCCCGGAGGCGTCGGCGAACACCACGTCGATCTCCGCCGGGGCGAGCCCGGCGTCGGCGAGGGCCAGCTCCGCGGCCCGGCGCAGCCCGGGCGGCCGCGCCGAGCCCGCCGGCGGGTCGAAGGTGGTCGCGTATCCGGCGATCTCGCCGTAGATGTGCTGGGCGGCGCGGGAGCGGGCCGCCCCGGCGGCCTCCAGAACGAGGACGGCGCCGCCCTCCCCGGGCACATAACCGCATGCCCGGGCGTCGAAGGGCAGATAGGCACGGCGCGGGTCCGTCGCCGGGCTCAGCCGCCCGCTGGACATCTGCGCCACCCACCCCCAGGGGTCGAGTGCCGAGTCGACGCCACCGGTGACGACCATCGGCGTCCCGCGCAGTACGGTCCGGCGCGCGTGGCCGATGGCGTCCAGACCGCCGGCCTGTTCGGCGACCAGCGCGCTGCTCGGCCCCCGCAACTGGTGGCGGATGGAGATCTGCCCGGTGTTCACGGCGTAGAACCAGGCGAAGGACTCATAGACGCTGACCGAACCCGGCCCCTGCGACCAGAGCTTCTTGAACTCCCGGTGGGTGAAGGCGAAGCCGCCCGACGCGTTGGACGTCACCACGCCCATCTCGTAATCGGCGAAGGTGCCCTGCTCGATCTTGGCGTCGGCCAGTGCCCAGTCCGCCGCCACCAGGGCGATTCGGGTGGACGCGTCGGTCTGCGGCAGGAGCCTGCTGGGCAGATGGCCGGCCGTGTCGAAGTCGTCGATCTGCCCGGCCAGCTTGATTGGATAGCCCGAGACGTCGAAGCGGGTGAGCGTGCCGATTCCCGTGCGGCCTTCGAGTACCGCCTCCCAGTACCGCTCGAGGCCCACACCGTTCGGAGCGAGCAGACCGATGCCGGTGACGTAGGTCTTCTCCGTCATGCCGCCACACCTCCGGCGTCGCGCAGGATCATCGCGCTCTGGAATCCGCCGAACCCGCTGCCGACCGTCAGGACACTGCGCAGCCGCTTCTCCCGGGCCGTCAGCGGGACGTAGTCGAGGTCGCATTCCGGGTCCGCCTGACGCAGATTGGCCGTCGGCGGGATGACCCCGTTCTCGATCGCCAACGCGCAGGCGGCGATCTCGATCGACCCGATCGCGCCGAGGGAATGCCCGACCATCGACTTGATGGAGCTGATGGGTACCCGGTAGGCGTGCTCGCCGAGGCTGCGCTTGTACGCGGCGGTCTCGTGCCGGTCGTTCTGCTTGGTCCCCGAGCCGTGCGCGTTGATGTAGTCGATGCCCGTGCCGTCGATCCGGGCCTCGTCCAGCGCCACCCGGATGGCCTCCGCCATTTCGCGGCCGTCCGGCTTCAACCCCGTCATGTGGTAGGCGTTGCACCGTGTGGCGTAGCCCGAGATCTCCGCGTAGATGTGCGCGCCCCGCCGCCTGGCGTGCTCGTATTCCTCGAGTACGAACATGGCGGCCCCCTCGGCGAGGACGAATCCGTTACGGGAGCCGTCGAACGGCCGCGAGGCGTGCTCGGGGTCGTCGTTGCGTGTGCTCGTCGCCTTGATGGCGTCGAAGCAGGCGACGACGATCGGGGTGACGGGGGTGTCCGACGCGCCGGCCAGCATCACGTCCGCGGAGCCCTCGCGGACCAACTGGCAGGCGTGCCCCACCGAGTCGATTCCCGAGGTGCACCCGTTGGAGACCATGGCGACCGGCCCCTCCGCCGCCACGGTCCAGGCCACCTCCGCCGCCATCACGCTCGGCACCAGGTAGTCGAACATGTGCGGCGACAGACTGGTGTGGTCGACCAGCCAGTTCCGCCCGCTGTCGGACAGGACGAGATATTCCTGTTCGAGGCTGGTCGCGGCGGCCACCGCGCTGCCCAGGCTGACCCCGACCCGGCCCGGATCGAAATCCTCGAATTCCAGACCGCTGTCGGAGATCGCGTCGCGTGCACAGATGACGGCGAATTGCGCGGCGCGGTCCATACGACGGATCTCCCGTGGGGAGAGCCCCTCGTGCACCGGGTCGAAATCGGCCTCCGCGGCGACCTGGGAGCGGTAGGGCGACGGATCGAAATGGGAAATACGGCGGGTGGCGGACCGCCCGGAAGTCAGCAGCTCCCAGAACGCCTTGACCCCGTTTCCCCCCGGCGTTCGCACGCCGATTCCGGTGATCACCACTCGACGGTTCATCGCCTACCGCCTATTGCCGTCACATCTGCTGAGCCGGTCATGGTGTTGTTCCTTTCGCCAGAAGCGCACGACATCAGCGCGGGAGAGAAGTGCGGGAACGCCCTGCGCACCACCTGCTGCCGCGCGCCGCAACGAAGACGATCGTCAGCGTCCGGGGCGCTGCTCGAGCGTCACTCGAAGCGTGGTCGTACGGGCTTCCTCCGCGCCCCGGCGCCCCGCCGACGGTCGGTGTGAGCGGCGGCGGACCCGCTCGTGGGCTCAAGCGAGGATCGAGCGATCTGCGAACCGGGGCGACGAGATTTGGCTGTCGTGGTCGACCGGCCGTACAGCGGTTGCCGGGTTCCCACGAGCCGATTCACCCGAGTCGATTCACCCGAGCCGAGGAGCGAATCAGGATGGACCTGACGTCAACCACGCTGTCGTCGGCGGCACGCGAGGTCGCGGAGGCCGCGGCCCGGAGCGCGGCCGCCGCGGAGGCCAACCGTCGGCTCGATCCCGATGTGGTCAAGTCCGTCGTCGCCGCGGGCTTTCCCCGCCACTTCGTTCCGGCCGACTGCGGGGGGAGCGTCGGCACCTTCCTGGAGCTGAACCGCGCGGTGAGTGCCGTCGGGGAGGGGTGCACCGCCACCGCCTGGTGCGCGTCGCTGGCCGCGCACGTCTCCCGGATGGCCGCGCACCTGCCCGCCGAGGGGTACCGGGAGGTCTGGGCCGACGGCCCGGACGCCTTCCTGGTGGCGGCCCTGACCCCGATCGGCAGGGCCGAGCCCGTTCCCGGCGGTTACCGCCTCACCGGCACCTGGCCGTTCGTCAGCGCGATCGACTACGCGGACTGGGCTCTGCTGGCCGCGATGACCGACCGGGACGGCCGGCCGGAGCCCCGGATGTTCGCCGTGCCGCGGACGGCCTGGCGGACCGTCGACACCTGGGAGAACGTGGGCATGGCCGCCACCGGCAGCAATACGGTGATCGTCGAGGACGTCATGGTCCCCGCGGCCCGCACGGTCAGCCGCGAGGACCTGTTCACCGGCCGGGCGCCCGACTCGGCCGAGCCGTGCCACGCGATCCCGATGCAGGCCACCACGATGATGTTCGCCACGCCCGCGCTGGGCGCCGCCAAGGGAGCCCTCAAGGCCTGGACCGGTTACGTCACTCCGAAGATCCGGGCGGCCGCGAAGCAGCCCAAGCCCGCACTGGCCGGGATGCCGACGTTCCACCGCACCTCCTACGACGTCGTCCTCACCCGCGGCGCCACCGAGATCGACGCCGCGGAGATGCTCCTCGAACGCGCGGCGGCCACCGCCGACTCCGGGCCCGGCATCACCACCTTGGACACCATGCGGAGCTGGCGGGACTGCGCGATGGCCACCGACATCCTGGTGGGCGTCGTCAACCGGCTGTTCCGCAGCGTGGGCACCACCGGCCAGGCCACCAGCAACCCCGTCCAGCGCTTCTGGCGCGACGCCAACTCCATCGCCGGACACCAGGGGCTGCAGGTCGAGTCCGCCGCGACCGCCTACGCCCATCAAGTCATCGAGATCTGACCGGGCCCCGCACCCCGACACCCCCGTGCACCAGACGGTGATCAGGAGACCAAGGATGACTGAGACGACCGAAGAGACCGCCGAGGTCGGATGGGTGCCGTGTCACGGCTGCCGGGTGCCGGTCCACGGCGAGCGGTTGATCCGCAACCTCCACGTCTGCCCGGAGTGCGGTCTGCATCTCCCCGTGACCGCCCGGGAGCGCCTGACCCAGCTCGCCGACGACGGCCGCTTCGAACCGCTGCCCTTCACCGTGAGCAACTCCGATCCGCTCCACTTCGTGGACACCGTCGCCTACACCGACCGGCTCTCCCGCGCCCAGCGGCACACCGGCATGCGCGAGGCGGTCCTCTGCGTCAGGACGACCATCGAGGGCCACCCCGCGATCGTCGCCGTGATGGACTTCCGATTCCTCGGCGGCAGCCTGGGCACCGCGGTTGGCGAGCTGATCACGCTCGCCATCGAGACCGCCCAGGAGGAGCGCGTCCCCTTGATCATGGTGACCGCCTCCGGCGGCGCCCGGATACAGGAGGGCGTGCTGTCGCTGATGCAGATGGCCAAGACCAGCGCGGCGCTCGGCGAGCTGGACAAGGCCGGCATCCTGTCGATCTCCGTGATCACGGATCCCACCTACGGCGGTGTCGCGGCCTCCTTCGCCACCCTGGGCGACGTCATCATCGCCGAGCCGCGCGCCCGTCTCGGCTTCGCCGGGCGGCGGGTGATCGAACAGACCACCCGCCGGCGGCTGCCGGAGGACTTCCAGACCGCGGAGTTCCTCCTCGAGCGCGGCTTCGTCGACATGATCGTGGAGCGGTCCGCGCTCCGGGCCGAGCTGGGCAAGCTGCTGCGGATCGGCGGGGCCAAGGTCTGCGGGCGGTACGCCAGCACGGCGCGACCGTCCGCGCCCGTGGTCACCGACCCGAACACGCTCCCGGACGCCGACCCCTGGGACCAGGTGGGCAGGGCCCGGTCCCTCGACCGCCCCACCGCGCTCGACTACCTCGGTCTCGCCTTCGACGATTTCCAGGAACTGCACGGTGACCGGGCCTCCGGCGAATGCCCGGCCCTCATCGGCGGCACCGCCTGGATCGACGCCATACCCGTGATGGTTCTCGCCCATCAGAAGGGGCACACCACCGCCGAACTCGACCGGCACCGTCACGGCATGGCCTCACCGGCCGGATACCGCAAGGCGGCCCGGCTGATGCGCCTCGCCGACAAGCTCGGGCTGCCCGTCGTCACCCTCGTCGACACCCCCGGTGCCCACCCCGGCGCCGACGCGGAAGAACAAGGCCAGTCCATGGCCATCGCGGAGAACCTCCGGCTCATGGCCACCCTGTCCGTGCCGGTCGTGAGTGTGATCATCGGCGAGGGCGGCAGCGGTGGCGCACTGGCCCTGGCCGTGGCCAACCGGGTGCTCATGTACGCGAACAGCATCTATTCGGTGATCAGCCCCGAGGGATGCGCCGAGATCATCTGGAAGGACCCCTCCGCCGCGCCCACCGCGGCGCGGGCCCTCGGGCTGAACGCCCGGGAGCTCCTCCGCCTCGGCGTGGTCGACGCCGTGCTGCCCGAGCCGGACGGGGGCACGGGTGCCGCGCCCTGGGCGGCGGCCGAACGGCTCCGCGCCGCCCTGAGCGGTGAACTCCATGAACTGGCCGGGCTCGGGGAAGCCGCCCTGCGGGTGGGAAGGCGAGCCCGCTTCCGGCAGTTCGGATCGGCGATCACGGTCGAGGCGGAGCTACTGCGGATCAACGACGGCAGGCTCACCTGACATAAATGCCCCGATGAGCGTCATCGTCGACCGATCGACGCCAGGCCCGATAGGGCGATGGGCACGCGGCACGATATGGCAATCGCCCGGATGCGCCGCGCACTCGGCGAATTCGAGGTGCCCGGGTCGGGTATCAAGACGACTCGGACATTTTCGCCGAGGTGCTCGCCCCTTCACTGCCGGAAAACTCTGAAAATCGGTTCGCGCGCAAAAAAGGGTTCGCTTTTTTCCAGGAAAGGCAAACATATGACCACGCAGCACATCGTCTGGGACGACGACTTCTCCGACGGCTTCAGCACCGAGGGCCCCGACGCCCGCTACGCGTTCCTGCCGTTCGGCACCCAGGTGGGCCACGACGGCGTGGCCGTCGCCTCCCGGGAGGGGCTGCGGGTCGTCGCCGCCGGGACGAACCCGAAGACCGGCGAGCCCGCCTTCACCATGTCCCTGGGCCAGAACGACCCCAGCGGGCTGCCGGGCACCCTCGACCACGTCAAATGGCTCGTCTACGCGAACAAGCAGTCCTCCGGCGGCATCCTCGGCTTCGACACCGACCCGGGGCACGAACTGACCTGCGAGGCACGGATGTCGGGCGCGGCCTACGGCGTGGCCGCCCACCCCTTCGGCCCCGGCGTGCCCGATCCCGGCGCCGACCCCCGGCTCGCCTCGGCCTGCCTGGCCCTCCAGGATCCCGAATCCGACGTCGCCTTCGAGTTCTCCCTCACCAACGAGGCGGTCTACGTCTACTACGAGCGGCTGCCGAACGCACGCGCCCAGCTGGGCGACTACGCCTCCTTCCTGCACACCGTCCCGGTCGCCCGCCGCACCCCCCACGACGAGCATCACCTCAAGATCTCCTACAACGGCTCCCGGGGCGTGGTCACCTGGTTCCTGGACGGCCGGGAGGTCTTCCGGCTCGACCGGATCGGCCATCGGCTGGCATCGCGCGACCATCTGGTGGTCGACCACGGCGGAGTCGAGGAACAGGTGGCGCCGCGCCAGCTGGCCTGCGGAATGGGGCTGTTCAACTTCCTCGACGGAGGGCTGCCCGGCCGGCCCGGCTCCGGTCTGGTCCGGCTGACCACCACACCGAAGTACTACTACGACCCGACGACGGGCGAGCCCACCCCGCAGCGTTTCCTCGACGACGCGAGCCTGGCGTCCAACCGTCTGTTCGGCCAGGGCGCGGGCTTCCGCATGCGCAGGTTCACGGTGTCGAGCAAACCCGTCCGGTCCGCATGACGAACACGGCGAGCAACGCGGTCTCCCCGGCCGACCTGATCGGAGCATGGCAGCTCGAGTCCTACGTCGGCGTCGACGAGGACGGAGGCGTCAGCGAAGGCCCCTTGGGCCCTGCCCCCGAGGGGCTGCTGATCTACAGCGCCGACCGGCGCATGACGGTGAGCATGATGCGCGCCGACGACGAGCCCGGCCCGGGCGCCGGCCCGGTCACCCGCTTCATGGGCTACGCCGGTACCTGGCAGCTGTCCGAACGGCAGATCGTCCACGAGGTCACCGTCAGCTCACACCGTCATATGGTCGGCACCCGGCAGATCCGCGACCTCCTCCTCAAAGGAGACCTGCTCATCCTGTCCGGCTCGGCCCGGATCGCGGACGGGCGACAGGAGCAGCGCGTTCTGAACTGGCGGCGGGTATCCGGAGGCCGACCATGAGCTACGACTTCGACGCCGAGCTGAAACCCTTCGTCCCCCGGATGAGGCCGCTCGACTACACCGAGCCCGAGGCCGCGCGCGCCACGATGCGGGAGGTCATGGCCCGCCAGCCCGCCTA
Organism: Streptomyces sp. NPDC042259; assembly: GCF_055582085.1. NCBI lineage: Bacteria > Bacillati > Actinomycetota > Actinomycetes > Kitasatosporales > Streptomycetaceae > Streptomyces > Streptomyces sp. NPDC042259. The sequence continues at coordinate 239,357 of NZ_JBVJDW010000008.1, read as the reverse complement.
TGAACCGATATCGCGGGTCCTGGTGGAGGACCGGGGCATTCCCGTGCCCGACGGCTCCGAGCGGACCGTGCGGCTCTACCGGCCCCTGGACCGGTCAGGTCCGCGTCCGGCCCTGGTCTTCCCGCACTGGGGCGGCTTCGTCACGGGCGACCTGGACACCTCATTGACGGCCGCCACCCGCATAGCCGACCTGGTGGGCGCGGTGGTGATCTCACCGGACTACCGCCTCGCGCCGGAACACCCCTTCCCCGCCGGGCTCCAGGACTGCTACGCCGCCCTGGAGTGGACCGTCGCCCACGCCGCGGAGCTGGGGATCGACACCGACCGGATCGGCGTGGGCGGCTTCAGCGCCGGCGGCGGGCTGGCCACGGGGCTCGCCCTGCTCGCCCGCGACCGGCAGGGACCGCCGTTGCGCTGTCTCTATCTGCTCTTTCCGCAACTGGACGATCGGCTCGAGACCCTCTCCGCCCGCACCTTCGTGGACACGCCCATGCTCGACCGGGCCAATCTGACGGTGAGCTGGCAGCACTACCTCGGTGGCGGCGAGGCCACACACTACGCCGCGCCCGCCCGTACCGAGGACCTGTCCGGTCTGCCGCCGGCCTTCGTCGGTGTGTGCGAGTTCGACCCGCTCCGGGACGAGGGCATCACCTTCGCCCATCGGTTGATCCAAGCGGGAGTGAAGACCGAACTGCGGCACTACCAGGGGGCGTTCCACGCGTCGATCGGCCTGGCCCACGCGGCCGTCTCCCAGCGGATGGTGACCGACCAGGTCGACGCGCTGCGCCACGCCCTGTCGGCCTGACGCCGTGATGAGGGGGCCCTGCCTGACGGCAGGGCCCCCTCATCACGGCGTCAGGGCCCGTGGGAGGGGGAGGCCCCCGAGCCCCCCGTGCTCGGGGGCCTCCCCCTCGCCGCGTACCACTGTCAGGCGGCCGATCTGGCCACCTGGAGCAGTCGCGCGTGCTGGGCGACGCGCTGGCCCAGATGGGCCGCGGTGAGCAGGTCGGACTTCTTCATGGCATCCGGTCCCTCGTCGCCGGCGCACTGCCCCATCGCGCCCAGCCAGCCGCCGAGCCGGTTGAGTTCGTCCTCGGAGGTACCGGGCAGCAGGTCGAGGTTCACCCAGTGCATGCCGTGCTGAGCCGCCAGCACGGTGAAGTACTGCAGCGTGTTCACCTTGTCGCCGCTCATCGACCCCGATGTGGTGAAGCCCGCGGCGACCTTGTCCTTCCAGGTCTGGGCGTACCAGCGACCGCTGGAGTCGTGCGCGAAGGTGTGGAACGCCGGGCTGGCCGAGCCCATGTAGGTGGGTGAGCCGAAGATGATCGCGTCCGCTGAGTCCAGCGCGGCCCACTGCTCGTCGGTGAGTGCTTCGACGGAGATCATCTGGACGACGGCACCCTCGACCGAGGCCGCGCCGTCGCGGGCCGCCTCGGCCATCCTGGTCGTATGTCCGTAGCCGCTGTGGTACGCGATGACGACGGACACCGAACGATCGGACATGTGCATCCCCTTTGTGATCTCAAGTACAGGTCCTGCGGACCAGACTGACAATCATTCCGGCGGAGGTGTACTGACCTTTCGGGCTGTCGGGCCTACCCGAAGGGAGGGGTGGCGGCCCCCGGCCGTCTGCTGCCAAGATCACCCCTGAGACAACAGCGGTCCGTGGAGATCAAAACCACCCCGTCGGGTGGTGTGAATACGAAAATCCGACCTTCATGCTTGGGTAAATTTTTCGGGCAGTCTCTCAACCATCAATTGGAGCAGCTGGATTCGCCGTTCCCCAGCAATTCGATCAGTGTGATGCGGCGCACAGATAAACATGTGGCGGGGCGGGTTCGCGTCGGATATCTTGCGAGTGGCACCATAAGCGCATCGCCGTACCCACTTGGGGGTGAATGGGTCTCGGCGACGGGGGTTGTAGCGCTTGGCGGATCCGACAACGTCGTTGATCCACTTTCGAAATGAATGAATTTCGAACGATGCTGGATCACTCTCTTGCCGGAGTTCGCTGATCAACTACGGGGGAGTACGGTGAAATTCAAGCTGCTCGGACAATTCGAGATCGTGGTCACCGATGACCGTTCGTTCTTCCTGAGCCGGTCGAAGGTCAGTCAGCTCATCGGCCTGCTGCTGGTTCAGAACGGCGAAACGGTCAGTGTGGACACCCTGATCGAGGAACTATGGGGAGAGAACGCGCCGCGCAGCGCGCTCACCACTCTCCAGACGTACATCTACCACGCGCGGAAGATCTTCGCGGGCATGCCCGGCGGGGAGCATGTGCTGGTCACCAGGCCGGCCGGCTATGTCATCCAGGTACCCGACGACGCGATCGACGTCGCGGTCTTCGAGCGGCTCGTCCAGCGTGCCAGGCGACTGCTGGACGACGACCGGCCCGAGGAGGCCATGGGCTGTCTCGACGAGGCGCGGGCGCTCTGGCGGGGGCCCGTCCTGGTCGGCATGATGATCGGGAGCGTCCTCGAGGCACACCTGACGTACATCAACGAACTCCGGTTCGCGGCCACGCATCTCCATATCGAGGCCAGTCAGCGCCTGGGGCGGCACCAGGAGATCATCCCGCAGCTCCGGCTGCTGGTGGCGGAGAATCCGCTCAACGAAAGCCTGCACGCGCAACTGATCAAGGCGCTCGACAAGTGCGGGCGGCGGGCGGAGGCCCTGCAGGCCTACCGGAGTCTCTGGCGCATCCTCGACGCGGAGCTGGGCGTCGAACCTGCCCCTGAACTGCAGCTGCTGCAACATGAGCTGCTGTCCAGGGGCAGTGTCGTCCACGGCCGGAGCTGACAGCCCGTCCGGCGTGAGCCGGCCCAGTCGAACCGGATCGGATCGGTTCGACGCGGCGGCTGCCGGGCCCGACCGAAGTCGGCCGGGCCCGGCAGCCGCGTGCGCACCGGCAGTTCACCCGAGGAGGCCGACGACACGGGTCCACCCGGCCCCCGCGCCGGCCACGGATACGGGGAAGCAGGCGACGGTGAATCCCGTAGCCGAGGGCAGCTCGCCCAGCCGGGCGAGCTTTTCGAGTTGGAGGTACTCCCGGGTGCGGCCATAGAGGTGGGCGGGCCACAGATATCCCCGGTCACCGGTGCGGCGGTAGTCCTCGATCATCGATCGCATCGGCCGGTCGAGCCCCCATGCGTCGATACCGATGACCCGTACGCCGCTCTCCACCAGGAACGCCGTGCCCTCGCCGGTCAGACCGGCGTATTCGGTGAGGTATTTCGCCGATCCCCACAGTGCGTCGGCGCCCGTCCACAGCAGGACGATGTCACCGGGACACAGCTCGTGCCGTGCTTCGGCCAGGGCGCCGCGGAGGTGTTCGACCGTGATGCCCTCGCCGGCGGGCACCTGCCGCACATCGAGTCGGACGCCGGGGCCGAAACACCAGTCGAGCGGCACCTGGTCGATGCTTTTCGCCGGAAGGCCACCGCTGAGCGGGCCGTAGTGCAAGGGGGCGTCCATATGGGTGCCGGTGTGCGTGGTGAGCGTGACGGTTTCATTGGAAATGGCCATCCCGTCCGGGAAGTCGTCCGGCGCGAGTCCGAGGACGGTCGCCGCCGCCTCGTGACCGAGCACTTCCACCGTCACCGGCGTGGCTTCGCTGGCGGTGTCGCGGGTGGCCACACTGAGGTCCACGAAACGAGCCACTCCGCTTGCCTTCCCGTCAGCGGACAACGCGCGTTCGATGTTTCCCATGACGTGTCTCCTCTCCATGCCGCCGCTCGGCCGCCCAGTCATCGTCGACGGAGGGGATCGAATAACGCTCGAGAACGACCCGGATCGCGGGAAGTGGAACGCGGTGAACTATTCGTCGAGACTGCTTGGAAAGCATCTGGGCGTATGGAAGGATGCGTGCCGTTCGCACGCGACACGGGGTTCGGGGCGGCGAGCGCCGCCCGTGCCCGGTCTCAGGGGAAAGTGAACTACGGGGGGACGTATCAGCATGCCGGTCGAACGAGAAGACGTTTCGGCGACAGCGCCGGAATTCGGTCCGGTGTCCATCGGCCCGGACGACCACCGCTATCCGGAGCTTGTTTCCGGATTCAATCGCCGGTGGTCCGCAGCGCCTGAATCCGTACGCATGGCCGGAAAATCCGAACATGTGTCGAAGGCGGTCCAGGCGGCGGTCAGCAGCGGAAAACGGCTTTCCATCCGCAGTGGTGGGCATTCGTACGCCGACTTCACCTACAACAAGGACGTCGAAGTCATCGTCGACCTGTCGATGATGAACGACATCTACTACGACCCGCGCCGCAAGGCCTTCGCCATCGAGAGCGGTGCGCAGCTCGGGCACATCTACGAAACGCTTTTCCGCGGTTGGGGCGTGACGCTGCCCGGTGGGGTCTGTCCCGCGGTCGGGATCGGCGGCCATGCCACCGGCGGCGGCCACGGCCTGCTGTCGCGGCAGTTCGGGAACGTCTGCGACCTCATCGAGGCCGTGGAGATCGTGGTCGCCGACCGCCCGAACAAGGTCCGTACCGTGATCGCGTCGCGGGAGGACACGGGCGACCTCAAGGACCTCTGGTGGGCCTGCTGCGGAGGAGGCGGCGGTAATTTCGGCGTCATCACGAAGTTCTGGTTCCGCAGCCGCGGGGCGACGGGCAGCCGCCCGGCCGAGCAACTCCCGCAGCCGCCGCGCGAGGTGCTGATCAGCACGGCGTTCGCGCCGTGGCAGCAGATGAACGAGAGGACCTTCACCCATCTGCTGCGCAACCAGTGCCAGTGGTACGTGGAGAACAGCGATCCGGCCTCACCGACCTCGGCCTTGTGCGGTCTGCTGTTCGTCCAGCACGCGTCGAGCGGCGGGATCGGCATGCTCACCCAGGTCGACGCGGCCGCGCCGAACGCGGAGAAGCTGCTCGAGGACTACCTCGGCGCGGTCACCGCCAACACGGGCATCTCCGGGCCGTTTCCGCACCGGCGGCTGCCCTGGATGGCTTCGACCGTGACGATCGACACCAGCAACCCCACGGTGATGACCAACGCGACCTTGCGCGGCGCCGTCAAGCACGCCTATTTGCGGCAGTCGTTCACCGAGGAGCAGTGCGCGGCCATCTACCGCCACATGACGCGCACGGACTACGCGAACACCAGCCCCGGCACCGCGATGATCCAGCTCGGGGCGATGGCCGGCGGCAGGATGAACGCGCTCGCCCCCGGGGACACCGCACTGCCCCAGCGCAGGTCGGCGCTCGTCGCGATGTTCGAGAACTTCTGGGTCGAGGCGGCCGAGGACGCCCGGCACCTGGGCTGGGTACGGGACATCTACGGCCAAGTCTTCGAGTCGACCGGCGGCTACCCCGTGCCCGGCGACCGCTACGAGGGCTGCAACATCAACGCGCCCGACCTGGACATCACGAATCCGAAGTTCAACAAGTCCGGAGTGCCCTGGCACGCGTTCTACTTCGGCGACAACTACCGCCGGCTGCAGCGGACGAAGGCCCGCTGGGACCCGAAGAACGTCTTCCGGCACTCGCTGTCGGTGACCGCCCACTAGGGCCTGTCCGGCGGACCATGTGGGCGGGCGCTGCGGCCCGTGGCGCCCGCACCACGGCTGCACGGCGGCGTCCTCAATCGCCGGACGGGGCTCGAATAGAGCCCGCTGGGGGAGATTGAGGACGCGCCCGCAGGGCGCCCGCCGCCACAGGCGGTTACGACGGGCCCCTACGCGACCTCGAGCGGTCTTCGAGCCGGTTGCAGCAGCTTGGGGGCCATGGAAACCACCCATGAGCATCACACCGAGCACACCCGGGTCGTCGCAGCGCCGCCCCGGGTGCTGTACGGCCTGGTCGCCGACGTGACCGTGTGGCCGGCTCTCTTCGGCCCCAGCGTTCACGTCCGTCATCTGGAGCGCTCCGAACGCGCGGAGCGCTTCGAGCTGTGGGCGACCGTGAACGGCGAGGTCAGCAGTTGGGTGTCCCGGCGGACGCTGGACCCGGACGGGCTGCGGGTGATCTTCGCTCAAGAGGCGAGCCGGCCGCCGATCGCGTCGATCGGCGGCGGATGGCTCTTCCGCGAGCTGCCGGGCGGGCGCACCGAGGTGGTGCTGCGGCACTCCTTCTCGGCCGTCGACGACAGCCCCGAAACGGTGGCGTGGGTCACCGCGGCACTCGACCGCAACAGCCCGGAGGAGCTGGCCGCGCTGGCGCGCGCGGCGGAGTGCGGCCATGCCCCCGAGGACATCGTCCTCACGTTCACCGACACCGTCGAGCTGTCCGGTGCGGCCGCCGACGCCTACACCTTCGTGGCGCGGGCCGATCTCTGGGCCGACCGGCTGCCCCATGTCGACCGTGTCCGGCTCGCCGAGCCCGCCCCGGGCGTCCAGGACCTGGAGATGGAAACGGTGACGGCGGACGGGGCCCGCCACACCACCCGGTCGGTGCGGGTGTGCCGGGCGCCGGAATGGATCGCCTACAAGCAGACGCTGCCGCCGAAGCTGCTCCTCGGCCACAGCGGGCTGTGGACCTTCACCGAGGGGGCCGAGGCGGGTGCGGGGGCGGTCCTGTCCTCCCGGCACACGGTCGTGATCGACCCGGGCGCGGTGGAGGCGGTGCTCGGCACGGGCCGCGACCTGGCCGACGCGCGGAAGTTCATCCGCGAGGCGCTCGGCCGTAACAGCGCGACGACGATGGCGTACGCCGCCGAGTATGCGGCCCGTGCTGAACGATAGGGCCAAGACCGGCAGGTCGCCTGGCCGCGGGCGGCCCGTGCCGTCCGCGGGCGGCCTGTGCCGCCCGCGGCGGCGGGTGCCCCGCGGCGCGTCCTCAGTCGCCGGACGGGCTTGACGCGGGCTCCAGGAGCAGCCGGTCCTGCCTGACCCGACGGGAGCGGTTCACCAGTGCGTCGCCGACGCGCACCAAAACATCGGTGACCACACAGACGGGGCCCTGCTGCGGTTCACTGCCGGGCCGGGTGTTGATCACATAGGCGTAGTAGGTCGCGCGCAGCGAACCGTCCTCCTGCGGATCGAGGACGATCATGTTGAACCAGTGCCTGCGGACGACGGGGTCGGCGTCGAACCGCCGGTGGAACTCCACCAGCTCGGCCACGATGCCCGCGCGGCCCCGAGCCAGCTGGCCCGGGGAGTGGCTGAACTCGCCGTCCTCGGTGAACGTGTCCGCGAACGCCTCGAAGTCGCGACGGTCCATCAGCTGCATCTGCCGGGCGTAGAAATGCTGGACCTCGGCGTAGAGCGAGGTGCTGGCGGTACGGGTGTCGATCGCTGTCATGGGGATCCTCCGGGAGGCGGCGGCAACTGTCGTCACCGTGGCCGCGTCGGATCGCGGTTGGCTCGAGGATCGGCCGGATCGGCGGGACCGGCAGCAGGGCCGGTGGGAGCGCAGGGCGTACGGACCCGTGCGGCCGTGGGCCCACGGAGGGGGTCCCGGATCAAGGAGTGTCCGAGCGAGCTTCGAGTGGGGCGGGCCACGCTGAGCCCCATTGCGAGTGCTGCGGCGTGAGTGGGAGGAACGGGATATGGCACGAACCGGCAGGCCGGTCGCGATCGTCACCGGTGCCACCAGCGGAATGGGCCTTGTCATCACCGAGCGGCTGGCCCAGCAGGGCCTTCGCGTCTATGTGTGCGCGCGAGGGGAGGAGGTCCTCGCGGAGAGCGTCAAGTCGCTCCAGGACAGGGGCTTCGATGTGGACGGAAGCCCCTGTGACGTTTCCTCGCCCGATCAGGTGCGGCAGTTCGTCCAGGCGGCCGTCGACCGGTTCGGCCCAGTCGACATCCTGGTCAACAACGCCGGGCGCAGCGGCGGCGGCGCCACGGCCGAGATCCCCGACGAGCTGTGGTTCGACGTCATCAACACCAATCTCAACAGTGTGTTCCTGATGACCAAGGCCGTGCTCACCACCGGCGGGCTCGGGGAGAAGGACTGGGGACGCATCATCAACATCGCCTCGACGGGCGGAAAGCAGGGCGTGATCCACGCCGCCCCCTATTCGGCGTCCAAGCACGGTGTCGTGGGCTTCACCAAGGCGCTCGGACTGGAGCTGGCGCCGACGGGCATCACGGTGAACGCCGTGTGCCCCGGCTTCGTCGAGACCCCGATGGCGGAGCGGGTCCGCGCGCACTACGCCGAGATCTGGGGCGTGTCCACCGACGAGGCGTTCGACCGGATCACGACCCGGGTGCCGATCCACCGGTACGTGGAGTCGGACGAGGTCGCGGCCATGGTGGAGTACTTGATCAGCGACCGGGCCGGCGCGGTGACGGCACAGGCGCTGAACGTGTGCGGAGGCCTCGGAAATTACTAGGCTGACCACCAGAACCGACCCGGACCACCCACTGCGGAAGGCTTCACGATGACCGATGGACAGCACCACGGCGAGGTAGCGCTGGTGACCGGCGCCAACAAGGGCATCGGCAAGCACATCGCCCGACGCCTGGCCGGAGAGGGAATGACCGTCTACCTCGGCGCCCGTGATGAACGGCGCGGTCGTGAGACGGCCCGTGAACTCACCGAAGAGGGACTGGATGTTCGATTCCTTCAGCTCGATGTGACCGACCAGGCCCAGGTCGACGCCGCGGCCCAGCGGATCGAGGCGGAATCCGGACGGCTCGACGTCCTCGTCAACAACGCCGGTGTGGTCGTCGAATGGGGGGTCACGGTGCCGGAGGTCACCAGGGAGCACATGCGTACGGCCTTCGAGGTCAACGTCTTCGGCACCGTCGCCGTGACCCAGGCCTGTATCCCGCTGCTGCGCAAGTCCGGTGCGGCCCGAGTGGTGAACATGTCCAGCCCGCTCGGGTCGCTCAGCCTGCTCAGCGACCCGGACAACCCTATCTCCACCCGCAATCTGCTGCCCTACAGCTCCTCCAAGGCCGCGCTCAACGCCATCACCATCGTCTACGCCAACGCGCTGCGCGAGGCCGGCATCCGGGTCAATGTGGCCAACCCCGGGCTGGTGGCCACCGATCTCAACGCGGGCTCGCCCTTCAGCCGGGGGACCCGCACCCCCGAGGAGGGCGCCGAAGTGCCCGTACGCCTCGCCCTCATGGGCGTGGACGGTCCGACGGGAAGCTTCCGCGGCAGCATGGACGGCTCGGTCGACGAGACGGTGCCGTGGTGAGCGTCGCCGCGTAGCGCCTCGTAACGGCCCTTCGGGCACGCCCACGGAGGTCACAGGCCGCCGCGTCGGCCTGTGACATGGGCAACAGGCCACACAACATCATCAGGGCGATATGGCAGTATCTGGTCCACACGTGCCGGAAAATGTCTGTGGATGAACGAGCGGGGCCAACACCGCAGTTGAGGGACCGGATCGGCCGGCCGCGAGCCCGGCCTGCCGCCGGCCGCGAGGCAGTGGGGCGGGGGCTCCGTCGAGAAGGATGCCACTGTGCCCCAGAGGAAATTGCTCGCTGTCAGTGATCTGCATGTGGCGTACGAGGAGAACCGCGCCATCATCGAGTCGCTGCGCCCGGAGTCCGAGGACGACTGGCTCATCCTGGCCGGAGACGTCGCCGAGCTGTACGCGGACATCGAATGGGCACTGCGCCTGCTCAGCGGCCGCTTCGCCAAAGTGATCTGGGCGCCGGGCAATCACGAGCTGTGGACCCACCCCAAGGACCCCGTCGACCTGCGGGGCGAGCAGCGCTATCTGCACCTGGTGGAGCTGTGCCGCTCCCTCGGGATCTCCACCCCTGAGGACCCCTACCCGGTGTGGCAGGGCGAGGACGGGCCGGTGACGGTCGCCCCGCTCTTCTTGCTCTACGACTACACGTTCCGGGCCCCCGGGGCGACGACGAAGGAGGAGTCGCTGCGCGTCGCCTACGAGTCGGGCGTGGTCTGCACGGACGAGCACTTCCTGCACCCGGACCCCTACCCCGGGCGGGACGCCTGGTGCCGCGCCCGGGTGGCCGCGACCGAGCGCCGCCTCGCGGCCGTGGACCCCGGGCACCGCACCGTCCTCGTCAATCACTTCCCGCTGACCCGCGAGCCCACCAGGATCCTGCGCTACCCCGAATTCGCCCAGTGGTGCGGCACGGAGCTGACAGCGAACTGGCATGTGCGGTTCCGCGCCACCGCCGTCGTCTACGGACATCTCCACATCCCGAGGGTGACCTGGAGCGACGGGGTGCGGTTCGAGGAGGTCTCGATCGGCTATCCGCGTGAATGGCGCACCCGCACCCCGCGCGACCCGCTGCGGCAGATCCTGCCCCAGCGCCCCGCGGCCGGCCCGGGGGGAGCGCGGTGATCGAGGAGATACTGCCCACGGCCGTGGTCGGCGTGGAGACCTTCGCCGATCTGCCGGACGACGCGGACGACGGCCTCTTCCCGGAGGAGAAGGCGGTCGTGGCCCGAGCGGTGCCGAAGCGGCAGCGTGAGTTCGCCGCCGTACGGTCGTGTGCCCGGCGTGCGCTCGGCCGGTTCGGGCTGGCACCCGTGCCTCTGATCCCCACCCCGCGCGGTGCGCCGCAGTGGCCCGAGGGGATGGTCGGCAGCATGACGCACTGCGACGGCTACCGGGCGGCGGTCGTGGCCAGGGCGGGGGATGCGGCCTCGATCGGCATCGACGCCGAGCCCGATGGGCCGCTGCCGGACGGTGTGCTCGACCTCATCGCGCTGCCGAGCGAACTCCGGTGGGTGCACGCGCGTACCGCCGCCGGCTCCGGGCCGCACTGGGACCGGCTGCTGTTCAGCATGAAGGAGAGCGTGTTCAAGACCTGGTATCCGCTGACCGGCCGTGAGCTGGACTTCTCGGAGGCGGAGATCGACGTCGACCCCGGCGCGCGCACCTTCTCGGCCCGCTTGCTGGTGCCCGGCCCCGTGGTGGACGGGCACCGCCTGGACGGCTTCTCCGGCCGGTGGACGGCCGGTGCCGGGCTGATCGTGACGGCCATCGTGCTGCCGGGCTGAACCGGGCGGCGGGCCGCGGCGGACCGCGCGGGACGAGTGTCAAGAAAATATTGACAAGATCATGGCGTCAAGGAAACATTGACGCCATGATCACCCCGATGCGGTCCGCGTCCGCCGCCAAGCCCGCCCTTCTCTCCGCCGTCCTCGGCATGCTGACCGTTGCGACCTCCCTCATCGCCGTGGGCGTGACGTCCGTAGACCACCTGGGCAACGGCGCCTTCGCCGCCCTCGTCGGCGCCCAGCTTCTCCTTGTCGCCGCCATGGGGGCGCTCTTCGGCGCGATGCGCCTGCAGTCGGCCGCCGACGCGGCGGGGACCGAGGAGGCGCGCCTGCGGCGGGACCTGGAGGCCCTGGACGCCCTCGAACCGCTGCGCCCGGCCGACCACGCGGAGCCCGCCGCGGGTGAGCGCCGATGAGCGCCGCGGAAGCACTCAGCGCCCACGAGACCGCCCGCATCCGGGAAGGCATCGCCGGGGCCGTCCTCGGAGCGCCCGACGGGCTGGCCGAATCCCTGGAGCACGACCCCGACGGGTATCTGCGCCTGGTCGCCGCCACCCGGGTCGGCGCCGAGGAGTCCAGCCGGCTCCTGCGCGAGGCGGTCCGGGGCGCGCGGGCGGCGGGTCACAGCTGGGACACCGTGGGCCGCATCCTGGGAGTGAGCCGGCAGGCCGCCCAGCAGCGGTTCGCCGTCAAGGGCGACGCGGCCCCCGCCGCGAGCGGCGACGGACTCGGCGAGCGCCGGGTGCTGACCCCGCTGACGGCCTTCGACGAGATGCAGGCCCTCGCCGAAGCGGGCCTGGAACGCTGGCAACTGGTCGACTACGGACCGCTGTACCACGTGGTGGAGGCCTCCGATCGGCCCTGGGAGCACCGCCGCGTACCCTTCGCGGTCGGCGGCCGGCACCGGCGCATGGAGACCGAAGGCTGGACCCAGGTCGGCACCGGCTCCTTCCCCTGGCGCTACTACAAGCGCCCGCTGAAAGACACCAAGCGCGAAGAGCGGCGGCCGCGCTGACCGGGCGGGTTTCCCTTACCTGCGAGGTAATCGCGCGTTTCGCGCCCTCTCGGCATGCTGAGGGCAGCGGATTTCGGGCCGGCGCCCTCCGGCTCGAAATCCGTGTTCCAGCCCCTTACTCCGCTAGTCAGCATCGAACGAGGAGAACCACCATGTCGCAGTACGAGACCGCCGTCGCCCGGTACTTCGAGGCCTGGAACGCCACCGACCCCGCCGTTCTCGCCGAGGCGGTCGCCGCCGCGTGGACGGAGGACGGGTCCTACACCGACCCGCTTGCCGAGGTCAGCGGGCACGAGCAGCTCGCCGCGGTCATCACGGGTGCGCATGGGCAGTTTCCCGGCTTCGAGTTCCGGCACACCGGCACGGTCGACGGGCACCACGACACCGCGCGGTTCGGCTGGGAGCTGGTTTCCACCACCGACGGGTCCGCGCCCGTCGCGGGGTTCGACGTGATCACGCTTGCCGCGGACGGCCGGATCCGCAGCGTTCTCGGATTTCTCGACCGGGTGCCCACGGCGTGACGTCCTGACTCGACGAAGGCCACGGCTCGTTCGGAGGGGGGAGTCGGAGGGGAGGAGGCTTTTCCCTTCGGCTTTCCCCCTCCGAAAGGCCGTCAGGGCGTCAAGGCGTCAGATTGATCGTGTAGTTCGTGAACCCATTGACGTCGAACTCGCGGAAGCCCTCGTTTCGGGTCGGCGGGTCACATCGGTTGAGGCACCATTCGAAGGCGTTGTTCGTGACGCACGTGACGATCGGCCCCGCCCACACCGCGCCGTCGGTGGCCTCGGCGTGGAAGTACCAGAAGCGGTTGACGGCCGATACGTTCGCACCGTCCACCGTGACCGTCGCGCCCGGCTGGATGTTCCACCAGCCGCGCTTCAGCCAGCCCTCCGGGCAGTTCGGGAAGCGCTTGATGTAGGCCACCGAGACGAGGGTGCGATAGCTGTTGCGGAAGGACAGCGACATCGGATTCCCCTCAGCTCTCGGACGGCGTGAGTCGGAAGCTCGGGCCCGCGCCGCTCTCCGGTGCGTGCTCCTCGGTGACCAACATGCCCGGCCGGTGGCGGACGACGCCCTCGGCTTCGACCTCCACGGCGTCCTCGGCGGTTACGGGGGTGGCGGCCGTCCGGTCGGCGTTCGCCACCTCTGGATCCAGGTCCGAACGGGCGTCCGCGCCCGCGTCGTCTGCTGATTGCTCCGTCATGCGGCCCCTCCTGCCGTGCGTGCCCGGCTCGGCCACCGAGCTTCGAACGCTGAGGGTAATCGGATGGCTTCATAGTGTGACAGGGCGTGTGGTGGTGTGACCGCCTTGTCGTTCTGCGGTGGTCATGCGCCGGGCGCGCGGGCGGTCCCCGAGCCCCTCGTCAACCGGCCAAGGTCATGACGAGGGGTGCTGGGCGGACGCGCGCATCCGGTCCCGCTTGCGCCAGGCCACGACGACCGCCGCGAGTCCGGTGAGCGCGATGAAGGCCATGGCGGCGAGGAAGGCCGGCGAGGTGGGGGACGACGCGTGGCTGCCCGCGATCACATAGGCCGCGGTGTTGGGCACGCTCCCGAGGCCCGTCGCCAGCAGGAAGGGCAGCCAGCCTATCCGGGAGACGGCCGCGCAGTAATTGGCGGCCGCGAACGGCACACCCGGGAAGAGGCGGATCGCCAGCATCGAGCGGAAGCCGTGCCGGCTGAGCTGCCGGTCCGCGGCCCGCAGCCACCGCCCGCGCACCAGGGGACGCAACGCCTCCTGCCCCAGCAGTCGTCCCAGGCCGAAGGCGATGCCCGAACCGAGGACCGTGCCCGCCAGCGCGGCGGCGGTACCGAACTGCGCGCCGAAGAGCGCGCCCGCGGCGAGATTCAGGATCGGGCGCGGCACGAACGCCGCGGTGCACAGTCCGTACGCCACCGCGAACAGCACGACGGCGGCGCCACCGGACAACTGGGGCGGCCAGCCGTCGGCGAGCAGCCGCTCCGGGCGGCACACCAGCACGGTCGCCGCGGCGGCGGCGAGCAGCCCGGCGAGCAGACCCAGCCGGGACCACGGGGACAGCAGCACGCGCGTGCAACGCGTGGCGAGACCGGGGGAGGGCGCGGCGGAATCGAGCATCGATGGAGCGTAACCGACGCGGGCGTAAAGCGGACGTGATGTCGCGGAGACGGGGCGGGACGGGACGGGACCGGCACGGCCGCTCACCCGCCGCCCGCCCCCGGCAACGTCGGGCACCCGGGCCCTCCGGGTCGCCCGCGCCCGTACGCACCCGGCGCCCACCCGCCCGGGGGGCGGAACCATAATCGCGTGCCCCCGAGCGGAGCCGCGCCTAGGGTGCAGTCATGGAAGAACGACAGGGAGGGGCGGTCGCGAGGGCCGAGCAGATGGTGCTGTTCCTGGCGGCCGAGCGGCGCGCCAGGCTGGCGCTGCGACAAGGGCAGTTGGAGAAAGTACTCACCGCCCTGCAGCTCAAGATGGTGGCCCGGCAGATGACACAGATGTGGATGGACGGATTCGTCGTCGGCACGGCGCACGGCGCCCGGGCCGGGCGCACCTAGCCGCACCGCGTGTGGCGGTGAGCGCCCCTCGGATTGCGATCGAGGACACCCCGCAGCCGAAAATCCGCCGGAATGGGGAAGGTTTCGCGGGGGTGGCCGAGCGGACGAGCCGGGCGCATCGGCACAATGGGGGAGTGGACGAACCGATACCCGTGACCCGGGACGTGGACTGGGGCACCGCCAAGCTGATGCCCGACGTGGACCGGGCCCGGGCCTGGCTGCTGACGGTGAACGGCTCGCCCCAGTCCTATGTGGATCTGGACGATCCCACCTACCTCGAATTCGAGTACGCGCGACGGCTCGCCCACGTCGTGGACGCCGCCACCGAACCGCGCCGGGCCCTGGACGTCCTGCACCTGGGCGGTGGCGCGCTCAGCCTGCCGCGCTACGTCGCGGCCACCCGGCCCGGCTCGCGCCAGCGGGTCGTCGAGGCGGACCGCGGCCTGATCGCCCTCGTCGCCGAACACCTGCCGCTGCGGGACGGATCGGGCATCGAGGTGCACGCGGCGGACGCCCGTACAGCGCTGGAGGCCGAGCCCGACGCCTCCGCCGACGTGATCATCGCGGATGTCTACGGCGGCTCACGGGTGCCCGCGCACCTCACCTCGGTGGAATACGCCCGCTGCGCGGCCCGCGTGCTGCGCCCCCGGGGCCGGTACGCGGCGAACCTCGCCGACGGCGCGCCCTTCGCCTTTCTGCGCTCGCAGGTGGCGACGTTCGCGACGGCCTTCGCCCATGTGTGTCTGATCGCCGAGCCCCCGATGCTGCGGGGCCGCCGCTTCGGCAACGCCGTCCTCGTCGCCTCACACACCGAACTGCCGGTCACGGCGCTCGCCCGCCGTGCCGCCGGTGACGCCTTCCCGGCGCGGGTCGAGCACGGACCGATGCTGGAGCGCTTCACCGCCGGGGCGGCCGCCGTGTACGACGCGGACGCCGAGCCGTCCCCCGAACCGCCGGGCGGTGCGTTCGGTATCGGCTGACACCGGGCCAAGGCCCCGGGCCGCCGTCACGGCGGCCCGGGGCCCGCACGGCCAGGTGCGGTCGGGCCCGGGGGGCGGTCAGGAAGACGTGAGCGGCCGGAGCGAACTCATGATCTTCTTGATGGTGTCGTCGGAGAGTTCGCCGTCGAAGCCGGTGCCCGCGTAGAGGATCCAGGTCGCGAGATCGCCCGAGGTGTCCTTGTACGTCACGGCGAACGCCTTGCCGTCCGTCACGCACTTGTCGGTCTTCTTCACGCCCGTCACCGTCGCCGAGGCGGTGTAGCCGGTGATGCCGTGGTCGCTCTTGAAGGGCTTGGCCTTGGTGGTGTCGAAGCGGCCCGTCTTCTTGCGGTCGAACGCGGCGAAGACCCAGTTGAGCGATTCGATCTCGGCGGCCGATCCCTCACTCTTGGCGCCCTGCGCGCCCTTGGTGCCGGCGCCGGCCCGGTGGTCGTTCTTCGCGCATTCCCCTTCCTTGTAGACGGCGGTGCCCGACATCGTGACCAGGGGCTGGCCGTCCTCGTCCTCGAAGCCGGTGGACATCGTGGGGGAGCGGACCGTCCAGTCCGCCGGGACGTCGAAGGCGTTGTGCCGCTTGCCGTTGACGACGGGCTTCCAGCCGGCGATCACCGGCTTGACCTCCCCGCCGTTGCGCGGGTTGTCCTCGGGTGCCGCCGTGCTCGGCGACGCCGGGGACGCGGGCGCGGAGGCCGTCGGCTTCGCGTCGCCGCCCTTCGCGGCGGGCTTCTCGTCGTCGTCCTTCAGCACGACGACCCCGGTGACCACGGCGGCGGCCACGACCGCCACCGCCGCCCCGATCGCGATCATCGTGGTGCGCTTGCGGTGGTCACCCGGCGGCCGCGGGCCACCGGGGGCGCCCGGCGGGTTCCACTGCGGGACGCCCGGCTGCCCGGGATGGCCCGGCGCCGCGGGCTGCCCGACGGACTGTCCGACGGGCTGCTGGTAGGGATTGGGCTGCTGGTAGCCCGGCTGCTGGTACGGGTTGGGCTGTTGGTACCCCGGCTGCTGGTACGGGTTCTGGTTCGGCTTCTGATTCGGGTCCTGCGGGTTCTGCTCGCCCCCGGGCGGCTGCTGTCCTGGCCACATGGCCGATAACCATAGAGGGCGTGGGTGACGACGATGACCGTCGCCCCTTCCCGACCCTTGCTACTGGCTGGTAACTTTCGGGTATGTCTCAGACCACGCCCTCGATCGGCGACATGCTCGCGGCCACCGTGCCCATGGCCCGTACGCTCAACCTCGTCTTCGACGAGACGACCGCCGAGCGTGCCGTCGTCCGGCTGCCCGACCAGCCCGACTACCACAACCACGTCGGGGGCCCGCACGCCGGCGCGATGTTCACCCTGGCCGAGTCCGCCAGTGGCGCGATCGTGCTCGCCGCCTTCGGTGACCAGCTCTCCCGGGCCGTGCCGCTCGCCGTGCGCGCCGAGATCGGTTACAAGAAGCTCGCCATGGGCGAGGTCACGGCCACCGCCGAGCTGGGCCGTCCGGCCGCCGACGTCGTCGCGGAGCTGGACGCGGGTGAGCGCCCGGAGTTCCCCGTCACGGTCACGATCACGCGCGCGGACGGCTCGACGACGGGTGAGATGACGGTGGTGTGGACCCTGCGGCCGAAGGCCTAGGCCTGGCCGGGCGGGACGGGTAGGTGGGCGCCGCGGCCCGTGGCGCCCACACCTTTCCGCTGCGCGGCGCCGCACCTTTTCCGCTGGGCGGCGGTGTCCTCAATCGCCGGACGGGCTGGTTTTGGCTGGGGCCGAGTTCGGCCCGATCGGGCGCCTTGTCCCACTCGTGACCGTCGTCCGAGCAACCGGCGACCCCGCGAATGAGTCCTCTCCTCCAGTAGGCTGCCCGGCGTGTGCCCTCGTGGCGCACGCCGGGTATTTGATCACCAACCGGGGAGGAACCGGCGTTGCACATCCAGGAGTGGCTCGAAACAGTACCGGCGGTAGCCGTCTACCTGCTGGTGGGCGGGGTCATCGGACTGGAGAGCCTGGGCATCCCGCTTCCCGGCGAGATCGTCCTGGTCAGCGCCACGTTGCTGGCCGCCACGCAGGATCACATCAACCCGTACGTGCTGGGCGCGTGCGCCATCGCGGGCGCGATCGTCGGTGACTCCATCGGCTACTTGATCGGCCGCAAGGGCGGCCAGCCGCTGCTGGACTGGCTCGGCCGCAAGTTCCCCAAGCACTTCGGGCCCGACCACGTGGCCACCGCCGAGCGGTCCTTCCACAAGTGGGGCATGTGGGCGGTCTTCTTCGGTCGCTTCATCGCGTTCCTGCGGATCTTCGCCGGTCCGCTCGCGGGCGTGCTGAGGATGCCCTACTGGAAGTTCCTCATCGCCAACGTGCTGGGCGGCATCGTCTGGGCCGGTGGCACCGTCGCGGTGATCTACACCGTCGGCAAGGTCGCCGAGGACTGGATCAAGCGCTTCTCCTACGTCGGCCTGGCCGCCGCCGTGGTGTTCGGTCTCGGTTCCCTGCTGGTGATGCGCCTGCGGGCCAAGAAGGCCGCCGCCAAGCGTGCCGAGGCCGAGGCGGCCGTGGAGCCGGGCGCCGAGCGGCCCGCCGGGGCCGAGCCCGTCGCGGCGGGCGACTGACGACGGCGACGGGGGCCACGCCCCCACCTCTCTGCGGCCCGTCCGGGTGTATGCCGGGCGGGCTGTTGCAGTTCGACTGCGGGCCGTCGTTGCCGCCTGCGGCGGCGGGCGCCCTGCGGGCGCGGGGTCCACCGCCGGAAGGGGGGGTTTTCTGTTTAGTCCCCCCCAACACACCCACCCCTCGGACTACGCAAAGA